>CAWHAM010000007.1:0-167784 GCA_963827305.1 uncultured Chloroflexia bacterium
GGGCGGAATCAAGTTATTTCTCAAAGGGATTATTTTGTAAAGGATATTAACTCGAGAGGAGTATTTTATGTCTGAAGAAATTGTAGTATGTCCAAAATGTAAAAAAAAATGATCCAAGGATTTGTTCCAAACTATTTCCACAATAATTTAAAAATTTCTACTTGGTGTGAAGGTATACCAAAGAAATCATTTTTAGGCGGGGTTGATCCGCAAAGCGATGTCAATATTCCAATTGGTGCGTTTCGTTGTCAAAATTGTGGTTATCTCGAGTTATATGCAAAACAAGAATATACCGCAAAATAATAGAAGAGGGTGATAATTATTATCCAATATTCTACAATATAAAAAATATTCCGCCCAACACCGGCTCTCCCGAGAAAGGCGCTCGGGACAGGCAGCAGCCCCACAGACAGACGCGGCGCGAAAATGAGAAAAGTCGAGCCGCCCTACCGCTGCCGGCTTCGTTGCCTTCTATAGACCCAAGCGGCTTTCGCGCAAAATATCAAGGTAAGTGCAGACCAACAACGGCTTCAGAGGACTTCCCACCATACTGTGGGCTTCCTACGGAGGCTGTTTGTTGATCAGGTCAGCATCTTCCCGGAAGCAAAAATCGGCAGCATAAAACAGGGGTTTTTCCCGGCCCAGGGTGTACAATGGATGCAGTTCAGACAAGACCACGGTAAGAACAGGAAAACAGCATGGATACAGGACAAAAAAACCAGCAGGATGAGCAGGACCAGGAACGGGTGCAGCGCCAGCAGGATCAGCAGCGCCTGGAGCAGGAGCAGGCCCGGGAACAAAAACCGCGGCTGGAGGAACAGGAAGAATTGGAGAAGAAGCAGGAGCAGGAACGCAAGCAGCGCCAACAGGAGCAGCAGCAGTTGGAGAAGCAGCTTGAAGAGAAGCGTCTACAACGCCAAAAGGATCAGCAAGCGCTGGAAGAGCAGCAGAAACGCAAGCAGCAAAAGGGCTAACCGCCTGGCTGCATCCAACCCTTAAAGCGTTAATGAACCACTGAACTCAACGCCGCCAGAGGCGTGAGTTATTCCCAAACAAGGAGAAACACATATGGGCGACAAAGGCAGTAAGGATAAGGGTAGAAAGGAACAACGCAAGAAGCCCAAGCTTAATCCCAAGGAAAAAAGGAAATTGAAGAAAGAAAAGAAAAATAAATTAGGCCCTTCCACCTCAATACTTTAGTTTCCAAACACCTCTTAGGCGTAATCAAATAAAACTGGCGGGTGCCATATCCGTCTGGTTTGGTATTCCGCCAGTTACAACTTGAAATCGGGTGCAATCGCCGCCATGAGCGAAAAAGGATATATCCCAGGCATAGCCATGAGCATATATGCACACCCGGACGACCAGGAATTCACTGTCGCCGGGACACTCGCCAAATGGGTCAAACGAGGCTGCCAGGTCATCTCGGTGATTGTCACCAGCGGTGACGCCGGATCGAACGAACCCTCCAAAGGGGCTGACTACAAGTCCAGCCTGGCGCATTTACGGGAAGATGAACAGATTGCCGCCAACCTCGTCCTGGGAATTCAGCAGACAGCTTTCCTGCACTACCCGGACGGCGAGCTGGAACCAACCCTGCAACTACGCAAGGACCTGACGCGCCTCATCCGACTGTATAAACCGGATCTGGTCATAACCAGTGACCCCACGCGCGTTTTCTACGGCGCGGATTACATCAACCATCCCGACCACCGCGCCGCTGCAGAAGCGGCTGTCTACGCCACTTTCCCGTCCGCCGGGACGCGCCTGATCTTTACCGACCTGTTGGACGAAGGTTACGAACCGCACAACGTCAAAAAGCTATACCTGCACGGTGCTGAAAAACCGGATGTCTGGGTGGACACGCACGCAACCCTGAACCTGAAAATTGCCGCCCTCAAGAAACACGCCAGCCAGCTAGGTGACTGGGATCCCACTGAGATGATGCGGGAATGGGCCGCCGAAACCGGCAAGGAGAAAAACCTGAAAGCCGCCGAGAGCTTCAGGGTTATGATTCTGGTGGAAGACAAGCCGGAAAGTTAAACTATCTATACAAACAACGGCTGATAAGGCCGCCCAAACTCGATCAACTTACCGCGCTCTTCCAGAGACATCGGGACGTAATTCTCACAAGCCTTCAGCACCATCGGTAGCAGGCGGACATCCCCAGCCGTGCAGATGCCGGTGATCGCGTGCGAGAGCACAAAATTGATTGCCGGTTGAATTTGATCCATTTCAGGAAACGGCTCGTACCAAGTGGTATGAGTCTTTTCTTTTTCCCCCCAGGCCCCCTTCGCAATGGATTTAATGACCATCGAGTCCCATGTCCCTGAGACGGCACTGGCGGATGAGTTCTTCGGCCTGCCGGTAATACTCCGGATTACCCGCCTGAACATAGTTCAGTGGGAAGGTGACCGAGTCGAAGTCAAAGCGCTTCAAGGCTTCCAGGTAAATGGCCGGGGCATTCACCCCGTGACCGGTGATGCCGATATACTTGATCAAGCCGGCCTGGCGGGCTTCCACCAGCGCTTCCAACGCACCCCCGGGAGCAGTCACCGCATCCAGCTCTTCGAAGCTGGTGACGGCATGCAACTGGTATAAATCGAAAGTAAAGCTCTGCAGGCGTTTGAGGGATTGTCGCATTTCAGTCCAGGCACCTGCCGCGTGTACGCTCCGTGGTTTTACAGCCCAGGAAGAAGCGCCCGCGTTCACGCCGCATCCAGGGTCCAAGGCGCTGCTCAGCCTGCCCGTAGGAAGGCGCAACGTCAATGTGGTTCACGCCCGAAGCGATCACCAGTTCCATCATGTGGTCAGCTTGCTCCTGGCTGATTTCCCAGAAAGCAGCTGCGCCAAAAATGGCAACGCTGCTCAAGTGTTCCGTACGGCCAAATCGTCGAAGCTGCAACATATGTGAAAATCCTTTCCAAAACGAAGCCCGTCATTAAGCCTGTCTGTTGACGCTATCCTTGACCCATCGAAGGGTAAGCGCACTCAAGGCAAAGAGCATGGCATAGGCGGCAAAAATCGCGAAATAGCCCAGCCCCATGAAATAATGGTTGATGCCGTCGGCCACCAGCCCGCCGATGCCCGCCCCGACAATGCCCGCCCCCGCCCCCGCCAGGTTCGAGATGCCGAGATAGCGTCCGGCTTCGTTCGCCGGCACCAAGTCGGTGCCAAGCGCCCAGTTGGCGGTCATGAACAATCCGGTGGCGATGCCAATGATGGTACCGGCCACATAGACGATGCCCAGCTTGGGCACCCAGATGGTTACCAGCAGGAGGATATTCCCAACCGCCGCAACGACACCGCTGATCATCACCAGCCGCCTGCGGCCAACCCAATTCGAGATCCAGCCGCTGAAGACGGCCGTAATAATGATGAAAATCCCGATCACTGACGTCAGGGTTCCGGTCAGGCTGGAGGCTCCTTCACCGGTCAGTTTGAAAGCATACATGACGAAATAGAAGATGGAACCCTGCAGAGAGGTGACCGCCGCCAGGAACATCAACCGGTTGGCGATCCACCAGACGAAGGCGGACTGCTTACGGACATCCTGACCCAATGTTCCAAGGCAGCCTGCCCAGACCCCGGCCACCACCGCCACCAGCATGGCGACTGCCCCGCCCACGCCAATGCCCACGGATAGGGCTGTGGCCTTGTCCGTGAATGCCAGGGTGACCAACCCGGCCAGCCCGCCCACCAATCCGCCACCCAACAGCCCGGCCACGGCTCCGATGGCAATTCCGCCCAGCATCCCCAGGACGCGTACCATCGGCGGCCAGAACGGCGTGGTTGGTTTCTCCTGGAGCGGCGTTTCCTTGACGAAGACCATCGTGATTAACGTAACCACCAGCAGGGACAGTCCGGTGACGAAGATCGCTGCGTCCAGGTGGCCGGCACCGACCATCTTGGCGATGGTCAGCCCGACCAGGACGACCGGCAGCAATTCCATGATGGACTTGATTGCCGAGGCATGACTGCGCTGGTCTTCGGGCACCAGGTCGGGGATCAGGCCCTGAAGTGGGCCATGAGAAACGTTGGATGAGAACTGGATCAGCAGGATGGCAATCAGCAAGGCCCAGTAGGTCTGGGAAAGGGCAATCGCCGCCAGGAAGAGGCAGTCGAAGAGCGCCCCGACCAGGATATAGGGCCGGCGCCGTCCAAAGCGGGAAGTGGAACGGTCGCTTAACATCCCGGCGGCAGGCTGCACCAGCATGGCGATCACCAGTCCGGCCGAGCGCATGGCACCCAGGGCGGTATTCTTGATGGCTTCCGGTGCGAAGATGCCCACCAGATAAGGCATGAAGATGGAGCCCAGGGCGGTGTTGCGGATATTCAGCCCCAACCAGAATATGTTGACCGTGAGATAGTCGTACCAGCGCAGGCGCTTCATGAAAACTCCTTATATATTCTTGACACGAAGGACACGAAGGAGTACAACAGAATTTTTCTTTCAACTGAACGAAATTATAAGCGGTAAGAACAATTTCAACAGATCGGCCTGGAAAGCCTGTCCGGAATCGGGATCAACCATCACCCCGGAAGAGTCTACCGCTTCGAAATCATTCCCGGTGAGAGCATCGAGCTTGTGGAGCATGTCATTGTCCCAGCGTTCATCCGGAACACCACTGACGTACCAGTCTGAGCCGTTGTCTGCCAGGATGATCCCATAGGTCCTCATGGCGCGCAGGATCACCTGCAGTTCATTAGGATAAGGGGAAATATCAAAGGAGGCTTTCAAACGGAAGCGCGCCCCCATGGGAGGAATTTGAGGAGAATTGGGGTCATCCGAGGTCAGGTGGCGGGCGGGCCAGATATAGCGGTTGGTCGCGGAAGCCGTGAAACGGATGGCGTGGTTGATCGCACCCGCGACGATCTCGTCGTACCGCACCAGACCTGGCAGGATTGGCAGGCCGGCAGCGTCTGCGGAGGTCCAGGTATCGGGGCGCAGGGCGTTCGAATTCAGCTGCCAGATCGCACCCGAGCCACCGTACCATTTGCCACCAGACTTATGGGCAGCATAAACTTCATAGAGAGTGCAGGTGCTGTTATCCACGACTAAAAGGTGATGGTCGCTCCCATATTCGATCTGCGGGCTGGCCGGCATGGGATAGGGGCCGGGATCAGATTCATCATCGTATTGAAAAACAAATGTCACCTTTGGGGCTGTCGCATCGACAACGTTATAGGGAATCCCGATCGGGCCGCCATCCCATGTGCCCGACCCAAAGTCCATATGAAAGCCGGTTGTGCGGCCGATCGTGTTGATCCAGGCGGACGAATGCGGATCCACCGGAAATTTGTCTATAGGCGTGTTCCAGATATTATTCGCCGGGAACATGGCACAACCGCCAATCTGAGGAACTGCGCTGACCGCTTCAGCAGGGATCTTCCGATCACCGGTCTGGGGAGGCTGAGCGTCGCTTTTCAGTGGCGCTAGTCCCTGAGCGGCTGTCCGAGAAGCAGCGGAGGCCGGCTGAAGCAGCAAACAGACCAGGGTGAAAAACCCAAGTGCCAGTCTTCCAAGAGTATGGAATGGTTTTTTATCCAAGGTGCGATCCCAAAACGGATGATCTTGTCTTCATTCACCAATGATTTTAACCAGCACACGCTTCCTTCTGCGTCCATCGAACTCGCCGTAGAAGATCTGCTCCCACGGGCCGAAATCCAGCCGGCCTTCGGTCACTGCCACGACCACTTCACGTCCCATCACCTGACGCTTGAGGTGGGCATCCGCGTTATCTTCGCCGGTGCGGTTGTGCCAGTACTTCCCGACCGGTTCGTGCGGAGCCAGCCCTTCCAGCCATTCCTCGTAATCGTGATGCAATCCGGACTCATCATCGTTGATAAAGACCGACGCAGTGATGTGCATGGCGTTCACCAGGCACAATCCCTCCCGGATGGCGCTCTCCGCCAGGGCTTTCTCCACTTCAGGAGTTATGTTGACGAAACCGCGGCGATTGGGCAGATTGAACCAGAGCTCTTTGCGATAAGATTTCATTTCTTCCTCAAGGCTATTTTACTTTCAAATAGCAGCAAAATGAATGTACGCCCGTGATTCATTTGGGAAGAACGGCAACGGTTCTATTCCCGTGCGGCTAATCCCCAGGTCGAAGAAAGTGGCACTCAGAAGTAACCAAAGGTCTCTTCTTCAAAATCTGCAAGCAGCCGTTCCATGCGCTTAATCCGCCGGGCTGCCAGCCTCTTCGACGTCTCGAGACAGATCGCCTGAACCAGTTTTGCCTTGCGGCTTTGCACGATTTCGTATGCTTTCCGCAGATCCCTGGGCTTTTTGGAAAAATCACGCAACACTCCCACCACGCCTAAAAAGTCCAGCGCATCTGCATCACTGAGTAAAATGGATTCAATCTGTCTGTTGGGATCACAGCTATGATGGAACTCTATGCACTCCAGGATCGGCACCAGGAGTTCTGTCGAATAGCCTCTTTCCGCCCAAAATCCTTCGACCACTTGCCGGGACCGTAACGCGTGATCCACGCCCGTTTGCATCCATTTGGTGTAACCACCCCAATCGTGCAAATGGGCAGCAACCCAGATCAGCTCCGCGTTATAGTGCTGCCCTTTGCCAATGATCGAAATGAGGTGCAAGAGCCGGCGTGTATGGTTAATGCCCCATTGCCCGCCGTACTCCTCCGTCAAACGAACAATCTCGTCTTTATCGATCTCATTCATTTATTCCTCCGATAACATTTGCATAGAAATTGACAATGTTCCTATCCGGATCACGAAACCAGACTGAACGCAGCCCCCAGGGTTGGGTGGTTGGAGGCTTAACGAACAGGACATCCAACGCCTTCAGTCGCTCATACTCCTGGTCGACGTCCTCAACTTCAAATTCAAGCACACAGTTTCCATATCCCATGCCAGTCGTTGAACCGTCCGCCATTTCTTCCATCTGATGTGCGGAGCACAAAGACAATTTCGAACCCTGGGAGGAAAGCACTACAAAGGTATCATCACCTTCCGCCAATACCTGCAGCACATTCTGGTAGAAGTCGCGCAGCCGCCGTACATCTTGGGTGATTATGCAAACACTGTTGAATTTTCTCATGAAAGTCATCTCCCATATTAATCCGCTAATTGGCAAGAAAGTCCAGGATCTTCTTGTTGACCAGATCAGGGGCGGTGACTTGAGCATTGTGGTTAGCGTTCGGGACGACCTCGGCCCTCAAGCCGTCGACCAGCCTGACAGCCCGCCGGATGACACGCTGCGGGTTGTAGATCACCTCATGGTCGCCAATCAGCAGCAGCATGGGTGTGTGAATCTTGCTCAGTTCTTCATCGCTGTAAACAGGTGGGATAAACTGGTTACTGGGAAAACCGTTCGTCTTGCTGAGCCGTGTGTATTGTGTGAAGCACTCATCCCTGGGGAAACCTTGCCAGATCCAATTGAATCCGCTCATGGTCACGCGCTTTGATCCAAGTGTATATCCGATCTTGTAAGGAAATGCGAGATGGAAGTAGAAAGCCCATATCTGCATAAAAACAGCCGCCGGGCTGATGAGTACCACTTTCTTGACCCGCTCAGGCAAATAAAGCGCGGTATTGAATGCCAGGAAACCACCAAATGAGTTCCCAACCAGATTGGCGCGTTCAATATGCAATCCGTTGAACAGATCCTCCATCCAGTCCACAAACTCCTGACGCTTCGTGATCTTTCGAGTCGTGATGCTTTTGTTAACTTCTCCGATCACATCGATAGAATAAGTGCGGTAGCGCTGGCTGAGCGCTTTCACATTCCGGAACCATTGCACCGCGCCGCTCCCAGCGGAATGGAAAAGAACGAGTGCAGAGGCGCCAGGGGAGCCGCTTGCAATGACATGCGTGTCGCCGAAGCGTGTGGGAATGTAGAGTTCTTCATAGGGAACCGGCCATCGTTTCAACATTGCCTCATAGGCTGCATAGTACTTGGCTTTGCTTGCGGGTGATTTAAAAACATAGATTTTCCGGGGCATGCTCATTCTCCTTGAAAACAGAACTGATTGCGAATATCAAAAGGACAAACGCAACGATTTTGCTCCAGCGCCGATTAATTCCAACCAATGATATACCTTCTGTGTGTAGGTCCTATTCAATATTTATTTGGATTCATTCTGAGGAATTGGTGCAGGTTGTTTCCGATGCAAGAATGCCCAAACGACGAGAAAGGCCAGCCCGGCAACACACAGGTATGCAAAGACATCGCCAATGCGGCTGTAGATCGTCGTGACGCCATGCGTCGGAACGGTAGTCAGCATGATGCCGCTGCTGTTGGTATAGTAGTTCTGATAAGCAAGTGTGCGACCTTCGTAATCCATAATCGTGGATGGCCCATGCCCGGCGGCGCGTACCAGCGAAAAACCGTTTTCGATAGTGCGGACCATGGATGTGGCCTCGTCGGCCAACTCAAAAGGATGGAGATCGTTGTAAGGCGCGATGACAACGTACACGCCATTTTCTCCTGCCTGCCGGATAAGAATCGGAAAATGAAAGTCGTTGCAGATGGCGGTGCTCAGGCGGCCATATGGCGTGTCGGCCAGCGGCAGCTTTCCATCGCCGGCTGGAACAACATAGGTTTCTGAAGGAAAGACCGGATAGGTTTTGTTGTATGTCCAGAGAATATTGCCGGTGTTGTCCACCAGAATGGATTGGTTGCGGACGAAGTGTTGCACATCGGCGCGGGTGACCAATCCGAACGAAACCTCGATATAAGCATCATACTGCCTGGCCAGCGCGGCCACCCGGTCCAGGGTGCTGCGTTCATCTTCCTCCAGGACGGGTCCCGCGCCTTCCTGCCAGCCTACGATTTTCGCGCCACCGCGCAGCGCGGTTTCAGTGCGCGCCAGCAGCTGATTAACGGAAGCTTCGAATTGCGGTCGTACGGCGGCACGCTGGGCGTCAGTGGCTGTGTAAAAGGTGGTCCAATCAATCCCGCTGGAGGCGTGCTTGGAAATGGAGTCGTCGAGGGTGATGGTTGCCGCTGTAACGCTCGGAGAGGACGGTGCAAAAAAGGTCAGCCGTACACTGCCAAAGAGGAAAACCGCCAGCAGCACACCCATGAAGGTCCCAAGGATGCTTCGCACCGGTCGCCAGTCGAAAGCATTTTCCCACAACGCATTCACGGTCGAGGCGAACCACATAATCAGGAAGGTTATCCCCCACATTCCGGTAATGGAAAGGATCTGCACTAGCGCGAGATTTTCGGTCTGGGAGTAGGCGAGCGATCCGGTGGAATTGATGATCTTGCCCAACGACATCAACCAGTCTATAGATGTAAACGCCAGCGGGAAAACGAGCAGGCGCGCCCATGGACCCAGACGCGGGCCGATCAGACGGTCGAGCGCATAAGGCAGCGTATACGCCACCCCTCTGATCAAGGGAAAGAGAATGATCCCGAGGATGGATAACGCCGGACTGGTGGACTCGCCGCTATACACGGCGATGGAAATGCTGACCGCATAACTGAAAAAAATCAGCGACAAAGCAATGCCTGTCCTTCGTACAGTGCGTGTATAACGCAACAGGAATACCGGTGCCAGCCAGACTGCCAGCGGGATGGTCATGTTAAAGAAATTAAACGGCAGCAGACCAAACCCGATCAGCAGCCACAACCACGCCAGGCGGGTCACCGGCATGTTTCTAAGCCTGTCCCAGAAGCCAGTTCGAGCGGGTCGGTTCAGTTCGCGGCCCTGGTTACCTTTCGAATTAGAATTACGTTCAGGTGGCATGGTTTCTCCTTTTCCTCGTTCCTCCAGTCTTCCACGAAAGGAACGGGTAATTGGTTCATTTTTTTCTCCTTATTGATTATGTAGATCAGTCCACTTGGTCCATTCGCTCTTCACATGGGTAAGCTTTCCCGGATTGGGAAGGCGGGATCCTCCGGCACAGTCATCAAAGGGGTTTTTCTGGTCTGCCTGGGTAGATACATTGCGGTTTCAAGAGCAAAGAACCATCCATTCGAACTGCTAACCAGATCCGCACTTTCGATGTCCAAACCATCAAAAAGGTCGGCCATCCATTCCATGAGCTTCCGGTGGCTGCGGATCGGGCGAATGCGAATGCGCTTGTTCAATTCCCCGATCACATCCAGTGCATACACCCGGTAGGTTTTACTGAGTACCGCGACATTACGCACCCAGACGGGCTCATGCGCATCACCAGAGTGCAGGAGCATCACCGGGGGCGCCTCTCTTGGTCCACAGGCAATCACAGACGTGGCGCCGAAACGGGTCGGGATGGAGAGTTCTTCATAGGGAACCGGCCATTGGTCCAGGATGGCCTGATAGGCTGCCTGGCTTTGCTCCCTAGACCTTGAGGCTCGCAAGACGGATGTTTGTTGAGGCATGATGATTCTCCCTACAAACTGTTCGGTAAACTGGGCATCTCAAACACCTCTAGTATGCCGGAGAAATGGCATTTTTTCATCACTCGCGAGGTGGTATCGCAGGTGGTATCTTTTCCTTGATATTTCGGCTTTCAAAGGTCACCCTTACTGTAAACCTCACCAGGTTCAATCACTATTCGCTCCAGGTCAAAGGCTTGAAGTTTCCTGCCTACCGATAGCTGGAGCCGGCGAGGCTTTTCCGAGGGTGCGCAAAATCAGCCTGGTGCGTAGGCAGATCCAGACCAGAGCAAAGCTGCGATACTTCAGATAAGCAAGACCTTTCGTTCTGTAAATGGCGGGGCATGGCTAACTCAACCATCCTATTAGAACCACCAATTAGAATTTTCGTGGAATCATCCTTCTCTTTTAACTTTATTACACTAACAACGCCTGAAATTTTGCACGCCGTTACGTTTGTTGGTGAACGTGAATAACCCGGATTGAAGGATCGAATGGGAAAGCCAGCCAAGAATTGGGGGCCAGACTGCCAGGGTACCTTCCGCTTGCAGAAGACGGTGCATCTCGGGCAGGAGCCGGGTCAGCGGCAGCATGGGAGCAGGGATCACGCCAAATAACAGCACTATGTGGAAACTATCGGGAGCCAGGCCAGTATGAAGTACATCCCCTTCGACGACACGGACATTCGGCAAGCCGGCAGCCTGCACTTTCCTGGATACAAGTTCAACCAACTCAGGGATTATATCCATCGCTGTCAGGCATCCCTGGTCACCGATCAAGCGGGCTGCAGGAAGCGTGAAATACCCCGTCCCGCAGCCCACCTCTAAAACACTCTGTCCAGGCAGAATATCGGCGCCGCGTAGAATATTCAGCGGGCCAAAGAACCGGTACCGAAAGCGACTTTCCATCCCGGCTGCCAATACCCTGATAAAAACCCTACCTGTTTTTGTCTTTGCAAAGGATTTTGTATCCATTTTTTTGCCTGGGCATACAGATTTATTACGGCTTCTGAATGATGGGGAGATCGACATAAGAAGGATGGCCGGTATCGCGTAACACTTGCAGCGCGGGGGCGGGGGTAATCACCGGCGTGTCGAAGTTGCCGGCATCGGCAAAGGCAACTGTGATGCGGATGCGGCTGCCAGCGTGGAACCGGTACGAGGTGGGCAGTAGGGAGAAAACCAGCTCGAACGGTTCACCAGATGGTATGGGCTGCTGGTCGGTCAGGAAGTGGGAATGGTAGGGAAGCCCAAGGTTGTTGAACGGCGCAGCGCTCAGCTTGCGGTGCGAGGCCCGTAAATCACCCTCGGTAATGTAAGTGGACTTACCTTTTGCGTCCACTTCCTCCAAGTAGACAAAGACATCCAGGTCCGGCGCGGCCGTGCTGAGCCATAGATGCACGACCGGATGACCTGTGACCTCCAGATCGGCCTCCAGAGGTGGCGTGGGATAAGTCAAGGCTTTGGCATCGTGGCTGCTGAGGTCGGGGTAGTCATGGGCTTCTTCGACTGCCACCCAGCGGGACTTCGTCCCGGTTGTGGTCGTATAGTCGACTGTGTAGGCATCCGCGGCCGAGGCCTCAGCCGGGGAAGCCGGAACCAGGCTGCCATCGTTGACCGAGGCTACGCTTCCCGTCTTCCCTTGGCCAAAGTAGTAGGTGGTGGGTTTCTGGCTTGCCAGCGGCCACTGGTTGGAGGTCTGCCAGGTGCCCTTTTTCGGCCCGTCCTGGACGTAATAGTGGATCGGCTGCTCGTCCATGATGCCGTTTTTTATACCCTTCAGCCAGTAATCGAACCAGCGCAGGGCTTCTGCCGCGTAATCCAAGTCCTCACTGCTGGCGCTGACCTGGCTGTGATCCGTCGGGCGCACGGTCAGGCGCCGGGGAACGCTCAGGGCTTTGTACCAGTAGAACATGTCGGCGGTGAAAATGTCATACCACCCCACCGTCATGTAGATGGCCGTATGCGATTGGTTGATACGATCGACCAACTGATAGAGATCTCCCGTGTCCCAGGGGTTGATTCCAAATTGATTGATAATGTCGCGGAATGGGGTTTGCAGCATAGACTGGATGGCAACCTGGGAATTGTTTGCGCTTATGCGTTCCTGGCGCGCCTCGGCCAGCAGGACGCCATCCGGATCGCTGTCGACGGGTGTGGCCAGGGCATCCAGCAGGGGCAGGCTCTTTGCCACGAGACCATTGAAAGCAGTGTTGAATACGCCACCCGGATATTCCACGGCTTCATACATCTCGATATCACTGGCAGCCGGCATGATCGCTTTAAGGTGGGGGTTGCCTGCGCTGGCAGCCGCGAACTGGACCATGGCCTGCTGGGAATCACCGTACATGCCAACCCTTCCATCCGACCAGGGCTGGGCGGCGATCCAATCGATGATCTCGTTTTCGAATTTTGCGGCCGTCTCCATGCTGCCCGGCGTCGGAGAACTGAAGGAAGCGCCGGTGCCGGGCCGGTCGACCGAGACAACGATATACCCGTGCTTGACCACCGACCCCAGCCAGCGGTCGCGGAAGAGTGGGTCCAGGATGCGGCCGCGTTCCCCCGCCAAAAGGCGCCGGATGCGAAGAAAGACCTGGACGGGACCCTCTATGAAATTGCCGACCAGCAATTTTCCATTCTTGTCAAAGATGGTCCAGGCTCGCCCATAAGGGGTGTATTTGAAAAGCGCCGGCAGGGGCTGGTCGGCGGGAATGCCCTTCTTTGTCGGGATGATCAGGTCGTATGCCAGGCGCGTACCATCCGAGAGCGTCAGGTATTCGGAGGTACGTTGCGTGCCGTCATAGACCAGCTCGGAGTAGCCTTTGTATTTACCAAATTCGGAAATCATAGTTTGTCCATTCTTTCTCTACCAATGAGGATCAGAACAATCAGCAGCAGGATTACTGCAAATTCAGGGATGGTTGCCAAAGGTTGATCTGAAAAATCACAATTCCACCCTTTGAAACCTCCAGATGGCGATTATTGTAAAGATCAGGCACCAGGCCAGGCTGACAATCAACGGCATCAGCGTTGGCAAGGATTGACCTGTCACCAGGGATACCGAGAGCGCCTGTCTGGCCGGGTTTACCGCGCTGGTCAGGTTCCAGGGCATGTAATCGGCTGTCCATGGAGCGATCTCAACTAAAATTGTAAAACCAAGCAGCAGGAACAGGGGCACCCCGATCGCCAACCCGCGCATATTGGACAATGCGCCCAGCATGACGGTCAAGGTGAGCCAAAATAACAGGCCCAGGAAAAGCATTCCCAGAGCCCCGATGAATGGCCAAATGGGATAGGCTTTTCCGGTGATTGAGAGGATTGTCAGGTAGGCGACGCATCCCTGCGGGATCACCATGGTCAGCAGGATCCCCAAGGTGTGGGATGCGACTTTTGACAGGATGAACGCTGCGCGGGAGACCGGTTTAGACAAAACCCAGGCAGCTGTGCCGGATTGTTTTTCGCTGATCAAAGTTTCCTGGCCCAGAACCACTACGCCAATGGCAATCGCGATCCCCGCCATCTTCAGAAAAACGGTCAAACCAAGTAAAGCTAGGTTCTCTTGGGTTTGCCCGGTAGCTTGGCTAGTTTGTGCGTTCGCGCCCGAGCCCGAGGGGTTGTCCATTTGTGGGGCGATGCCAATGACCATGAATAAGATCCCATTGGCGATTGCCAACCAAATGAGAGCCTGTACCCACCAGCGACTGGTACGCCACCACAGGTGATTTTCTTTTCGAAACAGGTTCGCAAATCCCTGCCACCAACCCTGATTCCCAACCACGTTTAATTCATTATTACTTGCCATGGCTGTTTCCTCCGACCAGGTTCATGAAGACCTCTTCCAATCCCAGCTTCGCCTGGCCAAAGTTGGTCACGCGCACGGTCGGATCGGACGTCGCCAGCCCGAGCAGCTGCTCCTCAGCAGCCATAAAATCACACACATTGATCTGCCAATCCGACCGGCCATTCGACTGATTGACTTGTACGGCTGTTACCCAGGATTGCCCGGCTATGAGCGGACGGAGGCGCTGGATATCTCCCATGGTCTCCAACCTGTATAGAACCTGGCCGTTACCTACCAGCAATTCCTGAATTGGGGCTTGCGCCACCAATTTCCCGTGGTTGAGTATGCAGACTGTATCGCTGACCCGCTGAACGTCATCCAGGATGTGCGTGGAATAGAAAATGGTGGAGTACTTGCGTAATCGCTCCATCACTTCCAGGACATCATGGCGTCCCATCGGATCAAGGCTGGCGGCGGGTTCATCCAGGATGAGCAAGTCGGGGTAATTGACCTGGGCTTGAGCAATTCCGAGGCGCTGACGTTCTCCGCCCGAAAAGCCGCGGATGGGCCGGTCGGCTTTATCGGCCAGGCCGACCAGCTCAATGGTTTCTTCGATGCGTTCTTCCATCTTATTTCCTGGTCCTTTGAAAAAGAACCCCAGGGTGAAGCGCAGCGTCTGTCGAGCGGTCATGGTTTCGTAGTAACGTGGGTCCTGGGCCAGGTATCCAACGCGCCGGCGTATCTGTACGCTTTGGCGCTCGATATCATACCCAAAGACAGTTCCGCCGCCGCCTGTCGGATGAGCCAAACCCAAGAGCAGCTTGATCGTGGTTGTCTTCCCGGCCCCATTCGGACCCAGAAAGCCAAAAATCGAATGTTGCGATACTTTGAGATCCAGGCTCGTGAGTGCATTGACATTCTTAAAGACTTTGCTCAGGCCGTGGGTCTCGATTACGAGGGCATTATTTAGTTCCATGTGGAATCACTCCTTTTTTTCGTGTTTCGTAAACTTCTTTTATTAACTTCCATTTCCTGCGCTTCTTCTTTAGGAAATCATTGGTTCATCAACCTTTCTCTAATTTTATCTATTGTGAATAAAGCCCGCAGGCGTGCTTGGATTGGCAGCTTTGGCTGGAAAAGAATGGCTACAACCGAAGTGAGGAACAGGCTTGGAATAAGAAAATTGAGCATGGTATAAAGACCGTTTCCAAGTGCATGCACCAATCCTGCCTTCGTAAACAAGGATGATGAAAGCACCATCCCCACCAGACTGAAAACCCAGATCAGCTCCTCAAGGATGACCCAGCGGGCAAGCCAGTTACATCGCAGGGAATACGAGAGGAACGACAGCCCAAATGCCAGGATCATGCTTCCCAACAGAAACCAGGTGGCAAATGTATTTACGTTTATACCGCCTGGCATCACCGGTGTCGGGAAGCCCAACGCTTGCAGGCTTATGCCGCTGAGGAACAAGCCAAGGAAGGACCCCAGAACACACACCGGCAATTTCCAGAAATATCCCAAGATGACTGTTGGTTTCATGCCTGATTTTCCTTTCGGAACAACAAACCTACTCGTTGCTCGCGCCGATTGTCTCTACTCATATCGGAACGGCCTCCGCCTCAGTCCACCTGGTAGCGGAAGCGCGGAATGGCGATCAGGAATAGCACAATCGTCATGCCCGCAAGGACCGCCAGCGGAACCAGGATATCCACCAGAGTTGCTCCTTTGTAGGTCAGGGCGGTAAAGCCATCCATGGCCCAGGCGACCGGTGAAATGCGCCCAATGATTTGCAGGAACCTGGGGGAGATGTCCATCGGCCACCAGGCGCCGCCGATGGGTGCAAGGATCAGGGTCAACAGCAGCCCGAGCATGCTGGCCTGGGCGGCGTTCTTCATCCCCGAACCGATCGCAAAGGCGAGGGCGGTGATGGCAAGGCAATAAACGATCACCAGCAACACCAGGGCAAGGGGATCCTTGCCGAAGTTCATCTTGAACACGGCGCCGACGATGAACACCACCAGGAACTGCAGCAGCCCAAGAGAGAAGCGTGCAAGGATCTTGCCAGTCAGCAGGGTGCTGCGCGAGACCGGCATCACTGCCAGGCGCTGCAGCGTCCACTGCTGGCGCTCGACGATCAGGGCGGCCATTCCTCCGAAGATGTTCATCAGCACGAACATCGTCCCCATCCCCGGCACCGATTGCCCCAGACCTTGCTGCAGTTGGGCTCCCATCGACTGTCCGCCAGGATTGCTCGAAAGAGCGTAGTCCACATGGACGGTCTGCAAATTCTCCAACTTGAGCGCCTGCTGGTACAGGTCGCCGCCCACCTGTTGGACCTGGTCAACCGGCAAGGCCTGGCCTTGCACCCGCTTGAACGCCGCCAAACCCACCTGGGAGGCCACTGCGGCGGCATTCACCTGCGCAAGCGCGGCCTGGACAGCCTGCTGGGCCGCCTGGGAGGAGCCGTAATTGCTCGAGCTGCGGAAGGTCAGCGTAACGCTTTTCAGGGCCGCCAGACTGGCGCCGTAGCCGGAGGGGATCTCCAGCAGTCCCATGGAAGTGGATTTGGCCACCCGGTCGAGGGCCGTGCTTTCGGAAAGGGTTCCCGGCTTGCCCAGGCTGCAGGAATCCTTGGAGTTGTTATCCAGCGGGCAGAGGATTAGCTCCGGGTTGGAGGCCCGGATGGCCGCCAGGAACTGCGCGGAGGCCGGCGAGGCGTCCTGGTCGATCACGTCCAGCCGGTTGACCGGCGTCCCGCTGAATGTGCCTGAATTCACCAGGGCCACGATGATCGTCATCACGGCCGGGGTTAGCAGCATGGAAATCAGGTTGGAGCGCTGCTTGAGAAAGACCCGCAGGTCTTGTCGAATGATTGCCCAGATTTTTGCCATGCCTCACCTCACACTTCGAACTTTCTGTTGAAGAAGAAAAGACCGATCCCAAAGAATACGACCCCCTGGGCCAGCAGCACCAGCAGGTTGGGCCATATCTCGCCATGCCCGGCAGCCAGCAAGTCAAAGGCATCCCGGCCCCAGTAGACCAGCGAGAACTGTGCCACGGAGCGCGGCAGTTGGAAGCCGAACGTCCCGCCCAACACGCCCAGGGCCATGGTCAGCATCGACCGGATGGTGACGGCCTGTTCCATGTCTTTTATCAGGCCGGCCAGCAGGACCCCCAGGCCCGAAACGGCCAGGCTCACGCTCACCAGCACCAGCAGGAGCAAGCCCACGTCATTGCCCCAGATGAAAGCCGGGTGCCCCTCCATCAGGCTGCCGACTGCAGTCAGTACCAGCATCAGGATGAGCAGCTGGGCCAGCACGGAGAAGAACGTCCCGACCAGCTTGCCACCCAGCACCACCCAGCGCGGCGTGGGCGAAACCAGGATGCGCCCGAAGGTGCCATTGCGGCGTTCATCGTACATGCTCAGCACGCCGTTGATCCCGGTGAAGAGGGCAAAGAAGAGCGCCTGGGCCGACCCGAAAGTGACCAGGAGTGTACCGGCCAGGTTGTTTGGGACAGCCTGGACGGGCAGGTCAGCCACCAGTACAATCCCGTTCCCCGGCACGAAGGCGCAGGTGAACAGCTCCCCCAGCTCCTGCGCCCTGGCTCCGCCGAGCGCGGACAGGGCGGCTGGATTGTGCAAAGCCAGTTCGGTCATGGTTGTTCCAATGGCGATGTTGCCCGAAACGAGCTGTGCGGCGATGGAATCGACCACGCTGCGCACGATCACGGCCGAAAGGCTGTCGCCGCCGTTGCCATAGACCGTAATGGTCGTGGAAGCTTGAGGTTGGCGCGGGTCGGAGAGGCTGGCGAGCGCCCGGGAGAAATCCGCCGGGATGATCACCACAGCCGAATAGAGGCCCTTATCCACGGCTGCTTTCCCCGCCGTTTCCAGGTAGGTTGGGGCGTTGGCAGAGATCATGAGAGGAGCGATCTTTTTGCTGCTAACCAGGCTGTTTGCCTGGGTTTCGTCAAAAGTGGTCCCGGAGATCAGTTGCCCCAGGCTCATGCCTGCAGAACCCTGCCCGGAATCGTTCGCGGTGTGCGGGCAGGCCGGGAGTGGAGCCTCCGTGGCCGATGACAGTTGGCCGGTGGTGAGCATGCCCGCCAATATGGCTCCGAAGGCCGTCCCATTCCCAGCCGGCTGGTCGTGGTTGATGACTGCCACGGGGATGTGGCTGACGGGGCTGCTGGAGCGGCCCAGGCCGCCAAATGCCAGCCCGATGATCGTGGCGATGGCCAATGGAGCCGCAAACATGATGATCAGCAGGCGCCGGTCGGTGAACCGGGTGCGGATATCCTTGAAGGCAATTGTCCAAAGCTTGTTCATATCAATCCCTCAAGGCACGACCAGTCAGATTGAGAAAGACAGCTTCCAGGTCGGGTTCATGCACCTCGACCGACTCGACCTGGATCCCGGCTTCATCGGCCAGGCGCAGGATGAAAGGCATGGCCTTGCGGCCGCGCGTGGCATTGACCACCATCAATCCGCTGACGTTGGTCTTGTTCCCGCCTTCTTCGCCTGGCGGATCGTAAATGGCCTTGGTGACGCCTTCCACAGAAGTGCGGATGTGCTCCAGTGTTCCGTTGCTGATGACTGCCTGACCTACCTTGAAGATCAGTCTATCCTGTTCGCCCACCTGCAGGATCAGGTCGCCCGGGGTACCCATGGCGATGATCTCGCCGTGATCGATGATCCCGACCCGGTCGCTCAATTCCTGGGCTTCCTCCATCAGATGCGTGGTATAGAGCACGGTCATGCCGCGTTGTTCGCGCAGCTGCTTGACGGTATCGAGAATGCGCCGCCGGCTTTGCGGGTCGATCCCCACCGTTGGTTCATCCATGTAAATGACCTGTGGATCGTGCAGCAGCCCGGCGGCAATATTGATGCGCCGCTTCATCCCGCCTGAAAAGGTTTCGATCCGGTCGAATTGGCGATCGCTCAGTTCCACAAATTCAAGCATGGTATCAATCCGTTTGGCCAGGTCCTTCCCGCCCAGCCCGTACATACGGCCAAAGAACTCCAGGTTTTGGCGTGCATTCAAGGTTGGGTAAAGGGCAATTTCCTGCGGGACAACTCCCAGCAGGCGCTTGGCTTCCAGCGGCTGGCGGGTGATCGAGTAACCGCCGATGGTTGCATCTCCACTGGTTGGCTCGAGCAGACCGCTGATCATCGAGATGGTGGTGGTTTTGCCGGCCCCGTTCGGGCCCAGCAGGCTGAAGATCTCACCCTTTTGGATATCGAACGATATCCCTTTCACGGCGGTCAAGTCGCCATATTTCTTGACCAGATTTTTTACTTCGAGTATGGCTGTCATGGTTCCTCCTGAAATACTATCAATTCTAATGGTGTGGTTAAGCAGGAAAAAGCGCTGTCCCCACCAAGGCCAGGCCGCCCAGGATGAGCAGGGCCGGCCAGAAGATGCCGATGTCCAGGTTTAACAGGAAGACCACTGCCAGGATGGTCAACAGGATTCCCACGGTCAGTGATCCGGCCCCACCGCGCGTCAACCGATTGTTTTCCTGATAGATATCCCAAGCGGCGATATACGCCCAAAATGCAGGGATCAGGATAAACAGGGCCCACCAGTTCATGAAGAAGGGAATGCCCAGGTTTTGCATCAAGAGGGCCACGCCCAGAAGGATTAAAAGCGCGCCAAAGAACCAGCCGGTGTGACGCGAGCCGCGCCTCTGCCAGCGTGCCTCGTGGCGAGCCCAGCGCTCTGCGCGGCGCTGCTCACGCCAGTCATGGTAGCTGGGAGATGGTTCGGGTGGCGGATTGGTTGGCTGATTCTGGTTGGGAATTGGGTTTTGGTTGTTCATAATTTTTTCCTTTCTGGTTGTTGGAAGGTCTCAAGTTTTTTATTCGTTCTTTCATGTGGTTGCAACAGGCGGCTTGAGCGTGACGGCCGGGACGGTTGCAGCGGAAGGTGGAGGATTTTCCTGCACAGGTTCGGGCTGGCGCAAACGGAAGATCAGGAACAGGTTGACGATCGCGAATACACACATGAAGGCATAGGCCGGGAGAGCGCCGCCGAGACCAGAGAGCAGGGTCGCCCCGGTATCCATCGCGGCATGGTAAAGGACCGCCAGCCAAACCCAGAACCATTGCCTGCGCGTGAAGGTTTGCAGAACGAGCATGGCCATGGCAATATGGGTCGGGATGGAGAAAAGACGTTGCAGGGCACCCTGCAGGGAGTTGAACCAAGGCATCGACCAGTACCCGGAAACCTGTTGCTGGGTCTGCGCCAATTGACCGACCGGGACTATTTTGGAGAGATCCGCATTCCGCAGATAGGCGAAATGCACAAAAGTGTACAGGGCAATCGCGCCGAAGATGATCGCCTCCGCGCCGCCGTGTCCGGCTCCCGTCAGTACGCCCTTTCGCCAGGAGCGTGCATCCTTCGCCCACCAGTGGAACATCTCATAGCGGAAGAGCTCCTCGAACAGGCCGGCGCTCAAGCCGACGTACACGGCATTGAATATCAGCGCGGTTTCCGATGACATTTTTGTCAAAGGCGTGGGATTGACGACCAGGGTAAAAAGTGCGTTGAAAGGGATGTGCCCGATCTGCGAAAGGATGAAGGTCGCGGCGCCGATCAGCCACAGGCGTGCGCCGAGCTTCCAGCGTACGGCCAGGAAGATCGCCAGCCCGACGGGTATTGCGATCATTAGCAGGCTGTTCAGAAGATGGGCGAGAAAAATGTACAAGAATTTTGTGTCCATTCCAATCCTTCCTAAAGGATGGCAAGATCGATTCCATGGATGTCTAGGTACTATTTCCCTGGCCTTGGTATTCAAAAGGTAGTCGGGGTCGTAGACTCCAGAAGATGATCGCGAGTAATAATCCCATGGCAGCAGTCACAGCACCATACTCGCCCAACAATAGCCAGGTGTTGCCAGAGTCCGTTGTTAGAACATTGAACACATGTAACATGAATACATTATGACTTCCGTGAAGCAGCGCGACGGTCCACATACTACCTGATTTCAACCGGAGCCAGGCTGCCGCAAAGCTTAATCCAATTGCGAAAACGGTGAAGCAAACCAGGCTGTACGGCAAGGAAGTGTTAACCAACCGAACGTTCGAATAGATGATCAAAGGATAGTGCCAGACTGCCCAAATCAAACCCGTAATAATAGCGGTTTTGGAGAAGCTGGTAAGTTTAATCATTTTAGGGACGAGAAATCCGCGCCAGGCGACTTCTTCCAGGACGGCTGATAGGGTGCCATTGAACAACATGGTCAAAAGGTAGACCGGAAAGTTGGGGGAAAATTGGCCGTTATATTTGCCCCGACCAGTAAGCCATACGAGGCCGTACTCGAGTAAACAATATATGAGCGGCATTACCAACCCTAGAACCAGATACGTTATCTTCCCCGGCTGCCAGCCGACTGGCCTTAGGCTGTGCTCGAAGACCAGGTAAGTGATGACTGCAGCAAGTCCGGGCGCAAGCATTAAAAGGCCTGCCGACTTGGATTGCCCACCATTGATGGTCCCCGCTCGAAGAATAGGGATATAAGCCAGGGCACTGAAAATAACAGTCAATGCCAGGAAAACGATGATCTCACGCAAGGTCTTGCTTTTTTTGTCCATTCTGTGACCTCTATGACCTTTTCTGCATAACCTCTGCGAGCGCTTTCCGGAGGTTTTCGGGAGGATCACTTTTGCGAACAAAGGCATCCGCACCAGCCGCCAGGGCGAATGCCTGATAATCCGGATAGATCGAAATGACGATAATCTTAATCTGTGGCCATTTTGCCTTGATAAGCCTGGTTGCTTCCAGGCCGCCCATCTTTGGCATGCGTGCATCCATCAAGATGACATCGGGTTGAAGGTCTTCGACCAACTGGACAGCTTCAGTTCCGTTCGTAGCTTCACGGACTTCCTCGAGTTGGTGCCAGACCTCCAACAGGGCTTTCATGCTCTGACGTGCCCGGGGTGTATCGTCAACGATGAGAACGCGGATTTTAGGGTTCATCCCTTCCTTCCGGTATAGTAGTGATTTGTAACTGGTCAGCCAGATGTGACACTTTGTTTGCCGTTATTGACAACATATTAGGTCTGAGCATCTCGCTGTGAGGTCAATACGTTCCGGTAGAGGAAAAGCTTCCTTCATCCTTAAGGTAAACGTTAAAGAATTGCAAGACCGTGGCGTTCAGCTTCTCAATGGTGGAAAATGGATCTGCATCCGGTCCGTTGTAGGCATGGAACGAGCCGTTCAACAGGGACGTCAATAAAGGTGAACTTAGGGCGAGATCGGTGAAACTCAGATGATTTGTCCCCGGATAATCGATTTCGTAGGCATGGGGAGCAGTTGCAACTACATGTTTCAATGCGATGACATCGGCCGCATTCGGAACGGCTGCCATCCCAGGTGCCAATGCATCCGACACAATGATCAGGATCGGGACAGGAAAAGGAGTGTTATTGAGCACCGGCTTGCCATTCACCACACCCACATACTCACCGGCTGGATCGGCATCCAGGTCAATTACCGCACCGATGTCGTTTTTCCCACTGGCGATGCGCTGCCTGGCAGCCTGGGCGCTTGACTCTCCACCCAGGGAGTGTCCCATCAGACCGATTTTCTTGACATCCACCAGGCGATAAACGTCAGCCGAGCCGCTGCCTTGAGCATAGGCAAAGATCGTATCAAGGACGAAATTGATGTCAGTGATTTGAACGGCCATCCATGAATGCTCGATTTGAAGGTCCGTGGCATAATCATACTTATTAGAGTTGAGGTTATACAACTCCTGCCGGATGGATGGCGACTGGATCACCAAACGCCCGTCACTGCCGCGGGTGAAAAGGGCGATGTAGGGATTGTCGATGGAGCAGACCACATAACCATTGCTGGCTAAGTCCAGGAAGGTCGATCTATTCTGTGTTTTCATCCCCATGGAACCGTGGGAAAATACGACCAGGGGGTATTTTTGACCGCCGGTTGAATCCGCCGGATACCAGAATTCCACGTTGACCTTTCTCTTCTCGCCCGTGTTGGTAAAGGTTTCGGTCTGGTTCTGATTGATATATGAAAACATGGCCGTGGCAACCGGATGCTTTCCGGTCACCCTGGGCTGCGGATGCTGCGGGAAAACAAGGGCGGGGATTACGACGATGACAACAAGCAGCAGCGTACCAATTGCCTTGGACACGATCGGTCCGGTTTTATATTCTTTTCTCTCCACCGGTTTGCGGATCAACGTCCAGGCGCCCAGCGCGGCCCAGATGAACAGCAAGATGGCCAGCAAGTACCAGCGGAAGCCCCACTGGATGACTGAGACCAACGTGAATGTGACGAAAGCAGCCAACGCGCCGATCCGGATAAAGCTTTTGACTTTTTTCTGGTTCGATTTCGTAATAATGCAATATGTTGCGAATGCAACTTCAATGACGAAAGTAATAATCAGAATGATTGTTCCCATGGCGATTTCCTTTCTTTTTTTCTCGCTATAACGATAACAGTTTCATCATTCAATGTCATCGGGAGAAGGGTCTAATCTTTGCTAAACAAAAAAGACCGCCTGGATTGGCGGTCTCATCGAAATAGGTGATAGCCTTCTACCCTAAAAGGGGTAAAAGGAGATTATTCGGTTTTGGTTCCCGGAATATCATCCACCGAGGCAATGCCCTCTTTCAAGGCGTAAAGGGCGGCCTGCGTGCGGCTGGCGAGGTGGAGTTTATTCAGAATGTTGCTCACATGGGTGTGAACAGTCTCCTCGGCGATCACCAATGTCCCGGCTATTTCCTTGTTACTCTGTCCTTGCGCAACCAGGCGAAGAATTTCCATCTCGCGCGCCGTAAGCGGGTCGGGAGTTAGTGGTTTTTGGGGCGGGTTGGACAATTCAGCCAACACTTTACGTGCAATTGAAGGGTCAAGGGATGGCTCCCCGCGGTAAACTTGTCGAATGGCCTGTACCAGTTCCTGAGGTCCTGAATCCTTCAGGAGATAGCCCAATGCACCGGCTTTAATGGCAGGAAAGACCTGCTCGTCCGCCGCGAAACTCGTCAGTACCAATACGCGGGCCCCAGACTGCCCGGCTGTGATCTCCCGGGTGGCCTGAATCCCATCCACCTTTGGCATCATAAGGTCCATGAGAATCACATCCGGGTGCAGCGTGTGAGCCTGAGCCACAGCCTCCGCGCCGTTGCTTGCCTCGCCGACCACCTGGATATCCCGCTTGGTTGCCAGAAGAGCGCGGATCCCCTTGCGGACTATTTCATGGTCATCTACGATCAGAACACGGATAGGGGAAGACATCGGTCACTCCTTCTCATCCTGGGGAGACGCGGGTTTCGTTGGATTCGAATGCTCACGGGGATTTACCGACAGCCTCACAATAACTTTCGTCCCCTTACCTGGCGAACTGTCGATCTGCAATGTCCCTCCGATCTTCTGGCAACGCTCCTTCATTCCGGTGATGCCAAACCCTCCGCGTGCATGATCCAACGCGGGTTCGAAACCCACCCCGTCATCGGATATTTCCATCGCAATTGCATCATTCCCATATTGTAAACGAATACGAACATGCTCCGCGTGAGCATGCTTGAGAGCATTGTTCAAAGCTTCCTGCGCGATGTTGTAAAGTTCCGCCTGGACCTGACACGACATTTGTTCACTGCCTTCTACCAGCATTTCGACCTGCATCCCGCCGCGTCTTTCCACTGCGTCTAGCCGTGCCTGCAATGCTGCTGTGAGTCCGTCCAGTCCAAGGGCAGGCTCGTGCAGCTCGAAGATGAGCAGGCGCATTTCCCGCAGGGCTTCCTGGGCGGTGTCGCGCAATTCGCGCAAATGCCCTGCCGCCGTCTCCGTTTCACCGGAATCAAGTAATTCTGCCGCGGCTTCGGCATACAGGGTGACGCTATACAGCAATTGCGTCACCGAATCGTGCAATTCGCGCGCCAGACGGGTGCGTTCCTCAGAAACCGCCATATCCTGCCGTCTGTGTAACAGACTTTGTAATTCTCGCGCCATATTGTTCAACCGTTGGGCGAATTGCGATATCTCGTCTCCGGCAGCGTCATCCAGGTAGTGTGAAAAATCGCCCTCGCTCCAACGATCGGTGGTGGAAGATAAATGTTCTAGCCGTTTTACCAGTCCATGGGAGATGAAGTAACCAAAGACTGCTCCCATGATCCCTGTAAACAGAAGAAATACGACCAGGCTCCTTCCAGCAACGTCAAAGAGATAGCGGGGAACATCCTGCTGGGTGGGAACGGCGTCGATAAGAATCACGATGACGCCCGTCACCTGTTTTGGATCCCCGCCGGCGCGGTTGAAGCACGGGGCGGCGAATACATAGCGTTGATCCTTTTTAAGTTCGGCGTATAAAAGATTCGGATCTGTTGTTCCCGCCAGCGCGGATCGAAATGGTTCATCCAGACCTGGAACGCGTGCAGGATCAAACACCTTGCCAACCTGGTCGCGAAATGCTGGATCATCCGGGACTGAGGCTCCCAGGAGGGTGCCATCGGGTTTGAAGACTGCAATACGAAGCTCAGCTATTGTCGACGCTGTGACCCTCACCTGTCCGATGTGTAATAACTGATACTGAGCGAAGACTGATTGCATTTTGGTCAACATGCGGTTGACCAGTTTTAGGTCCTGCGGCGTTTGTGAAAGGGTCTGGCAATAATACAAGTAAGAGCTGGTTTCGTTTTCGATATTCATAAAACCGTCAATGTAATTCGTGGGAGAATACCCGGGAGACATATAGACTTCTGCCTGAAATATGCGGATCAACAGAATCCCTCCCAGCACGAGTGTGATGATCAGCAGAGTGCCCACTGCCACCAGGGTGTAGTTCAAAGTCAGTCTCCAGCGAAGTTGACGAAAAATGTTCATGTCTGCCTGCTCATGTTAATGGTTTGCATAGAAAGTGTTACAACAGGAAACTACTATATCCTGTTTCTGCCTAAGGTGAACTAGATCCCTTTGGTTTGGATTGCTCACGGAGATTTTCCGGCACTCTCACGATAACTTTGGTTCCCTTGCCCGGCGCGCTGTCGATCTGCAATGTCCCCCCAATATTCTGGCAACGTTCCTTCATCCCTGAAATACCAAACCCTCCGCCCGCACGATCCTGTGCAGGGTCGAAGCCGACCCCATCATCGGAAATTTCCATTTCAGTTATATCAGCCTGGAATTGCAATCGAATTCGAACAGAATTCGCATGAGCATGCTTAAGTGCATTGTTCAAAGCTTCCTGGGCGATGTTGTAAAGCTCGGCCTGGACCGGGCGCGATAATTGTTCACTGCCTTCGATCTGCAATTCGGCGTGGAACCCGCCGCGCCTTTCCACTGCGTCCAGGCGTGCCTGCAGGGCTGCTGCGAGCCCAGCCTGTCCAAGGGCGGGTTGGTGCAGCTCGAAGATGAGCAGGCGCATTTCCCGCAGGGCCTCCTGGGCGGTGTCACGTAATTCGCGTAAATGCCCTGCAGCAGTTTCTGTTTCGCCTGAATCCAGTAATACTGCCGCAGCCTCGGCGTAAAGAGTGACGCTGTACAATAATTGGGTCACCGAATCATGTAATTCCCGCGCCAGACGTGTGCGTTCGGTTGTCACCCCGGTCTGTTCAGCCTGCTCATATAGCTGTGCGTTTACCACTGCCATACCGACTTGCTGGCTGATCGCAGTAAGTAAAGACAATTCTTCTTGTGTGATCTCGCGTATTTCCCAAGCAGCGAGGGTAAGCGCACCGACAAGTTTTCCTTGCACGAGAAGAGGTACGTTAATTGCCAGTCGAACCCTTGCTTGCTCGATTGCTTTTCTTATTTGTGGGTTGGGATGATTGTTAACCAGACGGACATCCGGCCTCCCCGTCTTGACGGTTTCTCCAATCAAGGTCGAATTCAATGGTAGGACTTTAACGATGTTGATGTAGTCGTCCGACACACCACGGTGGGCAAGCAAACGTAATAAAGGGCCATCCGGGGTTCCGCTATCTGTCTCCTCCAGCCGGTAAGCCAACCCACCATCCATGTGCATGACCTCAATCGTCTTATCCAGCGCAGCGTTCAGGATCTCGGTTAGATCCAATGAGCGGTTCACAACCTCAGAGATTGTATTGAGGGTTGCCAACTCGTGGGTCCGCTGCTCGACCCTCTTTACGAGTTCACGGTTCCTGGCTTCAATATCCCTGACGCGCAGCCGGTAGCCGCCGAAGGCACCACCGGCAACAACCAGACAGATAATCCCCAAGAACCACCATGTTTCCCAAAATGGCGGCGTGATGTGGATATGAATGGCCGTCCCCTGGGAGTTCCATATGCCGTCGTTATTTGAGGCTTTCACCCAGAAAGTGTAATTTCCCCCCCGCAGGTTGGTGTAACTGGCATAGCGGCGCGTCCCGGCATAGACCCAGTCTTGATCCACCCCCTCCAGCATGTACGCGTACTGGTTCTTTTCCGGAGCGTTGTAATCCAGGGCGGCAAATTCAAAGGAAATAAAATTGTCACGATAGGAAAGCTGAATGATTTCGTTTGGATTCAGATCCGTCTGGACAGTCTGGTTAAACTTCTGGAATGCGGTGATCATCAGCGGAGGTGGAATCGGATTATCCACCACTTGGGCCGGATAGAACGCATTCAGGCCCTGCGTGCCTCCAAAAAACATTTCCCCCTCCCTGCTTTGGAAGTAAGCACCTGAATTGAATTGATCTCCTTGTAACCCGTCGCTGATGTCGTAATTTCTGAATATCTTAGTGCTCGGGTCAAACTTTGACAAACCCTTGTTGGTGCTCAACCACAGGTCCCCGCTTGGGTCTGCCAGGATGCCATAGACCGTGTCGTCCGGCAGACCATCCTTCTGGCTGTAATGAATAAATGAATGGGTGGTGCGATCGAAACGGTTTAAGCCGCCTCCGAAGGTCCCGACCCAGATGTTCCCTTGTTTATCTTCGATAATGCAACTCACTTCATCGCTACTGAGGCTTAATGAATTCTTGGGATCATTACGATAGACGGTAAAGTGGTCCGACTGGCCGTCCCATAGATCGATTCCTCCTCCGAGTGTGCCAATCCATAAAACCCCGGTATGGTCCTCGGTGATCGCTCTAACGTTATCTTCGCTCAGACTCAACGGATCGTTGCCATCATGCTGGTAATGGATAAAGGTTCCTTTGGCCTGGTCAAATCGGTTAAGGCCTCCGCGCTGGGTGCCGATCCACAACCTGCCCAGATGATCTTCAAAAATTGAAAAAACATCGTCATTGCTCAAGGTGGTAGGGTCTGCGCTGTCATGCCGGTAGGCTATGAAGGTCCCTGTCTGCGCATCGAACCGGTCCAGGCCGCCGCGTTCCATTCCAACCCACAAGTTACCATTGTGGTCCTCCAATATCGCCCGGATTTCATTTCCGCTCAGACTGTTCGGATCTCCGGGATTGTTCTGGTAGACGGTGACTGTGCCCGATTTGGGATCCAGGCGGTCAAGTCCTGCGAAGAACGTACCCACCCACAGGCTGCCAAGGTGATCTTCGTAGATCGACCAGACGTTGTTATCGCTCAAGCTGTTCGGAAGGTCCGGTTCGTGCTGATACAAGGCGAATTTTTGGGTTGCGCGAGAATATTTATTTAACCCACCGGAGGTTCCTATCCATAGCACACCTGAGCGGTCTTCATAAATGGAGCGGATTGAATCGCTGGCCAGGCTGTTAGGATCGTTCGGGTCGTGGATATGATTGATAAATCGATTTTGCGTTTTGTCGAAAAGATCGAGACCTTTTCTGGTTCCAAACCAGAGTCCCCCTTTGGAGTTTTCCAGAAAACAAGTCACTGAATCATCACTGAGGCTTTCAGGGATATTTGGGTCATGATGATATTGGGTCAATAGGTTCTGGCTGCGATTCCATTCGAATAATCCGCTAGCTGTTCCAATCCACAATGCTCCCTGCCCATCCTCGGCGATGGACAACACACTACCATTGCCAATGAATGTCGAACCTGCGACAGGTTGCCCGAAGGAAAGCGCGAATTTCGCATTGATGGGGTCGAAATGATCCAGACCAGAATCGGTTCCAATCCACAACTCTCCGGTTTGATCCTCATAAATTGCGTTGATTGAATTTCCGGATATGGATTGAGGATCATCTGGAGAGTGCTTATATATTTTTGACTGGTTTGTGGTCAGGTTTAGCGCAATGAGCCCTCCCCCATCCCCCCCGACCCAAAGTGTTCCTGCACGATCCTGGAAAATGACGGAGATCGATTGCCCTTTTAGACCAGCCGATCCTGCCAGATCCTGCGGGTAGTGCAAAAATGAGCCCGTTTTGGGATCGAACCGGTCCAATCCCAGCCTGGTTCCAACCCACAAAGCCCCTTGATTGTCCTGGTACAAAGCTTGAACTAGATTATCCGAAAGTGTTTTGGAATCATCGGCATCGTGTTTGTAAACAGTAAATTGATAGCCATCATACTTGTCAAGCCCCCCTTCTGTCGCAAACCACATGAACCCCTTTTGGTCTTGTAAAATGGCATGTACCGTGCTTTGGGACAGCCCCTGCTCGGTGGAAATATTCTCAAATCGGACGGGTTTGGATTGGCCGGAAACAGGGATGGTGAAAATGGGGCTGAACAGGATTAATATGACAGCCAACGCGACCAATGTCCGAAGCAGGAGGTGCCTTACCCCGTACGCTTTCACAGGCTATGTACCCGTTCCCTTTTCAGTGTTTTGTCCTGTTCAAGGAAACTCAAACGATAATGGGAGGTGGGAAATTATAGGACTACAATCTGATCATATTGTACCGGAAGGAAAGCGTGAATACAATATGAAATAATGACGCTTGCCTGGACTTGGGTGAAGAAGGTTCTTGGTCATGGCGCTGGAGCCAGGCAAATGGATTTGTTGAACTATATCAGACTCCATTTGCCTCTCGGTGCTGTCAGTTTTCCCTCTTGCACCATTACCGCTTGGGCAGGTGGGCAGTTCTTTATGACATAAAATAGCCACATTTTAAGGAGAGAAAAATGGATGAAATAGAAGTTACTCCCCTCGATGATGATGCTCAGTATATCCGAAAAAAACTAAACGAATACAACTGTAATTTTGTGCAACCGGATAATCACGAAAGGTTATGTTTGGTTGTCAGGCAAAAAGATAATATTATTGGCAGCCTGGTTGGAGGAACATACTGGAACTGGATGTATATAGAAATGTTCTGGGTGGATGAGAAGGAACGTAAGAATGGATTGGGGACTCGAATATTGGCAAAGGCAGAAGAGATAGCTGTTCAAAGGGGCTGTAAGAATGCGCATTTGGAGACGCATGATTTCCAGAGTCTTGATTTTTATAAGAAACGCGAATATGTAGTATTTGGAGAATTGGAGGATCTACCCGAAGGTCATACAAAGTACTATTTGCGCAAGCGACTGGTAAAATAAATAGCAAACCCTGCCCAACGATGATTGGCCATCGATAGCTTTGATTTTTAATCCGGATTCTATTCTTAATAAAGCAGGCTGTAAATTGCATAGGTAGACTCTTGTCCTTAACGAACCATTGCACGCGTAAGTTCACCTTCTCTTTGACACCTCATACCTTCCATCACTCTATGGGACGGTAGATTGATATGCTGCTTAGAAGAATTGAAGTTGTACCGTACAATCCTGAATGGCCGTGCCTTTTCGAACAGGAAGCCATCAATTTGCTCGCCCTCTTCGGTCAGGAAGTGTTGGCCATTCACCACATTGGTCGATATATTATGGTTTTGAACCGGTTGTCTATTTCGGCAATCATACGACCCATTTTCGCCGGGCTCTTTGAAGCCGCTGCGATCGGGAACCTTTGCACCTAATTCATTTCGGCCGAAAAAATTGGCGATTTGGATGAGGCAAGGCGCGTGCTCTGCGAAACTTCTAATATCCGCGAGTTCCTTCCGGAAAAGGACACCAGGTGGGACGTGGCTTATGAAAAATTCTTAATGATCCTGAGACAAGCATGACCATATCCGCCTCCCAACCCTCCCTCAAGCATTTGTTCTTGTCTTTTGCGCGCCTTGGTTTGACAGCCTTTGGAGGACCATCCATGATCGCCTATATTCGCAGGGTGTCTGTTGAGCAAAAACATTGGTTGGATACGGAGACATTCAACGATAGTGTTGCCCTCTGCCAGATGGTACCTGGCGCAACTGCCATGCAAGTCACGGCTTCCGTCGGGCTGAAAACCAGAGGCATTATCGGGGCGGCTGTCTGTTATATTGGTTTTGGCCTGCCTGCATTTATTTTGATGATGACCTTCGCGGCTTTGTTTACTGTCACCCACGACCTTCCCTTCGTGGTTTCGGCCTTCAAAGGGCTGGAAGCAATAATTGTCGCCATAGTCGCGAATGCGACCTTGGTATTTGGCAGAACCACATTAAAAACCTGGAAACACTATCTCATCGCGGGGTTCGCAGCGGCTTTATTTGGTCTGAATGTGAATCCAGTCCTGGTGATTTTCATGGCTGCAATCATTGGGCTGATCCTCGTCAAACCGAAACAGCCGGCTCATCAAAAGCCTGTTTCCACCATTGATTTTTCTTTCGTACGTCCATTCTTGTCGATCATCTCCATCGCCCTGGTGGGTTTCCTGCTGCTTTTTATCTATGATCGTGATCTTTTTAATCTGGCTGTGTTGCTTTTCAGGATCGATCTGACTGCTTTTGGGGGTGGGTTTGCTTCTGTTCCCCTGATGTTCCATGAAATCGTGGATGTCCATCACTGGATGGATGGCCCGACTTTCTTGAACGGCATTGTCCTTGGGCAAGTGACACCTGGCCCGATTGTCATAACAGCCACATTTATCGGCTACCTGCTGCACGGACCGATGGGTGGATTGGTTGCCACGATCAGCATCTTTCTCCCTTCCTTCCTGGTGGTGATCGGAGCCACCCCATTTTTCGACCGGATGCGGGCTTCCGTATTTTTCAACAAGGCGATTGGCGGAGTGCTTTGTTCTTTCGTTGGATTGCTCTTTACGGTCATCTTCCGGTTTTCAGGGAATGTCCACTGGAATCTGCCATTCCGGCTGCTGGGTGCCAGCGCGTTAATCGCTTTACTCATGAAGGTCGATGTCTTTTGGGTCGTCCTGATCGGATTGGTAATCTCAGTATTTCTTTTCATCCTATAGAGCAGCATTAACGAAGTTTAGACAGTACTTGGGGCATTTGAAACATAGTACCAAATTGCGCAAATGCGGACAATCTGATATACTCACCCGGTGAGTATATATGCCAGAAAAACCTCATCATTCCGGCTCCCGATCGCCAGAGTATGCACTGCTTGGGTTCCTTTGTGAACAGCCCAACTATGGCTACAACCTCCATCAGCAGCTTATAACCGAACTCGGTCATGTCTGGCGTGTCAGCCAAAGTCAAACGTATGCCATCCTGAAGAGATTGGTAAATCAAGGGGATATCTCTTCCAGTACCCTTGAACAGGAAAAACTTCCCCCGCGCCAGATGTTGAAAATAACTGCGAGCGGCCGCCGCCGGTTTAAGGAATGGCTTCAAACACCCTCCGGCAGCAGCGTGCGTGCCATCCGGCTGGAGTTCATCACCCGCCTGTATTTTGCCCAGAAACTTTTCCCGAAGATGATCCCAAAGCTGTTCAAAGCCGAGTTTATTGATATCAATTCGGCAATCGCCCGTCTGGAAACGAATCAGAAAGGCATCCCGCCTGAGCAGCCATTCAACCGTCTAAGCCTGGATCTGCGCATCCGGCAGCTCCATTCTGTTCGTGCCTGGTTGAACGAATGCCGCAAGGCATTTGAAATAAACGCATAGAGGAAAACATCATGAAAAGATTCACAATTCTCGTCCTTTTGATCGGGACTCTTCTGGCCGCCTGCGGACCGGCTGTAACGCCATTGCCCGCTTCCACTGCGGTGCCGCCGACCACGGCGCCGCCAACTGAGACCCCGTTGCCGCCAACGGCGACCCCGGTCCCGCCCACCGCGACACCTGAACCACGCACCCTGACGGTATTCGCTGCCGCCTCTCTAACCGATGCCTTTACCGAGATCGGGCATAATTTCGAGTCCGCCCATCCGGGCGTCAAAGTGGCGCTCAACTTCGCCGGGTCCCAGACACTGAGCACGCAGCTCACCCAGGGAGCGGTGGCGGATGTCTTCGCCTCCGCCAACCATACCGAAATGGATAAGATGGTCACCGGCAACCTGGCCCAAAAAGATGCGCCGAAAGATTTTCTGACCAACCAACTGATCGTTATTCTCCCCAAGGATAATCCAGCCAATGTCCAGACCCTGCAGGATCTGGCCCGCCCCGGCCTGAAGCTTGTCCTGGCGGATACAACCGTGCCGGCGGGAAAATACGCCCGTCAAATCCTGGACAATATGAGCAAGGTTGCCTCCTTCGGCGCAGACTTTAATACCAAAGTGCTGGCCAACGTGGTTTCGAACGAGACCGATGTGAAGCAGGTGGTAGCCAAGGTGCAACTCGGAGAGGCAGATGCCGGCATCGTCTACATCTCGGATTCGGTCGCCGCACCGGAATTAAAACTATTAATATTCCCACGAATTTAAATGTCATTGCCAAGTATCCCATCGCAGCTCTGACCAAAGCCCCGCAGTCTGAGCTGGCGCCAGAATTCATCACCTTCATCCTCTCGGCGGATGGACAGGCCATCCTAAAGAAGTGGGGCTTTGCCCCAATCGCCCCATAGGCTCAGGCTACTTTGCGGCACTACTTTCGCAGACTTTCCCTTGAACATAACCCAGGCTGGATATTCATTCTACCCAGCCTGGGTTTAATAGCGTTGCTGGGACTTCCTCTCCTGGCCCTGGTCTGGCGTGCCATCGGGAAGGATTTCTTCAACAACGTCCTCTCCCCCACTGCTATATCGGCGCTGCAGCTCAGCCTGCTGACCAGCACGATCAGTGTCATCCTTGCAATTGCTACTGGCACACCCATGGCATACATCCTGGCGCGCTGGAAGTTTCGCAGCAAGTCCGCTCTCGAATTATTGATCGACCTGCCGGTCGTTCTGCCACCCTCGGTCGCAGGATTGGCATTGCTGATCGCTTTTGGACGCCAGGGCGTCTTCGGGGTCTGGTTGAACGCCATCGGTATTACTTTGCCCTTCACAACTGCGGCGGTGGTGATGGCACAGACCTTTGTCTCGGCGCCTCTATTTGTCCGATCGGCGCGGGTGGGCTTTGCCGAGATCGATAAGCAACTGGAAGAGGCTGCCACCGTGGAGGGGGCGAACGAATGGCAGTTATTCCGCTTTATCATGGTGCCTCTGGCTGGACGCGCTTTTTTGACCGGAGTTATCCTGACATGGACCCGGGCCTTAGGCGAATTTGGAGCTACACTCATGTTCGCCGGGAATCTGGAAGGAAGAACCCAAACGATGCCATTGGCTATTTACCTAGGCTTTGAGCACGGATTGGGGACGGCAATTGCATTATCTGTGATGCTAGTGGTTGTGTCGATTTTGTTACTTGGGGCGATGAGAAGACTTGAACAGCGTAGCAGGGTTGAAACTCATAATCAATAATCAACTGCTTGAGTAAAAAATGAATGCGCGGCTTATTGCATCTCCATCGACAATTAAAAGACCGTTATCGCTGTCATACATAAATCCGGGAGAAAACCTTTCCTACAGGTTGGCTTGTAAACAGTGCGTATACCTGGGACATTCCGTACTAAGGATGGCCTTTGAAGATCTTGACCTCTTCATTGGCATAGACAAGTTTGAACTGAGGCAAATCGCTCATCGATCGGTAAAGTGGGGAGACATCGATCGGCATAAGACCGTCCTCCTGTGAGAGGACAATAGTATCGATCTGCTCCCTATATTTCTCTTCAAGACCAAGAATACAATCTGCGCTGGCGTACAAGCAGTTCTGGGCCTGCGAGAAGAGTTGGATATACGCTTGATAGTGCTGGCTGCCAGGCAGCCATTCTCTGCCCTGAACCGTGGTCAAGTTGTGACGACCTGTCAGGGCAGGAAACCACTCCAACAGGGGTGAATGGAGCGGGTTGGTTTGCCCACTCAACACCAGGAAGTTGGCTCCGGGGTCCGTTTCGTTCACAACCCAAGCCAGCGCCTGCTGCTCCGGCATGGTGAGTGTGTGGTAGGAGAGTGTCACAGACACGTTATAGGCATTCGCCAGGCAGAAGATAGCCAGAAAACCGAAAAAGGCCTTCCCAACCGGCAGCTCAAGCGCCCGCCACCATTCATCCATTTCTCTCTTGCGCTGCTGCAGGAAATAAGGCGCCACCATGTGAGTGATCACTCCGGCAGACAGGATTGATAACGGCAGCAAGGCAAATGGGACTCCACCCCGCGGGTCGGCAAACAGGGCTGCCAAAACCCAAACCGGCAGGAAATACTCCCGGCGGGCGAAAGCCATGAAGATCCCAATCACAGCAAACACGGAGAGGAAGTCGACATACTCGGCTGTGAAGGACAGGTTCAACAGGGGTGTCCAGAAAAAGAGGCGGTTGTTAGTGGATTGGCTGGCGTAAAGGAAGATACCAGCTCCATGCTGCATGATGACGGTCAGCCACCAGGGAGCGGTCAAAATGATGACCCCCAGAAGTACCAGCATGGCATGTCGCAGGCCGGTCCGGCTACGCCCCCAGCGCAGTCCGATTAAGGCAGTTGCCAGGACTGCCTGCAGGGCCCATTCCGGATGGCTCAATACGACCAAAACTCCGGCCGCAAGCGTTCCAGCTAGCCAGATGACCCGTTTTTCCTGAAACATGCGCAGGGCGCAATAAACCGTCATGAAGCCAAAAAGCCCACCCAACGAACGCGTCAGCCCCCCGCCAGTGATCTGCCACCAGTAGGCGTATGGTGTCATGGCATAGAGGAAGGTGACCAGTGCAGCGGAAGGAGATGAGCGCAGTAACTGTCGGGCAAACAGGTAAATGATTGGCAAGACCAGCAAGTTGGCCACCACAGGCTGCCAGCAAATCAGCTCCAAAAGTGGCAAGTGGGTCAGGTTATTGACCAGACCTGTTAAGTAGAAGGCTAGCGGGGGATAGGCGTAGGGAATCTGGAGCAAATTGTAGGTCGTGTAGTCCGGGAGCAGGTAATGGTTGGCCTGCAGGTCCAGGATCATTTTATAGAACAGGCCACCATCAACCAACGGGAAATCGGTCCGCAATAGGGGGAAAATTCGCACCCCAACGCCAAAGACGGCCGCCAAGATTAGGAAGAACAGGGTGACTTCCTGCGTGTGCAAGACGCGTGGCATAGGGGCAGGTCGGGGATGAGATCTCAAGTTGTTTTTCCTTGTCTTGGATGAGCAACCCCAGGATACCACAGTGCAATCAACAGAACGGCTCCCAAAAAGTAAGGAAGAGTGAATTTAAGAACAAAAATGGAATTACTGGCAATCATCATCCAGGAAATTGCCAATAGGAACAGGATGGTGATTCTTCCATCGAGGTATCCTTTTTTCGTAACAAGCGCAAGCACGCATATTATCGGGATAAGCAGCAATGCCAGGTCATGATAATGCAAATGTGGGGAAGCAAACAAAGCCACCAGCGCCGCCAATCCAATCTGCTTTTCTTCGATACTTTCACTACGCGCCCAAACGACGCACAGGAAGACGATCCCGCAAGCATAGATAATCCAACTGGCGAGCCTTGCATAATCTGGCGGGATATCGGGAACCAAACGCCGGAGCAGGCCAAGTAAGTTAACCATGGACAACTCATTGATTTTATACCCGGTTCCGTTGGCACTGATGCTCAAAATATTGATAAAATTCCCCGCACCCTTGATTCCGACCAGAAGAACACTAAAGACGGCTAATATTGAGGCGCCGAGGAGAAACCACCACCATACCTTTCTCCGCCTGAATAGAAACGGCAGGGCCAGTAAAAGGGCAATATGCGGGCGGATGGTTGTCATTGCAAGGCCAAACCCTGCGAGGCGGTCGTCACCACCAAGCAGGCCGTACAGCCAAAGTGCTGCACCGAGCAATAACAGGGCAGTATCCTGTCCATTCAGGACACTGACAAAGGCAGGAAAGAACAGGATGATACTAAAGAAAAGAACTTTCCTTTCCTTGACCTGCGGGATTACCCGGAGAAGCATCAGTGCGCTTACACCATAAAGAATAAAAAGAAGGATTGCCCATGCGTGGAAGGCCCAGACATAAGGGAATAAAGCAATGACCGCAAGGATTGGGAGAATGAAGGGGGGATGAACAAAAGGATTTAGATCGCTCGGGAGAATGGGAAAAACCAGTATTTTTTCTTCTTCAATAACCTGGAGGTGGGGATCAAACACACCCGCACGATCGCCCGATAGCACGATCCGACCCGCAGCATAAAAGGCGATAAAATCCGTTCCTGTCCGCTCTGCGGGGCTGGTGATCATGCGCACCCAGAGCAAAGCGTAAAGGATGACAAGCGCCGCCAACCCGGCAACCACAAAAACCCGGCGGAAATCAACCTTCTTCATGGCACCTTTCTGCCAGCCAGGCCAACACGGGCAATGCCGCCATAAGAAGATACGGGATGGTGAACCAAGCCGGGTCCCAGAACTCGCTGAAGAGCAGAATAATAGAAACCAGCATTGGCACTGCCGCGGCGCGCTGGATCGCCAGCCTGCCTGCCTTGACCAGGACAATGGCCATTCCAAGAACGGGGGATCAGTAGGAGCGCTAAGTCATGGTAATGCAGGTGTGGTGTGGTGAACACGCATATTGCCACAGCCAGAACAATCTGGTGGTAATGGATTTCCGGAGAAGACTTCCACCAGACGGACAATCCTATAACTGCTGCTAAAAACAATCCCCATGCGGCGACATGCACTGCATCTATATCTGCGTGTGGAAGGAGTCTCAGAACCATACCGGTGAAGTTGAACATGGCGTTCTGGTTCATGCCAAACCCCTGACCGATGGCACTGATCCTTAGTAGTGAAATAAAATCGCGCACTCCCTCAAACCTTACCAATGCAAGGCTGTACAACGCCAAGAATGCTGCCCCGCCACAGAACCACCACCAGACCCTGCGCCGGTTGAACAAAAACGGCACGGCCAGAATAACCGCAATCTGCGGACGAGTGACGGGCGGCTGCGTAAGGGTCCAGTAATTTTCCGCCCAGTTGGTATTTGTATACCCCGAAGTTGACCGATATAACTGCAGCCATTCCGGCGTACTGGGTTTGATTCCTAAAAGGGATTCAAAATAAAAACTTGTAGCAATCCATTGGCTTTCATCAGGATAAAAAGGGACATCCTGAAGGTGTTGAAAATAAACGCATACTAAAATAATAGCAGCAAGAAGCAGTTCAAGTGGACCGGTTTTTTTCAATAACCAGGTTTTCATGGCCGCATCTTTGATCGGTTTTCCAGCTCGGCAACCGATCCGGCTCGGCGGGCAACGATCTCGTTATGCCAGATGAGAAAAGGCAAGCTCGCCATTAATAGATAGGGAATAATGTTATAGATGGGTCTCCACAATTCAGCGATAAGTAATACCAGGGAAACGACTGTAAGCATTGCCGCGGCAGGCAGGAACGTAATCTTTCCACCCCCTGCCCCTGTCACTCCCCATCCAATAATTGGAACCGCCAGCAGCGCCAGATCATGGTAGTGTAAATGGGGGGCGGCGAACAGGCTCAGACTCACCGCTAGTGCAAGCTGCCACAAACGGACGGGGTTCGACCTAGACCACAATACACACAGGCCAATCAATGCCAGGGCGTAGCAACCCCAACCGATGCTATGCGCCACACCCAATCCCAGCCCAGGAGCAACACGCAACAAGAGTCCCACCAGGTTGAACATCTCCTCTTCATCCCAACCAAAGCCCTCCACACCAGTGCTTAGAGAAAGAACATGCAAGTATTCCCCCATCCCGGACCAACCAAGTTGAACAAAGCTGTACAGTCCCAAACCTGCCGCTGTAACCAAAAACCACCACCAAATCTTTCGCTTTTTAAACAGAAAAGGGACAGCCAGTACAAGGGCTATCTGCGGCCTGACGAGAGTCAGCCCCAGGCCAAAGCCTGCCAGCCAATCTTTTTCAAGCATCCAGCCAGAAAGCAAAAATAGTCCTCCTGAGTAAAGCAGAAAAGTATCCTGGCCCTTTAATAGACTGACGAAAAACGGTTCAAAAAGCGTCAGCCCAATCACAACAATTAATGTCTCCAAGCGCGGCCAGCCATCTTTTCTTAAGGACTGGTATATCGTGGATAATGGAAGAATCATGATAAGCAAGACCAGCACAAAATAACAATAATATGCTGTTCTGTAATCCAAGCCGGCCAGGATAGCCATTAAAGGAAAAACAAATGGGGGATGATTGGGTAACAGAAGTTTTTCAGCATTCACTGGCGCCCCTGCCACCTCAGCCTGATAAACACTCGCAAGATTCAGGTCATAAACATGGCTCGAACCGTGCTCACGAAAAGCTTTCCCCACAGAGTAAAACCAACGAAAATCAGCCCCTTCCGCTAATCCGGAATGGACATAAGTATATGTTCCAATGAAAAACCAGCTTAACTGGAACATGATAGCAAAGATCAGCAAGGTCAAGCCTTGCAAGTATTTCATGCGGCTATTTATCCATTTTCTCCACCACGACAGTGGCCTCACCGATCAAGGCTGCCACCGCCCCCACTGCTGCCAGGGTGGGTGCCAGGACCACTCCGACCACACCGAATGTCAGCGGAAACTCCAGCATGACCTTGCCATCCCGGTCTTTAATGATAATGCGGCGGATATTGCCCTCGTGGATCAATTGCTTGATCTTGGCTATCAGTTCTTCGCCATTTACGTGAAACTCTTCCGTACGGAATTCAGACATGGGTGCTCCTTGTATAATTGGTTTTAGAATTAGCCGATATCCCAATTTAGGGATATTGTAAATATTATCGCATAATATTGCCTAATTGTGACCGTTATCGCACCCGAATATTCGATTTGTGTTATATACTGTGGATTAGCTTTCATTCCCTTTCAAGGAGATTTTCATGATCACCATCGAAAAAGTGGATACGGACAACAAATCGCAGGTCAAGCGCTTCATCGAGTTCTATTATGATCTCTATAAAGACTGTCCGCAGTGGGTGCCGCCGCTTTTCGTGGATGCCTACCTCCCGCTCAACCGGAAGAAACATCCATTCTTCGAATATTCGGATGCGGATTTTTTTCTGGCGGTTCAGGATGGAAGAGTTGTGGGCCGTATCTGTGCCGGGGAGAACAAGCTATTCAACGAATACCACAAGACCAAAAAGGCCCAATTCTATTTCTTCGACACTCTTGACGATCTGGAAGTGGCAAGGTCGCTCTTCGAGGCCGCCTTCGACTGGGCCCGTCAGCGCGGGTTGGATACGATGATCGGGCCAAAAGGCCTCTCCCCCTTCGATGGTTATGGTGTTTTGGTTGAAGGTTTTGATCACCGGCAGATGATGACCATGATGAACTACAACTACGATTATTACCCTAAACTGGTCGAAGCACTCGGCTTCGAGAAGGAAGTGGACTTCGTCTCCTGCTACCTGCCGGCGGAGGCCTTCAGGATCCCGGAGCGGGTCGAACGCATCGCCAAGTGGGCCATGCAGCGCGGCAACCTGTGGGTCAAGAACTTCAAGAGTAAAAAGGAACTGGTTGGCTGGGCACAGCGCATCGGCCGGAGTTACAACAAAACCTTCATCAATAACTGGGAATATTATCCCTTCACCCAGGGTGATGTCGATTATGCCGTGCAGAACGTTTTCATGGTGGCGGACCATCGCCTGATCAAACTGATCATGCACGGCGAGGATATCGTTGGTTTCCTGTTCGCCTTCCCGGATGCTTCGGCTGCTCTGCAGCGTGCCAAAGGCCACCTGTTCCCCTTCGGGATCGTGGACCTGCTGCTCGAAATGAAGCGCACCAAAACCGTTTCCGGGAATGGCATGGGTGTTCTGCCCGAGTTCCAGGGCACTGGTGGTAATGCCTTGCTCTATTATGAACTGGGCAAGACCGTCCTGGATAATTATGATTTCAAATTCGTTGAGATGACCCAGGTGGCCGAGACCACCAAGCAGATGCGCGCCGATTTGAAGAACCTGAACGGGGTGGAGTACAAGAACCATCGCGTTTATAGAAAAGAGATCAAGTGATCTTCTGACAAACGCAAAATTCCCGCCGAAAATGGCGGGAATTTTGTTTTGGTTTGGTCAGCTATTACAGAATGGTGACGTTGGTAGCCTGAGGGCCTTTGTTGCCCTGCTCGACTTCGAATTCGACCTTCTGGCCTTCGTCCAGGTTGCGGAAACCTTCGCTCTGGATGGCGGAGTAGTGGACAAAGACATCCGGGCCGTTCTCACGAGCAATGAACCCGTAGCCCTTGCTGCCGTTGAACCACTTGACCGTGCCGACGATACGTTCAGACATATTATTTGCCTCCTTATGGCAAAAGAAAAAATGGTGTGTCAGAGTCGTTCCATCGGACGATCAAATGAAATGACCCGGGTGAAGAAACCTCGGGTCATCGTTTTTCTCTTTCCAACGTGAACTTACTGGCATCTTACAATCCCTATGATAAAGCCAAAATTCGGATACGTCAAGGTGGAATTTTGCCTGTCAGGTTGGGGAGAGCAGGTTCTTGGAGTGCTTGCACCCCAAATCCCAACTCTGTAAGAACGTTGTTTCCTGTGCTGAACGGAAAGCATGTTCAAAATTGTCTTATCGGGTATGATTAAGCGTGTCCTATCAATCGCAGCAAACCGCCGGCGAGGATACAAATGCCCGAATTTGAATTCCACATTTCACGCAAAGCCCGCAAGAAATACCAGTTTGATGAGGCCCTTTTCTCCCTGGACGGTAATGTTGTCCTGGCGGATTTCGCCGCTGCCCGGCATTTTGCCGAGAGCATGACCAGGGTGCGCGGCGAGCCGGTCCCGGCCAGCGATATCAATGCCATGGGGCTGATTGACGAGATTTTACATATCCTCATCCGCCAGTACGAACGGCAAAATCCCGGTGCGATGCAGCGGGCATTTGAATATGTCAGGAAAGACGCCGATGCAACCCTTTTGAAATTTGTGGAAGAGTTTCCCCCACTAACCGTCCAGCGTGGAGAGATTGAGGCACGCCATTACCTGGATTTGGAAACAGCCGGCCGGCCGAACCGCCAGTCCAGTCTGGAGGAGATGCTGCTGCTTTACCTGGCCAACGCCAATCCCGCCCTTGCTCCCTATCACGAGTTGTTCGACGATAAAGAACTTCGCCGAATGACCTCTTACGAAACAGTCATATCCGGTCTGCGGACCTTTTTCGTGACAGAACCGGGTTTCACCTCCGGCGGTGAGACCCTTTTCGAGGCGCTGCTCGCCCCATCCCGTCGCGCACCCCACTCGCTCCAGGTCCAGTTGGAATACCTGCTAGAACGCTGGGGAGCGGTCCTGGGCGAAAGCTTTGTTATCAGAATCCTGCGTAGCCTTGATTTTATCAAGGAAGAGGTCATCCGGCGCACGGGTCCAGGCGGGTTCGGCGGCAACGCGCCCGTGCTGACGTTCAGCGGGTACGACTATACCGAATACGAACGCTTCAGCCTGGATAAGGATTGGATGCCGCGACTCGTGCTGATTGCAAAGAACTCCTACGTCTGGCTCGACCAGTTATCCAAAAAGTACCAGCGCTCCATTGCCCACCTCGATCAGATCCCCGATGAAGAGCTGGAAATATTACGACAACGCGGCATCACCGGTCTATGGTTGATCGGTCTATGGGAACGCAGCCTGGCTTCGCAAAGAATGAAACAGATGATGGGCAACCCGGATGCAGTCGCATCGGCTTATTCGCTGATGGATTATCAAATCGCCGGGGACCTGGGTGGTTGGGATGCGTTGCAGAACCTGCGCTGGCGCGCCTGGCAGCACGGCGTGCGCTTATCTGCCGATATGGTCCCCAACCATATGGGCATCGACTCGCGTTGGGTTGTGGAGCACCCCGATTGGTTCCTTTCCCTACCTTATGCGCCCTACCCCAACTACACCTTCAATGGCGCCGACCTATCGAATGACAACCGTGTGGGTATCTTCATTGAAGATCATTATTACGAAAAAACCGATGCGGCGGTCGTTTTCAAGCGCCTCGACCGATGGACAGGTAATGCGCTCTATATCTACCACGGTAATGACGGCACCTCCATGCCCTGGAACGATACTGCCCAGTTGGATTTCTCTAAGGCGGAAGTACGCGAAGCCGTCATCCAGACCATCCTGCACGTGGCGCGTAACTTCCCGATCATCCGTTTCGACGCGGCCATGACGCTCGCCAAGAAGCACATCCAGCGCCTGTGGTTCCCTGAACCCGGTTCTGGTGGCACCATCCCATCCCGTTCAGAGTACGGCATGACGCGTACCCAGTTCGAGGCAGCCATGCCGACCGAGTTCTGGCGCGAAGTAGTGGACCGGGTCGCGGCCGAGGTTCCGGATACACTTCTACTGGCCGAGGCCTTTTGGATGATGGAAGGCTACTTTGTCCGAACGCTGGGCATGCACCGGGTTTACAACTCAGCCTTCATGCATATGCTGCGCGACGAGGATAACGCCAAGTATCGCCAAGTGATGAAGAACACCCTCGAGTTCGACCCGCAGGTGCTCAAACGCTACGTCAACTTCATGAACAACCCGGATGAAAAGACCGCTGCTGAACAGTTTGGTACCACCGACAAGTATTTCGGTGTCTGCACAATGATGGTAACCCTACCCGGCCTGCCGATGTTCGGTCATGGACAGATCGAAGGCTATCGCGAGAAATATGGCATGGAATACCGTTACGCTAAGTGGAACGAGTTCATGGATGAGGGCCTGGTACGCGGCCACGAATGGCGCATCTTTCCTCTCACCCATCGGCGTGCACTCTTCGCCGAGGTGGAAAATTTTCTGCTCTATGACTTCTATACTCCCGAAGGCTATGTCAATGAGGATGTGTTCGCATATTCCAACCGCTTCGGGGACGAGCGTGGCCTGGTGGTGTATCACAATAAATACGCCGAAACCCGTGGCTGGGTCAAGACTTCCGCCGCTTACATGGATAAGTTGAGCGGCAACCTGGTCCAGAAGACTCTGGCAGAAGGCTTGAACATTCCCGCCGGAGCAACTGATTATATGACTTTCCGGGATTACGTAACTCAACTGGAATACATCCGTCCTTGCCGGGAACTGGTCGAAAAAGGATTATTCGTCCTGCTAGGCGCATACCAGTGCCACGTCTTCCTGGACTGGCGATTCGTCAGCGGAGAAGAATGGAAAACCGTTTGCGAAACGCTGAACGGCGCCGGGCTGCTATCCATCCAGACAAAGTTTGACGAGATGTTTGTGGTGAAGGAAGAAGTAATCAGCCAGCCGGAAATAACAAGGAAGAGAAAAGCAACGGGCAAACGCGCAACGAAGAAACTGGCGGGAAAGATCGCTGTGGAGAAACCTGCAAAAAGCAAAAAAGGAAGACCTGCCAGCAGGAAGAAAAACAGAGGTAATGACAAATGAATAACAAGAATATTTTTCGATCAAATCGAAAATCAACAGAAAGAATGCGACAAATAATTCATAGTTTGTCGGAAACGGATTTATCTCGAACCACTGGAAATGATTGGTCAATATCAATTACATTGGCTCATTTGGCGTTTTGGGATCAGCGAGTTATTCATGTAATAGAATTGGCAAAGAAGAATAACGTATTGAATGCTCCCCTCTTTGATGATCAATTAAATGACATCCTAACTCCAATATTAGGAGCAATTCCTCCCCCAGAAGCAGCAAGAATGGCAATTAATACTGCTGACACCCTTGATAAATTGCTTGAGGAATGTCCTCCGCAGTTTATAGAACAAATGATGAAGGAAAATGCCAGGTTGGTGGAACGATCACTTCACAGGAATAATCATCTGGATGAAATTGAATCTATAATGAACAGTCTTAAGAATCCTTGATCCAGCCCAACCCGCGGGTCAAATCCGACGTTTTATCCATTGCCATGCGCAGTTGCCTCAAATATCCCGTACGAGGCTTATACACACCATTAGTCTGCTCAACCGAAGCCTTCATCGAAATCGTCGGACCAGGAAAAGGTGAACGATGTCCAGACTTTCACGACGAGATTTTTTAAAAACCGCTTTACTGGGTGCAGAGGCCTTATCTCTGCAGGCTCTCTTGGAGGCCTGTGGGCAAAGGCTCCCCACATCCCTGCCTCAGCCAACCTCACAAGCGGCATCTTCCGAACAACCTACTCTCACACAATCTTCCACCCCACCTCCCGTCCCCACGGAAACACTTTCTCCGGCAACGGATACCCCGCCTGCAGCTACAAGCACTCCGGTCATACCGCCAGATGTGGTCGTGACTAGCGCCGGCGAACCGGAAGAGCTGGTGCGGCGGGCCTTGGCGGCGCTCGGCGGCATGCAGAAATTCGTGCCGAAAGGCGCAAACGTAATCGTCAAACCCAACATCTGCGTGGCATATCGAACCTATGAGTATGCCGCGACCACCAATCCCTGGGTGGTGGGAACATTGGTAAAGTTGTGTTATGAGGCCGGGGCAGCCAGCGTCAAAGTAATGGACAACCCTTTTAATGGCACGCAAAAGCAGGCTTTTGAAATGAGCGGGATCAAGCAACAGGTCGAGGCAGCTGGAGGCGAGATGGCCTATATGCTTGCCTATAAGTATGTTCAAATGGATATTCCGAACGCCGTTATGTTGAAAAAAACCGCCGTTTATGATGATATCCTAAAGGCGGATGTTTTAATCAATGTGCCGATTGCCAAAACACATACCAGTTCCGCCAGGCTTACCCTCGGGATGAAGAACCTGATGGGTGTGGTTTGGGACCGTGGAGCACTCCACACCAACCTGGGACAGTGCATCGCCGACCTGAATGCCCTGGTCCGCCCTCAATTGACCGTCATCGATGCAGTTCGTATCATGACAGCCAACGGTCCGACCGGCGGCTCACTGTCTTATGTAAAGAAACTGGATACCGTAATCGCCAGTCCGGATGTCGTCGCGGCCGATAGTTATGCAGCCTCTCTTTTTGGATTAAAACCCTCAGGTCTGGCCTATATTGTCGCCGGCTCAGCCATGGGTTTGGGTCGCAGTGACCTCGAGAACATGAAGGTCGAGCAAATATCTCTGGGCACATAAAGAATCCGAGGCAACGACATGAAGAAGGTCTCCCGTTTGCGCCACGCACTCAAGTGGACTGGCATTGCCTGCGGGATTTGCATTGCGGTGCTCATTCTGGCTTTCCTTGCTGTGAATACCTGGCCTGCCCTCGGAGCGGAAGGTGCGGACCTGTTGCGCAGCCTCATTGGGGATAAAGCCGTTGCTGGGCTGGAAATGAAGTTCAATCAAATGCAGGATGGCCTCCAAAAACTAAAATATCAACTAAGACTGGAAACGCCCGCCGCCCCTTGGAACACTTCTCAAGTGCCAATCCCTACTCCGCATTTTACAGAAACTATGACCTTCACTCCTGAAAACCGAACCCCTCAGGTCATTCAGCCAACGCCGATACTGACTATGTTTAATACACCGGAACCCACCTACACGCCCACACCCTATGTCTGGCGGCTAGTCGCCCTCACTCCCTTGGGTGCCGCTGCCGGAGAAGGGCTCTGGTCAGCTTATATTCAGGATGCAGAAGGTTACAGCGTGGCTTACCGGACTTTTCTGCAGCCGGATTCTTCCAGACCTTATACGCTGGTCGCGATCGTGGCAATTGACCTGACCCGCACCCGCCTGCATTTTAAGCTTGGCAGTTTCGAATCGGCCGGGGAAAATACGCAACCCCGGACCGGCGCAATTCCGCAAGACGACCGGGTTGCCAATGTACTGATGGCTGCGTTCAATGGTGGGTTTCAGGCCCGGCACGGGCAGTTTGGCGCCATGGCCGATGGCGTCATGGCCCTGCCTCCCCGGGACGGGTTGGGGACGCTCATGATTTATAAGAGCGGCAGGGTCATCCTGGGGGAATGGGGCCCGGGGTCAGCCATCACTCCCAACGTGCTGGCCTTACGCCAGAATGGCCCCTTGGTCGTCCAGCAAGGTGGGATCAACCCACGCATCCATAACAATTCTCCCCAGGATTGGGGCTATACGGTCAACGATGTTTCACCGACCGTACGTACTGGCATAGGCTTGAGCGCTGATGGCAACACATTGTTCTATTTCTGCGGCCCCAGTCTTTCCATGGAAATGCTGGCGAAATCCATGCAGTCTGCCGGCGCGTGGAATGCCATCCAGTTGGACATTAATAATTACTGGGCGCTCTTTGTGAAGTTTCAACCATCCGGGTCGAAACTTGTCCCAGAACCATTGCTTCCCAGATTGATGGTTGCAAACGTTGACCGTTACCTATGGGATTATTCCCGGGACTATTTTTACCTCACCAGTATTGTCAGGTGAAATCCTCCAGGACCGCTTTCTCATTTCTTGCCAGCACTCAATAGCTTCCCCGCAACCCTCTGAAATCAAGAGTGATTAATCTTTCAAAGGCCGACACAGGAACCCGATCTGTGCATGCCATTCATCCTAATTCGCCAAAGGAGTTCGGGAAAAAGGGGTCGGGCGGCGCAAAACACCGCCCGACCCCTTTATCATTCTTTTTCCAATCATGTTCCCCTGTTTAGCCGCCTCGGGTGTTACAGGCGTTTTGTAAATATGACCAGGTCATCGCCGTCGCGGTAGAAATCCTTCAAGGTGGCTTCGAGCTTGTACCCGGTGGCGAGATAGAAGCCCCTCGTCGGCTCGTATTTAGGCAAGCCGGAGGTCTCAACGATCAACAGCCGCCCACCCAGCTTGCGAACGGCCTCTTCAGTGGCCCTCAGCAGACTGCGTCCCACCCCGCCGCGCCGGGCGTTGGGACTGACGGCGATCCAGTACAGGTCATAGGTCCGGTCGGTCAGGGCGCGCGGACCATAACAGGCGTAACCCAGAACCTGCTCGTTTTCCTTCTCGACAATAAAATAATAGCCGCTGCGTTCCGGTCCCTGGGTCAGATACTCCTCCCAGAGTTCGTCCACACATTCCACTTCTTCCTGGCTGAAAACACTGGTATTGGCATTGACGGTGTGGATTTGCGGACCGTCATCCTTGGCTGCAGTGGCGATCATCTAATAACTCCATCCTTCTCGTTTTAAAGCGTGGATCAGTACCCGCTCGACCATTTGCGGATACGTCAGCCCGGTGACGCGTGCCGAGTTCCAGAACCCGGCGTCTGGCGATAGGTCGGGTAGTTCGTTGATGTCGATTACATAGGGGATGCCGTTGTCGAAACGCATGTCCACCCGGCCCAGGTCACGCAGGCCAACGGCGCGGAAGGAGTCTTCGGCAACTTTGCGTACCACCTGCTCTTCCTTGCTGGTAAGGTCAGCCGGGACACGCGCGGGGATATTCTGGAAATAGGACGATTCCGGTTTCCATTTGGATTCATAGGTCAGCAGGTGCTCGAGTGGGTTGGAGATGGCTGAAAAATCATCCTCGGCGATGGGAAGGATCTCCACAACTTCGTTTCCCAACATAGCGACTGCCAGTTCGCGCCCGCCGATGAATTGTTCAACCATGGCAGGCTGCTGGTATTCCTCGATAATATAGGCAACTCTTGTTAACAAATCCTCCCGGTTGCCAACGACCGAACACAGGTCAATTCCCATGCTGGCGTCTTCGACCGAAGGTTTGACAATGACCGGGAACTCCAACCGGAAATCCCCTTCAGCCCTTTCGAAAACCTGGTAAGCTGGTGTTGGAATGCCGCAGCGTTGCAGTTTCTCCTTGCAGCTCGGCTTATTAATGCAAAGTTCAATGGAATCGGCGCTTGCTCCGGTGTGCCTGAAACCCATCCGCTCGATCAGACGGATGACCTGCACGGCTCCCAGGTTGTTGCCGTTAAAGCCGTCACAGTTATTGAAAACAAATGTTTCCTTGGGGGAATAAGAAACAAGCTTGCTTTCGATTTCCTCGAGAGACCCCCTGACCGGGATCTTTACCACCTGGTAGCCCAGGCTGGTTAGCGCCTTGTATAGGTTCTGCGCGGCGGTTATTGTACACTGGATTGCCAGTAAATCCTGCGGATCACCTCTGGTTACCTGTTTTTCTCTGTTGTAAAGAATCGCTACCTGCCGGGGACTAAAGCCGTTCATCGAAACCTCAGATTAAAATAACTCCCTAGATAGGGAGTCGGGTACGCAACCTTTTGATACGGCTGCGCGTTTTTATGGACCAGAAAAAAACGAAATTTGTTTGTACATCCATATAAGTCTATCATACTCCGATTTCGAAATCTTAAATAATGAGATTCTTGTGAAAAGGGGAGATTGCCAAGTGATGATTTTACGACAGCAAAATAATGACATTCTACCTCTTGCATCGCGCTGGGGATTTCACCTGTATAATCAACTTGTTTGCCCAAACCAGGTGAGCCATGACCAATCAGGAAGCCAAGAAGGATAAACGTTCGGCAGCATTAAGTTCCGTCATCGCTGCAATCGGATTAACCTCATTCAAACTCATCATTGGTGTTTTGACCAACTCGCTTGGTATACTGGCCGAAGCCGCCCATTCCGGTCTGGACCTGGTGGCGGCTGCCATGACCTACTTCGCCGTGCGTGTTTCCGACAGACCCGCCGATAAGGAACATCCCTTCGGCCACGGCAAGATCGAAAACCTCTCGGCTCTTTTCGAGACAGTGCTCCTGCTGGCGACCTCCGGCTGGATCATCTACGAGGCCATCCTGCGTTTATTCTATATAAGTGTAAAAGTGGAAGCTTCCATCTGGTCATTTATTGTGATGGGCGCCTCCATTGCTATTGATTACACCCGCTCGCGTATCCTATACAAGGCCGCCAGGAAATACAAAAGCCAGGCTCTTGAAGCCGACGCCCTGCACTTCAGCACCGATATCTGGTCCTCTTCCGTGGTTATCCTGGGTTTGATCGGGCTCGCAATTGCCCGCAGTGTTCCGGGCCTGGACTGGATGCACAAAGCCGACTCGATTGCCGCCCTGGTTGTGGCCATCATCGTCATCTACATCAGCGGCCAACTTGGCTGGCGGACGATCGCAGCCCTGCTGGATACCGCCCCGCAGCGGCCTGGCGGAAAAGATCGAAAGGGTGGCTGCCAGCGTGCCCGGCGTGGTGGACGCACATGCCATCCGCATCCGCCCTTCCGGAGCGCACACCTTTATCGACATGCATGTGACCATGGATGGAAATGTATCTTTAAAGGACGCTCACGCCGCCACCATGATAATTGAGGACGCCATACTGAAGGAAATCTCGCCGGCAGATGTGACCGTCCACGTGGAACCGGCAGAAACGCCCAAGCCCCCAAATAAGAAAACGAGGCTGAATAGATGACTCTGCAAAAAGATCCCGAAGGGAACGAAATCCGCCACCTGAATCAATCCGCCCTGTTCACCAACCAACGTGTGCTGGAAATCGGCAGCGGTGATGGACGACTGACATGGAGGTATGCCCATTCTACTGGGCGCGTCACCGGGATTGATCCGGATGCCGATGCCCTGAAGATTGCTGTGACGGATTGTCCTCCCGGTCTTTCTGAAACCGTCTCGTTTGCGCGGGCCTGTTCGCTCGACCTGCCTTTCCCCCAGGAAACGTTCGATATAGCCATCCTGGCCTGGTCGTTCTGATGAATTGAACGCGCGGGCATGGTTCATGCCCTGGAAGAGATCCGGCGAATCCTTATTCCCGGTGGAGTCATGATCGACCTGCGGCCGCTGGCGGATCGGTGGCCGGTGGAGGTGATATCAGATCGCACCCACCATGAACTGGGCCGGTTGACGGATCTCCCTGCCGGATTGGCGGATGATGAGGCTGCCAACAATGCAATCAAAGAATCCGCCCGGCGAGGCTGGTTTGTTCTCGAAAGTGAACTGAACTTTCCGTTCTTTTACTATTGGGATACGCCGGAGGAAATGCAGGAACACATCCATGAAAAATGGGGTGATTTCATGCAAATGGCAGATCAGGTTTATTCTGAGACGCAGAAAGCCTGGGCAACTGCGGGGGCGGACCGCCGTGTGCGAGTGCAGGCAAAGATGCTCCTGACACGCTGGCGAAAACGTTGACCTATTTATATCCCTGTTCCACTTAACTCGCTCGCTGGGCAAATCCCATCGGGAAACAGTTATCTTTGTAATTCCTCCCACTCCGCCAGCCATACATCCATCTCAAGCTGGACCCGCTGATATTCCTTACCCAATTGGGCCACCTTGGCCGGATCACCGGGGGGATTTTCCAGCCGGAAACCGATCTGGCCCAATTCCGCCTCGAGCGCTGCAATCTTGTTTTCGAGTTCCTGCAAGCGCGCCAGGCGGTGGCGTTCCGCCTTGGCCGCCGGGTCCGTCGACCGGCGCACTGCACCCGTCACAACAGTTTTGGATGATTCCGTGGCGCGCAGAGCCGCCAGACGTTCGCGCTCCACCCTGCGTTGGCTGTAAGTCCCCTCGAAGACGGTCAAAGTGGATTCGTCCGGTTCCACTTCCCAGATCTGTGTGCCGAGCGCATCGATCAGGTAACGGTCGTGCGTCACCAGCAAGATCGTCCCGGCATAATCGTCCAACACCGCTTCCAGCACCTCTTGCGAGGGGATGTCGAGGTGGTTGGTGGGCTCGTCCAATAAGAGCAGGTTGGTATCCTGCAGGGCCAGTTTCGCCAGGGCCAGCCGGCCGCGCTCTCCTCCGGAAAGGACCGAAATCTTCTTGAAAACCTCATCGCCGGAGAAAAGATATTTCCCAAGATATTCGCGGATTCGTCCCGGCAGCCAGTGTGGCATGACCGAATCGATTTCCTGGACAAGGGTGTTGTCGGGATTGAGCCCTTCATGCGCCTGGGCGAAGTAGCCGATTTTCAGGGAGGCGCCCAGAGTAACTTCGCCTTCCAGCGGTTCCAACTGGCCGAGTACGGTCTTCAGGAAAGTGGTTTTTCCGGCGCCGTTCGGACCAATCAGGGCAGCGCAATCACCGCGTCTTAAAAGAATATCTGGCGCAGAGAAGAGCAGACGCCCGGGGTACCCGACGCGCAGGTTCGAGGTCCGCAGGACCAGTTCGCCGGAACGCATGGCAGGGCGCAGATTCAGGTGCAGGCGCGGCAAGGTCCGCCTGGGAGGACGCAGAGCCCGCACGCGTCGTTCGGCTTCCTCAGGCCCGAAGGGTGAGGTGGCAATAATTACATCTTCAGCGGTCTCAGCCCATTTCTGGCTGATCACGGTCTCCATGCCGACCTGCTCGATGGCCTGGACGATCCGGCTCAGCCGGCGCAGTTTGCCCTTGGCCTGGCTGACATTCTGGCCGGAGATGTTCCTTTTGATGTACTCGACATCTTTGAGCAGTTTCTCCTTCTCGGCTTCGAAGGTCTCTCGCCGGTGCTCCCAGCGCTGTTCACGTGTTTGCAGGTAAGCCGAGTAGTTGCCTGGGTAGTGCTCGGTGGCGCCAAACGCCATCTCCAGGATACCGTTGGCGGCGCGGTCGAGGAAATAACGGTCGTGCGAGACGATCACCGCCGCGCCATCCCATTGCCCAAAATAGCCTTCCAGCCATTCGACCGCCGCGATGTCGAGGTGGTTGGTAGGTTCGTCTAGCAGGAGCAGGTCAGGATCGGAGAGCAGCAAGCGTGCCAGGAAGGCACGTGTGCGCTGTCCGCCGGAGAGATGGGCCAGCGGCAGGTGATAGTCGCCGGAGGAAAAACCCAAACCGGTCAGAATCTGTTTGATACGGGTGGGATAGTCGTAACCACCGCGCCGCTCGAATTCGTGCTGTAGCGGGCCATAGTGGAGCAGGGCCTGTTCGCGTTTTACCACGTCGGACATTTCAGTTTCAAGTTTCTCCAGTTCCGCCTGGCGGGCGATCAGGTCTGAGAAGACACTGATGCAGGCATCCCAAACGGTGCCAGCCATTTCGAACTCGGCTTCCTGGGGAAGGTAACCTAGGCGGATGTTTTTGGCACGCGCAATCGTCCCTCCGGAGGGTTCGTCCAACCCGACCAGGATGCGCAGGAGCGTGGTCTTGCCGCAACCGTTTGGACCCACCAACGCCAGGCGCGCCCCTTTCGGGATGGCAAAGCTGACGCCGGAGAACAGGTCCACCGGGCCGAAGGATTTGGAGAGATTGGTGACGGCGATGAGGGACATGGGAAACGAGAAATAAGAAATAAGGAATAAGGAATAAGGGAAAACGCCCCCGAATTATATCTTGGAATATCGTAAGGATCGAATAAAATCAATCGTGAACGACGCCAGTCGCGTTTCAGCGATGGGTTGCAGGCTTCCCTGCGAGACCTTGCCATGCATGAAATCCACAAGCAGGAACTCAGCGATCTCTCGACCCGCTTCCCTTTAAGGTTTTATCCGGGGGAAAAGGAATAAATAATATTGCAGAAATTAACCAAAAATAGGCAAAATCCCTTTTCTTTGCCTCCTTTGGGGAGGAACAATTCATTCAAAAACGCCTCCCCGAGCTGTTTCATCCATATTCATTCTTCATTAAATAACTACTGCTTATGCCCTTTTTTGTTTTTGGTTGTTTTGAACTACCGGTCGCGCCCTACCTTTTTTTTCGGCTTTTCACCCTTTTCCTGCTGGATTACTTTACAACCGCATAAAGGTAGCAATCGCGTGGTTCCGCGCTGATGTTCGGGTGAATGATTCCTCTTCGAAGGATCCCCTCTCTCAGCATGCCGGCTTTTTCCATCACCCGCCTGGAGCCAATATTATCGACATCGCAAACCGCCCAAACGCGGTAGATCGACGGCTGTGCTAGCCCCCAATCGATCGATGCGCGGGCTGCTTCGGTGGTATAGCCTTTGCCCCAATACGCCCTTCCGATGCCATATCCCACCTCCGCTGTAAAACCCTCCAGGCGAATCTCGAACAAACCAATGGCAGAATTCGAACCTTTGAGAGTGATGATGTAAGGGAACCGGCGATCCCCCTGCCAGGCCTGCTCACACCCGGCCAGAAATTCCAACGTCTGGGCAATGGATGTATGCGGTCGCCAGGAGGTATATCGGGTCACTTCCGGATCCTGAGCAAATGTCTGAAAAATGGATTCGGCATCCGACAGCCTTGCCGGACGGAGAACCAAGCGATCCGTTTCAAACTTTTCCGGGGGTTTCATCGAACTCATTATAAAACAAGTGGACGGCTGTTGCCGTCCACTTGTTGTTACCTATTTCTCATTCCCATTATCCGCCTCTGGTATGTGTACCGGCTTCTCCCGGCCAAGTTCCAGTGAACGCTGGTAGGCTGCCCAGATGGCGCGTGAGATGGCCGTGCGGAAGCCCGCTTTCTCGAGGTAATACAATGCTTCGGCAGTGGTTCCTCCAGGTGAGGTCACCTGGTTCTTGAGCGCCGCCACGTGGACGCTGGATTTCTGGTTGATGGTTTGGTAATAGTCCACCGAGCCCCTCAGGGTTTGCACCACCAACTGCTCCGAGACGCGCCGCGAGAAACCCATGTGCACTCCCGCGTCGATCATGGCTTCCATGAAAATGAATACATAAGCCGGGCCCGTGCCGGAAAGCGCGGTCGCCATGTCGAGGTAATCTTCATCATCCACGTCGATCTCTTCACCGAACGCGCCCAGGATGGTACGGGCGGTCTCTTTTTGCATCTCGTTGACCGACGGCGAGGCGATCCAAACGGTAATCCCTTCACCGATCTGGGCCGGCGTATTGGGCATGGAGCGGACGACCGCGTTGTGTTTCAGCCCCTTGCTGATTTTCTCGATGGTCGCACCTGCGACAATCGATAGCACCAATGCGCCTGAGGGGATGGCCCCTTTCAGGCTGCCAAGCACTTCGGTCAGGCGCTGGGGCTTGACGGAAAGTACGACCACATCAACATGTTCAGCAGCCTGGTTGTTGTCAGTATACGGCTCGACGCCATATTTTTCGTGCAGTTCCTGTACACGTTCGAGGTGAGTATCAGAGGCGCGCAGGTTCTCCGGTCTGGCCAATTTCTGACGCAACAGGCTGGTGATCATGGCCTCGGCCATGGCTCCTGAACCGATGAAAGCGATTTTCTTCTCCAACATTTCTCCTCCAAAAGGTATCTTCTCAATAATCAAGGGAGGATGTGGGATGTGCCGGCGGCGCCGCAGCCCACACACCCCGCGCTCCTTCCATTCTTGGAGATGATACTCTATAAGTGTTACTCATTACTCACTTCCCGGTGAACTGCTGAAGCGCCAGGCGGAGACGTTCCTCAACATCCTCCGGCGCATCCTTCGGGAGGCTCTGGATGGCGGTCTGTGCTTCCACGACACTATAGCCGAGCGCAGTAAGCGCGGCCAGTACTTCGGAATCGCTGTCGGTCATGGAGGCGATCTTCTCCAACCCGCTGACCGGTTTCAACCGGTCGTGCAGGTACAGCACAATCTTCTGGGCGGTCTTTTTGCCCACGCCCGGGACGCGGCTCAACAGGTCCGGCTCTTCGCTGAAGACTGCCCGCTGGACGGTATCCAGTGTCAGGGTCGAGAGCACCGCCAGTGCCGTGCGTGGACCCACCCCGTCCACACCGAGCAGGGTGTTGAAGAGTTCCCGGTCCGATTGGGTCTCGAAGCCGTAAATCTTCCAGTCACCCTCGCGCACGACCAGATGGGTAAAAAGAAAAATGGCTTCGCCAGTCTTCATGCGTTCCCGCAGTGGTTTTGGCACGAAGACGCGCAGTCCAACCCCGCCGGTCTCGACGATGATGGCGTTCTCTTCGATCTGGGTAATTTCACCGCGTAAGGTTGCGATCATGGTTTTCTCCTAACCACGAAAGGCACAGGTTGTAAGAACTAATAATGTCTGGTGTGCAGGTGTGTAATGGCAATTGCCAGTGCATCGGCTGCATCGTCAGGCTTGGGTGTATCCGGCAACGCCAGCAGCACACGGACCATCTCCTGCACTTGTTTCTTCCCGGCGGAACCATAACCGGTCACGGCCTGCTTGACCTCATTGGGAGTATATTCGGCCATGTCCAGCCCGGACTCGCTAATTGCCAGCATCACCACACCACGAGCCTGTCCAACCGCGATGGCCGTTCTTACATTACTTTGGAAAAACAACTTCTCCACCGCACAGGCATCCGGACGATGGAGAAGCAATAAATCATTCAATTGATGAAAAAGTAAGGACAAACGCTGGTGGGCCGCGACACCTGCCGGGGTCTGGATGGTACCGTAAGTGATCGATTCCAGGCTGCCATCCACCCGGTCGCGCACCAGACCGTAACCGGTCGTCGCCGTCCCCGGGTCAATCCCCAGCACCAAAGTCATGTTTCTTCGGCCTCGAGGGCAACCAGGGCCTCATCGGAGATCTTCAGGTTGTGAAATACACTCTGCACATCATCGAGCTCTTCGAGGCTTTCGATTGCGCGTAGCACTGAGAGCGTCTGGTCCACCGGGAGTTCCAGATCCTGCTTGGCGATCATGCGAAGTTCGGCATCATCGGGGGTTACTCCAGCCTTTTTAAGGGCATCACTGATCTTCTTAAAGGCGTCCACCGGGCCAATAATCTCGATGTTGTCCCCATCCTGCTGAACGTCCTCGGCGCCGGCGTCCAGGGCCAATTCGAACGCCTTGTCGTAGCCCAACATGTCGGCCGGGAACGAGAAATACGCATTCCGGCTGAACTGCCAACCCACCGCCCCGGCTTCGGCCATATTCCCGCCGCTGCGGTTGAGCAGGTGGCGGATTTCTGCCACAGCCCGGTTGCGATTGTCAGTGACACAATCCATCATCAACGCCACGCCATGCGGACCATAGCCTTCATAGGTAATCTCTTCATAAATGGCACCATCTTTATCTTCGCCGGTACCGCGCTTGATGGCACGATCGATATTCTCCTTGGGCATATTTCCGGCGCGCGCTTTTTCGATCGCCAGCGCCAGCCGGAAATTGGAATCAGGGTCACCGCCGCCTTCACGCGCCGACATGACAATTTCACGCGCCAGGCGGGTGAAAATTGCCCCCTTCTTGGCATCGGCTGCACCCTTCTTGCGGCGGATGGTTGCCCAGTGGCTGTGACCTGACATTGTTATTCTCCTAACACCACTTCCGTGGGAATTTACGCAATAGCCTGCGAATTATACCATAGGGCTTTTAGGCCACAAAGAAGCCGATACCCAGCACTCCCGGTCCTCCGTGCGTGACAATGGCTGGCGGCAGTTCGTAGATGGGGATGTCGGTCAGGTTCATTCTGGACCTCAGATCGGCCGCGATCGACCCGGCCTCCTGGATTGCGTCGGCCTGCATGACACATAAATGCGCCTGTGGTCCTTTCGGGCACTGTTCACCAACCACTTCCAGCAGTCGCGCCAAGGCGCGCCGCTTGGTACGGTGTTGCTCGAAAGGCTCAACCTGTCCGTCCTGGAGACACAAAATGGGCTTGATCTGCAGCATTTCGCCCAACAGGGCTTTGGCTCCGCCAATCCGACCGCCTTTTTGTAAATATTCGAGGGTATCCACCAGGAAAAAGATGTGTCCACGTGGGATCCATTCCTTCAGGCGGCTGACGATGGTGTCTGCATCAGTGCCCTCTTGTGCCCACGCGTGCGCCAGTAGAACCAGACTCGCAAGGTTGCCGGCGATGGTCTGGGTATCCACCACGGCTACTTTGAGTTTTGGAAAATCCTGCGCGGCCACTTCGGCCGAGCGGACCGTCCCGCTGACCTTGCCTGAAGGGGCCACAACGACCACCTCCTCCGCATCTGCAAGGGCCTGCTTGAAAATCGGATGGTAAAGTGCCGGAGGTGGTGCGGCGGTCTTTGGCAGCTCAGCTGAAACCTTGAGTTTTTGCAGGAAAGCAGCTGTGTCAAGTTCGGTATCGTCGCGGAAGGAATCTTCTCCAAAGCATACAATCTGTGGGATGAGTGGGATGCCAAGAACTTTCAGCATTTCATGTGGCAAACCAGAGGTGGTGTCAGCTACGATTTTGACCATGATTTCTCCTTTATAGGCTTTTCTCATACACACGATGGGTCTTGTGGAAATCGATCCCGAAGTTCTCCATTTCGCGCCGCATATTCTCGTTCTCCATGCCGATTTGCACCACTTCAGCATGCCGGTAACGCGGATTCTCGATCACGCTCTTGAACATCTCGCTGTACAAAATGGCCGTCCCGCCCAGGCCGCGATATTCCTTGATCATCCCAGCTCCGTTGATATTGATCCAGTCGGTCCTGCGCAGTTCGCGCAGGAGGATGATCCAGCCGAAGGGGAATAGCCGGCCTTGCGTTTTTTGCAGAGCTGCTGAGATGTCCGGATATGCCAATAGAAAGCCGACCGGCTTTTCACCCTTCATGACGATCTTTATCAGGCGTGGGTCGGCAAACCAAAGGAGCTGGCCTGCCAGGCTCTGAATTTCCTCGTCCGTGATGGGCGTGCCTCCACTGGTCCCCTCCAGCGCGCCATTGTAGAGGTCCTTCAAGTGGCCTAGCATGCCGCGCAGTTCCCGCCGGGTGCGGAAGCGGGCAATCTTCAAACCGCGCCGCTCCCGGATGCGCGCCGCTAACTCATGAACACGCTCCGGGAATTGAATGTCCTCCCCCAGGTAACCGGAGACAATCTCACTTGTCTTTGTAAAGCCCAGACCTTCAATCAACTCCACATAGTATGCTGGATTATATGGCTGCCCCAGAGCCGGACGCCGCTCGAAGCCCTTGACCAGCAACCCCAATCCGTCCAGCGCCGTAAACCCTTTCGGACCAACCATTCTTTCGAGATCACGCTCACGTGCCCAGGTAAAGGCGGCTCCGAACAATCCACGCGCTGCTTCCTGATCCAGGTCACACTCGAAAAGGTAAAAGAAGGCATCCTTCGTTAGGTTAGATTCATTATACAGGGGGTTATTCAGCACTGCCAGCCGCCCAACCGGAAGATCCTCCCGGATTGCCAGGAAAAAGGCAGCCTCGGAATGTCTATAAAACGGATAGCGTTTCGCATTCAGGCGGAGATGCTCGTCTCCTTCCAGCGCGGGTACCCAAATAGGTGTGTTCTGGTAAATCCGGCCAGGCAGGTCAAGGAAAGCCCGAACCTGTTTCCGATTGGCAAGGTCTACCTGTATAATTTCCATGGATTACTCGCAGGGGCACGGTGTTGCCGTGCCCCTGCTCCGGCTAACCCAGAGTCTCAGCCTTAGCCTGGGCTGCACGCGCCTCCAGTTGGGTGTGCAGGGATTTGATATCCTTATCCACAAAGAACAGCGCCCCGAGGTACAGGAAAAAGCAAACGACCCAGGTGGAGACACAGATGGTCAGGATGGCGTGCTGCTTGGTGGTGGCATCCGCAATGATGCCGGCGATCAGGGGCGCCAGGGCCGCGCCGCTATTCTCAATAAAGTATTCCACCGCCTGCGCCGTGGACCGCACCTCGGGAGGCGTAATATCGAAGATCGTCGAGAGGACGTTGGGTGAAGAGAACGGCATGAAGAGCGCCGTCAGGCTCATCAGGATAAAAAAGGTGGTCCGATTCTCGACCGGCGTCAGCAGGGCGAGCAGGAGGAAAATGGCACCCAGGATCACCCCGGCGCTCGAAGCAATGATGCGGCCCTTTTTCGTGTATTTGAACAAGAGATCGCCCAGCCACCCGCCGACAAAATAACCCAGGGACAGGATTAGGATGACCGGCCCCATGACAAACAGGACAGAATTATTGTCGTAACCGCGCTCGCTCTGCAGGTAGGCGACAAAGAAATAAGTGATCACATTCCACGGAAACACACCGGCAAAGCCCTGCAGGAAAATGAACCACATGGTCCTCTTTTGAAGGACTCCCCCCAGCTCTTTCCACGAGAAGTGGAACTGTCCTACGTCCTGCATCCCTTCGAGCTCCGGTTCGGCTTTGCCGCGGGGGATGTCCTTGATCCCAAAGAAAATGACGACCGCCATAACAATACCGAGCGAACCGGTGATCAAGAAGATCGTCCGCCACCCCTCAAGATGGAAGATCTTTCCATCCAGGAGCGGTGCGAACATCAAAGCCAGGATCATGCCCATCAGATATCCCAATGGCTGGGGGATCTGCAGGATGCCGTACACCTTACCGCGTACCTTGGGGCCAAAATAATCCGCCACCAAGCTGTACAGCCCGGGATAGGACGAATCATCGATGCCGGTGGAGGCGCGCGTACCGAGGAATTGGGGGTAGGTCCGCACCAGGGAACTCAACCAGGTGGTGGCCCCCCAAATGAATGATGCCAACGCCAGCAATTTTGCACGGGTATAGCGGTCGTACAGGTAGCCCCAAACCGGGAATAGGAGCGTGCCGACGATCAATGCCCCGGTGTTGATCAAACCCCACTGCTTGTTGCTCAGATGAAAGGTGTCGCTGATGGGGATCTGGAGTGAACCTATCAGGAGCTTATCCGTCTGGTGAAGGAAGATGAACAGGAAGAAAACAATCACAACGAACACAGGGTATAAATTACGCTTCTTTTCCATGGATTTAACCTCATTTCAGAAGTTTATTAAAAAAAGTGTACAACAAGAAAAGAACCTCGTCAAACCCCTTTCGTCCCCATCTGCCGTGACTATCCTTATGCATCTGTTATTTTTCACTTTCCGCCCAACACGCGCTGCACCGCCTCACATACCTGATCAAGTTGAGCTTCGCTGAGGGTCATGCCTGAAGGCAGGTAGAGTCCCTGTCGGGCGATGCGCTCGGCGACCGGGTAATGTTCGCCGAGGAACAAGCCCATGCGCTGAAAAACAGGTTGCTCGTGCATACCCAGGAAAAAAGGCCGGGTCATCACGTCCTGCTCTGCCAGCCGGCGTGCAAATTCGACCGCCTCCAAGCCGGTACTTTCATCCAGCACCAGGCCATACATCCAATACACATTCCTGGCCCAGGATTCTTCAACCGGCAGTTGCAAACCAGGGACGTGTTTCAAGCGCTCAGTATAGGTCGCCCCCATCCAACGCTTGTGCGTGATCAATTCTTCAATCCGTTCCAATTGGGCCAGGCCGATGGCAGCCTGCAGGTTGGTCAGGCGATAGTTATGGCCCAGCTCGGTGTGATAGAAACGGCGCTCTTTTTTAAAGCACAGGTTACGCAGGTCACGCAGGCGTTCCGCCTGGACGGCATCCCGGGTCAAGACCATCCCACCCTCGCCCGTCGTTATGATCTTGTTGGCGTAAAAACTGAAGCAGCTCAAGTCACCCAGCCCGCCGCATTTACGGCTTTTATACTCGGCGCCGTGCACTTCCGCAGCATCTTCGACAATGATCAGGTCGTGTTTACGGGCAAGTGCCAACAATGGATCCATATCCACCGGATGACCATAGATATGTACCGGCATGATCGCTCGCGTGCGTGCCGTGATTTTTGCCTCCACCTGGCTCACATCCATACACCAGGTACGCGGGTCCGAATCGACCAATACGGGCTTCAACCCGCACATGGTCACGGCCTGGGCACAGGAAATGATGGTGAAGCTGGGCAGGATAACCTCGTCACCGGGCTGAAGTTCCAGGCATGCCATCGCAATTTCCAGCGCAACCGTACCGTTGCTGACCGCCACGCCGTAGGACATCCCGCAGTAAGCTGCCCAGCGGTCCTCGAACTCGTGGATAAATCGTCCCTCTGAGGAGATCCAGCCGGTGCGCAGGCATTCCAGCACATATTTGCTCTCGGATTCACCAACCAGCGGTTCATTGACTGGTATCATTTGAATAAACTCCTTATCGAGAATATTTACGAGAATCTATCCAAAAATTGTGCTCCTGGAGGCATCCCCTTCGTCAGCCAGAGGGGGAAGGTTAATTCTGGATGGAAACTAAATGGTTTGGATCTTGCAGACCCATTCACGTTCGGCCATGTACCAGTCCACCAGCCGGTCAATCCCCGCCTCCAGGCCGACTTTGGGTTGCCAATCCAGCATGTTGCGGGCCTTGCTCACATCTGCCCAACTGGTCAGCATATCCGCCGGGTTGGGCGGGTGCCTTTCGATGATGGCCTTCCTGCCGATGCGTTGCTCGAGCAGCTCAATCAGGCCTTTCATGCTGATCACCTCATGGCCGCCCAGATTGATGATTTCATATCCGAGCGGCTTCAGGGCGGCAATACTACCGCGAGCAATATCATCCAGGTATGTAAAGCCGCGTGATTGTTCGCCGTCGCCATACAGGTGCAGTGGTTCCTCTTCACAGATCCATTTGGCGAAGCGGAACATGCTCATATCCGGTCGTCCCGCCGGGCCGTAGACGGTGAAATAACGTACCACACTCACATCAATTCCGTACAAATGGTGATAGGCGTGGCACAATACCTCGGCGGCTTTCTTACTGGCCGCGTAGGGCTGAAGGGGTTCACTGCTGGAAGCCGTTTCCGGCGTTGGATATATCGGGTTTGCGCCGTAAATGCTGGAGGTCGATGCCATCAGGAACTTCCCGATTTCCCTCTGTCGGCATAATTCAAGCAGGTTCAAAGTCCCGGTCAGGTTGGTTTCATAGAAAGCCCGGGGATTCTCCACGCTGGCCCGTACCCCGGCGCGTGCTGCCAGGTTGATGATTGCGTCGAAGGCAGGAAGGTTTGTAACCGAAGCGGGATCGGAAATGTCCAGCTTCTGGAATTTAAACCCAGGAAGAGACTGCAACTTCCGCAGGCGATACTCCTTCATGTGGACATCGTAGGCGTTGTTCAGGTTATCTACGCCCATAACGGTGTGACCTTGCTCGAGCAGCATTTCGCTGAGGCGGCTCCCGATAAATCCGGCTGCACCGGTAATGAGATAATTTGACATGGGCTACAATCCACTCTTCCTGGTCACTGGGCCGGGCTTCTTTCCCGGGCGGATGTAACCAGCCGGAAGTTCAATCGGCATTCTCCGGTCTCGGAGCATTTTTAATAATACCCGAACGCGTTCTTTTCCAGGCAGGCGCGCATCAAAAATGGCTTCATACCCTGCAAACGGTCCCGAATGCACCAGGACGGTTTCGCCGGCTTTAAGCACATCGAATAATTCCCCACCGGCTGAGTTTATTTCTTCCACACGCTGCCGGATGGCATGGATCAAGCCGTCCGGTATAAAAGCCGGCTCACCTCCGAACGCGATCAGGCCGGCAGAGCCAGGCACATATTGCAGGGCCGACATGCCCATTTCCTCCAGATCTGCCTGGACAAAGATATACCCTGGGAAGTAAGGCCTGACCGGTTGGGCCCGCGGGTTGACAACCTGCACCCGGATGCGTGGGGCAAATGTCTCGATCCTGCGGAGTTCAAGTTGTTCAGCCAGCAATTTTTCCTTATGGGGCTTGCTGTGCAGCACATACCAATAAGCAGTCATTATTTTTCCGTCTTCAGGAGTGGGAATCCCTTCCGCCCGATTTTCGCAGCAGGTTTAGGTCGAATTTGAACATCATTATAACAAATTCCCATGACTGCCTGAGTATGTACGATTCCCCATGGAAAGTAAAATCACATGCATTCATTCCGATCAAGACAATCGGAAAAATATTGTTTCAATTCTCTTCCACGGATTGGATAAATCGGTTCACAGTCCTTCGGACTAAAAAAAACAGAGCTTTGTGAGCCCTGGTTCCCTGTCGGTTGCAGGGGACAGGACATGCCTGGCCCGAATAAGGGGAAACCAGCGTCTAAAATAAAAGACGCCCTCTTGGACGTCTTTTCAGTTCCGGGGGCTGGACTCGCCTGTCCCCTGCAAGGGGAAACCAGTGCCTAAAATAAAAGACGCTCTCTTGGACGTCTTTTCATTTCCGGGGGCTCGACTCGCCTGTCCCCTGCAAGGGGAAACCAGCGTCTACATCAAAAACGCCCTCTCGGACGTTTTTGATTAGTTGCCCGGGCTGGACTCGCCTGTCTCCTGCAAGGAGAAACCAGCGCCTAAAATAAAAGGCGCCCTCTTGGACGTCTTTTCAGTTGCGGGGGCTGGACTCGAACCAGCGACCTCCAGGTTATGAGCCTGACGAGCTGCCACTGCTCTACCCCGCGTCGGGTGCACTAAAATCCGGCACTTCAAACGAGCGGCTATTGTACACCACCCATTCGGGTGCGTCAAGGATTGAGGAAGATTTCCTGGCTATAAAGGTACATGATCCCACTGATGCGGTCGTCAAACTGACGGACGACCAGCAATGCCCACATTGCACCGGGAATACGGTAAGCTAGATCTACGCGAAAAGGAACGTACCCATCATCCGGGGCGGGCGAAATGGGAACCAGGCTTGTCCCGATTACCTCACCATCCCGGGAGACCAATTCTGCCGTCAGAGGCAGGTTGTTATAAGGACGCATTTTCCCGCTTACGCTCAGAACCCCTCCCGAGAGGCGCTGTCCTGCAACAGGCTTTTCAATCACACAACGTTCTTGCAGGTTGCCCGGCGGTGTCACGATCGACGGGCCCTCTGAAAGTAAAAGGAGGTGGACCGAATTCACCGCATTAATCCGGCCATACTCATCCTTGGTGCTCAGGCTCAATCGACCTAATTCCCCCACCGAACGGGTATTAAAAGAAAGTTCCCAATAGAAAAAAGCCCATTTATAGGGGGTGTTCAACTGTAAAAGTTGCGAAGCCAAAAGCCGTCCATCCTCGCCATACAAGTCCAGATATCCTTTATTTTCATGGCTAGGAATGGCATATCCATGCACACTGAATGGGGAAACGATCTTTGAAAGCGGACCGGGGCTGAGGATCTGGATTGCGCCTGAATCGGCGGATGGCTGCGGGACGGATGTCGCGGCCAGGGTCGGCGGTTCCAGGGGTGGAAGTGGTAGTGGGGTGTCCGTGGGAAGCGCTTGGGGCGTGGGGCTGCCCTCTGGTAGGGTTGAAGAGGCTGTTTCCGAGGTTGGAGGCCTGACAGTGAGTTCAGGGAGCGCTGTCGTAAACGGGGTGGGCGTATCCGGCAAGCTTACCAGGGTTGGCGGAAGTGTCGATCTTGCCTGGACACAGGCCGTAAGGAGAATAAACAGGCCACAGGTCAGGAGAAAGCGACGGAACATATCAGGATTATAACCCACCAAAAGAGAGACGCCCCATGGTGAGAAGGTACAAAGGCGGAAGCAGTTTTGTTAGGGTTTCTGAAGGGCTGTGAGATCAAGGTACCAGTTCAACATCACCTCGTGTGCCACCGCCGGTACGGCAGCATATCCATGGCGATGGATTTCCCCCAGGTGCGCCCCATCCGTTGGTAGAATCGACAAGCCGGCACGTTGACGTTCTGGGTCTCGATTTTCATCTGCGTGCAGCCGTGTGCGCGCGACCAAGCAGCAGCCTGACGAAAAAGTGGGATGCCCACCCCGCGCGCCTCCGGTCGGACCCGGATATCCCATAGCACCGACAGATCCCGCCTGGCTTCGAGCATGAACACGCCGGGCGTATGAAACGCTACCGCCGCCGCGCCAGCCAGCTTATCGCCTATTCTCGCCAGGAAGAATCCCCAATTAGTCACATCGAAACGTGTTGGCCAATCGGTGGGCAATTCTCCATATGCATCATAATCTTTGATATATGGCTTTACCGGGACTTCGTGCAATAGTATTCCACCCAGGCCTCCATCCACCATTGCAACTTCCAATACCGATTTCACTTCAAGTGCAATCGGTATACTGGCATATTCAGCCAGACGGCTTGGGGAAATTTCCTCGATGGTGGTTTTCATACTTCCATTATATATTACATGATTCCGCAGAACCTGGAGAGAGAAAAGAATGAAAAAAAGGGTAAGCTGCGCATTATGCGAACTCGCCCTTTTTTTCGAGATTTTAACAGCCTATTCGTATCGAAGCGCGTCCACCGGTTCCAGGCCGGCTGCCCGGTTGGCCGGATATATACCGAAGAACAATCCGATTGCGGTAGAGAAGAGGGTCGCCAGCAGGATCGAGCTGAGGTTGACAGTCGGATTGAATGGGTTGCCGCTTGCAGTGGCGATCCGCCCAACCAATAAAGCCAGTGCCCAGCCCAGACCGATCCCGATCACACCGCCAAACAAACTGAGCAGGGAAGACTCGGTCAGGAACTGGACCAGGATGTCCCGCTTGCGCGCACCGAGTGCCTTACGCAGGCCAATCTCGCGCGTCCTTTCCGTCACCGAAACCAGCATAATGTTCATGATGCCAATGCCACCGACCAGCAGGGATATCCCGGCAATGCCACCTATGAAAATGGTGAACACACCCGTGACAGTTGTGGCGATCGAGAGAATGTCTTTTTGCGAAAAGATGGTGAAATCATCGATGCCGATCGGTGTGTGGTGGCGCTGCCGCAAAACCTGGGTAACCTCATCGGTAGCCTGGGTTACCGTATCGGCGCTGGTTGCCTGAACATAGATCAAGTCAACTTCATTGACCGCGGCTCGATGGATCAGACGAGTTTGGGCGGTACTGATCGGAACGAAAATGCTGCTGTCCTGGCTGCCGAATGAACCGCCTCCTTTCGAGGCTGTTACGCCGATCACGTGAAAGGGTTGTCCATTAAGACGAACTGTCTCACCGATCAGACCATCATGTCGGCCAAACAACTTGTCCGCAATGCTCGGGCCGATCACGACCACGGACGACTGACCAAGTATCTGATCTTGTGTAATAAAAGCGCCTTCTGTTACTGCGTAGTTCTGCATGGTAAAGTAATCCGGGGTAACGCCGGAGATGGTGTTGGTGGTCTGCTTTCCGTTTGCCACGCTGACTTCGGCGCTGCCCTGGATGTTCGGAGCGACTGCTTCCACATCCGGTGAAACCAGGGGATCTGCAATCGCTTGTGCATCCCCCATGGTGAGCGGTCGTGGGTTGCGTACATCCTGCGTCCGGTTGCCGGAAGTGACAAACAGCAAATTGGTCCCGATCCCACTGATCGCACCGGTGATTGTCGACTGTGCTCCCTGCCCAACTGACAGCATGGCAATCACCGCCCCCACTCCGATGATTATGCCCAGCATGGTCAATCCTGAGCGTAAACGATTGGCGTTCAGGCTTTCCAACGCCTCGATGATGGATTGTGCTATGTTCATAAGGCCTCCACCAACCCATCGCGCAAGTGAATAACACGATGCGTCTGCGCTGCCACGGTTGGGTCGTGGGTGATGATGATCAGTGTGGTGCCTTTTTGACGGTTCAGTTCGAGCAGCAGGGCTATGATCTCTTTACCTACTTTGGAGTCAAGGTTGCCGGTCGGCTCATCGGCCATGATGATGGCCGGGTTGTTGACCAATGCACGGGCTATGGCAACGCGCTGCTGTTGGCCGCCGGAGAGTTCCGTCGGCCGGTGCGTCACCCGGTCTTTAAGCCCAACGGCTTCGAGTGCCTCTAGCGCTTGCTCTCGCTTTCCAGTTGTTATTCCAGCATAGCGCAGAGGCAGTTCAACGTTCCCAAGCGCCGTCGTTCGGTTGAGCAGATTAAAACTTTGAAAGACAAACCCAACCTTGCGGTTACGGATGTCAGCCAGCTGATCGTCCTTTAACATCGAGACTTCCTCGCCATCCAGGGAGTATTCACCGGATGTTGGAAGGTCCAGGCAGCCCAGGATGTTCATTAACGTCGACTTGCCCGATCCTGACGGTCCCATGATGGCGACCACTTCGCCTCGTTCGATTTGCAGGGAAACCCCGCATAACGCGCAGACTTCCTGCTCGCCCATTTTATAGACTTTGGTCAGATCATTGGCAACGATTACAAGGTCTCCCATTAGTTGCCTCCACCGAAGGGCCCTCCGCCGCCAGCACCATTGGTCGGACGAGTGAAGAGTGTTGAGGGTGGATTCAAGATAATGAGGTCGCCGGCCTTCAAATTGGTGGAGACGACTTCGCTCATCGTATCGGAGGAAGCCCCCAGGGTGACGTTGACTTGCTCGGCCTGGCCATTGCGCAGGATATACACGACCCGCTGGCTGTCTACTAAACGTACGGCCCGGTTTGGTACCAGAAGCACATTATTAATCTGTCTCACAGTGATGGTGACTGCGGCGGTCATCCCAGGTTTGACGCTCGCATCCGTGTCCGTTAGGGCTACAGTAACGGTAAAGTTGACCGCGCCCTGGACGGCATCACCCGCCCGGGCCACTTCCACAACCTTGCCGGTATATGCCTTGCCGGCGATTGCATCGAAAGTCAATGTCACCGACTGGCCAACCTGGACGCTGTTGATATCCACTTCCGAAACTTGCACATCTACCTTCATCTGCGACAAGTCATCAATGCGGAACGCTTTCGTTCCTGGAGAAACCTGATCGCCGACCATCCCACTGACTTCGGTGACCGTCCCATCGAACGGGGCGGTTAGCTTGGCCGCATCCAGGTTCTCCTGTGCGGTCTGGACAGCCAGCTTGGCTTGCTCGAGCTGGAGTAACGCCGTCCCGGTGGCGTCTGCGGGCACCTCCCCACCAGTCAGCACCGCCAGGTAGATTTGTGCGTTTTTCAGCGTGGCATTGGCCAGGTCCAGTTTCGCCTGGGCCTCATCCATCTGTCGCTGGGTCGGTTTCTGTGAATACAGGCTGAAATAATATTGAGCAGTGTCGTACACTTGCTTGGCGTTATAGAGCGCCTGGTAAGCATTTGCCTCATCTGCGTTATTAATATAATCCCCTACGTTCAAGCTATCATAGGTTGCTTGCGCTTTATCCAGATTAGCCTTGGCTATGACATAATTGGCATAGTAATTTTGAATGAGGGCATCGTTTTTCCAATACTGCTCGTTGTTCAACGCGGTCTGTGCATTGGTTATATTTGTCTCTGCCGTGGTGACAGCCAGCTTGGCATTTGCGATCGCTTCAGGCGAAGTCAGCTCGGCCAGGTTTTCCTGGGCGGTGACAAGGTTGGATTCCAGCGTACTCTGGGTCAAGGGTGGCAGGATCAGGCTGGCCAGGACATCCCCTGCATTGATCTGGTCCCCAGGCTCGACCTTTACAACGCCAACGGTGCCGGTGTTCTGCCACGTCAGTACGGTGGTCTGGTTGGAACGGACGGTTCCCGTCGCGCCGATTGTGGCGGTCAGGGTACCCTTCTCCGCTTGGACCGTCTGGTACTGGGTGGCTGTCGTGCTGCTGTTACGCTTTCTTATGACCAGAACTCCGACCGCCGCAACCACGACGATCACAATCACAATAATTATCCAGGTTCTTGCCCGGCTGTTCTTTTGCCGATTGGTTTGTTTATTCATTGATAACTTCCTCCATAAAGAATTCTAATTCCATGGTTCACTCGGATTAAAATGGAATTCGATGGTCACCCAACCTAAGGCTGGGGTAAATTCCCTTTCGAGTTACTTGAACACTCTCTCACCCCCCGCTGCACGACGGAGGATCAAATCTGGTTCAGCAAACAGCTTTTCTATCAGAAGATAGCATACCCAAGACAGCGAAAAGTCTCAAAAAGGACAGCCGTATATTATATATCCTTAGCCGAAAAAAAACCGTTCTGATATGAAAATGATTCGGACAAGCATGGGATCATCCACCATGTTTACGAATCTGATCGGCTGTTTATTCGGAAACCAGTTTTTTGGGAATACCCATAATGTTTATTGCATGTAATCATTCATAAGCGATCCTGGGCAGAGTATACAGAGCAATTGTGAACTGCATATGAAGGCGGGGAGGAGAAATTGTGCAGGCTATGGCGCCAAAAGCGAGTGACATATAAGGATTTTTACATAATTTACATTGTGATAATCGTCGCAAGCAATAATGACATAGTAACCTGTGTATACACCCTAAGATTGAGTATGATGTACTTCAAATTAGTGTGAGTTTGTCGGTATTTACCGGAGGCACCAATGCAAACGATTCCGAGTGAGTTTCTGGAAATTGATCGCAAGGCGCGCGTCTACATGCCCTACCAGGACCTGTCAAGGCGTCCACCCACGGAACGCGTCTGTGACTTCGGCGACGTGATTATTCCCCTCGATTCTGACCGGGCCATGTTGGAGGCCTCGCGTTGCATCCATTGCCCCGACCCGGCTCCCTGCATGTTGGCCTGTCCCGCCCATAACGATATCCCGTCCGCGATGTGGTTGATTGAACAGGGCCGTTACGTGGAAGCCGCCGAGCTTTATCGCCAAACCTCCTCCCTGCCGGAAATTTGCTCGCGCGTTTGTCCGCAAGATCAGCTCTGTCAGGGTTCCTGCGTTCTCAATAAGACCGAGGAGCCGGTGCTGTGCGGCCCGTTGGAAACCTTCGTGACCTGCTACGAACGCAAGACAGCCGGGGTGGCCATCCCGGTTGGGAAACCGACCGGTCGGAAGGTTGCCATTGTCGGAGCCGGACCGGCCGGTTTGGGCTGCGCCGAGCAACTCTTCCAGCTGGGCCACTCTGTCACTTTTTTCGACTCCAAGCCAGCCCCCGGCGGGTTGCTGGTCTATGGCATTCCAAACTTCAAACTGGCCAAGGAAGTGTTCTTCTGCCGTTGGGGTGATTTCGAAAAAGCCGGCGCAAGTTTCATCGGCAACACCTATATTGGCCAAAGCAAGACAATCGACCAGTTATTTGAAGAAGGTTTTGATGCAGTATTCGTCGGCGTCGGAGTAGGTATTGACTCCAGAATGGATACGCCGGGTGAGGACTTGCCGGGTGTGTATGAAGCCACCGATTTTCTGATGCGCGCCAATACTGAACTGAATCTGCTTCCCGAAAGCAAGCGCGAACGCCCGACCCTCGGAAAACGTGTGGTGGTGATTGGCGGCGGCGATACGGCCTCGGATTGTCTGCGTTCCGCATTGCGTCTGGGTGCCGAGGAAGTGACCTGTCTTTATCGCCGCACCGAAAAGGAGATGCCAGGTGGCAAGAAGGATCGCCAAATGGCAAAAGAAGAAGGGGCCAAGTACCGCTTCTTGACCCAGCCGGTGAAATTTATCGCCGATGAGGCTAACCACCTGGCCGCCATCGAGTGCATTGAAATGAGATTGGGGGAACCCGACGCCAAAGGCCGGCGAAAACCGATTCCTGTGGAAGGCTCCAACTTCTCTATTGCAGTGGATACGGCCATCAAGGCTCTCGGCTATTGGCCAGACCCGGTCATCGGGAAGACGACTCCCGGCCTGGAAACCCACGATTACGGTCTCGTCAGTGTAGTCGACAAGGAGACCGGCGCCACTACCCGCGCAGGGGTCTTCGCCGCCGGGGATGGCGTCACCGGGCCGGATCTGGTTGTTACTGCCATGGTCGGAGGGCGGAAAGCCGCCCAGGCCATCGATGAATACCTGAAAGCGAAATAAATCAACTCGGGTAGCCAAATGGCTGCCCGATAATTTTATAAGGGCAATCGCCGACCCTGTTGGATCGGCGGTAAAAAGAGTCGGGTGCCCGGATTTGCGTCAGTCCCTAAATGGGAAACCGCCGACCCTTTTTGGATCGGCGGTAAAAAAAAGTCGGGGCGCCCGGATTTGCGTCAGTCCTTCAATGGGAAACCGCCAACCCTTTTTGGATCGGCGGTAAAAAAAAGTCGGGGCGCCCGGATTTGCGTCAGTCCCTCAATGAGAAACCGCCAACCCTTTTTGGATCGGCGATAAAAAAAGTCGGGGCGCCCGGATTTGAACCGGGGACCTCTGCGTCCCGAACGCAGCGCTCTAGCCGGGCTGAGCCACGCCCCGAAAAGTCCCACTCTATGGGACAAGCAAGGCGGGATTATAACTGTCTGCACCTGATTTGACAAGCTGTTTGCGGTATAATCCATTCGATATCTCGATTACCCCGTAGGGGCACAGCGACGCTGTGCCCCTACCTTTGTGAGGAATTTTCCTATGGTCGAACCTGAACCGACCGGCCCGGGGCCGGAACCAGTCAAACAAGTCATTGGCACCGTTCAGATGGCAGACATCGACGAGACCATGCGCATCGCCTACCTTGACTATGCCATGTCTGTCATCGTCGCGCGTGCCCTGCCGGATGCGCGGGACGGATTGAAACCCGTCCACCGGCGGATCTTGTATGCCATGCAGGACATGGGCATCCGTGCCAATTCAGCTTTCAAGAAATCCGCCCGTATCGTCGGTGAAGTCCTGGGCAAGTATCACCCGCATGGCGATCTGGCTGTCTACGAGTTCGATGGCGCGCATGGCTCAGGATTTCTCCATGCGATATCTTCTGGTGGATGGCCAGGGCAACTTTGGGTCGGTGGATGGCGATGCACCCGCAGCCATGCGTTACACCGAAGCCCGCCTGCACAGAATGGCCGAGGAATTGCTGGCCGATCTTGACAAGGATACGGTGGACTTCACTGATAATTTCGATGGTTCGCTCAAAGAACCGCTGGTTCTGCCTTCCCGTCTCCCTAACCTGCTGCTCAATGGATCGTCTGGGATTGCCGTTGGCATGGCAACCAATATCCCGCCACATAATCTCAAGGAACTGGCCGCGGCACTGATCTACCTTATCAACAACTACGATACGATGGACGAAGTCCCGATCGAGTTTTTGATGAAATTCATTCCCGGACCGGATTTTCCCACCGGCGGTATCATCGTCGGAACAGAGGGTATCGAAGCCGCCTACGGGTCCGGGAAGGGCCGCATTGTGGTGCGTGGTAAAGCCCACATCGAAGAGATGTCCGGCAATCGCTACCGCATCGTCATCACCGAAATCCCCTATCAGGTCAACAAGGCCACCCTGATCGAACGCATCGCCGACCTTGTCCGTGATGAGAAGATCGACTCCATCTCGGACCTGCGGGACGAGTTTGACCGGCGTGGCATGAGCATCGTCATCGAGCTGAAACGCGGCGCCCAGCCCAAGAAGGTGCTCAACCAGCTCTACAAGTACACGGCCCTCCAATCCACCTTTGGCGTACAGATGCTCGCCCTCGTTGACGGCGAACCGCGTCTTCTCCCGCTCAAACGGGCGCTGCAAATATTCATCGAACACCGCCAGACCGTGCTCACCCGCCGCACCCAATTCGAACTGGAAAAAGCCCGTGCACGTGCCCATATCCTGGAAGGTCTGACGATCGCCCTATCCAACCTGGATGCTGTCATTCAGACCATCCGCGAATCCCCGGACGCGGATATGGCCAAGGAACGCCTGATGAAGCGTTTCAAATTGTCCGATCTCCAGGCCCAGGCCATCCTGGACATGCAACTGCGCCGCCTGGCTGCCCTGGAACGCCAGAAAATCGAGGATGAATACAAACAGGTCAAACAACAGATCGTCCACTTCGAAGACCTGCTTGCCCATCCAAAGAAGATCCTGGCGCTCATTCAGGAGGATTTGCGGGAACTCTCCGATAAATATGGCGACGAGCGTCGCACGCACATCGCCGTCGAGGCCATCGAGAACCTGAGCGAATTGGACCTCGTGCCAGACGAGGCCGTGCTGATCTCGCTCACCGCCCAGGGCTACGTCAAGCGGGTTGCTGCCGCCGCCTACCGTTACCAGGTGAAAGGCGGCAAGGGTGTGACCGGTCATATGACCAAGGAAGAAGATGAGATCCTGACCCTCATCCCAGCGCGCTCGCTAGACACCATGCTGTTCTTTTCCGACAAGGGCAAGGTTTATTCTGAAAAGGTCTACCAGATCCCCGACGCCGACCGGGCTGCCAAAGGCATCCCTCTGGTGAATGTGTTGTCGCTGGAGCCTGGTGAGATCATCACCGCGGCAGTAGCTGTGCCAAACTTCGAGACTGTGGAATTCATAACGCTTGCCACGCGCAATGGAAAGATCAAGCGCATGGCCCTGTCCGAGCTGGTGGCGGTCCGTCCCTCCGGCATCATCGCCATCGGGCTGGAAGAAGGTGATGAATTGGACTGGGCGCGCCTGACGCATGGCGACAACGAAATCATCCTTGTCACCGAGCAGGGGCAGGCACTGCGTTTCGCCGAGGACGAAGTCCGCTCGATGGGACGCTCGGCCGGCGGCGTGACCGGTATCCGGCTGGCCACCAATGACAAAGTCACCAGCATGGAAGTCATTGAGGAAGGCGGCGATCTTTTACTGGTGACAACCCAGGGCTTTGGCAAGCGCACGGCTCTGACGGAGTACCCGGTCAAAGGGCGCGCCACCGGCGGAGTACAGACCATCGCCCGCGCCGCCGCCGACAAGATTGGCACCATCACATCCGCACGCGTCGTCCAGGAAGTCGACGATCTGACCATCATCACCGCCAATGGCATGGTCCTGCGCACCAGGGTCAAGGATGTGAAACAAGCCGGGCGCGCCACGCGCGGCGTCCATCTGATGGAGGTCAAGGAAGGGGACCGGGTGGTATCCATCGCCCGCATCGCCACTGCCGAGCTCAAAAAAGCCGGTGCCAGCACCAACGGCGAGCCTGGCCCTGAGCCAGGCAAACAGTTCGAATTACCAAATATATAAATGGCACCCCTTCAGAATCAAAACTCCCGGTCTCGGAAATCGACCGGGAGTTCATATTTAAAATGATATTGGCAGAATCCATTTTCCAGTCATCACGAGAAGGATCACTCCCCCCAGGCACACGATCACCAGCAGCATCAAGGCCAGCATCAAACGCTGCTTGTCGTTGGTATGGGTTATCTGGTCGAGCGAGCGGCGGGGTTTGGGCGGCTTGGGCTGCTCCGGGTGGCTGACTTCCGGCGGATCTTCTTCTCCCGGTTCAAAAGTGGCCTCGTTACGCAGGTCTTTGAGCATGGGTCACCTCACGCCAAAAAGTATATCACACAACCGGACGCAAGTGCACTTCGCCGGATTTGATCGTAAAGGCCTGCCCCTGAGGAGAAAGTAAACGCAGCCGTCCATCCGGCTCCAGACCGTCCACTTGGCCCGTTCTCGAGGCCTGTCCAGCCTCCCGGATCTCCACTGGCTCCCCGCGAAAGGCCAAGCGTTCCTCCCAGGCGTGCAGGAAAATATCGGTTGTGACCAAGCTGCGCCAATATAGCATGGCCTGGAGGATCTGCTGGAGTAATTCCGCCCGTTGGAACGTCCCAATCGTGTAATCGGTGAAGGGCAGTTCAGCCTCCAGACAGGTCGCAGGGAAATTGAGCTGTTCGGGCGGAGGGACTGACTCAGGCTTGATATTAAGCCCAACACCCAGGACGATACATTCCACCTGCTCTCCCAGCCAGACCAATTCGGCCAATATTCCACAAACCTTGCGGCGGTTGAGCAGGACATCATTGGGCCATTTAATCTCCGGATCCAGGCGCTGCGCCGCGAGTACTTCGCAAACTGCCAATGCACCCAAGGCCGAATAGAGTGGGGTGGTTTGCTCCTTGCCAAGCAAGGGCCGCAATACCAGGCTGAAAGCCAAAGCTGCGCCCGGCGGGGTAAACCAGGTGTTGCTGCCGCGTCCACGCCCGGCCGTTTGCTCCTCGGCATAGACCAACGCCAGGTCCGGAGCATCGACCGCGGCCCACGCCAGGGCGACATCATTGGTTGAACCGGTTTGCTCCAAATAGCGCAGCCCGCCCAATGGGATGTTAGAAAGCGTTTTTCGAAGGGTATGCTCGTCCATCATTCTTAATGAAAACCCGGTTTTCCAGAAAACCGGGTTGCGAATATTTTACTGTGCGGGTAATAGATACCATGGATCCAGGGGATTGCCATCCAGGCGGATCTCGAAGTGCAGATGCGGACCGGTTGAGTTGCCCGTACTGCCTGCCAGACCAATCCCCTGGCCGGAGGAAACGCCTTCGCAAACGGTCACGTTGATCTGGCTCAAGTGGCCGTAGACGGTCAAATAGCCATTGCCGTGGTCGATCATGACCACATTTCCGTAGCCTCCATTCCAACCGCCCTGCGCCATCGTGACCACACCGGCGGAGGCGGCCCAGACAGGCGCGCCCAGCCCGGCCGCGATATCGATCCCGGGATGACCCGACCAAAAATCATTGCCCGAGAGATAATGGTTGGCGGTCGGCCAGATGAAACCACTGCCGACCGGCCCGGCGCCGCAGGCCGTGCCGCTATAGTTCGTGGCGCTCGAGCGCACGATGGTCGGGATATTCCACACCACCACCTTTTGATGCCCGCCGGGAACCATCACATAATCACCCGCCTTGACCTGCTGGCTGGCCAAATCGATGGTGTTACCGGGCCAATTGAGAATATCGTCGAGGTTGGCGGAAAACTTTTTTGCAATCGATGCGAGGGTATCCCCCGCCTGGACTTGATAATAGACCCCGTCCACGGGCGGCACCTTGAGCACCTGCCCCACCTGCAGACTTTCCGGACTATCCTTTAAAATATCGCTGTTGGCCCAAAACAGGGTTTCCGGCTTGAGGTTGAATTGCTTGGCGACGCTGAACAGGGCATCCCCGGGCTGGACGGTGTACTGGGTGACCGTGAAATTGATCTTCGACGTGATATCGGTCTTGAGCCAGACCTGCCTGACAAGCGCCTGCGAAACCACCGCAGGAACATTAGCAATGGTAACGGTGGGAACAGCCGTACTGGTTTCTGCAGTAGGAGTGGCTTGTGGAGGCGCAGCAGAAACCGGCCGAGGGTAGAGCCGCCTGAACCCGAAGCCAAGCAGGCCGAAGACGATCAGAATAGTCACTCCCCATGAGATACCGGTAAACAGGCGGGGAGATCTCGAACTCTTACCCATAAATTTATAAGCCTTCCGTCAAGGTCTCCAAAAATTCCTGATTGTTCCTGGTCTTGGTGAGACGCTGCAGGAGCGCCTCGGTGGCCATGGAGGAATCCATGCCGGCGCCCTGGGGCGGCGGCGAAACCATCTGGATGTACATGCGTCGCATGATCCAAACGCGCTGGAGGATATCCGGGCCGAGCAGCAGGTCCTCGCGGCGGGTGGAGGAACGTTCGATATCCACAGCCGGGAAAATGCGGCGCTCCTGGAGCTTGCGGGTCAGGATCAATTCCATGTTGCCGGTGCCCTTGAACTCCTCGTAGACCACGTCATCCAGGCGGGAGCCGGTTTCCACCAGGCAGGTGGCGATGATGGTGAGACTGCCACCTTCCTCCAGGTTGCGGGCCGCCCCGAAGAAATGCTTGGGCGGGTACAAGGCCGAGGGGTCCATACCACCGGAGAGCGTACGCCCGGATGGGTTGACGACCAGGTTGTAAGCGCGCGCCAAGCGGGTGATCGAATCCATCAGAATGACGACATGCCGGCCGATCTCGGTGAGGCGCTTGGCGCGGTCGAGGGCAATTTCGGCCGTGCGGACGTGCGAGGTGACCGGCTCATCGAAGGTGGAGGCGATCACTTCGGCATCCACCGAACGGTCCATGTCGGTCACTTCCTCAGGGCGTTCACCGATCAAGGCAACCATCAGATGCACGTCCGGGTATTGCGTGGAAATTGCGTTGGCAATCTGCTTCAAGATGGTGGTCTTGCCGGCCTTGGGCGGAGAGACGATCAGGCCGCGCTGGCCGCGACCGATCGGGACGATCAGGTTGATCAGGCGGGTAGAGAGGATATCGCCCTTGGTCTCCAGGTCGAAGCGCCGGTCGGGGAAGATGGGGGTGAGGTCTTCGAAGCGGGGACGGCGGCGGGCGTCCTCGGGGTCGATCCCGTTGACGGATTCCACCTTGATCAGGCCCCAGTGCCGTTCCGATTCACGCGGCGGGCGGACGTGGCCGATGACCAGGTCACCGGAGCGCATCTCGTAACGCCTGAGCTGGGCCTGGCTGACATAGACGTCATCTTCACTGATGCTGTAACGGGCCGAGCGCAGGAAACCGATGCCCTCGCTCATGATCTCGAGGATGCCACCGCGCATGTCAATGCCCTGCCGGGCAGCCTCTTCCTGGCAAATGGACAGGATGAGGGCCTCCTTCTTCAGGCGGTGGGCATTGACCACGTTGAATTCCTTGGCGATATTGCGCAATTCGGCCAAGGGCTTGTTTTCAAGTTCAAGTATGTTCATATGGCTTTCTCAATGTATATATTCAATGTATATATATTGAATTGATGGAGACAAGGCAAAGGACAAGCCCCCCAGAGCAGGCTTGTGGAGTATTCGATTTTAAGAAGTTGGGTAAGGGCTCAAGAATTTCAACTTTTCATCTTGACGGGGATATGTCAAGCTAAAGGTCGGCTGGATTATAGCACGCATGTGGGGGAGGCGCAAGCGGGAGGGATAGGAAGAAATTCACCACGAAGGACACCAAGGACACGAAGAAAGAAGAAATGTTTCTTTTGTCAAATGTCAAGTGTCGCGCCACCCCCATAACTGGGGGCTTTCCCCCATTACTGGGGGCTTCCCCTTGCCCCACCCCCGACCCCTCCCCAAATCCTGCGGATTTAGGGAGGGGAGAACCTGACCCCACCCCCATTCTGGGGGCTTCCCCCATGCACCCTTCGCCCCATGGGGTGCAGGCGGGTACAGGCTGGGGGCTTCCCCTATTCACCCTTAGCCCCATGGGGGCAGGCGGGTACAGGCTACAGGCTTCTCCTGGCGCTGATCCCAAGCAGGAGAAGGATTTCTTTACAGCGCTATTAAAGTTTTAAGGTTCGGCACAGGTGAAACCCCCTCGGGGATTCCCAGCAACTCGTGTCCCACCCCCATAACTGGGGGCTTCCCCCATAACTGGGGGCTTCCCCCATGCTAGGGGTCCTGAAAGTGCACAGGACAGGCAAGCGGGATGCTGCGTGATCGCTGGGACTGCCAATCCTGAAAATACACAGGACTTTGGGGGCTGGAAGCCGCCTCGGGGAGTCCCAGCGACTCGTGTCGCTGGGACTGCCGATGGCCAGAGTACTGGCCACTTTGGCGGCTTGCCTGCCTGCGCCACTACCACAGGTACAGGTGCACCTGTGGCGCCCTGCTAATATGCCCTGACAAGAGTAGTCAGGACAGGCAGGGCAGGCAGGCACAGGTGAAGCCCCCTCGGGGAGTATTTGATATTTGAAAACAAAAAAATAACAATTTTGAAAAGAGAAGAGTTTAGAGAGCAGAGAATCGAAATTAGGAAGCAAGAAATTGACATTCGAAGGCAATTTATATTCATTTTTATAGATCATGATTGATAAATCGTAATGTTTTCGAAGCGAGGTTCCAGCCCGGATTGATCCGGATTTATTCCTCAATATCAATTCGGACATGTTAATCCTCGTCGAAAGGAATTTTGGAAAGTTCATCGATGGCCTGTTCGATGGGGGTGTGATTATAGTAAAGAAGCTTTTGGGTCAAGTAGAGGCCGCGCATCGTTTCGAAGGCCTGACTGATGCCACGCAAGGCTGCCAAGCATTGCCCAAGGGTGGGATGCTCAATTTCAGAAAAAATATTCATGGTGATATCGGCCTGATTGCGCAATGCGTCAATTTCATCGGAAATATCACCTTTCATATCGGTGGTGAAGCGGGAAAGCACCTCGGGTTTGATGGCGTAGAAACCATGCTTGAGGGCATTCTGGTTGCCGAGGGGGGCACCACGAGGGCGTTTGGGGGTGAGGGAAGTGGACATGAGGTCAATTCCTTATGATAAAAGATTTTCACCACTAAGGGCACGACCCCGCTGAAGACTGCGGGCAGGCGGAACACTAAGGAAAAGAGAAGAAGGGAAAAGAAAGAAGAAGCATGGGTTATTTGGAATAATGGAAATTTTCACGCACTCCGAAATAATGAGCATATTCAGGGTCTCCAGTATAGTGGTCAATATCCAGGAGAGGGTCACGGGCAGGGATGATGCAGGCAGGAGTGGAAAGATGCCATTCGAGCAGGTCAAGTTTGGCGACGAGGGAATCGGCGAGGACAAAATCGTCGTGGATAAGCTCGCCATCGGGGCCACGCGTGCCATCGGGGACACCCCAGCGGAGGGTCTGGGCGGGGCCGGGAAGGATCTCGGAAATGCAATGGCTGTACTGGAGGCGGACCTGATCGGTATGGACATGGTCACGGAAGCGACCGGTCTCGATGATGGAGAGGAAGCGCCAGCCGATCTCGGATTTTTCAACCTGGGAGAATTTAACGGGGATGAGGCGGGATGGGAAGGCACGGTCGAGCAATGCCCAGAGGCCTTCACCGACGCCGGTGGCATCGATGACGATATGCTGGGGATGCCAGGTTTCAGCCAGACTCTTAAGTTTGCCAAAAATAGCCAGGTGGTTTTCACCGACCCAACTATAACGGGCAACGACATGGTAGGTGGGATGGTTGAGGGTTGGAAGGGTGGAGAGGTCGATCTCAATAATGGAGAGGGCGGTGGAATCACGACCGGGATTGCCGAGGCCGGAGGGCGAATTGCCGGCAAGCCCCACCCCCATGCTGGGGGCAAGCAGGGTGCTTTGCGAAAGCCGGCCTGCGCACTCGTCCATGCCGGCGACGTCGAGGAGGAAGGCGTATGGTGGCCTCACCCCCATTCTGGGGGCTTCCCCCATCCCCTCTCCCAATCCTTCCCCTTCGGGGACACGATCGGATTTGGAGAGGGGCGCGATGAGTAGGGAAAGACGGGCGGGGGTGAACATGCCGGACTGGGCGTCGACGGTTTCGCAGAAGTACTGGGAGCGGATGCGGGGATGGTCCCGGCCATGCTCGGCGATGGCGCGGTCGACGTGCAGGCCATAGGCGGGGACGAAGCGACGGACATCGTCAGCGGTGAAGTAGAAGAGGCGCTGGATGCCGTCCTTTTGCTGGGCCTGCAAGGCAATGCGGCGCTCGCGCTCGAGCAGGGTATTGGAGGTCCAGGGGATGCCCCAAAAGACCCGGGTGGCGTTGGTGCTGGCGGTCATGGGGTCGAAGTCCTTGTCGAACTTGAGGGGGGAGACTTCCTGGGCTTCGTCAACGGAGAGGAGCAGGTCGGCGGTAGCGCCAACGACTTTGGCACGCGAATTGCCAGAGAAGAACTGAAGGCGAGCCTCGCCAAGCAGGTAGAGATAGCCCTTGGAGGACCTCCAAATACCATGCGAACCGAGACAGGCATCGAGGGAATGGCTGACGCGTTCCATGCTAATGAGGGTCTGGGGCTTGAAGGTGGGGGAAACGGAGACGATGCGCCCGCCTGTGCTAGCAGAGCGAAAGAGCAGCCAGGCAAAGAGATGGGCCTGGAGCTCGTTCTTGCCGGACTGGCGGGGAAGGATGACGACGAAGGTGAGGCCGCGGTTGTGAATGATGGAGTCCTTGATGGCGTGAGCGATCTTGATCTGATAGGGGCGCAGGCGGATACTACAAGCATACGCCCAGGAAATGGGGCTGCGGCGGAGGGTTTCCCGAACAAGGGAGGTAAAGGTGGTCTGAAGTTCCATGCGTAAAACTCCATGTGTAAAGTAACAGGTATCCGCCCTACCCCTGCCTCACCCCCGGCCCCTCTCCAGATTGAAGTACAAATCTGGAGAGGGGAGCAAAGGCGAGGTGGCGGGTTTCGACATCTCGGACTGTACCGAAGACTCTCGTCCCCGGCATGGCCTCGGACGGCTGGTCCCCTACGCTTTGCTCCGGGGGTGCTGCGGTAGGGAGGGGACTGCCGATCCCAACGATTCATGTCCCACGGGGATGCTCCGCGATCGCTGGGACTGCCGTGTTCGGTGAGGCGTCTCCCCGAACCAGCTGATGGCAGCTTGATGCTGCCTCAGCTGGTGGGGGCTTGCCTGCCTGCGCCAGTACCGCAGGTACAGGTGCACCTGCGGTGCCCTTCTGAGTACGCCCTGACAAGAGCAGTCAGGACAGGCAGGACAGGCAGGCACAGGTGAAGCCCCCTCGGTTCGGGGTACAGGCACGGCGAAGCTTCCTTATAAAAAAATCACGGCGAAGTGATGGGCTTCGCCGTGCCTGATATAATAGTAGAACGTTTGTACTAAAAAGTCAAGGAGGCACTTGGGAGGTATCAGGGAGGGGATTTGGGAGGGGTGGGGGGAGGGGGTGGCAGAAATGGCGAGCAGGAGGTGACAGAGCCTTTGTAAGTGACTGTCACATCAGTGCCAAAGTGACTGAGCCCTAGAATATCATTCAGTATCACCCAAGTCAGCCGCGATGCCTTCGAATTGCCCCAAGGCGGACTTCAAATCTTCGACGATCTCAGCGGCCAAAATATCCGGATCGGGCAGGTTGGCGGAATCTTCCAGCAACTCGTCCCGCAGCCAGAAGATATCGAGGTTGACCTTGTCGCGCGCCAGCAGTTCTTCGTAAGTGAAGGAACGCCAGCGAGCATCGGGGGTTTCCGGGGACCAGGTGGCGGTGCGCTCGAAGCGGTTCTCGGGATGGAAGCAGGCCACGAAGTCATCCAGGTCAGCCCGCACGAGCGGACGGGTCTTGAGGGTGAAGTCCATGTTGGTGCGCAGGTCGTAAATCCAGAGCTGCTTCGTCCAGGGGGTCTCGCTGGCGGGCTTGCGGTCGAAAAAGAGCACGTTGGCCTTGACGCCCTGGGCGTAGAAGATGCCGGTCGGCAGGCGCAGCAGGGTATGCACGTCGCACTCGTGCAGAAGTTTGCGGCGGACGGTCTCGCCGGCCCCGCCCTCGAACAGGACGTTATCCGGAACGACGACGGCGGCCTTGCCGTTGATGTTAAGCAGGGTACGGACGTGCTGGACAAAATTCAACTGCTTGTTGCTGGTGGAAGCCCAGAAGTCATCCCGCACCACAGTGGTGGACTCGCGCTTGATCTCGCCCTGCTCGGTGACGTAGGTGACGCTGGATTTCTTGCCGAAGGGCGGATTGGTGAGCACCATCTCGAAGCGCTGGCCGGGGTCGGCCGCCAGGCTGTCATCGACATGGATGGGGGATGAACCGCCGTTGGCGCCGATGCCGTGCAGGTAGAGGTTCATCACGCACAGGCGGGCGGTGTTGTCGACGATCTCCCAGCCGTGCAGCGCGCCGTGACGGATGGCCTGCCATTGATCCTGGTCGAGCGGACTGTGGTGTTTGACGATGTAATCGTGGGCGGCCAGCAGGAAGCCGCCGGTGCCGCAGGCCGGGTCGCAGATGGTCTGGCCAGGGGCGGGGCGCATCACATCCACCATGGCTTTGATGAGCGGACGCGGGGTGAAATACTGCCCGGCGCCGGACTTGGTGTCCTGGGCGTTCTTCTCGAGCAGACCTTCGTAAATCTCGCCCTTGATGTCCACGTCCAGGCCGGACCAGATCTCGCCGTCGATCAGCTCGATCAGGCGGCGCAGGCGGGCCGGGTTCTGGATGCGGTTCTGGGCCTTGCGGAAGATGGTCGGGATGAGGCCAGAGCCGCTGTCCAAGTTCATTCAGGATGCGGACGTAATGGGCTTCGAGCTCTTCGCCGTCCCGCTTCAGGAGCGAGGCCCAGTTGAGGTCGGGCGGGATGGCGCTGGGCTTGCCGAGCATATCGGCGCCTTCCTGGTCCATCTTCAGGAAAAGCAGGTAGGTGAGCTGCTCGACGTAATCGCCGTAGGAGATGCCGTCGTCGCGCAGAACGTTGCAGTAGTTCCAGACGCGCTGGACGATGGTGGAAGAAGTGGTGTTCATTCGATGTCACTCTTTTCCCAACCACTCCACCTTCACCAAATGTTCGGCGGATTCAAATTCAGGATCACCAGTAAGCACGAGCGCGTTTTCCCGCACAGCGGCAGCCACGGCGAAGGCATCGGCATAGGAAAGCGCGAGATGGGCTTTGATGTGGGCTGAATCCAAAACAAGATCACGGCTGACCTCCAGTAATTCCAGTGGCAGGCTTTCCACCAACGCCAGGACACTTTGCGCCATCGTCAGCCCGCGGCCGCGTTCCGTAATGTAAAGCACCTCCCCCAGATTGACCAGGCACATGACGAGACGGCATTTGTGGTTTTCAGCCAGCAGCAGGAGTTCCTGCACGCGCAGCCGGCCAGGCTCATCGTTCAGATAGGCGAGCAACGCAAAACTATCCAGCAAATAAACCGGCTTATTTGCCACGCTCGAGTTCCTTGCGGTGCTCTTTCACAATTGCCTGCGCAAGCAAATCGCCACCCTTCAGCAACCCCGCGCCAGCTTTGACCGGATTTTTGAAAGCCGGCACAATCGCCAACACGCCACCGTAATCCACCACCTGCAGATGCGCGCCGGGTTTCAGCCCGTATTTTTCCCGCATGGCTGCCGGGATGACGACCCAACCTTTTTGAGAAAGTTTGACATTCATTTTGACCTCGCTTCGTTATACTAATTGACAATTAAAGTATAACACGGTTTAGCTATTGTATCCCACGCTCGAACGCAGGGCGGGGCAGTGAGGTACAGTTGAGATCAGTGGGAATGGCGCTGGGCTTGCCGAGCATGTCGGCGCCTTCCTGATCCATTTTGAGGAAGAGCAGGTAGGTGAGCTGCTCGACGTAATCGCCGTAGGAGATGCCGTCGTCGCGCAGAACATTGCAGTAGTTCCAGACACGCTGGACGATAGTGGAGGAGGTCGTGTTCATTTCTTGTGGATGGATTTGACGCCGGGAAGACCCTTGAAATGCCCGTCCTGGGTCCAGAGGGTGGCAGCGTTGGCCTGGGCAGTGGCGTAAATGATGCTATCGGCCATGGACAGTTTATGCTGGTTGGAAATCTGGCCGGCTGCCAGGGCAATTTCCCTGTCCAGGTCGACAATATTTCCAAATGACATCAGCCCAGCCACGTGTAACGCCTCATCCTCGCCTGCACGCGCCAGTATGATCTTGAACACCTCGTACAAGCAGATAGTCGGAATGATCAAATTCTGCTCATCCTTGATCGCCGATCTAAAAAGCCCCGCATTGGGGCCATCCGTAAAGAATTCCAACCAGCCGGATGAGTTAACGACAATCATGACCGTTCCTCGTCTTGTTCCTCACGGTAGCCTTCCGTATTCATCCCCTTGAGAATGCCGCGTGCCTGGTCCATCGGGGGGACAATAATTACATGCAAGGTTTTGTTGAAGGGGATGAAGGCGATCCTCTGTCCAGGCTTCAAGCCAAACTGCTTGCGAACTTCCCGGGGGATCACCACCTGGTATTTGGAAGAAATCGTAGCGCTATACATACTTTACATCTCCTTATCGAACGCAATCGGTAAAGGGATTATATCACACCGCACGGGAGAAAACAGAGATAGAAGGGATAAACCCAATCGCGCAGGATGTTGCAGTAGTTCCAGACGCGCTGGACGATGGAAGAGGATTGGTTGGTCATGGGTTTTCCTGATTGAACCGTTTGGGCGAAGCGGAAGGATGTAATTGGTCTGCCTGCCAGCGCAGGGGATTGGCATCGATGTAATTCCAGAAGGATTTTAATTCGGTTTCATTGCGGATAATGCGTTCGTAATAATTGCGCTGCCATATGGGAACGCCTTGCGTATTTCGCAAGGCATTGATGCGTTTGGTGGTGATGGATTTAAATTGGGCCAAAATCGCACCGAGGGAACCGGGAAGAATGGTGCGCGATGTTTTTGTAGGGGCGACCTGATTGGTAGGGGCGACCCGCCGGGTCGCCCCTAAGGCAGGATCAACAATCCAAATTATGCCGTGAAAATGATTGGGCATCGTCACAAATTCATCCTCGTATAAATGGACATTGTGGCGAATTTCTGCTGTCTTGAACCATTCCTCATGTGCAATTCTGCCAAAATCGTTCAAACACATCTCACCATTGACAATCGTGCCAAAAATTTCTTCGCGCTGCCAGGATGCCAGGGTAACAAAATACGCTCCCGGCAGGGTGTAATCATATCCTTTCAGACGGATGGATCGCCGGTGGTATTTGTATATATCCAATATCAAACCAGCCTCCCCTCAAACGCGGAGCGGAGCACCGCCTGCCGCAGCCGGGCAGCGCGCGCCAGGGAGGCCTGCACAGCGGACTCGACCTCCTTTGCCACGGACAGCCGCCGCTCCACTTCGGCCACGATGCGACGCTGTTCCGCCAGCGGCGGGAGGGGAATAGCCAAGCCCCGCAAAATAGCGCCATTAATCCCGGGTCGTGTTTGACCTTGTACTTTCCCAAACAATTGTTTCCGTACATCTTCAGCACCTGAAAGGCATTGCATCAGGTAATAAGGATCAACAAAAGATTTCTCAACTGAGATGCGATAAACATGTTTGTTGATGATCGCTGTTTCAAATTAGAACGGATGACACAACATCTGCCAACATTAGCCATAACAGTAATCAAAACATCCAAAGGACGTGCTGTAAATTTCCGAAGCTGATTGTATTTTTGGGGAGAAATTCGATGTTGTTTGCCTAAGGAAAAAATACCATCAAGAACATTGTCAATTCCGATAGCGAGGATACCGGTTTCCTGGAATTCGGAATGATGCAAATCACTTCCAAAAGGTCCACTTTGTATTGAACCGGGTACAGAGGATGCAATATTCTCCTATTGTCTCCCACCGCCATCCCTCCGGCAAGGACGGGAGGTCTTCATCTCCCGGAGGGCGACCCGCCGGGTCGCCCCTACATCATCATTGGCGAATAATTTTCCTTCCACAGCCGCCTTGAGCACGGAGACCTTGTAGCGCTTCAACCCGGCCTGGACACGCCGCAGCGCGGCTGTGCCGGCCTCCAACTGCGTGAACAATTCCTCGATCCGGGCGACGATGCGCGCCTGTTCGGGCAGCGGGGGAAGGGGAATAGGAGTTTCAGAAATCAGGGATGCTTTTATCGTTTGAATTGTTGTAGCATTGACATTGACGTGAATTAGGCTTTGCCCAGAGGTAGATTTCAAATAATAGAGTAAATATCTTGGTAAACAACTATTATGATCCAACGAAATCCTTATACAATTCGGCGACACTTGCGCTCCAATCAGCGCATCATCTATTACTCCCAACTTCCCGACAGAGCCACGTACACTCATAATCAAATCATGTAATTCAACAACAGTTCGTGGGAATGACTTAGAAACATTTGATGAAACAAACCAATAATCACTCCAATCGTGAGAGATTGTTCCATCAAAATTAATGTGCTCTCCCCGGATAACCGGAACACCTTTATTATGATGCTCCATCCCATAGAACGTTGGATACCGATAAATTAATTTGGTAACTTCACCCAAAGTTTTCCACATCCAGCCATCCGGCAGGGAAACCTCTTTTGTCATCTCTTATGCCCCCAGCGCCGTGTTCAACTCGTCCAGCAGCGTCCCCAATTGCGCCCCGAAGAGACGGCGGGCGGCCACCTGCCCACCCCGGTCCGCCAGGTCGCCGTTGAGGGCGAAATCCGCCTCGGCAAAGGATAGGTTCACGCCGACGTGCCCGGCGATCCGGTCCAGCCACCAGCGCTGCTCGGGGGAGAAGGCGCGCCCGGCGGCCGGCTGGCCCTGCAGCCAGGCTTGATAGCGGGCAGCGACGCGCTCGGGATAGGGGGTCAGTTCGTCGTCGAGTTGGACGGCATGCCGGACCAGCGAGACCACGTCCGCCAGCACACGGCGCTCGTTGACCCCACGTACCCGGTCACGCTCGAGGGCGGCGTAGGCGCGCCAGAGCGCCTCGGTGGTCCAGGAGCGGGGCGGTTGGGAGAGGACGTCGGCGAGTTCTTTGAGGGATGCGAAGGTAAGATGCCCGCCGTAAGGGCGACCCATTGGGTCGCCCCGACGTGGGTCGCCCCGACGAGGGATGGAATAAATAATTTGCAGGGCGGTGATCTCGTCCTTGTGTTCGGCGATGAAGGTTTCGAAGGAGGTCACCAGTGCACGCCTTTTTCGGTATCGGCGGGGCTGAAACCGGCCTCCAATACGACATCCCGGCTGACGGTATCCAACGTTTGCTCGCTGCGGGATTGGATCTCGAGAATGGAGGAGCGGAGGGCGGGGTTGGAGGCGAGGGGGAGGAGGGCCTGGGCGATTGGGGAGAGGCCGTCCGGGGCGACCACAAGGGTCGCCCCGACGTCGGGGTCGAGGGCGTCCAGGATGGTGCCGGACAGATCCGACAGCGATCTTCCGCCGCTGAGGGATTGGATGCGCCCGTCATCGGCCGGGGAGATGGTCTTGCCCAGGCGGGCCAGGCGGCCGGCCAGCGAGAGCAGGGCGTCCTCGTCGGCCGAACCCAGCGCGACCATCTCCATGAGCTGGCTCAATTTAAGGGAGCGCTTGCGCTCGAGCGTCTGGGTGTCAATCTTGTCCTGCTCGACGATGCGGACGGCATCCACGATGACGAAGCGGTCCTTGCGACCTCGCCGGGATTGACCGAGCGCAGATCGACATCACTGATGATGCGTGTGCCGCGTCCGAGCATCTGCTCGAAGAGCACACGCGACTTGACCGCCCGCATGAACAGCAATATCTCGAGCGGCCGGATATCGGTACCGGTGGCGATCATGTCGACTGATACGGCGATGCGCGGGTGGTAGGAATTGCGGAAGTTGGCGATCAACGTTTCGGGCGGGACACCGGTGGTGCGGTAGGTGATCTTCTGGCAAAACTGGTCACCCTTGCCGAACTCCTCCCGGAAGATACGCACGATGTCTTCGGCGTGGCTGTCGTCCTTGGCAAAGACCAGCGTCTTGGGCACTTCGGTACGCCCGGGGAACATCTCGGTGAACAGACGGTCGCGGAAGGTCCTGGCGATGGTGCGGATCTGCCCGTCCGAGACGACCTGCCGGTCGAGCGCCTCCGGGTCATAGGCCAGGTCTTCCTCCAACTGCTCCCAGCGTTCCCTCCTGGTCAGCTTGTCGCGTTTGCCGACCCAGAAGCCGGTCTCGACCTGGCTGCCCTGTTCGGTGATGCGGGTGCGGATGCGGTAGACCTCGCCATCCACGTTGACGCCGTCCGCCACGGCGCGCGTGCGGGGATATTCCATGACCAGGTTCTGGTTGAAGAAGCCGAAGGTCTGCTTGGAGGGGGTAGCGGTCAAGCCGATGAGATGGGCATCGAAGTATTCCAGCACCTGCCGCCACAGGTTGTAGATGGAACGGTGGCATTCGTCCGTGACGATGACGTCGAAGAACTCGATCGGCAGGCGCGGGTTGTAGCGCACTTCCTTGGGCGGCTGGTCTTCCAGCGCCCCGCCCAACTCGAACAGCGAGCCTTCCTCGTTGCCCTCGTCAAATGATTCCTCACCACAGAGCATGGAATACAGCCGCTGGATGGTGGTGATGACCACCCGGTTGACCGGGTCGACGGAGTTGGACTGCAACTGCTGGACGTTATACAACTCGGTGAACTTGCGGCCGTCATCGGGGGTGGTATAGGCTTCGAACTCCCTGCGGGTCTGGCGGGCCAGGTTGGCGCGGTCGACCAGGAAGAGCACCCGGCGGGCCCGGCCGAACTTGATCAGCCGGTAGATGAAACTGACGGCGGTGAAGGTCTTGCCCGAGCCGGTGGCCATCTGGATGAGGGCGCGCGGTCTATCGGCAGCCAGCGAGGTTTCCAGATTTTGGATGGCTTCGATCTGGGCTTTCCAGAGGCCGGCGGTATTGAGGGGAGGCAGGTGTCCGAGACGACCGCGGAAGGTGGGGGCGACCTCGTAAGGGCGACCCGCCGGGTCGCCCCTACCGGAATCCTCTGAAACCCAATCGGCAAGGGTTTCGGGACGATGGAAGGTGAAGACCCGGCGGGAACGCGAGCAGGGATCACGGTTATCGCGGAAGAGCGTCTCAATGCCGGTGCTTTCGTATTGGAAGGGCAACATGTCCGGGCGGATATTATCCGCACTATCCTGGGCGACCCAGCGGGTCGCCCCTACGTGGGGAATATTAGGAGGCAGACCAATGGCATACTGCCCGGCCTGCTCGGCTACCAGTTAATGTGGTACCTTGCGGTTTTGCTTCGATGACCCCAACTGCCTTGCGATCGACGAAGAGCAGATAATCCGCCTCGCCTGTCTCCAGCGGGAACTCACGCACTGCCACGCCGAGGCCGGCGGTGAAATTCATCCCGGGGCGATCCTGGATGATCCATCCGCAGGCGGTCAGCTGCTGGTCGATCTGTTGGCGGGCAAATTCCTCGGGATTCATTTACCCTGGCATTCCCAACTGTGTTCGGAGGATAGGGGTTTCTATCCGTTTCTGAACATCTTACTATGTAGAACGATTATCCCATTTGATAAGATTGTATGTCTTATATCCTTTTCAGTCAACAGAAATAACAAAGGTAAAAAAAACAGGCGCGGCGAGGGTAAACGTTCACTGCACCTGTTTTTTTGTGATCATCTCAATAATTTATGGAATTATTCTTATAACAACATCCGGTTCTGCAAGTCCCACAAGCGGCGGTATAGGCCATTCTTTGCAAGCAAATCGGCATGCGCGCCGCGCTCCACGATGCGACCGCGGTCGAGGACGAGGATCTCATGCATATTTTCCAGTCCCACCAGGCGGTGGGTGATGAGCAGGAGCGAGCGGGCGTGCGCCAGGGAGAAGAGCGTGTCGAGCAGGCGGCGCTCGGTGAGCGGATCGAGGTTGGCGGTAGGCTCGTCCAACAGCAGGATGGGAGCATCCTTCAAGAGGAGCCGGGCAAGCGCCAGGCGCTGGCGCTCCCCGCCACTCAGCCGGTAGCCGCGCTCGCCGATAAAGGTATCGTAACCGTGCGGCAGCCCGAGGATGAACTCGTGGATGTGCGCGCGCTGACAAGCCTGCTCGAGCTCGAGATCCGTGGCGGCCGGGCGCGCCAAGAGCAAATTCCGGCGGACGGTATCGTTGAAGAACCAGAGGCGCTGGGAGAGGACGCTGAAGCACCGGCGCACGTCCGCCAGGGGATAGTCGCGCAGGTCACGGCCATCCAGTAAGATCCGGCCCGGCTCCACATCCCAATAGCGCAGCAGCAGGCTTGCCAGGGTGGACTTGCCGGCGCCACTCGGTCCGACGATGGCAATGGATTTGCCGGGGTCAAGCTGGAAGGTGAACTCCTGCAGGGCAGGCCGGGACCCGCCGGGGTAGGTGAAAGTGAGGTGAGAAATGGAGAGGGGAGGGATGGAAGAGAGGCGCCCGCTCTCATCCCCCCCGCCCCCCGCTTCTCCGTTGTTGGGGGGAAAAAAAGGTTGTACTGGATCACGGACGGCGGGGGGAGTATCGACGATCTCGAACAGGCGGCGGGCGGCCTGCGTGCTGGAGGAAAGAGTCTGGGCGGCCTGGGGGAGCGGCAGGACGGCTTCGAAGCCGGCCGCGGCGGCCAGGGCCAGGACCGCCAGCATCACGCCGGGGATCTGCCCGGCCCGGACGAGCGGGATGGCCAACACCAGAACCACCAGTACGCCCAAGTTGACCAGCAGGACGGTCAGGGCGCCGGAAAGCCCGGTCAGTCCAGCCAGATGGCGCTGCGTTTTCGCGTAGAGCCAACCCTCGTTTAAAAGACCCCGGGCATAGGCTGCGGCTTGTCCAAAGGCGAGCAGGTCGGGCAGGCCCTGGATGCCATCGACGAGGCGGGCCTGCAGGCCAGCGCGGCGGGAGATGAGGGCAGCACCGGCGTCCCGGCTGAGGAGGGAAGCCAGCAGCGGAACGCCCAATCCGAGCAGGAGCATAAAGCCAAGATAGGTCCAGGCCAACGGAGGAGAATAGCGGACAAAGAAGACGGTCATGCCGGCGGCGACCAGGAGCGCCACCAGGGAGGGGGAGACCACGCGCACGTAGAAATCCTCCAGCGCGGCCACATCCGAGACGATGCGACCAAGCAGGTCGCCGGAGCGGTACTGCATCAAGCGGGCCGGGGCGAGCGGCTCGAGGGCCCGATAGAACCAGGTACGCAGGCGGGCCAGCAAACGGAAGGTGACATTGTGGGAGGTGAGACGTTCGGCGTAGCGAAAGACGCCGCGGGCGATGCCGAAGAAACGCACGCCGACAATGGCGACCTGCAGCGTGCCAAGCTCCGGGTGCAAGGCGGCGGCGGAGAGCAGGAAGGCGGAGGTGCCCATCAGGCCGACGTTACTGCCGACCGTCAGGACACCCAGGAGGACCGAGAGGGCCACCAGGGGCCAGGAGCCATGCAAAAAAGCGAGAAGGCGGAGGAGGATGGTTAATTTTCGATTTTTGATTGCTGATTTTTGATCGCTGATCCCCATGGGTGACATTGTTGTTGATTGAGGATTTAGGATATGGGAATATCGATTGATTGGCGGTTCATGGTCGAAGGTGGAGCCCCAAAAACCAACGGCAGGCGGGTGGAGATCAGGGCTGGCTTCCAAGGCCTGGCTTTCGACTTCCGATGAGGCATTTACCAGGGCAGCGTAGGCTCCGTGCTTTGCCAGCAGTTCAGTATGGGTGCCGGATTCGACGAGGCGGCCGCCTTCGAGGACGAGGATTCTGTCCGCCTGGAAGACCGTGTTGAGGCGATGGGCGATGGTAATTATGGTCCGTCCCTGCATGAGAATACGCAGGCTGGTCTCGACCAAGGACTCCTGCTCGGGGTCCAGGCTGGAAGTCGGTTCATCCAGGATCAGGATGGGGGCATCCTTGAGGAAGGCACGCGCCAAGGCCAAACGCTGGGCCTGCCCGGCACTGAGACGTGCGCCCTGCTCGCCAATCGGCGTGGCGTAGCCATCCGGCAGGGAAAGGATAAATGGTTCCAGGTGCGCCAGGCGTGCGGCTGAACTGAGCTCGGCTTCGGTGGCATCCGGTTTAGCCAGGCGCAGGTTGGCAGCAATGGTGTCATGGAAAAGATATGGATTCTGAGGCACCCAGGCGAAGCGCCTGCGCCAGGTTTCGAGCGGAATATCCGTGGAGGGTTGATCATCCATGCATATGCTGCCACTGCCCGGCTCGATAAAACGCAACAACAGGGCGGCCAGAGTAGATTTGCCCACCCCACTGGAACCGACCAGACCGATATGTTCCCCGGCATGGATCGCGAGGGTGAGGTCTTGCAGAGCGGGTTCGGTTTCACCGGGGTAGGTATAAGAGAGAGAAGTAAAAAGTAAGATCCCCAAAGAACGGGGACAGGCGGGAGAAGGGGAAGGGGATAAGGGATCTGGAAGAGAGGGTCGATCCCCGATCCCGGATGGCTGGTTGCCTGGAAGCGGAGTATCCAAGACCTCAAAAATGCGGCGGGCGGCACTGGTCCCGGACATGCCGGCATGGAAACGCAGGCCGAGCATGCGCAGGGGGATGTAAAACTCGGGAGCCAGCAGGAGCAGGAACAAAGCCGGCTGGAAAGCCAGGTGCCCGTAGAGCAACCGCAGCCCGACTTCCACAGCCACCAGGGCCGTGCTGACGGTGGCGACCAGCTCGAGCACCAGCGCCGAGAGGAAGGTGACACGCAGCACTCCCAACGTGACATCGCGGAACTTGTCGCTGGCGGCAGCGACCGAATCCGCCTGGTCCCGGCTGCGGCCGAGCTCCTTGAGGGTCGCAAGTCCCTGCAGACTGTCGAGGAAGTGCGCGCTCAGATGGCTGAGCGTGTCCCACTGGCGTTTGGTCAGGGCTTCGGCAGTCCTGCCGATCAGGACCATGAAAAGCGGGATGAGTGGTGCGGTGACCAGCAGGATCAGGCCGGAAAGCGGGTCACGCGGAAAAATAAAAACCAAGATACTGAAAGGAACGAGGGCCGCGATGACCAGTTGCGGCAAGTACTGGCTGAACCAGGCATCCAGCGCTTCGACCCCTTCGACGAGCGTGTTGACCAGTTCGCCGGTCCGTTCGCCACGGGTATAAGCCGGGCCGAGGGCCAGGAGCTTGTCAAACAGGCGCTGGCGCAGGTCACTTTTAATGCGGACAGCCACGAGGTTGGCGCTGATTTCGCTACCCCAAGCCAGCAAGGACCGCAAAAAAACAATCAGGAGGATCAGCCGGAGCAGCCCAGTGACAGCGGAGAGAGTCTGCCCACCCAGGAAAACCCGGTCGATGCCCTGGCTGAGCGCCGAAGCCTGCGCGATGGTCAACAAGCCGGTCAGGAAGCTGGACAGGACCGTCGCCGCCAGGGCGAAGCGGCTGTCACGGGCCAGGCTCAGCACCCCATTGCATGGGGCAGGGCGGCGGGGCATAAGAAATCAACCACTAAGGACACGAAGGGCGCGACGAAAGACAAGAATTGGTGAAAGAAGTTGCGAATCCATCCCATCCACGTTTTCAGCGCGGCATTGTCGATTTTTCGGATTGGATCTTAAGAACACCAAGAAATTGCTTTAATGCCAGAAAGCGGGCACGAAGATGCGCAGAAGGGTATCCGCCAGCAGACCCAGGATGAAAAGGTTCTCAAACAGGCGATTGTGGTAAAAGGTGAAGCCGGAGAACCAAGTGGGCCAACCGGGCCATTCCTTAGGCGGTTCGGCCGGACGCGGCTTGGCATGCACGGCAACAGCGTAAAACAGGCGCTTCCCGGCGAATAAGACGATCAGCATGACCGGGGTGAAAAAATGCGGGACGAAGATCAGGTAGAGGATGACCGCATAGATCAAGACCAGGACCGCCATATTGAGGTAACGGCCGACTTTCTCACCCAGGCGGACCGGCAGCGTCCCGACGCCTTTCTGCCTGTCCTGGGCGGACTTGTCAATGTGCTTGCCGAGGTTGATACTGACAACGCTCAATCCGAAAGGTACGCCCGCCAAGGCCACCATCCACGTATTCTCAGTCCAGCCGCGCGCCAGCACGCTGTACACACCGGCGACCAGGATCGGACCCCAGATCAGGAAGATGCATAGTTCGCCGAGCGCCAGATATTTAAGCGGCCAGGTATAGAAGATCAGAACCAGCGCACCGAAGGCAAACAGGCCGATGATCAATGGCGAAAAGTCCGTGTAGAAGAGGGCATAGACTCCCGAAAGGAATGCCAAAACGCCGCTGACAAAGAACCAGGTAAGTTGCTGGCGCTTGCTCCAAAAACCCTGCACCAGCGGATGGACACCGTACTGCGTGCGGAAATAATTGTCCTTATCAATACCGCGGCTGAAATCGGTGTAATCGTTCAGGAAATTGTTGGTGCCGTGGGCGATGAAGAGCCCGAGCGTAACGATTATCCAGGGCAGCCAGGTGAAATGAGCGTCCCGCCAGGCCAGCAAACCGCCGATGACGCAGGCGTAGAGTGTCACCGTGGTCACGGCAGAACGAGTGGCGATCAGCCATTTGGAGATGGCGTCAAGCCGATCCCATTCCTCCTTCTTTTCCATTTTAACCAGACCCCACAGGGCTGTCTTCCACATCTTGAAGTTGATCGTCATCGGGAGCCTCCTTATCGGAAGAACACTCAATTCCGGCTTAGATTTTAAATCTTACCGCGGCCAGGCGGGCAAGCGCCTTGAGCAAGCCGGCAAAGACCAGGGAAAGAAGAGGGCGTTTCCGCACCCTTCCTGCAAGCCAGATCAATAAACCAACTTCTCCGGTCCGGCAACCACACGCTTGCGGAAGACCCAATACGTCCAGGCCTGGTAAGCCAGCACAATCGGCACAAAGATGGCGGCTACAATCGTCATCACTTTGAGCGTGTAATGGCTCGAGGCCGCATTGGTAATCGTCAGGCTCCAATCCGGGCTGAGAGATGAAATCAGGATGCGCGGGTACAGGCCAGCGAACACCATGACTGTCGCGAAGACAATGGTCACTGCACCGGCAACAAAAGCCCAACCGCTCTTCCCGATGCGGACCAGCCAGCCGGTGACCAGCAGTGCCAGCGCGGCCAGCACAGCCGGGATGAGGCCGTTGAGACCGGGTTTTGTGAGGATATCGGTTGCGAAAAATGTCCAGACGATAAAAGCCACGGTCAAAACGGTGGCGACGATCCAGCCGGTAAAGGCAACCTTCCCAGCGCGTTTGGCGGTTTCCTCGGGTGCCTTCAGGACGAGGAAATTTGCACCATGGACGAGGAACAAAGCCACAAACACCAGGCCGCCCAGCAATGCGTAAGGGTTCAGCAATGGAAGGAGGCCACCGTAGTAATTCATGTCCTGACCAATGGCAAAACCACGCATCAAATTCGCGACTGTGACACCCCACAACAGGGCCGGGAGCAGGCTGCCGGTGAAGATCGCCCAATCCCAGAAAGTCCGCCAGGCTTTATCATCACGCTTGCCGCGGAACTCGAAACCAACGCCGCGCAAGATCAAAGCCACCAGCAGTAAAACAAGCGCCAGGTAAAATCCGCTGAACAGGGTGGCGTAGACGTGCGGGAAGGAGGCAAACAGGGCGCCGCCGGCGGTGATCATCCAGACTTCGTTCCCATCCCAGACCGGGCCGATGGCGTTGATGATGCCACGACGTTCGGCATCGTCTCTGCCCAAGAACGGCATCAAGATGCCGACACCGTAATCGAACCCTTCCAGGAAGAAGAAGCCGGTAAATAGAATGGCAATCAGCATAAACCAGACGGTATTAAGGTCCATTTTCTCTGCTCCTCTCTTCTATTCAGCGGCTTGATCAAATTTCGGTTCGGTCGTACCGGCTTTGAACATCAGCCAGCCCGTGACAACCACCAGGGCGCCGAGAAGCACGATAAAGACAATCAGCGAGAACAACACATCGCCGGTAGTCAGGTTGGGTGAGACCGCATCCTGCACTTTTTGCAGGCCATAGACAATCCACGGCTGGCGGGATTCTTCAGTCAATAACCAGCCGCAGGTCGAGGCAATATAAGGAAGGGCCATAGCTGGCAGCAGGAGCCTTAAGAAAAGCGGACTCTTTTTCAGGAACTTGACCTTCGGTCGGATGAGCGCCAGGAACGCCAGCAGCACCATCAGGAACCCGACCGCCACCATGATCCGGAACGACCAGAAGGTGATGGTCACGGGCGGAATATAGTTCCCGGGTCCGTATTTTGCCACGGCGTCGGCCTGCCAATATTGCATCCCTTTGATTCCCCCGCTGAAATTGCTATAGAGAAGGAACGAAAGGGCTTTTGGGATCCGGATCTCGAAAGGATTTTCCTGTTTCTTCTCATCAATGTTCGCAATAACGACGAAATCGGCCGGTTGTTCATCTTCCCAGATTGCTTCCGCCGCACAAATCTTCATCGGTTGCGTTTTTGCCAGATATTTTCCATGCGCATCCCCCACATAAACGACCATCACGGTGCCGATCAACGCATAGACCGCGGCCCACAGGAAGGATTTCTTAAACAAATCCAGCGCGCCCTCCTTATTTTTCAAGAGATGCCAAGCGCTGAAACCCAGCACAATGAACCCGGCCGTCGTGACCCCGGCCGAGAGAACATGCAGGAACTGGTAGGGTAAATTCGGGTTGGTCACCAGGGCCCAGAAGCTAGTCATGACCGCCCGGCCATTCTCGATGGCATACCCGACCGGGTTCTGCATGAACGAGTTGGCGATCAGGATCCAAAAGGCCGAAAGGTTGGAAGCGATTGCCACCAGCCAGGCAGCCGCCAGGTGCAATTTCTTCGAGAGTTTGTCCCAGCCAAAGACCCACAAGGCAATGAAAGTGGATTCGAGGTAAAACGCCAGCAGGGCTTCAATAGCCAGCGGAGCGCCGAAAATATCCCCCATGAAACGGGCGTACCCCGACCAGTTCATGCCGAAGTGGAACTCCTGGACGATACCGGTCACCACGCCCGCCGCAAAATTGATCAGGAAAACCTTGCCCCAGAACTTGGCCATGTCCTTATAGGTTGCGTTACCGGTCGCAACGTACATGCTCTCAAAGATTGCCACCAGGATCGAGAGCCCCAGGGTAAGCGGCACAAGGAAGAAGTGATAGATGGTGGTGATCGCAAATTGCCAGCGGGATAAAACAAGTGCATCCATAGGGTTATCTCCTCCGAAAAAAAAGGACTCAAGATATCAAAATTTAAATGCCTTATTCCTTTATCGACAACTTTATTCACTCTTGTTGGTCGGTGCAGGCGGCCTTACAGGCATGCTCGTCACCAACACTTTATCCACACGCTTGTCATCCATGTCCATGACTTCAAAACGCAAACCGCTCCATTCGAACTGGTCGGCAGGTTGTGGCATGCGGCCCAACTGCAGCATGACAAAGCCGCCCAATGTCTCGTATTCTTCCTCATCCGGGAGGTGGCGCAGGTTGAAGATCTCTTTAATTCGTCATTTGGGAGCATCCCATCCAGCAGCCAGGAGCCGTCCTGGCGCTGGGTGGCCTGGGGGCCTCCCTCGAATGTGCCGACAATTTCCTCCAAGATATCGGCCAGGGTGATCAAGCCCTGTACCACGCCAAACTCATCCACCACCAGCATAAGTTCGCGTTTACTCTCCCGGAACATTTCAAGGGCGCGCGAGCCAAAAGCGGTTTCCGGAATGTAAATCGGCAGGCGGACCAAATCCCTGAGTTCGCGGCCATTTTTCAGGTCGGCCAGGAGCAGTTCCTTCGCCTTCACCACGCCCAGGACATTATCCAGGCTATCTTCAGCCACCGGGAAGCGCGAAAAGGGACTTTCCCTGACTTTCCGGCGGATCTCCGCCACTGAATCGTTCACGTCCAGCCAGACAATCTCGTTGCGCGGGGTCATCAGAGCGTTGACGCGTTGATCGGAGAGGGAAAAGACGCCTTCCACCATATCCTGCTCGGTCTCCTTAAAAACGCCCGCCTGAGTGCCCTCGTCCAATTGAACCAGCAGTTCCTCCTCGGTCACTGGTGGTTCCTTACTCGGCTTGACCCCCAATATACGCAGAACCAGGTCGGAGGATTTCTCCAATAGCCAGACCACCGGGGTAAAGAGCCTGGAAACAAAAATCATGAAACCAGCAATCCAGGAGGCGACTTTTTCAGCATTATGGATGGCGAGTTGTTTTGGGACCAGTTCGCCGACCAACATGGAAAAGAAGGTGATCAGAATGACAACAATGGCCAGGCTGGCCGAGTGCGCATAAGGCACCAAGGCAGGGATTTTCTGCATCTGCGCGGCCAGGGATCCTGAAAAAACCGCACCACCCACCGCTCCGGTAAGCACCCCGATGAGGGTAATTCCAACCTGGACCGTGGGTATAAAACGATTGGGATTTTCCGCCAGGTTCAAGGCCTGGCGCGCCCTGGCATCGCCTTCATTTACTCGCTGCTGGAGGCGTGCCTTACGACTGGCAAGGATGGCGGTCTCCGACAAGGCAAAAAAGCCATTGAGCAGGATAAGAAAAAATATGATTAGGATTTCCAATCCAACATTCATTGGACCCTGACGGAATTATTTTACCAGAGAGGCCAACCGATGGATAGCTAATTCGAAGAAATGGGGGCAAGCGGCACTGAGCGTCAGCTCGGCTCCATTTCTTCGTTTTTTGTCCAACGGGATTTCCTGGAGACTACCCGAACCGTAAATTCGGGATGGGGGATGATCAGACTACCTGGATGCCTGCTCCTGTTACCACCTCTCCAATCACCCAAACCGGTTGTTTGAGATCCTCGGCGCGCTTGAGAAAACCTGCCAGCTTTCTGCGGGGGACCGCCAGAAGCAGGCCGCCGCTGGTCTGAGGGTCAAAAAGCAGCTCTTGAGTCTCTTCGGGAATATGCGAGGCAAAGTGGATATGTGTCCCAAAATATAATTGATTATCGAACAACCCGCCGGGAAAAGCACCCATGGCGGCATATTTACGCGCACATGAAACAAACGGCAACTTCTCTACAAAGATATGCACGCCAGCGCCCGAGGCTTGCGCCATCTCGGAGGCATGCCCAAGCAGGCCGAAACCCGTCACGTCCGTGCCGGCTTGCAGGCGAAATTCCACCGCCATGGCGCCGGCATCTTTATTCAACCGCTTCATCCATTGGACAACTTCGGCCACATCTTCCGAGGTGGCTTTCTGCAGCTTTAAGGCAGTGGTCGTCACGCCAAAGCCAAGCGGCTTGGTGAGAACGAGCGCATCCCCCGGAAGCGCGCCGCCTTTGGTAAGCATCTTTTTTGGGTTAACAAAGCCCAGAACCACCAGGCCATACTTAGGCTCGTTATCCTTAACGGTATGCCCGCCAGCGATGACAAGGCCGGCCTCACGGGCCTTCTCGGCCCCGCCGCGCAGGATCTCGCCATTGACCTCCGGCGGCAGGTCCGGTAGGAGAGCAGCCACGTTCAAGGCCAGGAACGGTTGGCCGCCCATGGCGTAGATATCCGAGATGCTGTTGGCCGCGGCGATACTGCCAAAATCGAACGGATCATCCACAACCGGCGTAAAGAAGTCGGTCGTCAACACCAGGGCGCGGCGTGAATCGAGCCTCCAGACGGCAGCATCGTCGGGCTTTTCGAGGCCGACCAGAAGGTCGGGATAGTCACGGTTCGCAAATATATTTTCAACCGGGCGCAGAACCTGCGCCAGCGTTTCCGCATTCAGCTTGGATGCTCAACCCGCGCAGTTCGAATAACTGGTCAAGCGGATCTGGCGCCCGGTTGGGTGGACTACCGACATGGAACCTCCACAAAGTTAAGGGGCAGGAGTTGTTGGAGTAGCCGGTGTGGTTGGAGTGGTCGGAGTGAGAGACGGCAATAAAAGCGGAGTGCCACTCGGCAGGTAGATCACCTGGAGATTGGGGGCAATCTTCTGGATATATTCGTAGGTCAACATCTCGGGATGATCCTTGAGGACTGCCGCAAGCGCCGCCCAGGCCGCTGCCTGCGCCGTGGCCTTGATCTGGATGGACTGCGCCTCGCCCTGCGCCGCGATCACGACCGCGTCGGCCGCACCCTGGGCCGTCTGGCGGACCTGTTCGGCTTCCTGCTTCTTCTGCTGAACCACGAACTGAGCCTGCAGGGCCTGCTGTTCGGCAATTTGTTTCTGCTCCACGGCGGCGGCGTATTCATCACTGAAACGAATGTTCCGGAGCAGGAAATCATCCATGATCAGGTTATTGGCCGTCAGACCCAGTTTGATTTCATCACTGATCGTTTGCTCCAATTCGGCCCGCTTGGTGCTGACGATCTCTTCCACACCGTATTGGGAAACGGCATCACGGATGGCTGAACGTACCACCGGTCGCACCACATTATCTTCAAACCGGCCCTGCCAGGTAATATGTAAATTGATCAAATGCACGGGGTCGATGGAATAAATGACTGAAGCATCGATGAAGACCTGCTGGCCATCCTTCGTCCGGCACTGGATCGAGTCGTCGCCACTTACCTGTCCTTCGCCGGTGGTAGTCGCCATGGTATAGGTTGCCTTCGCAATAGAGTAAGGCTTTACGTTCTCGACAAACGGAACAACCCAATGCAGCCCGGGCGTCAGCGGTTGTGTGCGGTAGCCATTCGGCTGGATGGCCGAGATCACAACGCCATACTGGTCGGCCTGTAAAAACACCAAGCCGGCGCTGACCGTGGTCAACACCAGGGCAAGAATGGCCGTTCCAATCACCAGTGAAACCGCCCTCTTCAAAGGATGGGCACGGCTGGCGCGTACCACGGCCAAGACGATGAGGCCGACAACGACCAACCAGGAAAAAGTGGCCAGGCCCTGTAACACGCTTGCAATATTCATCGTTCCTCCTCGAAAGCTTCGAATAACACGCAGTTCTCTCCATTATGCCATATAAAGCGGCGGTGAGGGGAGAATTGTGGAAAAAAAAGGGTTGCGGACGTGCAAAGCACGTCCGCAACCCTTTTTCGGTCCCTATTAAGGAGGACGCAATCAGGGGCATCGAAACCAGCCCTTGCGTGAGACGTATATCTAACAGGAAGTTAATACAAACTGCCCAACCTTGTTGTATAATCATTTTGGTGATTCCGGAAAGGATTCCCCCCCATGAACATTCTGGTCAATGCGAATATTGCCTACCTTCTGCTCATTTTCGGTGCCAGATTTTTAATGATGGCCCTCGTGACACCTGGTACGCACCTCATGGAAGGAGCCGCGCTGCTCCTGCTGGCAGCCGCCGGTTATGAGGTCTTTCAACTGGGTTTCAACGCGTGGGCGTTGATCGTCCTGGTTGTGGCGCTCGTGCCATTCATTTATGCCATCCAGAGACCCCGGCGCGAATGGGCGTTGGCGGTGAGCATCCTGGGACTGGTGATCGGTTCGCTCTACCTGTTCCCCGGAACGGGCTGGCTACCGGCCGTCAATCCGATCCTGGCTGTGGTCATTTCGGTGGTGAGCGCCGGCTTCCTATGGCTGGCCGTTCGCAAAGGCATGCTGGCGCATCACGCCCATCCGCTGCAAGATCTCAAGAGTTTGATCGGCCAGACCGGCCAGGCCAAGACCGAGGTGTCGGACGCAGGCTCGGTTCAGGTGGCCAGCGAGTTATGGAGCGCCAGGAGCGCGAAAACCATCCCGGCCGGGAGTCGTATCCGGGTGGTCAGTCGTGATGGATTCATTCTGGTCGTCGAAAACGACGACCAGTCAAAGAAGTAATCGATCCATAATCTGTTCTCCAAGGAGGAACATATGACTGCTTCAACTTATTTATTGTGCGCCGTCGCTTTCGTTGTCGTGGTGTTGGTTATCTTTCTTGGCAACGCCATCCGAATTGTCAACGAATACCAGCGCTTGGTGGTCTTTCGCCTAGGCCGCTGCATTGGGACCAAGGGACCCGGCCTGGTGCTGCTCATCCCGATCGTAGACCGGGCCGTGAAAGTGGACTTGCGCGAGCAGATCCGCGAAGTACCGCACCAGGTCTCGATCACAAAGGATAATGCCCCCATCTCGATCGACTTCCTGTGGTACTACAAGGTGCTGGATCCAACCTTGAGCGTCGTCGGCGTGGGCAACTTCGAGCTCTCGGCGGCCGGCATGGCCACCACCACCCTGCGTTCCGTCATCGGTGGCATCCCGCTGGACGAAGTTCTCTCCCAGCGTGAACACATCAACCAGACCCTGCGCACGAAGCTCGATGAGGTCACCGAACGCTGGGGCGTCAAGGTCACCAACGTCGAGATCCGCGAGATCATCCCGCCCAAGGACGTACAGGACGCCATGAACAAGCAGATGTCGGCTGAACGTATCCGCCGCGCCGTGGTAACGGAATCGACAGGTACGCGCGAGGCTGCCATCAATGTGGCTGAGGGCGAGAAGCAAGCCGCCATCCTGAAAGCAGAGGGTGGAAAACAGGCTGCCATCCTGGAAGCCGAAGGCCAGAAGCAGGCCCAGGTCCTCAAGGCCGAAGGTTTCTCGGTGGCCCTGGACAGGATCTTTGCCATCGCCAAGACCATTGACCAGAAGACCATGACCCTGCAATACTTCGAGACCCTCAAGAACGTCGGCCAGGGCGCCTCCACCAAGTTCATCTTCCCGATGGAGTTCACCAGCATGTTAGCCGATTTCGTCAAGGGAAAAGAGAAGTAACAGCAAAAAGTAATAAGTAAAAAGTGAGAAGGAAAGGGTAAAATAGAAGTCTCCCGTAATTCACGGGAGACTTCTTACTTTGACTTCATCCTTACATACTCCTTCCTCTTCCTTTCCCCCCATGGATATCCTGCCCGCCAGCCTGCGTGACCTCGGCCAACTACGCCGGATAGAACAAGCCTGCTTCCCCAAGGATGCCTGGCCCTTGCTGGACCTGATGGCGGTTCTCACCTGGCCAGAGATAATCCGCCTGAAAGCGATGGAGGACGGCCGGATGGTCGGTTTCATTGCCGGCGATCCGCGCCGGACGGAGGGTATGGCTTGGATCGCCACGCTGGGCGTCCTGCCGGAGTACCGGCGGCAGGGGATTGCACGGGCCCTGCTGCAAGAATGCGAAAAGCGGCTGAAAATGGAACGCCTGCGCCTGTGCGTGCGGCTGGATAACGATGGCGCGATCCGGCTGTACGAGCAGGAAGGCTACCTGCACATGGGTACATGGACGAAATATTACAACGACGGTGAGGATGCCCTGGTGATGGAGAAATTCCAGGCCAATGGCGGACAGCAGCCTTCATCCTGAGCGCAGGGCAGGACATATTTCCGCATGGGATGAGAGGTTTACGAAAACGATGAAATTAAAACGCAGACGATTTACGTTACTCGATCTTTATCGGATTTTTCTTGGCTGTTCCATTTTTGAAGGGACCCTGGTCTTATGGCAGTCGTTCAGAATCCCGTCTGAAACTCGTAATATATTCCTTTTCAATTTTTCCCTGCAGCGCCTCGCTCTGGGATTCGCTATTCTCATCATCATAGGGGTATTAATTACTTTATTTTTCGATTCACTTAGCTCCCAAAAGATCCTCACATTTCTCGCCGAGAGAATTGAGATACTTCTCAGGTTTGATATCCTGGATGTCATTATCAAGACATCTCTCATCATGGTCATTCTGGTTTGCAGTATGGCCATTATCTTATTTTATCCACTCCCCTATCTTCAACGGTTGTTATTCTTTATTTTTCTGAACAATGCATTTCCAATCCTTGGAGAGCGCTTTGGATTTTTGATCGGTTGGATTCTACTCACAAGTTTAGAGATCCTGATCCTTTATTCGGTTTCCGGAAGAAGGGCGGGCAGCAATCTCTCCATCCCGATCCGGCTGATGGTTATTTCATGGACTTCCGGGGTATTCTTAATCGGATTATTCGTTCTGTGGAGTTTGGTTGCAGGCAAGGCATTGCCAGAACCTTTCATGGGACCAGGAATAAAGATCCTGATACTGTCCCTCTGGCTTTCAGTTTGGGCACTCCTCAACAAGGTTAAAAAATGGGCCGATCGTTTTTTCCAACCTTTTGTCTGCATCAGTATCGGATTGTTTTTCTTTATTGTTTCCATGCAACTGGCCCAATGGTTAAATAACTGGAAACAACCAAATCCAGATAATATGTTTATTTTGCTGGCCTACTCATTTCTTCACGGAAAATTATATATACTACCCACTCTTCTAGCAGGTACTCATGATTTAGTGCTTAATAACCAGCATTGGTATGTTCCATTTCCTCCTTTTCCAGTCATTCTTATGCTCCCATTTGTTGCAATCTGGGGCATCCAGGCTTTCAACTTTACGGCGTTTTCGCTCGTGCTCGGAGCGTTGGCAGTAGTCGTGATCTATCTGGTTATAGACCAGCTGATTCGACTGGGCTGGATCAAACTATCCCGCTCCGGCGCAATTTGGCTGACCGGCTTGTTCGCTTTTGGCACGGTATTCTGGTGGCTCTCCATCCACGTTACAGCCGGATTTCTCTGCCAGGTGGTGACTGTACTGGGTTGCGGGTTAGCCTTTCTTTCCGCGCTCAGAAAATATTCTCCCTGGGTGGCAGGAGCCTGCCTGACCATGGCCATCCTGAGCCGCCCGAATGTATTCGTGCTTTGGCCGGCATTATTGGGAATTACCATACAACTCAATTTGATAGACGAAAAAGTGGATTGGAGACATGTATTTAAATGGAGTGTATTTTCGGCAATTCCTGTGGTTCTTGGTGTCGGCCTCCTTATCTCCTATAATTATGTCAGGTTCGGGAATTTCCTTGATTTCGGGTATGCTACTCTGAATGGTTCAGAGTTTCTCATGGAAAAAGTACAGGAATATGGCGTCTGGAATATACATTATGTACCATTTAATCTTCACTCAATGTACCTGGCTTTGCCTCAACTAACCGCGCAATGCAAATATTACCTTCCAAGAGGCTATGGGATGAGCATCCTCATGACTACACCGGCCCTCATATACGTTCTACGCAAATTTAAAATTACCTGGTGGACTGGGGGGTGTTGGTTCTCCATTTTATTATCGATTGCGTTATTGGCGATGTATTCCAATAACGGCGCCATCCAGTATGGGTATCGATACGTAATGGATTTTATCGTTCCAGTGATCATGATCATCGCCTTTAACGTTGGCGGGAAAGTTTCGGGACTTCTGAAGACTCTCATAGTCGCCAGCATAGGCATGAATTATTACGGTATCATTTCCTGGTTCAAAGGTCCCTGCTGAATTAAAAATCCGGAAAAAAGTTGATCCAGAAAACATGCTGAATACCTGAAAAAAGGAGCGAAAAGTATGCCATCCAACGAGACTGTCGAATAACATCCATTTGACTACTCAGATTATATCCAAACACAAGATTTCAATGCATTGTTATTCATTTATCCAATTCATCAGCATGTGCACCACCTGATGCACTCGTCTCCGATTAAAACGTACTCAATTGCCCCGCCCATACTTGTGGATTTTGCCGATATTGTGCACCAGAGCAAACAGCTTCCATTGCACATCCACCTTGGCCTTGGTGCGCAAGGTAAATCGATCCAATCTTTTTTGTACGCGTATATTGGCAAATACTGGTTCGACGATGGCCAGGCGCCTGGCATAGATCAGCCTGCCTTGAGGAGAGTTTATCTTGGCTTTCATTTCATCCACCAAGGTTGCCAGTTGGCTTTCAGGCGGTATCACCAGGTACTTGCGCAGCATGTGCGGCTTGCTCAAACATTTGAGTCTTAGCGGACAACTGGCACAATCTTCCTCTCGGGCGCGATAGATGTCATACACCCGATGGCGAATGCGATGGCCATGAGCATTGCAACTCAAGACCTTGCCATGCGGACAGATATACGCTCGTTTGGGTTTATCAAAAAAGAAATCAGCTTTGGTGAAAAAGCCCTCTTTCCTGTTTTCTTGCTTCGTGACTCGCTGCGGGGGATGGATCCCGTCTTTGAATCTCTGCTGTCTGGCAAAGCGCTCGTCACGCTTGCGAAATTGGATGTCGGGAATGTAGGCGTCCAGGCCCTCGGCCTTGCACAAGGCTAAGCTGGTGTAGCTGTGATAATTGCTGTCTGCGGTGATCTGTTTGCCTTCGAAATAGTTCTCATCTTCACCGACTGCCTGCATGTTTTTCTTCGCTCCCGCTATCATTGGCGCCAGGTTCTGATGGTCTTGGCTGGCAAAAGCTTCGGCGTGCATGATGACTTGATGCTTGCCATCCACCAGCGCCTGAGCATTGTATCCTTGGATCACCCCGTGCGAGGTAGGCATCTTCGCCGATTGGTTATCGGTCACATTGCTCTGGATCTCCTGGCGACCCTTCCCAACCTTGGGCTTCTGCTCTAGCAGAAACTCGCTCAACCGTTCCACCTGATGCTGCAGCCGCTGCGCCTGCTTCTGGCGCCTTTCAGACTCGGGCCTCTCCAGTACATCTGCCCGGATGTGCTCAGCCAGCACCTGCTGTAGTTTATCCTGCAGCCTGTCTCGTTTTCTCTTCAGTTCCTTGAATGTCCCGCTGCATTCCTTGGAAGCATTTGAGGATAGCTTCACCCCGTCCAGGCTGAAATGAGTGCCCCCCAATAGATCAAGCTCTGCACACACCAGCAGGATATTGCTGAAGATGCTCTCGATCTCCTTCTGCATCGAGGACACAAAATGGGCAATCGTGCTGTGGTCCGGACGATAGCCGCAGCTGAGCGCCATGAAGAGGATGTTCTCGCCACAAGCTCGCTCGATTTGACGTGAGCTTATCATTCCTCGGGAATAAGCGAACAAGGTCACTTTGAGTAGAACCTTGGGGTTGATGGCTGTCGCCCCGGTTTCGTCGTTTTGATATCGCCCCTCGAACACCGACAAATCAAGCTTATTTTCCACCAATTCATTGATGGTGTATTCCAGCGTGCCCGGTTCGAGCTGATTTTCAAGTGAAATGGGGATCATGACCAGTTGGTCATAGTCATAGGCTTTGTAGCGCGGCATAGGCTCCTCTACTCTCTGAGCTAACTTGGAGTATACCGAACCTGCTCGTTTTTCGCGAATCGCTGATTACTTTTTCGACAGTTTCAACGGTTTGGCTCAGCGGCGGACGGGCGGACTTGGCGAGACTCGCGGGCCGTGGAACCGCGATTTTCGGGCACAGACTATCGGGCGGGCGTAGCCCAGCCCGTCCGCTGCAGACGGTGTTGGGCCCCGATACACTATAAGTTATACTCGGCAGCGTTCGCTACCCGCCCACGAAGCATTTTCTTCCAAAGTTCTTTCCTGCGCGATTCCGGGATCTTTGACCATTCGACGAGATTTATACCAGCCCGATCATAATCGCCTTTGGCACGCATAGCCGCGTAATTTTCGGAGAGGGTAACAATATGAACGAGTTCACAATCGAGGATGGTCCTAACGAATTCATCGGGATCTGACATTCCCCTCAACCTGTGTTGCTCAACCAGACTGGTCAGGGTTGTCTGGATTCGCTTAAAGTGCTCAAGCCGAAGCTCAGAGGAGGTTTCTGCTACTGCCACCCGAGAGACTTGACCGCTAAATCTTCGGACCTGCTTCTTTACACTCTCGGCCATGACGTGTGTGTACCAAGCGCGCGCCCGCCCAGCAGTTATATTAGGGCGTGAAGAGAGCCTCATGATCTCCTCGTAGATCGAGACAAGAGCGATCTTGAGCTTATGATCAATCTTGGGTTGGCTCATGATTTCCTTCGGGGCCCAACTAAATACTCGGTTGACGATCTCAATATAACTGCTTATAGGTTGCAATTATCACAAATGATATATAAATCTGTTATTGTCAACCTAAAAGGCAAAAAAAAGACTTGCTGATAATCTTTATAATGAAATCATAAGAAAAGTCAAACGCTCATGCCAAAAAAACTCCTCGATCAAATACGGGACACCCTCCGCCTCAAGCATTATTCCTACCGAACAGAAGAATCCTATGTGGATTGGGCCAAACGCTACAGCCTCTTCCACAATAAGCGCCACCCCGCCTTCCACGGCCGATATAGCCTTTATAGGCCCGTTACTTGTACTTTCCGTCCGGAGGCACAGAAAAGATCAACTCTGTTAGTTTGCCACTCGCATCAGGGCCTGTTGATAGCGTGAGTGAAAGGATCTGTCCTAAAGGAAATAATCCATTTGGAAAGTCTCCAACATTCCCAAAGGTAAGCTTGAAAATAACCGTATTATCCTGGGAAATTTGCATGTTTTTCCCAAACTGGTCAAAGGTGATATTTACCTCACCAGTCGTTATCCCGTTGGTGATTTGCAAAGGGATTTTACTATCATAAACCTGATTTTCCTGCGTGCCGTCGCGTAGAAGGATTTGTAAGGCGCCAGCCTCGTAGAAGAATTCTATTCGCTTCTGTCCTCTCCACCAGGGGACGCCTATTCCAGTACCTTGGAAGACAATTCCATTGGAACCTTTCACCGACTCTAGATTGAGTTTGATTTGCAAGCCGTTAGTGAAATATATGCCATGTGCCAATATACTTCCCACCCAATCCTTGCTGTCGTTTTGTTCCACAATTGGTTTATCGGGTGAGGCCATACTCATGAAACTCTTCCACGGGGTTTGTTCAACGGTTATTATTGGCAAATATGGAGGAACATCTCCCAGCATTATCACGGGTACATAGCCCTGCTGGGGAGTACTTGTGCCATATAAGCGCACAAGCACAAAATCTACAAATTCTCCTAATGCCTCTACCTTGGTTCCAATTGGAAGACGGGTAATTTTCTCATAACCATTTTTGCTTGGTCCGCTAAACAGGAAAGTATCTTTTATTACTGAGACCAATATAGGTGTAGGGGTGAGTGTTGGTGTTTCTGTGAAAGTTGGAGAAGGTGTAAAAGTGGAACTTGGCACGAGCGTTGGTGTGTACGATGTGTACAGCGGAATGAATGTTGGAGTGTATGTTGGAACTGGATTGGCCTGCCTGCAAGATGCACATATGATAATAACCGGCAATAGCGTTGCCACCAAACGTGTCTTTCTGATGACTGATTTCATAATTAATCCTCTTCTACAGTTCAAATTATCAGGAACCCGACTGACGGTCTAGCCGGGTCTCTCCTTTGGTTAGTGCGCCATAGCCCCAACCTGGCTCAGCGGCAGCGGCGGTCGGATTGACAAGAACTCGCTGGCGGGGGAGCCATGATTTTCGCGCTCCGTACCCTCAGGCGAGCGCAGTCCTACCCGTCCCCCCATTTTATAGTATAAAAATGGGGGGAGACTCATGCTCATGATATAGGAATCAATTTGCTTATTCAAGGCAAGCTCAAACTCCGCACTGTCCCTCTACTTCAATGCACCGCTCCCGTCAACCTGCCGAACCAGTACCACAGAACGTCTTCGGCCGGTTTGCCATGGACTGAGGCGGAACCATCCTGAAGGACGGCGGGGGGGTAGTAGCCGCGGCTGACGAAACCGCCCAACCAGGCACGCTCATTCACGGCGATCATCAAGGCCTGGTAGACATCCGCCTGGGCCTGCAGGTCCAGTTGAGCCTGGGCCGTGCCCGGCTGGAAAAGTGCCCGGGTTGGCAGATTTATATTGGCCGCACCATTCACGGACGGATAGGCGGCGGCCAGGATAACCGGCTTTCCGAGGGCCTTCTGGAAAGGCTGGATATCATTATCCAGCAACTGCCCGGCAGAAGCCTTCAGATCGTCGACGCTGCTGCCGGTCAAGGGGGCGCTCCAGAGCAGGTAGACGCCGTCCAGGGTTTTTGCAAAAGCCAGCAGGGAATCCAGAGCGCCCGGATAGGCGGCTGCCCAAAGCACCTGACCGTTGAAACGCTTGCGTACATCCGCCAGGATGGCGCCCCAGCGCGCGTCTGCATCCGCAGGAACACCCGAGGCACCGCCGTTCACCAGGCCGCCGGGCAAAGCCGGGGACAGCCAACTGCCACCCAGGATGAGGGCTTGCGCACCGGCTTTCGACGCCAGATCAGCGTGGTAGGCCGCGAAGGCGGCATAGCGGGCGAACCAAGCGTCCCACCAAGCCGGGTCACGCGGGGCGGATTGCCACCAGGCGGCCAGATCGGCAGGCAAATTCACCGCCGGGAAGAGCGCAACGTTCAGGTTGGAAGCACGCGCATGGCTGATACTGTCAAGCTGGTCGGCCCATAACGCATCCGGGCCAGGGATGGGGGAAAAGACGAAGGGGTTGGTACTGCTGACGCTCCAGGTGGGGGCAAGCACCAGCCAGTTGGCGTAATGGCCTTTCACGTCCTGGATGGCCAGGGGGATCCAGGCCTGCCAGCCAGGGCTTCCTGTGGGCAGGAACTCCACCCCGGCCCAGAACCCGGCCAGGCGCCGGGTAACCGGCAAGCCTGTCAGTGCAGACGAGGCGGCAGGCTGGAACCAGGTCCAGCCGGTGATAGAGTCCTGCAGGTCCTGCGGGGCCAGGCTGGTGGAAACCGGACGGCCAGGCTGGCCGGGGGCGGTCGCAACATCATCGGCAACGCCACACTGGTCATTGCGGCAATAGCGGTATTCGAAGTCACCCAGCATGTCGAGCGGGCTGTAAAGCTGATAAACCCACTGGTTGTTCCCGCGCGGCCACATGGGCACGGGTTCGGTCCAACCGTACGGGTTGAATTGAATGGAAATGATGTCACTGACCGGGGTATCCGCCGGGACATTTACCTCAAACAAGATCGGCGAGGAAGGGCCGGCCTGCCAGGTGTCAACGGTATCCTGGACCTGGAGCGGGCTTTGCGAAGCCGGGACAACCAGTTGCCGGAGCACGAAGGCTCCGTCGGCGGCATGCTCGGCGTTCCATAGACCATCCCCGAGAGTGTACTTGTAACGGATATCCGCGCCGGCCGGCAGGTTGAGGGTGATGGTATAGCGGCCATCCGGCAGCGGGGTAAGCAGCGGCATGCGCGTGGCAAGCGTGCTCACGCCACCCTGCAGGTCACCAAAGGTATTTCCCAACTGGTAGAGGTTGCCTGCCAGGCGGACGGGCAAATTCTGGATGGTGCTACCCGGTACGGATACGGTAAAAACGACGCTGACCAGGCTGGCCGGAGTCAGCGAGAGGGCCACCTGGGTGGTTTTTCCGGCCTCGACGGAGGCACCCTGCTGAAAGGTCTGGTAAGCGCCATCCATGGCATAGGCCACCAGGTTATGCGTCCCAACCGGCAGGGCTGCGAGGGTGAACCGGCCGGAAGAATCGGTCAGGGTCTGCTGGCCGCCGGCGGAAATGAGGATTCCCGGGATGGGAGCATTATTGCCGGAATCCAGGATCTGGCCGGCGATCTGCCCAGACGGGCTGTTGAACAAGCTGTCGGACCAGGCGGAAACCACGTCATCCACCGCACCCGGGCCGGTGACGTAATACAGCCGGTAGCGGACGGCCTTGTCGGCGGAATTATCCTCCAGGGTGGGCAGTTTTCCCTGGCGCAAATAGCGATATTTCACGACACTGTCCATCGCAAACGGGATGGTGGCAGTATAGTGCAACGTGTCCATGCCCTGCATGGGATAATTGACCGGGTTCAGGCCGAGGCCGGTGACTTCATCCACGACCGACAGATAAAGGACCTCACCCGCCATGAGCGGGGCCGGCAAAGTCACGCTGAAGGTGATGGGGGCAGAGGGCTGCGGTGTGGCGGTGGGTCCAGAGGGAAGTGAAGGCGTGGAGGTGGGAGAATTAAGCTCGGGGAGATTAAGCAAGGAGAGCGAGCAGCCATTCAGAAGCAATACAATCAGGCTTGCCAGCGAAAGGAGTCTGCGCGTTGAAGGAATGACAGGTGTTGTATGCATACCCCTCCTTTGAGATTGGGAGACTGGTCGGCTAATCCGGCTGCCGGTTGTGCAGGAATTGGACAACATCGTGCTCATGGTCAGCCAGGCTGCCCAATACGCCGTTGACGAAACGCGGGGCGCTATCGGAGCCAAAGGCCTTGGCCAGTTCGACGGCTTCATTAATCGCCACTTTGACGGGCGTGCCCTGCTGCCCGGCGAACTCCCAGGCAGCAATGCGCAAGATATTGCGGTCGACCGCGGCAATCTGGTCAAGCGGCCATTCGGGGGCGTAACGGGCGAGCACGGTATCCAAAAGCTCCCGCAGCGGGAGCACGCCAAAGAGAATCTGGCGGGTGAATTCCGCCAGTTCTTCGGTCTGCGGCTCCTCCTCCAAGCGTTCCTGTAAAACCTGTGCCGGAGGGTGACCCACCAGATCAATTTCGTAAAGAGCCTGCAGGGCCAGGCCGCGCGCCCTGGTGCGTGCTTTCATCAGGAGCTATTCCTCAGCCTGGTAATCGATATCCTCGATGTGAATATTGACGTTGCCAACCTCCAGCCCGGTCATTTCGACGATGGCACGCGCGACTGTATGCTGGACGGTGCGGCTGACTTCACGGATGTTCGTGTCGCTAGCCAGTACCAGGTAAAGGTCCACGAGAACGATATTATCCTCAACCGCCATCCGGACACCCTCAAGGCCGCGTTTAAACAGGCTGTTAAAACCGCCTTTGACAGGAGCCATGCACTTGACACCCTCCACCTCAAGAGCTGCCATGCGGGCGATCGTCAGGAGCACGTCGGGGGTCAGCGTTGTCTTTCCGGTAGAATGAGTTTCGGCCATTGTGCCTCCATCTATTTTCTGGGATTATATCACCGGTAATAGCCCCCCCGTCCTGCGGACATCCCCTCCATTTTCGCCAATACGGTGGGCATTCCGGTATTCCGGCAAGCGAAAATTGGGGGAATATAGACAAGGTCTTATTTGTCTTTTGGTCGTAGAGCCAGCCCAAGCGCCAGCCCGGCAAGCACATCCAGCACGCCGGCGAACAGGAAAGCATCCTCCCAGAAAGGCAGCGGGAACAGGCGGATGAGCGTATCGGAATATTCGAAGAGCCATGAATTACCTGAGAAGAACAGCTCATGGAAGATCGTGAAGAACTGCCAGAAGTTGACCCCGGCGAAGGTGCCGATGACTGCCACGACCCCGACCGTCAGCCAGCCGCCACGCCGGAGGCCGTGTATAAACTCAGACCAGCCTACGCCAAAACGTGCCCACAACCCGGTCGCGATGATAAAGAACCAGACTGCATAACCGATCCACAGGACGGGCTTGACCACCCTCTTGACATCGTGCAAGTGGCTCAGTTCGCGGCAAGTTAACAGAGGGGAACCGTCCGGAAGGGTCTGGTTGCCAAGAAATGAGATCTCGGCGTTGTTGATCAGGTAATCAATGGAAATCTTCGACCATTTCAAGCGGTCCTGCAGGGTGAAACCATAATCATCGGGGGGAAAGCCGGGTGTGCGATATTCAACCTCCGGGAAGACGTGGGTAAGCAGCAACCGCAAACCCAGGAAGGTCAGCGCGAGCGGGAGCAGGAGGGTGATGAGCCAGGAGAGGATTCGAAACAGGATTTTCATAATTATTCCTAGGGGGTAGTAAGAATACAGGCAAGGGGTTATTTCAGCGTATTCACATCTCCATGCAGGAGGAAATTGAGGATCAGGTTGTTCGTCATCCATTCAATCGGGGACAGGTCATCGGTAAAGACAAGCGTGTGCTGCGGCGCAGGCTGGAGGGTACCCAATGTCAACGCCATGGAATCGGTCAGAAGCGGGTCCACACCCGGGTGCTCCATGAAAGCGACCAGGTTGGCCTGCAAACCCTGCACAGAGGTCGGCTGGAGGGTGGCGTACAGGATCGAATTGAACGTGTCGGGGATATCCATCACGTAAATCGAGGAAAATATCGTTCCAATGGTGGTCGCCAGCCCATCGATCAGGCGACGGTCACCGGGAGCGCGGCCGATATTGATCGCCAGGGCGCCATTCTGGTTCAAATGGCCGGCGGTGATCTGGAAGAACTCATGCGTGGTCAGGTGCGGTGGAATATAGGGCGGGCGGTAAGCGTCCACGCAGATCAAGTCGTACTTGTGCGGGCTCTGTTCCAGACCCCAGCGGCCATCACCGATGATGATGTTCAGGTTGGGCAGGTTCAGTCCGAAATAATCCCGCCCGACCTGGACAATCTTCGGGTCGATCTCAAAGCCGTCAATCACCACGTTCGGGAAGACTGCCGCAGCCTGCCGGGCAGTGGTCCCGGCGGCCAGGCCGACGATGGCAATACGGCTGATATCCGCGGGCTGACGGTCCGGATAAAAGAACGGAGCGACGAGGAACTGCTGCCAGGGTCCGCCGTAGGCGAGGGTATGCGGGTTGTATTCCGAGTGGACGCCCTGACCGTCATTGAGACGGAGGTAATGCGTTCCGTTAATATCCAGCACCTGGATGTAGTTGTAGGCTGATTCGGTCTCGAAGATCTGGCCGGTGGATTTTTTGATGACGCCGCCGGTCCCGAAAAGCGCCAGCAGGACCAGGACGACCAGCATGAGCAATGCCGGCAAAACGGCACGCCGGCCGGCGGTCAAGCCCAGACCAACCAGCGCCACAAGCAGCAAGGTGAGACTGAAGACGAGGAAAGTGCGGGTAGTGCCGATGGTGGGGATCAGGAGCAGGGTCGGCAGGAATGTCCCGATGAAGGAACCTATCGTTGAGAGGCCGTAAATCGTCCCGGCGGTGTTCCCGGCGTGACCGGCATCACGCATTGAGAGCCGGATGGCAAACGGGGAGATCATGCCCATCAAGGTGACGGGTATGGTGAACAGGACCAATACGCCGACAAAGGCTCCAGCGATGATCCCGATCTGCAAGTTGTCCACAGCGTTGGCGGCAGCCCGCAAGACCGGGCCGGCCACAAAGGGCACGACGCCCAGCGTGAAGGCAGCCCAGGCCAGGATGCCGTACATGGTTTTGGGATGCGGCGAGCGGTCCGCCCAACGCCCACCCAGGAAATAACCGGCAGTCAGATATATGAGGATAAGGCCAATGATGGCCGCCCAGACCGGGTTGGAGGTACCAAAAACGTTGCCAAGCAGGCGCGAGGCACCAAATTCCGCCGCCAGGCTGGTCATGCCGGAGATGAAGACCGTGAAGTAGAGGTACCTGCGCATGGGTGCATTATAACCGTGAAGGAGGGGAGCGCGAAAAAAACCGGTTGTGGGGGTGCTTCGTACCCCCACAACCGGTTTTTTCGCTTCATTCTTGTCAAAAGGAGACGGGGCGTGTATAATTCCGCCCGCTTCCGGCACACCGGCCGGAGAACCCGGCAATCGTCGGGAAATTTCATTCGCAGAGCGAAGGTAATCCCGGATGACAACGGATGTACCGGTTGAAGCCGGTACGTCGACGGGGTGAGAGGCGCTCGAGGAAGGTTAAGATGGATAAAGTTTTTTTGAAGGCCACCAGGCGTACGGCGACCGGGCGGCACGTGCGGGCCCTGCGACGCAGTGGAAGTCTGCCGGGAGTCATCTACGGGCACAACGTGGAACCGGTCAATATTTCGCTGGACGCCCGGGATGCGGCAAAAGTGCTGGCGCGATTGAGCTCCTCCAGCCTGGTGACGGTTGAAGTGGATGGCAAGGAGTACCCGAGCCTGGTGCGCGAAAAGCAAATGAACTATATCAAGCGCAACCTGATCCACGTGGATTTCCAGGTCGTTTCGCTGACCGAGAAGATCCGGGCGAACGTGGGCATCGTTCTGACCGGCAATTCAGTCGCCGTGAAGGACTTCAATGCCATGCTGATCAATGGTTTGACCGAACTGGAAGTGGAAGCCTTCCCACAGGACCTGCCGGAACGCGTGATGGTAGATATTGGTGCCCTTGGCAAGATCGGCGACGCCATCCACGTGCAGGATATCGTCCTGTCGGACAAGGTGACCATCCTGAGCGCGGCCAATGAAATGGTCGTGCTGGCAACGGCTCCGGCCAAGGAAGAGGTCGAAGAGGTGGTCACACCCGAGGAGGAGGTGGTGGTCGAAGAAGAGGCCGAGCCCGAGGTGATCGAGAAGGGCAAGAAGGAAGAAGAGGAAGAAGCCAAGTAGCTTCGTCCATTCAACAAATCTTCAGGGCGACCCAATGGGTCGCCCTGAATTCTTTTCAGAAGACGAGTTCCCAGGAAATCATGATGGGAACCCTGGCCTGAGTTCATCATTTCCAGGAGTCTCTCAAAGTCTGAAAGTGCTTGACCCCCATCCCCATATCTGGGGGATTCCCCCATATCTGGGGCTTCCCTCCTGCCCCCTTTCCAAAGAATGTGGACAGGCGCCCCAAGGCGGGCCCCCACAGAACGGGGACAGGTGAAAAAGATTCTGGGGCAACATGAGTCATGCCGAATTTAATAATTTTAGGTGACTCCCTGAAGAAAGACCCCCACCCCTGCCCCTCCCCCGAATTGGGGGAGGGGATTTTTAATCAAAGAAAAGGGTGCGAGCGGCGCAAAACGCCTGCTCGCACCCTTTTCTTTGAAATTCACACCTCCTTACCACACTTGGGAAGGGGGACGGCGGGATGGAGAAGGATCATTTACAGTAATTTTCATCCAAAAATTAAAATTGGATGATTTATGTTGCCCCAAACCCCACCATTGAAAGAATCGTTGTTTATACCCACTTTCCCATTGACTTACCACTAATCCAGCCTATAATACGACAGTTAAGCTTATTTCATTTTCGGGAGAATCCGCATGGTGCATATTAGAGGTACTGTCCATCGTAATAGACTGGCAATAGGACTGCTTATCCTGGTGTTGAGCACCAGCGGCTTGGGTCCTATGCCAGCGACGGCAGCCCAACCCGCGGGGACAGCCCCTCCGGCGCCTCCACGCCGTCTCCGCTCATCGCCCACCCTTTCACCTTCCATAGACCTGTCTGCCCGGGGCCCGCTGGGCCCGGTTTCGCCCGCTGCCATTCCCAGATCGTGACCAACGCGACCGGGGCACTGATGGCCTCGAACAGTCTGCTGATCGGGTCGTATGGGCCGGCGGCGTTCCGTGGCGCCTACGGCCTGAACGGCATCACCGCCACCACTCGCACCGTGGCCATCGTGGATGCTTATGACAATCCGACCGTGCTGAACAACCTGGACACCTACAGCGACAACTTCGGTATCCCGCGCCTGAACCGCTGCCCCGTGAGCACGGGCACGGCGGCCAGCCCCTGCATCCAGAAGGTGGACCAGAACGGCGGTACCAGCTATCCGGCATACAATTCAGGCTGGGCAGAGGAGATTGCCCTCGATGTGCAAGCCGTGCATGCCTTATGCCAGAACTGCAACATCCTGCTGGTCGAGGCCACAAGCCCCTCTAGTTCCAATCTCATTGTCGCCGCCGATCAGCGCGCCTACCTGATGGGCGCCAATGTGGTCTCCAACTCATGGGGCGGTTTTGAAGACAGCAGCGAAACCTCCATGGATAGCTACTTTAACCATCCCGGCGTTGCTTACATCTTCAGCTCGGGGGACAGCGGCTATGGGGTGTTGTATCCGGCTGCCTCCCCCAACGTGACCGCAGTGGGAGGCACCACTCTGCTGGTCAATTCCAACTACACCTACAACAGTGAAATCGCCTGGAACGGCACGGGCAGTGGCTGCAGCGCCTATGAGTTCAAGCCCTCCTTCCAGCATGATACCGGCTGCTCGCGTCGCACCGTCGCGGATGTCTCCGCCGACGCTGATCCGAACACGGGCGCGGCGGTCTATATCACCGCTAACGGACATCTAGGCTGGTACCAGATCGGGGGAACCAGCCTGGCGGCTCCACTGGTGGCGGCGGTCTTTGCCCTGGCAGGCGGTGTGGGAACCACACTGGGGAATTCGCTGCCCTACGCCAACCTGAATTACGGCATCAACCTGCGGGACGTGACCAGCGGCAGCAACGGCAGTTGCGGCGGCTCCTACCTGTGCACCGCCAAGGCCGGCTACGACGGCCCCACCGGCCTGGGCTCCCCTCTGGGATTATCAGCCTTCAGCGCCGGCAGTCCTCTGGCGGCTATCAGTGGTTTTTTTCCGAACTGCGGTCTAGCCGGGACGATCGTCAACATCAGTGGGATTAATTTTACGGGCGCTAGCGCAGTACGGTTCAACGGCGCCGATGCAAGTTTCACTTTCCTCACCGATACATCGATCAACGCGACGGTGCCAGCCGGTGCGACGACCGGCCCGATCAGTGTGACGACCACGGACGGGACAGCGGTTAGCAAAACCAATTTCTTTGTTGAGACATGTACCCTGTATTTCATGCCGCTGGTGAGCAAACTTTGATGCGGAGTGGATGAATTCCATGTTTCATCTGCCTGATATTTTAAGTAAGAAGAAACTGGCAGCAGAGCTGCTTATCCTGGTGTTGAGCACCAGCGGTCTGAGTCCCAGGCCGGTTTCGGCCGCTCAAGGGATCCCACCCGAGACGGGACAGGTGTCAACCAGCCGAATTGTCCCGGCTTATGCTGGATCGTCCCAGAACGGGAAAACGGAAGCCTCGACCGACCAACTGATCGTAAAATATAACTACACGACCAGTCCATTTCTATCCCCGGCCAGAACTGACGAGGTGGCACGTATGAGCGCAACCGCGGGGGTTTCCCTGCAATATCTGAGGGCCATGTCAGGGGATGCGAATGTCCTGAGACTGCCCGAACGCCTGCCGCTCTCACAGGTCCAGGCCATCAGCGACCAATTGATGACCCTGCCGGAGGTGGAATACGCAGAGCCAGACCAGATACTCTTCCCCACATTAGTACCCAATGATTTACTATATTCAAGCCAATGGGATCTATTTGAGACCAACGGCATCAATGCGCCGGCAGCCTGGGATGTCACGACCGGCTCGAGCAGTATCGTGGTGGCAGACATCGACACGGGCATCACGAACCATGTCGACCTGAGCGGGAGGACCGTGGCAGGCTACGATTTTATTAGTAATTTACAGGTCGCCAACGACGGCGACTTGCGGGATGCGGATCCGAGCGACCCGGGTGATTGGGTTGCGGCGAATGAGTGTTACGCCGGCTCGCCAGCAAGCGACAGTTCCTGGCACGGCACGCATACCGCCGGGACGATCGGGGCAAACGGAAATAACAGCATAGGCGTGGCGGGCATTAACTGGAACTCCAAGATCCTAGCCGTGCGAGTTCTGGGCAAGTGCGGAGGTTACTCATCGGACATTGAGGATGGCGTGCGCTGGGCGGCCGGGCTGGCGGTCTCCGGCGTGCCTGCCAATACCCACCCGGCCAAGGCAGCCAACATCAGCCTGGGCGGGTCTGGAGCTTGCAGTGCAGACTGGCAAAACGCCATCAATGACGCCACGACGGCCGGAATGGTGATCGCGGTGGCAGCCGGCAACAGCAATTCAAATGCCAGCGGTTTCGTTCCAGCCAATTGCAACGGTGTGATCACGGTGGCTGCCACCGGCCGCAGCGGGTCGCGCGCATATTACAGCAACTATGGGGCGACTGTGGAGATCAGCGCCCCGGGTGGCGATCAGAGTTCTGGGAGCCAGAATGGCATCCTCTCCACATTGAATACCGGAACGACAGTGCCCTTAGCAGATACCTATATCTACTACCAGGGTACCAGCATGGCAACGCCGCACGTCACCGGAGTGGTCTCGCTGATGTTTTCGCTCAACCCACTCCTGACCCCGGCCCAGGTACTGCAAATCCTGCAGAACACCGCCAGGGCATTTCCAAGCGGAAGCACCTGCAGCACATCTCTGTGCGGGAGCGGCATGCTGGACGCAGCAGCGGCTGTGAATGCCGTGCCACCGGCCATCACTGGTTTCCTGCCAACCAGCGGATCGACCGGGACAAGCGTCACCATCAGCGGTTACAATTTCACCCACGCCAGCGTAGTACGGTTTAATGGCAGCAGTGCCAGTTTCTCCGTCCTAACCGATACCTCAATCAGTGCGACGGTGCCGGCTGGCGCAACCACCGGCCCGATCAGTGTGACAATCCCGAGCGGGACGGCGACAAGCTCAGGCAGTTTTACGGTACTATCGTCCACGGCGACGCCAACACGCACTTCCACACCCACAGCCACTGCAACGCCCAGCAGCACTCCGACTGCCACGCGGACTTTCACACCTACCAGCACCAACACACCCACGTTCACTCCGACTAACACTTCGACCATCACGAACACCCCCACGCCCACAGCCACTGCAACGTCCAGCAGCACTCCGACTGCGACACGGACTTTCACTCCCACCAGCACGAACTCTCCCACATTCACGCCAAGCTTTACACAAACTTACACCCCCACGCCCACATCCACTTCAATGCCCACCAGCAGTCCAACTGCCTCGCAGACTTCCACCCCCACCAGCACGAACTCTCGCACATTCACGCCAAGCTTTACACAAACTTACACCCCCACGCCCACATCCACTTCAACGCCCACCAGCAGTCCAACTGCCTCGCAGACTTCCACCCCCACCAGCACGAGCTCTGCCACAAACACGCCGACCTTCACGTCGACTTATACACCCACATCCACGCCAACCTTTACGCCGACGCACACCCCGACGCCGACGTTCACTTCCACGCCCAGCGGGACTCCAACCGCCACACGGACCTTCACTCCCACCAGCACCTTTACCGCCACAATCAAGCCAAGCTTTACGCCAACCTTTACACCGACTTCGAACGAGTACTTTTACGCGGACGCCGACCTACACACCGACACCCACGAATACGCCAAATGGGCAGGATTTCTGGTTCTTCCTGCCGCTTATATTCCGTTACTGATCCGTTGGATGAGTTCCCCGGCCAGACCTAAAACTCTTCAAGCAAAATAATATATCTGCTCCCGGGCCGTGCTCCTGCGGGTACTTTCTCCGGTGGCACGGAGGCTGCCCAGTGCCAGGTTCTGTCAGGCGCGTTCAGCGCCGATCCAGCCGTTAATTCTACAATCCCACCACACTAAGAAAAATTTGCGTTATCCGGGCGCTGGCGCCCCACAGGACTTCGCCATCATACGAATGGTACCAAAGCACCGTGAAGGGACGCTCCACTCCCTCCATGGTGACAGTCTGCTCGTCCCAGTTGAGGCGGTCAGCCAACCAGGACAAAGGGATGGTGAAGAGGCGGCCAACCTCTGCTGCTGCCAGGCGTGCCTGGAACGGCCATGGGATAACACCGACGACCGGCGTCACCCGGTAGCGGGTGATTGTGATGTAATCATTCATCCGGCCCAACAGTCGTACATCTTCCGGTTTCAGTCCAATTTCCTCCCAGGCCTCACGCAAGGCGGTCGCCTCAGGAGTGGACTCACCCACATCGCAGGCACCGCCGGGGAAGGAAACCTGGCCTTTGTGTTGTTCCACCGTCTCCGTGCGACGGGTAAAAACGAGATGCCATTCGCCATCCCACGAAACGAGCGGGATCAAGACTGCTGCACATTTCAGCTTTCGCTCTTCAATCATCCCCGGATAGCCATCAGAGGAGCCCACCAGACCGGGTTGGTAGGCGGCATGCAACCGGCTGACGATGAAGTCTTCGGTGAGCATCAGCCTTGCGCCCGCACGGCGCTCCCGCAATATGGGCATTCGGCAGTGACCGCGTCGACCCATTCGACCTCATCAGAACGAAGTGGGCCACCGCAGCCGGGACAGGCGGTCGGAAGGACCGGTCGGGGTTTTTCCAAGCCTCGCGTGGGTGCCAAGGCGAATCCGGCCGGCAGGGTTGTCTTAACATAATTTTCGATCTGTTCCGCCTCGGCTGTCAGGCCACGTGCTTTGAGTTCGGTTGTGAAACGCATCCCGGCGTAGTAAAGTCTCTGGAACTGACCGCGGCCGGCGAAAAGCGCAAGTCCCTGTTGGAGGTGCGCCATTCCCGCCGGCACCAGTCCAGCCAGCAGGCGGGCTTGCCCGGCCTGGAGAAAGAACCAGGGTGCGCGCGGCCCATTGCGGGCCAGTGCACCGTTGGCAAACTGTTCAAAAATATCTGCCGCAAGCGTATATTGGCCGGAAGCCATCAACTGGTTGGCGCGCTGGAGGGCCGGAGGAATGCTCCCCACCTGAATCCGACGGAAAGGTCGTCCCAAAGGTCGCCTGAACATGCAGCCTCCTTTTCATGAGGTATAAGCATGAGATGCTTGCCAAGACAAGGTGTTCGACAGTGTGATATTATACGCCAAGCATATAATATCTCGATGATAAAGGGAATGGGGAGTGTGCGGAAAGAAATTTATGGGACAAACCATGATTATGGATTATAAATAATCCCTGGAGAGTATTAAAAAAATGGAAACGACCTTCCTTAAGCCCCGGTACGATGCAGGGGGATTTGCGTACCTGCCGAAGCATATCCTGGAGCTTCTGTCTACCAACCGGTATGATGCCGTCGTACTATTCCTGATCGACGCGTTCGGCTGGCGCTTCTTCGACAAATTCCAGGACATGCCCTTCCTCCAGCGGATCACGCAAGAAGGGACAGTCGAAAAGTTAACCTCGCAATTCCCTTCCACAACCGCAGCACACATCACCACCATTCATACCGGAATGCCGGTGGGCGAACACGGCATCTTCGAGTGGTATTACTACGAGCCAACCCTGGACAAAGTCATCGCCCCACTGCTGCACTCGTTCGCCGGGACACCCCAGCGGGACACGCTCAAGCCAACCGGCGTCAAAGCTTCCAGCTTATACCCAACTACGACTCTTTACCGTCCGCTCAAGAAACAGGGTGTGAATGCGACGATCTTTCAACACCGCGAATATACCCCCTCCACCTACTCGGACATTATTTTCAGGGGTGCAAAAGCGATCGGCTACCGGGACCTGCCGGAAGCCCTGGTCAGCCTGGCCGGGAAACTAGCGGAAACCACCTACACACTTGGTAATGGCGCACCTGTACCTGCGGTACTGGCGCAAGCAGGCAAGCCACCGGCCTATTTTTTCTTATATTACGACAGGATCGACGCCATCGGGCACGAATACGGACCCGAAACTGACCAGGTGACGGCTGAAATTCTGGTCTTCCTGATGACAATGGAAAAAATCTTCCTGAAGGCAATGACCAGGAACCACAAGAAAATCCTGTTCCTGCTGACGGCCGACCACGGCCAAACCGAGACCGACCCGCAGACCACCATCTATCTAAACCGTGACCCGGCTTTTGCAGGCGTAGAGAATTTCATGAAAACCAACCGCAACGGAGATTTGATCGTCCCAGCCGGCTCGGCCAGGGACTTCTTCCTATACGTTAAAGAGGATGTGCTTGAGGAGACCCAGGCTTTTCTCACCCAACGGCTGGAAGGCCGGGCCGAGGTGCGGAAAGTGGCGGAGTTGATGGAAGAGGGGTACTTCGGCCAGGTTCTATCCCCACAATTCCGCGGGCGCGCCGGGAACCTGGTCATCCTGCCTTACCGCGGTGAATCGGTCTGGTGGTACGAGAAAGACCGGTTCGAGCAAAGGTTCCACGGTCATCACGGTGGATTGACAAAGGAAGAGATGGAAATCCCGCTGATAATGTGGGAAATGTGATGTAAAATTGATCCATAACCCTGTCCCCGCCGCGCTGCGGCGGGCCCTATACGCTCGAAAGGAGATTCCCCATGTATCAAACCATTATCATCGTTGGCAACGTAGGGCGTGACCCGGAAATGCGCTATACCCCCTCCGGCCAGGCCGTTACATCTTTTTCGGTTGCCACCAACCGCCAGTACACCAACAACAACGGCGAAACCATCAAAGAGACCATCTGGTTCCGCGTCTCGGCCTGGGGCAAGACAGGCGAGACCTGCAACCAGTATCTCAAGAAAGGTTCCAAAGTGCTTGTGGAAGGCCGCCTGACAGCCGATCCTGCGACCGGCGGCCCGCGCGTCTGGACCGGACAAGACGGTTCCACACGCGCCTCCTTCGAAGTCAGTGCACAGACGGTGCGTTTCCTGAGTTCACGCGGTGAAACCGCCGAACCCGGCACGGGCGCGGCGCCCGCAGGTGAAGAAGGCATGGCACCGGCCGGAGACGAAGGCGATATCCCGTTCTAACTCGAAAGCGAGGCCATGATGGCCCTTCCACTTCAAAAACCTGCCACGACCTTTCCCATCGAAATCCCGCCGGACCTGCAACCTGCTTATGCCAACCTGGCACGCATCGCCCACGCCCCGGCGGAATTTGTGATGGATTTCGCCCGGCTCCTGCCGGGTGATTCCAAAGCGATGGTGGCAGCGCGCGTGATCATGTCGCCGGTAGCATTGAAGCTGTTCGCACAGGCAGTCAACGAGAACCTGGCGCGTTTCGAGACTACCTTTGGAAAAGTAAATATTCCCAGCAGCGGTAGCTCCCTGGCTGATTCGCTCTTCAAGCCAATCCACCCGCCGGAACCGCCCCAGGATCCTCCAAAGGAACCGGATAAATAACCCACAAGGACGCGGATTTTGAGCTTATGCCAGAATCCGCGTCCCATTCATTTTGGAAGCCAGCATGGAAAAACTCGAAAAGATTGCCGAACAAATCCGTCAAACCTTTGACACTCTGACGACAGCGCGTGACCAGGCCCTGACACATGCACGGGCTCTGACACGAGCCTGCGCCCTGTCCATCCGCGCCGTCCACCGGGATGAAACCGACGTGATGCAAGCCCACTTGGATGAGGCCCGCCAGCTTGCAGCCACATTACGGACGGGCCTGGCGGATTTTCCAGCCCTGTACTACGCCGGTTACACGCAAGACTCTCTGAAGGAGTTCGCCGAGGCCAGCATCACCTGCGCACTCATCCGCCGCGAGCCTCTCCCTACACCTGAAGAACTAGATCTGCCTGCGAACACCTATCTGAATGGACTGGCCGAGAGCGTTGGTGAGATGCGTCGTCGCTGCCTGGATATGCTCCGCCAGGATAATTCCGCCGAAGCCGAACGCCTGCTCGGCCACATGGATAACATCTACTCCATCCTTGTCACTATGGATTATCCGGACGCCATTACGAATGGGCTACGCCGCCAGACCGACATCATTCGCGCCATTATCGAGCGTACCCGCGGTGATGTAACCTTCAGCCTGCGTGGCGAACGACTGGAACGTTCCATCGCCCATTTGAGCGAACAGTTACCCGGATCAGAAACGTTGCCGGGGAGTTTGCCGCTTTCCAACCCATCGGAACAAGATTAGGGAATCATGCCAAACCGTGGCCGCCGGCACCGCCTGGTGCTGTACACTTATATGCTCAACCGCTGGTGGAGGTACACGTTGGGAATTGGCGCAGTCCTGTTGGGATTGGTCGCAGGATTGACGATGCTGCCGGGGTGGCTTCCGCAATATCATTTCCTTTGGTTACCGGATTGGATCCTTTGGGTGGCAGCGGGCGCCGGCGCGTATGCAACTCTGCTATCCATTTTCTTTATCAGCATCCGCAAATCGGCTTACGTCCAGCCATTCGCCACCCATCTTCGCCTGATAACACCTTTCCTGCGGCTGAATATATCCTACCAGCGCATCCTCAAGACCTCCAGTGTCGAAATACAGCACCTTTTTCCCATTGGCAGATACACAAATTGGCAGCGGGGATTCCTGCGCCCATTGGCCAGTCAAACAGCCATCGTGCTGGATTTAAAAGAGTGGCCACTCCCGCGCCGGGTGCTGCGCCTGTTCCTCTCCCCTTTCTTTCTTCCGGATAAAAGCCCCCACCTGGCGCTGCTGGTGCCAGCGTGGATGGATTTCAGCATGGACATGGACAGTTTTCGCAGCACCTGGCTTGAGTCCCTGCACGGACCAAGAAGAACGCCTCAATCAGACTTGCTGGCGAGTATTTCAAAAGCCAATAAATGAACATCTATTTTGCCTGTTCCATCACCGGTGGGCGTGGTTTCGAACCGGTCTATCAAGCCATCAGCGCGGCTTTGCTGAAGGACGGGCACACGGTACCGACCGCCCATCTGGCCAATTCAGGGGTAAAAGCGCTCGAGGCAATCGTCAGCGCGCGCGATGTCTATGAGCGAGACGCAGCCTGGATCAGGGAGTGCGAGGCGGTGGTGGCCGAGGTCAGCACACCCTCGCATGGCGTGGGCTACGAGGTGGCCTACGCACTGAGTATCGGAAAGCCGGTGCTGTGTATCTACCAGGAAGGCCAGCCCGTTTCCAAGATGCTCAGCGGAAATTCGCATCCGGGCATCCAGGTCAAGCCATACCGCAACACCAATGACGCAGTCGCGATCATCCGCGCTTATCTATCACACATTTAAACTGATTGTGAAGATAATCACTAATTCTGTATGACTTTCCACCCTTTCCAGCAGTAAACAACCTGATTATGATACGAAATGGAGACGGGTATCGAAAATACCCCCCAATTTGTTCATCTCTGTCTCCTCCTTTGGCGAATGCCTCCGCAGGGTAACATCACTCTGCGGAGGCAGCGTCTTACTGGTCCTTTTACAGGTCAATGGTGGGGATTTTTGTGGATCAAGCAATTAATTTCTGGGAGAGCGGCAGAACGACCGTAAATGTCGTTCCCTGACCCATCAGCAATTCAACCCAGATGCGACCCTGATGGCTATCGACAATGGATTTGACAATGGCCAACCCCAAGCCAGAACCGCCGACGCCGCTTGGGACATTGCTGGCGCGATAGAATTTCTCGAAAATATGTGGCTGATCAGCGGGCGGGATACCCGGGCCGTTATCGGAGACGCGGAAGATTATCTGCTCGCTTTGCGCTTCCATTTCAATGATAACTTTACCACCCTCGGGTGTGTACTTGATTGCATTTCCAACCAGGTTATCCAACATCTGGCGCAGGCGGATCGGGTTTCCTCGCGTTGGAGGGATATCATCCGGCAGGTGAAGAATCAGATTCAGATGTTTTTCTGCAATCAGTCCTTCCACAGTCTCGAGCGAGAAGCGGAGAAGGCCATCCAGAGGAACCACTTCGTTCTGGTTATCAAAGCCGGATTCAATCCGTCCCAGCTCGAGCAAATCGTTGACGAGGGCCGTGATGCTCTGTACACTTACCTGAACCCGGCGAATAAATTCGTGCTGCGGTTCATTTACCGGTCCAACACGCTCCAGCAAGTCCACGTAACCCAGGACGGCAGTCAAAGGCGAACGCAGATCATGGGAAACGGTGTTTATGAACTCATTCTTTAAACGGTCGACCTGTTTCAAGTACGTGATATCCTGCGTCGTAACCGCTATCCCAATACCCGGGATAAGCGTGGATTGCGCCGTAAAGACCCGCCCGTCATCAAATTCAATTTCATGGTGGGGTATTGGTGTGATACCTGATTGCTGTAATTGGACAAGAGCCTTCAGATCCGGGTGAGGCAGCACATCGATAACCGGCTTTCCATTGACGTTGTCATCATGCCAGAGACCAAACGTCCTGCGAACAGCAGCATTCATTAACAGGATGTTGAGTTTATCGTCCAAGATGATGACTCCATCATCAATGTTTTGAAGGATCGTATCAAATCTTTGCAATTCCGCCACGCGCCGCTGGAGTGAGGCGGTGGTGAGCTTCACCTGACGCCTGGTCCAATCACCGAGGTGATGGGCACGCCGCAGGCTATTTTCCACCGTCTGCATAATTTCATCAATCCGCAACGGTGCATAGAGACAATCACTTACCCCGATTTGCATCGCCTTTTTAAGCGATTCGAGGGTAATGTGATTAAAAGAAAAGGCAAACGGGCAGGGTGGGAAAACGTTCCAATAATGTGGCTGTGATCTCAAATTCGTCCGCATTGTCAAAGTTCTGGTTAATAATCACCACTGCGGGTGAATTTTCCTGCAAAGCTTTGTCAAGACCTGCGCGGTCTCGAGCAAGAGCCGTATCATATGAAGCCGCAGCCAATGCCCGTTCGAATAATCGCAGGATCTGCTCATCATCAATTGCCAACAGGACCAATTCAGTCATTGACATAAGGTTAACCATTTTCACCTGGCGGGAAGGTTGTCGCTTCAACCTGCGAATTGTCTGTGCCCAGTCGCAAAGCCCGTTTCATGGTCGTTTGGGCAGTTTTCATGGCTGTGTGTTATAACGATTTGAACTTAATATCCCGGCAATTGGAGTGCCTGGTTTGCGATCAATCCAATGATATCAGGGGCGCTCTCAATGAGTAAAATGCCTGCAACGGATGCGGTCATGTGGACTTATCATAGCACGAATGTGAAGAATACGTGAAAGTCAACATTATTATTGTAACACTATTGATATTGAATGAGTCTCATCTCGTGTTAAATTTCAGTATCCCGCATTTCGAGGAGTATATATGGGTGACTGGGCATGGTGGCAGGATGGTGTCATCTATCAGATCTATCCCCGCAGTTTCGCGGATGAAAACGGAGACGGGCTGGGCGACCTGCCCGGGATTATCTCCCATCTCGACTATCTGGTCGATCTGGGTATAGACGCCATCTGGCTGAGCCCCATATTTCCGAGTCCCGACATAGACTATGGTTACGACGTGAGTGACTACCGCATGATCGACCCGCGTTTCGGAACCCTAGCTGACTTCGACCGACTGGTGGAAGAGGCGTGCCGGCGTGGAATCCATATCATCCTGGATATGGTGATGAACCATACTTCCGATCAACATGCCTGGTTCAAGGAATCCCGCTCCAGCCGCGACAACCCGAAACGGGATTGGTACATCTGGAGGAATGCCCCCAACAACTGGCAAGCCTGCTTCGGTGGAAAAGCCTGGGAATATGATCCCATCACAGGACAATATTACCTGCACCTGTTTACCAAGGAGCAGCCGGATCTGAACTGGCGCAACCCTGAGGTCCGCAAGGCACAAATGGAGGTGTTCCGTTTTTGGTTGGAACGCGGCGTGGATGGCTTCCGCCTGGACGTGTTCAATGCATATTTCAAACATCCTGAAATGCCCGATAACCCGCGCAAATTCGGATTGCGCGGCTTTGATCGCCAACGTCATATCTACGAGATTGACCAGCCTGAGTTGATTTCCCTGCTGAATGAACTGCGCGCCTTGCTGGATTCCTACCCAGAACGGTATGCCGTTGGTGAAACCCACCTGGCTACACCACAAAAGGCCGTCTCCTATTGCGGACCGGACAAGTTGCATGCCGCCTTCGGCTTCGACTTTACCACTTTTAATTCAGAGGCCGCCGAGGCTTTCCACCTTTATCCCTGGAACCCGGCCTGGATCCTGCAGAAAATACGCACCAGGGAAGAGGTCTTCAATGCTGCCGGCATCTGGCCGACCAGTGTGCTAAGCAACCATGACCTGCCACGCGCAGCCAGCCGGTATGCCCGGGGAGAAACCGACTCCAAGGCCAGGATTGCCATGGCGCTCCTGCTGACCTTGCGTGGGACGCCATTCATGTATTATGGCGAAGAAATCGGCATGCGAAACATTCATCTACGGCGCGGTGAAATCCTGGACCCACCCGGGAAAAGGTATTGGCCGATCTATAAAGGTCGCGATGGCTGCCGCGCACCCATGCAATGGAACGATAGTTTGTACTCCGGCTTTTCCAATGTGAAGCCCTGGCTGCCAGTGAATCCAGATTTCACTCACCGCAACGTTGCCGCCCAAAAGGAAGATCCGGATTCACTCTATAACTTCACTAAGAAATTGCTCCGCCTGCGCAAGGATTATTCCGCCCTTCGGCATGGCGAATTCGTTGCGCTGGAATGCGAGCCAGGCATACTGGCCTACCTGCGTACCACGCAGGAACAAGTTGTGTTGGTGGCAATCAACTTCAAAGGGCGTACCGCCGCCTTCACTGCTCCGGTGGGGAAATGGCAGACCCTTCTAGCCAATAACGGAGATCCAATAAAAGCCGCTGCACCGCTCGAACCTTACGAGGTGCGGCTACTCGCCAATTCTAAATAGCAGAAACCAAAATATCCAACCACCTCCCCTATGGGAAGAGGTTAATGAGGGAAAAATAGATGCGAGGATACGTAGCATTCCCGCATCCATTTTTTCGCACAACCCTCTTATTTGAGATAGCCTTACCAAGGTCTTTGTCCAGGATTGCATTTTCTCCGCAAACTTGTATACTAACAGATAGATGGACGGTTTCTTTTACATTCCCGGAAACGAACCAGAAAAATCCGCTCCGCTGGCGCGCTACCTGCCTCCCATACCGGAGGGCGTCGCGACGTCTTTTCTGGAGGAGCATTCCGGGCCAGATGGAACCGGGCAGGCCGACTGGATCCTGGACCCGTTCGGTGCCTCACCCAGCCTGGCTGCCGAAATTGCAATGAAGGGTTACCGTACTCTGGTGGCTGTCAATAATCCCGTGACACGGTTCCTGCTCGAAATGGCCGCCAACCCGCCGTCCCAAGCCGACCTGCGCGCCGCTCTGGCGGAGCTGGCCGCCGCACGCAAAGGGAGTGAACGCCTGGAAACCCATCTCCAATCCCTCTATCTGACCAACTGCAACAAGTGTCAGCAGCAAGTCCCGGCGGAGGCATTCATCTGGGAACGAGCCAGCGGGGCCCTGACAGGCCGGATTTACCATTGCCCGTGCGGAGACAGCGGCGAATATCCTGCCAGCGAGGCAGATCAAAAGCGTGCCGCCAGCATGGCTGCCACCGACGGTCTACACCGGGCGCGTGCACTGGAGCGCGTTGCCAGGCCTGCCGATCCCGACCGCGTGCACGCCGAGGAAGCACTGGAGTGTTACCTGCCGCGCGCGGTCTATGCCCTCATTACCATCGTCAATAAGCTCGATAGCCTGTCTTTGAGTCCTGAACGCCGGCGCGCCCTGCTTGCACTTGTCCTGACGGCGTGTGACGAAGGCTGCTCCCTTTGGGCGCACCCGCCCGACCGCCCACGTCCGAAACAGTTGACGATCCCGACCCATTTCCTGGAGAAGAATATCTGGCAAGCCCTGGAGCGAGGCGTGGAGCTCTGGTCAGGCAAAGGGAAACCCACCCAGGTGGCAACCTGGCCCGAGCTCCCGGGTGAAGCGGGCGGCCTGTGCCTGTTCGAAGGTCCAATGAGAGACCTGGCGCCGCGTTTGAAAGACGTTTCAATAACGGCTGTTGTGACTGCCTTACCACGTCCCAACCAGGCCTTCTGGACCCTTTCCGCGCTGTGGGCCGGGTGGTTGTGGGGACAGGAGGCCGCCGCTCCGTTCAAGTCTGTGCTGCGACGCCGTCGCTACGACTGGAGCTGGCATGCGGGAGCCCTGTATGGCGCGATGAAGCATTTTTCCAACCAGATGCCGCTGAACGCTCCATTTTTCGCCATCATCCCCGAACTGGAACCGGCGTTCCTTTCCGCCGCATTACTGGCTGGAGCCGAGGCGGGCCTGGACTTGAGCGGCCTGGCACTGCGCACCCGCCACGATCCAGGCCAAGTGGTCTGGCACAGGCGCGCCTTTGCCCACGAGGACAGAGAATCGGCCGAGATAGATGCTGAGGCAGTCAAACAAGCCATGCGCCTGTCATTGCAGGAACGCAGTGAACCGGCCCCGTACCTTTTCCTGCATGCCGCCGGTCTGTCTGCCATGGCCGCGGATCATTCCCTGCGCTGGAGGCTGGAGGCTTTGACCCAGATTTCCACTCCCATCCAGGCGGCGCTGGGCGACCCGGAATTTGTCCACCAGGCCGAAAGCCCGAATCCCGAAAGCGGCCTGTGGGCAATGGCAAAATGGGACGGCCAGGTCGACCCATTGCCTGACCGAGTTGAAATTGCAGCCGTACACTTCCTACAGAAAAACCCTGACTGTACTTTGCGGGAACTGGAAACTGCCCTGAACACGGAGCTGCCCGGTTTACTGACCCCTTCGCTGGGTCTGATCCGAGCGGTGTTGGCTTCCTATGCAGTCGAAACAAGCGGACACTGGAGTCTGCGCCCGGAGGAATCCCCGTCAGCCCGCCGCGGCGATCTGGAAACTGCAGCTGAATCGCTGGCTGCCCTGGGTTCCCGGCTGGGATACACCCTCCAACGCGAAGACAGAAACCAGCGGCTGATTGGCTGGATGGAGAACGGGCAAACCGTTTGTATCTTTTATCTTCTGGCATCTGCGGTGGTGGGACGTCTCCTGCGCCAGAATCCTGTCCCAGCGGTGCCCAGCTTTCTGATCCTCCCGGGTGGACGCGCAGGCCTGCTGGCATACAAAATGGAGCGCGACCCGGCCCTGAGGTCCATCGCGGAACAATGGCGCATCGTCAAATTCCGCCATTTACGGCGGCTGGCCGGGCTGAGCGGACTTACTCGTGAACAATTCGAAAAGGAGTTCTCGAGCGACCCGATCGAACCGCCAGAGCAGATGAAGCTGTTCTAATGCTTGCTTTTCGGTCTTATAAACCCTATAATTAACTCATCATGCCAAACATCACCCTCAAGCAGATTGGTGCTGCCTCAAAATATTTAGTGGTTGTGGCAGCCGTGCTGGTATTTACGGGTTGGTTGCTGAATACGCCGCCGGGTTTGCTTGGCAAGGCAGAAGCCATAGCCTATGCCGTGTGTCACCGCATCTCGGAGCGCTCGTTCCATATCGGAAATTACCAATTACCTTTATGCGCACGCTGCTCGGGGATGTACCTGGGAGCGGTCACGGGGCTGGTATTCCAATCCATACGTGGCTGGAAGCGCGGCAAAGCCTCGCATTGGAGCATCATTGCGGTACTGGTGGTTTTTGTGGCAGCTTTCGGCATCGACGGAGTGAATTCGTACCTTTACTTGCTCAAACAAATCCGGCCAGGCATCCTGCCGCAGATCCCCAATATCTACGTTCCCAATAACACCCTGCGTCTGCTGACTGGCAGCGGGATGGGACTGGTAATCGCCGCCATGCTATTCCCGGCCTTCAACCAGAGCATCTGGACGGATTATGACGATACCCGATCAGGCCTGCCTGGATGGAAAGCTTTCGGTCTGTTGCTGGGCGTTCAAATCTGCCTCGATCTGCTGGTGCTGACCGAGAGCCCGTCAGTACTCTACCCGCTGGCAATCATTGGTGTTCTGGGCGTATGGCTGCTGCTGACCATGGTCTATACGATCGTCTGGGTAATGATCACGGGGCAGGATAACAAATTCACGAAGTTGCGGCAATTGTGGCTACCGCTTCTGGCCGGCCTGACGATCACCGTGGTTCAAACTTATGCGATTGACATGCTGCGTTTCTGGTTGACCGGTACGTGGGGCGGTTTCCCCCTAGGCAAGTAGGAGGTTGGAGGTCTATATGGATGCGCTTTTCGGGATCATGTCGGCCTTCGGGCTGTCGGCCAGCGCCGGGTTGAATGCCTATATCCCTCTGCTGGTGGTCGGCGTCATCGCCCATTACACGAGTTGGATCAAATTGACGCCTCCCTACAATCTGCTTGCCAACCCGTGGATTCTGATCCTGGTCGGCATACTGCTGATCATTGAAATGCTGGCCGACAAGGTCCCGGCAGTCAACCACATCAATGACATCATCCAGACCGTCTTCCGCCCCGCGGCGGGCGCGATTGTCTTCGCTGCCAGCGCACACGCGTAACAGGGGTCCACCCGGTGCTGGCACTGGCTTGCGGGTTGCTGGTGGCTGGAAGCATCCATACGGTCAAGTCAGTCGCAATCCGCCCGGCAGTCACAGTAACGACAGGCGGGACAGCCAATGTGCCGATCAGCATCGCCGAGGATGTGACTGCGGCAGTACTCTCAATCCTTTCCATTGTAATCCCTATCCTGGTTGGTGTTTTCCTGGTTCTTTTCGTGGCGTTGATCATCTGGTGGTTCTGGAGGCGCGCCAACCGGAAACGCCAGAACGTTCCATAAAATTTCTTTGGAGGCAAATCATGGTTTATCCCACCCCTTACCCCAACCCACCTGCTCCAGCCCCACAGGACAATCAAATGATCCAGCAATTGAGCATGCCCATCTACCAGGCGCGCGGCTGGTTGAAATTCCTGGGAGTGCTGTCTATCATAAGCGGAGTCGGAAGTGCACTCTCAATCGTAGGCATCATTTTTGCCTGGCTGCCAATCTGGATGGGCGTGCTGATGTTCCAGGCTGGCTCTTCGATCGAGTCCGCCGGCCAGTTTGGCGATAAGTTCGCCTTCCTAAGCTCGATGGGCAGTCTGAAGACCTATTTCGTCCTTCAGGGTATTCTAGCCTTGCTTGGGATCGTCTTCGTGGTGACGATGATTTGCATTACGTTCGTCCTGCCGCTGCTCGGGTTAACCTTAATTCCCTGGCAACAGATAATAAACAATAGCATCCACTATTAAAACCAACCTACAGGAGAATGCCATGAACCAACAATATACCCCACTCCCACCTGCCGGACCTCCCACGAGCACAATGGCAATCGTCAGCCTGATCGGCGGCATTGCCGGTTGGACGGTCCTGCCCTTCCTCGGCTCGATCGCTGCCATCATTTTCGGCCACATCGCAAAAAGTGAAATCAAGAAAAGCGCTGGCAAGGTCGGAGGAAATGGAATGGCGACCGCCGGCCTGGTTCTGGGCTACCTCAGCATCGCATTGGGCATGTGCTTGATATGTGTTTTCATCCTGTTGCCACTCGTGGGCATTAGCCTTATTTCGATCCCAGCCATCTTCAACACGATTCACTAATCCATGACTGAGGCAGCCGGCGCATCCATCCCTGCCCCTCCTGTTCCACAGGGGACCAATCCCTGGATCATCGTGATTGCGGCGATTGTGATTCTATGTTGCTTCTGCGTCGGGTTAATCGGATTGCTATTCGCCTTTGGAGGGCCGATCCTGAATGAGTTGGGCGTCCTGCACGCACTGTTGCCCACCCTAACGCTATAGCCATGAACAAACCAGAACCCGGTTCCCCTAAAAGAGACCGGGTTCCTTGTTTTTCAAGAAATGTCTCTGCAGTTCCTTCAAGGCCGCCCGCGCCCTGGACTTAGTCTCTGTATCCAGATCGAGAGCGGCGAATTCATTTTCATCCAGAACGGTCTGAGCGCCATCCGGAGCAACCCAAAGATCCAGCGCCAAGTCCACGTACGAAATCAAATCCTCGGCCTCCAGCACCGCAGGTCGACCAATATTGCAGTACCAACCTTTAAGCCGGTCGTCATCCCGGTCGTGGATTTCGAAGATGTTGTACCAGCGGTCGGTAAAATACGTCTCAATGAAGCGGTCTCCGGCCTGAATGACAATCCCCATGAACGGCAAATCGTGCCGGCTGAAATACGCCTCCACTACCAGGACATGCGGCTCCTGCCGCAGGAGGGTTCCCGAATAATGCCAGATCTCTTCCCCGGCCGAGTTGCGTTTGATGACTGAAACGGCCCGGGTCATGACAGGCATTGCACCGCCTCCGGGAAAATTTTCAGGCAAATTTCTTCTCCAATCCCGGGGGCCTGGGGCAGGTAGAAAAACAAACCGCTCTCCAGCGTAACCTTGTAACGGTCCTGATGGAAGACAGCATCCGCCACCACGCCGCGCAGGTTTCCTTCAGCCGTGATGTAGACCCCCTCCGGGCGCACCAAGAGGTCGACTTTTTCCAACGTTCTGTGAGGATGTTCGCAAAGCAACTCGAATAATCCAACGGATGTTTCGACCTGCAACGTTACAGCGTTCGACCTGACAATCCCCTCAATGACATTGCCGGCCTCCAAAAAGTGGGCGGCCCAGGCCGAACCGGGCGCGTTCCAGACTTCCTGCGGCGTGCCGCTGCGGACGATTTCACCAGCGTGCAGCAGCAAGAGGCGGTCTGCCATGGTAAAGGCCTCCTCCTGGTCGTGGGTCACGTAAATGGCCGGAACGTGGGTGGCATGCAATATGCGGCGCAGTTCTTCCATTAACTGTTCGCGCAGGTTGCGGTCCAGCGCCCCCAGTGGCTCGTCGAACATCAGTAAATGCGGATTGGGAGCCAGGGCACGTGCCAGCGCCACGCGCTGCTGCTCTCCGCCGGAGAGATCGGTTACACGGCGATCCTTGAACTCGGTCAAATTCACTTTTTCCAGGACTCTGGCAATGCGGGCATTTATTTCCGGGCGGGACAGATCCAGCATTTTCAGCCCGAATGCCACGTTCTCGACAACGTTAAGATGCGGGAAAAGGGCATAATCCTGAAAAACCAGCCCGAAGCCGCGCCGGTGGGCCGGGACGGAGGCCAGATCCTGACCATCCCAACAGAGGTGGCCTTGTTCGGGGGACTCCAGACCGGCGATGATACGTAAAAGCGTCGATTTTCCGCTGCCGGATGCACCAAGCAGGCAAACGGTTTCACCCGCTGCAACGGTGAAGGATATCCCTCGCAGAAGAGGGAGGCCTTCGTAAGATTTATGGAGATCGATAATTTCAAGCATTGCAAGCCTTCATTGTATCAAGACCCACGTTACACATTGCCCAGCTACGGTGAAACCTGTACACCTGAACTGTCCTGTCCTGTCCTGTCCGCCTGCACCTGTGGTGCACCTGCACCTGCGGTACCCTCGACTGTCCGTCCAGGACAGGCTGGCACAGACAGGTACAGGTGGGCCAGAACGGGGCGGAACACCGTCCTGCGGTCGGCGCAGGGATGGCACAGGCAAGAACGAGCAAGAACGTTTAGCATTCTAAAACTCTCCGACGCCGGGCAAACGCAGGCGTTCAATGAACAATATACCAATGCCGCACACTGCCATTAATATTGTCGCCATCGCCATGGCTTGACCATAGTTCAGTCCGCCAGGCTGGGAGAGGAAACGGGCAATGGCTATTGGCAGGGTTGGATATTCCGGACGGACAACCAGCGAGGAAGCCCCAAATTCACCCAACGAGATGGTGAAAGCGAATACGGCGGCTGAAAGCGTGGCGCGCGAAACGATCGGCCAGTCCACGGTAAACCAGACCCGGCGAGGCGAGGCCCCCAGGGCTGCGGCGGCCTGCCGCAATCGTTCCGGGATGGAGGCCAGGGCCGGCTGTAAAGTGCGAATGACGAAGGGCAGCGCAATGATGGTATGGGCGATGGGGACAATCAACGGAGATGTAAGCAACAGGAACCGGGACCCAAAAAGGGGGTTGTTAAACGTGATGATAAGGCCCAGGCCAAGTGTCACCGCTGAAGCTCCCAGGGGCAGCATCAGAAAGGGGTCGAGCAGGCGTTCAAGATGTCCCGGGCGGGCCAGGGCCGCGGCGGCCGGGAAACCGATTGCCAGGGACAAGATTACGGTCAGCGCAGCATAGCCAAGGGAATTGCCAAGTGCATCGAATGGAGGCACGTAAAAGATCGAGTCGCGGCGGTTGACGAATAGTTCGCGATAGTAATCGACAGTGAGGCCATAATGAACCTGGCCGCGCTGGCCCTCGTCGGCTTCAAGCCGTGTGACGGAACGCAAAGGCAAGGCGGAGAGCGGTAAAGCGAAAAAAAACAAAAGCAGAACGCAGGAAATCGTCACAAATAGACGCTGGAGCAGGGTGTGCGGGCGAATGGAGAGATTAGTGCGTGGATTGAGACTCACACTGGTACGGGTTACAAGGCGGCTATAAAGGATGGAGAAAGCCAGAGTGCAAAGCAATTGAATAAGGGAAAGCAGCGCCGCCAGAGGCATGTTAAAGAAAGACATGGCCTGCTTATAGATCTCGACTTCCAGCGTCGAAAAGCGCGGCCCCCCCAACAGCAGGATCACACCGAAACTGGTGAAATCAAAGATAAAGACCAGCAGTGCCGCCGCCAGGAGGGACGGACGCAACAGGGGGAGTGTGACTCGCTGGAAGAGGCGCGGCGGAGGCGCACCCAATGTCCGGGCAGCCTGCTCCAGACGGGGATCGAGGCGTGAGAGGGCGGTACCGACGATCCGAATGACAATGGTGGTATTGTAAAATACATGCGCCAAAAGGATGGCTCCCAATGTCCCGGCAAAGACAACCGGGGGGGTCTCCAGTCGGAAGAGATGCATGAGGGCAATATTCACCCATCCGCGCGGACCCAGCAAGGCAGTAAACCCGGCAGCCACCACCACGGTCGGCAAGATGAACGGGATTGCAGTCACAGTGCGTAGGATGGTTTTGCCATGAAACTCGTAATGGGTAAAGAGAAAAGCAACGGGCAGGCCAAGAACGAGGGTGAGCAGGGTGGATAAAATTGACTGGTAAAAGGTAAAGAGCAACGCCTGACGGACAACAAGGAAAGTATTGGACCGGATGGCCAGCAGCGAGGCGGGATTGAGCCCGACCCATAGAATGCGAACCACGGGATAAAAAAAGAACACACCGAGAAAGATAAAAACGCCCAGCCAGGGAAGAAGCGGCCTTAACCTCAAGCTCCTTGCCGGGTGATTGGAGGCTTGCGCAGCGGTTTGCACGTCTTTCATCAGCAGAAGTCCGGCTCACTGAATCAATGCAACACCGTCTGCGTCCAAGCCTGCACCCACTGGTCGCGGCTGGCGGTGATGACTGCCGGATCCAATACGGCAGGCTGATCCGGAATCTGGGCATATTTCACGAAAACATCCGGAAGCTTGGCAAGCGGGTTGACCGGGTAAACATACATTTGAAGAGGCATATCTTCCTGGAACTGCCGGCCAAGCATGAAATCCACAAATTTCTCGGCCAGGGCAAGATGTTTGGTCCCTTTCAAGATGCCAACGAACTCAATTTGTCGGAAGCAGGTACCAGGACCGAGGATCGAGCCGATGGGAAAGTCCGTCAGTGGCGTCGTGGCATAGACCACTTCGGCGGCCGGGCTGGAGGCATACGAGACGACCAGCGGCTGCGGGCCACGCCCGGACGAACCGCTGAAATTGGTGTAATAAGCCGTCTCCCAGCCATCGACCACAACCACGCCGTTTACACGCAATGATTTCCAGAAATCCAGGTAGCCGTCGGTACCAAAGTGTTTGATCGTCGCCAGCAGGAAGGCCAGGCCGGGTGAAGAGGTGGCAGGGTTTTCAACAACCAGAAGCCGGCTATACTCCGGTTTCGCCAGGTCTTCGAGTGTCACCGGGAGCGGCAGGTTGTAAGTCGTAAAATAAGCCTTGTCGTAATTGATACACACGTCGCCATAATCCACCGGCAAGGCGCGTTTCTGAGGGTCCTGTTTAAATTCGGCGGGAATTTGAGCCAAAAGCGGCGAGGCGTAAGGCGTGTAGATACCTGCGGCCAGGGCGCGCGAGAGAAAGGTGTTATCAACACCGTAGAAAACATCGGCCAGGGGAGCATCCGCGGTGAGAATAGCCTTGTTGAGCGCAGCACCGGCGTCACCGCTCTTCAGGAAGGCAACCTTGACATTATTGGCCTTTTCAAAAGCAGCGATGACCGGTTCACTTGCAGCAAAGGAATCATGCGTCATGACCGTAAGGCTGACGGGGCCTTTGGGAGCGCAGGAGGACAAAAAAAGGCAAAAGACAAAAAGCATAAGATGGGTGCGTTGCATAAGATTTCCTTTCCAGGATTAACCACAAATGAGCTATGACGAAGACAGGTTTTACGAAGAACGGCGATGAACAATTAGAAGAAGGCCTGTTCCAACCGTAATAGTCGCCGTTTCACCAAGCAGCTCATTGCTGATGCCACGCGTCCTGTCCGGGAAGAGGGTCTCATTGCGCAGAGGCCAGCGCAGACCTTCAGTTGAGATGCCAGTCACTTCTGCTCCCCAAGGAACAAGGGAAACAATATCAGCGGGTCTTCCATGAATCTCGCAGCAGTTGCGCGTGAAGCAGGCCTGCTCCACTCCATCATCGAGGCGAATGTCACAAGTCGAAAAGAGGGGATCGCTCAGCAGGGACAGGTTGCCAAGAGTCTGGTCAAAACGGCCTCCGAGTGCGCCGACAATGAGGATTTCGCGTTGTCCGGTCTGGATGGCGTAACGCAAAGCCAGTTCTAGGTCGGTCTCGTTCTTATCGGGGGGGGATTGCTGAATTTCAACGCCTCTCGCGTCCAATTCCTTTCGGTCGTCAGGTGTCAACGAGTCCAGATCCCCGATGACGACGGAGGGCACCAGTCCGAGTGCAAGTGCGTTACGGGTGCCACCATCTGCAGCGTAGACGATGTCGCCGGGTTGAATTAAACAGCGGGCCGCTTCGAGGTCCGGCACAAAGCCGTTTGCAAAGATGATGAGGCGCGCCATAAAAATAAAAAATCCTCCGCCGGGGAGGATGGTTGGCTACAACTAACGATCCCTCCGCCGGTATGATCCGGATCAGGTTCTGCGGGTCGAGGCTCCTGGCCTCCTCTCAGCCCGGCACACGGGCTCCCCGTTCAATTTTCAAAAGGAGTATACGGCGGCTAGAGCCGCATGTCAAGACAAAAAATCATTACTCGGTTTTCTCGCGCCGGAAGTCCACGAAGCGATAGCCTACGCCGCGCTCGGTTAGGATGTATTTGGGATTGGCCGGGTCCTTCTCCAATTTCTGACGGAGGTAGTTGATATAAAGCCGGACGTAATGCGGTTCATCCCGGTACTCATAACCCCAGACTTTGGCCAATAATTGGTCGTGGGAGGTGACCCACCCGGCGTTTTGCACCAGGTGGTAAAGTAAACGATATTCAGTGGGGCGAAGTTTAACTATCTTCCCTTCCAACCAAATCTCGCGGCGGTCGAAATCGATCTTCAAACGGTCGTCAATTTCGATCAAACCGTGCATCCCACCACTGGGTCCTTCTGTGCGACGCAGAACTGCTTTGACACGGCTGACCAACTCACGCGGACTGAAAGGCTTAGTGATGTAATCATCCGCGCCCTTCTCCAAGCCATGAACCCGGTCATCTTCCTCGCCTTTGGCGGTCAGCATAATCACCGGGACACTGCTGATTTCGCGAATCATCTCCAATACTTCAAAACCATCCAGGTCGGGCATCATTAAATCAAGAAGGATCAGGTCGGGTGTGGAATCACGCAGGCGTTGCAGAGCCTGTTTGCCATTAAAAGCTTCCGCGACAACAAAACCGTCATGTTCCAGATTCAGACGGATGAAGCGTATCATGCGTTCTTCATCGTCAACTATCAGTATTTTTCGCCGTTTCAGCGTCTCTTCAGCCATGTTCATTCCCGGACGAAGCCAATGATGCGCTCTTCTCCCTCACTGGGCAATACCTCGATAAAAGAAACCTGAGTGAGCGGCCAGATGACTTTGATAATATCACTCGATAGGTATTGGACATCCTTCCCATCGCGACGGCGGGGATTATTTATGGTAATGACTGAATCATTGGCTGCAGGAAGCTCATCCACTTCACCGACGATCGGATCTTCGTTCGAGACATGAACAATGACAGTTTTTGCCATGGAAGCAGCCTTGGTTAATCGATCAAGATCTGTATCTTGAGTTTTCCCAGATAGACAAGATCTCCGTGTGCGACTGGCGCTTCTATATAGGGAGATAACCGGGTACCGTTCAAATAGGTGCCATTGGAGGAGCCCAAATCCACCACAACAATCCGGTTATTTACCAGTTTGATGGCTGCGTGCAAACGCGAAACACCATTGGCATAAGCATTGTAAGCTGTTAGATCCACATCGGGAACAATGGGTTGCCCTTCTGCTGAACGTCCCAACGTAAATTCAGTCCGGTCAGCCAATGGCAGGATTTGACCGCTTTCAATAAGGTGCAGGGAAATCCAGGATTGGAGAGGCACCTGCGGGGGTGGTTGGAGGCGATCTGAATCATGTTCGACTATCAGGCGTGTCTCCGTAGTTTGGATTTTTTGGGTGATAAGGTGCGCATCCACCAATTGCCCTCCACATTTGCTGCAAAAAATGGCACCATTAATCTCTTTGTGTTGACAATTCGGGCATATGATCATGTGTTTTCTGTGCTCCCTGTTCCCAACAAGGCTCGTGTCCCATATTTTATCTCTTTCCCGCCTTGTTGTGAGAACGACTTTTTCTTTTGAAGGTTATCGGCTTCCATCAGTGCCGTTTTCGCAAGCCCACGTTCCCCTTGCGCAAGGAGATGTGTTGCCAAGCGTGACAGGTGCTCGGAAGCCTGCTCGTAATCTCCGGCAGTAGCTTCCAAATGAGCCTGCTCCTGAAGGCGGTAAAGTTTTAGACGTGAAAGAGCATCAACAATCTCAGCAGGTGGAAGATCTGAGGTTGTGCCTTTACGCACAGGGCGGGCAAGATGGACGGGAATCGGGTCTGGGGGATTTGATTGGAATGGTAAAACTGTGGAAATTGACCCGTTTATTATTGGAACCGTTGATCGCTTAACCACTGCGGGTTGAACGACAAATTCCATCAGAACTTTGAGGCTTGCGTCCCATATAAGCGGCCCCATCAGCGTGGGGCTTTCCATCGAAAGCAATCCGGGCTCGGGTTGCAAGCGAAAAGCGTAACGCAACTCAACGCCTTCCAGACGCTCGAACTCCAATCGAATCTCCTCGGCATACGCTTTTCCAAGTTGGTTGAACTTATCCAATAAAGCGCGTTGAATATCCTGGGAGTGATGAAGATACGTGCTGCTGCCCCCCGTAAGGGTGGCCAACTTATCCAAGAAATTATCGTTCCATTCCGTACCAATACCCAATCCGCTGATTCCAATCCCCCGTTCAGCCGCTTTATGGGCAAGGTTGATACAGTTACTTTCGTCGCCATAAGTATGACCGTCAGTAAGTAAAATAATATGATTTACCTGGGAATGGCTTAAATTACGGAGGACTTCATTGTATCCCATTTCAAGGCCCGAAAAGATCTCAGTCCCCCCGGAGGCCTGCAACATCTGGATACGGGAGACCTGTTTGCTTAATTCCGGACTTTGGGTAGCAGGGATAAGGATCTCTGCACGATCACTAAAAGCAACCACAGAAAAGAAGTCCTGTGGTTTCAATTTATTCATGATCCGAATGGCAGTGTATTTAACCACCTCCAGATTATTGCCTTTCATGGAGGTCGAATGATCAAGCACCAGGCACAGGTTAAGTGGCGGAGCGGTGTTTCTATTCACATCAGACGGGACGGAGAATTCGAATAAAACATACACAATCTGAGGTTCGTCCAAGTTCAACAAGCTCATGCGGCTGAAAAGGACCTTCTGTTGCAGCGAAAACGACGGCTCTTTTTCAGGTGGAAGGGAAGCGTCATAGTCAGCGCGCCTTTTCAGGTTGGAAAGTACTTCATAAGCCTCCTGTGCATCCAGGAACATCTCTGTTTCACCAGGAGCGAGATTCTTGTCCGGATGTAGTCGCCGCGCAGCCTTGAAATACACCTGACGGATTTCCTCAGGCGAAGCGTCGCGCCGTATTCCCAGAATTGCATAGTAATCCTGCTTATTTGCCATCAATTAAGCTGTGAGTTTCACCAAAATGACGCTAATGTTATCCGGTCCACCGGCTTCGTTCGCAGCCGCAACGAGGCTTTGACAGGCAGTTTGAAGATCCTTTGCAGAAACAACAAGGTTGAATAGATTGTTATCCGAAAGCACGCTCCATAACCCATCGCTGCAAAGGAGCAAATAGCCTGTCTGTGGGAATGGAACAGTAAAAATATCCAACTCAAGCATCTCACCTTGCCCAAGTGCACGGTACAATACATTCCGCTGCGGATGAATGGCAGCCTCTTGAGAAGAAATCTGACCGAGTTCTTCCAGACGTTTGACCAGCGAATGGTCGCGCGTCAGAGCCTCCCCACTTCCATATGGATAAATCGCATAAGCGCGACTATCACCGACATGACCTATCGTCACTTGTTGACCAAGGACAAGGGCAGCAGTGAGGGTAGTGCCGCTGCCAGGAGCCGCCTGCGTGACAGCCTTTTGTGCCTCGTTGATCGCAGAGCGCATCAAATCCTGAATTGATTCATCCATGCTTGTGGAAGGATTAACCAATGAGGGGTGAAAACGCTTTAGTATATGCCCCGCCAATGTGCGGGCTGCTGTGGAGCTGGCCACTTCCCCGTATTGATGACCGCCCATGCCATCGGCAACAATGAACAATCCGAGCGGATAACTGCTCGTTTCGCCGCCAATTGCAATTGAAAGCGTGAAGATACAGTCTTCGTTATGTTCGCGCTGCTTACCAATCGATTGTGCGCATCCACAGATCAACTGTTGCGGTTCTATGTGGGTTCCAGTCGCCAGTGCTTCGTTAATTTGGCGTTCTGATAGGGGGTTCGTTTCATCACTAGGTTGCGCCGATAAGGGCTTGGTCTTCGTAAAGCGTAAAAAGTTGAAGATATTTTTTTTCACAATAATCTCCTGAGCAGATAAGCCCTTTAGGCAAGCAAGGCATAAAGGAAATGATCAACTGAACCAGTATAAACGATATCGTCATATATCAGCGGAGTACCTGTAATGGCACCTTTCGTAGGGAATTTCCACCGCAATCGTCCGGTGCGATGCTCGAGGCAATACAAATTTCCGTCCACTGAACCGCAATAAAGGGCATCTTTAAAAACAGCCGGCGAACCGCTAACCTGATGTTCGGTCTTAAAACGCCAGACTTCCTTGGAAGTATGAACGTCGACGGCATAAATATGGCCATCTGCAGAGCCCACGAAAACCAAGCCATCCACCAGACAGGGGGAAGAGATTGAGCCTTTTCCCATCCGGAAACGCCAGAGGACCCAACCAGAGCGCGCATCCACTGCATATAAGATACCATCCAGCGAAGTAAAATAAACGACCCCGTCTGCCACCCACGGTGAAGACGTGACGGCCATCTTGGCCTTGTAGGACCACTTGATATCACCGCGGAAATCCACGCAATAAAAATTCCCATCTTCGCAACCAGCATAAACCAAGTCCGGTGTCACGAAGGGGGTGGAACGTACTGGTGCGGCCGTTTCAAATCGCCAGGCAGCCCTTCCACTCAATAGATTTACTGCATGAATGCGGTTATCATCCGAACCAAAGAAAACATGGCCTTCAGCGATGCGCGGCGACGAGCGGACACATCCATCCGTATTATACGTCCAAACGATTTTGCCGGTGCGGGTGCTGACCACATACAGAGATTTATCTTCTGAACCAAGAAATACATTCTCTTCATAAACTGCCGGTCGGGTAACAACGCCACCATCCGTGGCAAATTTCCAATTCAAAGTGCCATCGGCAGCATTTAGAGAATACAGATTATGATCGTAAGATCCGATGTAGACAGCACCTCCATGGTAATAAGGTGCGCCGCGTATTTCATCTTCACATTGGAAAGCCCAAAGAGGTTTAATATTACCTTGAGGAGAAATGGGGGCCGTTGTAGAACTAATTCGATTCAGGAGGCCAGTCTTGCGCCCTGCTGCGAGCAGGGCCTCCTTCATCGATGCAGCGCTTTGGAAACGGTCTCCGGGAGCATATTGCAGGGCTGAATTAATCACGGCTTCCAGCTCGGCTGAGACAGCCGGATTGATCTTCCGCAAAGGCCGTTCTCCGAAAGAGAAGGGCGGCTCGAGACGCGGGTCGCGGCGGGTAAGTGCATGGTGCAATGTGGCACCCAGGGCATAGATATCAGCCAGTGGACCAGCTTCACCCCGGTATTGTTCAGGGGGAGAATATCCTTCGGTTCCAATCATTGTCCCTTTTTGACCAACCTGGAAACGCTTGGCGATTCCAAAGTCAACAAGCACAATATGGTCCTGCAAATTAACCATAACGTTGGATGGCTTCATATCCCGGAAGATGATTGGGTCGGGCTTATGATCGTGCAAAAAATGGAGAACGTCGCAAAGCTCAATTGCCCAACCCAGGACCCGATCCTCAGTCAAAAAACCAGCCGTTTCGTTAATTATCACCTCGAGATCCTTGCCATTGATGAATTCCAAAGTCAGGTATGAGCGATTACCTGTACTGAAATAATCATAAATGCGCGGAATGGAAGGGTGGTTAAGTGTGGCTAGAATATTGGCTTCACGTTCAAAGTTCTGGACAATAGTCTTTCTTACCAATAAATCGGGAGCCCGGTTTACCATTTCCTTGACCGCTACGAGTTTAACCACATTTGGAAAATGCTGATCACGCGCAAGGTAAACTGATCCCATCCCCCCCACTCCTATCACATCCTGGATCACATAACGATTAACAAGTACTGTTCCCGAAGTCAACTGACGATTTTCGGCTTCCGGTTCCTTTTCAACTGGTGCTGCATCTGTATGAGTATCCAGAGTCGCCTCCTGAACATCCGCGAACTATATGGATTATAGCCACCCCAGGCAGGAAATGCAACCCGAGGCTTTCATAAGCTCCATGAAACACATATTACCGCCAGCTTGACTGAGGGTTGCCTTTAATCTGCAGTCCGCCTGACCTTGCGTGGAAGCGTACTTTGGGGCAAAATACATTTTGGAGCACCCATTGAAAATCCTTGCCGTCAGCGATATGGTGGTAGACCGACTTTACTCGGCACAGGTTGCTGAACGCTTCCGTGACATCAAGATGATACTTGGTTGTGGCGATTTACCATATGAGTATCTGGAATTCCTCGTCACATCACTCAACATTCCATTACTTTACGTACCTGGCAACCATGACCCCGCTTATGATGCGAAGGTTCCGTCGGCGCATGCCCAAGGTGGCGACTGCCTGGACGGAAAAGTGCAGTGTGTCAAAGGCCTGAATATTGCAGGGATTGGCGGCAGCATACGCTATAGACCAGGGGTGCCTAACCAATACACCCAATCCCAAATGTATTCCCGCATGTCTGTTTTCATCCCCAAGTTGCTCTGGTATCTACCAAGACACGGCAATATTCTGGACATTTTTATAGCCCACTCGCCACCCCGCGGCATCCATGATGAGGTTGACCAGGCTCACGTAGGTTTTTCGGCCTTCAGAGATTTTATCCAAACATTCAAACCGCGCTTCTTCCTGCATGGCCATACCATGATTTATAAGGGCAATATCATGTCACCCATCACAAAGGTGGCTACCACAACTATCATTAACGTTTATCCCTACCGGATTCTAGAGATTTAACCAGGTCAATAATCGAAGCAAAATGTCACGGCTGTGATTTACCCATTCCTTCTCTCCTCAGATAGAATATCTTCCTATGGATACCTGGCGCTTGCTAAAAACCCCTCCCGCACACGGCGCCTGGAATATGGCGGTAGATGAAGCCATTCTCAAATCCGTGGGAGGCGGCGGAAGCCCACCCACACTAAGGTTGTACGCCTGGGATCCGGCCTGTCTATCGCTCGGTTATGCCCAGTCCTTCACCGATGTAGACATTCCCAGATTGCGGGAACGCGGTTGGGAGGTGGTACGCCGTCCGACCGGAGGACGGGCAGTACTGCATACCGATGAACTGACGTATTCGGTGATCGCACCACTCAACGAAGCGCGGGTGGCCGGAACGGTGCTCGAAATCCTATCGCCGGCTGGCACAAGCGCTGGTGGAGGCTTTGAACCTGCTCACCTATACCTGCCCTGTCCCGCCCGCCTATACCTGTGCTGCAGACACAGGCGGGCCAGGACGGGGCGGTACTGGTTCAAGCAGCATGCAGGTTGAAGTACATGAGAACTCTCCTGCAACGCGCAGCCCGGGTAACAACCCGGTCTGCTTCGAAGTACCCTCCACGTATGAAATCACCGTCGGCGGAAAGAAACTGGTCGGTTCGGCACAGGCGCGCCGGAAAGAAGGTGTACTCCAGCACGGTTCCCTGCCGTTGAGTGGAGATCTGACACGCATCCTGCAGGTTTTGACCTTTTCCGACGAAGAATCCCGCAGCCTTGCGGCTGAGCGGTTGCTCAGGAGGGCGACCACGGTGGAGAATGCGCTGGATCGCAAGGTCTCATGGGACGAAGCAGCCCGGGCAATCGCAAAGGCTTTCGGGGAGGTGCTCGCTTTGGAGCTCCAGCTGGGAGATCTGACCCTCAATGAAAAAAGTCGCGCCGAAGAACTGGTGCAAACCAAGTATGGGCACCCGTCCTGGACGGAGAAACGGCCATCCAACAGGTGATTGATTTTTTACGGTATAGGGGAAACAAAATTAATCAGCTTATACCCAAGCGTTTCAAAGAACCAGTGCAGATAGGTCTGTGCATTTGCCGAGGCCTGATCCAGAATACCGTCCTCCAGAGCGCCTTTACGGATCTCGTTCTCAGCCACCTGGCGCGCCTGGGTTTCCAAACCGGGATCACCCTTCGTTAAGAGCCCGGTCTGGCGATCATAGACATATGATTTGTCATTATTTAGGGCGGCTACCAGCACTTCCGCGGCAGGCAAGCGGATATTAAGCACGTTACCATCCAGCCATAAGTCTTGCGGTTGAATCTTGCCCATATCAATCCCGGCAATTACATAGCCATGCGCCACAAAGAGCAGGCGGTCTCCAAAAAGTGCAGCCAGCACACCCTGATTGGTCTCGGCGGTAATCAATTTCTCAACCGTATAGCGGATCGTTTCCAGACGGGCAAGGGCCTGGACCTGGTTTATCACGGTGACCGGATCCGGGAGGATGGTGGGAGTGGGATGGAGTAACATGAAGACCTGTGTGCCAAGCTGGCTGTTGGCGCGTTGCAGCGGATTCAAGGTGTTGGTAATGCTACGGTTCACCACTGCTACAGCGAGCCAAATAATTGCGATTGCCAGGAGGATCAGGAAGATTTTAAAGACAGTTTTATTTGCCATACTATCATTATACTGAAAATTTGGATTTTTTAAGCTTGTTGTACTTGTCTTATTTGGGAATCCGAGATAATATAAAATAGTCGATGGGGAGAATAATCCCCGCCAAATCTGTTTCTTAATGAGAGGAGAAATAACAATGAAGAAGATGTACCTGTTCGTATCAGTCCTGGTGGTGGCTGTCATGGTGCTGACCGCCTGCGGGACAGCCGCAACGCCCACAGCTGCTCCCGTGGCGACAAAACCGCCTACCGCTGTTCCGCCCACAGCAACGATGGAAGTACCGGTTCTCTTACCAACCTTGACTCCGGTTCCTCCCACCCCGACAAACACGCCCATCCCACCCCCCGTCTGCGCCAAGCTGGCAGATGCCCCGACTGCTGCCGCCGGTGCGCTCGGCTCACCCGATAAGCCGATCGTGATCACCTTCGTCCCCTCCGGAGACACCGGCAAGATCACCAAGGCTGGGACCGCCATCGCCGATTGCTTGAGCAAGATGACCGGCCTCACCTTCAAGATGCAAGTAGGCACGAGCTTTGCGGCCTCCATCGAAGCCATGGGGGCTGAGAAGGCCCAGGTCGGCTTCCTGAATACGTTCTCGGCCATCCTGGCGAATGTTAAATACGGTGTTTTCCCCGTCCTGCTTTCCATACGTAACTACGCCACCAACGATCTGGATCCGGATAAGGCGCTCGCCGGACAACCTGAGCCGTTCTACAAGGGCGAGTTCATCGCCTACCGTGGCCTCCGGGATCAAGAGCTTCACAGACCTGAAGGGCAAGACCTTCTGCTTCGTCGATCCGAACTCAACCTCCGGTTACATCGTTCCGAACATTATCCTTAAGGCTAATGGCATCAATCCCGATAAGGATTTCAAAGCCGTGACGATGGCCGGTTCCCACCCGAATGTCGCCATCGCCGTCTATAAAGGCGATTGTGATGCAGGTGTGGCCTTCATCAACATACTTACCGATAAACCCACCAACCTGGCTGCAACCTATCCTGACATCGCCACCAAGGTGACTATCTTCGCCGACACCGATAGCATCCCGAACGATGGCATGCAGTTCATCAGGAGCTTGGACCCCAAACTCCAGGCCGTCATTGTCGAAGGCATGCTGGCCATGGCGAAGGATCCGGGCGGTAATTATGTTCTCAAGAGCTTGTACAACTACAACTCGTTCATACAGGTTAAACCAGACTTCTATAATGCTTTCATCGCTGTTTTGAAGAAAGCCGGCGTCGATCCAACCACCCTCGTCAAGTAATTACTTTTCAAACCTGGCAGGTCACAATGACCTGCCAGGTTCTTATTTTTCCCATAGTTCCGGCATCCAAAAACGACCATGTTAAAAATCGAAAATCTCACGAAGGTTTATCCGAACGGCACCCAGGCGCTGAAAAACGTCAGCTTCGAGGTCAAGGATGGCGAGTTTTTAGCGGTGATCGGATTGAGCGGATCGGGGAAATCCACCCTGTTACGCTGCATCAACCGGCTGATCGAGCCGACCTCGGGCAAGGTGATCTGGAACGACCAGGATGTCACAGCTGCATCAAGCACTGAAATCCGCAAGATCCGACGACAGATCGGCATGGTCTTCCAGCAGTTCAACCTGGTAAAACGATCGTCAGTGATGGCGAATGTCATGTCAGGCCGGCTGGGATACGTCAACACGTTTTCCAGTTCCCTGCAGTTGTTTTCCGCAGAGGATAACCAGCGCGCTATCGCCAGTCTCGAACAGGTTGGTCTGGCCGATAAGGCCCACGTGCGGGCCGACTCGCTCTCGGGCGGTCAACAACAACGCGTCGGGATCGCGCGTGCTTTAATGCAGGAACCCAAACTGATCCTGGCGGATGAGCCGGTTGCCTCCCTGGATCCAGTCCTGGCGCATTCCATCCTGAAATATCTCGAACAGTTGAACAAGGAACGCGGCATCACCGTGATATGCAGCCTGCACTTCCTCGACCTGGTCCACCGCTACGCCACCAGCGCAATTGCCCTCAAGGACGGCGAACTGGTCTTCCAGGGTTTACCAACGCAAATCGACGACGCACAATTCAAGGCCATCTACGGGCAGGAAGCCGAAAGAATCTCAATCGTTTGAGACTCCCGGCCAGATCGCCTGCCGCATTTTGAACCCTTCCCTGTTCTCCAAAACCTTATGGCAATTCCTAATAGAAATCCGACGCCTGTCAATAACGGCATCCTGCCTGTCATTTGCTCGCTTTTTATTCCCGGGCTTGGACAACTAATTTTGAAAAAACGAGGCCGGGGCCTGGTGATCTTTATCTCGACCCTCCTACTTGTTTACATCACCGACTATTTCTTTATACACCAAAATATCGGCGAAGTCAGCCTGGGCAAGCTGACGACCAGCTGGTTATGGCTGCCCTTGAGCCTGTTCTGGATCTGGAATGTACTGGATACGCGAGCCCTGGCAGCGAAAAAGAGATTCAACCTCCTGCCGGGGATCCTACTGGCTTGTGTCGTTCTTTATGTAATCGCCTGGAATGTCACGAATGTCAAGTTGAGCCGGTTAGTCGAACGCTTCAACGATGCCCGTACCGTGGCCACAAACCTGCTCAATCCCGATCTGATCACCATGTCGGTCAACGGCGAGGACCAGATCTGCGCCTGGCAATGCATGTATAGCTATATCGGCGATAAACTGGCCCACCGTACACCTGCCGGACCGATCCGGGCCAGTGACAACCTGGGCGACATCATCGGCCGGGTAAAAATGATGGCCCCACCGAAATGGGAAGTCAGTTTGGGGCTGGCACAAGCCGGAAATGAAGCGAAAACTTTCGTCGGTGGTTCTCTGATCGAAACCATCGCGATGGGATTGATGGCAACCATCTTCTCAACCATCCTGGCCATCCCGATCAGCTTTTTGGCGGCTCACAACATCATGTCGCGCCTCCCAGGCGGGGTCGTCGTCTACTACATCATGCGCACCATCCTGAACATTGTGCGCGCGATAGACACGATTGTCTGGGGCTTGATCGTCATTGTCTGGGTCGGCCTGGGGAGTTTCGCGGGCGTCATTGCCCTGACCATCCACTCGGTGGCTGCGCTGGCAAAATTATTCTCGGAGGAGATCGAACACATCGATCCGGGTCCGGTCGAGGCCGTTACCGCCACGGGTGCCAACTTGATCCAGGTCATTCGTTACGCGGTCATACCGCAGATCATTCCATCCTTCCTGTCCTATTCACTCCTACGCTGGGATATCAATATGCGCTCCGCCACCGTGGTCGGTTTTGTCGCCGGCGGGGGCATCGGCTTCTTCGTGATCGAAACCGTTCGCATGGGTGGGTACCAGCAATATGCCACTGCGCTCTGGGCTGTGGCCGTTGTCATCATCATTGTGGATTACATCAGCGAGAAATGGCGTGAAAACATCCTGAAGGACCAGCCCCAAAAAGACAGGACAATACACCGGGCTGGAGCGACCTTGAAGATCATATTCTACGTGATCCTGGCTCTCGCCGCTTTCACTTACTGCTGGAATGTTGCAGGGATCAGCCTGCGGGATTTATTCGAACCCGGCAAGAATTTCGGCCGGCTGATTAAAGATTTCATCAGCATCGACCTGGCCAAGGATGTGATACAAGTCGTTTCCCAACAAATGCTGGTCACGATTTTCCAGGCACTCCTGGCAACCACCCTGGGTGCCATCCTTGCCCTGCCATTCAGTTTCCTGGCTGCGAAGAATCTGACCGGCCGCAGCCGGTTGTCTGCCTGGCTGTATTACATGACCAGGGCGATTTTCAATATTCTACGTTCAATCGAAGCACTTCTTTATGTGGTCATTTTCATATTCTGGGTCGGCATCGGTCCGTTCGCAGGAACGCTGGCACTAGCGGTGACCTCATTTGCGCTGATCGGCAAATTGTTCTCGGAAGCAATCGAAAACATCGACCCCGGCCCGATCGAGGCTGTCACTGCGACAGGTGCCAACCGTTTCCAAGCAATTGTCTACGCCGTTCTACCTCAGATCGCTCCGCCCTTTATCTCTTACTTGATCTACCAATGGGATATCAATGTGCGTATGGCGACAATCATTGGGTTTGCGGGCGGTGGTGGCATTGGTCTAACCCTGACCACCTTCTTTGGTTCCCTTCAATACCATAAAGCCGGGACCGTGGTGGCCTTTATCGTGATCGTGGTTGCATTGATGGACTTCGCCAGCGCGAAGATCCGGCAGGTTCTGGTTTGAGACTCGAATTATTTGAAAGGATTTACCCATTCAAATAATGTATCGACCATATTCAATGGCTGTTTTAGGCCGAAAACATATCTTCTCAAACCGAAACCTGTCTTCCATCAGAAACAGGTTTCTTTGTTGAAATATCACGCTTTTTGGCATGGTACAATCCCGCCTGTGTGCAAACGACTCCTACCAATGTTACTGAAACTGCTCCTCATCCTGGTCGTGCTTGGACTGCTAATCCTGTTCGCACCACGCCTGGTGACCGGGTTGTATGCGCGCGGGCGCATCTACACCACCAGCAGAGTTCCAAGGCAGCGCGTCGCGATTGTTTTCGGTGCCGGCCTGACCCGCAACGGCGCAGCCACCCCGGTGTTGGTGGACCGTGTCACCACTGCGGCGAAGCTGTACTTTGAGGGGAAAGTTGAAAAACTGCTTATGAGCGGGGATAACCGCTTCGTTAATTACAACGAACCCGAAGCGATGCGGCAAAAGGCCCTTTCTCTCGGCGTGCCCAACGAAGCGATTGTCCTTGACTATGCCGGACGGCGGTCATACGATACCTGTTATCGTTCCAAAGCCATTTTCAAGGTCGACCAGGCCATCCTGGTGACGCAGGCTTTCCACATGCCGCGTGTACTTTATCTTTGCAACCGGCTCGGCGTCGAATTGGTCGGGGTTGAGTTTGACCTGCGCATTTACCGTATATCTTCCATGCTATACTGGAATGCACGCGAACTGCTGGCCACGGTCGCCGCACTGTGGGATGTGAATATAGGTCATCCCGTTCCGGTGCTGGGCGATCCACTCCCCATTTTTTCGGAGAAACCATGAACCGCAACGATGCCCTTGCCCTGGTACGTGATTACGTCAAAAACGAAAACCTTGTCAAGCACATGCTTTCAGTCGAAGCCGCCATGCGTTTCTACGCGGACAAGTTCGGCGAAGATACTGAAAAATGGAGAATTACCGGTCTATTGCACGACTTCGACTGGGAAATCCACCCAACTCTCCCAGAGCATCCAGCAGCAGGCGAGCCGATCCTGCGCGAACGCGGTGTGCCGGAAGAGATCATCCGGGCCGTGCTTTCCCACGCCGATCATACCGGAATTCCGCGCGTCACGACCATGGAAAAAGCACTGTATGCCTGTGATGAAGTCACCGGTCTGGTGACTGCAGTCGCCCTGGTGCGCCCTTCCCGCTCCCTGCTCGACCTGGAGGCCAGTTCTGTCAAAAAGAAGTGGAAAGACAAAACCTTCGCCGCCGGAGCGAACCGTTCCGAGATCGAAAAATCCACGGCGGAATTTGGCATCGAACTCTGGGAGCATGTCGGCAACGTCATCCTGGCGATGCGAAAAATCGCCCCAGAATTGGGATTGGTTGGAAATATTAATCCATAGATACTGCGTGGAACGTACCTGATGGGAAAATCCGATCGTCAGGCGTATGGAGGAAGCATGATTCTCCAAGGTAAAGGTTTTTTTACTTTCGTCCTGCCCGAATGCGAAGGCGGTGAGCCCGCTTCCATTCTGGCCACAGCTCAGGCAGCCGGCCTAAGTCATGTGGTCATTAAGATCGCGGATGGTGAGAGGGCTTTCGGAGTGGATGCCTCCGGAAGCGATATTACAGCACCGGTTGTCCAGGCTTTGCACGCAGGTGGAATTGCCGTATGGGGTTGGCATGCTGTCCACGGCAATGATCCCTCCGCTGAAGCAGACCTCGCCATCGTGCGCACGCAAGCCCTTGGTCTGGATGGTTACGTGGTGGAAGCCAAGGACGAATATAGCCGAGCCGGCATGGCCAGTGCCGCCCAACAATTCATGTCCGCTGTACACGAGGCGTTGAAAATCCCGATCGCCTTAAGTTCCTACCGTTTCCCCAATTACCACCCCGAGCTGCCCTGGTCCAGCTTGCTTGAATTCTGTGACCTGCACATGCCTCAGGTCAGCTGGGAACAGGCCCATAACGCCGGTGCTCAGTTGCGTGAGTCCAAGCGCCAGTGTGACGCCCTGCCCAATGCCAAGCCTTGCATCCCCACCGGCGCGGCCTTCTCCAGATCCGGCTGGAGCCCGACCTCAGAGGAAGTCAACGATTTCTTGAACACCGCCAAAGTGCTCGGTCTCCAGGCGATCAACTTCTTCAACTGGGATGCCTGCCGCCGTGATTTACCGCTCTTATGGACGACGATAGCCGACTTTGCCTGGCCAACTTCGACCGACATCCGCAAACAGGAAACGCCTGCCCTATCCCCGTTGGATGCTGATGCGTTCCTGGCGCAATTCCTATCTGCTCTAAGTGGCAGGCGTGCTGCACAGACCAGTGCGCTGTATGACCCGGCGGCGATCCAGGTGCGGGCTGACCAGATCCTGCCCGGCTCGGAGGTCATCCAAACCGGTTACACCGCCTTCTTCGACAGCCTGCCTGCGGGCAGCATTTTCACCATCTCCCAGGCAAAGGCGGAAGATGATTTATGTCATTTTTCATGGAAAGCCGGCCCGTTCAGCGGAGAAACGACGCTCGTTGTGGAGAGCGGGAAAATCATCCTGGATTACACTTTCATTTCTTGATCGGAAAACCAATTTTTACCACAATACCCGCATAACGGGTATTGTGCCTCAGGCATGGATTATTCACAGATGAATGAGGCTATTGATTCGTCTTGCGGAGGCCAGAATGGTAGAAAGCCCTGCACAACCTATTCCTGGAGAAGCACATAAACACCACGAGCGACGACTGCGCGGCACCCGTCTATGGCTGGCACGGGGAGCCTATATTATCCTGTTTTCGCTTGTCTTGATTTTTTTTGCAGCCGGTTTCCAGACTTACCTGGACTGGTGGAACCGGGGAGCGATAGGATTGGCAGTCAGGCAGGCTCAGAATGGGAGTTTGATTGCCGTGATTGTTGATCCTGCTGGAGATGCCGGCTCAGCCGGCGTCCGGTTAGGGGACGCTTTGTTGGCGGTCAATGGCATCCGGGTATCATCCGAGGCTCAGGCGAACCAGGCTTTATCAGGGAAAATAGGTGACCCGGTGACAATCACCGTCCGGACCGGCAGTGCTGCTCCGCGCCAGTATTCCCTAGTTTATGCCGGCAGGTTCCTGCAATTGCTCGCGCAGTTGCATTTATCAGTCCGATTCCTCTTTATCTACAATACCGTGTTCAGTTGCCTGCTTGCGCTTGGGGTAATCCTATCCAGCCCGCTCGTTTTCCTCCGCCGCTCCAACGATTGGCTGGTTATCCTGGTGGCTTTTGCCATGATTGCCTTTGCTTCATTCCTGCTGTCACCAGTAGGGTTTGGTACAGTCAGGTTGAAAGTGCTGTTCATCAATTATTTGATCTATATGGTCGGAATGGTATCCATGATCGTTGTCTTTTTTATCTTTCCCTCCGGCCATTTCGAACCACGCTGGACCCGCTGGATTTCCATGCTCCTGGTTCTCCCAGCAGTTCTGGATTTTCTGAATCTGCAAACCATTCGTAATTCGCTTGTGGATTTTTTTCTATGGATCGGTTTTCTTGCCTTAGGCGCATTCGCACAATTGTATCGTTACCGGCGAGTCTCTTCCCCGGTTGAACGCCAGCAGACCAAGTGGGTAGTCTTTGGGGCGGTGGCATGTTTCTTAATCATTGCCATCCTTGATCTGGCGTCCTTTTTGCTTTCTTACCTTTTACCGTATACGCAATATCTTCTATATCAACTTTTGGTAAATGTCTGGGTAACTCTATCGATACTGGTATTGGATCTGAGCTTTGTGCTCGCCGTTTATCGTTACCGGTTGTGGGATACGGATCTTTATATCAACCGCACACTCGTCTACAGTCTGGTGACATTATTCCTGATGCTGGTATGGGTGCTGACGACGCAGGTGTTGAACTATGCCTCCGAGCAGCTATTCGGTAAACAGATAAGCTGGTTGGGAGCGTTACTATCCAGTCTCCAGGTCGCCGTTATTTACCGGCCCGTCCGGAAATGGGTCGAGAAGTGGGTCAATACCCGTTTCTACAAGGACCGGATCGACTACAGCGAGGCGCTGGTCGAACTGCGCCCAGAAATGTGGACTTACCTGACTCACACCGACCTGGGGCATACCTTGGTGACCACTGTCCCAACTCTACTGCAAAGTACGAGTGGCGCATTATTTCTCCTGGAGAGGCAGGGTTTGGTCCTAACAGAAGTGCTTAACATCCATCCTTCGGATGCATATAAATTCCACTTTTCCGAAGAATTATTGAAAAAACTGGAGAATGCGACCGTGATCAGCCTGCCAGAAGGCGGTCCATTTGCGATCCTCGTGCCGCTAACCGTTGCGCGCCTGAAGGTATATGATCTGGTTGGCATCCTGGCAATCGGTCCACGCCCACAGGGCCGTGGCTATTCGCGTGATCACCTGAACGACCTCTCCGCCCTCGGCCGGAATGCCGGAACGGCCCTGTATATGCTTAGATTGAATGAGAAGAAGCGCATAAAAGAAATACCGACCAGGGTGGAAGGATGAACCCTGCGGATCCCTGGCCAAATAAATACCCCACGCCTGAGTTCCGCCTCCTGCGTGGGGCTTTTTTTTATGTTATCGTTCTATTTTTTGTGATTTAATGCTTCTTCTGCGCTACCTTCTTATTTTTCGAGGATTTCTTTTTTCCCGTTTCTTCCTTCTTCCCCATCACCACAAACCGTTCCACGGCCCATCCCTCAGTAACACCCAGCAAGGCATCTCCGGGCTTCGCTTCCACGACAACCTCGCCACGGACTGCGGAACGCTTACGCAACGGCGCTGCGTCCAAGCGAGTCATCTTGGGGGCGGCCTTGGCCAGGTGCAGGGTAATAATGTCATTCTTCTTGCCCGCTGCCAGCCCGGCCAGTACCACGCGGGGTGGCAATTCCCAGCCGATCACGCCCTTTCCGTAGCGTCCCTGCGCCGGGAAGTCTTTTTGCTCCACCCGCTTGGCTTTTCCATCCGAAGCGACCAGGAATATCTCGCCTTCCACCGGCAGAACTTGTACTCCTACAACTGCATCCCCGACGCCCAGTTTAATTCCGTTGACTCCCGCGGCTGCCAGCCCCATTGGGCGGACGTCCTCCTCACTGAACCGGATCGTCATGCCTTGCGTGGTAGCCAGCAGGATCTCCTTCCCACCGTCAGTTAGAACGGCCCAGCCCAAGCTGTCGCCGTCGTTAACGTTGGCGAGTTTGAACGTCTGTGCAGAAGGACCGGGCAATTCGCTGACCAAGCTCTTTTTGACCATCCCGCCGCGTGTGACCGTCAGCACGCAAGTTTCTTCGGGCAGGTCAGATTTGCGGACTGGCAGGGCAAAGCCTGCCACAGGCAACTCATCGGCCTGGAGCGGCGACTGTTTATTGAACGGATTGCCATCCGCCAGCTTTTCAGCCTCCGGAAGGGTATGCACAGCCACTGCCGCAGCCAACCCGCGCTCACAAATCAGATAGAGCGTATCCGTTGCGTTCGCCTTCACAAGGATTTTGGGCGCTTCAGAACCGGAGAGACGTGGCGGCTTGTCAGCGCGTGTACGAGCAACCATCCCATCCGCGGTCATGCCAATCCAGACCACCTGTTCCTTGACCAGTTCTGCGGTCGTAAGAGGGGCTTTTTTGGCTTTACGGCCTTTCAGGCTGACAATTTGCGTACGCCTACGGTCACCGAAGGCGTCCTTCACCTTTAGCAATTCCTCTGAGGCCACAACGCGCATCTTCTTGGGGGATTTAAGCAAACCCTCCAAGTCTTTGATAAGCGCAACCGTCTCCTTATATTCCGTCTCGATCTTCTTGCGTTCCAACGCAGCCAAGCGGCGTAACTGCATTTCGAGGATGGCGTTGGCTTGCAGCTCGGACAGTTTGAAGCGTTTCATCAATCTGGTGCGGGCAGTCTCCACATCCGGGGAACTTCGGATGAGTGCGATGATTACATCGAGGTGTTTCAGAGCCACCATCAACCCTTCCAGAATGTGGGCACGGGCACGCGCCCGTTCCAGGTCGAATTCGCCCCGGCGCTTGATAACCAGCAGCCGATGGTCGAGATAGACCCGCAGGGCCTGTTTCAGGTTCAGCAAGCGCGGTTCGTTGTCCACCAGTGCCAGCAGGTTAATGCTGAATGTGGATTGCATGGGTGTACGCCTGAACAGGTCGGCCAACACCTTTTCGGGCTCAACGTTTTTGGTCAATTCGATGACGATGCGCAATCCCTGACGGTCGGACTCGTCCCGCAGATCGGTTATGCCTTCCAGATGCCCATCCCGCACCAGTTCGGCAATCCGCTCGATCAGGCTGGACTTGTTGACCTGATACGGAAGCTCTGTGACGATGATGCGGCTTTTACCACGCTCCATCTCTTCAAAATGGGCCATGGCCTGGATGGTGACCTTGCCGCGGCCTTTGCCGTAAGCGGCCTCGATTCCTTCCTCGCCCTTCTGCTCGATGATGACGCCGCCAGTGGGAAAATCGGGTCCTTCGACGAACTCCATCAGATCATCCACATTGATGTCGTCGAGTTTGTCCCATTTCTCGAGCATGTACACGCAGGCATCCACGACCTCAGAAAGGTTGTGGGGTGGGATGTTGGTGGCCATGCCGACGGCAATGCCAGTGGCACCGTTGACGAGCAGATTGGGAATGGCCGATGGCAACACCACCGGCTCGGTGAGGGTGCCGTCGAAGTTTTCAATGAAATCCACCGTGTTTTTGCCAATATCGGCCAAGAGGTCCAAGGCTGGAGCAGCCAGGCGGGCCTCGGTGTAACGCATGGCAGCCGGGGGATCACCATCCACCGATCCGAAGTTACCCTGTCCGTCCACCAGCAAAGTACGCATGGAGAAATCCTGAGCCATGCGTGCCATGGATTCATAGACCGACAGGTCACCGTGTGGGTGGTACTTGCCGAGCACCTCACCCACAATTCGGGCAGACTTGCGATAGGGGCTGTCAATACGGATGCCCATATCGTACATGGCATACAGGATGCGGCGCTGGACGGGTTTAAGACCATCACGCGCATCCGGCAGGGCGCGCGAAACAATGACCGACATAGCGTAATCGAGGTAGGCCGCCTGCATCTCGCGGTCGATATCAATTTTACGGACGAGACCGAGTTCCATAGTGACTCCTTGCCCCTCCCAGCCCTGCGGTCCACCCTCCCCATTTTCCTAAAGGAAAATGGGGAGGGATGGGGTGGGTTTTCGCAATTATGTTCTAATATGCTATCTTACGGGGAAAGTCAGAAAGCGTCAAGGAGAAAAGAAAAAGGGAGGCCCGCGCGGCCTCCCTTTACCATCTAGGGAGTGTACGTTACCACCTTGCTCAGACATGTCCCTGCCAAGGCATCCTTAGAACAGACGGTTACGGTGGCCTTCATTGCATGGCCTGCGGGGTTGTATGAGAATTGACCGGGATCGACGCTGGTCGCGTAGCCGATTTCGCCGGGATCCAGGTTTAGGTCCTCGCCGCTGGAGGTACAACCAGAATATCGTTTGAATGAGTCGCGGGTATGTGTTTCAACGGTAGCAGTGACCGTATCTTTTATGACAATTTTGATGGATTCCCAAGTGATACTGCCAGAGTTGGAGATCTTGAAAGTGAAGTCGTATTCACCACCGCAGGTAACCATGCCGACATAGGATACATCAAAGTTGGCCGCAGGAGTGGGTGTGGGCGGCGGAGTCACTAGCGGCAGGGCCTGCCAGTTTCCTGTGATGGTGGCATATTTGCTCCACAACCAGCAGGGCTTGGCCGGGCTGCCCGGGAGGCGGACTATCCAGTATCCGCCATCTGAAGTCTGCCCAACCACCTCGGCATTCTGCCCCACCTGCAACGAACCTACCAAATCATATGGATCACCGGGTCCGTTGCGGCAGTTGGTATTCAGTGAAACGCTGACCATAGGGGTGGTGGGGGTAAGGGTGAAGGTTGGTGTAGGCGTTATAGACGGCGTAAAAGTGAATTCGGGGGTATTGGTGGGCATGGCGGTCTGAGTTTCCGCAAGAGATTGGGCAACGGCAGTCTGGGTTTCCGCAAGGGCTTGGGCAACGGCAGTCTGCGCTGCTGAGGTCGAGGCCACCAGCAAAGCGACTTGGGTTTGCAGGGCAGCGGTGGCGGCCGCCGTGTCCGGATTCGTCCCGCTAACCGCAGCGGGGCTTGACAGATTACAGGCCAGGATGGTAATGAGGCAAATGGAGACAATTATCACGATGGATTTGTTCCTAGACATTCCAGCTCCTTTCCGTGGCAACCAAGCTTCCATAAACATCATACATTATTTCGATACCAAAAACAACTCTACAATACAATCCGCGGGTACGCTTCATGACACCCAAAGGGAAGAGAAGAATTGAGCAAAAAAAAACGGGGCGGTCGCAGGACCGCCCCGACAAAACTTTCCCAAGTGCCTGCCTGCGCCAGCTTGTCCTGCCTGCACCGTGCCGCAGGCACAGGTGGACGGACAGGGCAGGTACAGGTACGTCACTGGGCAGGCCGGAACTCTAATCCGATGAACCAGTATCCTGGATCTCGGTCCACTGGGAGGAGCCTGCCTGCTTGAGGGCCTGTTCGGTGATGGTAAAGCGGCCATGGATGAAGCCCGTTCCAGCCGGGATCAGCTTGCCGATAATAACGTTCTCCTTCAGCCCATACAACGGGTCGGTGGTTCCACCGATGGCCGCCCCCGCCAGCACCTTGATGGTATGCTGGAACGAGGAAGCCGAAAGGAACGAGTCGGTGCTCAAAGAAGCCTTCGTCACGCCGAGCAGCAATTCATGGAACTTGGCAGGTACTTTCCCTTCAGCCAGCAGTTGTTCGTTGACTTTCTGGATCTCCAGCCGCTCGACGGCATCACCAGGCAGATACCTGGTTTCACCCGGGCGGGTAACTTGCACCTTGCTCATCATCTTACGGATGATGACTTCGAAATGCTTATCATGGATGTTCTGACCCTGGGAACGGTAAACCTTTTGAATCTCGTTCAGGAGATACATCTGGCAGGCTTCGCGTCCCTGGACACGCAGGACGCGGTGCGGGTTCAACGAACCTTCCGTCAACGGCTGACCTTCATCAACATGGTCGCCTTCCTTGACCAGCAGGCGCAGGGTGGTCGGGATTTCGTGTTCGACCTCCTCATGCTGTTCGTGTGAAACATAGACTTTGCGCTTTTCCACACGAACCTTGCCAGCGTGTTCAGCTGCGATGGTGGCTTCATCAAGTGTTGCGATCACATCACCAACCTTGACCTCCGCCTCGTCCTTGACCTGTATCTTCCATTCCCTTGGCACGTCGAACTCATCATGGATCATTTCACTGTGTTCCACCCGTACCAGGCGCATATCGGCATACTTGTCGGATTGGATGATACGGACCGTACCCTTAATCTCGGCGACGACTGCTTCACCCTTCGGCATCTTGCGGGATTCGAAGAGTTCCTCCACGCGCGGCAGACCGGTGGTAATATCGCCACCCGCTGCAACACCGCCAGTATGGAAGGTCCGCAGAGTCAGCTGCGTGCCAGGCTCGCCGATGGACTGGGCAGCCACGATCCCGACTGCCGAACCCATTTCAACCATCGTGCCGCGCGCCATGTCAATTCCATAGCATTTCGAGCAGATACCGTGAGTCAGTTCGCAGGTCAACGCTGAACGGACTTTGACTTCCTCAACTCCGGCCACAGCGATCTTGCGAGCCAGTTCGTGGTCCAGAGGGTCATCCCGCTCAGCCAGCACTTCCCCGGTTTTCGGGTCAAGCACAGGCTCGGCAACCAGGCGACCATACAAACGCGATATCATAGATTGGCCGGCTACGTCGTCCTTCCGGCGGATCCAGATGCCCAGGTGGGTACCGCAATCGTGTTCGTTGATGATGATATCCTGGGCAATATCCACCAGGCGGCGGGTCAAATAACCGGCATCGGCAGTACGCAGGGCAGTATCGGCCAGGCCCTTACGGGCGCCGTGGGTCGAGATGAAATATTCCTGGGCCGTCAGGCCTTCGCGGAAGTTCGAGCGGATCGGCATAGGGATGATACGTCCAGACGGATCAGCCATCAGGCCGCGCATACCGGCCAGTTGCGAGATGGGGCCGAAACCACCCTTGGTCGCGCCGGAGTTGGCCATGGTGGCCAGGTTGCCATCCGGGTCCAGGTAGCTCTTGACAGCCTTGGCAACATCCGTGGTAGTCTGCTGCCAGGTCTGAATAATACGCTCGTTCTGTTCCTGTTCGGTTAGCAGGCCACGGCGGAAATCGCGTTGCACCAATTCCACGTCCTTGAGCGCCTGGTCGATGATTTCCGACTTCTCCGGCGGGATGGTGATATCGCTAACGGCGATGGTCGTGCCGGATCGCATGGCATACTCGAAGCCGATCCGCTTGATGGCGTCGGCTGTTTCGGTGGTCACATCCTGTCCATAGAGTTCATAAACTTCAGCGATCAGATCTTTGACGCCGCCTTTTTCCAACTGGCGATTGATAAATTGGACCTTCTCGGGCAGGATACGGTTGAACAAGACACGCCCGACGGTCGTGTCAATGATGCGGGTTTCCGCTTCGGGCAGGCGGTTATTCTTTCTCGTCATACCAGGTGGTCAGGCGGACTTTGATCTTGCTATGGACATCCATCTGACCCAACTGGATAGACCGAGATCAACTTCATCTATATCAGAGAAAGCACGCCCATCGCCCTTGTGGTCCCGGGCATGCTCCATGGTCATATAGAAAACGCCCAACACCATATCCTTGGATGGGGCGATGATCGGCTCACCATCAGCGGGTTTGAGCAGGTTTTTGGAAGCCAGCATCAGGCGTCGTGCTTCCTGGACAGCCTTGTCAGAAAGCGGCACATGCACGGCCATCTGATCGCCGTCGAAGTCAGCATTGAAGGCTGTACATACCAGCGGGTGAAGTTGAATCGCCGACCCTTCAATCAAGACCGGCTCGAAAGCCTGAATGCCCAAGCGGTGCAAGGTGGGGGCACGATTCAAAAGAACCGGGCGATCCTTGATGACTTCTTCAAGGGCCTCATAGACTTCGGGGCGGTTCCGTTCGATAAAACGGCGCGCACCCTTGACGTTGGCAGCATAGTTGTGCGACACCAACCGGGCAATCACGAACGGCCGGAACAATTCCAATGCCATGGCTTTGGGCAGGCCGCACTGAAACAGTTTCAACTGCGGGCCAACCACGATGACCGAGCGGCCGGAATAATCAACGCGCTTGCCGAGCAGGTTGCGGCGGAAGCGGCCTTTCTTCCCCTTGAGCATATCACTGAGCGAACGCAACTCACGCCGGCCGCGCCGGGATAAGGCCTTGCCGCGCTGGGAATTATCAATCAGGGAATCCACCGCTTCCTGCAACATACGCTTCTCATTGCGGACAATTACATCCGGGGCACCCAGTTCGAGCAGACGCTTGAGGCGGTTGTTGCGGTTGATGACGCGGCGATACAGGTCATTCAGGTCCGAGGTGGCGAAACGGCCACCGTCCAACTGGACCATCGGACGCAGGTCCGGTGGAATGACCGGCAGGACGGTGAGGATCATCCATTCAGGGCGATTCTTGGAACGACGGAAAGCTTCGGCGACCTTGAGGCGGGAGGTGGCCTTCTTGCGCTTCTGCTTGGACTTGGTGGTCCTGACCTCTTTCCAGAGTTCCTCGGAAAGCTTATCCAGGTCAAGGCGGCGCAGGATATCGTAGAAGGCTTCAGCGCCCATGTCGGCGCGGAAGACCTGGCCCCAGCGCTGCTTCAGTTCACGGTAGCGGATCTCACCCAGGAAGGTGAACGGGCGCAGCTCGAGCAACTCGTCACGCTGGCGGGCGTTGGCATCGTGGCTGGTGGAGGTCTGGTCTTCGAGCTGGGAACGCAAGGCGTTCATCTGCTCGTCGGCTTCCGCCTTGAACCTGGCAGCCTCCATCTTGACAGCTTCCAGGGCACGCTCCTTCTCATCCTTCAACTCGTTCTCGATCCCATCCAAACGCCCCTGGACAAATTTCTGCACCTTGGTAATATGCGAGGCGACCGACTTTGATACCGGCATCGGCTATCACCGTTCCCGTGCTGCCAAAGACAACCGCCTCGTTGAGAACCTTGCCCTTATTTTCCTGGAAGAAGCTTTCCAACCGCTGGCCTTCCTGAATGATGGGCTCCAATTTCGTGGCAGTCTGTTCGTCGTATTGGTGCTCCAGTTCGGATTTTTGCTGCTGGAGTTCAGCCAATTTCTTATCCCGGGCGGTTTTGATCTCGGCTATCTTAGAGTTGATGACATTCGCCTGTTCCCGCTCGGAGACGGAGATTTCGTCCTCGAGGCGCTTGAGGGCTTTCTGGCGGGCATCCTCGTCGACATAGCTGACGATGTACTGGGCAAAGTACAGCACACGATCCAGGTTGCGGCGTGAGACGTCGAGCAGCATGCCCAGATAGGACGGGATGCGGCGCGTATACCAGATGTGGGCCACCGGCGTCGCCAGATCGATGTGACCCATGCGCTCGCGGCGCACCGACGAGCGGGTCACTTCCACGCCGCATTTATCGCAAGTGATGCCTTTATAGCGGGGATTTTTGTACTTACCGCAGTAACACTGCCAGTCACGGGTCGGGCCAAAGATGGCCTCGCAAAACAGCCCATCTTTTTCCGGCCTAAGTCTGCGGTAGTTGATCGTTTCAGGTTTAAGTACTTCGCCATACGACCACGAAAGGATCGTTTCGGGCGAAGCCAGACTGATGCGTAATGAAACAAGTCCCTTGGTTTCCACTAGGCCAGTCTCCTCGTCTTGCAAACTAGGACCTGCAACTGAAGCTCCTGGCTCAACATTCCGCAAATGCCAGAGACAAGCAAAAGCAAGCGCTTCGAAGCCAGTTGCTTCAAGCGCTCGCTGTATGGTCGCAGATTTTGATTATCTCTCAACGGGGCGAATTATACATGTTTGGTCAGATTACGTCAAGAGACGATGGCAAGGTCGAAATCTTCTCCTAATCAAATTTTAATAGTTGCAGGATATCCGCCAGCGCCGCGTCGAAAATCTCCCGCATCATCTCTTCCGAGACCCGGTACCTGCCGCCGAAAGACCCATCGCCGTAGACTTCCCGGGCTGGTTTGCGCGTCCATCACATCGGATGGCACAACCGGCGGGACTTTCTCGCCCTCCGGCAGGTCGCTCACGATGCGTGAACGGGAAGGCTTCCAGCCAGTTGGCATGGTTGGGTTTGATGTCGTGCCGGATGGCGACTTCTTCCACGCTGTGGGCCATCCACCAGGCATACCACTGGATTTTCAGCCCGCTGAGCTGGTTGGCAAGTTCACCCAAGCGCATTTTGACGCCATTATTCCCGCCATGACCATTCAAGACCAGGATGCGCCGGAATCCCTGCCCATACGCCGAGCGGACGATATCCTCCACCGCGTCCAGCAGCGTGGAGAGCCGCAGGCTGATCGTGCCGGGATAGGCGAGGAAATAGGGACTGGCGCCAAAGTTCAGCGGCGGGGCCACCAGCACGCCGGTCTGCTTCGAGGCCGCGTCCGCCAGCGCCAGCGGGATTTTCGACATCTGAGAGCAGGGACAGATAGCCATGCTGCTCGCAGGCCCCGATCACCAGAATCAGCCGGTCATCCTGCTTGAGATATCTTCCACATCCATCCAGTTCAGATCTTCGATACGCATCAATGCCTCCATCAAGTCGTCTGCCAGTCCGGGCTGGCACAAAAGCCGCGGCGATTTCCGCTTTCCTTCCCGCCGGCATCCAGGAGGGCGGAAATGCCATTCAGAATCAGGGTGCGAAGGTCCTGACGAGAAAAACCAAGGCGTTGCTCGAGAAACCGGTATTCGTCCGCAAGTGAGTTCCCAAACATCTTCGGATCATCAGTATTCATGGTAATGCAAAGACCACGCTGGAATAATTTTTGTGCTGGGTGTTCGTCCATGGACTTTACCACTCCGGTACAGACATTCGATAGCGGGCACAATTCCAGTGGAATCTGTTTTTCGGCCAGGTAATCCAGCAGTTTTTCATCCTCGCTCTGCACGGACTCCATGACCGATCCTTTCGACATGCAAGGCACGGATGGCACCCCAAATGCTTTCCGACCCAGCAGCCTCCCCGGCATGTGCCGTGGTGTGAAGGCCAAGCCGCCGGGCCTCAGCATACACCGGCTTGAAGGGTTCCGGGGAAAGGTCTGTTCCGATCCGCCCAGGCCAATCCCGATGACACCCAAGTTTCGCACCTCGTTGACCTGCGCCAGCGTTGCAGAAGCTTTTTCCGGCCCATTATCGCGAACTACATCTGCGATCAAGGCTATCTCGATCTCCGGAACATTTCCCAGGCCGGTGCGAATGGCTTCGGTCAAACCTGGAGGTGCAGGCCGTGCCGGGCAAAATCCGGCGGCGAATAAAAGGCCTCCACATAACGGATGTTCTGATTGACAAGGTCACGCGCCACCGCTTCAGCAAAAATAGTGAAATCCTCATATTCACGCAGGAACGTGTTCTTCCAGATCCAGGTTTCAATAAAATGGGGAAAATCCTTATACTCAAATTTGCGCTGCAAGGACTTCAGATCCGGTACAGCCGGGTCACCGCCATATTTCTGAATCAATTCCCATAAAGTATCATAGGGAATGGCGCCTTCCAGGTGTAAATGCAATTCCACCTTGGGAACCCGGACATACCAGCTTTTCGAGTTTTTGCCTGCCGAAGAGGCATTTCCATCGACCCAATTATACCTTTCCCAAGAAGCTGCCTAATAATACCTGCCAGGACTTTCGCAAGGTTGATAATTCTTGAATACTCACCTCCATGTCTGGAGACTTCCCCTCTACCCGTTGCCCCAAGGTGCCCCTCAGAATAAGTAAAGGTGGAAAGATATTTCTGGGGTATTGGTTGGCGGCTACGCCCAACCAATACCCAGACCCCTAGAATGTGAAGAGCGTATAATACCTGTGATGCCACCCAACCCGATACCTCCCATCCCGACCCTATTCCTCGAACTCATGAAACACCTTCTCGGTGACGAATATGCGGCTTTTGCGGCTGCGTTGGGGGAAAGACCGGTCAGTGGATTAAGGGTCAACACGCTGAAACTATCGGCGGAGGCGTTTCGCGGCATATCACCGGTCAGCCTGTGCCGAAACCATTACACGGTGCCCTTCCGCATTCACCCT
>CAWHAM010000008.1:0-268155 GCA_963827305.1 uncultured Chloroflexia bacterium
TTGCTTTGCCTCAACAATGGGGATTGGGGTCTTATTTTCTGCTTTACCAGTTTTTGTTTATCAGGGCAGTATCAGCCTTCTGGCAGCTCAACTAAATTCCATCATGAGCAATTCAATGATGAACGAAATGACAGCCACCGGTGGAATCCTACTTATTGGAATTGGTTTCAGCGATCTATTGGAGATAAAGAAAATCCGGGTCGGAAGTTTTCTCCCTGCGTTAATCGTTGCACCACTGATTAGTTACATCCTAAGTTTGATAATTAAATAACGAGACTAATGTGAAACAATGGATTAAGTAAATTCTTGTTATATTTTGGAACTATTCTTTAATTAGATAATGAACAAAATACTGAAAAGAAATTTATGATAAAGTACATTATCTCAATCAATACAATTTACATCTTTTTCATTCAGAACCTCTTTAAAAATTATGGCGTTGGTTTGCTAAAGGAATTACTCCTAAAGACAAATCTCCAAACATGAAGTGGATTTCTGTTGTATACTAAATCAAGAAATCCTGAGTGCGTCTTTGAAGAAATTCGACACACAGAGGATTCTCTAAAAATATTCTCTTGCCGAATGCCCCCTATATATAGGGTAAAAAGCCAGATTTGCCTAAAAAGGCTATCTGTAGGGCGGGTGGGGGTCGAACCCACACGGTGTCTCCACCGGCGGATTTTAAGTCCGCAGCGTCTGCCAATTCCGCCACCGCCCCATCGATGGGTATTATACAACCATTTTTCGCCAGCGTGCGTAGAACGACACAAAATGCACCCAGAACGGAGATAAGCCTCCTTTTATCTGTCCCTGTGGGATGACCTTCCGCAGCTCTTCCGGGTTAGCGAACTGCGGCAGTACCAACCGGGCCTTTCCTAGCTCGAAGGCTGCGTGCGCGTCCGAGCCGGCCGTCCCTGGGAGATGCTGCTGCTGGGCAAACTCCGCCGCACGTTGGTTATCCAGGCTGGCAGTGCAGCGCGCGTTGAAGACTTCGATGGCATCTACCAGCGTAGTGATTTCCAGTAGATCTTCCCTCTTCCATGCTCCGTTACGCCATGAGTTGAACGGATGCGCTACGCTGATGAAGGCCCCCTGTTCACGTAGTCGTTGGATCGTCTCTTTCGGCGAGAGGCCACGCGGGATTTCCTCAGTCACGAAGGCTCCCAGAATTTCTCCTTTGGTGGTCATGATCTCCTCACCCACGATGATCCGCTCAGAGTTTAGGGTATGCGCGGCCAAGGCTCCGGCGATACTGTTGTGATCGGTCACGACTACGCGGTCCAGACCTTTGCGGTTCATGACTGCCACAAGCTTCTCCGGTGTTGTCAGTGAGTCCTTTGAGACAGAAGTATGGGTATGGAAATCTATGGAAATCATAATTTTGCTTTGAATTCTATCGCTAATCCCCGGGTTATAAAAGAAATTCCCTCGAAAGAGATTATTAATCTGATAGACAAGTGAAAGAATTATCTTCTTTCATTTTCGTTCGGATTGCACAATTCGGTTGGAACTCTCGTTCTTGTCCCTCTTTGGAAAAGGTCCAACAGGGTTGATATTTTCAAAACAGTTCTTGTTGCCCCTTTCCACGATCAATAGATGATTCATCCTCATTCTGGATGGTGTCTTGATCCTTGATTGAATCTTCATTCGGGTTAGTGTCTTGATCCTGGATAGAAACTTCCTTCGAGATAGTGTCTTGATCCTTGATTGAATCTTCATTCGGGATAGTGTCTTGATTCTGGATGTAAATTTCCTTGGCGGCAAAATCTTTTCCCGTTGCATACATTTCCCCTAATTCGACGAGTTTCTGACGATATTCCAGTGGTATTCGAGGCCATGCCTCGGTCAGACGCTGAAGAGTGAAATCAGGACGTGGAAGTCCTAGGACGTCATAAACTTCAACGTCCAGCAATTCTACTAACTTTGGAATCATCCTCTCTACATTTCCGGGGGAAGGTAGACGATTTCCACTCAGCCAGGTATTCACGATCGGTGGACTGAAATCCAGGTAACTGGCAAAACTATTTAATGAAACAGACAATCGTTGGCGCGTCTGCTTGATTCTAAATTCCAAGAAGGCTCGATCTAAAAGGTTGGGAAACCCGGATAAATCCATTCGATGATCTCATGCAATGAAAGAATTTATGATTCTTCGTTCTCAAGGAGAAAGCAATACAGGAGCCGTTTTCTGGAGCCCAGGAATTAGAATTTGTTTATGATGTGATTAAGGCAATCAATGGAAATTTCATATTTTGCCCTCGGATCACTTTGTAACCAATAAAATGGAATTTGTTTTATAAACAATGATCTCCTTTTAACCACCTTATAAGCTGATGCCAACTTTTTTTCTTTATTCTAACACGATTTAATAATGAGTATGTTCTACTTGAAAAATAAACCAGCTTTATGTATACAATATACCTTAACCTGTGGCTTATTCACATTGCGCTAGTATAATGTTTTCATAATCAGAATAGTATGTTATAATCATGTTATTCTTCTGGTGTAATTATATATATATAAATCGGCTACTTTATACATGAAATAGGTATATATAATATGCAATACAACTGCCTATTGAAAATAGTTTATATATTGGTTATTATTTGATTAGGTGTTAAGTTGTTTATACGTATGACCTAATATCATAAATGCAACTATCGGTTTGGGTTTATTAAGTCGATTGGTCGTTTTCAATCCCCCACCCCGAAAGGGAGGATCTCAGGTATGACCAATTTACAAATGCAATTTCCTCAAAATCAGAACAGCCCTCATGGCAGACCTTCGATTCTTGTGGTTACACCCTTTCTGGAACTGGGGGATATTATCTGCGAGAGTTTGAAGGATGTGTCCGATATTGAACACGTCTCCACTTCGGCAAAAGCTATTTCCTTTCTAGGAAAAAATGAAACCTGCAAACAGGTAATCCTTGATATGGAACTTGGGGAGTTAAGCTTATTGAACCTTGGGAGAGCACTTCGCCAGATCAACCCAACGATCGAAATATTAATTATATCGAAGGAAGAACCTCCAACTGATTTGGATGAAATCCAACCATGGAAGTTCCTTCGTAAACCACTTTTACTTAGGGAAATCCAGGCTGCATTAGGTTTTGAGACTTCCCCGGAAAATGAACCATCGGAAATAATCGATCTGGATCCTATGGTATACGAAAACCGGGCTCCGTTAAATTGGTCCACTAACCCGGCTTTGGCGACGCGTTATCTCGCTCGTTTGATTGAGAAATCATTCGCACAAGAAGCTCTTCTAATCCAAAACCAGGCTTTATGGTCATATGCAGGACGGCTTCCAGAAGAATCAGTCCGTGAGGTGGGTCGGATGGTTTCAAAATCATCTGCTGGAAGTAATGTCACTGATTTTATGCGGTTCATAAAATTGGAGACCACCCAATCTGAGCATGCCTTGTATGCCTCCCTGATTGCGGTGGGTATAATTCTAGCCTTGGTTTTTGATCCCGACATCCCTCTCAACATCGTTCGTAAGCAAACACTTAAGATGGCAGATACTCTGTTGCTCTTGGATGGCGAAGATGGCCAGATGAAAGCCTTGTCTATTTTTGACATGCAAGAAAATGGGAAGATTGCAGATAAAATAAATTTCCCGAGGCAATATGACAACACTACATCTTATGTGGAGAAGGAAAATCTTAAAATAGGACCAATTAGCTTTTCTGAAAATAAACCTTTGAATCCCCCTTTGACAGACCAATCATCACCTGAAATCGTCGAAGAAACACCGGGGGTGGATCTGCCGGATGACCAGAAAAATCCAAATCCGGTAGTAGAACCTGATCGAACTACCTACGATTTCAACACGGCTGATGCTGGAACCATCATTAATTCACCAGAATCCGAGAATAAAAACGCTACCAACATGCTGGAGATGATGTCAGATAGTCTGTACAATCTCCATTATTCCTGCATGCTTATTCCGCGATTTCCTTCCCACCAATTGACAAAAAATAAGATCGAAGTGATTGCTGAATACTTCAAAAGAATTAGCATTTCCTATGGATGGAGAATTCGAGGAAGTCCAGGTTCGGTCGGATTCCTTGCGATGGACATTTAGCCTGCCCCCTCTATCGCTCTGACAAAATACTTGGCGATTATTCGGAAGGAGACTTCCAAACGAATATTCGACGATTTTCCCGCTTTTAGAAAGGAAAATCCATCCGGCGATTATTGGGCTCCGGGATTCTTAATATTGGGTGGAAAGAATGCAATTTCAGATCAACTTGCTATGGACTACACAAAACAGAACCGTCAGAAACATGGCGTCAAACAATATCTATAATTGATACAATTCCATTGCATTTCACATCTTCATAATTAGATGATATATAATATGAGCAAACACTTTTGTATTCTTGGATTGGCAGAATCATCATGTAAAGACGAGTGATTTCTTCAATTCTGGGAATGAGGACCTGAAAAATGTCGGAAATCACACAACAAAGAATGGGGGAGATATTAAGGAGGGTTTTTGAATTACTCTGGTTTGAACCGGATGGATTACCTGTACGCGCTATTTTTGATTATATTCAGAAATCTGGTCAATTGACAGATTATGAAAGAGGATATTTTCCTTTTGCAGCCAATTCACCTAGATACGAGGTTCTCCTCCGCGTTGCGACCATTCCGCTTGTCAAAGCCGGCTGGCTCGTGAAAACGCCTAAGGGGCGCTGGTATATTACCGAAAAAGGCCGGAAGGCCAGTAAGCAATACGGCGATGCAGAGGAATTTTACGATGAAGCTATTCGACAATATCAAGAGTGGAAGGAAAATGAGGAAAAACGGTTACGTAACATCAATTCCATTGAGATGTATGAAGCCGAAGAAAATTCATGGGTCCAAATAAAAAAATATATACAAGGGATGTCCCCATTAGAGTTCAAGAATTTAACCTGTGAACTTCTTCAGGCAATGGGATATTTTATGTCCTGGGTGGCTCCCCCACAAAAAGAAAATGGGCAAGTTGACATGATCGCATATTCTGATCCTCTGGGGATCACAAGTCCACGGATCATTGTTCATGTTAATCATAAGGGACAGGTTATGACTCAGGAGGGTTTGGGAACGATGCTATCGAGTTCTCAAGCCCGAGGATCATGGGATCTTGGTTTCCTCGAGTGGTTTTACCAATCAAGTTAAAGAAGATGCATTAGTCCAGGCTCATCCTTATATTCATCTCATGGATTTGGAATCCTTTGTCGGTTTATGGATTAAGTTTAACGACAAATTAAGCCCGGAAGCCCGTCACAGATTTCCTCTGAAAGCTGTCTATTTCCTATCAACGCCAGAGGATGGTTAAGGTAGTCAACTAAATTAATCACGTTTAATATCGCAGGGATTGGTTGTTTTGGACTTCTGGTAAGGAAGATCAAGTGCCGCTGCAAACGGTCAGTTGACTTGAAATTTATAGGTAAATTACGGGGGATATGGATGAGCAAGAAAAATCGCTGGATGATAAATCCAGCGATTTTTTATACAACCTGATTAAATCGGTTTTAGAACCGCCACCACCACTCCTCTGATATAAAACCCCTCGTTGTTTTTCATGAACACATATGGTTTATGGACAGGATTACTGCTATGCGGTTTCAGTAAAATGCTGTCCTCTTCCCTGGAATATTTTTTCAATGTTGCATGACTGTCAATACCTACGACCTCTGCCATGACAATATCCCCATTGGCGGGAGCATCCACTTTCCGCAACAGGACATAATCCTTCTCGGTAATGTTTTCCTGGTCCATGCTGTCACCCTTGACTTTTACCACGCTGAATTTCTGATCGAAAGGCAGGTTTATGATCTTGCGCCCGCGTGTGCTGTGGATGCTATAGGGATGGCCATTAATTGTCAGACTGTCAATTTCAACCGTACCGATTGGGAAAGGGTCGATCCCGCTTGGTCCAAAGTCTCCGGCAGGTATTTCTTCAGAAACAGTGAACAGCTGCAGGATATCGAAGTTGTGGGTAACACTCGGTTGTGGAGGTTGTGGCGGTAAGATAAGCTCGCTCACCGTGGATTTTGGAGTCAAGCGAGTTTCAGTGACTTCCACCGGTTGTGTAGAAGAATCCTTTTCATCTGGCTTGTTGGGGGGCTTTTCATCTACGTCCACATAATTACCGGACTGTCTCATTGCTTCCAGCAGGCTTTTCTGTAAATGACCACAGGTTTCCAGATACCAATCATGCTGGTCTGAGGTGAGGCCGGCTTCCCTGCCTAGCCTCTCAAAATCCGAGAGGCTATTTTGCCATGAGCCCACTGCCTGTTGGCGGGTGGGCAGGGATTGCCATTGGACACATCCCAGCATCCATTGGACCACCGCCCTTCTGTGGGGATCCGACCAGGCCCTGGAGACGCTATCCATAAGAATGCTTTCAGCTTCCGCAAGGTCGTCCAGAATGAAGGAAATGTGCCCACATTCGATCAATATTTCGTTGACTTCTTTCTCGTCCCGCAGGTTGCAGGCCAGGTCATATAACTGCTGAAGCAAACCCCTGGCTTCATCCTTGCGTCCTTCTCGCAGCGAATTCCTCACCTGGTCGATTAGGCTGCCCGCAGGAGCACTGATGTGGCTCGTGTCATATTTATTCAACCAGCTTTGAACATCTTCAAAACTGATCATTATGGATTTATCTTTCCTTCATTCGCCGGCGGCAGCGCCTTTGCTTCTTTCGGGACACTTTCGCCCATGGCTTCCAGGAGTTGAGCGGTGCGTACCAGGATCACATTTCGCAGGCTCTGCCGGGTCCCGCCACGCAGGTTGACATCTGACAGGGCGTGCATGATGCTGATCAACATCTCCGCCTGGGCTTCAGCTCGCCCGATTTCCTGGTGGGCCTGGCGTTTGGCTTCGCCATATGATCGCGCCAGTCGCGCATTTCCCATCCACTTGGCTTGCCAGGTATTCAGGCGTTGTTGTTCAACTTCCTTCTTCACGATCTCAAAACTGCCGATATCGATCCACAATAGTTCGGTACCGCGCCGCCGTAGATTATCCGTAACGTCAGGTGAGTGCAGCTCACGCTGGATCTCGCCTCGCGGATCAGCGCCGCTCTCCTCTGGGGCAGTCAGGTGGTCCAGGGTATTGCGGTTTACATAACCAGTGATGACCCCCCTGATATCCTCACCCACCCCTGAACTCCAGTCTCCCACTCCCTCTTCGGAGACAGTTCGGTTATAGATCATATCGTAAATGGCACCTTGCGAGTAAGGATATGGTTTTTTCCGGCTGCCAGGTTCCCGTTCTGCCAGTAAACGAAAACGAAAACGCGTCCGACCGATTTTCACATCAAACCCATCCCGGGTCATGGTTGAAATTCCATCCAATTCCCCGTATTGATCCTCCAGAGCAATCGGCTGGAGTGACTCAAAACGCGGCACAAAGTGATTGCCATCCGGGTAAATTGCCATCGGTCCAACCTGGCCTTCAAAAAGGACTGCATTCCCTGGGTTGACAAAGACAATTCCGGGGCCTCCGATCACATCCAACAAATTCACTTCCCCTTCCGTGAGGTTTTTTTTACCACCATAAATGCTCAAATGAGAGTAAGAAATGCCAAAGAATGCTGCAAAAAGATAATGAAATGCTTGCCAAATATTATCCAGTTCATAAATATCGCGTAGGTAGCGTGCCCCGGCCGTAAAAGCCAGCCATCCAGCCAACAATGGCACAATCAAATAACGCCAGAGACCATTCACAAAGAATGCGGCAATGAAAAGTATGCAAGCCGTGCCTCCAAGGGTTAAGCATCGCACTAGACCCCATTGTCGATCGCCGCTCACGAATTTCCTCACCACCCCCTTCATGCCTCTATCTGAAAGGTCCCCATCGACTCTATTTGTCATAAATCCTGGCTCCCCCCCTCAGGTGGTAGATCCTCCGGAGGCTGACCATCTCTACCCGGCGTAAAGAGCAGACGTTGAAAGTTCCTGAGCATATCCACGGTATCCCGCGGTAAAAGTCGATTTGTAGCTGGGTTCGCTGCGGCCGATTCCAATGCCTGGAATATGCGAATTGCCATGGCATCCTGGGTATATCCGGGCAGCTTGAAGATCTGGGATAGGTTGTAAATGATCTCACGTTGGGCCTGGGCTCGTGCGTGATTTATATTTCGCATTACTTCAAGATCATATTCGGCCATGGTGAGTTCAGCCTTCTTTTGCCATCGTGCCCGCCAGTTGTCAAAGTGTTGGTCCTGTATGGTTTTATCTGCTGGTATGAAATCCGAAAAATTGACCTCGATCACTTTAATACCCCGGTCTCTGATGGGCTTCGGGTTATGCAATTCCACGACATCCCAAAATACATATTCATCGGGGTTGAATAAATCATCCTTCTGGGGCATCCCGCCATCTTTTCGTTGCACGAATTGGTAGGAGAACACCCCCATTTCTTTCACTTTCCGGTTGTATTTCGGTTTGAACGTATCGTAAAGATAGTAGACCGGATCTGGGCTGTCCAAAGAATATAGATCGTTATACGAGACTCGCGATAATTCATCCAATAGGACTGAAACAGCCACCCGGGCGGGCAGATCGGTCCATTTTTCCAGTTTACCATCCTTGGTATTCCGTGGTTGGGATATTACTGCTGAAATGATGTGTTCCTCTTCGAACACATAGGGCGGGCGGTTACTGGTAGGTCTCTCGATTGCCGCCGCAGCATTGCGGCTTGGTTTTTGATTATGTAGATTCTCTTGTATCTCCGCGGCATCCACTTCATCTATATCTTCTGAAATGGATATTTTCTGTGTGTCCCGGTCGATCTTGATCACACGCAAGCCGTCGTCCTTTGTATCAAAAACCGTCATCACTTCGGTCGGCTGTCCGAGAGTAAAGGTAATATTCACGTTGGTTTTCAGCTCGATTCCGTCACTTGTAAAGCCGTGAACATCTTTTATCGTGCGAGTTTGCATTCGTAGATCCACACAGCTCCGAATTCGCTCTCTGGAGGTTAGGAAAGCAATCCCCGGTCCCAAGGCTCGGATCGGCGCTGGTTGTTCCTTCTTTGAATTAGGTCCTTTTGATAGGTTGATTGCCGAAGGGAGCGACCTGCTCTCCAAAACGATGGCACTCGCCATATCAACGAATGCCAGGGAGGCAAATCTGGCTCTTGCCGCTTCTTTGCCGCTCTCCTCCTTTCGGGCGATTAATTCCCCATTCTTGACAAATACAGCCGGTCCGTGCAACCCAAACACATAATCCACCAAACGCCCGTAAACCTTTTGCTTCTCATGCGCATCATGCGCCGGCAGGATGAAGTGTGAGGTCCATTTCAGGATGAGAAAAAAGACCCCCAGATAGATAAGCAGGTTTACCAGCAGCACAAGCAAGGCAATGGGAGTTTCCGGCGGTAGGCTGATTTCCGGCTGGGAAAAAAGCAAATGAATGATTGCTAGCAATAAACGAAACAGCAGTAGAATTTCCGAGCGATATACAATTCCAAAAGCTAATAGCAATATTCCCCCGATTAAACGAGGCCAAAAAACAGGTCGTTCATAAAAGCGTTTCCCATCATCCATTTTGTGTCTCTACTTGCTTGCCCGACTTAAACCTTCATTTCATTCAAGTGAAGTACAAAAGAGTATATACTTACTCAATCCTGATTGTCAAGACGATCGTTCTATCCTGTACCAAATTATAACGCCGTGCCTTGATCTATATCATTAATGGAATTGGATCATTTTCCGTTTACAATTGGACTAAACCTAAACCCACACCTCAATCATATGATTCAATCTCCCTCTCACCAATACCTAACTTCAACTCCCGTCGAATTGGCTTTGCATTCATCTTTACCTCTCGTCGCTCTTGGAATTGACCGTTATCACCCACGGGCTCCCGCGCCCACAAAACCTCGAACTTGCGCTTGCATTGGAGCGGATCGTCCGTGAGAACGGCGCCACGCCTGCCACCATCGCTATGCTGGATGGTCGGATTCATATCGGCCTGACCGACGCCGAACTGGAACGGTTGGCGTACGCGGATAACGTTCGCAAGATCAGCCGCCGGGATTTTGCCACTGCCATCCTCAAGAAGGAATGCGGTGGAACCACCGTCGCCGGGACCATGTTCGTTGCCTGTCGGGCCGGGATAAAAATTTTTTCCACCGGCGGTATTGGTGGTGTGCATGACCTCGATACATTCGATATTTCCGCTGACCTGCAGGCTCTGGCTGTCACACCCATGCTCGTCGTCTGCGCCGGGGCCAAGGCCATCCTCGATCTACCCTCTACATTGGAATACCTCGAAACAATGGGCGTACCTGTTATCGGTTACGGAACAGGCGAGTTCCCAGCCTTTTATTCGCGCAGCAGCGACCTCCCCATCAGCGCTCGGTTGGATTCGCCGCAAGAAGTGGTCGAATTCGCAAGAACACACTGGGATCTTGGCCTGCCGTCCGCCGTGCTGGTATGCCAGCCACTCTCCCGGCAAGAAGAGATCCCGCGGGAAAAAATTTCCGCAGCCATCCATCAGGCTCGCGATGAAGCCCGTACACAGGACATCCACGGCCAGCCGTTGACTCCCTTCCTGCTGTCCCGCCTGTCCGAATTGACCGGTGGCGAATCCCTGAAAGCCAACCTGGCGCTCCTTAAAAACAACGCAAAATTGGCCGCATATATTGCCCAGGCTTGGACGAAAATCTTATAAATGCTAGAATTTTGCTTATGCCTGGTCTTTAAGTTCTTGTGACCCACATTTCTTCTTTTCTTTACTGCCTCGTCGATGTTTGACTCGGCCAGCGCGTATCGGTTGGCCGGAGTGTCCAGGTGGGTCTGGGCGTCCATGTGACGGTTGGAGTAAGGCTTGGATAATGCGTCGGTGTGGGGCTGGGCGGGCTGCCTGTCACACGGAATTCCCCGATTGTTTTCCATTCCATCCCGACAAAGAAGATTACCCGGTACGTGCCCGGTAACCACTTCTCAGCCAGGAGATCCAATTCGTATTGACCTCTTCCGCCTGTACCGCCTTCCCAGGGGCTTGTCTCATATTTCAATAACTCCTCCCCGCGATACCACAGCATTGTCCAATCGATGCCATTCGTCATTCCATCATATGAGTAGGTCACATACAATTTCTGAACTGGATTTTGGAAGACTGTTTGTGGGTTTACCGCTTTGAATTTCTCCGCTGCGCGTGAGAATTGAAGTGGACTGAAAGCCGCAGCCGGATTGGGCGTAACCCTGCCCGAAAATTGCGCTTCGATGGCTGATGGTATGAAGGGTGTTCCTGTCACGGTCGGTGTATTGCTGATCGCCGGGGTGAGTGTGATGGTTGGAGTTTTTGTAATGGTCGGGGTCAGGCTGATGGTCGGGGTGAGCGTGATCGTGGGTGTCAACGATAAAGTCGGACTGGGTGGAAAGTAAATGTAAGCAACCGGTTCAGCCAGTGTTCCAACCAGAACGGCCGCCAATACCAAGCCTGCCGAAAAAACGATTGTCTTCCATCCCTTCGACACAAGGCTTTGGCGAATACGATAATAGACCACATTCCGGCCCTTGCGGATGGATCGTATCGCCCTCCAAGCGCTCAAGACCGCGCCTAGGCTGATGACGATCACCGCCATGACGACGGCATCGTGAATATCCAGGTTCATGCGATTCGATTATACCTTCTTGACGTTTGCGTCGGAACGTGCTACATTTTTTTTATGCGCCTAGTTTTCCTCAAATTTGGTGGATCTCTCATCACCGACAAGACCCGCCCTTACACCGCTCGTTTGGAAAAGTTGGATTCTCTCGCTGCAGAGGTGGCTTCTGTATTGACGAAAGATCCTGACCTGCATCTCGTCCTCGGGCATGGCTCTGGCTCCTTTGGTCATTCCGCTGCCAACCGTCATGCCACCCGCCTCGGCGTCTCCACCCCTGAAGCTTGGCGCGGCTTTGCCGAGGTCTGGTACCAGGCCTCCGCCTTGAATCGCCTCGTCGTTGAGGCCTTGCGCCGTACCGCTCTCCCGGTAATGACCTTTTCTCCGGCCGCGAGTGTGACTGCCCGCGCTGGAAAAGTGTTCGCTTGGGATCACTATCCCATCCAGGCGTCGCTTTCGAACGGCCTCCTCCCGGTCGTACACGGAGATGTTGCCTTTGACGAGGTCCGCGGTGGCACCATCCTATCCACCGAAGACCTGTTTGCTTATTTGGCACGTCAACTCCACCCGGAGCGCATCTTGCTGACCGGTCTGGAAGCTGGCGTATGGGCCGATTTCCCCTCCCGGGAACGTCTGCTCGCAGAGATAACTCCTGCGGATATTTCACAATTGGATCCTGTTCTTGGACCGGCTGTCGGCACTGATGTGACAGGCGGCATGCATTCCAAGGTTACCGGAATGTTGTCCCTCGTGGATGAAATTCCCGATCTCGAAATCTGTATTTTCTCCGGGGAACAGCCGGGGAACCTCCGCGACGCCCTGCTCGGTAAAAATCCGGGCACGCTTCTGCATCGTTGACAGCTATTCCATCCTGCATTAAACTCTGCCTCCGTTTCATTTCAAAGAGCACGCGCCTCTTCACGATCCTTATCTTTAGTCATAGCCACAAGGAAGCCCATCATGCCAGACAAGCAGTCCATTTACCTGACCGCAGAAGGTGCGACCAAGCTCGAAGCAGAACTAAAAGACCTGAGAGGTCCTCAGCGCCAGGCCATCTCCAAACGCCTGCGTGATGCCATCCAGATGGGCGACCTTTCAGAAAATGCGGACTACCATAAGGCCAAGGAGGATCAAGGGTTTCTCGAAGGACGTATTCAGGAACTGGAGTTTATATTCCGCAACGCGATCATTGTCCAACAGACCAGCGGTCCGAAGCATATCGTATCCGTCGGGGTCCACGTCACTGTCCAGGAAGACGAGTTCCGAACCGGAAACCTATTTCATGGTTGGGGCGAAGGAAGCTGACCCACGCGCCGGAAAGATCTCTCACGAATCCCCCATCGGCTTGGCGCTCATGGATCACCGCATTGGCGACATCGTTGAGGTGATAACGCCGGGCGGAAAAATCAAATTGAAAATCTTGAAGATTGAATAAAAAAGATAGGGCGGCCCTGTCTGGCCGCCCTATCTTTTAAAATTCATTCTATTCAGGGCTGGAAAGCTGCCCTTATTGTTGTTGTACCGGCGGCACCACTTTTGGCCAGACTGCGATCTCTAAAGTCATACGATCGAAATAACTTTGCTCGGGCAGTGCGCCCTGTCCATACTCGGCATCAGATACGGTGGCGACCAGTTGCAGAGCAGCAGTCTCGAGGACAACTTGTTTGTCGCGTTCCACCATGAACGGTTCGCCTTTGGCCTGCAGGCGCTGGAAAGTGGCGGGGTCGTTGAAGGCATGCGCACTCATTAGCACCTTTGTGACGGTTTGGATATCATTCTTATCAAAAAGCCAGACCTCGAAGGCTTGTACTTTCTTCGGGTCACCAACTCCGATGGTTTCTGAGATGCCGATTCCGCATTCACCTAGGAATTCACCTGAAGGTGAATCGATGCTGAAGGAATTGTCGAAAAGGTCATCACCCAGAACATAGGTCGTAACGAATTGGGAAATCGGAGGTTCCTGGCCCATCGACTCGTAATCAGTCTTCTCTGTCTGCTTGGTGATGTCACGTGCACGTGTGGCAGCCGTCGTTTCAGCCCTGTTCTGATTTCGAAAAAGCGGGATCAAGTATCGCAAAATACCATAACCTACCAGGGCAAACAGGATCACCGCAACTATGATGATGATAATACTCGTGGATAAGCCTTTTTTCGCAGGTGTTGGTGTGCTTGTCGGTGTCGGCGTCAGTTCTGGTGCAGTCTGCTGGACAAGATTCGAAAAGGCTAGAAGTACCTTTGTATCCAGGTTTCCAGGATTTGCCTTGACCGTCGCCAAAGTCGCCGGCCCAGCCGTGCCCAGAGCTTGATAGCGCTGAAGAGCAAGTGCATCATCTGGGTGAACGCCATACGAATCCACTGCCATTCGCAGGTAATCTTCCTGGTAAGTTGTGCCCATCTGCGCCGGTGGCACATCTTTCCAGACAACCGGTTGGATCACCCAGGCCCAAATCAGACCAATCGCAAGACCGATGACTGCGCCTAGTACACCAACCACTACCGGCTTTTTTAGATAGTCAAGTAGCTTCATAGTACATCTCCTCCGTCAGGATCCACCAATACCCTTATTATACAGAACCTTGCCAATAATGCAACACCTATTTCTTATGCATTAAAAATAAGGTACGCTCTGAATCACGAACTGCACTCGACTCTTTGATTGAGTACCTCTCTCCGAACGCCTTTTCGAATCCGTCTCGTGTATATTCGTTGAAAATATCAGCTCGGCTTCGTAACAATTTCTGCACCTGCGAGTCGCTCTTCGGTATAAACTCGACGATCAGCCACTCTCCGCACGCTGCAAAGAATTCAGCTACACGCAGCAGTGGCACATTGTTAGCGATGGCAAGATGGTGCACCAATGCCAATGCCAGAGTGACATCTGCCGGGCCTCTTTGGAGGAACGAATCACGCTCGCTGTTGTTCCAACCGATTGCTGGGCTGGGGTTGGTCAGGTCCAGCACCAGCGGCAGAAGGGTTTCTTCTTTTTTTTCTTTGACCAGCCGGTAATTAACTTCCACCGCCGCCGGGTCGATATCCGACGAGATCACGTTCGCTCCTGTCTCCGCCGCGACACGACTGAAAATACCGGTATTCGCGCCCAGATCCCATACCGTTTTCGCCCCGATCCTTGTCAACCAGTCCCCTACCAGTACTTTCTTATGCTCGAAAGCCGTATCGGTGTAGTTGTTCGCAGAATAGTAATCTGCCCATTCCGTGCCGGTGGGTTTCCATTCTAGTTTGCGTACCGCTCCCGTAAGGCTTTCGATCATGGCAAGCAGGGCATCCTTGCTCATCTTGCGTTCACCTCGCGCCTCGGAAATAGCCACATCTGCATAACGCTTCTGGGCGCTGGCATGTAGATGGATATGTGTGGCCAATCCGAGATTCCAGCGCGTTCGTACCGGGAGTAGGGTACTGGCAAGATCTAGCGGAACGCCGTCTATGAAGACACGTAGTAGCTGGCTTAGACGTATGTCACGAAAAGCCATCAACGCCAGCGGTGCCAGGAAATGCTGGCAGAACTGGCGGTAAGCAACCCACGGCTCCCCTTCTTTATAGGATTTCAAAAGAGAGCGTATCAATGAGCGTCGGTTTGCCTTTATAAAATTGGATGTTGTATGCACTGGCATCCTTGAGGCTCATCCCAAGTTTGAGGGCGCGCTTCTGGATGGACAGAGTTACCAGGGCCGCATCCTTTAATTCTCCATAAGACCATTCATAAGGATAAGAGATGAAGGGTACAGGTTCCGGGCGTAGCACTTTAAATGCCAGCTTTTTATCAGCCGGTTCGAGAGCCTGGCCTAAACCTGTCGAAGTATCCGATTCCGTGTGTGGGATGAGCAAACCAGCTTTGACCAGCTTGTCGTAAAGGCCGGAGTCCATCAACCGCGTATACTCTTCCGCGTAGACCAGGTTCACTTGACGGTAAAGAACTCCGCCGCGCCTGAAGAGGAAACCACTCGGATCTCGGAAGGACGCGTTATGCGCCTGGCTGTTGCTCGTCGTCGTCTTCTTCATCGTCCGTTTCGGTCTTTTTCTTATTCCTGCCAAACAGGCGTTTGACTTTGCTCCAGTTAGCGCCAATGGCAATACTGAGACCCGCGATGGCGGCGATTAGAAGTTGGATCAGGAAGCTCCCTGACCCGGGATCGAGATATAGCAGAACCATTTTTACTCCTGTACAGTCTCTGGAATAATATTTTCGAGTAGGAAAGTTTCCTCGCAGACTGTGCATTGGGCTTCGCGCTTGTTCGCGATGACCAGCAAATTGCCGCATTTCGGACAAGGTTGAGCCAGCGGGCGCTTCCATGAAGTGAAATCGCAATTCGGGTAGTTGCCGCAGCCGAAGAAAATCCGACCTTTGCGCGTCTTGCGCGAGACAATCTCACCGCCATCTTTCGGGCATGTCACGCCAATCTTCTCCAGCCAGGCTTCGGTGTGGCGGCATTCTGGGAACCCTGAACAGGAGATGAATTTACCATATCGTCCGTAGCGGATGACCAGTTCTTTGCCGCAATCCGGGCAGGCTCGCCCGATCGGCTCCGGCCCGGTATTTGTGACCGGCATTTCCGCCTGCGCCTTTTTGACGGTCTCTTCGAACGGTGTGTAGAACGCCCGTATTACCTTTTCCCACTTGGCTTTTCCTTCGGCTACCTTGTCCAGGTCCTCTTCCATGTGAGCTGTGAACTGGTAATCCACGATCTCAGGGAAATATTTGATCATCAGGTCATTGACCAGGATACCCGTCTCGGTGGGGATCAGGCGGCGGTCGATCCGCTCCACATAGCCGCGCTGTTGTATGGTCGATAGTGTGGGAGCATAAGTGGATGGACGACCGATCCCATACTCTTCGAGCACCTGCACCAGGGAAGCCTCCGAATAACGCGGCGGCGGTTGGGTGAAATGCTGCTCGGGGATCAGCCGGATGAGCTCCTGCTTTTGGCCTTCGATGATCGAACCCGGGATGCGAACGTTCATTTCATCTTCTTCTGCAGTCTTCTTGTCCTCGTTCTTGGCTTCTTCATAGACAATCAGGTAACCGGGGAACCTGACCGAGGAACCTGCTGCGCGGAACAGGTAAGCGTGTTCTAGCCCACTGCCACTCACGTCCACCGAAAGAGTATCATAGACCGCCGCCTCCATCTGGCAGGCCACGAAACGCTGCCAGATTAACTGGTACAGTTTGAACATGGCTGGTTCGAGGAACGGCTTGACCTTTTCCGGGTCGCGTAACACCGAGCTGGGCCGGATGGCTTCATGGGCTTCCTGCGCGCCAGCCACCTTCTTGGTATATTCTACCGGCTTTTCCGGCAGGAAATCGTTTCCGTAACGTTCAGCGATATACTTGCGCACTTCCTCACGCGCCACTTCGGCGATGTTGGTCGAATCGGTACGCATATAGGTTATTAGGCCGGTCGTACCCCCCTCGCCTACATCCTGCCCTTCGTACAGGCCTTGCGCCAGCCCCATTGTCCTCTTTGCAGTGAAACCCAGCTTGCGGCTGGCTTCCTGCTGAAGCGTTGATGTGATGAACGGTGCGGAAGGCCTGCGCCGCCGCTCGCCGCGCTTGATCTTGCTTATTATGTAAGGAGCCTTTTCCATATCCTCCAGAAGAGGCTTGACGATCGCTTCATTTCCAAGCTCGGGATCCTTCTCATCGATTTTCGCCAGCTTTGTAATAAAGGTGGTCTTCCTTTCGCCCGCCGGTCGGAACTCCGCTCCAATTGACCAGTATTCCACCGGAACGAATGCATCGATCTCGCGTTCGCGCTCCACGATCAAACGCAAAGCCACAGACTGCACCCGTCCCGCTGAAAGGCGGCTACGTACCTTTTCCCATAGGATCGGGCTGATGCTGTAGCCAACCAGCCGGTCCAAAACACGCCGGGCTTGCTGGGCGTTGACCAGATCCATATTGATCTCGCGCGGGTTGGCAAAGGCCTCGTTTATGGCATGTTCCGTAATCTCATGGAAAACCACACGTCGGGCTAGTTTCTGTTGGATCGCTGCCGCTTCCATTAAATGCCATGAAATGGCTTCGCCCTCTCGGTCAGGATCGGTAGCCAGGTAAATTTCAGAAGCCTCTTTTGCGAGTTGTTTGAGCTCCTTGACTACCGCTTTCTTCTCATTTGGGACCCGGTACTTTGGCGTGAAATTGTTTTCCACATCCACCGAAAGCTGCGAGCGTAGCAGGTCGCGCACGTGTCCAACCGAGGCCCTCACCGTGTAACCCTTTCCGAGGAACCGTCCCACTGTCTTTGCCTTCGCGGGGGATTCAACAATGACCAGTTTCCCATTGCGCCTGTCAACTTTTTCCGGCTTGACCATGCCTTCGTGTGCTTCGGTTCTGCCAATTCGGTATAGCGTAGTTCCACACACACCGCAGGTGCCGCGCGTGACCGGCGCTCCGGCGGCATTGAACGACGCCTGCGGGTCAACAATTTCCCGTTTGGTCTTGCATTTCATGCAATATGCTTCCACGAAATACCTCCTAGAGATATTCTTCTTTCTGCGATCTTTTTAAGTGTTCAATCACTTGGCGCACCTGTTGAGCCTGGTCACGCCGGCAGACCAGCAAAGCATCGCCGGAGTCAATTATGATCAGGTCTTCTACCCCGATTGTGACTACCAGCTTTTTTTCTGACGAATAGACTAAGCTATCGCGCGTCTCCAGTGCCATGTGTTCGCTGTTGACGGCCACGTTTCCGTGTTCGTCCGGCAGGAGCACATCGAAAAGCGAATCCCAAGAACCGACGTCGCTCCAATCCAAGCCGCCAGCTGGCAGCACAGCTACATCGGTGGCATGCTCCATGATGCCATAATCGATCGTTTCCGGCTTGAGCCGTGGCCACTCCGACAGGAGTACTGCATTCATCTCCGGGCTGCCCCAGGCTGCCCCGATACGGTCAAGGCTCTTTTTCAACTCTGGCATCTGTCGTGTAAATTCGTCCAGGATGCGGTCTACACGCCAGATGAACATACCCGAGTTCCACGAATGGTCTCCGCTTGCCAGCATGATTCGTGCTTTTGCCTCATCCGGTTTCTCGATAAATTGTAACACCCGGTAGACAGGATATTCGAATTTCTCCGGAAGAGCCGCATCCCGTTTGATGTAACCATAGCCGGTTGCCGGAAAAGTTGGAGAGATGCCAAGCGTGACGAGGTATTTTTTTTGCGCCACCTGCACCGCAGCTCGCATTACCAGGCGGAAAAGGTCGTCATTGCGAATATAGTGGTCGGAGGTCAAAACGATCATGACTGCTTCCGGATCGAATTTCTTTATTACAACCGCCGCCAATCCAACCACGGATGCCGTCCCGCGTGGCTCTGGTTCGATCAGGAAATTTTCTTGGCTAAGTTGCGGGGCTTGTTTCTTGAGTTCTTCAGCCTGGCTTGAAGTTGTGACAACTAGGATCCGTTCCGCCGGGATAAATCCTTTCAAGCGATCCAGCGAGCTCTGGAAAAGTGTTCGCTCTCCCAACAAAGGGAGAACATGTTTGGGGTGTTTTTTCCGAGAAATTGGCCAGAGGCGGGTTCCACCACCGCCGGCCATGATGACTGCAAAAGTATGTTCCATACCTAGACCTTGTATTCGGCTTCTTCCTCTCGGATGGCCACGTAATTCATCCCACCGACCTGCCGCACCAACCCTTTAAGTTCCATCATCACCAGTGTTGCAGAGACACGCTCGATCGGCAGCCCGGTTTGGTTGCGGATATCATCCATATGAAGGGGTTCGTGGGTAAGGACGCTCAACAGTTTTGCTTCGATCTCGTTTCCAGGCAGGATTTTCCGCACTTCGCGCTGTTCAGTTACGCGCCTCAGGTTCAGAATATCCAGTAGGTCATTTGCCGAAAGCATTGGATGCGCTCCTTGTGCGATCAGACGGTTGGTGCCCTTGCTCTGCGCCGCCAGGATGTTGCCCGGAACGGCAAATACTTCCCGTCCCTGGTCAGCCGCAAATTGCGCTGTGATGAGCGCTCCGCTGGTTTCACCGGCTTCGACTACCACCGTCGCCATAGAAAGGCCGGAGATAATGCGGTTACGCGGTGGAAAATTTGTTGCATCCGGCGGCGTTCCTGGTGCGTAATCGCTCAGGAGTGCTCCGCCGGCCATGATTTTTTCTGCCAATTGGGCGTGCTCCGGTGGGTAGATCCGGTCCACTCCGCAGCCAAGCACTGCGATTGTCCGTCCACCCGCTTTGAGCACGGACTGGTGGGCGATCGCATCCACCCCCCGCGCTAGACCGGAGACGACCGTCACACCATTATTGGCCAGACAGGCTGCCAGTTCTTCCGCTACTTGGCGGCCATACGCGCTGACGCGTCTCGTCCCGACAACCGCGACTGCCCAGGCATCTTCAGTTGTAAGCGTACCGCGTAAATACAGGACAGGAGGCGGTTGTTCGATTTCCTTCAGACGTGCAGGGTAGAGTTCATCATCCCAGGTAACGATTTGGATACCCTGTGAGGCCAACTTGGCCATGTACTTGTCCAGGTCCACACTAGCCCGGATTTGCGCCACACGTTCGGCCAGTTTCGGGCTTAGACCCGCGGCTTGTAATGCCTCCAGTGGAGCTTGCCAGGCCAATGTCAGATCGCCAAAATGATCACGCAAGGCCTGAAGACGTACTGCCCCGATGCCTTTAACCAGATTAAACGCAACCCAATACCGTTTATCCATTTGAATAGTTGGGAACCCGGCTCATTAATCGAGATCCCCATTATCCAGCAAACCCGGGAGAAGGTGCACCTTCATGGATTTTGAAACCAGGTCCACATCCAGGATTACCTCGGCAATGGCCGGGAGCAGAAGTTCCCGTCCGGCGTCATTAGTTACCACGTAAACGTCATTCGCCCCGGTCTCCATGACCTCAGTCACTTCTCCTAGTGATTCACCTGTTTCATCCGTCACAGACAAGCCTAGGAGTTCGTGAAAATAATACTCGCCTGTGGGTAATTCCGCCGCCTCTGCTCTTTTTATATAGAGGATCTGGTTCCGAAAACGGCCCACCTGCTCGGGTGTCGTAAAACCATTGAAAGAAAATAAGGCACCATCATTATGGAAACGCTGGCGGCTGATGGTCAGCGGGAGGTGATTTTCTCCCGCATAGACTGTTCGCGTTGGACTGCAGTCGCTCCGGGAAGTCAGTGTATATTTCCACCAATACGTATCCGGCGACACCATGCGGACGGCGTACTTTCCCAACCGCCAAGAAAGCAGGCTCGCCAGCGGCTGGCGAGCCTGCCGGTCTTTCAGCATGCCCGGGCATAATATTGGACTATGGCTCCATCACATCCAGGGTAGCCTGGCAACCATCCCGCTCTGCGGCTACCCGTAATAAGGTGCGAATGGCATTTGCCACACGTCCTCCCCTGCCGATGACGCGACCCATATCGTCTTTTGCTACGCTTAATTCCAGCGTAACACGGCTGCCATGACGGACCTCGTCTACCACAACTTCGTCAGGGTGATCCACAAGGGATTTGGCTATGTATTCTGTGAGTGCTTTCATGGCGTCTCGATTATTGTCGCGACTTCAGCCGTTAGAACGACCACAGTCTTGACAAGGGTTTATTTACTGGTTTTATTGTTGCTGACGCGGGTCGCCTTGGCCCGCTCGGCTTCGGCTAGCAATACTTCTGCGGATTCACCCTTCTTGAGACGTTCATAGCGTTCGGAAGTACCGGAAGTTTTGAACAATTGCGCCACCGAGTTCGGTTGGTAAAGCGCCCTTATTCATCCACTCGTAAATCCGCTCTTCCTTGATTTCCAAGGTTCCCGGTTCGGTGCGTGGATTGTAGAAACCCACAATTTCCAGAAAACGACCATCGCGCGGGCTTTCCTTGTCCGCAACAACGATACGGTAGGACGGCTGGCCTCTCGAGCCAGTACGGCGAAGACGAATTCGAACCATCTGAATGTTTCTCCTTATATTATTATTTTTTTTGTATCCTCGCAATAATCTGGGGATTGGCGGGTGTGCCAACTTCTTCGTCGCTGGCATACCCCTCATCCTGACCCAATTATTGAGAAGTTACTCTTTTGGCATCAGCGGGAGGCGGATGGAGGGGCAGAAAGGAATGCACTGCCTCGCGCTGAGAACCTGCTTCATGGCTATGGCAGCTTTCGCTGCCACTCTTCCATTTTAACACTAACCGAACAAGCGTGACAGGCCTCGACTGCCCGTCTTTTGCAATGTTTTCATAAGTCGCTGCATTTCGCGAAATTGCTTGACCAGGCGGTTCACGTCCTGCACATCGGTTCCGGACCCCGCCGCGATCCGCCTTCGCCGGCTGGCATTCAACACCTCCGGATCCCGCCGTTCACCTGGTGTCATGGAACTGATGATGGCCTCTGTCCGCTTGAACTGGCTCTCCATGTCTTCAGGCGAGACATTTCGGGCTGCTTTCCCCATTTCTCCGGGGAGCATATCCACCATCTGGCTCATTGGGCCCATCTTCTTTGACGAACGCAACATCTCTGCCAGGTCTTCGAGCGTAAACTCACCTTTGGAGAGGTGTTCCGCTTGCTTCTGGGCTTGTTTCTCGTCGAAGACAGCTTCAGCCTTTTCGATTAAACCGATTACATCACCCATTCCCAGGATGCGCGACGCCATTCGTTCAGGCTGGAAAGCTTCCAGAGCATCTAGCTTTTCCCCGGTGCCGATAAATTTAATCGGGATACCTGTCACTGAGCGGATGGAAATGGCCGCCCCGCCCCGGCTGTCCCCGTCCATTTTGGTAATAATAAGACCGGTGAGTGCAACGGCCCGTTGGAAGCCCTCCGCAACATGCAGGGCCTCCTGCCCGATCATGGCATCCACCACCAGCAGAGTCTCGGTGGGAGGCACCTTCTGGACGATGGCCTGCAGTTCGCTCATCAATGTATCATCTAGCTGCGACCGGCCGGCCGTATCCACAATGATAACGCTGTAACCGCCATTTCTCGCTTTTTCGAATGCGTGCATTGCCAGCTCAGGCGGTTTGACCTCGGCTTCGAAGAAGACCGGGACATCTAGTTGCCCACCCAGGGTCCGCAATTGCTCCGCTGCGGCAGGGCGATATGGGTCGCCGGCTACCATCATCACGCGTTCACCGCGCGCCCTAAGGTAGTTCGCCAGTTTTCCTGCTACTGTCGTTTTGCCTGACCCCTGTAAGCCAACCAGCATCAGCGTACGTGGCTTTTCCCCGGATAGGTTCATTGGGGCTGCCTGGCCCAAAGTACTGATTAATTCCTCGTTGACAATTTTAAGGACCTGTTGGCCAGGGTTGAGCGCCTTCGAGACATCTGAACCGATCGCCCGTTCCCGTACTCGAGCGATGAATCCTTTTACAACATTGTAATGCACGTCCGCTTCGAGCAGCGCCAGACGGACTTCCCGCATGGCTGCATCCACATCTGCAATGGAAAGCTTGCCGCGCCGTCGTAGTCCGTCAAAAACCTGGTTAAGTCGTCCGGTGAGGGTCTCGAACATCATCTCTCTTCATTAAAAAAACAACAATTGCCCGAAGGCCGACAGATTTTAGCCTAGAACAAGCCGGTGGTCAAGGAAATCCCACGCAAGGATTGTGAAAAAGAACAGCTGCGGGGTGCTTCTCACTCCGCAACTGTTCTTTTGCCTCTTTTCCCCTTTTCCATTTGGAAGGAGGTGGGGGGAAGGTGGACAACCGTAAGTCGCATGTACACTTTGAGAAAGCCCTAAATCCCAAAGTCTGTGGCATTGCGACAGGGAAAAATTCAAATTACAATGGTATTATTCAATGGATTGGGAGAGTTTATGTCTACAGTTGCAATCGTTACCGATAGTACCGCCTACATCCCCACTGAAATGGCAAAGCAGTTGAATATTTTTGTGGTCCCGCTTATCCTTATATGGGGTGAAGAGTCCTTTACGGATGGCGTGGAAATGCTGCCTGAAGAGTTTTACAGGCGCATGGCAAATTCCAAGGAGATTCCGACAACTTCCCAGGCGACCGTGCTTTCCATGAAAAATGCATTCGAGGATTTACTTGTAAAAGGTTTCGACGTTCTGGGGATATTTTTATCATCGCGCCTCTCTGGAACGGTGCAATCTGCCCTCCAGGCACGCGAAATGTTACCAAAAGGGCAGGATAAGATTGTCATCATAGACTCCCTCGCTACTACAATGGCTTTGGGTTGGCCTGTGTTGACTGCCGCACGTGCGGCTGCTGCTGGCGAGAATCTGGTTGGGTGCCAAAAACTGGCCGAAAAAGCCCGTGACCAGACCAGTGTCATGTTCGTGGTTGAAACACTCGAATACCTCCGCCGTGGGGGACGTATCGGCGGTGCGCAAGCCATGCTGGGAACTCTCTTGAAGGTCAAGCCTCTGTTGGAGCTGCAGGATGGACGGATAGAGTTGGTGGAAAGAATCCGCACTAAAAAGCACGCCCTTACTCGGATGCTCGATCTTATTGAAGAGAAAATTGCCGGTCGTACCCCTGTTCGGTTGGCTACTGTTCATGCCAACGCTGAGGCCGAGGCGATTGCACTCCTTGAGACTGCCAGGCAGAGATTCGATCCCGTTGAATACCTTCATAGCCCGCTCAGTCCAGTTATTGGGTGCCATGCCGGGCCTGGTACACTGGCACTTGCCTTCATGGTTGGACTCTAATTAGTGGCCTTCTATCAGAGAAGGGACTGAAAAATCAGCCCCTTTTTCATTTCTTGGTCTATACCTTCGTTAAATTAGCGCGACTTATGGTGCTGCGAGGGGTTTACACCTTCTGTACGTTCTGCCCCCACCAAAGGAGAAGCCATGTCGAAAGTTGCCATTGTCACAGACAGCACCGCTTATCTTCCGGACGATGTATTGAAGGAATATTCCATTACCGTTACACCGCAAATTCTGATTTGGGGCAACGAAACCTTCCAGGATGGCGTGGATATCCAGCCGGATGAGTTTTACCGTAAGCTCAAAACCGCTAAGACCATGCCCACAACTTCACAGGTTGCTATAGTAACTATGAAAAACGCTTTCGAGAACCTTATCGAGGCTGGTTACGATGTGCTTGGCATTTTTATATCCGCCAAGCTCTCCGGCACCATACAATCTGCCACCCAGGCCAAGGAAATGCTCCCCAAAGCCGCCGCGAAGATCGTTGTGCTTGATTCGAATACGACTGCGATGGCAATGGGTTTCCACGTCCTTGCCGCCGCTCGTGCAGCCCTTGCCGGTGCCAGCTTGGTGGAATGTCAGGGACTGGCCGAAAAAGCTCGCAAGCATACCGGTGTTTACTTTGTCGTCGATACGCTTGAATTTCTCCGTCGTGGAGGTCGCATCGGTGGCGCACAGGCCTTGCTTGGTTCGGCTTTGAACCTCAAACCACTCCTCGAATTGCGTGACGGGCGCATTGAAGCAGTGGAAAAAGTCCGCACAAAGGGTAAGGCTGTCAATCGGATGATTGATCTTGTTTTTGAACGAGTCGCAGGTCGGACTCCAGTCCGCTTGGCCACGCTCCACGCCAATGCCGAAGGCGAGGCAAAATCTGCCCTTGAAGCCGCGGCTGAGCGGCTCGATCCTGTCGAGCAGTTTCTGGCCTCCGTAAGCCCGGTCATTGGTTCACACGCCGGTCCCGGTACCGTTGGTCTGGCTTATATGGCGGGTATGTAAAGGTCTCTTCTGCCCTTGCAGGGTTCAGCATCTGGTTGAACCCTGTTTTTTTGTCAGACAAATTTGTTTCAGTTGACGCAATTCATCATCAAAGGTATAATCCGCCCTCGGCCTAAATCAAGGAATCACGGGAGTTTTTTATGGAAACGAAAAAAGCGGCGCCAGAGAGAGCGCTGCAACCGAAAACGCACCTGACAGGCAAAGTTATTAAAACCACCATTGCGGGGGCCATTGTGGACATCGGGCAAAAAATCCCTGGTGTTATCCATATCTCACAATTGAAAAAAGACTCAGTCAACCGTGTCGAGGATGTCATTCAAGTCGGTCAAACGATCGACATTTGGGTGCGTCGTGCCCACGATGATCGCATCGAGTTAACCATGGTTGAGCCATTAATGCTCGAATGGCGCGAGATGAAACCGGACATGTTGGTTAAGGGGAAAGTTGAGCGTCTCGAAGCTTATGGCGCTTTCGTGGATATCGGTGCCGAACGCCCTGGCCTTGTCCACGTCAGCGAGATTTCGCACACGTATGTGAAGAACCCCTCCGAAGTTCTGAAAGTGGGCGACGAGGTTGAAGCAAAGATTCTCGACGTGGATCGGCGTAAGAAACAGATCCGTTTGAGCATTAAAGCTGCCATTCCTGAACCGGTGGTGGTTCAACCCGAGATAAGCAAACCGGAACCTCGCAAGGACCGCACCCGGAAAAGTAAAAAACAGGAAGAACCCGTCGTGGACCCGGTTCCCCAGGAACCGGAGCTCACGGCTTTCCAAATTGCTTTCCAGAAAGCCGAAGAACGTGCTGATAAGCGCACCAAGGCTAAGAAGACCAAGGTAGGTACAACCCGCGAGCAGGAAGAGATTTTCAATCGCACGCTCGAAAATCGCCCGCCCACTCTATGAATTGTACCCATGCAAAATCCCGATAGAAAGTGTCTACCGGGATTTTTCTATAAATAAGCCTGTCATTCCCCCATGACAATTTGAACTAAATCAGAACACCTCAACAAAGAAATCGGATTACTCGCTCATGACGAGCTGATCCATTGTCTTCTGCCATTACACGTGAAACCCGTGGATTTCTGACTGCTTACCGGACAGCAACCCTACCACGGTGACACGCCCATGAACGTGGTCGTCAAACAAATCACCGACCCGGTCCCGCATATCCTGGATGTCAAGCCAGATGTGCCGCCTGACATCGAAATCATTATCGAAAAGGCCATGGCCAAGGATCGCTATGAACGTTTTCAGGATGTGAAGTCTCTGGCAAATGCACTGAACGCAGTTGCTCGTGGTGAAAGTCTGAGTCTTGGGTCTTCTGACTCGACAATAGTAGCATCTTCCAAGACTGTTCTTGCCACTTCGCGTCCCATCCAGCCAATTCCTGGAGCGGAGACAGAGATAATCAAATCGTCCCCGCCTGAACCCGCTCCTCCTAAGAAAACCTCTCGTACGCGCTATTTGTGGATTCCGATCTCACTTATTATTGTGTTGTGTGTCTTCGCCCTGGCATTCGGCGTTGCAGCATTAATTTTTATGCCGGGTAGTCTCTCAGCATTGCCTTTCCTGAATACCCGCACTCCCGTGCCAACGAAAGTGATAGCCTCACCTACCTCCTTGCCAACTTTCACGTCCACTCCTGATTTTACGGTCAGCATCGGTCTGAATGGTTTGTTGTTGTATTCTGGCCCTGGCGAATACTATCCTCAGAAACCTTCGTCTTTAGCAATGTGACAATTGATGGCTAGGCTTACTCATGTGCATGGTTTAAAGTTGTCTCGATCGACGATCCGACGATCATTAGTTGGGCCGGTGCGGATCAATTGTTGTATAAGGGCAAATGTTCGGATTTACAAATGGCCGATATTCCTCCCACACCTCTTCCACTACCGACCTTTACACTCATACGTACAGCGACCAATACTCTGGTGCCGACAAAGAAAGCCGGGATCCCGGGGCCGGTTACGAATAGTTGTCCTGCTCAAAGCGCAATGACCATCGGAAACCGCACTGGGGCCTACGCAACATTTAAACTTGTCGGCCCGGGTATTTTTTACGTTTCTCTTGCACCGGATGTGAATACCGTTGTACCGGTCTGTGAAGGTTGTTATGATGTATACATTATCAACGGGGCTTGCGGAGACACAAGTGGGACGATTGTCTTCCGGCTCTGCGACGGATTTAACGGTTGGATATATTGCAACTAGCGGAAGGGTAAAATCAACAGGGCTGTTGACTTTGTTGACAGCCCTGTTTTCTATCTAATAGGTTTGCCCCTTTTCCTGCATCTCTTTCAGAAATTTATCTCTGTTGGCAGATCGGGCAGTCTTTCCACTTGATGTTTTGACCAGCCAGTGTTTACCTACCAAGTGCACATAACGAAGTGCCACTGCCGAGCCGCGTGTCACTGCCACACGGATCCCCTCGGATATCTTCTGCTTTTCGGCCGGATTGTAGCTGTCAACTTCGGCCACCAGGACTACATCTTCTGTGCCAGTGGTTTCATTAAAAACCCCAAAAGCCGATGCGCGTCCTGCATGCACTCCTGGTACTTCATATGCCAGGATTTCCAGGTCCTGCGGATAAATGTTCTTTCCGCCGACAATGATTAGATCTTTCTTTCGACCTGTGATGAACAGCTCACCGTTTACCAGGTAGCCAAAGTCGCCTGTTAGGTACCAGCCATTGATGAATGCTTTTGCTGTTGCATCCGGGCGGTGGTAATAATCGCTCAGCATGCAGGTACTTTTTAGTGCCACCTCGCCGACGTGACGGTCGGGCAAAGCATGACCCTTGCTGTCCAGGATGCTGATGGATGTGTTCGAAATGGCCTTCCCGGCTCCAAGCATTCGGATGGAAGGCTTTCCCGGCACGGATGGGCGCGCGACTTTATCCGCTTGGAGACTCTCACGGTCGATATCTTCAAAGACAACCGGCTTATCAATTCCACCTTGGGTGACCGCGAAGACATTCTCCGCCATGGCATAACAGGTATTCAGGGCTTCATATCGCAGCCCCAATCCCTGGAAGCGTTCGTGGAAGGCTTGATGGGATTCCCACCGCATCGGTTCGGAACAGTTAGATATGGCGCGCCACGATCTAAGGTCAACTCCTTCCAGGTCACGGTCGCGAATTTTCTGGGCACAGAAATTGTAGGCAAAATTTGGCAGCCATGAGAGCGTCCCTTTATATCGCGAGACTGCTTGGAGGAGGCGGTAAGGGGCACGGATCCATTCGAAGGGCGACATGATGACTAGCGGATATCCGGACAGAATCGGCATAAGCCAGCACGCGATTAGTCCCATATCATGATAAAGTGGCAGCCAGGAAACAAACACATCCCCCTCTCGTAAATGGATGGCTTTACTATAATCACTCAACTGGTTTATGACTGCCTGGTGCGAGAGAGCCACGCCCTTCTGCAGTCCGGTGGTCCCCGACGAATGTTGTAGCAAGACGATGTCCTCGGGTCTTCGTTGTAGGCCGCCAAAGGTGTCGAAACTTGGCTGTAATGGACCTTCTGCCTGGTCGCTCACTATCACGGCTTTTACTGAATCCTCCCCAGGTTTGAGAGCGGCTCGCACTTCCGCTTCGAAATCCCGGTAGGTTATGATCGCAGTCGGTTGTGTGACTGATACGAGCGCAGCCAGGTCCGCCCGGTAGCGTTCCGGGAGCAGTTTCTCCGTCAAGAATGGCATTATGGATGGGATGGACCCGTGCAGAACGGTCCCAAAATAGGCATACAGTAAGTCCATCCCGTGCTGAAGGATGAGCAGGATCACATCCCCAGGCTGGATTCCGTTCCTTTCGAGGGTTTTTACATAACCCGCCGCGCCTTGGATGAGTTCGCCATAAGTCACCTGTCGATCTGGTTGGCCTCCATGCAGCATGTTTACAATCACCTTTTCAGGTGTTGTTTCGTAATGGTGTTTAAGCAGGTCGGAAAAGGTTGGCATAATGTTCACTGGCGGGATTGTATCAGCGCGATCAATCCATTCAGGCTGTCGAAGGTCGAAGCGTTGAGTTCGGAATCGTCGATATGGACTCCAAAATTATCTTCAACGAATAATGCCAGGTCCACTAGGTGAAATAAATCGATCAAACCGCTGGTAAGCAGAGCTTCATCCGGCTGGAGTTCTCGACCCGGTTGTTTCAGGATGTCTTTGGTCAGATACTCGGCGAGTTTGGTTTTCACTTCATCGGCATTCATAAAATCCTCCAGATTGAATTTGGTCCATGCGACCCCCAATCATATCACGGTGACGCTAGCCAGTCAGCATTGGTAACTGCCAGATAATTCGGGCTCACCTGACTGATGGCACTTTCCAGATCGATCACCTGTTTCGAGTTCCGGTTCATCAGACTGCCCCCGATCTTAAAACCACCACTGCTGGGCAGTGTGCCTATCCACAATAAATAAGTGCCATCCGGCGACCAAAGCACGCGCGGGTTCAACAGGTTCGATTGAGCAAACTCGCTGATTGCCAGTGTTCGTGTGTCGATCAGGAAGTTGCGGTTACCCAAAACCTTTCCGGAATAATCGCTTCGGATCGACACGATTGCAGTAATCGCATCCCCCGCCGGAGACCAGGCATAATCAACCAGGTTGGTTCCAGGCAACGGATAAGACCGCGGATTCCCGCCCTCGGCTGACGTGAAGACCAGATTATTTTGGGCCGTCGCCGCTGTTGCTCCAGAAACCAGCCGGTTCCCATCCGGCGCAAGCGCTGGACCTGTAATACCCTCCAGCGCTTGATTCAGCTTCCCATCCAGGCTGGAGACCCGCGCCCCACCCCTCTGGCAAACTCCCTCTGCGCTGCAGGAGCCGCTTTCCCAATAGACATACTTATCATTCGAAGTTGGCTGGATCTCAATTGGCGAAGCCTCCGTGACCGGCAGTTCACCTTCCACGCCTCCGTTCGCCGATAATACGGCAATTCTCGGTAGTCCCGATTTGGAAAGAATGGCTGCTATTTGCCCATTAGGAAGCCAGACGGCTTCCCTGTTTCCAAATGGATACAGCGCATCGGTCAGTTTGAGCGGTTCTCTTCCATCTGCATTGGTTCGGTATAAGCTTGACCCTTCACTGACCATAAGATATTTCCCATCCGGTGAAGCCGACTGGTACCGTACCCCTGCCCCAAGGATCTGTGTCGTCTGAAGTTTGTCCAGGTCAAGCATATATACACCCGGATAAGAATATACTTCGCCCTTCCGCTCCGTCAGGCCAAAAACGATCCGCTTTGAATTGCCGGTAGGGGTCGTTCCGGGGCTTGGTGGTACTTTAGGATTCAGGTTTTGCCCTTGGGTCGCTGTCGCTCCAGGCGTGCTGGTCAGATTTACATTCTGGGGGAGAACGCTAGTTGGGATTGCTTTCAACAGTCCACGCCAGATGCTGTTCAGCGCCTCTAATCCGGTGAAACTGCGTGTGTTCCAGGCATCCGTCGAGATGTGAAAATTGTCCTGCCGCTGCATATCCATCCCATGGTTTGACAAATGCTGTACTGCTGCCCAGAAATTCCAAAGTGGCAAATCGTATTCGTAAGCCAGCTTGGCGGTCGTAAGGTTCAGACTGTTGTCCCCTTCCACGTTGTCAGCCTTGGTCGCCAGGATCGGCACTGCTCCATGGGTGATGATGGTATCCAGGATTCGCCGCATCAGGCTTTCGTACTGGGCGGGCGTTCGTCCATCCCACCAGACCTCCAGGCTGACAATGACAATAATCGGTTTGGTTATACGCAACTCGCATTCAAGTGGATTTTCACCGGCCAGGCATGCACTTGGATCGGCCCATAGTGGGCTTAGGACTGCTGCCGCATTAAAGCCCCCTCTAACCGCTTGCCCATCCGTATTGAAATGGCCTGCAAAATTATCCACCGTCTGCTGGAGATAGGCATAATCATTCCCCAGTGAATAGCGGTCGGGGATATCAAAATAGCCCATAAAAGCCGCTTTGACACTCTGGCAATCCCCTACCTTGGAGAAAGCATGTCCATCCAGGCCCATGTTCTGGCCGCTGCGATAGATCTCGATGGCGTGTTCCGTCACCGTTGGAACAATTGGCCATTCCCGCCAGCGTTCCGGGGGCAGTCGCGTATCCAGAGTGGATGTGGGATTCGCAGCCAGCGTGGGAGCTAAAAGCTTTTCCGGTGGCGGAGCGATTGGTACCGTGGCACTCGGCGAAATTGCCGGGTTCTCATCCGTCGGGATGGTTGTGTCAGCCTCCCTTATGGGAGTTGCGCACGCAACCAGAATAAGCAATAGCAAAATGGTTAGTAGTTTCTTTTTCATGAAAATGGCTTTCACCGGTTATGGCTGGCTGGTTACAGATTTGGCCACGCTGTCAAGTACCTGTAATGCGGTCAGGTTCCGCAAAGGCCAGGCGTATTTATAATTGATTGGATTGTTGAAATCGCTATACGCATAGGTCAGGTGTTCATGGTCTGTCTGTAGCCCGTGGTCAGGCAGTGGTTGAACAGCCAGCCAGAAGTTCCACAGAGGCAAATGATATGCATAGGCGAGCTCGGCGATGATCTGGTTGATGCGGTGGTCACCTTCCAGGTTGTCCGCTTTGGTCGAGAGGATGGGCACCACATCCGCCTCCAGCAAGCGTTCAATGATCCGCTGAAGCTCCGGTTTAAAGATTTCTGGTTGCCAGACCTGGTTTGTGCCTAGCGAGATGATTACAAAGGATGGGTGGAATGTGCGTAATTCACAATCCAACCGCGTTTCGCTCGCTTGGCATTCCGTAGTCCCGGCTGGTGCAGGCCCCAGAATGATTGTTGTATTGAAGCCTCGTCCGGCTGCCATCCCAATATGTCCGAACGAACCGGAGAACCTCTTGATCACAGATTCCAGATCGGAATAAGAGCCGAGATGGTAATTGCTCGGACCCAGGTCATATTGGGTCAGGAACCAGACGGTTGAGATTTCACCATCCCCTATTTTCGAGAAGGCACTCGGATTATTGCCCAATTCTACCCCGCTCTGGAAGATCTTTTTCATTTCCGGGCTGGCACTCGGCACGATTGGCCACTCCTGCCAGCGCTTCGGGGAAATGCGGGTATCCGCAGTCGGGCTGGGAACCGGTGTCTCACTCGCTGTGGCTGAGGTTGTCGGCGTGGCGCTCGGCATCTCTGTAATTGAGGGGACGCTGGTCGCAGTCGCAGTTGCTCTCCCCTTATCTCCTGCAGAGGTATTGCACGCAGTCAGAATGGCAACAACAATGACCAAAGTAGCGAAATTTGGGATTTGAAAGCGCTTTACTCTTTCAAATCCCAAATTTCGCTTATTTCCCTCTTTCCGAAAGGAAGGGTGATATGGTGGATAGGTGCGAGGAGCAATGCCGAATGCTTTCATAAAGAACTAAGGCTGTGCGGTAACAGCGCGAAAGACCGCATCGATGGCCTCAAGAGCCGTCAGGTTGCGCCAGGGCCAGCCCATTTCCATCCTCGTTGGGTCATCAAAATAGTCCCGCGCCTGGGTCAGATGGAAACCATCCTCGGTCAGGCCGTGTGAAGGCAGGTTGTTCGTCGCTGCCCAAAAATTCCAAAGTGGTACTTGGTAATCGTAGGCTATCCTGGCAACAGTCGCATTAATGCTTTTACTGCTTCCGGGAAGCTCTGCACGGGTCGCCAGTATGGGAACTACATTTTGCGAAAGGATATACTCCACGATCTTGCGCAAATACATGTCGTATTTCACAATATCACCCGACCATGATTCTTCCATGCTGACGGTGACGATGCTTGGGTCGTAAACCCGGATTTCGCAGGCGATCGGTGTCTCTCCTGCCTTGCACTGTTTGGGGTCCGCCCAAAACGGGCTCAGGGCAGCCGCCACGTTTTCCCCGGGCTTTACCGCCAGGCTCTGGCGTGACCAGGACCCGGCAAAAAGGTCGATCGTGGGTTGGAGAAATGCATATTGTGCACCCAGGCGGTAATAGGCAGGATTATCAAAGTCAGCTAAAAAATAGGTTGTGATATTCTGGCAATCGCCGATTTTGGAAAAATGTGTCGGATCGCGCCCGGCCGCTAATCCAGCCCGGTACACTTCTACCATTCTCGCCGAGACTACCGGAATGATTGGCATACTTTTCCAGGCGTCCGGCGCCATGCTGGGTGTGGGAGCAGGAGAAACGCTTGCTGCGTCTGTTGGGATAGGTGACGCATTGTCCGTTGGGATGGGCTTGTTGCTGGCTGTCGGATTGGCAGGCACAACCGTTGCAACCGCTGCGGTCTGGATGCTGGTAGCTGTTGCAGGGATGGGGCGCACATGACCCCACTCCGGGGTGGTACATGCCACCAGGCAAATAAGTAGGATAAAAAGATAAATGGGGTCTTGTGTTTTCATGGACAAGTCTGTTGCATGAGGATTTTCTCTACACGTCCGGATAGTATTTCCACACCTTCTGGCGTCAGGTGGATTGCGCTGTTGGTGAATTGGTTTGCCGGTACTAGATTCCACAGGTCGAGATAGTCCCAGCCTTGCTCGGCCGATTTTTCCGTCATCATTTGCCGCCACTGGTCATATGCCCACCGTGGATAGAAGAAGTTGTAATGCAGATTGCTGTTCTTTCCGCTGCTGATCATCATCGGCTCATTGATGAGCAGTAACGGCGTCTTTCCTGCCACTCGCAGGCCGGCTTCCAACACGACGAAAGCCAGGTCCGCCGGATTCAGAGTCGGTGGTTGCAATCCGTGGAAAGTGATGTCAGTATCGAAATCTGTCTTGGCACGCTCATAATCTGATGGATAGATTTGGTCAATACCGGTGGCAGACCATAGCACACCGTACATTTGAAGCCTTAGCAGGTCCGCCAGGGCGCGCCGCTGCCCTATTAACGTGTGGTCCCACAAGCTTTGGCGTACCAGCGACGGATCGCTCTTATCGAATGGCAGGTTGAACCGGGCAGCCAGATTATCTACGAGCTTGGCATTGTTGGCGACAATCGGCGATGTCAACTGTTTATCGAGCGGGAATGCTTCAAGGGTCACAGGCCAGATGATCAGGTCCGGTTGGTACCGCATTGCATAATCGATCACCATCAGGTCTTTGGTCAGGGAAATGGTCGGGTACCCCAGGTTGAAAACACGCGCTTTCTTTCCGCAAAGGGTTAATCCTTTTGCATCCAGGTTGCCTGCCAGGGTCTGTTCAGGTCGTAGGAGCGTGCCCCATGTGGATGAATCACCGACGATGACCACCCGGTACTCATTTTCCGGTTTCGGACCGTCGGCAATCACGTGCGAGGCGAACATGGCATCCAGGTTGAACAGACTCAAGTTGTAAGATTGGGCCGGGTTTTCACCAAAGGGGAAACGCAGCCTGCCTGGAAAGAGCCGGTTGTATAGCGAAATCCTGCCAAGTCCGGCGGAGTTTACTCCTGCCAGTACCAGGTCTAGCAAAAGGAACAGGATCAGGCCTTTAAGAATTACATTTCGCAGGAATTTTCCGTCCACGTCTTCCTTAAGGGGTCGCAGCCTTGAGTGTCCGCCAGACCGAATCCAGTGTTTGCAGCGCCACGTAGTTGCGTACGTCCCATCCTTCCGGAGTCAGGTAAATATTATCACGGCTGGGGTCTAGGCCATGGTTGGGAAGGTTGTCGGCAGCCAGCCAGAAATTCATCAACGGTATGTCATAGTCATAAGCGACTTTGGCAGTCGCTAGGTTGATACTGTGATCGCCTTCCACATTGTCAGCTTTATTGGTCAGGATTGGCAGCCCGCCGCTTGTGATGATAATATCCACGATCTTGCGCAGGTACCCTTCGTAGGCATCCGCGGAAGCCCCCGCCTTCCAGTTCGTTCCCAGGTTTACAAAAACGATCATCGGTTTGTATAATCGCAGTTCGCATGCCAGTGGGCTTTCGTTGGCTTTACAGCGGCTGGTGTCCGCCCATAACGGATCGAGTGCCGAAGGCGCGCTCAATCCATCCCGCACTGCCGCGCTATTGTGCTGGAACGAATCGTGAAAAACATTGATCGTCTCTTGCAGGTATTGATCTGCCGTACCTAAATAATAGCGGTTGGTGGCATAAATCCCCATGAACACATCTGGCGTGCTCTGACAGTCGCCAACCACAGAAAAAGTGTTCGCTGTCACTCCCATTTTGATTCCCGTCAGGTAGATTTCAACTGCCCGTGCGCTCGCTTTGGGCACGATCGGCCACGCTGACCAGTTGCGCGCCAGTGGACGGGTATCCGGCGTTGGCGTCAGGACCTTGGTCGGAGTGTTGGTCTGGGTTGGAATCGGGCTGGGTGTCATTGCCGGTGTCGGCGTTTCGCTCAGAGTTTCCTCTGTGACAGGTGCTGTCTGTGTAATCCTTGTAGGAGGCATCTGGGACGGAGATGGGTTTTTTACTGCTCCGCAGGCTGTCGCCAACATGCCACATATCACCAAAGCTGAAATAAGAAATGCCAGTCTTGATTTCATACAATTATCCTGATTAAAAAATTACATGTAAGAAGTGCAGTGACACAGCTGGAGACGGTAATGCAAAGAAGACCCAACCGATCGCCACAAAGTGGAATGTCAGCAGCACTCCGCCTGTGTTCAGAACCTGTCGCCAGCGTAATGGCAGGCTCGCGAAACGCCCCTTCGTCAACTCGGACCAACGGTTGTGCAGGAACAATCCGAGGCCATGCCACAAACCCCATAACACAAAATTCAGGGTCACTCCATGCCAGAGTCCGATCAGCACCATGGTGGATATCTGCGTGATAAAAATGATCACAGGAATGGAGAGCGGTTTCTTGCCAGTCCTCAGCGCTCGTGTCACCGGGTTGAAGAAATATGCCCGGAACCATTGCGTCAGCGTCATGTGCCAGTTGTTCCAGAATTGCGTCAGGTTCGGTTTCAGGTAAGGCGCCTTGAAGTTTTCCGGAAGGCGGATACCAAGCAGACTTCCCAGCCCGATGGCAATATCGGTATAGCCGCTGAAATCGAGAAAGATCTGGAAGGCATAAGCGTATAGCAGCACCCACCCCCAGCCCGCCGTACGGACTTGCATAGCGTTGCTTGCACTCAGGGCTACCAACCCTAACGTATCTGCTATGGCAAACTTCTTGAACAAGCCCAACACCAGGCGTTTGCCAGCTTCGCCCAAGTCGTCGGCAGTCAAAACTGCTGGCTTGCGCAGGTCCCCGACGAAACGCTCGATCCGGTCTATCGGACCCGCCGCCAGGGCAGGAAAAAATATCACGTATATCACATACTCTGGGAGGCTTACAGCAGGTAGGCGTCCGCTCTGACGGTCCCGCACGGTATGCAGCAGCCGGAACGCGATATACGAAAAGCCCAGCCAGCGTAAGTCCAGTGCGGAAGCTGGTTCGGTGGATTGCCCATTCCAGCCGCGTAAGGTCTTGCTGGCCCATTCTGCCAGCGCAGGTACTTTCAGGGTCAGGAAAAGCAGGATGACAAAAACAAATCCGCCGGCGAGGATCACTTTGCCCGGCTTTGAAAATCGTCCAAGCAATCCGGCTGCCAGTGCGATGGTTACCAAGGCAGCTAGGATCTGAATGGTCTGAGGAGGTCGTGACGCAGTCAGCGGGAGCGAATAGCCTAGATACCTGGTTAGTCCAAGGGTCAGGACAATCCCGCCCAGAAGGACAGCCGCCGGCCAATTGGCAAGCCAGGCGCGCTGTTCCCGCGGCGTGGTTAAGACCCATCCGAGCACGGTCAATCCCAGTGTGGCTGTCGGTAGCCAGAAATCCAGGCTGCGTACCGGTAGCGCCGGCTGGAGCGCATACACCGCCAGTGCACTGACCGCCAGCAGCAGTAGCAGGCCTCCTCCTCTGCGTCTCACCAAACCCAGGACCGCCGCGACGAGGACGAAGACGAGTATATAAGCCAGCGTCATTAAAAGCCCTGATAGATCCAGGTCGGCGCGCTGCTGGCCGTCAGGATGACCAGGGCTGCCACGATCAGGCAGACCAACAACGCCCACAGGTTTTCACGTGTAAAGAGCCGGAATTTCATTTATAACCACACACCAGGTATTCTCCCCCCTGTTGTTCTACTTGATACGTTCGCGATGCGATATCCAATGTCTGGTCTTCGCCGTTATAAGTCGCCACGAGTTTTCCCTGGCAGTTCACCTGGGTGGTTGAGCCGTTTGTGCCACTGCTCTGGCAGGTCAGACCTTCCAGGCGGGTTTTCACCGCTTGGAGAGAATCCAATTCCATTAAGGCGTCCGACTCCCAATCCTTGCATGAAAGCGCGGATAGTTTCGTGGAGTCCTTGGCTGTCAGGGCATTCAGATAATCTACGACCGCCTTCGCGGCCGGGTCGCCCACCTTGCTGCCACAGGCGCTCAGGACCAGGGCTGAAACACACAAAAGAATGACCATTAAGGCGAACTTGCGCATCTTCTACTCCTCATTCCAGAATACGACGGACGGGATTATACTGCTTCTTTCCAAAGTCTTGTGTCATTGCCTGCGCCAGTACCGCCCCGTCCCTGGCCCGGGACGGGACTGGGGCAGGTACAGGTGCGAGGAGCCGTTTTTTGGCGACGAAGCAATCTCCTCTCTTCCTCGGTGATTGCTTTGCCGGATGCATAGCATATTTCTGTCGGCAAAACTCGACTGCATGAAAATCGTGAAAGAATTCTTCGTCGAACTTGACATCCTTCTCGCTTGACTATATAATCTCGCCTGCCTTCCTCGCTAGCTCAACGGCAGAGCGGGCGGCTGTTAACCGCTAGGTTCGAGGTTCAAATCCTCGGCGAGGAGCTTTTAAGCCTTTTACGATGCGCTTTAGTACAGCGCATCGCTTTTTTTATCCCTTTTTGTCCTCCTGTAGGATACGAACCTCGAACCCCTGGGTTATGAGCTCCCCGCTTATTGAAAAAGGCCATGTTTTATTAGGAGAAATTTGCTATACTATATTTATATATAATTTCAATTCGTATGTTATGAAGATTCTCTCATCGAATCATTGTTGGGCGCCCGATTTTCATGGAGAGTGTATTATGGTTACATGGAAGAAATTGGCGGAGGCTGATCCTGCATTAGCTGAAGCAGGCTCAAATCAACTCTTTCAATTTGGAGTTGGCCTGGCGTTTTTGGCAACCATCCGCAGTGACGGTTCACCACGCTTGCATCCAGTGTGTCCCGTTTTGTCTGATTCCCATCTTTATATCCTTGTGTTACCCAATTCCCCAAAAAGATGGGATCTCCAACGGGATGGCCGCTATTCGCTCCAAGCATTTCCGCAAGACCGTCCTGATTCGGATGAGTTTTACTTGAGTGGGATTGCGAATTTGGTGAATGACTCGCAGAAAAAAAGTGCTGTGCTGGCCGACGCAAAACACCATGCGGGTGTAGACGAGATTCTATTTGAGCTAATAATCGAACGTGCGATGCTGACAACATGGGAAGGCTTTGGCACCTCCGAGTATCACTCCAACCACACCATGTGGAAAGCGCAAGACCCAATCAGATAGTAGCAAGAGTCATTTGAAAGGGAAAGGGCGCCCAACACAGTGTCCACCCGATGATGCTACCGCCCCGCTGCTGCCGCTGAGCCCATCCGTGATCAAGATAAGTTCATTATGTAAAAAATACCTCGCCCAGGAATTGAACTTATAACCGCTAGGTTAAGATAATTCATTTATAGAAAACGCACCTCTCCAAATCTTGATTTGCAAGATATTATGGGATAAAGCCATGCCTTTTGGAATACAACCAATACACCTTATCATTATTTGTGTTGTTCCTGTCATTGTGCTGGCTATTATTATTCTAGTTGTTGTTTTGATCATAAGGACGCTGAAAAGCAAAACGAAGAAATGCCCTTACTGTGCCTCAAATATTCTTGTTGAGGCGATAGTCTGCCCACACTGTGGACGCGATCTAAATTTTTAGATGGTTGCGTGATTCAAGCTATCAAAGTGAAATGTACATCGCTAGGACTTGAACCTCAGACCGCTAGGTTCGAGGTAAGTACCCGCAGGAGCATTCATGCCCCGAAGGGTATCAAATCCTCGGCGAGGAGCTTTTAAGCCTTCCATTTTGCGCACTTTTTAATTTACAACCGAAAAACGCCAATTAAGGCGTTTTTTGTTACCTATAACTGCTCATATATTTTCTACAGAAGGCGACTATAAAGCTAACGCCCAATCGTTAATTAACGCCCGCATCTCACAAAGTGCTGCTTTTTCCTTTTCGGGATTTAACGGCCCAGGTTTATGTGCTCTATTTAATGCGTTGTAGACTTCAATCATGTGTTTACCATTTGTAAGCAATCTTTCCCTTTGTTTCTTATCCTTAATATGTTTATTTGCAGCGTACCTAATTCGTTCTATTCGTTCAATTCTGTTCTCATCCTTATCATCTTTTTTCTTCCAATAACGAGACCTTCTTACATTATCATCTGGTGCTGGTATTCCAAAGAAATGATCAAACACCTGGCGAATCATATAAAGTGCTCCGCGTTCTGGGGCTGACCTTGTTCCATACAATACTTCATCAACCGCTTTATATGTTTCTGCCAGAGACGGATCAAGTCCTGTTAATCGTTTCAGCACTTCATTTTCATCAACTTTTGGTTTAAATACAAATAAGGGAATAGGAGAACTTACCGTTAGAAAAGCTACTGTTGTAGCCGTGATAGTACCAGTTGAATCACTACTAGAGCTAAATAGACTTGCAGTTTTTCCTAATTCATTTCCTAAAGGTCTAGAAAGCCCTAATATACTTTCACGACACTTACCAAGAGATTCAATAGCGGAAATAAATATCTCAGCATCCTCTGGGCTTGTTGTTTCCCTACCCGCCTGGGCTAAAGGTTCACGTAAAGCTAACCATCTTTCACGATCTTTACCTACTTCTTGGGCAGTGTGTACAAGTTTTTTATGCAATTCTTCTTCAGCTTCTGTAATATCATCAATAATTTCCTCTGGGCTTTCAATTTCAAGCCGTTTCTTTTTCTTCATTGCAAGCTCCTTGCTTTAATATTTAATTCACAAGAACGAATTAGAAATTACAGTAATTAGATATTTATTCAAGTATATTCCATTATTTAATTGTTTTTCGCCATTCTAAAAACTCTTGAAATAATTCAAAGAGATCATCACTTTCGTTTTTTGCCTTTCCTTTTTTCTGCCCTAATTGACCAATCCTAGCTTTAATATCTTGCTCATCCAGGCGGCTGTATGTTTCATCGGTTATATCCATGCTAGAGTGCATGACATTCATACTAACCGCTTTATAATCCGCGATCGTGTTAGACCGTTCAAGGCCGTAATGAATATGACCATGTCGGAATTTATGCGGGGAATGATAGGGTAATCCAACCCTTTTTAGCCAGGCTTGTAAATTCCTTCTTGCTATCGCGTTCCGATGCTCCCCAATAGTTATATATTTTAGATCAATTTTCCCGGTATCAGGTGTAAAAGGAGCAAACCATAAGCCCGTATCTGGAAGAATAGCCCTAACCTTTTTATCCCATTCCGCAACGACCGCGAGCAGTTCAGGAATATCTAACAAGAAGGTTCTGCCATATTTCCCGTTTTTAGTCCTTACCCCAAAATCGGGGTTTTAAAATATCGCTTTATTTTCCAGATCAACCGCTATAATTGGCAGGGAAACAAAAGCCCCTATTCTCATCCCTGAAAGAAATAGAAATACAACCGCAGCTCGCGCCCTACGCCTACTACTTTTGTTGCGGAAGGCCGTTCGTACGTCATACCCCTGAGAGCCGGGCTTACTTCTTCTTGGCTGCCCGTTCAGCGATCGCTGCGGAGTTCGCCGCCACTGCGGACCGGATCAATTCCTTGAAGGCAGCTTCGTTGATAATCTCCCCTTCGTGGAGGTCGATCGCACGCCGCACAGTTCCAGGTTGAGTGAACAGCATATGGGGGTCCTCGAGGGAGGCGCCACGGAAGAAGGTGAGCTTCACAACCTGCTTGTACGATTCCCCCGTGCAGATGCCACCGTCATGGGACCAGACGGGGATTCCGGGGGATTTTGGCTTTTCCCATTTCCACTCCTCCTGGATGTCGGGATCGGCATCGTGGATGAGATGACGGACATGGGCGAGGGTCTCTCCTCTCCAATCCCCCAGCTCTTGGATCCGCTTCGTGATGTTCGCTGAAGCGGCCTCGCCATTCGGACGACTTGTAGGCTTCATGTTCTCTCCGATCCTTCATTTCGCCAGCCGGCCCTATGCCGGCAGGGGGGAGCCAGCGACGAATGGTAGTTTTAATTTCGTACCCGTGCTACAGTCATGCCTGACAGTATATTCCCGGGGTCATGGTTCGTCAATCCTCCGTTTCGCTGGGCTGTGCGCCCCTCCGTCATGTCGATTTTTGCACGCTCACTGTACTTGAACGTCCGTTTACCCATTTTTTCTGCTATATTTTCTTTCCCGCGAAAACACTTCTCCTGCTCCAATGGATCTTACGCATCGGCGAACTCACTCATGTACTGGACATCTTCCGTGATTGGGTGACATGTCAGCTCAAGCGCGGCTGCTCCGGCGCCGCACGCGGCGGCTCTTCATACCATGGATCGATCGAAACAAGCCATTGCTTCTACAAGAACGCATGTGCTTCCCGGACATACTCAACCATATGTAACTCTTTGCCGCATCGCGGACACGTTAGCAGAACAAGCGGTTGGAGCGGACGCGAGTACGCGCCGCTCAGCTCTCCGTTGGGCGGAATAGATTCTATAGATAATACTAGCAAATATTATCTCCAGCAGAACTCGAACTTCAAACTGCTAGGTTCGAGGGTTGTACCCCAATGGAGCAAAGTACCCCGCAGGGGTATCAAATCCTCGGCGAGGAGTTTTGGAATTTTGAAGGTTCACTTTCAAGTGCATCTTTTAGTTTTAATATATAATGGTTCTCATTATGTCCAGCACTAGTCAAGGTTCCAATGTGGGTTTTATTAAGAACAGGGGATTTTTCGTTTTTACGATAGACCGGCATGGACAGGTCACATCTGCCAATCAGGCCACCGTTGCGTCGGAGGACCAGAAAATAAAGGTCTTTCTCAACGGTGTGATCTATAACCATGACGGGCGACAATTGGTTGAGGGCTTTTTGTCGCATGGCGTCGATTATGTCAATCAAGTCGAAGGAAGCTTCATTATCTTCCTGATCGTTGGAACCCAATTCTACATATTGACCGACAAGGTCAATTCAAAAAAAGGTTTTTATGCTTTCGTGGATAATGTTTGGCATATCTCGAACGATATTGACGCTTTGCCCCGTGACAAATGCCAGCTCAATTTGGACGGGATTGCCTGCTACCTCGCCAACGGTTTTATGCTGAATGATCTCACTTTGTTCAAGGAGATCAAGTCTACCAGGCGCGCCTGTGTTCATTCCTTTACGAATGGTGAAATAATTATCTCTAGTTATTGGGCGTACAAATTTTCGAACCACGCTTATTCGATCGATCAATACCAGCAATTTAAAGAAAAATTGATATCTTTATTGATTGAAAGCGTTGATCGTAGATATGCCACAGTCTCATCTTGTGGGCTGTCTCTCAGCGCCGGTCATGACTTCTCGCGGCATTCTGGGGATCTTGCACGAGAAGATAAAAGCTCCCGATCTCTCCTGTTTTTCATATTCATTGGAAGAGCTTCCAGGCAAGGATACTGATGCCGCCCTATCAAAGGAATTGGCTGCCCATTGTGGATATTTCCATCAGACGATTCTTTCCTACCATGGTAATTTGCTTAATCACCTGAAGGACAACGCCAGGGAAGGCAAATGCCTTTCGAATTTTTGTGACGAATTGGACGCTTGGCACCACTTGGCTAGTGCTGCTGAGTTTTCCGATGTATTTGTGGGGGATGAATGTTTTGGACGGATTGATCTTAAATTGGGATCAAAGCGGGATGTTCTCGCCAGTGTATCAATAACAGATGCCGTAGGGATTAGGGGCTTAAAATCCTTCATCTCGGAAGAAATTTACGCGCAGATGTGTACATCCATAAATAAATTGGCTGATGATGTATATGACAGGACCAGGGAAATACCAGATCCGCGGACAAAAAGTGATTTTCTTTACCTTGATCAAAGAATTGATCATTTCATGATGCCTTGGAGGGAATATTTTACCGGTCAGGTTGGTTTTGTACATGACCCTTTTTTGGATGGCGCCATTTTGGAATTCATGAACAGGCTGCCGGTAAAGTTACGCAAAGTGAAGTTCCTTTACAGGAATACTATTAAGGAGATGTTCCCTGATTTGTTTTCCGTGCGATTGGCGGCCTCCTCAGGTTACCGGGTTGATTGGTATAAGGAGTTGCAGAAGCATAAGAATGAATTGATTTCCTTCGTTAAAAGTACGGATAGTAGATTGGATGAAGTAATTTCGAAGAACGAGCTATTGAATGTAATAAGACAGCATGGCTCCTGGATCCTGAGACTGAAGGAATATACGATAAGAGCATTCAACGTTATTGGAAGAAACACACTTGTGGATAAAGCATTATCTTTTCTTATCGGTTCACGGGATTATCCTAAAGGCAGTCTGATTGGCTCCGACAAGCTTCTTATTAGGCTTCTTATGATTCGGATATATCTATCCACGTTTTCTTCAGGCCAATGATTTTCTGGCGAAACAATATCGCTGTCACTGGCGTTTTCGCCGCCTGGGATAATTTCTTCGCTTGTATCTGAAAGATTTGGAATCTCGGGATGAGAGCATGTTTTGGTAAGTATCCTGACGCTCTCTCATTCCATGCAAAGGTTTATTGAACATGTCCAATACTGAACAAGTGCCCATGCCAGGCATTATTAAGAACAGGGGAGTTTTCGTTTTTACGATAGACCGGCATGGACAGGTCACAACTTCCAATCAAGCCACCGTTGCATCTGAGGACCAGAAGATAAAGGTCTTTCTCAACGGTGTGATCTATAACCATAACGGGCAACAACTGGTTGAGGGCTTTTTATCACATGGCGTTGATTATATAAATCAAGTCGAAGGAAGCTTCATCATCTTCTTAATCGATGGAACCCAATTCTACATATTAACTGACAAGGTTAATTCAAAAAAAGCTTTTTATGCTTGCGTGGACTCTGTTTGGCATGTCTCGAACGATATTGACGCTCTGCCTAGGGAGAAATGCCAGCTCAATTTGGATGGGATTGCATGCTACCTCGCTAACGGTTTCATGCTGAATGATCTCACTTTGTTCAAGGAGATCAAGTCTACCAGGCGCGCCTGTGTGTATGGTTTTGCGGATGGTGAAATAAATATCTTTCCTTACTGGGAGTTAACGTTTGCGAACCCTCCCTATTCGGACGATCAATACGACAAATATGAACAGGAATTGGAATCCTTATTGATCCAAAGCGTTAAACGCTGCTACGTTGCAGTTTCAAACGGGGTACTGTCTCTCAGCGCCGGCCATGACTCGCGCACCATAATGGGTATCCTGCATCATAAAATGAAAGTTCCCAAAATATCATGTTTCTCATATGCTCTGAACGAGTCTCCTGCCATGCAAACTGATGCTGCTCTTTCAGGAAAAATGGCAGTCGATTGTGGATATCCCCATGAAATCATCCGGTCTTACCAGGGCGATTTGATTGCGCTCCTTAGGGCAAATGCCAGGGAGGGAAAATGCCTCTCGAATTTTTGCACCGAGTTGGATGCATGGCATTTCCTGGCGGCCAAAAATCAATTTTCCGATGTGTTTGTTGGCGAGAAGTGTCTCGGCAAGATAAATATCAAATTGGGATCAAAGTTTGATGTTCTCGCCAGTGTCGCTATTCTCAACTCCTCCGCCCTCAGCTTGCTGAAAAAGTCCATGTCAAAAAGTCTCTACGGGCTATTGTTTCGGTCGATAGATCGATTGGCCGACGATTTGTTTGACAGTACCAAAACCATTCCTGATCCACTCGAAAAAAGCCATTTTCTATACGTCAATCAAAGGCTGGATCATTTTATGATGCCTTGGAGGGAAAATTTTACCTCTCAGGTTGGTTTTGTGCATAACCCGTTCTTGGACGGCGCGATTTTGGAATTCTTTAAGAGTTTGCCGCTTCAATTGCGTAAAGATAAATTTCTCTATACAAACACAGTAAAGACCATGTTTCCTGATTTATTTTCCGTTGGAATAGCAGGTTCCTCCGGCAGTTCTGTTAATTGGCACAGGGAGTTGCAAAAACATAAGACCGAATTGATTTCCTTGGTCCTGGGGACGGATAGTAGATTGGCTGAAATTATTCCAAAGAATGAACTGTTGACTACCATTAGACTGCACGATTCCTGGATCATTAAACTGCGAGAATTTTCGAACAAAGCATTCAACCTTATTCGAAGAAGCAAATTCATTGATAAGACAATGACAAATATCGGATTGAGACGTCCTCCTCTGGGCAGTCTGGTCGGCTCCGACAAGCTTCTTATCCGGCTTCTATTGATTTGGATATATCTCTCTCCGTCGTTGTCAAATAAATGATTGTCATTTAAATCAAAAAGTGGCGCACCAGATGGTGCGCCACTCGTGTTAATCATGAGGTTACTCTTTCTTCTCTCCGCTTTTGTCTGGGCTCTTCTCAGACTTCACCACCGGTTCCTTGGTGGGGTTGTTACTTTCCTTGCTTTCTTTCTCAAGTCTCTCATCAGCCTTCTTGGAACTCTGTCCGGACGGCGAATGATGGTCGGTCGCATAGAACCCGGAGCCTTTAAACACAATTCCCACGGGTTGGTAGACCTTCTTTAGTGTCTTCTTGCCGCATTCCGGGCAGCGAATGAGTGGTTGGTCACTGAAAGACTGTTGTTTTTCGAACTGCACGCCGCAATTCTCACACTGATAGGCATAAACTGGCATTGCTTACTTCTTCCTTACACAATCCAATTCAACTTCTAAATCCGACGGGACATTATAGTGCACTCAGCAGGGACAGGCAAGGGCCTTGGTGTACATACTTACAAAGCTTTAACAAACCTTGCGAAAACCAAGCCAGCCTGAGCTTCCACCTAAACCACAAATTACCCCTCTTCTTTCGGCTATAATCAGGGCATGACCTCACCTCTACCTCCGCCTGTTTGGGTGGCGGAGCTTAAAACCCTCGACCTCCTTGCCCGCAACCTTGGTAAACAGGCACGCTTGGCAGTGGATACCGAATCCAATTCTCTACATGCTTTCCGGGAACAGGTCTGTCTTATTCAGTTCTCAACCCTAAGAACTGATTACCTGGTTGACCCGCTCGTTTTATCCGATCTTTCTCCTCTCGCGTCTATTTTCAGCTCTCCAGACATCGAAAAAGTCTTCCACGCCGCCGAATATGATCTCATCTGCCTGAAGCGCGATTTCGCTATTACCCTCACCAATATCTTCGACACCATGCAGGCTGCCCGAATCTTGGGTTATAAACAGGTTGGTCTTGATTCCATGTTAGCGGTTAAACTTGGCATCAACCTTAATAAGCGCTATCAGAAAGCCGATTGGGGCAAGCGACCTCTCTCTCCTGAAATGCTCAACTACGCCCGCCTCGATACACACCACCTCTTGGATCTGCGCGACAGTCTGCAGATCGAATTGCAGGAACGCGACCGTTGGGAGCTGGCGCAAGAGGAGTTCACCCGCCTGTCGATTTCCAATGGGGTCAACAAGCCCGAAGTCCCCACCTGGCAGCGTGTCAAGGGCACACAACGGTTCACTGCCCGGCAGTTGGCCATCCTGCAGGAACTCTGCTTCTGGCGTGATCTGCAGGCCAAACGCATGGCAAGGCCCGTCTTCAAAGTGATGGACGACAAGCGCCTGGTTTCTATTACACTGGCCGCACCAAAATCGCAATCTGACCTAGAAGCGCTCAACCTGACCCCTAGGCAGGTCCATATCTACGGCGCGGATATTCTTCAGGCTGTTGGTCACGGCAGGAAAGCTGCTCCCATCCATCGCCCCATCTCCAACCGCCCCGAGCCGGCTGTCATAAACCGGTTGAATGTCCTCTCAGGCTGGCGCAAGGTCGTTGGACAGAAAATAGGTGTCGAATCTGATGTGATCCTGCCGAAGGGCTGGATGCACGCCATCGCCGAACAAAATCCCAAATCCATCCAGGAACTCTCTATGCTCATGCCGCAATCTCCCTGGCGCCTGGCCACCTTTGGCGAGGAAATCCTGAATACAATCCAAGGGAAATGAACTCCCGCTGATTGGTACGTTGTTATAAGAATGCTGTCTTCGAGACTTCGCCGCTGTCCATACAATTTCACATCAACAAAAAAGGAGCAGGCCGGAAATGCGCATCACTTTCAACGGCGCCGCCCGTACCGTAACCGGTTCTCAATACTTGCTTGAAGTCAATGGCTCACGCCTGCTGCTGGAATGTGGTCTGTTCCAGGGCCGCCGTGCTGAAACTTACGAGCGCAATCGTACGTTCCGCTTTGAACCAAAAAGCCTGGATGCCGTACTCCTTTCTCACGCCCATCTTGACCATAGTGGCAACCTGCCGCACCTGGTCAAGCAGGGTTATTCCGGGCCAATTTATGCCTCTCCTGCCACTGCCGATTTGGCCGATGTGATGCTGCGTGATTCTGGTCATATTCAGGAGGAGGACACAATATTTGTCAATAAAAGACACCTCGAACGTGGATTGCCTCCTATCCAGCCGCTCTATACCCTCGCTGATGCCAGGATGGTAGCACAGTCCTTCCACCCTCAAAACTACGATCAACCCTTCGAACCGGCTCCGGGTGTCATTGCGGAATTTATCGATGCGGGGCATATCCTTGGCTCCGCTGCTATCCGTCTCGAGCTCCAGGAAAACGGTCGCAGAACCCACCTCTGGTTTTCTGGTGATATTGGGCGATATGACCTGCCCATTCTGCGCGATCCGGTCCTTCCGTATGACGCGGACTACCTGATGATGGAATGTACTTATGGGGATAAGCCCCATAGCGACCCTATGGAAGCCCACCGTGAGTTCCACCAGGTTGTTCTGAGGACGCTGGCGCGCCATGGCAAGGTCATCATCCCGGCCTTCGCGGTCGGCCGGACCCAGGAATTGGTGTACAGCCTGAATATGCTGGTTGAGTCCGGACAGCTGAAAGATGTACCGGTTTACGTGGACAGCCCTCTGGCTTTCCATGCAACCCAGATTTTTAATAAGCATCCGGAATGCTATGACGCCGAGACCCTCGAATTCATCCGGACAGGCCGGCATCCAGCGCTCTCTTTCGACGGCCTGACATACATTCAATCAGTGGAAGAATCGAAAGCTCTCAATGACATGAAAGGACCGCTCATAATCATTTCCGCTTCGGGAATGGCGGAAGCCGGACGCATTTTACATCACCTGAAGAATAGTATTGAGGACCCTCGGAATACCATAATCATCGTCGGTTGGCAGGCCCCCTACACCCTCGGTCGTCGTCTTGCCGACCGGGAACCGGTCGTCAAGATATTCGGCGTGGAATACCCCCGTCGCGCCGAAGTGGTCACTATCGGCGGTCTCTCGGCCCACGCCGGGCAGGAACTGCTCACACAATACGCTCTGGCAGTTAAGGGACAGGTAAAACAGATATTCCTGGTGCATGGCGAAACGGATGCTTCCACTGCCTTCCAGGATTGCTTACGCACCAACGGCCTGGATCGCTTCATCTATCCCGATTTGTACAGCAGCGTGGATATTTGATCTAAAAATCGTCAACTTGGAATATAATTACTTGATTAATACTGAAAGTGAGATTGAGATGAAAATAGTTACTGATTGCGCTGCTGATTTGCCCAACGACGAATTGGAATCGCTGGACATCATCCAGGTACCCCTGTATATTCAATTTCCAGAAGGTGAGGTCAATTCCGCAGATATTTCTGCCGATGAGTTTTATAACCGGCTGGAAGCCATGCGCCCGTCCATTCCTTCCACAGCCCAGCCCTCTAGCGGGGTTTTCAATGAGATTTATCGCAAAGTAGCCGGAGCCAGCAGGAACATCCTGTCCATTCACGTCTCATCCGGTCTGAGCGGCACCATCAACTCCGCCCGTGTAGGTGCGGAGCATATCAAGGAAGCCGTTGTCAATATTTTTGATTCAATGACTCTTTCAGGAGGTGAACGCTTCCAGGTGCTCGCCGCCGCCAAGGCTGCCAAAGCCGGCTGGAATCTGAATGCCATCCTGGAACGGCTTGAAATGATCCGTGAAAATACGGAAGTCGTCTACACTCTTGAAACGTTGGAATACCTGGCTCGCGGCGGCCGGATTGGGCGCGTCCAGGCGCTCATGGGCTCTATCTTGAAGATCAAGCCCATCATCCGGGTCGATCACGAGGACGGCAAGTACACCACCGTTGCCAAGGGCCGTACCGTCGCGCAAAACCTGCGCACCATCGTCGACCATATTGCTGATATGTATGGCTCCATCCCATTGTGGGCCACCGTCCTGCACGGTCGTTTCGCCGAAAGTGCGGATGCCCTTTCGAAATCCATGAACGAACGCTTGAACATCAAGAAGATGGAGATCTTGCGTATTTCCCCCGTCCTGGGTGTCCATACTGGTCCCGGCATTGTCGGCACTGCCGTGATGCCAATGAAACTGGTCGAAGATCTGGATTAAAAAAGATCAGACCCGGCAAAACTGCCCGGGTCTGATGCTTATTTCGCCATCAGTGCACGTACTAGCGCGATCAGCGCCCCACTCAGCCCGCACAGCAGCATGACCGCTCCCGGGATTCCCAGGACGAGCGTCCACGTCTTTGCCTTTTTCGTCTGGGTCGAGATCTGAGCCTCCACAGCTTGCCCAATCAGTGGGCTTACCACAAAAGGCTGACCTGGTACGTGCCTGACTGACAACCCTCCCTGTCCTTCTACCGGCATCCCGACCACGCTGATGGTCTGCCCAGCGCACAACTCCCATGACCTGAAACGCAATTGTCCACGTAACATATTGGGCGAGATCCCCAGCAGAATGCAGGCTGCCTGGATCTGGTTTTCGTCCGGGACGATTCCTTCACCAAGCAATTGTTTATCCAATCCATTCGGGTCGATCCAGGCGGCGCCGCTCCCATCTTCCAATTGGAACGGTATTCCCAGGGCTTTGTCTGTCAGGCCTCTCCATCCGGAGCTATCTGAATCTCTCTCATATCTTTCCACTTTCAAGCGAATAAAGACCAGGGCATTTTCAGCTGAGCCGTCAATGGCATTTGCATGGGCTGCGATCCGTCCCTGCAGCCGAACCAGACCCTCTCCCGCCTTCAAGGCGGCTACGGTCTTCTTCTTGGCTGCCCCTACCGCCGAGCCGACTTGTCCGCGTTTACGCGAGCTAAAGAACAGGATCGCCGCAAACCCAAGCGGCAGGACCCCACAGAAACAGGCTCCGCCTAGCCAGGCAAGGATTGATAGAACATCTTTTGGTGCCATCATCTTTCCTCCTCTCAAAGCAATGCGTCTGTTATCGATACTCTAGCATAGCCGGTATCGATTTTCAAGTATTAAATTACAGGAACGCCTCATCCTATGACGTCCTTTTAATTTCGGCAGAGGCATTCTGTTCGGAAATATTCCTTAGGACGCTGCCTTAAAATATACCCTTCACCCAAATAAAAGTGCCTATAAAATACTGTGCGCAAGAGATAAGCACCAGTAAGCCGACCAACCAGATTGGCCAGCGTTTTACACCCATGGCAGTCAACAGGATTAATGGGATATGGAAATCAAGTGTATATCGCGGGCCAACCTGTGAATAGCCCGTGCCAATATTGAGCAGGATTGGAATGTTCGTGATGAGGATTGACAATAGAAGAAAAAGTACGGATAGCCTTGACCGGTCTTTCAACATTCCCCAGAATGCGCCGAACAACACTGGGCTTAGCAAAAAAAGACTGCCTCCCATGAAAGAATCAGCCCTCCATGGAAATGGATAATTGATATATTGATAATAAAAATTAGCCGGTACATAATGAATGTTGAAATCACCGAATTTCATGTAACTCAATCGGAATAATTGTTCCAGATTTTGGTGGGAGAACCCAACATCAATGGGACTGCCAAAACGGGCCCAATTGTACCAGGCCAGCCCGGCAATGGTTACGAACAAAGGCAGACATCCGGCAGAAATATTCCAAGCTAATTTCTGCTGGCCGTCCTTCCGATGTGTTGACACGAGATAATACGCCGGCCATATCCCGGTAAACAATAATTGATTGCGGGTCGCGGCTGCACAACTCAGTGCCAGCCCGGTCAATAGAAAAGCCCGCCAGCCTCGCAAACTGATTGCGGCCAGATACGCCAGCGTAACAAAGAGAGAGCCCTCAAGTTGGCTCATCGACCAGACCCCGCCCATCGGTGCCAATGGAAGCAGTACAGATCCGAGTGCAAAGAATACCACCAGCAGCCCCCGTCTCGAAATATCCAGAACAAGGATGCCAGTCCTATCCAATTGGGACAGCAGGAGTGCGACCATGGAAACGTTCAATGCTGCAAGGACTAGTACTATAAACACATCGCTGATGTGGACTCCGCCAAGTGCAACTAGCGGCATCAACAGGATCGCCGGGAATGGCGCCCAATATAGATAGATATTTCCCTTATAGATCGCAAGGTCAAGCAGAGCTTCTGGGGACAGGCGTAGGTTCATTTGTCCATGTAAAAATGCATCGGCAAGGTAATTGAAATATGCCTTGGAGGATTCGCGAAAAATTGAGCCTCCCAGTCTCGAAAAGGCGATGTAGAAAACCAAAGATACCAAACCTGCCATCCAGGGGTTAGCCCAGAACGCCAGAAATGTGTTACCAGTTCTTTTGAGGTGGTTCTTGAACATCTTCATTGATTTATTAGCCGGAAGTTACTTGCATGCGTTTTGAGTCTGGCCCGTCACATCAGTGAACTGATAAAGATGGGGGCTGGTGGAAAAATATTGCCGGTTTGGTAACAATTCAAGACTGGTTTGGAAATAGGTATTGAAGATAAAACGGAATGAATTTACAGGGGCGAGGTTCATGGGGACGGAATTCGGGCTAACTCCGGGCAGGTAATAAGCATTCAAAATGGAATAACGTTCATACAGGCAGCTTTTTTCGGCGGAATTGTAGTCGAAGAAAATCGACGGACCGTGATCGCCTTGAATAATAATGATCGGGGGGGTTTTCGAATTTGCAAGAATGCCATCAATAGATGCTAATATTTCCTGGTTAACAAACAACAATTGGTCAAGATATTTGGCCCGGGATACTAAAGGATCCCTATCGCTTGGATTAAGTAACGTAAAGGGGTAATCGGGAGTCAATGGTTTTCCTGTGCGATCAAATACATACGTATCGTGCGGGATCAGAAAATGTACAAATGTGAACTTTGGACCCGGGATTTTTGCAACCTCTGGCAGTGTTTCAAAACCATATAAAATAATTCGGCGAAGGGTGTTATATGATGGGTAAGCGACCCCCAGCCGGTTGATTCCACGAAAAATACTAAGGTTGGTTAAATTCAGGTAGGGGATTTCAAAGTTCTTCAACATTAAAGGATACGGCGCCTCGTAGAAATCGCCATCACGAATATCAGTATAATCCCAGCCGCTGCTGAAAAAGACCGTTTTGTAACCCCAGTTTTGCAGCGCCTTACGAACTTCACTTTGCTGAATAGCACCCGTAACCGGCCACCATAAATTGGAATCCCCCATTGCTGATGACATGGTTTGCAAATATTGCATATTCAAAGATGATGAAAGGGAGGTAAGCGTGCGCGGATAATTTGTCTGGCTCTTCAATTCAACGACAAATCCTTTCTTGGTCAGGGCATCCACAAATTCAGAATTATCAAAGCCGTGGACGGTTTGAAGCATATCCGCCCGACCATAACCGTCCAGAATAACATAATAAATATCCGGTTTGTCTATCTGAGATGGAATGGCAATGGGTAAATTCTGGATTGGTTGGATGGTAGCACGATAAGAAGCCCACGGTAAATTGACGAAAAGGCTGAAAAAATGAATTATATAATATCCAATAACCACAATGCCTATTACATTCAAAACATTGTGTACATCACCATATTTCACCCGTTTATAAATTAATTTGATTGAAAGAAGACATAAGAGAGCAATAAAAATTATCAAAACAAAAACAGGCCAAAAAATGAGAAACCCCATTATTAGTAACGAAGCGAATAAACCGGCAGTTTCAAGATTGTGAGTCAGCAAATAACCAAGAAGAACAAAAAGCAAGAATAAAATAACCGAAAATATTATTGGAGGGAGAACATCTGATGGAGGAATATATACTATCGTATCCTTTTTAAACACATAGATAATTATCGAACTGCCAGCGGCAAAAACAAAGCCATGTAACAAATATAGCAATTTTTTCATCATGAAATCCATCCTAAGTTCATGTTGCAGTGATTTTAGACATCCAATCATTATATTCCAAGAAAAATTATCCGGTTGTATGAGAGGATTATTAAAAGAGTTCGGGTTGGTAATTGTAATAATTCCAATATGGTCCCCTCTTTAATTCCGTTATACAATAAGTAGTTAAGGCACAAGTCAATAATATTAGCGGTTAATTCTCCTCTATTTTAGAGTTACCAAAATTAGATGCAGGATACAGACTCTGGCGATAGCGGATTTGACTATCCTCGTCATTTTTCATGAATGGATAGGAGTTTGCAATGGCCCAAACCAAGTCAAATCGTTTCCTTTTCGTCGCACCTTTTGCCATCCTAGTATTATTACTTGGTTCTTTCTTTTTTGGGTTAGTACCCGGAAAGGCGGCTGACCCATGCACAACTCCCGGCGTAACTTGTATAAGCTCAGCCATCTCAGCCAATACCACCTGGAGTTCTGATAATATCTACTACATAAAAAGCGACATCCATGTGACCAGTGGAAACACGCTTACCATCTTGGGTGGCACGATTATTAAATTCGATTTTCCATATTCTCCGACCAGCCCGAATCCGAATCCGTACGGACTGATTGTAGATAAGGGCGCAAACCTGATTTTTCAAGACACAAATTCGGTGGATAAACGCGTCCTCTTCACCAGTGGACGGGACGATTATACTGATGCCGGTGGGGATATCAATGGGGACGGAAACCAAACGATCCCAGGGTTCGGGGACTGGGAAGGCCTGGAGCTCACAGATTGGACGTCAACCACGCCAATAGAAAATCTCACCTTCCGTTATAGCAAGGATGGACTGAACATCAAATCGTCTACTGTATTAATTCCTCTCGATGTTGAAGTTCGGAATAATGGTTTTTACCAGGGAATTTGTGGTCTCACTGTGTCTGCCACAAGTACCTGGAATAACCTGACCAATATCCATAATAATGGGTTTTATGGCAACCAGTTTGGTATATGCACATCAGCGACCAGTACTGGTCAGGCCAACCCCACTGTTCAAAACAACACGTTCGACGGTAACACCATTCTCCCAATATACCTCATTGGTACTTCATACCCTTCTTATAGTGGGAATGCTTTTACCGGGACAGCGGATCCATCCGACCCTGGTAACAATACTGACCATCTAGGGATCGGCCTGGGTGGAAAGTGGAATGGATCTGGAACATGGACTGTGGTAAATGGGATGCCGTTTGTTGTTGTCGCTTCATTGGATATCAACGTGAATTATACAGTCTCTGTATCGGCAGGCACGGTGATCAAATTCTTTACGAAGTTTGATGTTCCCATCACCACTCCAGCCTCGCCGGGCACTCGCATCAACGTCTATGGATCCATCAACCTGGCTGGTACATCCGATTCTCCGATTATTTTTACATCATACCGGGACGATTTAGCCGGTGGGGACACCAACGGGGATGGGGGCGTAACTACTCCCTATGCGGGCGACTGGGATACTCTGTATTACAAGGATACCGCCGCAACCGGCGCGTCGAACCTGACCATCCAATATCTCGATGTTCGTTATGGCACAAATGGCATTTTATATGAGATAACCAATTCAAGTTCCACCCGCCAGCCGGCATTTCGAAATATTACGTTCAATGGGAATTTGAATGGTCTGCGTCTGAAAGCGGTATCGAACAACGCCAGCTCACGGTTGGAACCCACGATCAACTCCTGTACCTTCCTGAACCAGGGGATTATTCCTCTTGATAAGACACAAACTGAGCCAGGGGTGCCGATCTTCCTGGAAAACACCGTTCAACCCAATTTTGTGGAAAATACTTTTTCCGGCAATAAGCACCCGGCCATTGGCGTCTCTGGGAATTGGCGTTCGAATGTTGGCATTACATGGCAGGCGGTTTCCGGGGATGGTCTTTCCCCCATGCCCTATTTGGTGCATGGCGAAACGATAATTGGCAGCACGGCATCATCACTGCATGACGACACTGTAACCCTGACCATCCCAGCGGATAGTGTGATCAAGTTTAATGTCAACCAGTACAACCGAACAGGTTACAAGTCAAAACTGACGGTTTCGGCCATTTTAAACCTTGAGGCATCTTCTGGTCGTCCGATTGTATTCACATCCTATTATGACAATTCGTATGGTGGATTAACAAGCTACGAAATAGTAACGCCGGCCGAGCAGGATTGGGGTGACGTCCTGATTCGAAATAACCAAAGCGATTTTAATTACACCATATTCAGATATGGCGATAAAGCCCTGCATTTACAGAATAACGAGTCCACTGTTTCTTACCTATTTAACCAGGATATTACCAATTCCCGGTTCGAATTTAACGAGTATGGCGTTTACCTTGATGTTCAAAACAATGCGGATATTGCCCCATTAATTGGCAACGACGATTTTTCAGGGAATTCATACGGTTTGGGTACATTCGCGAAAAACACATTATCCTCTTCTGACGCGACGAAAGCTTATGGGATGTCTCTCCCAACAATACGACAGAGTATATTTGAGTCGAGCACCCAATTCCCCATTTACCTGAACGGTTCAGCAACTCTACGATATCTTGAGCCGACTACCACTTTCCATGACAATGCCCACCGCGCAATAGCACTCGGTGGATATTTCGGTGGTAACAGTGAACAGATGAAGTTCCCACGTATCGCCGGGGATACCAACGCCCCATTTGGCGGAAAGACATATCCATATGTAATAATGGCGAGTACGTATTTTGATTGGGCCACTTCTACTGCTGTGGATGGGGGGTTGGTATATAAATTTGCCGACAACACAGAGCTCAGGTATTACGGCCGGCTTGACCACACCACCCTGCTGGCCAGCCCGAATTATTACACTTCCTATCGGGATGATTATTATGACGATACAAATGGCACACCGAATCCAAACCCGGCTCCCGCTCGAGGTACATGGAAGGGTATATATCTCTCCAACCCATTGACTGCCTCTTTCTCATATTCCACCATCAAGTGGTCAGACCAGGGTTTGGTCATTTTCCAGGACCAGAAATCGAGTTCCAATCTCCTACCCATTATCTCCGGGAATACTTTTACAGAGGATAAAAATGGCTTGACTTGCCAGATTAAATCCAACTACGATGTTTTGTCGACAGTAAGCGGAAATGTGTTCTATTCGAACGACTATGGATTGCATACCTACACGAATCCAGGCATTGCGACCCATGCAGGTACCTGCGACCTGGTTCTCATCGCGAATAATTTCCAAACCCATAGCCAGTTCCCAATTTACCTGCAGGGCTCTGCGAACCCTACCTACACTGATAATAATTTCTGGGACAACACCCATCCTGCGATCGCCCTCGGTGGGGTCTGGTCGCGCAATGCAACCTGGTCTCAAGTATATGATCAGACTTTCGACCAGATTATGCCCTACGTGGTTCAGACCGATGTAACCCAAGAATACAGCCCAAGCGTTCCAAAAATCACCATCCATGGGGATACTTACATTAAACTTATGGATGGTAAATATATTTATGCATGGAGCATTCTGGATTTGCCCGATGCTGATGTTGTCAGCGGGCATGAAGTGGTGTTCACATCCTACCGTGACGATGTCTATGGAGGCGATATTAACCGTGACGGCGCCACGACTCCTGGCAGAAATGCGTGGAAAACCGTCTGGTTGATCGATTTCCCTGGAAAAGTCAACAATATTCACGATGTAATCGTCAGGTATGCCACCGCCGGTTTGGGTGTTTATTATGATGGCCCCGAAAATACCCAGTCTACCAGCACCATCCAGCGGGCAAATATGAATAACAACGCGGCTTGCATTGCCTTGGTGATTGGTTGGTGGACAGATACGTCGCAAAATCCGGATGTTATCCATCCAGGAGCGGGCAACATTCAGGCGCATCTTGCCGATATTCAAATGCATGACAGCGACTATGGTCTGCTTACCGTGGCGATGGATAAATCCACAGGGATCATCCAGCCCGACCTTAGTAACATCTCCTTCACAAACATCACCAAGTATCCAATCTATCTCGGTGGAACATCCTATCCTTCTTTTGTAGTTGGCAATTCAATATCGGCAACCCCAGGTTTCTCCAAACAGCAGTCGAATTCTGTGGGTGATTCGGATGGAACCCAGCAGGAGATTTCACTGGGCGGAATGGAATTGCCTGGAAACCTTGCCGCCCTTGGGGCAATAAAACCCGGTATCGCGCAGCGTTCAGCCTCCCTTCCTGATTCGGCTCTGTCAGCCCTCCCCGACCTTACTCCGGCGATCGGACTGGCGGGTGTCTGGAATAATTCCGGTACTCTTGCGAATATCCCCGGAGTCCCCTACGCAATTACCGGGAAATTCCCTTTAACGGTTACAGTCCACAATGTCAACTACACGCCGGCAGATGATGTCACCATCGGTTTAACCAATCCTGGTTCGGGTTTGGCAACTGTTACCGTCCCACAGGGCACGGTATTCAAATTCGATTCCAAACGAATGATGACCGTCAAAGGAGCGTTATCCTTGCAATCGACCGCCAGTCAACCCGTAATTTTTACTTCTCTAAAGGATGATTCCGCCGATGGGGATACGAATGCGGATGGATCGTTGACCCGCCCGGCTAAGGGAGATTGGGGAGAAGTTCAATTTGCTTATGGAGCCCAAGATTTCCACAACGCTGTCGTTCGTTATGGAAGTAACGGTCTTCACTTATATACCGACGGTGCGGTGGATACGAACCTCATCGCAACCGTGCGTGAAAATGTTTTTACGGATAATAATTATGGGATACTGCTCACAGCCAAAAAAATGGGGGATATTATCGCTTCCCTGACACAGAACACCTTTAAGAATAATGGCACCCATATTTATGGTGAGCCTAGTGACCCGGCGAATACCGGGCATCTGTGTGTCACAGCTGATCATAATGACCTGTGGGGTGGCAGTACACAAAACGGGATTATCAATCTCAACCTTAATGGAGTCGTTCAGAATGATTACTGCCAGATAACGACACCATACTTTGATGCGCGCAATAATTATTGGGGCAGCAGCACGGGCCCGACTCACCCGGGTAATCCACAGGGAACAGGCTCGATTGTAAGCGACCGGGTAGTATATGATCCCTGGTTGGGTGGCGCGGTTTTTCCACCCGTTTCCTACTCGATCTCCGGAAGGGTTACTCTGGATTCTTCACAAGGTCCCGGGCAGGCCGGGGTCACAATGACACTCCAGGGCCAGGCGAATAAAACTGGATTAACGGATAAGGACGGATATTATCGCTTTGAAGATCTGGAAAATGGAAGCTATATTTTATTTCCAAGCCAGCCAGGCTATATATTCGATCCACCTTCATTGACGATAGTTGTTGATAGTGCGGATTCGACGGACCAGAACTTTGTGGCTTCTCTTAGTCCTGCAGACGTATCGATATCCGTCTTACCGGTAAGCGTTTTACGGCCAGTGAATAGCGGCGCAAAAGCATCCTGCAAGTTTACCATTCAACTCAATAAGGCTCTACCTGCTGGGAAATTCGCCAAAGTCGATTATTACACGGCCGACGGAACTGCTGTCAAGGCGATTGATTACACCAATAAAAGTGGCACGCTAACGTTTCTGGCCGGCCAGGTTACCATGCAGCAGGTCAGCGTGGATCTTATTGTCGGAAATATTACAGATCCGGATAAATTCTTTACCCTGATCCTTCATAATCCTGTCAATGCGACCCTGACCAATTCGGCGGCAACTTGCACGATATTGAAGCCTTATTTTCTCTATCTTCCTCTCATAAAGAAGTAATCACAAAAAAGGTCCTGGGACAGCCTTTAAGTAATAAGAACAGGTTGGTGAGAAAATTCGCCGACCTGTTCTCTATTTTTCATAGAAGAAATATCGATCCCTCCGACAGATATAGTGGAGGGCCGTCCACTTCTCTTTGGACAGCCCACTATAAATCATGCTTTCATCAACCCAACCGTCACCTTCTCACCATCGAACTCGTCTGATGAGACTGGAAATCCTGGGACCGGATCGGAAAAGCTCAATTCAACCGTCAGGGTTTCAGCAATGACATATTCCCGGTTGGCTTCAATCGCGTCTTGCAGCCCTGAAGTCGCCACCACATTGACCTTGATCCGGTCGGCCACATCCAGATCGGCCGTTTTGCGTAGGTCCTGCACCCGCCGCACGAATTCGCGCGCCAGGCCTTCCCGTACCAGTTCTGGAGTCAGGTCGGTTACCAGGGCAGCCAGGTACGCGCCATCCGCCGCCACGGCTAAACCGGCTTTGGCGTCCGCCCGCACTTCCACATCCTCTGGTAGGATGCTGTAAATCTGACCTTCCAATACAACTTTCACTGGCTTTCCTTCCAGGAAGGCCGGTGCAACTTCATTGGCATCCAGCGCAGTGATGGCCTTTGCCAGTCCCGGGTATTTGTTGCCATATTTCTGCCCAAGCTGCTTGGGTAGCGGTTTAACCGAGAACGCGACTGCCTCACCGCTGGTATCCAACAGGCGCACTTTCTTGACATTCAATTCGTCGGTGATCAGGGCTGCATAGGTCTCCACGGCATGCCGTTCGTCCGGTTGGCCCAAGGCAAAAGCAGCCTCGGCTAGCGGCTGGCGGACTTTTCGGTTTGCTTTCTGGCGGGCATTGTGACCCAGCGAAACCATCTTCATTACAAGTGCCATCTCACGATTGAGTGTTTCATCTATTTGAGATTCGTCCGCTTTGGGCCACGTTGCCAGGTGCACAGATTGTGGAGCTTTCGCATCCACTGCGCAGACTAGGTTGCGGTACATTTCCTCCGCCAGGAAAGGCATGGCAGGCGCCAGAAGCTTTGCCAGGGTTACCAGCGCCGTATAAAGGGTTGAGTAGGCAGCCCGCTTGTCTGAATCGGACTCAGACTTCCAGAAACGCCTGCGGGATCGCCTCAGGTACCAGGTCGAAAGTGCTTCGACAAAGACTTCGATTGGCCTCGTCGCACCGGGGGCATCATAAGTCTCATAGGCTTTTGTCACATCACGGACAAGGGCGTTGAGGGCTGATGAAAGCCATCTGTCGAGATCATTGCTCAGTTTGACCTTCGTGGCCAGGTCAGGCTTGTCGAGGTTGGCATAGGTGATGAAAAACGAGTAGACATTCCACAGGGTCAAGGTAAAGCTGCGTACCACATCCCCAACCAGGTCTGAGGAAAACCGGGGTGCCGAATTGGGCAGACCGGAGGTGTAGAAATACCAGCGGGTGGCATCCGCACCATGCGCATTGATCACATCCCATGGGTCGATCACGTTTCCGCGGCTCTTGGACATTTTCTGTCCGTTGGCGTCTAGGAGCAGCTCAAGGCAAATCACATTCTTATAGCTCACTTCGTCGAAGAGTAGAGTGCTGATCGCGTGTAGCGTATAAAACCAACCGCGTGTCTGGTCGACCGCTTCACAGATGAAATCGGCCGGGAACTGCTTTTTAAAAAGTTCTTGATTTTCAAAGGGGTAGTGCCATTGCGCCACCGGCATCGAGCCCGAGTCGAACCACACGTCGATCAGATCGGGGACGCGCTTCATCTTCCCGTCGCATTTTTCGCACTTCCAGGTGACGGAATCAACTTGCGGACGGTGTAGATCCAGCTTGCTTAGGTCGCTCCCGGCTTTCTCGGAGAGTTCCTTCACTGAGCCGATGCATGTTCGATTCTTGCATTTTGGGCATTCCCAGATTGGTAGCGGCGTACCCCAGTAGCGCTCTCGTGATAGTGACCAGTCAATGTTGTTTGATAGCCAATTGCCGAAGCGGCCTTCCCTGATATGTTCCGGCACCCAGTTGATCTTGTTGTTAAGTTCCACCAGGCGGTTCTTGAACTGGCTGGTTCGGATATACCAGGAATCACGCGCATAATAAATTAATGGCGTGTCGCAACGCCAGCAGAAGGGGTAGGTATGCGTATACTTTTCCGACCTGAATAAGAGGCCGCGCGCCTGCAGATCCTTGATGATGGACGGGTCGGCATCCTTGACGAAGACACCCCTCCAGGGTGTGACCTGCTGCAGGAATGCACCATCCGGGCCAACTGTCATCAAAACGGGCAGGTCAAATTTTTTGGAAGCTTCCATATCGTCCGCCCCGAAGGCCGGGGCAATGTGTACCAGGCCGGTGCCATCCTCCGTGGTGACAAATTCACCCAGGATTACATAATGCGCCGGTTTCTCCAGCGGCATGAAAGTGAACAGCGGGCGGTATTTTACCCCTTTCAGCTTTTTACCTTTGAAACGCTCCATCACTTTTACATCTTCACCCGGAAAGACTTTTTCCAACAGGGCTTCAGCCAGGATGAGACGCTCGCTGCCTCCTCCTCCACCCTCCGGGTCCTCCGGAAGAGCATGCTCCACTGTCACGTATTCCACTTCAGAGCCGGCCGCCACTGCCACGTTTGCTGGCAGTGTCCAGGGCGTGGTCGTCCAAACCAGCAACGATGTGCCGGGCTTGTCCACCAGTGGCAGGCGTACAAAGACCGACGGGTCGGAGGCTTCCGCGTAACCCATGGCCACTTCGTGGTCCGAAAGCGGTGTGCCACAACGCGGGCAATAGGGGACGATCTTGTAGCCCTTGAATAGCAGGTCGCGTTCCCAGAAGGATTTCAGGATCCACCAGACCAACTCGATATATTCATTGGTATAGGTCACGTAGGCATCCCCCAGATCCACCCAGAAACCAATTCGGTCGGTCAGTTTTTCCCAATCCTGGATATACTCAAAGACCGATTTACGGCATAAATCATTGAATTTCTCGATACCGTACTCTTCGATTTGTTGTTTATTATTAAATCCGAGTTTCTTCTCGACGGCAATCTCCACCGGCAAGCCATGCGTATCCCAGCCACCGCGCCGTGAGACATGGTATCCGTTCATGATTTTATAGCGTGGAAACATATCCTTGAAAGCCCGTGCTTCCACGTGGTGGACGCCCGGTTTGCCGTTGGCCGTCGGCGGTCCCTCGAAGAAGACGTATTCTGGACCCTCTTTTCGCGCAGAGATGGTCTTCTCGAAGATCTTGTGGGTCTTCCAGAACTTCAAAACGCCCTCTTCTAGGGCTGTTACATCGAGTTTGGGAGAAACAGGTTTGAACATGGTTGATCTCCGGTAGTCAGGCTGATAATCTATAATCTTCGAGCTTATAAAAAACACTCATCCCATCGCAGGGACGAGTGTCATTACTCGCGCTACCACCCCGGTTCCTGCATATCAGCAGGCACTCAGTGGAATACGGCCTTAAGGCTTATACTCCTGTCCTTCTAACGCTGGACAACTTCGGCTTTCCTACTCTTGGTCTGGCTCTCAATAGTCTCGACTTTCTGACTATCAGACTAATTTCAGATCACGGCTCCTGGAGGATTTTCGACCCTTCCCGCTGACCCGGCTCACACTCTCCCGGGCTCGCTGACACCAGTGCAGGGCTTACTCGTTCCCATCATCGCCTTTCAGTTGAATATTAAATAAATTATGCCACAGAAACACCCGACGGACAAGGCCGATATTTGGTATACTGGGGCGCGCTACCCCTCCGGAGATTCCTTGATAAAAAATTCTCCTGGTTGTATTCCTTTTCTTCGGTGCATGTTCCCAATCATTTCAAAAAACACCCCCACAACTCCCTTTGTACCCGTACATTCGCTGATGTTAACTACTCAATCGATCAAACCTGGAATTTTCTCCCTCATCGCCGCCCCATAGAAAGTACTGGCAATGATTGATATATTATTGGGCCAAACGAAGATTACTGCCGATTCCATCCAGAATACGAAGGGGGGCTTGTTACTTTCCGGACCGCGCGTGACATTGGCTCTGCCCGCTAAACCCCGGCTTTTCTATCGCCACGGGTGGCAATCCTGGAGTCTTGCCGCGTGGATCGATCCCTCCATGCCCTCTGTTCCGATCAGTTCACCCGAATTGGGCGCCAAGGACGAGGATCCCATGTATGCACTTTCTCCCCGTCATACCAGTGCCTGGGTCGCCGCTGTTGAGCTTGAAGAAGGTTCGGTTATCCTGGTCGGAGCCCTCGACCTGGGTGGGCGGGTCGAACTGGAAGAAGCCACTCTTCGAGGCTTCTATGAGTCCGGCATCGGCGAATGGTTCGTAGCGCTGGGATCGGAAGAACAAGTCTTCGATTCTTACGCTGCCCGGTTGAATGAGCGTTTCTGCCGAATCAACCAGACTGGCGCTACATGGAAAAACCGCCACGCCCAGATCCCACGCGTCTGGTGCTCGTGGTATAGCCTCTATGGATGGGTGACCGAAAGGTCCTTCCTCAACGCCCTGGACGGACTGGGCGACCTGCCCTTCGATGTGGTTCAATTGGACGATGGCTGGGAAATCAATGTCGGCGACTGGGAGGCAAACAAGAAGTTCCCATCCGGTATGGCCGCAATGGCCGATAAGATCCGGGCTTCTGGCCGTATCCCCGGTCTGTGGCTGGCGCCTTTCATGGTCACGCTTAATTCAGAGCTCGCCCGCCAGCATCCCGATTGGTTGCTGCGCAACGAACAGGGCCAGCCGGTCCGGGCCGGATTGAGTTGGAACGGGATTACTTTTGCACTCGATTCCAGCCATCCTGAGGTTCTGGTCTGGCTGGATGCGCTCATTCGCAAGGTCTGCGGTTGGGGTTATGGATACCTTAAACTCGATTTCCTTTACTCGGGTGCCCTGCCTGGCAAACGCAAGAGCAACCTGCCGCGCGAGCTTGCTTACCGTCAGGCCATGCAGCTTATACGTGCTGCCGCAGGCGATGCTTACATCCTCGGTTGTGGTGCGCCAGTCATACCATCGCTTGGCGTTTGTGATGGGATGCGCGTCGGTCCGGATGTGACTCCCTACTGGATTAATACGCCGATGAGCCTCTGGCTCAATAATCCCGCCCACCCCGGTACGCACAACACCATCCGCACCAGCCTGCATCGCCTTTGGCTCCAACCGGTCGTCCATACCGACCCGGACGTGGTTTATTTCCGTTCTCGCCATAATGCACTTTCCATTGAGCAGATGGCCTGCTTGCGCGATCTCGCCTTACTATCCCACTTCAAGGCCACTTCGGATCTTCCCGCCTGGCTGACACCCGCCGAGCGTCAGGAACTGATGGATTTTCTCACCGGCAGCCCGCAAATCGAGCGCCTCGACCGCTATCGCTTCCGCATCAACGGCCGGCTGGTGGATTTCTCTCCACTCATTCCCCTGCCTGGTCCGAAAAGATTTCCGGCCAAACTCGCTACAGTCCTCGGATTGTATGATATGGCTTTTCACGAGGCCATCCCGGCTATCCTCAAATCCTTCAAACCACACCATAAATAAGGACAGTCTTTGGTTTTATGCAATCACAAAGAAAATTTGTTATTACGACATCGTCCCCGGTTTTTGGGGGAGTCGCACTTCCCTGGCACCGCCCGCAGGATGGTGTGAAGAAGTAATCTCCTGGCTTATAAGGAAACACCTTCAGCTGATGAAAAGTGATCTTCACATTCTGACAATTGACTCTGCATAACAGTTGTCACTATATCGCCTTGACCAGTTCTGCTAGCAGATCGGCTGATTTTAGGTGTAACCGTAGGATGCGCCGGTTCCGGGCTGACAGAGCTTCGTAATCGCCCAGCGCCTGGCAGTGTTCCAGCACGCCAAAACTCATCTTTTGACCGGGGATTTCCAGATCCATCACCGGATCGGTGGTAATTTGCAGGAACAGGCCCGTATCCGGTCCCCCTTTGTGTAATTGACCGGTGGAATGCAGAAAGCGCGGTCCAAACCCGACGGTGGTGGCACAGCCGGTTTTCTCGCGTATTGCCTGGCGTAGGTCGGTCAGGGCTGCAGTGTTCAAAGCATTACGCGCGAGATAGGCATTGATGGCAACATAATTCCGTCCGGAGCCTTCCCTTGCCCCGCGCAGGAAAACCTGCAGACTCTCTTTCAGCCCGTTCCCGGGCTGGGGGATATTCGAAAAGGCCCGAACTCCCTGCGTGTCCCAAATGGATTGACCTTCTTCCAATTTTCCCGACTGGTGGTATGCATTTATCCTGTTTATCGTGCGAGTCTTGTTATCCTGCACATCCGGTTGGTCGAATGCGTTGATACCCAGCACTGCGCAAGCAAAAGCCGTTGCCACCTCCCAGCGGTAGAACTCAGCCCCCAAATCGTATACATTCTCGATATCGAAGACCAGTACCGGATGACCAGCCTGTTGGAGGTTTTTGATCTTTGCATCCAGATTTCCATCCTGCCGGAGATAGACGAACAGCCGGTCGGCGCCATAACTTTCCGGGGCTGCCACCGGTTCACCGACCACGACGACCATGCCCTTACCTTGCTTGCCGCTTAATTCGGCAATGAGTTGCTCCAGCCAGGCACCCAGTGGTTCAACCGCGTCATCTGCCAGGAAGGTCAGCTTGTCCCGGCCATCCATAAACGCCTGACCCAGTATTGCTCCCAGCACCAGGCCGGGATTGCGCGCACCACTGACATCCTCCGCACATTGGCGCATCATCCATTTGGCACTTTGGAGCAGCCTCTCCACGTCAAGGCCGATTAACGCCGCCGGCACCAACCCGAAGTGGCTCAAGGCCGAAAACCGCCCACCGATGGTCGGGTCTGCTTGGAAGGTTTTGCGAAAACCACGCGCATTTGCCAGGGCTTCCAGGCTGGTGCCCGGATCCGTGATCGCCACAAAGTGATTTCCGTTGCCTCCGGTCTCTGCCCAAAAATAATTGAACATGGCATTGACTTCCGCTGTTCCGCCGGACTTGGAAGAAACGATGTAGAGGGTTTCCGCAGGAGGGAACTGGTTGGCGGTTTCCCGCACCTGCTCTGGATCGGTTAAATCGAGAATGGAGAAGTGCTGGCCAACCTTCCCTCCCTCGTCCGGCAGGGAAGCATTTATCAGCGAAAGCACTTCCGGAGCGAGGGAAGAACCGCCCATGCCGAGCAGTAGTCCATGTGTCAGGCCTTCTGCGTGAACCTGCGCGGCGAAATCGTTGATTTCCTTCACCGCCGCCTGTGAACTGTTCGGCAGGTCCAGCCAGCCTAGGCGCTTGCGGATTTCTGTCTGTCCGGCTGGGTCAGCCGTCCATAGGGATGGGTCGTGCGACCACAACCGGGCGGGAGCTGCCTCCGCAATTAGGGCTGCGACCCGGCGCTTGACCGGCACAGCCAATGATCCTAGTGCTCCCACTGCTGCAGAACGCCGTTCTTCGATCGCCCGCAGCATGCCGGTAAATGCCTCCGAGAAGGATTTCACACCTTCGGCTTCGAGCTCCACCGTCACTCTGTCCATTGAGATGCCCAGGGTTTCTAGGTCTGAGAGAGTTCTGTCGCGCCCCGTCCAGGTTATCGAGGATGGTCACCTCCGCCTTGCCGTGGTCAAGGAAAGCTTCTAGTGTCTGGGGCGGAACGGTATTCACGGTGCCCGGTCCGACCAGGCTATCCACGTACATTGTGTCGGGATAAGCCGGGTTTTTGGTGCTGGTGGAAGCCCACAGTGGGCGCTGGACACTGCCTCCAGCCGCCTTGTAGCGCGCAAAGTGCTCGCCGCGAAAAACTCGCAGGAATTCTTCATAAGCCAGTTTGGTATAGGCAATCGCGGCTTTGCCGCGCAGGCTTTTTGCTTTTTCAGAGACGAGTGCATCTAATAGAGCATCCACTTTTGTATCCATGCGCGAGACAAAGAAGGAAGCCACCGAGGCAATCTGCCGGATTTCCAATCCAGCCTTGAGACGTTCATCGAGACCGGTCAGATACGCTTCCATGACCGCCCGGTACCGTTCCAGCGAGAAAATCAGGGTTACATTGACATTTATGCCCGCTGCAATGGCTGCACGTACAGCCGGAATTCCTTCCGGCGTCGCCGGGATCTTGATCATCAGGTTCGGGCGATCCACCCACTCCCACAGTTGTTTGGCTTGGGCCAGCGACCCTGCGGTATTATGCGCCAATACCGGGCTGACTTCGAGTGAGACATAACCATCCGCAGCTTCGCTTTCGCGGTATAGAGGTGAGAACAGGTCGCAGGCCTCCCGGATGTCTTCAATCGCAAGCTGCCAGAAGATCTGCTCAGCCTCCCAGCCTGACCAGGCTAGCGGGACGAGCGCCGGATCATAATCTTTCGTTTTGGCTATCGCATTGAGAAAAATGGACGGATTGGAGGTGACACCGCGTATTTCACCGCGTGCGATCATGGCGGCCAGTTCGCCATTTTCGAGTAGTCGGCGCTGGATGTTATCGTACCAGAGCGATTGACCTAATGAAAATAATTTCCGAATGATCATGTTTCCGCCCGTCAACATTCCAGCTTCCTGATTTTGGTGACGCGCCGGGCGTGTCTTTCCTGCCCGGGATCATTGCCGATGAAACACGCTGACAAAAAGGCTGTCACGATTTCCGTTGCCAGTCCCGACCCGATCACGCGTGGCCCCAGGCACAGTACATTCATATCGTCGTGTTCAACCCCCTGGTGGCCGGAATACGTATCATGGCAGACACCTGCATATATTCCTTTCAATTTATTGGCCGCAATGCAGGCTCCCACCCCTGATCCGCACAATAATATTCCGCGTTCGGCTTGCCCGGCCTGGATGGCACGCCCCGCCTTCTCGGCATAATCGGGGTAATCATCCAGCGGGTCCAGGCTGTAAGCTCCCAGGTCGAGTGGTGCGTGTCCGGCGTTGCGGACGACTTCCAGTACCAATCCTTTGAGCGGAAAACCGGCGTGGTCACAGGCAACAGCTATTTTCATAAGATGACTCCTGCAAGGCAAAATCCGTCTGATTCTACCATTCATACCGGTTCTCGCATGTGAGTATTTTCCGAAAGAACAGGGACAGGGGCGTTTCGCGCCCCTGTCCCTGTTCTTTCACCTCATCTCCTCTTCCCGCCTGCCCCCATTATACGGGGGTCAGAGAAGGGGACGGGAGTTAGGTCGAATCAGTTGTCATTCCGCATTAAATGTGCAATAATATAGCAGAACTTACCCCAACCTATAGGAGGTAAAACCATGGCGACCCCCAGCCCTGCCGGACAAATATCTGAGGAAATCAGCAACTTGCAATCCAGGATCAGCTCGTTACAGGAAAGTGTCCAGCTGATCAAGGCACGTGGCGCCGTCGAGGATGTGCAGACGAACGTCAAAGGAATGGCACAGCGCATCCTCAGTCTGCGGACGCGCGGCTACGTTTTCGAGAAGGATCTTGAAGCCCAGGCGCAGGCCCTGGTTGATTCGTGGGCGTTGCTCTACCCGAATCTCCAGTCGCAAATCAACCTGCAATCTTCCGGACTGGTGAGCTCTCTACGCCCCATCGAATTACAGATACCTCAGTTGGCATCCATGGCCGGCAACCCGGCCGTTGCGCTCGGATTGCTCACCAGCCTGCAATCCGCGGTTGACCAGGTGGAAAGCAAAGTCTCTGCCGCCGAAAAGACCATTGAAGGGATGTACGATCAGTTCAATAACCAGGTCTATGCTGCGACCAAGCACTTGAATGATATCGAATACTTGGTCACCCAATTGGCCGAAGCTTCTTTCCAGTTGTTGCCCACCGAAGCTGGCATCGCAGCCGTCAAGGCGGTCTGGTGCAAGGCCGGCAAAGAGCAGAAAGGCGATCCGGAAGGCGTGCTTTATCTGACTGACCAGCGTCTGATCTTCGAGCAAAAGGAAGAGATCGCAACCAAGAAGGTCCTTTTTGTTGTTACAGAGAAAAAAAAGGTGCAGGGGTTGCAGCTCGAAGCTCCAGTGGCGCTGGTGGATAAAGTGGATACTAGTAAACAGGGCATGCTCAAGAACGAAGATTTCATTGAGATCCGCTTCCTCAGTGGCGCACCTGTTCAAACAGCCGGCTTCCATATTTGGCAGGAGAATACCATCTGGCAGGGCCTCATCAACCGGGCCAGGACCAAAGATTTCGATAAGGGCCGCGCTGTGGCAGTCGACCAGGCCGCCGTGGATAAAGTCAAGTCCGCCCCGGCCCAGTGTCCCTCGTGCGGAAGCAACATTACCACGGTGGTGTTGCGTGGCATGGATACGATCACATGTGAGTACTGTGGGCATGTGATCCGGCTATAAACAAGGAACAATGTCAAGATAGATGCCCCGTTTTCCATATTTTGTGCCATAATAGCATTGTTTCTTGAGGATTGTATTGACCTGCTTGCAAACCTGGAAAATGGATGTCCTGATATTGTTCTAAATGCCATATCAAATTCTGTATTTCGAGCTTGATAAATCTTGAAGGAGGAATATTCTATGTCACGCGAACACCCAATCTCTCGGTCTAGCCCCTCTTCAATTTTCATCTCGTGTGTAATTTCGGCCCTGCTTTTGGTTGGCTGTGGGGCGCTGGGTTCCAAAACTCCTACCCCCATCCCACCCAGCGCCACTCCCACTCCCCTGGTCCTGGCCACGGTTGCGGCAACCATTCCGGCTGGCCCGGCCAATACCCAGGCACCGCTGGCTGCGCCAACTCCTATTCCTCCTAGCCCTACCCCCGAGCTGCCCACGGCTACCGCGACCTCAGTCCTTCTCAACCCCCTTTCCGTTCCGACCGCAGCCTCTATACCTACTGGGAGCATTGCCTTCGCCTCCGGAACGACCGCAACCGTTGTCCAGGCTACTATCCAACCCGGGCAGGTCGTAAACTATACGCTGGGTGCGGGTCAGTCCCAGCCCTTGATCTTGATCATGGATTCCCCGAATAACGATGTTACCCTGGGGGTTATCGAACCGAATGGCAATATGCTTCTCAATCCTGCCAACAAGTGGACGAACTGGCAGGGCATACTGCCCGCCACCGAACTGTACACCATTCAGGTGACCGGAGGTGCAACGACGGAGAGCTTCTCCCTGACCGTTAAAGCTGCCCAGCTGGTCAATTTCGCCGCCGGCACATCCTCCATCACGCTGACCGGAACAACTGCTTACGGTTACCTCTTCTCCTACGGACTGAATTGCGGTGCCGGCCAGACCATGACGGCTGCCCTTAACGTACCCTCCAGCACTGCCTACCTCGACATATTCGGGATTGTCGGCGGTACACTCTTGAACGCCTCGTCTGGAGCCAATTCCTGGTCGGGCGTCCTTCCGCAAACTACTGACTATGTCATCGAGGTCATTCCGACCAACAATCAGGTGGTCAATTATTCACTCACGGTTTCCGTCACAGGCGCATTCGTGAACCCCTCCTCCTCCTCGACGGGCGATATTGTCATTAAGCCCGGATCGACTGCGTCGGTCGTGCAGGGCACGGTTCAACCCGGACAGGTCGTCACCCATACGCTGCAGGCTTCACAATACCAGCCTTTGATCCTGATCCTGGAATCCCCTAAAAATGACGTCTTCCTCGGAGTTCTTTTACCGGATGGCACTACATTCCTTAGCCCAACCAAGAAGTGGACCTACTGGCAGTGGATATTACCCAAAACCGGGCTGTACACGATTCAGGCGTTTGGAGGCGCTACCACGGAACAATATACCCTGACTGTTAAACTTCCCCGCATAACCTCTTTCGCTCCCGGCACCAGTTCCATTACCATCAAGAGCGCGACGGAACAAGGCTTCCTCGTATCATATGCATTTCGGTTGAGTTTCGGCCAGACCTTGACGGCCAGTCTCAATGTTCCCGCCAGCACAGCCTACCTCGACATCTTCGGGATGACCACTGGTACGCTCCTGTCCTATACTGAAAAAGCCAACAGCTATACGGGTGTCCTGCCGGAAACGCAGATGTATATCATTGAGGTGATTCCAAGAGGTGGAGGGATATCCGGTTATTCCTTGACGGTTTCCGTCAATTAATCACTTCTTCCCCCGCAATAAATCGAAGGGCAACCAAGAGGTTGCCCTTCGATTTATTGATCAGCTCTTTATCAGCGTTTTGTCCGTCTCTTCCAGTGCCTGATCCAGCACCGCAAAACCCTCTTTCAACTGCGCTTCCGTGATCGGCAGCGGCGGGATGATCAGGACAGTGTGCCAGTGGGTATACAGGTATAGGCCGTGCTCCAAGCAGGTCTTGTGCAAGGCGGTCATCTCCGGGCTGGACCCGTTCCATGGCGCCAGCGGCTCCTTCGTCTTTCTATCCTTGACCAATTCAATGATCCCGAACAATCCGATTGAACGTACATCGCCCACCGAGGCATGCGCCTCGCCCAGATCCTTCAATAGCTGGTTCAGCACCGGCCCCATCTCGGCGGCATGCTCGACCAGTTTATCTTCGCGCATGACGTTGATATTCGCCACGGCTGCTGCCAGGCTAACCGGGTGCGAGGTATACGTCAGCCCCGATTCGAAGACGCGCTCGTTGAACGCCCTGGCGATCTCCGGTTTCATTGCCACCGCCCCGAGTGGTGCATAGGCCGAAGTGAGTCCCTTCGCCATCGTCATGATGTCCGGGACGACCCCCCAGTGGTCCACAGCAAACCATTTCCCCGTTCGTCCGAACCCGCTCATCACCTCGTCTGCGATCATCACGATCCCGTATCGGTCGCATAACCTGCGCACGCCTTGCAAGTAGCCCTCCGGCGGGACAATGATCCCGTTTGTGCCGGTGACGGTTTCGATCATGATCGCCGCGATCGTCTCAGGGTCTTCGAACCGAATAATCTCCTCCAGGTGGTTAAGATAATCCTGGCAGAACTCCGTTTCGGAGATATCCGGCATGGTGCGGTGGAAAGTGGAGCGATAGCGGTATGGATCCAGGAAGTGCACCACGCCCGGCATTAATCCCGGCTCCCAGGCCACCCGGCGTGGGTCGCCGGTTAGCGCCATCGCCCCGGCAGTCGCCCCGTGATACGAGCGGTAGCGGGTGAGCGACTTTAAATTTCTTGGTGTAGCCGCGCGCAGTTTAACCGCGTTCTCGTTGGCATCTGCTCCGCCCAATGTGAACAGTACCTTGGTCAGTTTACCACCTGGGCTGACCTCCGCCACCATCTGGCTGGCAATCGCCCGGATTTTGGTCGCCATGCCGGGCGCCGCGTAGGGCAATTCGCGCGTCTGCGTCACCATCGCCTCGATCACGCGTTCGTCCCCGTGCCCGATGTTGACGCACATGGTCATCGAATTGAAGTCCAGATAGCGCTTGCCGGAAGTGTCCCAAAAATAGACCCCCTTGGCATATTTTATCGGGATTGGAGTCACCTTGGACTGCGCTGACCATGTCCAGAAAACGTGTTCTTTGGATAGTGGCAGTATCTCATCGTCGGGAAGATCAAACATGGGCATCTCCTTCATTTTTCGAATTATAATCCCCCACAGTCAAAAGGAGGAAAATGGTACCTTTCCCCTACCGTCGCATCGTCGTGATTGGCGTCACTGGCAGCGGCAAGTCCACGCTGGCTGAGCAGCTCGCCCACAGTCTGGGCTTGGTCTACATCGAACTGGATGCCCTCAATTGGAAGCCGGGTTGGGTTGACTCAGGCGACGATGAGTTGCGCGAAAAGGTTGAGGCGGCCACGCGTTCCCCTGGCTGGGTGCTGGCCGGAAACTACTCCAAAGTGCGGGATGTTATCTGGCCGCGCGCTGAGGCCGTGATCTGGCTGGATTACCCATTCCTGCTGGTCTTGGGACGGTTATGGAGCCGCACCTGGCGGCGCTGGTGGACGAAGGAACTGCTCTGGGGAACGAATTACGAACGGTTGCTGCCTCAATTCAAGCTTTGGTCGAATGAATTGTTATTCAATTGGTTGGTGCAGAGTTATGGACGACACAAACAGCTGTACCCACAATTATTGGCCTGCCCGGAATATTCGCACTTGAAGGTTTTCCACCTTAAAAAGCCGGAGGAAACTGAGAAGTGGATGGGCGGCTTTATTCAGCTTCAAAACCGGGCTGATTAACCGAAAAACCTAACCCCGTCGTAAACGTTTCACCAGTTGCATCATCCCCAGTACAGTCGCAATCGCCAAAATGAACATCCACCCGAACGAAATTCTTAAATGGACCAACACTGCCGCTAGGTCCAGGGACAGGCCGATCGCTCCCAGGCTTGCTAACCTCACGATATGGTTCTTCTCAAGTTTTCGCAGGTCATCTTCGGGAGCCGCCTCTCGTCTCCGGTGGGAAAAGTCGGCCAGGTCCCAGGCCAGCAGGCTCCCCAGGATGCTCTCCGCCATCAGGAACGGGCTCAGACCGGTCCACACGCCCATCCCGGCTAGAATTGTAAAAGCAAGCAAACCTGCTGAAGCTACCCAGGCCCAGTGACGCCAGCTTGACAGCAGCCAGAGTGATCCCACCACGAAACATGCAATCGCAACCGTGGATAGATTGGATTGATAATAGCCAGTAATCAAGGGGGCCATGCCAGTCAGGATACAGAGGATTTCAGCTATGAGTAGCATGAACTACCTCCCGATTGCCCTGAACCACGCCAGTGGTCGTCCGAGTATGCCTGGGCCGGCTTGGTCGAATGGACTTGCCACATCCCAATCGAATACCTGCACTCCGGCATGTTTGAGTTTTTGTAGTAACGTGCTGCGTTCCATCCGTACGATCCGTCCCGCCAGGGCCACCTCTGGACGTTTCGATAAATACCCCAGCTCGAACCTCACTGGGTCCGGGCTGATGACCAGCACCTGGTAGCCGCGTGCGCGCAACTGCAGCAGCATATCGTAATCTCCAGCTCCCAATGGGCTTACCAGCACGATCTGCGACTGCGCCGGGAAAAGCTGCGTGGGAATATGTGCGAGACCTGCAAATACCTGGCTCTCTCCCGGCTCGGCGCGTGCCAGCGCCTGCAAAATTCGTTCACGCTGAATTTTGCCATACCCGGGAAATGTCCATTGCAGGAATTTTCCGTAAAGGAGCAGTCCGACACGATTACCCTGTGCCAGGAATGTATCCGCCAGGGATGCGGCGGCCTGGACGGAATACTCGAACACCGAATGCCCCTCCCGCAGCACATTGGTGCGCACCCGGCCATCCAATACAATGCCTACATCTGCCACGCGCTCCTGCTCAAATTCATTGGAATACAGGCTTTGGGGATGGCGGGCGCTGATTTTCCAGTTGATCCAGGCTGGTGGGTCTCCGCGTTCGTATTCGCGTACACCGAAGAATTCCACTCCCGGACCTCCGAGGTGGGCCGGGATCGTACCGGAATAGACGTTCGTCCACCTCGGGCGGATGGCAACGCGGCGCACCCGCATTACTGGCGGCATTACAAATAACTGTCCCCCCACTGGGATACTTCGTCTGCGACGCAGGATGCCAAATAGATCGCTTGCCACAACCTGCACGCTAGAGAATACATAATGCCCCCGCCGTCCGCTGACGGAATACGTCCAAGAATATGATTGGCCGGATGACAGGCTTACCATATGGCGGTTTGAGCCTTCCTGCACCTGCAGTTCACGCGGCAGGATATCCTCGACGACGACTTCTTCCAGGTTGGCCCCCCGGTTGTGTACGGTCAGGCTCACCAAAACGGTCGCTCCCGGCGCACTGCGCTCACTGCCCAATCTCCTCTGGATTTCCAAATGGATTTCCTCGGGTGCTTTCCACACGCCGATTAATAAATACAAAACGAACGGCACTGCTAACGCCAGCAGCTCACCGCGTAGTGTCACAAGTCCGGCGATGACTAGGCCGTAGGCCAGGATTATCAGGAGAAATGCACGTCTTGCCATTTTAGGTACCGAATGGATGACAGGGTATATATATTTACTCAGGCCGGCCTTGTCTGCTTCAGCCCTGCCTGCTCTATAGGTGCAGGCGGACGGGACTGGGCAGGTATAGGTGTGAAGGTTAAATTTCAGGCAATATTACGGATATAGTCACGATTTTTATCTGAAAGAAACGCCAGGATACTCCAAAACCTTCGCAAGGGTGAACTGGTAAAGATTTACACGCCGGGGAGCACCGGTACCGGCACTTTGGCAAAAACATCCGCAATCACAGCGTCCGCCACCTGGTGCGACATCCAATATTCCGGTTGGAGGATTAATCGGTGTGACAATACTGCAGTGGCGAAACGCTTGATGTCATCCGGGAGGACGTATTCGCGGCCATTCAAAGCTGCATGGGCTCTCGCCAGCTTAAGAAAAGCCAGGCTGGCGCGTGGACTGGCACCCACCGCCACACGCCGATCCAGGCGTGTTTCAGAGACGATGGATGCTATATACTCTTCCAGGTCCGCGTCGATGGAAACGGCTTCGACCAGTTGGACCAGTTCCAAAACCTGTTGGACATTCGTCACCTGGTGCAGTTCCACTTCCTCCTGCCGCCGTTCCTGTCGCCTGTGCAGGATCTCAGCTTCCTCCTTCGGATTTGGATAACCGACACTCAGCTTGATCATGAAACGGTCCAATTGTGCCTCGGGCAGCGGGAAAGTTCCTTCATATTCGATCGGATTTTGGGTCGCCAGCACCAGGAACGGTTTCGGTAGGAGTTCTGTTTCCCCGTCTAGTGTTACCTGGTCTTCCTGCATCGCCTCCAGCAGGGCAGATTGGGTCTTGGGGCTTGCACGGTTGATTTCGTCGGCCAGAATGATATTGGCAAAGATTGGTCCCTTGCGTAATTCAAAGCGATTCTTATCCCGGTTGAAGATGTATCCACCTGTGATATCCCCTGGCAGGAGATCCGGAGTGAACTGGATTCGTTTGAATTCCAGCCCAAGCGCAGTCGCAAAGCTGCGCGCGATCAGGGTCTTGCCCAGGCCGGGGTAATCTTCCAGCAGGACGTGCCCACCCGTCAGCGCCGCCGCCATGATCATCTCTAGCACGGTCTGCTTCCCGACCACGGCCCGTTCGACTTCGTCAATCACTTGCCCGACTGACTCGGATAACCTAAGCATGCTTTTGTCCACTGGGTGCCTCCATTTGAGATTCCAGGAATTCAACCGCCTCATCCACCTCCAGGTCGAAGGGTGTCGCCTTCCTGCGCATGAAAGGGAACGACGGCAGCGGGTAATCGACGAACGACTCGTCCAGGCCCGCCTTCAAATACCGTTGCACCGCTTCCGGCTCTTCTGGACGGTTTGGAAGTACCCGATTCTCAAGCCGGACAGACATTGCGCTCGCCAGTTTTGCCAGGCGATTGGCAATCAACCATTTGTAATAATTTCCCTCCCCCCTGGAGTTCGAAATCCATCCGGTTAGGATTTCTACAGGGCCCTGGGCAGTTTTGGAAGGTTCCTCAAACGTTCGCCCACCCGCACTCCAGTTCAACAGGTTGCTGATGACACTGAAAATGATGATCGCCAATAGGAGCAGCCACAGGACCAGTTGGGGAATTGAGGTGTAGACAAGTTTAAGCACCCACCACAGGTACGCGATCGGGGTCACCACTGCCTGGCGGATGACATCCTGCAGAAAGAAAGCCAGGATGATTGCGACCAGTAACCCGGTTGGGATAAGCAGGATTTGGCCTCTTTTCATTCGTTCACCCCGCAGGCTTGCAGCACTGTCCTCAGGCACGCCACCGCTTCGGCCACTTCCTCAGGACTGGCATGCCTGGCTCCGTAACGAGCCGCTTCAAACAAGCGCGTCAATCGCCGGACTGCCTGCCCGGGCAAGCCGGCTCCTTCCAGTCGGGCTGCAAATTCGCTGGCGGTCAGGTCCTTCCGCCTGTGCAATCCCCGCTGGACGTCCGCAACCTCGCTCATCCGTGCGTAGCAATTGATGATGACATCCTCCCATTCCCTCCCCGACGAAATATCCGCCAACGACGAACGGGCGATTTCCCCCAGGTCCTCCAGGGATTGGGAGTCTTTTTGAAGTCTCTTTTTCTGCAGCCACCCATGTCCTAGTAGGAAAGCCATGACCGCCAGCGCCAGGATGACCCCCAGGCTGATCAGATATAGGAGCGCTGCAGGAATCTGCGGCGGCGTGAAAACCGCCGGTGCTGTTTCCACGCTGGTCGGTACGTTGCCTTCCAGCGCCGCTGCATTACCAATTTTCAGTGCCGGTAATAAACTGCGGAAATTCTTCATTAAAAATAATATTGCCAGGACGAACAGTGAGTAGCGTAGGAAATATTTGAGGATTTTCTTGCGCCATTCGGGTGGAAATAAAGAGGTGACAATGATTACCAACACGAGCACCAGGGCCCAGAACACCACTTGTCTCCAAAGAGGAATGTTGGCGATCTCTTCGGCAACTTTCTCGATGGAGATCTGGAAGGTACTGGCTGGCACCTGTGCGAGCGGACGTCCCGGTAGAAAATGAATATTGCCCAACCCAGCCGCCAGGACGACTAGCATCAACACCGCCAGGCAGGCCGCCAGCAATACCCAGACCTTATGGTCGAAGAATTTCTTCAACATGGCAAAAGAATTGTACCAGAATCCGCTGCTGTGTCACTGCGAGGATAGCCCTTTTTTCCCGACGAAGCAGTCTCCTTGATGGCCAGGGGATTGCCTCCCTCGTATAAACCGCTCGCTCGTATTGACACCCACATGTAATGGGCAGGACCAATGATATAATTTCATCCGCTATGTCCGATTTGAGCACCTCGGGAACGACCGATTGTCTAGGACAACTCCATCCAAAAGCCATCGTAGGAATGGAACTGTTCAACCTCGGGCATTTTTTCGAAGCTCATGAGGCGCTCGAGGCGGCCTGGCGGGATGAATCCAGTCCCGTGCGTGACCTGTATCGCGGTATTCTACAGGTGGGCGTGGTCTACCTGCACATCACCCGCCACAACTACCCCGGGGCGATCAAAGTCTACCGGCGCTGCCAGAAATGGCTGCAGCTTTGGCCTGAAATATGTCGGGGTGTTTCGGTGGGCCAGCTTAGGAAGGATTTGGATGCGGTCATTACCGCCCTGCAGGATTTGGGGCCTCAGCATATCGCCGATTTTGACCTGGCACTACTCAAGCCTGTCCATTATTCCAAAAGCGAGAACCAATGAACAATTCCCTGACTTTCTCCGGCAAGATTGCCCTCGTCACCGGTTCAGGACGCGGCATCGGACGCGCCATCGCCCTGTATATGGCCCGTCACGGAGCGGATGTGATCGTCAACTTCTTCCGCAACCGTACGCCTGCCGAAGAAACCATCGCCGAGATCGAGAAATTGGGTCGGCGTGCCCTGCTGGTCAAGGCGGACGTCGGCGATCTGGACGATTTGGGTCGCCTTTTCGATGAAACCGGCCAGGCCTTCGGAGGATTGGACATATTCATCCATAACGCAGCTTCAGGCTATAACCGTCCCGCGCTGGAGCAAAAACCCACAGGCTGGGAATGGACGATGAACATCAACGCCCGGTCTTTGTTATTTGCCGCCCAGCGCGCTGTTCCATTGATGGAGACACGCGGCGGTGGAAGCATCGTAAGCATTTCCAGTCCGGGATCTGGTCGGGTCCTGCCCGATTACGTGGTGGTCGGAGCCAGTAAAGCTGCCCTTGAAGCGCTAACTCGCTATCTGGCAGTCGAACTCAGCCCCCGGAATATTATCGTCAATGCCGTTTCTCCCGGTATTGTCGAAACAGACGCCCTGAAACATTTCAACTCATTGCGTGATGCCGGTCTCACCCGCAAGGCCGCTGCCGCCACACCCGCCGGGCGGCTGGTTACGCCTGAAGATGTGGCGGAAGTCGTTGGATTTCTTTGTACACCTGCCGCCTCCATGATCCGCGGGCAGGTCATCGTGGTGGATGGCGGCTACACACTCCCGGCAAACTGATGCTCCCAGACAAGATGGTTTATGTTAGAATATGCCTACTTGCAGTAGGATTTGTGTGCACTTTAGCCGCCAGCCCTGTACAAGGCTGGCGGTTTTTTTACAAGCCCACTGCCCCATTAAAAAGGAGAGAATGAAGAGATGGAAACCAAGATTTATGTAGGCAATCTGTCCTACGATACCACCGAAGACGATCTGCGTACGCTTTTTGCCCAGGCAGGGACGGTCGCATCGGTGGCTTTAATCAAAGACCGCGACACGGGGCAGTCCAAGGGCTTCGCGTTTGTGGAAATGAGCAACCAGAGTGAAGCCGAGAAGGCCATCCAGACCTTCAATGGTTACTCCCTGGCTAACCGGCCTTTGAAGGTCAACCTGGCCCGTCCAAGGGAGGAACGCAGCTTTGGCGGCGGTGGCGGTTACGGTGACCGGCGTGGCGGCGGTGGTTACAATCGCGGCGGCCCCGGCGGCGGCAACCGAGGCCCCGGCGGAAAGACCCGCGGTGGCGGACAGCGCCGATATTAAACTTGAACAAATGGGGCTGTCTAAAAAGCAACTTTAGACAGCCCTAAGAATCAGAAAAAAGCCCAAAATGAAGATTGGGCAAAAAAACTGGCGGTTATTGGACCGCCAGTTTTGCCATATTATGGGCAATGCAGAGCAAACCCCATTCTGTTTTCACTTTCTGCATGCCCCTAAGCGTAAATCTGCGGAAACCCCAATCTTGTTTGATACGCCCGAAGACCGTCTCCACCTCAATGGAACGTTGCGAACGCAGTCTTCTGCCTTGCTCGGAGAGCAGTTTTTGGCGCACCTGTTCGTGATAGCGGTTCAAGGTTGGACTCGCCCAAATGCGGCGGTTCCCAATCGCCCGGGTACACTGAGGTTTGAGAGGACAATCTGCGCAAGATTTACACTCGTATTCTCGCCGGAAGGTACGATAGCCATTTTCAGTCGTGACGCGCCGGGTCCCTAGATAGGCCAATCTTTGCTGTCCGGGGCAGAGATATTCATCCTGTTTGGGGTCATAATCCCAGTTCTCGACCCGGAAGCGCTGTTTGCGCCAGCTGCGTTTTTGCTCCTGGTGGAACAAGTAATACTTCACATATGCGTCTGTTCCGGTTTGTTCCAGATAGGCATAGTTCTCTTCATTGCCATAGCCCGCATCGGCGATCACTCGTCGGGGCAGATAGCCAAACCGTTCTTTCACCTGGTTCAGATGAGGAATCAAGCAGTTGATATCATTGGTTTTCTGGTGAATACTGAACCCCACCACAAACTGGTTCTCGGTCCCGATCTGCACGTTATAGCCAGGCTTCAACTGACCATTGTGCATGGCATCGTCTTTCATGCGCATGAAGGTTGCATCGTGATCGGTCTTGGCATAACTATTGCGCTCTCCCAAGATCCGCTCCTGCTCTTCATACTTCTCCTGACGCGGCAGATATTCTTCCTGCAAGGTCCGTATAGCTTTGGCTGTCCGCTTGTCTTTCCCCTTGCCAGCCAGCCGCTCATTCAAGCGTTCAATCCTTTTCTTCAATGCCTCGCTATCGATCCCCCCACCCCCTTGGCCACCTCCCCCCAGTTCCTCCAGATCCTTGTCTCCATAGGCTTCCTGCTCGGCCTCATTGTCCTGCTCAATTTGCTTCAATAACTCCTGGATCTTCTCCTGCAAACGGGTCTTGTATTTCGCCGTGCTCTTTGCCCAGACCCATTTGTATTTGTTCGCATTCGCCTCCACCTTAGTCCCATCCAGAAAATAGTTCTCCAACTTCACATACCCCTCTTCAATCAGGTATTCCAGCACTTCACTGAACACCACCTCGATCCCCTCTTTCATCACGCTTCCCCGAAACCGGTTGATCGTCCGAAAGTCCGGCCGGTTGTTCCCGCTGATCCACATGAAGTTCACATTCTCCCGCAGCCCCTTGGCAATCTGTCGGGACGAATTCACTTTCTGGGTGTATGCATACACCAGTACTTTCAGCAGCATGCGCGGATGATAGCTGCTCGTCCCGCCCCCTTTATACTGCTTCAGGATCGGCTCCAGATCCAACCTGTCGATCACCCGATTTACCACCCGCACCAGGTGATCTTCGGGAATCAACTCTTCCAGGTTCGGCGGTAATAAGGCCGGTTGGTCCATCGTGTAGGGCTTGAATGTGACTTGACTGTGTCCTTTTTTCATGCCCCGATTAAATCACGGTTCCTTAAAAAAGTGAAGGGCTGTCCCTTACTTTTGGGACAGCCCCATTCTTGGGGAACATTGAGGGAATTGGGAGAGTATGCGGGAATTAACAGGATCATTCCACCAGGATCACCCTGGCAGGTGCGCCATCCGATCCGACCAGCTTTATCGGCAGACAATATAGGCTGTAAGCTCCCGGATGGACTCCACTCAAATCCAATCCCTCCACGATGATTATTCCTGCCCCAAGCAGTATCCGGTGCGTCGGGATGCTTTGCTTGAAAGGCGCTACTGAAAGATAGTCGATGCCGATTAATTTTATGGCGTGCTGTACCAGCCAGTCCGCTCCATCCGCCGAAATGCCGACAAAACCTGTATCGAATTCCAATTCACCCCGTTCCCAGAGGCTGGAATTGTGGGTTTTTAACAACAGGCGCTCCGTCCCGGAAGGGATCTCAGCCTTCTCCAGGACCTCTGCGTTGACGACTTTCACATCTTCCTCGATCTGTACCACGCGCGCCGGACCAACCAGTACATCCAGCGAAAGCAACTCAACCGTACGGTGATCATTCATGAAATGATGCGGCGCGTCCACGTGCGTGCCGATATGGACTCCGCCGGCCAGGCGGCTGACATTGTCATGCGCCCCGGCATCCATGGAAGAAACCTGCTCCAGCACCACCGCCGGGTCACCCGGCCAGACCGGCAGTTTTGGGGAAATCGGAAGGGAAATATCATGGATTTTCATGGTTCACTTTTTTCTTGTAGAATTTACTTTGATTCTACCATCCGGCCACACTGAAGATTTTCTGTAGAAACTGCATGCGTTCCGTGTCGGTCATCGGGCGCGGACGGGCGAAGTCTTCGATAATGTAGGTGAGGAGTTCGACACTGATGTACTTCCCATCATAGAACACATGCCGGTCCACGAAATCCTGGCGTGTTGCCAGACTGAACATCTGGTCGAAGAACAGGTTGCCCAAACCATAATGAAGGAATGCCCCGCCCGAGAACTCCATGGAGGCCGGTTCATGTGACTGGCTGCCGCTGACGATCACTGCGCCTGCCTCGGCCATCTTGCGGAAATTCGCCTTTTCTTCATAGGTTGGTGAAGGCTGGTAGTACTCGCTGTATTGAAAGGTCATGATCGGCAGGTATCCTTGCACCCGTAAATGGATGATCTCGGTTGCCAGATTATCCATGTTGCAGGGGGCCGATCCGGGACGCGTATCTGTGGCCCAGTCCTCCGGAGGGCCGGCAAAGTCGCAGCCGATAAACGCCAGTTTGTTGCCGTGATGTTCCATCAGAGCAGGCTGGAGTGCATCCTGAAGGTCCCGGCCTCCGCCATAATGCCTCCAACCATTCTGGTCGTACATGTTTATTGTCGTCAAAAAATCTTCTGGGCCATAATCCAGCAGGTGATTGCCAGTTAATTCGACAATGTCAACACCAACATCCTCCAGCAGGGCAATATACGCCGGTTTACTGCAAAATACCATACTTTCGGTGAGAGGATCAGGTTTGGGACAATTCTCATCGAACGAGACCTCATTGCTTATATGCGTCAGATCGGCAGAACGCAGCACGCTGCGGATCTCCTCGCCTGGATAGAGCACGCCCTTCTTTTCCATCCGGTCGGCGGTGGCACGCACGAGTGCAGTCGTACCCGTCATTGCCAGCACGGTCAGCTTGTCCGGATCCCGGTTGGTGGGCGGGAGCTTGAATATCGCCGGTTGCAGTGTGAAAAGGATTTTCAGGGGATAGCCAGATGGAGCGAAATCGTTATGGATCGGTGATTGGCCATCCACACTGAGGACCTTCCAACGCGGCTCGAGTGCCTCGAACGGGACGATCGCCCAGGCTGGACTGTTCGCCCAGGCTGAATCAACCAATTTGTCCGCTGCCTCCACGCACACGGACCCTGCCGCAGGCGCGCCCCACACAGCCGTGAACGCCGCCAGAGTGGGATCGTCCATCCAGAGCGGTCGCCCGGCAAACGGTCCGGAAGTTGCTCCATCCCAGGTGTTGCGTATGTCCTCCAGCGAGACGCCATCCGTCGTGGTCGGGAAAGGCGTCACCAGGGCATAAATCCAGGTTGAGACGTGAGGATCGTCGCTTGGTGATTGAGGATCGAGCACATCCAGCAGTGTTGTGGCTGTCTCGGCTGTTGTTGCCAGCGGGAAACCGGAGGTCATTGCAGCTTGCCGTAGGGAGGTTGGTACGGCCGGAGAAATCCAGATTGAGGCTGGAACGGGAATGGGAATGGGAGTGACTATCGCCTTTTTCGGAGTCGGAACAGGTGCGCTCGGCGAGGCAACCATCTTCGGCCTGTAATAACCCCACATTTCCCCGCATGCAGCGAGTAGCAGGATACATACAGACCATCCCAGTTTTTGAAGGAAGCTGCTTTTTCTCACCTTCTCGCCTTGTTTTTACTTTGCAGCCAGACGCAGCTCCGCCAGGCGAAACTTTTTTAGCGCGGCGTTATCCACTTTCACGCCCAAGCCGGGACCGGTCGGCACGTCGATCGTGCTGCCGGGATCAAGCTTGAAGCGTTCCCGCGTGATATCTTCGGCATAGTAACGGTCGGAGGCCGAAATATCCCCCGGCAGGCTGAATCCCGACAGGGAAGCTAGTGCCAGGTTGGAGGCGCGCCCGATACCGGTCTCCAGCATGCCGCCGCACCAGACCGGGATGCCCTGCGCCCGGCACAGGTCATGGATGGCGACTGCCTGGCTCAAACCTCCCACCCGTCCGGGTTTGATGTTGATGATTCTACAGGCACCCATTTCAAGTGCGGAACGCGCATCCATGAGACTGGTGATGCTTTCATCCAGACATATCGGCGTGTGAAATTGTTTCTGGAGCTTGGCATGATTCCAAAGATCGTCCTCATTGAGCGGCTGTTCGATCAATAGGAGTTTCAACCTGTCCAAAGGCCTCAATACCTGGCTGGTCTCCAGTGTATAGGCAGAGTTGGCATCCACTTGCAGGGGAATATGCGGAAAAGCCTTGCGGACTGTCTCGGTGTCGCCTACATCCCGCGCGGGTTTAATCTTGATCTTGATGCGACTATACCCCGCCGCCAGGTATTTCCCCACTCTTTCGACCAGCGCCTCGGGGTTTTTCTGTAAGCCGACCGAAACCCCCACCTCCACGCGTGCCCGTAGGCCGCCCAACATCTCCCGCAGGCTCTTGCCCTGGCGCTTGCCTAGCAGATCCCAAAGCGCCATTTCAACACCGGCTTTGGCCAGGTTGTGCCCACGGATCCCTTCCACGCGCCTCTGGAAATCCGCCGCGTCGGTTACATATTCTCCCAGCATGAGCGGGGCAATGAAATCTTTCAGGATGTGCCAGGCCGTGCCGGTGGTCTCGTAGCAGTAACCCGGATCGCGGTCGACCGCGCATTCCCCCCAACCGGTCAGTCCTTCGGATTGGATGGCAACCAAAATGCATTCACGCCCGATAGTGACCCCGAAGGATGTCTCGAAAGGCGCAACAAGCGGCATGGAGATGTGGTGCAGGGTGATCGAATCTAGTTTCATGATAAGCTTTCCGGATACCGACTCTCCCCATGAAGGAAGAAGCAAATTTTCATCAGGGAATCAATCTCCCCTTCCCATAAATTGGAGTAAATCTCCCCTTCCCGCCTGCCCCCGATCTTCTTGCCCCATTTTCTTGGTGGGGTTGGGGTCCCTTGGGGGTTCTTTGGGGGTTAGGGAATGGGTCAGGGGAAGCCCCCAGCTATGGGGGGTAGGTCTAGTATCGCAAGGGTTACCACATTCCCAGGAATTGGATTCCTAATCCTCAACTTTCCTCATTCTCCTCTTTCGCTTCCTCCGGTGTTTCATCCGTTACCACGCCTTCCTGAATTGATTCCTCCACTACTTCTACCTTCGTCGCCTCTTCTTCCGGCTTTGATTCCTCCAACGCTTCTGCCTCCGTCACAACTTTCTCCGGGGTCAACTCCACTTCCGTTTCTTCCTTCGCGACCTCTTCTTCCGGCTTCGACCTTTTCGCCGCTTTTTTCTTTGGTTTCTCCACTTCCACCTTCAACCCCCTCAAGGCTTCTTCCATCGTCGTACCTTCTTTGCGCATCCCCGGGGCGGGCGTTCCGCAATACGGGCAGATGTTCCAGGGCAGGTCCATCAGCCGCCCGCAGGAATGACAGGGCTTACGCAGTTTCGTCTGGCAGGTCGGGCAGACCTGCCAATCATCCTTGATGCGGCGCTCACAGCCGGGGCAGACGGCTTGGTCCTCGATGGATTGCAAAAGCGCCTCTTCCTCCAGCGTCTGCTGGTATTCCTCCTCCAGCGTGCGCGCCGGGCGCAGGATCAGGTAGACCAGCACCCCCGGCAGGTTCAATAGTGCCACCATCACCGCCGCCAGGATGTGCACCAGCCGGTCGCGGTGACGGGAACGCATATCGCGGTACGTCCATATCACCAGCGCCACCCACAATGCCACCAGGAATGCTCCGGCAAAACCGGTTAGGACGAGTGTAAAGCCGCTTAGGAAGGTCGGATCTAAAGTCATCTTATCTCTCCGTCATTCTATTTAGTGCTTCTTCGTGTTCGCTTGCCACCACCTGTCCCCGCAGGTTGGGAGATTATGGGGGTCATGGAAAAATAAATCATCCGCCTCCACCGCCGCCAGCAATCCCACCTTCGGTCAACTTTCGCAGATCGTTCAGGGCAGATTCGATCTCCTCGACGGTCACGGGACGCTCCTGGTCACGGTGCTTCAGCCCGCCGGACTTGGCCTTCTCCACAGCCACATCCCGGATGGCCAGGTCACGCTTGAGCGCTTCCTTGACCAATGCCGCCCCCTGGCTGTAACCGATTAGTGGGTTGAGTGCCGTCACTACGATGGCATTCTTCGCCAGCCAGCCAGTGGCCTTCTCCCGGTTGGCAGCCACACCTTGCACGGCCCTCAAGGTGAAGGCCCGCACGGCACCTATCGTCACCTGCATGGCTTCGAATAGGTTGTGGGCGATGATTGGCATCATCACATTCAATTCCAACTGCCCGGCCTGGACTGCCATTAGGACGGTGGTATCACAGCCTATCACGTGGAACATGCTCATATCCAGCATTTCGGCCATGACCGGGTTGACCTTGCCCGGCATGATGCTTGAACCTGGCTGGACTGACGGTAAACGGATCTCGTCCAGTCCGGTCGATGGACCGGAGGCGAGCAGGCGGAAATCGTTGGCGATGCGGATCAGGGTCAACGCCAGGGTGCGCAGGGAAGCCGAGAAATCGGCCGCATCCGCCATGGATTGCATCGATTCAAACAGGTTATCCGACTCATATAACTTGAGACCGGTTAAAGCGCTCAACTTGCTGACCATGCGGGCATGGTACTCCGGATGGGCGTTCAACCCGGACCCGACCGCCGTACCACCAATCCCCAACCGCCTCAGCCCCTCGGCGGAGCGTTGGATGCGTTCGGTATCGCGCTCGACGGCTTTGGCGTAGGCGCCGAATTCCTGGCCCAGGCGTACCGGCACGGCATCCTGTAAATGGGTCCGGCCCGATTTGACCACGTCATCGAATTCGGCTGCTTTGGTACGCAGGGCCTCGGAAAGTTCTTTCAACACAGCCAACAGTTCATTCAGCCGCCATAGGCAGCCCAGCCGCAGCGCAGTCGGAATGACGTCATTGGTGGATTGTGCCATGTTGACATGGTCATTGGGATGGACGCGGTATTCCCCCAACCCTCCCCCCAGGATCTGCGTGGCTCGGTTGGCAATAACCTCGTTGACATTCATATTGTGACTGGTGCCCGCGCCGGCCTGGAAGGGATCCACCACAAACTGGTCATCCCATTTCCCATCGACCACTTCTTGCGCAGCCTTCAGGATGGCCCCTGCCCTTTCCGCATCCAGCAGACCCAGATCCAGGTTGACTTCGGCAGCCGCGTGCTTGATCATCGCCATCGACCAAATAAAGGCCCGCCAGGGTTTCAATCCGGAGATTGGGAAATTCTCCACGGCGCGCTGGGTCTGCACGCCGTACAGGGCCTCCGCGGGAACCTGGACTTCGCCAAGGCTGTCACATTCGATACGGTGCTTGGTTTCCATAATTACCCTTGTTCTCCTATATGAGAATAAATATAAAATAATTATACCCTGATGGTGGAGGAATTAAGATTTATGATTAAGGATTGGTCTTCTTCTCCGCCATGCCTTAATGGAAAAGCAAGTGAAAAAGGGAAAGAAAAGGAACCGGCGTCTGTCTGAGACGCCGGTTCTTGGCTTTACATTCCGTTATCCTGGTCCTTGGCTGCGTAACCTGGACCTGATCTTAAAGTAATCGTAATTGGGCTGGATGTCTTCCTGCAGGTTGACCACTTCCCCGGCGGCCAGTTGCTTGACGGTATCCAGTACCACCTTCGTCCCGTGATGGTTGGTACCTTCCCAATGGCCGCTCAGGCCTACTTTGCTGATGTACTCGCTGCCCTTGGCGGTATACGCCGCCGGGACCTCGTCCTCAGGGAAAATCGCCAGGAACGGGCACTCCGGGATGCACGCACCGCAGTCGATGCAGGTATCCGGGTCGATATATATCCACGGCCACTGGCCGACCGGCTCACCGGGAACCATGCACTCCACCGGGCAGACTTCGATACAGCCACGGTCACGCAGGCACAGGCTGGTAACTATATGGGTCATATTTCTTCTCCTTCTTCGAGTGGGATAGGGATTAAGCCTGACATATTATATCCGTGTAGGCGGAATTGTGCAATTAATTGGAGAAAAAAACGAAAAAGGGCTGGAGGGGTGCAAAGCGCACCCCTCCAGCCCTTTTTTCGTACAATTCTGCCCTTCCCGCCTAGCTAAAATTCATTTGCTATAATCATTCAAAAAAACAGGTGAGGGGATGTGAAGCATTCCCTCACCTGTTTTTTTGTATCTTTCTCCCCTCCCATGAAAGGGGAGGGGGTGAGGGTGAGGTCCAGAAAAGCCCCCAGCTATGGGGGAAGCCCTCAGCTATGGGGATTAGGTCGAAACCTCATGTTTTGAGAAAGCCTTGTTACGCCGGTCTTTCTCCCGGCGTAAGCAGGCAAACCTCAATCTATTTTGCCGCGTAGCGGCTCGCGACCGCCTTCCAGTTGACCACGTTCCACCAGGCGGTAACGTACTCGGCCCGGCGGTTCTGGTATTTCAGGTAATAGGCATGTTCCCAGACGTCCAGCGTCAGGAGTGGGGTCATGCCTTCAGACAGCGGGCTATCCTGGTTGGCGGTTGAAACCACGCTCAACTTGCCACCCTTCTTCACCAGCCAGGCCCAGCCGGAACCGAAACGTCCCATGGCGGCTTTCTCGAATTGCGCTTTGAAATCGGCGAAATTCCCGAATTCTGACTGGATGGCCTTGGCCAGTTCGCCTTCCGGCTCGCCCCCGGCTTTGGGGGCCATGATCTCCCAGAACAGGTTGTGATTCAAGGTCCCGCCGCCGTGGTTGCGGACAGCCGTACGGATATCCTCGGGGACGGAACTCAGATCGGAAAGCAGCGCTTCCAGGGATTTGCCGCCTAGTTCAGGGTGTTTCTCGAGGGCGGCGTTCAGATTGGTGACATATGCCGCATGGTGTTTGTCGTGGTGGATCTGCATTGTCAGTGTATCAATGAAGGGTTCCAATGCATCGTATGAATAGGGTAGGGGGACAAGTTGGAAAGCCATGATTTTTCTCCTTTATCGTGATTAAATAATAATTATGATATTTATCATCTATATTATAAGCTTCGTTGTCCAGTTGTCAATATGGCAGCCCGGATTTCTAACATAATACTTACGATGTTCCAAAATTAGGTACTCACCCATCTGTTTTTTCGAATCTTCCCCCCATCCCGACTGCCCTCGTTCATTGAATGTGTAAAAAAACAGGTGCAGGGACGCTAAGCGTCCCTGCACCTGTTTTTTATTTTGTTTCTTTCTCCCCTCCCCTTTAAGGGAGGAGCCGGGGGAAGCCCCCAGCCATGGGGGAAGCCCCCAGCCATGGGGGAAGCCCCCAGCCATGGGGGAAGCCCCCAGCCATGGGGGTAGGACCATGCTTTTCCGCCTTGAGAAAGCCATGAACCGTGATAACGTGCTAATGTGGAAACGAAGAATCCAAAGTATACTGGGCAGGAATGGATAACCTTCCCACGCGCACTGCCCCCCGCCGTTCCACCCTGTCCCTCGTCCTGCTGGGCGGGATTCTGGCGGTTTCCACCGCCTCGATCTTCATCAAATTTGCCCAACACGCTGGCGCCCCTTCCATCGTTATCGCAGCATTCCGCTTGACGCTGGCAACGCTCGGGCTGGCCCCGCTCGCGCTGACCCGTTACCGCTCCGAACTGCACAAGTTGGCACGCCGTGAGTGGCTCCTGGCGCTGCTCTCGGGGGTTTTCCTGGCGCTGCATTTTGCTTTTTGGGTTACTTCGTTGCAATATGCCAGCGTCGCCAGTTCGGTCGTGCTGGTTACGACCACGCCGCTGTGGGTGGCACTGCTTTCTCCCCTGGTGCTGCGTGAACCCGTCGGGGTGGCCACCTATGTCGGGCTTGTACTGGCATTGGCCGGCGGCACCGTCGTCGGCTTGAGTGACGCCTGTGCCTGGCAGGCCGGCAAGCTTGCTTGCCCGGCCGCAGGGACCTTCTTCGGCGGGACGGCCTTCCTGGGCGATTTCCTGGCCCTGGCGGGCGCCTGGATGGCAGCTGGTTATATGCTGGTGGGGCGTAGCCTGCGGGCGAAGATCGATCTGATTCCGTATATCTTTGTCGTTTACGGCATGGCGGCGACCATACTGATTGCCATTATGTTCGGGATGCGGGAAAGCCCGCTCGGCTTCGCTCCCATAACATACCTCTGGCTGGTCCTGCTGGCGTTGGTTCCACAATTATTGGGGCACTCGATCTTCAACTGGTCGCTCAAGTTCCTTCCCGTATCGCTCGTCTCGGTTACCCTGCTGGGTGAGCCTGTCGGTTCGACCGTACTGGCGTATTTCATTTTGCAGGAACAACCCGGCTGGATCAAGATCGCCGGGGCGGTCCTGATCCTGGTCGGCATCTGGCTTGCGGCCAGGACTGGGACAGAGATATAAAGATAATTCTGTTGTTAGGATTGTGTAATAAAAAGGTACGGGGACGTTTCACGTCGCCGTACCTTTTTTTGTTACTTTCTCCCCCTCCCGCCTGCCTCCACCTGTCCCCGCCTGCCCCCGTTCTATTGGGCTTGCCCCAATAAAGTGGACACAGAAAATGTCCTGACGAAAGCTCGAAATCCACTGGACTAAGATAATCCAGGGTTGAATGCAATCTTTGGCGATTGTACCAGCCCTCGATGTAATCAAAGATGGCTGTACAAGCCTCAGCCTTGCTTGTGAATGGTTTAGTTGCGCACTCCGCTTTCAGAGTGGCAAAGAAACTCTCCATGGCGGCATTGTCATAGCAATTTCCGGTGCGGCTCATGCTCACCTGGCATTGCAGAGCGGCTAATTGTTCCTGGTAATCTTCACTGGTGTACTGGCTGCCCCGGTCCGAGTGATGCAATAAGCCTGCGGATGGTTGGCGGTTGAGCAGTGCCATCTGCCAGGCTCCTTCTACCAGGTTCTCGTCGATTTGTTCACCCATGGCCCAGCCCACCACGCAACGTGAATACAGATCCAGGATGACAGCCAGATACAGCCAGCCCTCAGCAGTGCCAACGTAGGTAATATCGCTGACCCACTTCTGGTTCGGAAATGCAGCCGAGAATTCGCGATTGAGCAGGTTGGGTGCAATCTTGGCACCTGAGCGTTGTTGAGTAGTCGTAGGATGGCTTCTATGCGCTTTTCTGGCCACGATCTGGTGCTGTTGCATCAGGCGTGCTATCCGATTGCGCCCGTAAAAGTACCCTTTCCGCCGCAAATAGGCATGAATTCTTGGGCTGCCATAGGTTCTGCAACTCTTCAGATACACTGCACGGATCTCTACCAGCAGTGCTTCGTTGGCGCGTTCACGCAAACTCGGCAAACGTTGTCTCCAGGCATAATAACCACTCCGCGATACCCCTAATACCTGGCTCATCTGTTTCAACGAGTATTCCTGCTCGTGCGCCGCCATGAAAGTGTACTTCATTCGTTTTTTCGCGAGAAGATGTTTAGCGCTTTTTTTAGGATCTCACGCTCCTCCTCTGCCGCACTCAGCTCACGCTGTAATCGGCGAATTTCTGCCTTGGCTCCTTCCAGATCACTCGGCCCTAATGGCTTCTCATCCACCCCTTTCTGAATCACTTGATAGCGTTGACGCCATTTCAACAGCAGCCCTGGCGTGATCCCTAGTTCACGTTCGAGTGCTCCGGCGCTTTTGTCTCCACGTTTCAACAATTCAAGTGCCTCCAGCTTGAATTCCTTTGCATAGGCGCGATATTTCCGATCGTCCATTCCGTTTCTCCTGATGGTGTTAGTCTACTCCATCAGGACATTTTCTGTGTCCATTTTTTCGGGGGAAGTCCACTATGGGGGTTCTTTGGGGGTTAGGGGAGGGATTGGGGGTGAGGGCCTGGATAGCCCCCAGCTATGGGGGAAGCCCCAAGTTATGGGGGAAGCCCCCAGCTATGGGGGTTAGGTCCATCCAGCGAAATAATTCCATCTAAAGAACATTAAAGACGTTGTCAGAAAATTTCATCGCCTTTCAATAGCCGGTTGTTAGCTGCCCGTTAGGCAGCTTTTCGAACCTGGACTTATACTCATGACGTTTACTCATCCCCCTGCGGGGCACTTGTACCCCAACGGGGCACTCGTACCCCATTGGGATACCGTCCAAATGGCTAGGTCGAAACCATCCTGCTGGCGGGTGCGTATATGAATTGACAACGCTAGAATGTCCGTATGAATAAAAAGGAGAATGTCTATGTCCATCAAACGTAATTCCGGTATGCTCGTGGCGGGTGCGGTACTGATCGCCCTCGGCCTGTTGTCCCTGTTCGGGCAGATTTTCCGCAGTTTTCCATTCTGGAATTATCTATGGCCTGTGGTCATCATTGGCTTTGGAGGCCTGTTCTTCGTCGGGATGTTTGCCGGCGGTAGATCGATGGCCGCCCTCGCCATTCCGGGCAGCATCATCTGTGGAGTCGGAGTGATGATGTTTCTCCAGAACCTCTTCAACCACTGGGAAAGCTGGGCCTACGGCTGGACCGTCATCTTGATCTCGATTGGTTTGGGCATCTTCATCATGGGCCTCTATACGAATGTCGAACATCGCCGCCAGGCCGGCCTGCGCCTGATGAAAGTCGGGGCGATCCTGTTCATCATCTTCGGAGGTTTCTTCGAACTCGTCTTCAACGCCTTCCGGCCTACTGGGATCCAGCAGTACCTCTTCCCGGCATTGCTGGTCGTCCTGGGAGTCTATCTGGTTGTCGCCCGCTCAGGCCTGCTTTCATCCAGGCACTCGGACCCCGGTGATAAACCTGTAAATCCATCTGAGGAGAATAAATAAGGAGATACTATGAGACACCATTCATTTTTCTGGCCATTCTTTTTAATCGCCACCGGCCTGATCTGGCTGTTGGTTGAAATCCACCGCATTCCCGTTGAAAACTTGTGGGCATTGATGTACATCTGGCCGTTCTTCCTGATGGCCGCGGGTGTCAGCCTGATCCTGCGCGCCCGCTGGCCAGGCCTCCGCATAATCGTCTCAGGCCTGATCGTTCTGGGCATGGTCCTTTCGATCCTCGTTGCCCCGCAGTTGGGTTGGAACAAGCCGCCCTCCTGGAGTTCATTCTACCTGGACGATTTCGGTAATTTCAATGGTTCGGTGCGCGGTTCCGGGGTGGTCGTCTCCCAGACCCGCAACGTGGCTGATTTCAATTCCGTCGTGATCAATTTCCCGGTCGAACTCACCGTCCAACAGGGAAAAACTACTTCCGTGAGGGTTGAAGCTGAGGATAATCTCCTGCCGCAGCTCGCCACGCGTGTATCTGGCAACACCCTTTACATAGAAGACAACCAGCCGGATTGGAGCAAGCGCGTGAACACGACCCGTCCGGTCAGGATAAACCTCACGGTGAAGGACTTGCAAAATGTGGATTTCCCGAGCGCCGGGTCCCTGCATGTCGAAAAATTCCAAACTGATCACCTCGAAGTCTCGATTAGCGGCGCCGGAACCGCCACCCTGGCAGATCTGACCGCCCAAACTCTGAAAGTGAACCTGAGTGGAGCCGGGAGCATTACAGCCAGCGGCTCGGTCGACAACCTCAACCTGGATATCAGCGGCTTTGGCAGTTTCCAGGGTGCAGATCTGGCCAGCCAGACCTCCGACGTCACCATCAGCGGTGCCGGCAGTGCCACCGTCTGGGCCAAAAGTAGCCTGAACGTCGCTATCAGCGGGACCGGCTCGGTGAAATACTATGGTTCTCCGAGCGTCCATCAGAACGTCAGCGGCCTGGGGGGTGTAAGCAGCTTGGGCAATAAATAACGACAGGGTTAATACCCCGAATATTTAAACAAAGAACCTGCCTCCGGGCAGGTTCTTTTCTTTGCCGAACCTTTACGAAATTTCTTTAAAACATGTCAATTTAGTCGCATGAACCTTGAGGCCTTTTTACCAATATTATTTCTCAACTATGGATATAATTGTGAAAGGAATTGCCCCAATTCGAAATAAGGAGAATGAACCGTGGAAAAATTGGACCTCAAGAAAGACTTGAAATACCTCTACGCTCCTTCGGCCAAAAAGATTGAATTGGTGGATGTACCCGCTATGAACTTCATCATGATCGACGGCGCCATCGAACCGGACCAAGCTCCCGGCACCTCGCCGCTCTTCCAGGAGGATATGCAGGCGCTATACGGGGCCGCCTACACCCTCAAGTTCACCGCCAAACTGCGCAAGCAGGACCCGCTGGATTACCCGGTCATGGCCCTGGAAGGCCTGTGGTGGGTGGAGGACGGCACGTTCGACATCCAGAAACCCGGCAATTGGAAGTACACCGTGATGATCATGCAGCCTGACCAGATTACGCCGGGTATGTTCGCGGATGCGCTGACCCAGTTGCGTAAAAAGCGGGGCGACCAGCCCGTTTTTGCCCGCCTGCGGTTGGAACGATTCCATGAGGGGCTCTCGGTCCAGACCATGCACATCGGTCCGTATGCAACGGAACCTGCCACAGTGGAGAGGCTGCAAGCCTTTATGCAGGCGAATGGCTGCCAGGACCTGGTCGGACTTGGCGGCAAGCACCACGAGATCTATATGGGCGACCCACGCCGTGCCGACCCGGCCAGGCTCAAGACTGTCTTGCGGCACCCGGTTAAGAAATTGTGATCGTCATTTGAAAAAAGGAATGGATGTCTGCTACCTGGAAATCCGCCCTCCCGCGTGACCCTTTGCCTGCAATGCTGGATTTCCCCGATCCCGCTCTGGCATGGTTCGTGCAGCGCGACCTGCTGGAAACGGCTGCCGGTCCGGTCGAGGCGCTCTGGGAACTGCCCGAGGCGCTCCGGTTGGTTGGCAAACAGCAGGCCAATGGCTCCTGGCGTTACCCTCCACGCGCCAACCACCCGGCTCCCAACGCCAATTACGACCTGCTCGAAACCTACCGCTCCCTGCGGATTCTGGTGGAGATGTACGAAGTCCAGGGCGAACACCCCACCCTGGGGAAGGCCGCAGAATATGTTTTCTCCTGCCAGACGGAATCAGGCGATATCCGTGGCATCCTCGGGAACCAGTACATGCCCTATTACCATGCCGTCATCCTGGAGTTGTTGATTAAAACTGGTTACGCGAAAGATACGCGCACTCTAAAGGGCCTGCAGTGGCTGCTTTCGATGCGCCAGGCGGATGGCGGCTGGATCGTTCCAGCCCAGCTTGTACCCTCCAGCCGGAAGACTAATCAGTTCTGGGAAGGATACCCTGTCCCACCGGACCGCTCCCAGCCCCACGCCCACCTGGCCACTGGCATGGTCCTGCGGGCTTTCGCCACCCATCCGGATTATTGGCAACTTCCCGCTGTGGTTGCTGCCGGGAAACGCCTGAAAGAGCGTCTCTTCCTGGCCGATAAATATAATGACCGCAAGGCACCCTCCTACTGGCTTAAGTTCCAATTCCCATTCTGGTGGCCAAGCCTGCTGACCGCCCTAGACACTCTCTCTTGGCTGGGCTTTGACCGGAACGACAAGGATATCACCCGCGGCCTGGCTTGGTTCATCGCGAACCAATCCAGGGATGGGCTCTGGGAGACCGGTTACGGGTTCGGGAAAGATGCCGGTCGGATGCGCTGCTGGGTAGGGTTGGCCATCTGCCGGGTGCTGAAACACTATTTTGGATAGACAGGAGGTCTTTCCATGGAATGGCATACTCAACTCAATTCCGATCCGTTGCCTTGGTTGCTGGAACCCACAGACCCGGGTCCGCGCTTCCTGGCCTTGCGGGATCTGGTCGGACTGTCTCCGGATGACCCTGAACTGGTCGCGGCACAAAAGTCTACCCACGAGCAGGGACCAATTGCCGCGATCTTGGATGAAATGCATCCGGATGGCTATTGGGTTAGGTCAAGCCCTGGCTATAACCCGAAGTATTTTTCCGCCGTCTGGTCATTGACTGCCTTGGCTCAACTGGGAGCCTTGGCTAATATGGATATACGCATCTCAAACGCCTGCACTTACCTGCTGAAGAAAGCACTCACCCAGCAGGGGCAGTTCAGCATTAACGGCGCACCCTCGGGTACGATCGACTGTCTGCAGGGCAACCTGTGCGCCGCGCTTATGGCGCTGGAATACGACGATCCGCGGCTTGAATTGGCCTACGAATGGATGGCGCGCACCGTCACCGGCGAAGGAATTGCCCAGGCAGAAGATCGGGATGCCCCTTTGCGGTATTATGCCTACAAATGCGGTCCAACTTTCGAATGCGGAGCGAATGGCCGAAAGCCCTGCGCCTGGGGTGCGGCCAAGGTCATGCTGGCTTTCTCCTATTGGCCTGAAGAACGCCGCACTCCCTTGATCCGGCGTGCCATTCGGCAGGGTGTGGAGTTCCTGTTCAGCACTGATCCGGCCCGGGCGGAATATCCAACCCGCACAGATGGCAAACCCAACCGAAGCTGGTGGAAGTTCGGATTCCCGGTCTTCTACGTCACCGATATCTTGCAGGTGGTGGAAGCCCTGGTCGGTCTGGGATATGGCGCAGACCCGCGCCTGTCAAACGCCTTGCAGTTCATCCGGAAAAAACAGGATGAACAAGGCCGTTGGGCGCTTGAATACGACTACACCGGCAAGACCTGGGTCGATTTTGGCCCCCAGAAAGAACCCAACAAATGGGTCACCCTGCGCGCCTTGAAGGTCTTGAAGAACGCCGGGCAATGAAGGCATTCTGAAGATTCAAAAAGACCGTCCCGAAGGTTTAATCCAAAATCCTTCGGGACGGTCGTGGTTATCTGATCAGCTTCCCCTTACCTCTGGTAAAGCCAGTTCAGTTCCTTGATCTTTTCCTGTAATTCCCCGCTGAGTGCCTGCGCCTCCATCCGCCATTCCCAGTTTCCACCCAGCCGGGAGGGATAATTCATGCGTGCCTCGGTCCCCAATTCCAGGAAGTCCTGCAAGGGAGCCACGGCAAAGACCGCCACCGACCTCCATGCAAAGCGGATCAGATCCCAGGTAAATTGGCTGCCATCCACATGTAGATACCGTCTGGCGAAATCCTTCTCCGCTTCCGGTGCGGATTCGTACCAGCCAGGCGTGGTATCGTTATCGTGTGTACCGGTGTAGACCGCACAATTCTGTGGGTAGGAGTGCGGCAGAAAAGGGTTGTCCGGCCCGGAGAAGGCAAATTGTAATATCTTCATCCCGGGCAGCACGAATTGGTCCCGCAAGGCCACTACGTCCGGCGTTATGACGCCCAGATCTTCCGCCAGGATCGGCAAACTGCCCAAATTCGCCTCGACGGTTTTGAAAAAGTCCGCGCCCGGTCCCTTTACCCAACGACCGATTTCAGCCGTCGGGTTCCCGGCCGGAATTTCCCAGTAACCGGCAAAGCCCCGGAAATGGTCGATCCGCAGGATATCCACAAGTTTTAATGTTGCTCGGATGCGTTCCAGCCACCAGGTATAACCGCTGGCTTTGTGGAGTTCCCACTTGTAAAGCGGATTGCCCCACAATTGTCCGGTCGGGGAAAAATAATCGGGCGGGACGCCCGCCACAATGGTGGGTTTGCCGTCTTTGTCCAGGTAAAACAGGTCCGGCTTGGCCCACACATCCGAAGAATCGTAGGCTACGAAGATCGGGATATCGCCGATGATCTGGATGCCCTTTTCATGCGCATAATTACGCACAGCTTTCCATTGACGGAAGAATAGGAACTGGTGGAACGAGAAACGGTTGATCAGGCTGGCCAGGGACGCACGTGCTTCCACAAGCGCGGCGGCTTCACGTAAACGCAGCGGCCTCGGCCAGCCATCCCAGGATCCCCCATCGTGGGTTTCCTTGAGTGCCATGAAGAGCGCATAATCCTCCAGCCAGGCGGCATTCTCGGCGCAGAAAGCCTCAAAATCTGTCTGAACGGGTCCGGGGTTGGCACAAAAACTGCGAAAGGCTTTTTCGATCAAGCCGGGTTTCCAAAGATACAGGCTGCCAAAATCGACCTTCCGGGCATCCCAGGCCGGCATATCGGATAGGTCTTCACGGGTCAGAAGGCCCTCTTCGAGCAGGATCTCCGGGCTGATCAGGTATGGGTTCCCCGCGAAAGCCGAAAAACACTGGTAGGGGCTATCTCCGTAACCGGTGGGACCGAGCGGCAGTACCTGCCAGAGCGTGCAGCCGGAATCGGCCAGCCAGTCCAGCCAGCGGAAAGCTGCCGGGCCGAGATCGCCTACCCCATACGGGCCAGGCAGGCTGGTGGGATGTAAAAGAATACCTGAAGCACGGTTAAATTTCATAAGGCTGCCTTTTGGTTTGAATGGTTTCACCCGATTGCACCATCAGGCCGGAATAATCCGATGCGATCACGTCTACGCCGATGGTGGCGCCTGGTTCCATCACCATGCCTGCCGGAACATCGCTATTCTTGCCGATGACAGCTAGTTGGATGTTGGGGGCTGCGATGCCTCCGCCGATGCGGGCGTTCTCACCTACGTGAACGCGTTTGTCGATGATGGCACGCTCAATGACTGCCCCTTTTTCGATGATGGTATCGGTCATGATAATGGACTCACGTACCACCGCGCCCGCACCTATGACCACACCTGGCGAAAGTACACTACTTTCCACGCAGGCACCTTCCTGTATATAACAACCGTCCGAAAGCATGCTGGCATAAATGTCAGCATTGACCGGTATGCGTGACGGAGGGCGCTCCTCGGTGCGGGTGTGGATGATCCAGCTGCGGTCGTAGAGTATGAGCGGCGGGTTGGGACTGAGCAGGTCCATGTGCGCCTGCCAGTAGGAGTTTATCGTACCTACATCCATCCAATATCCTGTGAAAGGAAAGGCAAATATACTGGCCTTGCCCTCTATGAGTCGTGGCAGGATATCCTTGCCGAAATCGTGCGAAGAATCTTTGCTCTGATGGTCTTCCCACAGAATTCGATCGAGCAGGTCACGGTTGAACAGGTAAACGCCCATGTTGATCAGGTCGGAAGAAGGATTTTTTGGCTTTTCGACGAACGACTTCACATGGTACTTCTTGTCCACCTTTAGAATGCCAAATCGGGAGGCCTCTTCCATCGGGACACGGATCGTTGCCATTGTCAATTCGGCTTGGTTGGCAAGGTGGTACTGGATCATCCGGTCATAATCCATGGTGTAGATGTGATCGCCGGAAAGGATCAGTATGAGGTCGGGGGAACCTTGTTTAATGAAGGTGAAGTTCTGTTGGACTGCGTCCGCGTTGCCTTCGAACCAATCCGCCTCGAAACGTGCTCTGTAAGGTGTCAGGATTCGGATGCCGCCGGTAAAGTCGCGGTTCAGGTCCCAGGGACCGCCGGATCCGATATGTTCGATGAGCGACTGGGGCCGGTATTGCGCCAGCACCATCACATCGAAAACATTGGAATTCACACAATTAGAAATCGGAAAATCAATGATCCGGTATTTCCCGGCAAATGGTACCGCCGGTTTTGTACGTTTGGCGGTCAGGGCGCTCAGCCGGGCACCTTCCCCGCCGGCAAGGATCACAGCACGTGTTTTCATATGCGCTCCTATTTATTAACCAGAAACCAGGGACCGGTAAAGAATGGCATATCGGACTGCGGATCGCTTCCAGGAGAAGTCTTCCTGCATGCCGCTCCTTTGGAAGTGCCCCCACTGCCCGGGGATTACATAAACAGATAGTGCCCGCCGGATTGCCTCCAGCATCGATCCGCTATCGTCTGTCTGGAACAGGAAACCGGTCTTTCCCTCCTGAACGGTGTCCTTTAATCCGCCCGTGGCGTGCACCACGGGAACGCACCCATACCGCATGGCGATCATCTGCGCCAACCCGCACGGCTCATAACGCGAGGGCATTAGAAACATATCCGCACCCCCGTAGATGAGGCGGCTCAACTGGGCATCGTAACGGATGATCGCCCGGACACGTTCGGGGTACTCCGCCTCCAGTGCCCTGGCGGCATTTTCGAGAGCTGGATCACTTGAACCAAGGATTACGAATTGCCAGGCGTGCTCGGTCAACTGGCGCAGTGCCTCGATGGTAATATCCACGCCCTTCTGCGGGTCTATCCGCCCGATCATCGCCAGGATTGGGATGCGTGGCCCCTCTTTCAGATCAAGGTATTTTTGCACGGCAGCTTTGTTGGATGAGCGTCCTGATAGATCCTCTATACTGAAATTTGCCACCAGGCTTTTATCGGCTTCGGGATCCCATGCTGCCGTATCCAGGCCATTCAGGATGCCGGTAATGCTGATTGAACGGTTTCGCAGGAAACTGTCTAGTCCGCAGCCAAAATCGGGCGTCAGGATCTCCCGCGCGTACCCGGGCGAGACTGGCACCACCGCATCCGCTGCCCAGAGTCCGAGCGGCAGAGCTTGGGTGCGCGCCCATGCCGGCAGCTCATCGTCATCTGGTGGGATTACGCCATATGCCCCCAGCACGTCCGTGCCATCACCACCCATGTAAGGTAAATTGTGTAATGTCAGCATGGAGTGGAGATGCCTCAATTCCGGATCGGTCTGGCGGGAACGAAGGGCGTAAACTGCCAGTGCGGTATGCCAATCATTGGCATGCAGGATATCTGGCTTCCAGTCCATGGAACGGATCATTTCCAGGGCAGCCAGGGAGAAAAAGGCGAATTTTTCGCGGTCGAGGGCCGGGTCCAGGGAATAGACCGAAGTGGCGTTGGAAATTGGCTCGCCTTTGATGAAATAGACCGGCATTCCGCCCATGCTTGTCTCAAACACCTGCGCCGCCAGGTTCACTCCGCGCCGGTTTACAGTGATTTCCGCCACCGGATGGTTGTTGACCATATCGGGACGGATTACGCGGTGAAGCGGCAGTACCAGCCGTACATCCAGACTTACACCCTGCGTGACCTCTAGCGGCAGGCGGCGCAGCGCCAGCGGTAGCGAACCGGCCACATCGGCCAGCCCACCGATTTTTACAAATGGTTCCGCTTCAGCAGCAAGAAAAAGGATTTTTAACGTTTCAGGCATTTACTATATTGTACAATAAATTGGACAATCTACCCCCATGATCTCCCTGTTTTCAAAAGTCTTCCAGCCGGAACACTGGCAGGAGTTTTTTCTCCATTACCAGATTCGGTTCGCCAGCGGGTCCTGGGCACGCGGGTACAGGGCAATCGCATTCTTGTGGCAGCCTGCGCGGCATACGCCGCAGCCATAGCAGGCGCGCGGATCCACTAGCACCTTCTTGTTCGCCGCCGAGTAACGCATTGCCCCGAATTGGCACTGCCGGATGCAGACCTTGCAGCCATTGCACACCTCCAGGTCTACTTTGGCGACATGTTCACCGCGGAACATGTTCTTGAAGTAACGTCGCTCGTGCGTGATCCGGTAAGCCATGCAGTCCTGATCGCAATTGCACAGACCGCCGATGTATGGCGTCTTGAAGGTCCACACGGAATGAACCAGGCCTTCCTTATCTAGTTTTCGTACGGAATCCAGCGCCTGGGTGGGGGAAAGAATCTCGAGGCTCAATGAATCGTCCAAAGAGTCGCGTAGGCGCCGGTCGAGCGTCAACCCATAACAGAACCGGGCATTCTGATTCCCCGTCGTAACTTTCCGGCAAACGCAAGACAGCCGGATGACACCTTCGACCATTTGGAGTATCTGCTCCACCTCTTCGATGAGTACTACTTGGCCGAAATGACTTTTCTTCTGCGTTTTTGTCAGGTACCAGCTCATCGGCTTTGCAACGGGTGTATGGGAAAGCCCCTCGACCTGCGCCATTTCGGAGGGGACACGTCGTTCGAATGTATTCAGGAATTCGGTTATATATGCTCTCCGCCCATCCTGCTCAAGGAGATCCTGTGAATAATTATCCATGCGCAGGTACCACTTCTTGCCTTCACCATGTTGGGTGCAAAATTCACACATCCTGTCTCCTCTGGGTAACCGGTGTTGGCATGAGTATACAACAAACTTCATCGGAAAACCGTCTATCGCCCATATTACAATCCCTCCAATAAGCAGTATACTTACTATGTTGCGCGGCTTGATGACACTTTGGGAGCAATGAAGTATGAAGGAAAAGCGTAAAACCAAGCGACGTTACTTGCTTTACTATATGCGCATCTATGATGCCACCTCTCGCAAGCAGATCGGCAACCTGGTGGACATCACCCCAAAGGGGATCATGATCGTCGGCGAGCACCCGGTCCCGGAAGGGCAAACCACCCGTCTCCGTATGGAGCTTACTAATGAAGTGGCTGAAAAACCTTTCATGGAGTTTTCTGCCTGCAGTAAGTGGTGCAAACCCGACATCACCCCAAATATGGTTAATTCCGGTTTCGAGATATTGGATCTCGCGCCCGATGATGCTGAGATTATCCAACGTATCATCGAAGCATTCGGATTTCGTGATAATGACCCGGTGGGCTGAGATGCCGGTACCTCTTGGTCCTTTATTCGATTATTTTTTTCCTTGCTACGAAAAAACGCTCGCATCGCTTGGATGTAAACAACTCTGCCTGTTCATTCCCTGAGACAACCTCAAAAAAGGATCGGCGATCATGAAAAATCCAAACCCACAAGACCGCAGGAGGCTGGAACGGCGTAATATATCTTATTATTTGCCGATTTTGGATAACACAACGCAGAAAGTCATCGGGCACCTTGTGGATATCAGTCCGGTCGGTCTGTTAATGGACTCTACAGTCCCCATCCTGCCTGATATGGCTTACGACCTTCTAATGGATTTAATGGAGGCTATTAACGGAACACCTTACGTTGAATTCGTTGCCCGCAGCAAATGGTGCCGCACTGATTCGGTCCATCCTTACTTATACAACGCTGGTTTCGAAATTACCAACATTGCTCCGGAAGACATTGAAGTAATCAAACATATCGCCGAAAAATATGGGGCTAGATAGATCGTGCTGCCCTCGGAAAACATCTGTTGATCGACCCGACTATTCCTCTCGTCGAACTCCACCGCCATCTGGACGGAAACGTCCGGCTTGAAACCGTTCTCGATCTGGGCCGGAAGCACAATCTGCCTCTGCCTGCCTGGGATGTCGAAGCCTTGCGGCCGCATGTACAGGTTGCCGGCCCGCAGCCGGGGGTGATGGCCTTTATTGCCAAATTCCAATGGCAGGTTGGTGTAATGGTCGATTACGACGCCATTCAGCGTATTGCTTGTGAAAACGTTCAGGATGCGCACAAGGATGGGATCGATTACATCGAGTTGCGCTTCAGCCCGTGGTTCATGGCCGGGGCGCATGGATTGGATCCTGTCGGAGTCGTCGAAGCCGTTGTGTCCGGGATCAATGCCGGTCAGCAGGATTTTGGGGTGAAAGTCAATTTGATCGGTATATTAAGCCGGACCTATGGTCCGGATATCGCCATGCAGGAATTGGAGGCGCTCCTAAGCCGGCGCCAGGATATCATCGCTCTCGACCTGGCTGGGGATGAAGCCCATTACCCTGCCCATTGGTTCCGTGAACACTTCCGCCGCGCCAGGCAGGCGGGCTGGCACGTTACCGTTCACGCCGGGGAAATTGTCGGGCCGGAATCCATCTGGGAAGCCCTGCGGGGACTGGGCGCCGAGCGCATTGGCCACGCCCTGCCGCGCCGCTGAAGATCCATCCCTGCTGGACTTCCTTGTCGAACACAAAATTGGTGTGGAATCCTGTCTCACCAGTAACGTGCAGACCAGTTGTGTGGCGGATTATCCCGCTCACCCGCTCCGAAGGTTCCTCGAAGCCGGCGTTGCAGCGACGATTAACACCGATGATCCTGGAATCAGCGGGATTGACCTGCCTTACGAATACAACGTCGCTGCCCCAAAGGCCGGGCTGGATGAGCGGCAGATCCATCAGGCACAGCGCAATGCGCTGGAAGTGGCTTTCCTGACGGGGGAGGAAAAACAGGCTCTTTCGAATAATCTCACCCGGCCATAGTCTTGGAGAAGTGCACCGAAGAAAAGGGTGCTCACACTCTTTTCTCTAAAATTCACACCACTTTCCTATGCTTGGGGAAGGCGCCGGGGGAATCGATAAGATTCATATGCGGAATTCATAAAGTGAATTATTTCATCGCTAAATAGACTTCCGTTATTGGAATTTCATCCTGGCTGATTTCGGGCAAGCAGTATTTTTCCCGTATTGCTTCTTCAATTGGAAAAAAATCTGGAGAAGATTTTAATAATGTTCCGAGAAATTCGAGATTCTTTCATGATGTACCAACTTTAGGGATAAAATTTTAGAATAATTATAGCGAATTGTTGCTATAATAATATGAAAGTTCTGATTATCAGAATTGGAGGGTTCTTGATTATGGCTGAGCAAACTATCATTTGTCCGAATTGCGGGAAACGTATTCCGGTTTCAAAAGCTTTGGCAAATCAGGTTGAAGCGGAATTACGCAAGGATTTCGATACTGAATTGAAACAGCGCGAACAAGAAGTAAAAGCGGCTGAGGAAAAGCGTTATTCAATAGAAATTACTAGACGTGAAAAGCAAATTCGCAAAGAAGCCATAAAAGAGGCAAATGTTGAATTGCTTAAATTACGTAAGGACTTGGTAGAAGCACAGAAACGCGAAAAAACGTCGCAAGCTGATTTTAAAAGTAAAGTTGAAGAAGAGAGAAAGAAGCTAGAGCAAGAAGCGACTGTCAAATTGTCTGGGTTACGTCAGGAATTGGCAGAAGCTCAAAGACGCGAAAAAAAGTCTCAAGATGATTTTGAGAGTAAACTTGAAGAGGAGAGAAAGAAACTTGAGCAAGATGCGACTGTCAAGTTGACCGGATTAAGACAGGAATTGGCAGAAGCTCAAAGACGCGAAAAAAAGTCGCAAGATGATTTTGAAAGTAAGCTAGAAGAGGAAAGAAAGAAACTAGAGCAAAAGAGTCGTCAAGAGGCTCAAGCCGAAGTGATAGTAAAAATGGCTGACCTGGAAAAGCAGATCCGTGAAAAAAACGAAAAGATAAGAGAAGCTGAAGAAAACGAACTTGAAGTAAAGAAACTTAAATTTAGGCTCGCGGCACGCGAAAAGAAATTTGATACAGAAATAGCTCAGAAGGTAAAGAAAGCTATCGAAAAAACAGAAGAAGATGTATCAAAACGAATTGAAAGCGATTATCGTATTAGAGAATTGCAACTTGAAAAGAAATTAAGCGATGCTAAAAATAGAGCCGCAGAGCTAAAGAGGAAACTTGACCAAAGTTCACAACAAGCTCAAGGTGAAGTAATTGAACTCGAGCTTAAATCAGCATTAAAAAATGCCTTCCCTGATGATGAAATTCTGCCCATAGAGAAAGGCCAGGCAGGTGCAGATATTATTCAAAATGTCCGAACTCAAAATGGTCAGCTTTGTGGCACAATTATCTGGGAGACAAAGAACACAAAAAATTGGAGCAAGACATGGCTAAGCAAATTACGCAGCGATCAACGAAAAATCAAAGCCGATGTGGCTGTTTTAGTTTCTATGGCTTTACCAAAAGATGTAAAGCATTTTTCACAAGTTGAGGGGATATGGGTTGCTGAATATAGTTTAGCCTTAGGTGTGGCAGCTGCTCTAAGAGCTACTCTTATTCAGGTCGCTATGGTAAAACAAACTGTTAAAGGTAAGCATGAAACACTACAATTCTTATATGACTATCTTTCCAGTATAGAATTTAGGCATCGAATAGAAGCAATGGTGGAATCTTTCCAAGGAATGCGGGATGATTTAAACAAAGAGCGTCAGATGATGGAAAAACAGTGGGCAAAACGAGATAAGCAAATAGAACTTGTGGTTCAAAATGTATCTGGAATGTATGGTGATATGCATGCGATTGTAGGCCAAGCTTTACCTAAGATTAGGCGACTTGAACTCCCAGAACTGCAAACAGGGCAGTCAAAGACTGAGGTTTAACGCTATTTAAAATCAATAAGTCTATTATGCTAATATGAAATTTAACGGATTGATTCCGTCAAACTGAAGTATTGATTACGAAAATTAGTCCGTATTCTGTTATTATTGTAGTTAATCGAGATGAGTTTATGAAATGACCTTCAAAGACTAGCTGGACAGCTACGGAGCCATGAAGGTCTGTTTTCTTATCCACCAAGGAGGTGAAAGATGAAACTAAGCACGCCAAAGAATATTACGGTATATATCGCCGTAGCATTGGTAGTCCTCGGCGTCCTGGCCGTGGCGTTGAAGCATTCAACCTGGGGATTCCTGGGGGCTGTGCTAGGCTTCCTGGTTCTCCTGGCAGGCAACCTGTTCGTCGGCCTGTAGAAAGCCAAAGGGAGGTACAGGCTGGATTTTGGCTGGCTCCGCATTATTGCCAGCTTGTACCTCATGAATGCTTTGAGGGGGAGTGGACGTAAGGCACTTTCGTTATTCCAATTCAACTTTAAGTAGAAAACATATTTGACGGATTGATTCCTTCAAATCGCCGCTTGCGCCCTTTTATTCCATAAATCCCCCCTTCCCACATTGGGCGGGGCGGCTGGGTGAGGATCGTTTTCGGTTTCTTTACACCAAAGAATTCACTTTGGGATGAGATATGGGAATTATCCGAAACAATCTTTGGCCCCGCTCACAATGTGAACTAATCCTCGGGCACTCTATGGCTATTCGGCTGTAAAACCATGCGGGATTTTATACCTCCGAATTATGCCTTAGGAAATCCATGACTTCATCGATCTTGCAGAAAGCCAGCCCTGTGACCGTATCCGCACCGCCGTAATAGATGGCAATCCGTCCGGTCGGCTGGTCGTAAAGCGTCGCACATGGAAAGGCCACATTTGGTACATCGCCGACGCATTCATAATAAGTCTGCGGAGCCAGCAGGTAACTTGAACCCCGCAGGATGACCTTCCAGGGTTTTTCCAGGTCGAGCAGCGCCGCCCCGAAAGAGTAGACGAAGCCATTGCAGGAGGTCAGCACGCCGTGGTAGAACAGCAGCCAGCCTTCCGGTGTCTCGATCGGCACCGGGCCGGCCCCCACCTTGGTGCTCTGCCACCCGTCCTTCGTACCCATCACATACCGGTGTTCGCCCCAGTGCACCATGTCGGGGCTCATGCTCAGGTAGATATCCCCGAACGGCGTATGCCCGTTGTCGCTCGGGCGGCTTAACATCACATACTTGCCATTGATCCTGCGCGGGAAGGGCACGCCGTTGCGGTTATATGGAAGCAGGGCATTCTCCAGGAAGTGAAACTCTTCGAAATCGAACGTGTACCCGATCCCGATGGTCGGACCGTGGAAGCCGTTGCACCACATCACGTAATAGCGATCCTCGATCCAGCAAACCCGCGGGTCGTATTTGTATTGGCTATACGAGCAATCCGGATTTTCGTAGATCCATTCGATCATGGCGTCATCCAGGTGCCAATTTATCCCATCCTGGCTGAAGCCGCGATGGATATTCATGTTGCGCCTCTTGTCGTCGCAGCGGAAGACGCCTGCAAACGTGTCATTGAACGGCACAACTGCGCTGTTGAAAATACTGTTGGACGATGGGATCAGATCGCGTGGGATGATTGGGTTGCGGCTGTAGCGCCAGACCACATTTGCGTTTCCGGCCGGTCGGTCTTCCCAGGGGATATTGGGGATTGCTAAAGGCGGAGCTGAAGGTTTCACTGCGACTTCCTCCGTGAAAAGGATTTGCAAAATTATACCAGCAGCCAGTCATATTACATTCTGGTTCTGGATACACGCATCCAACAGACCATCGGACACCTGGTCGATATAACTCCGTTGGGGTTGTTGATGGATTGCCCAAAGCCCCTCCCTTTGGAAAAGACTTTCCGCCTCCGCCTGAATATCACGCCTGATCTCGGGGAAGGGGATCATATTACCTTTATTGCCCGCAGTAAATGGTGCACTCCTGACGTTGTTGAGCCATATCTGTACGATGTCGGGTATGGTCTTGTGGAAATCACACCGCATGATGCTGCCATCCTCAAACGCATCTCGGAAAAATATAGCGCCCGGGACGGCTATAGTTTTCCTTTGAATTAATCCCCCTCGGGAATTCCGCCCCGGCCACCCCGGAGCAGCTCACCGCGAAAAATGTTTTCCTCTCCGCTACGGAGCCCGGACGATCCGATCGGGCGAAGATGTCTTAGTTTGGATCGCTCTGATATAATCCCACCTCGGAGAAACCAACATGACCCTGCAATCAGAGATTTTCGAACAACCCGCAGCTCTGGCGGGTTTGCTGGAAACTCAGCGCAAGTCGGTTGAAAAAACCGCCCAGGCCATCCGCCAGCGGGATATCCGCTGGGTCTTTCTGGCCGCCCGCGGCACATCCGACAACGCCGGGCGTTATGCCAACTATCTGTGGGGCGCGCAGAACCGCCTGCCCCTCGCCCTGGCTACCCCTTCCCTGTTCACTTACTACAACCAGCCTCCAAAATTGAGCGATGCCCTGGTCGTCGGCATTTCCCAATCCGGTCAATCCCCGGACATCGTCAGTGTACTGGCGGAGGGCCACCGGCAGGGCTGCTTGACCTTGGCGATCACCAATGAAACTCGCTCACCCCTTGCCAATACCGCCGATCTCGTTCTGGATATTCATGCCGGCGTGGAAAAAGCCGTCGCTGCCACCAAGACCTACACCACCGAGCTGATGGCGGTTGCTATGCTTTCGGCTGCCTTGTCCGAAGACAACCTCCGCTGGAAGGAACTCGGCAAGGTTCCGGGCTGGGTCACACAGGTCCTCAAGCAGGATGTTCCGATTGCCCGCATGGCTGAACGGTTCCGCTACATGCGCCAGTGCGTGGTGCTTGGTCGGGGATTCAATTACTCCACCGCCTTTGAATGGGCGCTGAAACTCAAAGAACTGACGTATGTGGTCGCAGAACCGTATTCTTCAGCAGATTTCCGGCACGGGCCGATTGCCATGGTCGAAGGGGGCTTCCCGGTGATGGCTGTGGCACCGAATGGCAAGGTCTTCGATACCATGCTGGAAATGCTTGGGAAATTGCGTCACGAACAGTCCGCCGAGCTGGTCGTCATCTCTGATGAGAAACGTGCCCTCTCCCTGGCCCAATCGCAGATTTTGCTGCCGGAAGGCATACCTGAATGGCTCACCCCCATCGTGGGCATTGTCCCGGCGCAGCTCTTCGCTGCCCATTTGACGCGTGTCAAGGGTTTTGATCCTGAAAAACCGCGCACAATCTTCAAGGTCACCGAGACAAGCTAAATATATTCCCATCGAAGGAGTGAAAAAAGGCTGCAGGGCGCTACCGCGCCCTGCAGCCTTTTTTCACACAATTCTCCCCTCCCCGGCACGGGGAGGGGTCGGGGGTGGGGTCGAAACCTTCTCCTTTGAGAAAATCCTGTCCTCTTTATCCTTGATCACGAATATTTTCATGAACTATGAGCAGGACTTATTGATACTCTAGCGTGCTTCATCACCACCAGCGGGATGACGCTCAAATACTCATTTACTGTTTGTCAGGCTATTTTCCTCCGCTGATGACAACCTGGTGAATGGCTGACAACAGGCTCAAGTCTCCGTTTGCGTCATAATCCAGTGTCCAAAACATGATTCCGGAGGCCCGCTTCATTGCCAGGCGGGTCTTTGCCTGGATCGTCGGAATCCCGTTATAGTTGATCTGAAAACCGCCATAGGGTATCGAATCAAGTTGGGCTGCAGCAGGGTCTGCCTCGACGATCTTGGCGTATGGGATATCTCCAGGGGTTGAGAAAAAAGGCACCCCCAAATTGGCTTCTTCAGGGGGTAGACCCCGGCCAAGCCAGTAATCCAGGGCGGATTTGGCATCATCCAGGGGAGAAGGCGGAGATCCTGCCTCATCATACGCCATGATATTCACGAAATCCATTTGGGCAAAGGCTTCCTCCGGGATGCCTGGGCCATGCTCCCCCGACGCCACGACCGCCGCGGTCAGAAGGTCACCTTTGGGCAGGGCCGTGCGCAATTCCTGTATCAAGACCAGGAAATTCTGCGAGGAGGCGCCGGGATCAGGATATTCCCAATCGATATCTGCTCCATCGAATTGGTATTCGTCAATGACCCTGACCAGGTTTTGGACGAAGGCAGCCCGGGTGCTGGGACTGGCAGCCAGCCTCTCGAACTGGGCGTCCCAACCCCACCCCCCCACCGAGATCAATACTTTGACATTTTGCTTGTGGGCCAGGCTGACGAGTTCACCGGTCTTCCATGTGTTGAGCAGCTCACGGAACGTTCCATCCTCATTTGGGATGAGGAAGGCATAATTGATATGCGTAAGCTTGTCATATGGGATTAAGGCAGGGATGATTGCCTCGGTCACGTAGGCGACCACGCGGAACGAGGCAGGACTGGCCGTCGGCGACTTTTCAAGGATGGGAGAATTTGCTTTGGCCATCGGTTTACATCCATAAAATAGGCAGAGTAAAGAGACTGAAAGGACAAGTTTGTTGAATGATAATCGGGACATGTTCGTTGCTCAAGGCATGATCGACCGTCACCGGCAGCCTGCTCTGTGCAGGGAGGTTGTTGGTAAAAAAAATAGTGACGACTTTCGCCGTCACTATTTTTTATCAAACCTTGTCCATATCGGCCTGGATTACTTCTCCACTCCGGTGATGACGATGCCTTGTACGAAGAAGCGCTGGGCCAGGACAAAGATGATCAAGGGGAGAATTATCGTGATCAATGCACCTGCCTGGATGTACTGTGGATCACTTCCGTACATGTAATTGAACCTCGCCAGGGTCACCGAGATCGGTTGGCTTTCTGGTTTTGTGGATAGATAGATCAATGGACCGAAGTAATCGTTCCAGGTATACACGATGTGGAAGATCGAGACAGCCACAAGCGCCGCATAGGACTGCGGAATGATCACCGACCACAGAACCTTTAACGGGGTGGCGCCATCTATCATGGCCGCCTCGTCCAGCTCGCGCGGCAGCGTCATGAAGAACTGGCGCAGCAGGAAGGTGTCATAGGCATTCGCGAAAAAGGACGGCACGATCAACGGCAGCCAGGTGCCCACCCAGCCAATTTTAAAGAAGAACGTGAATGTCGGGATGATGGTCACCGCTCCGGGTAGGAAGATCGTCGAGATCAACACGACAAACCAGAAATCCCGTCCGGGGAAGCGGAAGCGCGAGAAACCAAAAGCCACCAGAGTGCACGAAACCAGGATGCCAATCGTCGTGGTGAACGCATAGAAAAAGGTGTTCAAAAGTGAGACAGGGAAGAGCTTGAATGTGCCCTTGGTTCCCGGGGATGTCAGGTTCCATACATGTGAAAAGTTTGACCAGGTCGGTGAGAAGATCCACGGGCGTGGCAGAGCTTTATAGTAGCCTCCTTTTCCCGTTGGTCCATTCCAAAGGATCGGAGCAGCCGAAGGGTTCTGTGGGTCAATGAAGACAGCATATTGCTGGAATCCCTGGACTGCCGCCAGGTTCTTCTTCGTCCTATTTTCGAGCGGGACGGTGAAGATATCCAGGGTTTTGCCGGCGTAATCCTGCATGTTGATCGTAAGATCCGAGAGCTTGCCGGATTTGGTAACCTGGAAAGTATAGGTGCCGATGTTTTCGCCATTGAAAACATAGGATGGGGCGGCTGCCGGCCATAACGGCGAATTCATGTTGGTCATCTGTGTATGCGTCTTCAAGGAACTGAAGATCATGTACAGGAAGGGGATCAGGAAGATCCCCAGGCACGCCGCCGCAAATGCGGTCACCAATGTGTAGTTCGTATTCTTCCTGAGGTTTGATTTACGTAATCGGGCCGTTAAATCCATGGTTGCACCTCTTTATGGATTCTCGCTGGCATAATAGACCCAGTAGCGGGCGGTTGAAAACAATAGGATCGTTACGATCAGGATCACAATGAACAGGGCCCAGGCCAGCGTCGAGCCATAAGACATGTTCTGGTTCACAAAGAATGTCTTGTACAGGTATAAGTTATAGAACATGGAGGCGCCGCCCGGGGCTCCCGTACCCTGGTTGAGCACCAGGGGTACCAGGAAATATTGGAACAGGCCCACAACGTTTAATATCAGGTTATAGAAGATCACTGGCGAGATCATCGGGAAGGTCACATTCCAGAAGGTCGCCCAGCCTCCCGCTCCATCGACCTTGCAGGCATCGAAGAGATCCGTCGGGACTCCCTGGATGCCTGCCAGCATGGTCAGCATGGCATTCCCGATCCCCCAGATGCCCATGATCACATAGCTTGGATAGACCCAATTGATATCATTTACCCAACCGGGCAAGGAGTTATGTGGTACCCCCATCCCCTCCAGCGCCCGGTTGATCCAGCCGCTGGCGGGGTTGAGCATGCCGCCCCACAGGAAGATGCTGGCAACAAAAGGAATGATATAAGGCATGTAGAACATCGAACGGAAAAAGTTTTGTCCCTTCAACCACTTGCTGTTCATTAGGAGTGCTATCCCCAGCGGCAAAAAGATGCCGACCGGTAGAGCGATGATGCCGAACCGGAAGGTGATCCATAGGGCTCCCGGCGAGCTGTTGGGCCTGGCATTCCAGACCTGATTATCTTTGAACAAGGTTACATAGTTCGCCAGGCCCACCCACTTGGGAGTGGTCAGGACGCCTGTCGTGATCTTCATGTCTATGAAAGTGAAGAACAAGGTCGCCAGCATGGGCAGGAGCACGAAGCCCAAGAAGCCAAGGAACCATGGCAGCAGGAAGAGCATGCCATTGCGATATTCCCGCCTGGCGATCGGCGACATCTTTCTGATATTTCCAAAGGATGGTAATTTGGGAAGGTGGGTTAGATTCTCCATCCAGCACTCCTTGGCATAGCGTAGGCGGGCCAGCCCAGGGCCGGCCCGCCTGTATTGCAGATCGTCTTACTTGTTGTAGATGGTCGTCAGGTCGGTTTCCAACGTGGCTTCCTGGGCTGCCAGGTCAACACCCTTGGTGTTGTACAACAGGTTGTAAAACACCCCAGTACGCGCCCAGGCTTCGTTCATGTTGGGCTGGAAGGCTTCCGAGCTCGGCACATCCCCGTAGTTCAGGCCGGCGATGAGCACGTCCCAGTTCTTCACGAACGGCCAGGCGGCTTTCTGTGCGACCAGCCAGGGTGCGCGCAGGGAGGAATTGCTGGGGATGGCGCCGTAGGCGGGTTTTGTGGTGGGCGTGCCGACTACCAGCTTGTTAATACCGGTATCGATCAGGTACGCCAAGACAGTGAAGGCTTCCGCCGGGTGCTTGGTACCTTTCCAGATGCGGAAGGTATCGGCATCCGTACGGCCGGCCACCTTGCCATCCAGGCTGATTGGCATGGCGCCGAATTCGAACTTGCCACCCGCTTTGACCAGGTCGCCGATGCAGCACAGGTACCAGGACGGCATTTCAGCCATGCCGATCTTGTTGCTGGCGAAGCTGTTGCCGGTATTGAAATCGGCACCCTGTTCGACAGGACCGGTCGGGATGAAGGGCTCAGCGCCATACATGCCATCATAGAAAAACTTCCATGCGGATTTCCAGGCTTCCGGGATCTTGGCAGCATAGCTGCCCTTGGAGCCACCCGGCACCAGCAGTTGGCCGCCGTTGGACATGTAGGAGCCTACATATTCCGGGTGACCTTCCCACTGCCATGAGAAACCGTACTGCACAGCCTTGGTCGCATCAAAACCAGCTTCGCCGGAGTGCTTGCCGGCGGAGTTGATCGTGAGCAGCTTGGCTACCTTGGCCAGGTTGTCCCAATTCCAATCAACCATCGTGCCATCGGGCATCTTGTACTGGTCACCGTACTTGGCTGGCAGGGGTTCGAGGCCGGCTTCGGTGAACAGGCCGGTGTTATAGTAGATGGCGGAAGGATAGACGGCGAAGGGCAGACCAACCGTGCCTTGTTCGGTCTGGTAACTCTTCACCAGGGCTGCTTCGAACTTGCTGGTATCATAGCCGGACGATGCAAGATAAGGGGCGATGTCCAACCACTGGCCGGCGAAGGCGTTCGAGCCGACCCAGCCTACCGGGCCGACGATGTCGGGACCGGCGCCAGCCGCGATTTCGGTCGAGATGGTATCGCGGGCAGACGCGTTCGGGATGACTTCGTCAACCAGGTAGATCTTATCCTGCAGCTTGTTGAAGTCGGCAACAACATCGTTCTCGATCGGTACCTGGACAGGATCAGCACCGGTACCAATACCGATGCTCCAGCGGATGAGAACTTTACCGGCGGGCGCCGGGGGCTGCGTCGCAGGGGCGGCAGTCGCCGGGGCGGCGGTCGCGGGAGCGGGGGCTGCAGTCGTCGCAGGGGCACCGCAGGCCGTCAGGAGCATGGTAGCGACTACAAAAAGTCCTACCAGAATGGAAAGTTGCTTTTTCATTTGTTTCTTCTCCTCAAATTTATGAATATTTGGTTAGTAGAAGGTTTTTTGAAACAGGGTTTGAAAAGCTGAGTCATGGATACTTTTTTGGAAGCCCACCACCTCCTCTCCACATAAGTCTGTTTTTTACGCAAACGTTAATATTATATCTTATTCCATTCTTAATCTGGAAAGGTTTAAGCAAAATAGCCATTCACAATTGTCCGGAACATCCGCAGGACTGGCGAATGACCACCTCCGTCGGCAGCAAGGTCAGGCGATCCGCCGGTTGACCATGCAGCAGTCTGAGAAGTTGCTGCCCGGCAATCCGTCCCACCTCTTCGGTTGGAGCGTGGACGGTCGTTAAGGGAGGCACGAGCAGCGCGGCAAACCGTTGGTCGTCAAATCCAACTACCGAGACATCCTCGGGCACGTTCAGTCCGGCATTTTGAAGTGCACTCATCACGCTCACTGCCAGGTCGTCATCCCCTGCAAACACGGCGTCGAAAAGCGGAGGGTTGTTCGCCAGGAACTCCTCCATCGCCTGGTGCGCAACACTCCGGTCGAAATTTCCACCGATGACCAGGTTGGGGTCGAACACAATGGAATTGGCTTTCAGCGCGGCCTTGTATGCCATCTCACGGGAATGTACGTCCTCCTGGCCACCTGGGGCTCGCAAGAAAATGATATGCTTCCGGTCATGTTCTTTGATGAGGTGCTCTACCAACTTATAGGAAGAGTTTTTATTCTCGACATTTACACAGGGAATGGGCAGGGAATGTGGTGCTGTCCGGTGAACAAGAACGACTGGGAAATGCATTTTATACCATTCCTCCAGTCGTTCTTCACTGATGGTATTGGAAAAAACCACCACTCCGTCCGCATTATGCGGACCAAAAGGTGGAAGGATCTCATCCCCCAGATCCGATGGATAGGTCCCAATTAGCAAATTGTAACCATTCTCTTTTAGCGCTTGCTCGAGGCCGGTCATTAATGTGCCAAAAAAAGCGTACTCGACCGTAAACGATAACAGGCCAACCGTGCCCGTCTTACGCGTGGCGAGATTGCGGGCAGCCACCATGGGTACGAAATTGAGCTCCTGCATCACCTGTTGAATCCGTTGGGTGACATCCTCTGAAACGGTTGCACTGTGGTTGATGTAACGACTGACCGTCGCCACAGATACCCCTGCCTGGCTGGCGACATCCCGGATGGTGATGGAATGGGACCTTTTGGTCATTGGTTTCAAATCAGGTTTCTAAAGTAAACCGGTTACAGTAACCGGTTACATTATTGCACGATAATTCACAGAGTCAAGCAATTTAACCTTAAAAATTTTCGTATTACATTTTTTTATTACTAAAAGTACAACTGCCCCCCTATCTTCACCTTCTGCCGATTTTCTATCTTGAGAATTTTGTAAAAAAAACAGGTGCCTGCACCTGTTTTCTATCCTTTTTAAAATTCCAATTACTTTTTTATCGCATACAGGCTGATGGACTGTGCTGGTAGATCCAGGATGTCCTCTGATGAAAAAGTCTTTGCCCCCAATCCCTCCGCGTTGTGCGACTTGTCGAACAGCCAGGTCTCTGCCTTCGTCGGGGTCATACCGCGCAATTGCAGGGACACGCGCTGTCCCGAATCCGTCAGGTTGATGACCATGACCGTTAGGGTGCCATCCGCCCGTTTCGCCGCATAGACGGTCACATCTTTGATCCCTGAGGTGGCGTAGATCCTCTCCGTCCCGAAATGATGGTACATTTGGTAAACATAATATGTGGGGCGTACTCCGCTGATGGTGATGAGGCCCCAACCTCCGGATTGCCCGCTTGCATTGGTCAGAACAAACTGGTTGACCATGAAAATATTCTCGTCGATTACGCGGCCCAGCACATCTGCCCACCAGATGGCATTGAAAAATGAATCCGGTGTGGCTTCACCTTGGACAACCGCATCAGAGTTGGAATTGGTTTCCGTCACTGCAATTGGTAGATCGTGACCGGTCGTTTCATGGATGAGGTTGCGTAGATAGTCTATCGTCCTGGTCCATTCTGGTGGATCCTGGCGTAATTCGTCGATTGTGACATTACCTGCAGAATTTGACACCGGGAATGGGTAACGATGATATGTCACGATGTCGGTCAAATCACCGTTGGCCTTCAGGAATTCGGTCATCCAATCCCGGCCGGAAGTGTCTTTGGGATTCTTGGCAAAATTGGAGCTATAGCTGCCACTCAATTCCGGGCCCATGAGCAGGATCGTCGGGTCGACCGCTTTCATCGCCACGGCGATCGCCCGCCATTCCCGGTTGAAACGCACCGTATCATAATCCACGTTGGGTCGGCGTTCGAACAGGTTCGGTTCGTTGCCTATGCTCCAATAACGGATTTTATAGCCCTTCTCGATATTGGCGTATTTAACCAGGCTGGCCGCTGCTTCAGGTGTGCCATCCAGCAGCCGGACGCTGACGGTCGGGATGACCCCCATTTGCTTGCATAAATTCATAAATGCATCCAGGTGATATGTCTGGATATCGTTTAGGTCCCCCCAATTTCCTCCGGGGAAGCGTAATGCAGTCACGTACGAATTCAGTGCATCCGCCATCTTTCCCGCCGGAACGGCCGTCCAAGGACCAAAGTTAGAACCGTAAATATATGGGCTGATCGGACCCAGGTCCCTGCCGGGATCCACGGACAATGTATTTGGCAGCGTAGTGGCGGACGGCGGGTTTTGTGTCATAGTTCTCCCCGCTCCACAACTGGCGGTCAGGACCAGGATCAATGCGCTAAAAAGGATTCGAAGTTTCAAAGTGCTCCTGTATATTTATCTTGGCGTGCTTCTCACTTTTTACTTCTCTCTTCTCCCCCTTAATGCCTCCAGAACTGGAACTGGTTCAAACCCTGGATCGCCAAAGTTAATGGGATCTGCAACCGGACCGCGATCCAGCCCACCGCCTTCCAGAAAAAATCATTCACAAAGGGCACATACCATAACAGGAAAAAGACCATCAGCATGATGACATTACTCGCCTGGTCGATCCGGAACCGTACGTCCCGGTCAAGGAAGGGTGCTAGGACCCGGTAACCGTCAAACGGCGGCGCCGGGATCAGATTCAACACTGCCGCCATCACCTGCAGCAGTGCCAGGAACGCCAATCCCGGCCAAACGCCTCCGGCAGAAACCGGTGCAAAGTGCAGGATAATGGTCAGGACCACCGCCAGCACCAGGTTGGCAGCCGGACCTGCCAGCGATACGGCGCTCTCCCAGCGTTTGCTGCGTAGGCGCCAGGTCTCGATGTAGACCGCCCCGCCCGGCAGGCCGATCCCGCCTAGGAGCAGGAAGATCATCGGCAGAAGGATGGAGTAGACCGGGTGCGTATACTTCAAGGGATTGAACGTCAGGTAGCCTTTGTCTCGTACGCTTGTATCCCCGCCATAATAAGCCACCAGGGCGTGCGAGAACTCGTGCAGGCACAATGAGAAGATCCAGCCCACGATCACAACCAGGAATGTCAGGACGATTGCCATTGACTACCTTTTGTATCCATTGGGATGGCTGCGGTGCCACTCCCATGCGCTGGAAATGATATCGTCTAGCTCGGGATGTCGGGGAGTCCAGCCCAGCTCGGTCCGGATTTTTTTTGATGAAGCCACTAGCCTCGGCGCGTCCCCTCTTCGCCGCTGCATCTCGTGTATCGGGATTGGATGGCCGGTCACACGTCGGGCGGTTTCGATCACCTCCCGGACCGAATACCCATTCCCATTTCCAAGGTTATAAACCAGCCTGTCATGCTTAACCAGCGCCTCCAGCGCCAGCAGGTGCGCTGAGACGAGGTCCTCCATGTGGATGTAATCTCGGATGCAGGTGCCGTCTGGAGTGGGGTAATCCGTACCGAAAATATCTGCAGTCTCTTTTTGGCCGAGCGCCACCTTCAGCACCAGTGGGATGAGATGCGATTCTGGTTTGTGGGCTTCCCCCCGACCGGACAAGGCGCCGCAGGCATTAAAGTAGCGCAGTGCCGCGAAGTGCAGTCCGTGGATGCGCCGGTACCATTCGAGCGCCTCTTCGATGGCCAGCTTGGTGAAACCGTAGACATTGGCCGGATCGATCGGCGACTCCTCGCTCAGCGGTGCGTCATTCGTGGCATACACCGCCGCTGTGGACGAAAGCACGAATCGCTTGACTCCGGCATTTTGTGCGGTTTCGATCAGTTGCAGGCTGTTCGACAGGTTGTTCTTGAGGAATTTTCCGGGGGCTTTCATGCTCTCCCCGGCTTCGATGAAAGCTGCGAAGTGCATCACCGCCGTATACTCTTCGGCCTCCAGTGCCGCCCGCAGAGCCGCCGGGTCGGCCAGATCCCCTTGGATGAAACGTGCGGCTTCCGGAATGGCGTCCTGGTAACCGGTCACGAGCGAGTCGTAAATGGTGACGGAATGACCGGCTTTCAGCAGTGCTTCTGCTGTCGCCGAGCCGATGTACCCCGCTCCGCCAGTGACGAAAATATTCATTGCTAACCTCCAGAATCAATAAGCAAAATTATATCTTACTCTGCTTCTCAGGTCTTCGCAATTAAAGGGTTATTATCGACAGGCCTATTCATAATAGGTGGCTTCTACCTACAATCCCCTTCCTTGTTCACTTTATTATTGAAATAGACGCGAAAAATATTGCCTGCAATATTTTTCGTATAAAGCTCCCCTTCCCTAAGGGAAGGGGACGGGGGATAGGTCCTTGCTATTCTACTTTGAGCTAGTCCTGGATTGAATGGGATATTTGTCTCAGCCGTATGCGGATCTTGTAAAACCATCACTCTCCTGCTTGACGTGCATGCCACATCCGCATTATACTCACCTTCCTCCGGGGTGTAGCGCAGCTGGCTAGCGCACCGCGTTTGGGACGCGGTGGTCGGCGGTTCGAATCCGCCCACCCCGACTGGCGTAGAAAGTGGAAGATGAAAAAAACAGATTTGACGAGCTTCGCTCGTCAAATCTGTTTTTTTTCTTATACTCCCCTCCCCTTCAGGGAAGGGGTCGGGGGAAGCCCCCAGCATGGGGGTGAGGTCCTGGTAAGCCCCCTGTTATGGGGGTAGGGCTGAGATGAAAGCCTTCTCCTTTGGAATAATCCTCTCGTAGTATCCATTCAGGTTTGTCATAGGCAGGCATCCTATGCTACAATAAAGATGAAAGGATAGCTTCATGGCACGAACGAAAATTGACGGGGTCATTGAGGCTGTTCGCTATACTCCGGCTGGCGCTATCAGCCTGGTACGCACGTACCAGCGCCACGGCGCGGTTTGGTCGGATCATATCCTTCTCGACCGGATGGAGCTCGTTGAGCAGTTGGAAAAAGGCAGGCGTTTTGTAACCGGTTCACGCAAGGATTTCCTGGGTGGTGTTTTCGAGATCGGTCCGGCCGTTCGTTGGGTCGATCAGCACGTCGTCACCGAAGGCCAGTCAACCCAGCGGGACCTGCTCGCAGGCGTGTCGGTATTCTAGGTTTTTCTGCTTGTTTTTAAGGATGGAGGGTTCTCATGAAGATCATTGACCAGACTCCTTTCTATAATGAAAATGGCGAATTGGGCTTGATGGACCACGCCAGGGCGATCATGGAATTCGGCGCGGGTTGGATCAAGGAAGTTGAAGCGCAGAAAACTGTCATCGCCGTGTTGGGTAAGGTCCTGGATAAGAGATTCACTCTCCTGCGCAACGTCACACCGCCTGACTTGGGTACCATGATTCCGCTCATCTTGGTCGGACCCACCGGTGTGTATGTAATGGCTATTAACCCTCTTACTGGCTTGTTCAGTGCTAGAGGTGACCAATGGGGAGTGATTTCGGGTGGCAGCCTTAAACAGGAGAAACCCAACCTGCTGACCCGTACCGAACGAATGGCGCGCGCCGTACAGGTATATTTGCAGCATCAGGGTTATTCAGATATGAACGGAGTGGAAGCCATTCTGCTCTGCACCGACCCCGCCACCAACGTGGATAGTGTCAGGCCGATCATCCGTGTGGTCATGGCCGATGCGCTTGAGCGCTTTGCCGTCATAATATCTCAGGCGCGCGTCGTGCTCACTACGGAAGCTGTCATCAGTATTATCGATCGCATTCTGACTCCACCCGCCCCGCCTCAGCCCAAGCCTTCCGAGACACCCGCTGCCGCTGCAGAAACCTTTGTTTCCCTACTTCCGAGTACTGCCGTGCCTACGCCGGATACATCCTCTGTCAGTGAGGATTTACCTGCTGCTGCTCCTCCTCCGCCGGCTTGGTTGACCGAATCAGCTGCACCTCCCGATGCCAGCCTCCCGGTCGAACCGCCCGTTGAACCTCCGGTCGAATCTCTGGTCGAGTCACCGGTCGAACCACTCGTCGAGTCGCCGGTCGAACCACCGGTCGAATCCCCGGCACGCCCTCATAAAGGCATCACCCGTAGGCAATTGGTTTTCCTGATCATTCTCGCTGCAATCTGGCTTCTCATTCTGGCCGTTTTTGCTTTCTTGGTCCTCAGGGATTTCTATCCTCAATTATTTATGATTAAGTAGGCCCGCCGTCTGGATGCCGCCGTTCCTTTCCATCATCATCCCTGCTTGTAATGAAGAACTCCGCCTGCCCCGTGCCCTGGGGCAGGTCTTTACGTTCCTGGAAAAACAATCTTTCACGGCTGAGGTCTTGGTGGTCGAGAATGGCAGCACTGACCGCACCCTGGAAGTCGCCCGGGGATTGGTCCGATCCTTTTCGGGTCTGCGCCTTCTGCACGAAGACCTGCCCGGCAAGGGCCGCGCCGTACGCCGTGGTATGTTGGAAGCCAGCGGCGAATACCGCTTCTTTGCCGATACTGATTTCTCCATGCCGGTGGAGCAGGTCAGCCGCTTCCTGCCGCCCGTCTGTTCCTGTGACATCGCCATCGCCAGCCGCGAGACCGTCGGTGCCGTCCGTTACCATGAGCCCGGTTTCCGCCACTTGACTGGGCGGGTCTACAATTTCTGGATTCGCTCTTTGGTCCTGCCCGGATTGCAGGATACCCAGTGTGGTTTCAAATGTTTCCGTGCCGCTGTTGCCGAAGACATATTCGCCTTTCAAACCCTTACCGGTTGGTCTTTTGATGTGGAAGTCCTGGCAATTGCCCGGCGGCGCGGCTATCTGATCGTCGAGATCGGCGTCCCCTGGTATTACTACACCGGCAGTAAAATAAAAGTGCTGCAGCATTCCTGGCGTATGTTCTTTGACCTGTTGAAGATCCGCCGTAACCTCCGTCAGGGCGCTTATGACCTCCGTACGTGACCCGGCGAAATTTCCCTCCCTCGACTTTGAAGAAGACCTCTGGAAGACCGGCTTCATCCACATTGCCGGTATCGACGAAGCCGGGCGCGGCGCCTGGGCTGGACCGGTCTGCGCGGCCGCAGTCATCCTGCCGCCCGATCCATCCCTTATCCGGATCCTTGATAGGGTGCGCGATTCCAAGCTGATGACGCCGCTGGCGCGCGAAACCTGGGCTCCGCGAATCCGGGAGATTTCCCTGGCTTGGGCCGTGGGCTTCGCCTCACCCCTCGAAATTGATGAACTTGGCATCCTCCGGGCCACCAAACTGGCCGCCTCGCGAGCCCTCGAAACCCTTCACCCCCATTATTTACTCACCGATTACCTCATCTTCCCGAACATCGCCCTCCCCCAGACCGCCTTGGTCAAAGGTGACCGGCTTTCGCTGAGCGTCGCCGCCGCCTCCGTCCTTGCCAAGACCGCCAGAGATGCCCTCATGCGGGAGGCGGATGGCAGCTATCCCGGTTATGGTTTTGCACGACACAAGGGCTATGGCACCTCCCTCCACCGGCAGGCCATCCAACAAATGGGACTGTGCGGGATCCATCGTAAATCCTTTTCCATCCCATTCTCAGTTCAGGAATGACCAGATCGTGGTGGATGCCAGGAATATTTGTATAAAACTTGTCCAACCTTTTCACCCTTTTCCTTCTTTCTTCTTACTTCTTCCTTATCACCCTCTCCCTCTATCAACAATCCTCAATCGCTACACTAAAACCTGGAATCCATCTCCTCCAGCGGATCCCTTCTCGGCACAATGCCGGGCAGCAGACTCGGGTACCATTCCAGCCGGTCCAGGATACAGCACAGCGCTGCGGTGGTCAGGTCGTCATCGTGCACCATCTCCCCGCTGCCCGGGTCGCGTGTCCCGTCCGGCACCCCCCAGCGCATCGTTTTGCTCGGCCCCGGCATGATTTCCGAGCGGCAATTGTCCAATTGAATGCGCAGCGTCTCCGGGAACGGCTGGTATTCCCGGTAGCGCCCGCTTTCGACGATCCCGATGAAACCGTAACCGAGCTGGCTTTTTAACTGGGCGGTGAATTTGACCGGGATGACCGTATCCCCTCCGAAGGCGTTATCCAGCAGCGACCACAACCCTTCCCCTACCCCGCTCGCGTCGATTACGATCTTCCTCGGCCTCCAAGTTTCCACCAGCGCCCGCAGTGCTCCAAAGACCTTCACGTGGCTTTCCCCTTTCCATTCTTTCCGGAAGGCCGTCAGGTAGCTCGGCTTCCCGAGCAGCGCCACTGTCCTTGTATCTATTTCCACGATTTTCAAATTCGTGCTGTCCCGCTCGTGTTCTGCTTGCCCTTGGTGTTCTTCCAAGGACCTGCCTTCGCTTGGACTTCCCCCGAAAAAATGGACACAGAAAATGTCCTGATGGAGTAGACTAACACCATCAGGAGAAACGGAATGGACGATCGGAAATATCGCGCCTATGCAAAGGAATTCAAGCTGGAGGCACTTGAATTGTTGAAACGTGGAGACAAAAGCGCCGGAGCACTCGAACGTGAACTAGGGATCACGCCAGGGCTGCTGTTGAAATGGCGTCAACGCTATCAAGTGATTTAGAAAGGGGTGGATGAGAAGCCATTAGGGCCGAGTGATCTGGAAGGAGCCAAGGCAGAAATTCGCCGATTACAGCGTGAGCTGAGTGCGGCAGAGGAGGAGCGTGAGATCCTAAAAAAAGCGCTAAACATCTTCTCGCGAAAAAACGAATGAAGTACACTTTCATGGCGGCGCACGAGCAGGAATACTCGTTGAAACAGATGAGCCAGGTATTAGGGGTATCGCGGAGTGGTTATTATGCCTGGAGACAACGTTTGCCGAGTTTGCGTGAACGCGCCAACGAAGCACTGCTGGTAGAGATCCGTGCAGTGTATCTGAAGAGTCGCAGAACCTATGGCAGCCCAAGAATTCATGCCTATTTGCGGCGGAAAGGGTACTTTTACGGGCGCAATCGGATAGCACGCCTGATGCAACAGCACCAGATCGTGGCCAGAAAAGCGCATAGAAGCCATCCTACGACTACTCAACAACGCTCAGGTGCCAAGATTGCACCCAACCTGCTCAATCGCGAATTCTCGGCTGCATTTCCGAACCAGAAGTGGGTCAGCGATATTACCTACGTTGGCACTGCTGAGGGCTGGCTGTATCTGGCTGTCATCCTGGATCTGTATTCACGTTGCGTGGTGGGCTGGGCCATGGGTGAACAAATCGACGAGAACCTGGTAGAAGGAGCCTGGCAGATGGCACTGCTCAACCGCCAACCATCCGCAGGCTTATTGCATCACTCGGACCGGGGCAGCCAGTACACCAGTGAAGATTACCAGGAACAATTAGCCGCTCTGCAATGCCAGGTGAGCATGAGCCGCACCGGAAATTGCTATGACAATGCCGCCATGGAGAGTTTCTTTGCCACTCTGAAAGCGGAGTGCGCAACTAAACCATTCACAAGCAAGGCTGAGGCTTGTACAGCCATCTTTGATTACATCGAGGGCTGGTACAATCGCCAAAGATTGCATTCAACCCTGGATTATCTTAGTCCAGTGGATTTCGAGCTTTCGTCAGGACATTAATCGTGTCCACTTTATTGGGGCAAGCCCAGCTTGCCCTGGTGCTTTGATGGTAATTTGCGGGTGACATTTCCTCCTCGCTCGTCATGCCTGCCTCCGCTAAAGGTGCAGGCGGATGGGACAGGGCAGGTACAGGTGCACCGGTGTGGTAGGCGCAGCTGGCTTCATCCTGCCCCGCCACGTCGATCAGGAACGCATATGTTTTGCCCCCTTCCGGCTCCGTCCGGGCTTTATGTGTGCCTTTCATCAGCGCCTGCCGCCCGGGCGGGAACATACCCGCCTGCGCCTCGATTGTTTCGCAAAAGAACTGCGTCTTTACCAGCGGATGCTGCCTCCCCAGCCGGACCACCACCTCGTCCACGTGCTTGCCGTACTCCGGTAGCACCGTCCTTACGTCCTCTGCATTGAATAGAAATACCCTCCTGATGCGGTCCTTCTTTTGGGCTTCCAGTGCTTGCTGGTATTCTCGTTCCAGCAGCGTGTTGCTTGTCCAGCGTGTCCCCGAGAACACTTTCGTCGCGTTGCTGCTCGCCGCCATCGGGTCGATGTCCTTGTCGTATTTGAACACGCCCACGTCTTGGGCTTCGTTGACCACGAGCAGACGGTTGGCCGTGGCGCTCACCACGTGCGCCGTCGGATCCGCGCTCAGATAGGTGCAGTAGGCGTTATTGAGTTGGTAGATATAGCCGGAATGCCGTTTCCACCTCCCAATTGTTAGAATGTTGGTTTTCAGCCTGCTTTCCAACCTGCGCATGCTCGTCTCGGTCTGCGGTTTGAAGGTCGGGTTGAAGAAAACCATTTCCCCGCCCACATTTTTGAACAGCGTCAGCAGGTATTGCACCAGGATCGCCAGCGCTTCGTCCTTTCCTGCCTGGCGTGGGAAGATCCAAACGAACGAAAATCCGCGTTTATTGCGCACGCTGTTCACCACTGCCTGGATCGGCAACTCCTGGTAGGGACGCAGGATTATATTCCCGGCTTGGGCGAAGCGCTCGGGTCGGCGCAGTAGGTAGGCGGTTCGTTTGGTTCTATCCTTCATTCGGACTTTTTGAGTTCCACCAGGACCTCCTCTTGCTCTTGTCCATCCGCTCTGCTCTCGATCAGGTATTTTCCGTCCAGGAATACCGGCAGGCTTTTCAGCGCTTCCTCGAAGGCATCGTTCACCGAAGCGTCCGTCCCGTTGAACAGGGCATATGTCCGCGCCGTGGTACTGAGTGCGGTGATCGCCAGGGCTAGGCTGTTGGTGATCTTGGATAGTGCTTCCACGTCGCAGGTCTGGTTATTTTCCAGTACTTTTTCCGCCAATGCGTGCAGCCGTGCATGGATTTCGAACACGTTGTTCACCGCCACCCGCATCATGTAGATCTCGTGCCGGTAATCCTCTGGCGACATCCTACGCAGCCGGATCTGGTCCTCCAGCTTGAAGTGCTTGGCATACAGCCCGTGTTTAAGTGCATTCGTATTTCCTTTTGGTGCTCCCATATCTGCCTCTCTTTTTCCGTAAACAAAAACACGGGGAGGTGTTTTAGCCTTCCCGTGCTTGCTTAATTTTAGAACATTTATTCTATTTTGTCAAGTCTTTTCCTCCCCCATTTTTGTATCCCTACCCTCCTTGCCTGTCCTTGGTGTTCTTCCAAGGGCCTGTCCTTGGTGTTCTTCCAAGGGCCTGTCCTTGGTGTTCTTCCAAGGGCCTGCCCGCACCCTCACCCTCGGATTGGCCTGGACGTTGCGGAACCAATCAGCCGAATGGCCGCGCGCAGACGCGACGGTAATGCTGTCTCCTTGCTGTTCGTAGACGAGCGATGTGACCCTCGGCAGCCCTGATTTCCGGCCGGTGGTCGTGAGCGGGAGCACGGATCTGCCCATGATTTGTCCGAGCCCGATTGAATAGGCTGTACGCGGTCCGGGATTGAGCAGTCGCCATAGGATTAATGATGCCCTCATCGGAACTCTGCAATCAAATGGGCTGGCTTTACTTCTTCACGAGGAAATATCCGAACCATGCCGCTAGAACCGCATGTAACGCCACCACACTCCAACCCAGGCCATTCATCTGCCCTGCGAGCATGGCAGATACCAGCACCACCAGGCTGATGAGATAGTAAACGAACATGCTGAAGACCAGCCCTTTCCTGAGATCGTCGCTGCGCGACATCCGCCCGAACCAGAGTAGGATGGGAAACCCCAGCAAGGCTGAACCGAACATGCGCGCGATGGTGGCAGCGATGGCATTCAATCCCACCCCGAAAGTCCCCAATAAAGTAACTGGTATGAGCGTGAATCCCAAACCGAAAGTGGCTGTGACGATGAGAGTGACCAGAAAAAGTGTATCCATTGGGTGCGTCCTTTCTGTTGGTCCCCGGGTATTCTGATCCGGTGATTATCCATAACTCTTGCTCATGATTTGATGAATCCTTCTTCTTGTTATCCTGCCGGCACACAATCATAGTCCATGCTTCGGCCTTCCAGGACCTTTTGGCCATATCTCTCCGTGAATTTGGCCAGCCCGGCCTCGATCGCCTTTTGCCCGGCCAGGCCCAGTTCTTCCACGGCTGTTTTTTCAAAGGTGCTGAATAAATGGCCCACGTGGTAGTCCCACGGCAGCACCGCCTTGGCGCCGGGGCTGACCGCTCTTCGATATCCTAGTAGAAGATAATTCAGGATCTTCAAGTCGGCATCGTGATAGACGAACTCACATTGTGCGGCCCCGTTGGATAGCGTTCCATTCACATCCAACTGTAACTCGGGGTTATATCCGCGCAGCAAGGCTTGATCGATTTCAAGACAATACAGGCGTCCGTATGGAAGCAGTCCATTTTCCTTCCAGGCGGTGAACCAGGGGCATCTGGAAACCCGCATCTCGAAGTGCGGGGATCGTCCGGTTATCTTCATGTCCATTTCCCCTGGACTGATCCTGTATTCGCTGTACCCGATGAAATTGGCCATGCTCCGTTTGTGTTTATTCGCTTTTGCCCGCAGCGCCATCCTTCGCCCGCGCTGTTCCCCATATTGGCGGACAGCTTTACGAATGACGGCCTCCCCTCTTTGCTCGCCAACTTGTTCGACGATCGCTTTGGCGAACCACGCGAATAACAGCGCATGCTGGGTTTCTTTGAAGCTGTTCGGTTCATCTTTCTTCGACATGCCAACCTCCAGATAAGAAGGAAACGCCGCTTCTCCGAGCCTGCCTCCAAACCAGGTACCCAGCCATCGTTTGACGTTCCAACGACCTTTTAAGACTTTCGATGTCTTGGTCCGCAGGGGACATGCAGATCTCAATGGAACATGAGTGACTTCTCTTTATTATCACACATTTTTTTTGGAATTCGCGCCACCGCATCGCGCTTGCCCCCAATCCTCGCCGGTTCGATAAGGAGCTTATGGTGCGAAAAAACCGGTGCGAAGCGCTTCTGCAAATGCTTTTCCCAAGACCTTCGTAAAGTATGTTTTTAGCCCCATTCCCCTGCACCCTTCCCATTGGGAAGGGGGAAAAGAGGTGAAAATTGGGGTGTGGTGGGCGCTCTGCGCCCCCGCACCCCAATTTTCACACAATTCTCCCCTCCCCGGGACGGGGAGGGGACGGGGGTGGGGTATATCAGCAGGCTGGCTTTCGGCTTTGAGAAAGCCTTGTGTTTTTCCAACCTCCCGTTGACTTTTCTACAATCTGACCTATAATGAAAATGCAATCCGTTCCACCACGCAGGCGGAAGACCGTTCGGGAAGCATGCATCCAAGCCGCTGACAAGCTGTCAGAGGCTATTCGTTTGTTTCGGACAAAGGAGGCATCGCGTATGACCAAAATCTCATCGGGATTGAAATTACTCTTCCTGGTCCATTTCGGGTTCGGGCTCGTGTTTGGCTTGCTCTACCTTTTCATCCCGGCGGTGGTTCTGGGGCTGGCCGGAATGACAGCCCCGGACACCCTGCCGTACCGAACCATTGGAGCAGCCGTTTTGGCCTTCACCGCCAGTTCCTGGTACTGCTATCAGGCAGCCGAATGGGAGAAGGTGAAAATCGTCGTTGTGGCTGAGATCGTCTGGACGGTCCTGAATGTGCTGGTGGGTCTGTTTGCGGTAGCCTTCGCCGGGGCGCCCGCCGGGGAATGGATCAACATCCTCATCATGGCAGGCTTTGCAGCCGCGTTCATCTACTTTTACATCAAGAAGTGACCAAGGGAATCCCTCGGCCGGCGTCAGCCAGGCTGGAACGGATTGCAATGATATGCTGTGACAGTCACCTTCTTTATGCACCCGGTTTAGACGGGTGTCCAGGTGACTGTCACATAAGGAGATAGGAAAATGAAAAAAATCGGTCAAGTTTTTCTTGTATTCGCCTTTCTGATGGTCTTGTTGACTGGCTGCGCCGCGAAAGCAACACCAACCCCGGAAACACCGACAATCATCCCCCCCACTGCCACCCCTGCTCCCACTGCCACCCCCGCAGCCACCCTCACACCCGGCGACACCGAACGCAAGCTGACAGTTGATGGCTTGGAGCGGACTTATCTGCTTCACATCCCGCCCGGCCTGGACAATCAGCATCCCGTGCCTGTAGTATTTGTTTTCCATGGTTACACCATGAGGGCAAGCATCATGCCGCCCATGACCGGCTTCAATGATATAGCTGACACGGACGGCTTTCTGGTTGTATATCCGAATGGCTACGGCCAATCTTGGAACGCAGTTTGCTGTGGATCTGCCGTCAATGAAAACATAGATGATATTGCCTTCGTCCGCCAGATGCTCGCAGACCTGGGGACGATCGTCCGCATTGATCCCAAACGTGTTTACGCCTCGGGTTTCTCCAACGGCGCGTTATTTTCGTATCGCCTGGCCTGCGAGATGTCCGAAACGTTCGCAGCCATCGCGCCGGTAGCAGGGTGGTTCGTCACCAATCCATGCCAACCGCAGCAGCCGGTTTCCGTGGTCCACGTGCATGGAACGGAAGATAGCTATTCCGGTCAAACTTGGACACCATCTGAAATAGGTACAACTGGTAACACTGACATAATTGTGCCGGCAGTCGAACAAGCCATTGCGACCTGGGCGCAGTTGGATGGTTGTAGCGACGCTGCGCAGGTGGAGAAGCAAGGAATAATAACCCATACCGTATATGCTACGTGCCGGGCCGGTACGGCGGTTGAACTGTATGCCATAGAGGGAGGGGGCCATATGTGGCCACCTCCGTATGCATTTCCAACCGCTTCTACTCAAATGATCTGGGATTTCTTCAAGGCCCACCCGAAACCGTAGAAACAACATCCCGCCCGGTTGGTACGGGGGCGATCTGTATGACGTGATCGAGGTGGCGGAAAAAGTGGACGACGAGGTGGATCGTATTTTTATTGAGGAGTTCCAATTTACCTACCAGGATATCTTCTCGGACCAGGAGTATGGGACGGTCGAGCACATTGTCAGCACCTATGGGTTTATTTTTGGGAGCAAGGCGATTGCGTATTTGAAAAGGGAAAAGAAGACCGCCATCCGGTGGAAGTTCAGGGTGTATTGGCGGGAGTAATGGGAAATGGGAAGTGTTCTGTGGGGTTATAACTATGCGAAAGACACTGTGAGCCGGTCCATGAAAAGCACCCATAAGGTTTCAGCTTTTACTCCCTTGAAGGATGACCCTAAAGATGGTATCTTAGCATGGTTAGATGATGGATACCCATAATTAATATCTTTTGGGTTTGGATATGATGGGAATGAATTTCGCCAGATCAAGTTTGTAATTCAACTTGAAGGAGGAACTAATGGATACCCCGAGCCTGTTAGATGCTATCCGCATTGCAAAGGAAAATGAAAGAATATCAGTAGAAAGTTATGCCAACGCGGCCAAAAAAATTGACACATTGGGCAAGGTGATATTCGAACAATTGAGTGAATTTGAGAAATTCCATTACGCTAAGCTGACTGAACTGGAGAAATCTCTTGAGAAAACAGGCGAATTTATTAACTATAAAGGGAAGGCGTTTATCCTCCCTCCAAAACTCGAAGTGAAGTTTGCTGAACAGCCTGAGCATAAAAGCATGCTGGACATTATCGATGAAGCGATGAAATTCGAGAAAAAGACAGAGAAAGCTTATGCCGACCTGGCTGGGCAGCTTACCGACCCAAAGGGCCGTAAAATGTTCATCAGGCTGTCGAAAGAAGAGCATAACCATTATGAAATTCTCGGTAGAGCATTTTGGGATGTTAACCAAACGGGGGTCTGGAAGTTGTCACGCCCATGATTTAGATGAGCAAATTATTCCGCAGACGCGTCGTTTGCCCCGCCTGCCGCCCTGTCCCACCTGAGCCAACAGATGAAGAAATAGCCGCAGCTAATTCAGATGAATATGAAATCTAATCATACAAAATGCATGAGGTAAATGATGAATTCTATTTCCCCTCCCGAAGATAATACAAATTTACCAACAATCTACGACGCAATAGTAGACTATCACGATAATTTGGTTCAAATGAGATTCTACTATTGCTGGCCTATGCCTTGCTGCAACTGGCTTCTTAATGAACAGCTGGTTCAGCCCACAAAAACCACAATCTATAGTTATCCCAATCCTAGGTATTTTTCTAACATTTATTTGTTTTCTATTGGAGCTTCGTACCCATTTTCTTTTGGCTGGGTTGGGGGCAAGGGGGCTTCAGATTGAGACAAAAATGAAAGTAAATAAAAAACTTGCCTTTTTTGAATATATGAATGAACAAGATATTCGAGAAGATTTGCCCGACTTTCATAAAAATATACTTTAAGTCGTGGCTCTTTAAGAAAATAGTATCTCATTCATTTGCAATTTACCTTCTTTATTTAGGTATCATTCTTTCTTGGATCATTGTATTTTTACACAGATAACCCAATGAAATTTATCCGTCATGATTTTATACCAGAATAATTTAGCTTATGATAAATTCGGTTATAGAAAACATACCCCTCTGTCTTAGAAAAAGCCACCAATACACCTTATCAGTTATTTAGAATAAACATAATAGCCATAGTAATAAGGAGTAAAGAGCAGGGATGAAAAAATATATATGGCAGATTGTTACTGTTTTACTTGCTATTGCAGCCATAATTGCTGCTTATAATATTTATTATTTAAGCAAGCCTGTTAAGCAATTACAGATAATAATTGATACTGCCTCAAAACTTGTCAGCATTAGACCAGAAGCAACCGGTACTATCCAGATTTTTTACAATGGGGAAATTGTAAGTAATCCTCAGCTCTTTCAGATAAAGATCAAGAATTATTGGTAACCAACCAATAATTTCAACTGACTACAGTGTTCCATTATCGTTTTCTTTCGGTCCCCAAGATGAGATAATAGATGTTTCTATTGTTAATTCACAACCATCAAATATCGGCATGACTGTCAGTAAGACTACGAAGTATCAAGCAACGGTAACACCTACTCTTCTAAATCCCGGGGATGTTATTACTGTTCGTTTTATAATTTCCGAATCTGGTAACGATTTGATTTCGAATCGTTTTCACATTGATGGTCGAATTGTGGGTGTTAGAAATATCACTCTAGTTTCGTTATCTGATCAACAATCTAGTAATTCTGATAAATTATTTAGTATTTTGAGTATCGTATCTGCGGTTTTATCTATGGTCTTGGTTTTGTCTAAAGATTTCCTAGAGAAGAAAGTAATAAAGCGATTTAGGAAATAATCGATCAAAGCTCCGATTTATTATAGAAAACTAGGACGATGACCAAGTAACACATCACAATTAATTACTTCACTTAAGATGGATTTGTAACCCAACTGGATTTGAGCCTGAATACGTTTGGTCGCAGGTCCGACTACCCCGAGCGGGTTACATGTCCGTCCCGGCTCACAAGTCATAAAAAACCCCCTTGTGGGGGTTTTTTTGGTCCACCGACTAATTCGATTGTCTGCTTAACCGCCTGGGTTTGTCACGGGTTGGCGAACGGGTGGGATGGCTTCATTAACAGGCCCTGCAGATTGGCCTGGGCCCGCGCTAACGGGATGGACAGGGAGAATTCCCACTCGCCGAGCAGCGAATCAGAGGCCTGCTTCAGGACAAGTCTATCATTTTCGTTGAGCGGTTTTCTATACTGGAAGGACGACAGATCACGAACCACCCGGCAGCAGGATTTGGCTTTTCCGTCCTTCAATTCTTCCACCAGGTACGTCTTCCGTTCAAGCCGGTCGTCAGGCAGGGTTCCGCCGGGTTCGTTCAAGATGGAGAACAGCTTGGGAAACTCACCCTGCGGTGTTGGGGAACGCAGACGGCTCATCACCTGCGCATCCGCTGGAACCCAGATAGTCATGTCCCGGATCTGGACCACGTAGTAGAGCGTCTTCTTACCCGAGAAGGTCTGCTCCTCCAACCGGACGATTTTCCCGAGACCATACGTACCGTGAATGACCGTATCGCCGATTTTGAAGTCCATGATCGCCTCCTGGTTCAACCTGTTGGAAAATGATACAAAAAAGCCAGGCCTATAAAGGACTGGCGTTTTTGAACCACTATCCTAGGATAAGTGGACTAATTATATCATAATTCCCCTGCCGTGAGATTATGGTTATTAATAAGGTAAAACAGTGAAAATTGATCTGGAGAAACATGTATCTGGAGGTGTAAAATAAATATGAATATCCATGGACATCGTCTTCGAGAAGGATAAATAAATGAACGAAACGCAAATAACACAACAGGACCTGCAGGAACAGGAACGAAAGCAGCGCCAGCAGGAACAGAAACAGATAGAGCAACAGCAGGAAGAGGGAAGAAAGCAGCGTCAACAGGAGCAACAGCTGGTGGAACAGGAATTGGAAAATAAACGCCAATCGCGACAGCAGGGGCAACAGCAAGATGAAGAACGCTTGAAACGAAAACACGAGAAGCGGTGATTGCGCCTCTGCATTAAAAAGGTTATCAAACTTAAGAAACAATTCGCTTCTTTAGGATGTAAACCTAGAACCGCCAGGTTCACGACTACTTACAAAATGAAGGTAAAAGTGTAGCCGAACTGGAATTGAGCCTGAATACGTTTGGTCGCAGGTCCGCCTCCTGCCGGGCCCACAAGAAATAAAGATATAGTGAAATGAAAGCGATCATCTGTAATGCATATGGTCCCCCGGATGTCCTCAAGGTTCAAGAGGTTGAAAAACCACGCCCAAAGGTCGACCAAGTGCTGATCCGCATCCATGCTGCCTCCGTGTCGAGGGCGGATTGTGAGTTACGCCGCTTCGACTTCCCCGGCTGGGTCTCGCTTCCCATGCGACTGTGGTTCGGCGTCTTGAAACCAAGGATCCGCATCCTGGGTCAGGAATTCGCCGGCGAGGTTGAGGCCGTCGGCGAGGGAGTCACATCCTTCACTCCGGGTGACCGGGTCTTTGGGACAACTGGCATGGGGCTTGGAGCTTATGCTGAGTACATCTGCCTGGGCCGAAGCAGCCCGGGCAGCGTCTTGGCCAGCATGCCGGTAAATTTAAGCTACGCAGAAGCCGCCGCTGTCCCCTATGGTGCCTCGGAAGCCCTGCGGTTTCTGAGAAAAGGCAATATCCAGGCCGGGCAGAAGGTTCTCATCATCGGCGCGGGCGGGAGCTTCGGCACGTTCGCGGTCCAATTGGCCAAGATCTTCGGCGCCGAAGTCACTGCCGTGGACAGCGCCAGCAAGCTCGAGATGCTCCTTTCACTTGGCGCGGATCACGTCATCGACTACACCCTGGGGAGCTTCGCCGATAGTACACAGACCTTTGACATCATCTTCGACGTGGTGTGCAAGGCTCCCTTCGCTCATCTTCTTCGCATGCTCCGCCCCGGTGGACGGTGCGTCCTGGCCAACCCGCACACTTCCCACCTCGTCCGCGGATTATGGACTACGATGACGGGCGATCGGAAAGTGATCTTTGGTTCGGATACCGGCTCGGTGGAGCATCTGCTGTACATCAAGGCATTGGTTGAGGCCGGGAAGCTGCGGCCGGTCATCGATCGAACCTTTCCTCTAGAACAGATGGCTGAGGCCCACCGGTATGCTGAGACGGAGCAGAAGAAAGGCAACATCGTCATCACTATGGTCCAGGCCTGAAACCAGGAACCATAATTGCTTGGTCGCAGGTCCGAATCCTGCCGGGCCCATTTTTAGAATCTCTTATTAGACGCAATAAATATTTTTACCTACGTTCGAAATCCTCATTAATAAAATTACTTCAATTTGTTTGCTTTTTCCATTATCCAATATAGAATAATATAGAACAGGTAATATAATAATTATTCGCTAGACTGTATTCGTCTCGGCATTAAATACACCATGCTAGTTGAATCGTGAGTTAGGCGGCATGAACCATGAATAAGATCGCAAGGAGAAGAACATGAGCATCCATTTTATGGGAAGAGATTACGACAGTGTAGAGGAGATGCCTCCACAAATACGTCAGGAGTACGAAAACGTACGTGCTACAATTGCCAAAAAGTATCCCGGCGTGAATGTAGATCAATTCCTCACGGATCCGTCAGGTGCGGAAAAGTTAACTCCGACCTGGGGGGAGCAGCGCACACAGGGTTCTGTGCCAGTTCCTCTCGAGTTTGATAATGTAGCCGGGCTGGGTCCGGCAACAGCTGTCTACGGGCGCAACAGTGCCATACTATTCCCGGGTTTTGGAGCGCAGAAAGTGAAAGAGTTGGTTCTCTACCGTGACGGATTTGCTTACCATACCGGGGCAAAAGACATCCATATCTGGCGCTGGGATGAGGTTGTTGTCATTCTGTCGGATGTGAAGAGTACCCCACATGGGCACGGATTGTACAAGTACACACTGATAAAAAGAAGTGGGGAAAAATTAATCCTGGATGATTTGCTGGAAAATGTCTATGAGATTATCCAACCAATCAAGCGAAATGTCTTTGCACTTCTCTTGACGCCACTCACCCAGCAATATGACTACGGTCAGGCAGTGACCTTTGGCCCAGTATCCATCCACCGGCAGAATGGCATTCTGATCAATGGCAAGCCCTACGCTTGGAATGACATCATGAATGTTAAGGTCGACAGCTATCGCTTCACCATCGCACAGCGTGACAGCAAACGGCACGAAGTGAGTACTTCCACCATTCCGAATATTGAACTGCTATGCCAGATGATCGGCGTGAAGTTGCTTTATGGACTGGACTACTTATAATTAGAAAACGATAACTAGAATGAAGGACCGCTCAACCAATCGATGCAGCGGATGTTACGCTGCAATAACTGAACCTAGAATTGTCAAGTTCAAAGCTGTTATCCAAATAAAGATGAAATTGTAGCCGAACTGGATTTGAGCCTGAATACATTTGGTCGCAGATGCTAGCCTTACCCGCCTGTACCCGGTTCTTACGGGCAGCCGCTGGCCACCCTCCCTCGCGCAGCATCCTGGAAGGGCAAATCCAAAGGATTTGTCCCTCCGCCCTGACGGATGCCCTGAAAGAACACACCTGTACCTGCCCCTGCCGTCTCGCACCGGCGTGCCGCCGGTGTTCGCCTGTCCTGGCGGTCAGGCCAGGGCGGCACGAACGGTGTCCCGTCCCGCTTGCACCTGTGGTGCACCTGTACCTGCGTACTGGCGCAGGCAGGCAGGACAGGCAGGCAGGATCCCCTTGCAGGGACGATGTGTTGCGCGAGGGAGGGATGGGGTAGGGCCAAAAAGGGATACTGCCATGCCACCCAGACGTTCCAAGCCGAAGATCATGCACAGGACGGGGAAACTGAGGAAAGTACCCACGCCCGCCAATTTGCCAGTTAAACAACCCGTTACCACAAAAATGCCTCGGGCAGGATTTGAACCTCTAACCGCTAGGTTCGAGGTAATGTTGCTTAGCAATAACAAACCGAGCAATACCATTTTTATCTGATGCCTGATAAAATCCCAAAGGTTTGGGTCGTTATCCCCTGACGGGGATTTTACGGACCACCTATAAACTGTTATGCGATACGAGTGAACATTAGTTAGGCAGCAATAGAATAAGTGGCTCGGGTTAATTGTAATGAAATGCATTTTGGTTGGAGGTACTTCGGGCTTATCCAAGTCAATCGTTGCTCAAAAGTTTGCCAACCTTCTCAGATTGCCTTTCTTTGCAGATGAAAAAAGAAAGCTCCAACAGTTGGATTCATAAGCAAATAACTTCCCCCACCATTTACAGAAGGCACCGTATGCAAGAGCGAAAACATATCATCAAATTATCACCTGTTATATGGGTCATCATCCTTGCCGCATTGGCGAAATTTGCCATGCACATGATCTATGCCCCTGGCTACGGCTTGTTCCTTGACGAACTCTACACCATCGCGCTCAGCCGGCACCTGGCATTCGGGTATGTGGATCTGCCGCCGCTGGTTCCTGCCCTGGTGGCGCTCAGCCGGGCGCTGCTGGGAGAATCGGATTTGGTGATGCACATCGTCCCGGCCCTGGCCGGCTCGGCCACGCTGGTTTTTGTGTGCCTGATCGCAAAGGAATTCGGTGGCAGGACGTTTGCGGTCGCGCTGAGCGCGCTGACGTTCATCATCGTGCCACTCTGGCTCATGTTCGATTCGATATTCTGCTACGACAGCATCGACCATCTGGTCCTGGCCGGCTTCCTGTATACGCTCATCCGGTTTTTACGCACCGGGAACTGGAAACTATGGATCCTGTTGGGCCTGCTCGCAGGCCTCGCCTGTTTGACCAAAATGACCATCCTGTTCTATGGACCGGGCTTCCTGGCTGCTCTTCTGATATCCAGATACCGGAAAGGATCTGCTCACTCCCTGGCCCTGGCTGGGGGCGGCGCTCTGCCTGATCCTCGTCGCCCCCTATCTTCACTGGGAAATAGCCAACCATTGGCCGACGTACGAATATTGGATGAACTACGGCACATACCGGGTCTATAAGGCTTCCCCCTCGCAGTACTTCATGAATATCCTGGCTTTTATGAATCCGCTTCTCCTGCCCCTCTGGATCGCCGGGTTGTACCGCCTCTTCCGCCGCCTGAACGGTGTCAATTACAGTTTCCTGGGCTGGCTGTTCCTGTTCACGCTTGCATTGATGTTTACCCTGCATGCATCGGTGCGGATGCTTGGCGAATTATTCATCCCGCTCGTCGCCGCCGGCGCCGTTTTCGTGGAGGAAATGTTTACCGGAGCCCGCTGGAAAACAGGGGTGAGAGCCCTGCCGATGGCCTACCTGCTGGCTGCAGGGATATTTGTCCTGCCAACCTCCCTGCCCATCCTGCCCATCGATTCCGTCTACAAGCTGCCCCGGAGCATTAAATTCTGGTACCAGTCGATCCGGGAGTTCAACAGCGGTAATTCGTATGCGCCGCTGATCCTGACCGGCCGGCTGGGGTGGGATGGACTTGTCCGCGATGTCAGCGAGGTATATGACCAGCTTCCTCCCGAAGACCGCCTCGTTGCAGGCATCTATACGGATTGGTATTTCACCGCCAGCGCGATCGACTATTACGGTCCCCGATACAGCCTTCCGCATGCGGTCAGCGGATCGTTGACCTATTATCTCTGGGGGCCGGGATATTCCTGGGACGTGATGCTCATCGTCACTGGCAGGACGAATATTCTATCGGTGTTCTTTGATGAGTGTGCGCAGAAAGCGGTCACCGGCCCCGACACGCTGTTCCCATTCTCTATCTTTGTATGCAAAAATCCAAAGCTCCCGGCTGACACCATCTGGAGCAGCCAGAAGAATTACCACTAGAGCCAAATGTCCAACGCCGGCTCCGGGCGACAGGGGCTCCGCCGCGGTTGGGATGCACCTTGTCAGGAATGGCGCGATAATGGTTGTGGCTCATCGCCTGCCTCGCCGCTGCGCTTGAGCCAGACCGTTAAGCCTGTAGTTGCCGGTTTTGGGAAGTAAAATTTCGCCCAACTGGAATTGAGCCTGAATACGTTTGGTCGCAGGTCCGCCTCCTGCCGGGCCACCTATATCCAGCGACTAGAATGTGACAGTCACCTTTAAGGTGACTGTCACTTCACTCAACTCCCGCTGTTCATGAGCATGGCGATTTTGAACTTCCTGCGCAACCTCCACCATCGCTACCTCATTATTTCTTGTTTTCGAGAGCCTCCCTGCAGCATAATTCTAAAAATTTGAAAAAAGCAGTAAAAAACATCATAAAATCGCGCAATTTAAGCCCATTTTGAGAGGATCAATTCATTCAAAATCCCCCTCAAAACCCTTTTGCGCGGCCTCCAGGGGGCAGTTTGGCGTGCACCTTGCGGGTAATCCTCCTCGAAACCTCCAAAAATGCTCGAGAACTGCAGTTAAATGCACTTTTCCTTATACCGCCTGTCCCCGCCTGCCCCAGTTCTCTTGGGGTACTTTGGGGATTGACCTTTCAACTGTTAGCGCCTGTCCCCGTACTTCGGGGATTCAACTTATTCCTTTTTTGTTTTTCGTTGTTTGGGCCTGACGATCCCCCGCAACTCGTTTTCTCTCGCTGGCCTGCCCCATCCCCGGTCTTCCGCCTGCCCCCGCATGCCCTATGTCTATTAGGGAATTTTGGGGAATGAGGGTCGTCCGTCTCTTTGCCCGCCTGCCCCGCCTGCCCCAGTTCTCTTGGGGCACTTCGGGGGTCGTGTAATTCGTGGATAAGTTCTCTTAATAAGGTAAAATAATATAATGCAATCCTCCCTCGAAAAGCTGCGCAAGCTCTTCCGCCTTGAGCACGGCAACGGGTACGCCAATACGGCTGTCATCGGCGGCCTGGCCAATATCCTCGATTTCTGGGAAGGCGAAGCCCGCAACGAACACATCCCCGAGCCACTCGTCCAGGCAGTCGCCGCCACTTTGCGCCTCTACGCAGACCAGGCACCCGCAGAACGCATCGAATCCCTCAAATCCCTTTGGAAGCAGGTACAGGAAACCTATCCAAAAGCCGTCCCGGCCCGCAAGCCCGCCTCAACCCGACCTGCCGCGCCTGAAGCTCCTCCTGCACCCGTCGCAGCACCTGATCAGGGCACGCCCCCGCGGCCTCCACCACCGTCCGGCGAGACACCGGCGCAGGCAGGGAATTAATTCAGTAAAGCCCTGCGGATCTCGTGTCTGGACAATCAGCAGGACTTCCATGTATTGCCTGCACCGTGCCGCATCTCGTCGTTTGTTCTTCAGGAGGCACAGGTGAGGAGAGGTTTCAACTGCGCCGATTATTGCATGAGCAATGTTGCTGATGGGCCTTGCCGCCGATATGAAGAAAAACGGTCACTGCGGCAGCAAAGCAGTCCCTACCAGGGACAGGCCTCCCACAATTAGCAGGGCTGGCCAGAAGAAACCGGTGGCTAGATTTACCAGGAAAATCAGCGCAAGAATCGTCAGCAGGATTCCCACTGTCAATGAACTGGCCACGCGCCGCGTCAGCCGGCTGTTATCCTGATAATTGTCCCAGGCCGCCATATAAGCCCAAAAAGCGGGGATCAAGATGAACAGTGCCCACCAGTTCGCGAAAAACGGGATTTTCATTTGTTCCAGTAGGAGGATCACACCTATCCCGATCAGAAGAACGCCGGCGAACCAGCCGGTGTAACGGCCGGCGTGCCTCTGCAAGCGTGCCTCACGCCGGGCCCAGCGCTCGGCGCGCCTCTGCTCACGCCAGTCATGATAGGAGCTGGGGGCTGGGTTCCCGGGACCACCTGTAGGGGGAGTTCCCGGGCCGGAAGTTGAATCGGGTGGCAAATCAGGGGACGATGTTTGATTGGGATTCGGATTTTGGTTGTTCATAAGCTTTTCACTTCTCCTTGTTATTGGTCTGAAACTCAATTCAGTATAGCTCGAGGAAAAATCAATTTCAATGGGTGGACAGAGACCTTGTCCTTCAGATGCGTTCCTAAACGAGATCGGCTGTCTGTTGCACTCCTCTCAGCCGCTGTGAGGGCGTGCTCAATATTAAGGTGTTGTCCGTCAGTTTGAAAAAGCGGATTTGGTCAACGCCGATCCAGTTGGGGAAGAAACTCACTTCCGGGTGGAGGATGAGTTTGTCGGCCTGGATTTCAAATTTGCCGCAATAGGAGAGGTACCCTTCGGCGGCTGCGACTTTTTCTTCGCTGCTTCCGCTCAGGACGTCTCCTTCGGCGAACTTGGGGCGATGGGCCCTCATGATCGCCACCGACGCATAACCGCTCTCGGCAAAAATGGATTAACCCACCGCATCACGCCCGAACGGATATGTCACTTGCCCGGCCGCAGTCTCAATGTGGAAAGACTGAAATCTCCAGGTGCCTGTTAGTCGGCGGATTGCTGTCTGGGCATCGTTTGAGGCCATATTCAGCCTCCGGTTGAATGGATTTTACTGTGCACAGCCAGGGCTTGCCTGATTAAAGCCAGGCTTGGAGTAATCGTATGAAGTGATACGCTTGGGCTTGACGCGAATGATCACCGGAACGAAGTTGTTGGCCAGGCCGTCTGTCGCTGGCGTGTCCTGGTCGCCAACGGTCCCGCACCGGGATTGGGCGAGAGTACTCCAGGCTCCCGATCTGTCTATGAAATGTTCGGTTCGCGCGGATTGCTTTCGTTAAGCAGGTCATCCATCCGCTCCTGGATGGCTGGTTTCAGATCCGGATGGGTGAAAATGTAAAACTTCTCTTCCTGCATCGCCTGGAACACCTTGTCGGCAACCTCTTCCGCGGGTATTCCTTTTCTCATGTATAGGATCAGCTCCCTGAATGCCCTTCTTTCAACACGATCCATTTCCATCGGTTCATCCTGGAATTCAATCGGACGATTCCGCCAGGAGTCCATGATCTTGGATTCGACCGACCCGGTGCACATGACGGCAACCTTGACCTGGGAATGGTATCGTTTTAGCCACAGGTGTAGGTTTTCCGACAGGGCAACCACCGCGTGTTTACTTACCATGTAAGGCGTGTTTGGATGAAATGTGATCAACCCCGCGCCGGATGCATTATTGATGATGGTGCACTCCGTATTCTGCTTTAGCATGATCGGGGTGAATATCTTGACTCCGTTTATCACACCCCATAGGTTGACGTTCAGCACCCATTCCCAATCATGCCAGGTGCTTTGCCATGGCGAAGAGCCGGCTCCCACACCGGCATTATTTACCAACAAATGTACGGCTCCAAATTCCTCTATGGTCTTTTGAGCGAGTGCTTCAATGTCCCCCGTTGGGAAACGTCTGCTTGCACGCTGATTGCGCTTGCCCCGGATGATCGCAACCCCTTCTCTACCTCCAGCAGGTTGCTCTTGTTGATTCCCGCCAGGACGACTTTCATTCCTTCGCGCCCACACCGCTCGGCGATCGCCCGGCCGATCCCACTGGATGCGCCCGTGATTACTGCTACTCGGTCCGTGAATTCCTTCATGATCACCTCCAGGTTGTGCTCCCGTGCTCAATTTCTGGTACGACTCTGGTCTGGCCTCTCTCCCCCTGTAGGATGGCCCTATCCGTGCTTTACCGTGTGAATACTTGGGTCACTTCTTTCCCGGTCCGGCTGAGACGACTGCGCCCAACTGCTGCAGAATGGCCAGCATATCAGGACCGCCCCAGTGCTCACTGATTCTGCCGTTTTCTATGGCAACAACATCCAGGGCAGAGACCGTCACTTTCTTGTTGGTGGGAGCGATGCCTTGAAACGTGCCTTGATGTGTGCCCTGTAACGTCATGCGGAATGCGACTCTATCCCCTTCGGCGATTACGTCCTCGATCGTGAGATGGATATCAGGGAACGCAGCCCTCAATCCAGCCAGCCTCTTTTCTTGTAGCTCTGGCGTGAGTGGTGTCACAGTCGGTGAGATATGGCGCTTGTAGTTGGGGGAAAGTAGGTTGTTGAAGGCTTCGAACTTTCCCTCGTTCAGGACTAGTTCAACATAACGAAGCACGAGTGACCTGTTCTGCTCGATAGACATGGGAAATTCTCCATTCTATAGATGCCATCGCTCCTGGCATATTTTGTCTCTACTAACTTGACCTCTGTCTATTTGCCGCAATTCTGCTTGAGCCGTCTACACGTGGTTGGGCGGACGGTTTTACCGATTCTTGACGTTAATTGAAAATAGTATCGCGCAACTCGTTCTTAATAGCAATAATTAACCAAAGACCATATCCGCTAATGGCCAAAAACCCGCCGCGGTCTTTAGGCCTGACATATTCATCTTAATTATCATTGTTTTCCTCCTCTCTTCTTCATTTGTATTCGGCCTGAAACGCCTTCTTACTATTCGCTTTTTATGCTTGTCCCCGCCTGCCCTAATCTCATTAGGGCTCTTTGCGGATTTCAATTCTCTCTCCCGGGGTTTGTTCCTCGTTGTTTTCAACTAACCATCGATCGCAACCCTAAAATCCGGGTTTTTATAGCTTCCGCTGGCTGCCTCCGCCATGTTTGTTTCCAAAGACGACCTCCTTGTCCCCGAACTCAGGGGGCTCGTTCGGGGGCTAGATTAATGCGGTAAAATACTAACATGCAATCCTCCCTCGAAAAACTGCGTAAATTATTCCGCCTCGAGCATGCTAACGGATACGCCAACACCGCAGTCATCGGCGGGTTGGCCAATATTCTGAATTTCTGGGAAGGCGAAGCTCGCAACGACCAGATCCCTGAGGACCTCATCCAGGCGATCTCAGCCACGTTGCGTCTCTACACCGATCAAACCCCTGATGTGCGTATCGATTCACTGAAAACCCTTTGGAAGCAGGTCCAGAAAAGCTATCCCGAGGCCACCCCCGCGAAGAAGACTGCCCCGTTGGAACCTCCCATGCCGTCTGTCGAAAGACCTGCGGATGTCGCGTTGCCGCAGCCTCTCCAACCACCCGTTGATGATCAGGTGCCAGCCGATCCACCCGAGCCGGAAGCGCTTGTGGTACTGCCACCGGCAACTCCTGCGGCTCTGGGATCAAAATCCGCCTCACTCCCCCGCCCGCTGCGGCCTCCCACCCCCGGCCGGGCTGACTCACGCCCCGGCGGCGTCACCAGCAAACGTCCCATCGCACTGAACGCCTCTCTCACCGTCCTTGCGGGTGTCGGGCCGCGTCATGCCAGCATGCTTACCCGCCTGGGTCTTAACACTCTCGGGGATATGCTCTACAACTTCCCGCGCCGCTATGATGATTACAGCCAGCTCAAACCCATCCGGGACGTATTCTACGGCCAACAAGTCACCGTCATCGGCGAGGTTACGCTCTTGAACAATCGCCCTCTTCGTGGGGGGAAAATGACCATCACCGAGGTCGTCATCAATGACGGCACCGCCGGTCTGCGTCTCACCTGGTTCAACCAGCCGTGGCTGGCCAACCGGCTGAAGGCCGGCGATGCCATCTCCGTCTCCGGTAAAATCGAGCAGTACTTGGGCAGGCTGGTTATGCAAAGTCCGGATTGGGAACCGGTGGAAGTGGAAAACCTGCACACCAACCGCATTGTGCCGGTATACCCACTCACGGCCAACGTTAACCAAAAGTGGCTGCGCAAACTGATGCACCAGGTGGTCACTTATTGGGCTCCCAAGCTCACCGACCATTTGCCCGAGGCAATCCGCCAGGCGGCGGACTTGCCAGACCTCAGCACAGCTCTGCTCCAGGCCCATTTCCCCAACTCGGCCGAGAAACTCCAGGCCGCCCAACAGCGCCTGGCCTTCGACGAGTTATTCTTCCGCCAAATCGGTTTGCTTCGCCAGAAACATGATTGGCAATCAGTTCCAGCACGTATCTTTGAAGTGGACGATAACTGGCTTAAAGTGTCTTGACGCCCTGCCTTTCGCCCTAACGAGTGCCCAGAAAAAAGCCCTAGACGAGATCCGCATCGACCTGAAATCCGGACAACCGATAAATCGCCTGCTGCAGGGCGACGTCGGTTCCGGCAAGACGGTGGTCGCCGCTTTAGCCGCTGCCATGGTCAACCAGTCCGGCTCACAGGTAGCCATCATGGCGCCCACATCCATCTTGGCCGATCAGCATTATCACACTTTTGTTAACCTTTTAGCAGGTGAGAAAGGCCTGCTCAGGACTGACCAAATCCGACTGTTAGTGGGAGATTCGCCTGAAATTGAAAAGGAAGAGATCCGAACCAATTTGGCTGAAGGGAATATTAAAATCCTTGTAGGCACCCATGCGCTAATCGAATCTCCTGTAACCTTTGCTGAATTAAATCTTGCAGTTATTGACGAACAACATCGTTTTGGTGTAGAGCAACGAGCCGCATTACGTGCCAAAGGCAACAATTTGCATTTGTTGATCATGTCCGCAACTCCTATACCACGCTCTTTAGATTTAGTAATTAATGGCGATTTAGATGTATCAAAAATAGAAGAAGTGCCGGCTGGCCGTCAGCCCATAGAGACACACATCCTGACCCCCATCGAACGCGAGCATGCCTACACTCTTTTGCAAGGCCAGGTGAAAAGTGGATACCAGGCGTTCATCATCTATCCGTTGGTGGAAGAGAGCGAAAAGAGCGAACTGTTGGCTGCCACGCAGGAACATGAACGTCTGCAGAAAGAAGTATTCCGGAACCTGAAACTGGGTCTCCTGCACGGACGCATGAAGCCTGACGAGAAGGAGGCCGTCATGCTGGCCTTCCGCGACCGGAAGTATGATATCCTGGTCTCGACGACCGTTGTCGAAGTCGGCGTGGATGTACCTAACGCCACCGTCATGCTGGTTGAAGGTGCCAACCATTTCGGTCTGGCGCAGCTTCACCAGTTGCGCGGACGGGTTGGGCGCGCTGAGGCCCAATCTTTCTGCCTGCTCATCCCCGACCACGAAGACGCTGCCGAGAATGCACGCCTGCAAGCCATGGTCGAGACCAACGATGGTTTTGTGCTGGCCGAACGCGATCTCCAGCAGCGTGGTCCCGGTGAGTTCCTCGGAACACGCCAGACCGGTTACGCCACCTCTTTGAAGATGGCCAGCCTAACCGACATCCAGTTGATCGAAAAAGCCCGGGCACAGGCACAGGAGCTCTTTGCCCGCGATCCGGACTTGAAAAGCCCCGAGAATGGTCTGCTCGCCGAAGCCCTTAGTCGTTTCTGGGGCGGTGGGAAAGGAGATGTAAGCTAAATGGTGCGCGCTTTGTTCCCAGGAACGTTTGACCCCATCCATTATGGCCACATTGATATTGCTACTCGCGCCGCCCGTCTCTTTGACGAAGTGGTGGTTGCCGTTTACAACCGGCCGCTTAAATCGTTATTGTTCCCGCCCGAAGAACGCATTGCCCTTGTAGCCGAAACCTTTAAAAGCAGTCCGAAGGTGCGCGTGGTCGGTTACAGCGGCATGACGGTGGAATTCTGCCGGCAGATAGGAGCCCAGGTTATTGTCCGTGGCTTACGTGTCTTTTCGGATTTCGAATACGAATTCCGCATGGCCCTCGCCAACCACCGCCTGGCACCGGATATCGAAAGTATCGCCTTTATCACCGACGAGGACCACACTTTCCTTTCATCCACCACTGTCAGAGAGATCGCCTCCTTGGGCGGAGATGTCTCCAGCATGGTCCCTCCGCATGTCAATGCTGCCCTGATGAACAAAGTCAAGGATTTGAGCGACGGACAGGTCCGTCCCTTCGGGATTAAAGTATAATTACTATAAAATTCCTGGTCATTTGAACCATTTACCAAATTACCCTAATTTATGGATGGTTCAAATCATACATTAATGCGAAAATCAGCAAGGCATTCCGTCTGTTCAAGCGGAGGAAACAATGGACATACTTCACTTGGTTGACCGCCTGGAAGAACTCTTCAATAACAGTCGCGCCATCCCGTTGACTCACAACGTTATAGTCGATGAGGACAAGTTCCTGGATATCATTGACCAGATGCGCATCTCCGTCCCCGAGGAAGTTAAAAAGGCGCAGGAGGTCTTTACGAAAAAGGACCGGGTTATGGCTCAGGCGCAGGAGGAGGCCAATCGCACCCTGCAACTGGCCCGCGAGCGGGCTGAAGACTTGGTCGAAAAGGAAGCGCTTGTTACAGATGCCAAGCGTCGGGCCGAAATGATTCTTGATCAGGCCCGGGTCGAGTCCGAGAACATCAAGGAGGGAGCTGACCATTACGCCCAAGATTCTCTGGGAAATATGGAGCACGCCCTGGAGCAGTTGCTGACTCAGGTGCGCAATGGTATCCAGGTTCTTGAACAGAAACACCCGGCAGTCGAAGAGCCCAAATCCCAGCTTTAAGAAAATGATGACCTCCGCAAAGAACTGCGGAGGTCCTTTTTTACCTTTTCACGAAATCAGCGTTGCATCAGATGGCTGTTATGGCAACATTCCGGATGACCATGACCACTTTGCCTTTGATCTCTAGGGGTTCGCCTTTGTTCACATAGATTGGGCCCATGGTGGGGTTGGCTGGTTGGAGCCGATAGCGATCCTTTTCCTTGAAGAAATACTTGAGGGTAGTCTCGTCCCGCCCTGGCAACCAGACCGCTACCATCTCACCGTTCTTGGCTTGCTCGGTGCGCTTCATAATGACGATATCTCCGTCATTGACCATCGCGTCGATCATCGACTCACCTTGGACTTTCAGGGCGAACAGATCGGTGCCTTTTTCGCCCTGAGGCAGCAGGCTGCGGGCCACATCCACCCCGTCGATCTCATCGCCGATATATGTTTCAGTCGGAGCAGGCACCTGGATTGGCATACCGGCCGCAATCGGACCTAGTATGGGGATTTTGAAAATACTTTGAGTCTTGGAACCGCTCAAACGCAAAGCGCGTGAGAATTTGGCATCCCGCTCGATGTAGCCCCATTCTTCCAGTTGTTTGAGGTAATATGTAACCACTGATGTGGATGAAATGTCTGTTGCCTCGCCGATCTCTCGGATGGATGGCGGATAGCCCTTTTTCATTCGCTCGTCGAGGTACTCAAGTATTTTTTGATGTCGTTGAGTCAATCCTTTACTTGTGCGTACCATAAGCACCTTCCTTTCTCTTCCTCGCTCATTTGTGCTAAGAATATAATACCCGAACATACGTTCTGTGTCAAGGTTTTAAATAACCTTTTTTCGAACCAATAATTGAAAAATGCTATAATAATTTAATGGTTTTTTTTACTCCCGGATATATAATTAAGCGAAGAAGATTGAAGAACCAGGGAACCTTTCTGCTTGCGAAATGTTTATTCATGGGAGTCCTGAATGAAACAGTCGGGAAAATGCACAAATAGTGAACAATCGGACAAAAAATTAAAAGTATCCGAGGTAGGCTTCAGGCGTCTCTTCGAGACGGCCCGGTATGGGATAATGATACTGGATGCTGATACGTGGGAGATAGTCGGCGTCAATCCATTTTTAGTTCATTTGCTGGGTTACTCACACGAAGAGTTCATGGATAAAAAATTTTGGGAAATTGGATCTTTTAAGTATTTTGAGTCCAACCGAGCCGCTTGTCGGAAATTGCAGCTGAAAAAAGGCTCCCACTTTGAGGATTTACAGTTAGAAACCAAAGATGGACAGCGTAGAGTTGTGGAGTTATTCAGCAATCTCTTCCTGGTTGACAACAAACAGTTCATCCAATGTAACCTCCGCGACATCATGGAGCAGAAGCGAAGAGAAGAAGAACTTGTCGAGTTGGCGAAAATCTCAGCCGAAAATCCCAATCCCGTTTTACGGCTAGCTCATGATGGCACCATTCTCTATGCAAACGAAGCCTCCCAGAAATTCGTAGCCGAAATGGGCGTCATAAAAGGAAAACGCGTGCCAAAATTCTGGCGAAGGGTCGTTTCCGAAGCACTCAAGAAAAAGGTCACCAATGTAATCGAAACGCAATTCGGTGGACGTTCATACTCTTTCTTCGTCTCGCCGGTAATTGATGCAAACTACGTAAACTTGTATGGTCGTGATGTGACTGAGCGCAAGCAGGAGGAAGAAGCGCGCCTCTCAGCAGAAGCTAATTACCGCGCATTGGTCGAGCAAATTCCTGCAATCACCTACATAGATAAAGCAGATGGCAGTGCCATATCCTTATTCGTAAGTCCGCAGGTTGAATCCATCCTTGGTGTTCCCCAGGAAGAATGGATGCAGGGCGATGTTTCTTTTTGGGCAAATCTGATCCACCCCGATGACCGTGAAAACGTGGTGTCCTCTTATCTACACACTTTAGAAACTGGACAGCTTTTTGGAGAGGAGTACCGAATGTTCACACGGGATGGACGCATGGTCTGGATCGATGATCACGCTGTCTTACTCGAAGGTGCCAACGGTCAACCAAATTCCCTCCAGGGTGTCATGTTTGACATCACCGAACGAAAGCAGGCGCAGGCCCTCGAGGAGGCGGTCTACAGGATTGCCATTGCCACCGAGACAACCGAATCTTTGAGTGACCTCTTTCCGCAAATCCATCAAATCATCTCATCCGTGATGCCTGCCGAGAATTTCTATATCACCCTGTACGATGAAGTGAAAAATGTCCTACATTTCCCCTACTTCAGGGATGCTCTGGATGAGCCTTTCCTGGGTGAGATTGAACCTGGAAAAGGATTGACCGCCTACGTCTTGAGGACGGGCAAATCCTTGCTTTGTACCCAGGCGGTCCACGATGATTTGGAGCGGCAGGGCGCAGTGAAACTGCTTGGCGTGCCTTCTGCGATTTGGCTGGGCGTGCCGCTGATCATCGAGGGAAAAACAATCGGTGCAATGGTCGTTCAACACTATTCCGATCCGGAAGCCTACAGCGAACGCGAACTACACATACTGGAGTTTGTCTCCTCGCAAGTTGCCGTCGCGATCAAACGCAAGCAGGCAGAAGATGCTCTGCGCGAGAGCGAACGGCGTCTCCAAAATGCTGAGCGTGTCGCAAATCTGGGCAGTTGGGAAATGGACCTCGCTACCGGGAAAAGCGTATGGTCGGCGGGGTTCTTCCGTATCTGTGGCTTAGGGCAGAATGCCTCTGAGCCGACTCCCGAAATCGAATCTTCCTTGGTACATCCAGATGACCGGGATATAGTTGCAAACGCTCTTAATCAGGCCATCGCTGATAAAGGCCTTTTTTCCTTTGAGCATCGGATTATTCGCCCGGATGGAACATTAATTTGGGTCGACGTAAAAGGAGAAGTGGAATGTGATGCGAGTGGTAAGCCGATCAAACTTCTTCGTTCTTTTCTGGACATCACAAGACAGAAGCAGGCGCAGGCCCTCGAGGAGGCGGTCTACAGGATTGCCATTGCCACCGAGACAACCGAATCTTTGAGTGACCTCTTTCCGCAAATCCATCAAATCATCTCATCCGTGATGCCTGCCGAGAATTTCTATATCACCCTGTACGATGAAGTGAAAAATGTCCTACATTTCCCCTACTTCAGGGATGCTCTGGATGAGCCTTTCCTGGGTGAGATTGAACCTGGAAAAGGATTGACCGCCTACGTCTTGAGGACGGGCAAATCCTTGCTTTGTACCCAGGCGGTCCACGATGATTTGGAGCGGCAGGGCGCAGTGAAACTGCTTGGCGTGCCTTCTGCGATTTGGCTGGGCGTGCCGCTGATCATCGAGGGAAAAACAATCGGTGCAATGGTCGTTCAACACTATTCCGATCCGGAAGCCTACAGCGAACGCGAACTACACATACTGGAGTTTGTCTCCTCGCAAGTTGCCGTCGCGATCAAACGCAAGCAGGCAGAAGATGCTCTGCGCGAGAGCGAGGAGCGCTTCCGCAGGATCTTTGAAGAGGGGCCCCTTGGCATGGCAATAGTAGGTTCTGATTACCGGCTGATAACAGTGAATAATCGCTTGTGCCAGATGCTGGGATACACACAAGAAGATCTGACTGCATTGACGTTATTTGATATTACCCATCCAGAAGACATTGAGCTGGATCTCAGGCAAGCGGAGAAAGTATTCCGCGGAGAAATACCCAACTATGCAGTCGAGAAGCGCTACCTGAAAAGAGACCAAGAGGTTCTCTGGGTCAATTCGACTTCCTCAGTCATCCAGGTTGAAGGAAAATCTCTCGATGGTTTGGTGATGATAGAAGATATCACCGCGCGCAAGCAGGCGGAAGAGAAATTGAGACAATTGAGCACACATGACATACTAACCGGTCTCTTCAACCGCGGCTATTTTGAAGCAGAAATGGCACGCCTTGAAGGCGGGCGGCAATTCCCTGTCAGCATTGTAATGGCAGACGTGGACCAATTGAAAGAAACGAACGACAGCCAAGGGCATGCAGCCGGGGACGAATTGCTCAAGCGCCTTGCCCAGGTGTTGTCTACCGCTTTCCGCGCTGAAGATATATTGGCGCGCATCGGCGGGGATGAATTTGCCGTTCTACTGCCCAATACCGGCTCATCTGCGGTAAAGAAAGCTCTGGTCAGGCTTCGACATACGCTGCATGAGCACAATGCCACCCACACTGGATCACAACTTCAAGTTTCATTCGGCGCAAGTACAGCACAGAATTATGCTCCATTGGCGGACGTGCTCAAACAAGCGGACGAGAATATGTATATAGAGAAACGCTCAAATTTACACCCCGAACTAATCAAAACCCGAAAAAAAAGTAGGCAGATCAACAATGCCGCTGTAAAATCAACATGATTTCTCGTTATAGATCGTCTCGTAGGTTTTATCTACTTGACAGGCACTTTTCACGACAGCCTTTGAGACATTATTCCTGCAGGCGCGGTTGCATATCGAAGCGGGACGCGGACACTTTGATAGAATCAAGATTTGCTTCTACAATCGAGCTACCTTTATAGGTAAGAATGAAGCCACATTCGAAAATGCTGTGTCGTTACCTTTTACTGGTGACTTCATTATCTGCAGGCAACACTGGGGTGCCAGTAACCTTCACCGCACAAGCAACACTGGCCGTTCATCCACCCATGCCGATCTCCTCACCAACCAATCCTTCACCCACTTCCACCATCCCAACCCCAACCCCAACACAAACATCTGATTCAAACGCCAGGCCCGTTGAGTACAACAACGTCAGATTGTGATTCCCGGTCTCATTGCTCGAACAGCGACATTCAAAAGTATTTCCGCATTTACACAGGACAAGCTCAAGCCTTGACTGTTCACACCACAATATGTTCACACCGCCCTGAATGGATTTAGCTCCCCGAAAGGCAGTTGTCTTAATCGAAAATTTTTATATGTCCCGCGCGCTGCCGGTTTTCAGGTTTTACCTGAGATGCTCTGGCAGAAATGATCATATGGTAACTTCAAACCGTGCCGAGGGTTTCTCGCCAGCCCAAGCGCCATCTTGACCAACCTTCGAGATATTGAACATAAGGAGCAAAATCCATGGACGCAGCCTTCTCTGACTTTTTTATGACCCGTTGGAAGAGATATTTCCCGGGTGCCTCCCTGCCAATTTGCTATTTCTACGCCGACCAAGTCCGTGAAGAAGATTTGAAGCAGACTGTCAACTTGGACCGTTGCTTGATCGGCAACCTGACAAGGGTACAGGAAGGTTATTCCTTTGTATATAACGCGCATTCGCCCGGGTGTTCCGGAGGGAAACGCTATAGCGGGTTTTCAAAAAAACTTCGCCCAAAATTTGAGTATTTCCTTTCCTGCGGTATTCCCGGCGAGCTTGAGGGGGAACGTTATAAAAATCTCCTCAACTGGTTGAAGAATATTTGAAAAGCCACCCTCCTTTTGAGGCGCCCGGCAAATATCTGGTTTTCAAACGCCTGGACAGGCTTGCGGAAGATGAACAGCCGTTTGCCATCATTTTCATTGCAACACCGGACGTTCTATCGGGCCTTTTCGCCCTGTCAAATTATGATCGGGCCGACCCTTATGGAGTCCTTACCCCCATGGGCTCCGGCTGTGCATCAATAATTAATTACCCTTATGAAGAAGCTCACTCTGGAAACCCTTGCTGTATTCTGGGGATGTTTGATGTTTCCGCCCGCCCGTGTGTACCGGAAGGGAAATTAACCTTTACAATCCCCACGCCGAGGTTTATGCAGATGGTTCATCACATGGACGAAAGTTTCTTGATAACAAAATCGTGGGATATTGTCAGAAGGAGACTGTGAGCACATTGGAGTGCATATGTCCCGTCTCATCCTCGCCGCTGAACGCCTCGTAAAAGCGCGTACCCTGATCCAAGCAGCGCGTGACCTGCCCGTCCCACCTCCTTCCGAGGGTGGCAAAATCAATTTCTCCTACATCGCGCAGGTCAAGGCGCTTTTGCAGGATGCGCGCGACCTGGTCAAGTACATCCCCAAGACTCCCAGCGCTACCGCCGAGGTCAAAGAACAGGTCAGCCAGATCCTTCAGGAAGCTGCCCGGGCCAACCAGGAGATCCTGCATTAGCTCTTAATAAGTCAATCTCCACCCCCCTCCCCATGGGATTCCATCTCCTAACTGAAGCAACCATGGCTATAACCAAACGCCCAGGCAGGTTTCTTCCGGGTGGCTGGTTCCAATCTAATTACAGGCCGTAGGTAGCAGGGAATTCACATCCGTGCTGTTTCCCACTTGGTTGAATTTGCCGGAAATTATTCCCATCGGTTGGAATGGCGGAGTGCCTTGAACAGCGGGTTGCACAAGACGCAAGGTATAGCACCCCACAAAAGTCTGCTTGGTGCTTGAAGAGGTGAACACGTGCAAGGCCAACGGTACTTTGTAATATAGGCTACCGGCTGCTCCTTCACTCTGTACGGTACCAAAGGTGACTGTAATCACATCCGTATTCGAATACCCAGCCGCAAACGGGTCATAAGGTCCCGGGAACGTGGCAGGGTCCGTGTAGTAATAATAAGCCCGCACGTATTGCTTTAAGTTGAGAGCATTTAAATCGGAACTAACGGTTTCAATAGGCCCACTTCGATTGTCAAGGAAATTTTTTTTATCGATATTGAGCGTGCTGCCTGAAACGGGAACCGGACCGGATCCAACCGGATAGCCGTCACAGGCCGTGGAAAGCGTTCTGGAATCGCTGGCATGGATATCGGATATTTTAGCCGACCCGCGGTCTATTCCAATCGGTGAAAATGGCGGCGCGCCGAAGACATCCGGTGACGCCTCGTGCACTACATAGCAGGCCGCATAGTTTGTATGCTTGCCATTCTTCATGGTGGTTTTCAGGATAACTGGAATGGTGTAATAAACCTAACTCATACCTGGATCGCCAGTGATTTGGCCAAATACCAGGTCAACCGAAGCGGTATCCTGAAAGCCGTTTGCATAGGAGTTGAAGTTACCCAACAAGGTCGCTGGATTAATCCAATAATTGTATGCACGTAAATATTCCTGGCGATTGATGGCATTATATAAAGAGACAATCACCTGTGAGGGTGTGCTGCGGTCATCAATGTAATTGCTTGAAGCAGGAAAGGGCACTGGAGCCATAGTGTCGGAGGCTGTTGGTGCGGGTGTGTCGCTGGCGGCAGCCGTGGCACTAGCCATGGGCGCGGGTGTGATGCTCGGAACCAGAGCGGCAGTGGCTGCAGGCAACGTTGAGGTTGAAGTAGCCACAGCCAGGATACTAGCGGTATTGGTCGGGGGTGCAAGCGGAGTTGTCGAATTGGTGAGAGTGCAGGCAAATAATACCAGAATTAAGAATATCATCACTGGAATGGCTATCTTGCTGGACATACTGGGCATCCTTTCTCTTGTTTACTGCAATTCTCAGAACAATGGATCAAAACATTTTTTTGCAATAAATCATATTATCACCCCGGAACTGATTATACTTCCATCGACATCGTCGTAAAATTCTTAAGGCTACTTGTCTGGTTGGCCTTTTCTTGAACTTGAATCGCCAAACTCACTAACTGCCATCCCTCCAACATTGACAGGATGATTGACATTCAGTAAACTGTAACCATTAAGGAAAAACTTAATGGCTGATCCAGGCATAGCGCGCTTGAGCACCTTTGAACAGATCAAACTCCTTGCCGATTCGCGCCGCTTGTCCATTCTGCGACACCTGATGGTCCGTCCGGCCTCCCTCACCCAGCTGGGTCATGCGCTTGGCGAGCATCCGGCCTGGGTGCGGCATCATCTGGTCAGGCTAGAGCAGGCTGGATTGGTGGAAATCGCTGAAGCCAGAACAATTGCAGGTGTCACCGAGAAATTCTACCGGGCCAAGGCAAATACATTCATCCTGCAGGAAATGATCCTGCCCGAAAATTCCAGCTTTCCATCCGTGATCTTCTCAGGAAGTCATGATCTGGCTGTTGAAGCATTGGCCCTCCGGTTAAAACACTATTTGAATGTGATGGTCCTTCCCGTCGGCAGTCTCGATGGATTGGTCATGCTTCGCCAGGGATTTTGCCACCTTTCCGGGTGCCATTTGCTGGATGTCAATGGGGAATACAATTTACCCTTCGTTCATCACTTCTTTCCGGACCGGGACATGCTGGTGGTCACTCTGGCCTACCGGGAACAAGGGCTGATGCTTTTCCCAGGCAATCCAAAACAATTTCGCAACTTGTCAGACCTGGAACGTCCCGGAATTGTCTTCATCAACCGACAGAAAGGCTCTGGTACACGCTTGTGGCTTGACAATGAAATACATCGAACTCGGTCTACCCACCGAAAAGATCCGGGGGTATGACCGTGAGGTTCGTTTGCACACCGAATGCGCCCGCCTCGTTCAGAGCGGTGAAGCGGACGTGGCGATCGGCCTGCGTGCAGCCGCCAACCAGGCTGGGTTAGATTTCATTCCTCTGTTCCATGAACGCTACGATATCGTCATTCCCCAGGAGCAGGTCAAAATGCTTAATCCACTCATCGATACCCTCCAAACCAGCGCTTTCCGCCAGGCTATTAATAACCTGCCAGGATACGATATGACCCACGCCGGAGAACAAATTCCACTCTAGGAGAGAGAACGCATGAAACATTACCTCAACAAGATCTATATCCTGCCTGTGATCGTTATTCTGTTCCTGACCCTATCTGCATGCTCAACCAAGGCTACTCCTGAACCTGTCGCGTCCGGACCAACCGGTACGGTGTTGAAACTTATCGGGTCAAACGGCGGTCATGCGCTTACGCTGGTTGATCTCAAGACCTTGCCGGTAACCGAAGGCATGGGAGGCATCAAGAGCAGTACCGGAAAGATTACCCTCCCCGAAAAGTATACCGGCGTTTCGCTCAAAGATATCATCGCTAAATATAGTATTCCCTTTGACCCAACGATGGGGCTCACCCTCACCGCCGAAGACGGCTACAGCATGACCTTCTCCTACGACCAGGTGATGAATGGCAATTTCACGGCCTATGACCCAGCGCTTGGGAACGAGCTGAAGGACCACGACCCGCTGGTGACCATCCTCGCGTACGCGAAAAACGGAGGACCATTGGATCCCAAAGATGAAGGTACTCTGCGCCTGGTGGTTGTCAGCCCCAAGAACAACGAGGTGGTCGATGGTCACTGGACCGTTAAATGGGTGAATCAGGTGGAGATCAAGCCGGTCGGACAGGCCTGGATCCTGCACCTGCATGGCGTCATCAGCCAGCCGGTCGATCGCGCCACGTACCAGTCCTGCGGTTCTCCAAGCTGCCATGGTACCGCCTGGGTGGACGAGAACAACCAAAATTGGGTTGGTGTGCCACTTTGGCTCTTGGTTGGCGAAGTGGATGATAATAACAGTCATGAAGCCAATGCCTACAATGACGCACTGGCTGACGCAGGCTATACCGTGGATGTTGTGGGAAGTGATGGCTCAACCGTTACCCTCGATAGCAAACTCATCAAACGCAATAACAATATCCTCCTTGCCTTCATGGTCAACGACGCCGAGCTGCCCGACCAATATTATCCGCTACGCCTGGTCGGCTCCGGGGTGGACAATCAGCAGATGGTCGGGAAGGTCGAGATGATTCAACTCAACCTTACTGCTGCTGCCACACCGACGACTGCCGAAGTCACGCCGATCTCGGCTGGGACTCTCGTCATTAAAGGGATGGTTAACCAGGAGTTGACCCTTACCGTTGCCGACTTGCACAGCCTGGAAGTGGTCCATATCACCGCCGTACAACTCAAGCATGGTTCGCAAGCATTCGATGGTGTGCGCCTGAATGCCTTGCTCGAGAAAGCCGGTGTGAAGACTGGCGCCACTAAGGTCCTCTTCCTCGCCTCCGATGGATATTCCGCCGAAGTAAGTCTCACCGACATACGGGCTTGCACTGATTGTCTGTTGGCCTTTTCCGGTACACAGGGCAGCTTCTCCACCGTCATGCCCGGTATGCAAGGTAATAATTGGGTGAAAGATGTGATCAGTATCGAGGTGAAGTAAATCAAGTCCCCCAGTAAGTTCCGTCACAATGCGATACTTCACAGACCGCTTTGTTCGACGAACAAATCATTATTTCAAAAGGAGAATGGTTTTATGAAACAAATTCGCATCACGCTCGTTTTACTTACGTTGGTCGCCGTTCTGTCGCTGGTCCTGACGGCTTGTGGACCGAAAGCAACTCCCGGTCCGGTAGTGTTGACCATCACCGGATCGGTTGGCAAGGCTCTCGCATTGACTGATGCTAAATTGCATGCCATGACGGTCGCCACCATTTCCGCTACAGCGCCCAAGCAGACCTCTGCACAGGATTTCACCGGTGTGCGCCTGAACGATCTGATGAATAAAGCCCAGGTCAACAGCGATGTCGCCTCGATGGTCATGACCGGCAGTGATGGATATAGCGCCACCGTTGACATCGCTACGGTCAAAGCCTGCACCGATTGCATGATCGCTTTCACTGATACCGCTGGAACCCTCACTTCAGTTATGCCCGGCCAGTCTGGCAAGGCCTGGGTGAAAGGCATCGTTAAAATCGAATTCAAGTAATTCACCGCTCTGGGGTGGGCCCGGAATGCCCACCCTTTTTTTATTCCTCATTGGATGGCCTCATGAACAATCCTTTTCCGCATAGGATCCTTGCCATTATCCTGATCATGGTTTTCGCCCTTGCTGGTTGCACGGGTAAATCATCCACGGGCACCCGGCCTGCCGGGTCCGGAAAAACTCCACTGATTGTTTTTGCGGCCGGCAGTCTGATCCTTCCCTTCGAAGACCTGGAAAAAGCCTTCGAGAGTAAATACCCGAATATCGACGTGCAGGCGGAATATCATGGCAGCATCCAGGTAATCCGGCAGGTGACTGACCTGCATATACCGGTCGATGTAGTCGCCACCGCCGATGCTTCACTCGTCCCGATGCTGATGTACGCCACCGACGACCCTGATACCGGCCGGCCATTCGCCAATTGGTACATCCAATTCGCCAGCAACCACCTGGCCCTGGCTTTTCGCCCGGGCAGCAAATATGCCGGCGAGATCAACACCGACAATTGGTTTACCATCCTGGCTCGGCGGGACGTCAAAGTGGGCATAGCCGATCCGCGTTTCGACGCCACTGGCTATCGCGCCTTGATGGCTTATGCCCTCGCGCAGGATTATTACCACAAGAACACTCTTTTCACGGATATGTTCAGCGGTGGTTTTGCATTTCCTCTTGGCATTTTCAAGGATGATGACCTGACCACAATAACGGTACCGGAGATAGTTGAGACAAAACCCAATTCGCATATCGTGATTCGTGGAGCCAGCATCCAGTTGATCGCCTTGCTCGAGTCTGGCGATTTGGATTATGCCTTCGAATACGAAAGCGTGATCCAGCAGCATGGACTGAATATGGTCCATTTGCCGGATGCCATTAACCTGGGAGAGCAGGAATACAATCATACCTACAGTACGGTGCAGGTCAACCTGGATTTCCAGCGTTTCGCCTCCGTTAAGCCGCAGTTCCGGGGCGAGCGAATCGGGTACGGAATTACCATACCGAGCAATGCGCCCCACCCTATAGATGCAGAGCTCTTTATTGCATTTCTGCTGGGACCGGAAGGACGTTCGATCATGCAGGCAGATCATCACCCGATCTTCGATCCTTCCATCGGATACCATTACGTGGACATCCCCCATTCACTCCAGACACTCTGTATCTCTGACACGGCTTCAGCAAAGTAGTTTCGAAAGGAGTTCTCTTTGACCAGAAAGACTTTCCTTTTCAATCTTCTGTTTTCCATCGCTGGCGGATTGCTGGTCCTCTTCGTGGTCCTTCCGCTGATCACAACGCTTCTCTCCACTACTCCATCCGCTTTTATCAAATCCTTTAGCGACCCCGAAGTTCTGAAGTCCATCGGCCTGACGTTCGGCGCCGCTGCTATCGCAACCGGACTGGCTCTCGGTACTGGCGTGCCGCTCGCGTATCTGCTGGCCCGCCGCAAGTTCAATGGAAAACGCTTGCTGGAAGCCATCATCAATTTACCGGTGGTCATCCCGCACACTGCAGCCGGCATTGCTCTTTTATTGGTCTTCGGGCGGCGCGGGCTGCTCGGACAGTGGCTCTCACCGTTGGGAATCGCCTTCACAGACGACCTGGGTGGTATCGTGGTTGCCATGCTTTTCGTCAGCCTGCCGTTCCTGGTCAACTTAAGCAGGGAAGCCTTCGCACTGGTGGATGAAGAGCTAGAGCGGGTTGCATTAACGGATGGGGCAACTCACTGGCAGGCCTTCTGGCATGTGACCCTGCCGCTGGCTTGGCGTGGTGTGCTCGGCGGGGCGGTCATGATGTGGGCGCGCGGGATCAGTGAATTTGGAGCCGTAGTCATCCTCGCCTATAACCCTAAGATCGTCCCGGTATTGATCTACGAGCGCTTCGAAGGCTTCGGACTTGACGCAGTCCAGCCGGTGGCGCTGCTGCTCATCCTGGTAGCCTTGGTGGTATTCATTATGCTCAGGCTGGTACTACTTCCGGAAAGGCAGTGAATTCCTTTTTGAAATTATTCGAGCAGGAAAACGCTACAGCTTGGGAAAGCCCAGCGATCCGCTGCAACCCGGCTTGTGGTGGCTCTTAAAACGGGGTATGATGGATTTATTGATCCAGTCTGCTATCAGGAGGACCTGGAATGAAAATTAGCGCTCGCAATGTTCTCAAGGGAAAAGTGATCAAAATTGTTCGAGGGGCGGTCAACGCCGAAGTAACGCTGGAACTGCCGGGAGGCATTCAAATTGTCTCCATCATCACCATGACGTCAGTCGATACACTTGGTATTAAGGAAGGCCGGGAGGCCTACGCAGTCGTGAAAGCGTCCAGTGTCATGATCGCGGTCGATTAAATCCCTACTGCAGCCGGGCCGCGTTCCCATGACCCGGTCACCTTTGCATATTTAATTTTCCTAACCGCCCGCGATGGATGGGATCAGCACAAGCTGATCGTCTTCGCCCAGAGGTGTTTCAAGCCCCTGCAAATCGCGAATATTATTTTCTCCAATGAATAAATTGACGAACGGTCGCAGCTCCCCCCTGGTGTTGGTGAGATGGGGCTTCAGGGCTGGAAATTGTTTCAGCAGGCTCTCCACTGCTTCAGCCACGTTCCTGCCCTCCACAGGTACTTCGCTCCGGTCATTCACATAGGAGCGTATTGGGGTGGGAATTTTCAAAACAGGCATGGTTTACTACCAATTGAAAAGTGTATCCAACTCTTCATCAGATACATCGAAGACCGCATTTGTCGGTGGGAGCGGTTCGCGCCTCATCCACTCCGGCATCCGATCATCTTTGGCGGTAAATCCAGCTCGGCGGTTAAACTCACGTTCCATTGTTAACGCATCCTTGCCCAGAGTTTGGAGGATGGTACTATCCACGCTCCAACCATAACGGGCATTCAGTAGCTTAGGTATGGTGTCCTGCCCGGAGGCTGTAAAACCAAAAGCGGCAAAAATGCACGCTCCCAGTGTATCATAGCCGGCCATATTGATCTGCTTCGTGCGCGAGAGCTCCACCTGCCCTTTCGGATCAAGGTGGTTTACTTTATCGCGAATGGTCAGTCCGGCGGTATGATCGCCTCCCTGGGGCGATGTGGCATAAGTTACTCCCGTACCTTTAATTGCCCGCCCCTCATAGGCCGCCATGGCCTGATTCTTGGTCACTGGAACATGTTCCACACCCAAGATTTTCCCAGCATATCCGGCTCCACTACCCAGGATGCGTCCCAACGGAGTCCCTTTTCGGATCTCATCGATCAAATCCAACGCCCGGTCACCGTCACCCCACTTCAACAGGCCGGCTTCTGCGGCCACTCCCAGCGCAGCGCCGACGTCGATGGAATCCACGCCCAGGTCGTTGACTTGCCAGTTCATTCGGGCGATGATCTCCAGACAGCCTATCCCCAGGTTGGAGCCCATCAGGCCGATGGTCTCGTATTCGAGAGGGGAGACGATCATATTACCGTCCTCGCCCCCAAAAACATTCGAACAGCGAATGGTACAACCCGGCATACAGGCATGCGTCGGATTCGAAACTCCACCACGCTTCAGCAACAGTTCGCGCAAATTCTCTCCTGAAATCGAATCCGCTTGTTCGAATTGACCGGAGGAATAATTGCGGGTCGGCAGGGAGCCAAAATATTGACACATCTGCACCATCGCCGCCGTACCGTAGTCGCGATACGTTTGTGATTGCGGGTGGTCAATCACGGACTTGTTGTAGATCTTCTGAGCTTCTCTATAAGCTTCCGGGTTGAGAATGGGAGGTTTCTGCCCGCCACTGGCATCGAAAACGACGGCCTTGATCCCCTTTGTTGCCATGACTGCACCCAACCCGCCCCGGGCAGCAATCCGTGATGGAACTTTATCCTTATCAAGGTTTTGAATTCCGGCTGTTTTCAATTTCATTTCACCGCCGGGACCGATGAGGGCTATGGCGACCTTCTCCCCGTATTTCTCGAGCAGTTTCTTTGCTGTCTCATATACACCCAGACCCACAAACTCATCCCCATGGTCAAACCGCGCACCAGCAACACTCAGATGCAATACCCACCAGCCTGGTTCAACAGGATAATCTTCAAGAATGAGAGCCTTGATGCCAAGGTAGGTCATTTGCAGGCTGGTGGTACCACCTGCATTAGCCTCTTCGCGCCTCCCGTGAGTGGACTCTTGCCTCCGACTGAAATGCGGTCACACGACGAAAGCATATGCCCGACCAGCAGGCCGGGGGAAAATATCAGCTTGTTATACGGTCCCAGAGGTTCGCAGGTGGCCGGAACTTCGTCCAGCAGGAAACGGGCCACCAGCCCGCGACCGCCGAGACGTTCCCAGGAGGCTGGGACGGCCTCCAGGCTCAGGGTCCGAGTGCGCACATTAACGCGCCAGACTTGCAGTTGATATGGCTTCGGATTTGGGGTGGTCATGGGACTATGGCTCCTGTTTATTACCAAATAATGCTGCAACTGCTTGGCGAAAAACCTCGCTGTGGGTTTTCACATCTGTTTCGGTGGTATCGCTGGCAATCAGCGCCATATTATGGAAAGGTGTCATGAGGATACCACGATTTAAGTTAAAGAGATGCATATAGCGGTCGAGTTCGCTGTCGACCGCCGCATTTGCCTCCCCTCCGTTGTGCGGTGGAGTGGACCGAAACCAGTATTCCACACGGAACCCCAGCCGCTTGACAATCCATGGCAGGTCGAATTCCCTGATCACGTCCAGCACGCCTTCTTCGTAGCGGTCGGCCAGGCTCTTGCAACGCTCGTACATGGCCGGGGTCAGGACGTGTTCCAATGTGGCACGCATCGCCGCGATGGATAGGGCGTTACCTGCCAAAGTGCCGCCAATTCCACCCACATCCGAGGCATCCAGTTCCAATTTGGCCCAGAACGCCTCCGCAACTTCCTGCGTGAAACCATACACACCCGCTGGAATGCCGCCTGCCAGTGGCTTGCCGCAAGTCAGAAAATCTGGCTTAAGGCCATACTCACCAGTGTAACCTCCGGGGCCGGCGCATATTGTGTGAGTCTCGTCTATGATGAGCAGAGTGCCGGTCCGGCTGGTGATCTCCCGCAAGGCTGCGTGAAAGCCTGCATCAGGATGGATGATGCCGATATTGGTCATGACCGGCTCGGCCAAAACGACTGCCACATCCTCGGTAGCCAGGCTGGTTTCGAGCGCCGGGATGTCGTTAAACTCAATCACCTTGGTCGTCTCGACTGGATTCACCGGAGGACCTAAATTTCCATGCCGCGGACCAGGTTCGCCATCCTCATTCAGGCAGATGAATGTTTCGTCCACGGAACCGTGGTAGCAGTAGTTGAAAACCAGGATTTTTGGTCGCCCGGTGATTTGACGGGCCATGCGGATGGCGAAGCGATTGGCGTCCGTCGCCGTCAGGGTGAACTGCCAGTATTTTAAGCCGAAACGCCGCTGAAGTTCTTCCCCCACCCAGATGGCATCCTCAGTCGGAAGCATCAGTGTGATCCCCTTTGTCGCCTGTGCCTCAATCGCGGCAACGGTGGCTTCCGGTGAATGGCCAGTCATCGCACCAGTATCACCGAGACAAAAATCAATGTAGGTATGGCCATCCAAGTCGGTGAAATGTGCCCCCTTGGCCTCTTTGACGAACACCGGGAATGTCCCTGCCCAGCGGATCATCCACAACATCGGCACGCCGCCCTGCATGGACTGGCAGGCTCGCTGGAACAACGCGAAGGATTTCGGATGCTTTGTATGGAACTTGGTTTCTTCTTCCCTCAGAAGACGTTCCAGACGGGAACGATCCAGACTGTGCATCATGCTCTCCGGACAGATGGGCAGTTGGGGCTGTCCTTATTTCTCATTTTCCTTCAACGCTTCGCCGAAGATGCCCAGGGCGTCGTTGATCTGAGATTCATTGACCACTAACGGCGGGATCCAGCGGACGACATTGTCATATGTGCCGCAGGTCAATAGCAGCAAGCCGCGTTCCTCGCAGGAATGCACGATCCCTTTGATCAATGTTTTATCAGCTGGTTTTCCTTTGACAGTGAATTCCGTTCCTATCATCAGTCCCAGACCACGCACGTCTCCAATGACAGGGTACTCTTCCTGGAATTTGCGCAGACCCGTTATGAGTTGGACCCCGCGCCGTGCTGCATTTCCGGGCATGTCCTCGTCCCGCATCGCCCGGATGGTGGCTACACCCGCCGCGCAGGCCACGACATTGCCGCCAAACGTCCCGCCGTGTGAACCGGTCTGCCACTTCTTCATTAAATCAAGCCGGCTGAAGACACCCGAGAGTGGCAATCCTGAGGCAATCCCTTTGGCAACTGTCATGATGTCCGGGATGACACCGAAGTGCTCCTGGGCGAACCATTTCCCGGTTCGGCCAAAACCGGACTGGACTTCGTCAAAGATGAGCAGGATGCCATTCCTGTCACACAATTCACGCAGACCTTTCATGAACGCGGCTGGTGGAACGACATAACCGCCCTCACCCAGCACCGGTTCAATCAGGATGGCAGCCGTCTCCGCCGGGGAGGTTTGGGAGAGTAAAAGCTCCTGCAATGCATTGAGACAATACTCGCTGGTCTCGGCCTCGCTCATACCTAGCTTGTAAGCATATGGGAAGGGGGCAACAAAAACGCCCGCCGGAAGCGGCTGGAAACCAGACCGGTAGATCGTCTTGGAAGTGGTCAGCGCCATCGTCATTCCCGTCCGTCCGTGGAAGCTGCCCTGGAAGACGATGATATTCGGCTTTCCGGTGGCGGCGCGTGCCAGCTTGACCGACCCTTCCAGCGCTTCGGCGCCGGAATTGCTGAAGAAAAAACCATCGATGGATGGTTGAACCACTTTGCGTAATTCCTCGATCAATTCCATCATCGGCTTGTGCACGACGATATTGGTCTGGGCGTGGATGAACTTCCCGGCTTGCTCGCGGATGGCCTCGACCACCTTCGGATGGCAGTGACCGGTGTTGGTCACGCCGATGCCGCAGGTAAAATCCAGATACTTCCTGCCATCCTCGGCATAGATGTAACAACCTTCGGCCCGTTCGGCCTGGATGGGAAATATACGCGACCATACGGGAGACATGTGGGGGAAATTTTCTTCGAATAGAGTCATATTGCACCTGGTTTAGGGAATGAAAGGGATTTGGGGAGGCACGACCTCCGCCCCGTCTGATAGAAATCAAGCCGGTAGGTAATCTGCCGCCCACTCAAGATCGAGTTCTTTTAACGTCGTTTTGGTCGGGACACCATCATCGGTGAAACCAGCCAGCTTGTAATATTCATCGAGAGCTGCGTCCATTTCCTCGTGTGTGACGGCTACGCCAACCGTGGGGCCCGTGCCCGCTAGTGCCTGATATAGGCGCTTGGGGAGTTGGTCGTCCTTGCGGCCGAAGCCATCGCGGGCATTGAAGATGCGCAGCAGGTTCAGCCGCCGCTTGCCAATCGTCATCAATTCGTCGACGCTGACATCCCAGCCGGTCACCGCCCTCACCATGGTGACGGTATCGTTAGGGCCGTAAAGGCACCAGGTCGGACCGTAGACGAACTGGCACAGGTCGAGCGTATCCATCATGCTATAGAAGACCTCAGTCAGGTAGGCAAAGCGGACCTTCTCCGGACCGAGGCTGCGCGGCGGTTGCGGTGTGCCAAGACCGATCTCCTTCAGACGGTTCAGGTTGAACTCTGCTACGCCCTCTTCATAGTAGGGATCGTGTTCGCTGGATTGGTGGTCGGCTCCGAAGGGGTTGACTGCGTAGATCAAGCCTAGCGACCGTTTGGCTTGAGGCATATGCGCCGGGGCTTCCTGGTTTTTAACTGTTGTCAAGCAATCTTCCGCCCCTTTACCCCACACCTTTGCAGCGCGTGCCGATCCTTCGGCAAGAATGGGACCCAGTTTTCCGGTTTTCGTCACGATCTGCTTGACGACTTCGATCATTCCATCGGCATTTCCGAAACGTAGGTCAATGCCTCCAGTATCCTCCTTGGTTATGATGCCCTTCTCGTAACAATCCATGGCAAAGGCCACGGTCGCTCCACAGGTGATTGTATCGACCCCATACATATCGCAGATCTGGTGGGCCTGGGCGATTGCCGCCAGGTTACCGATTCCACAGGAAGAACCGAACAGGCCGATGGTTTCGTACTCCGGTCCGCCGTACAGGCGATCGAATTTATATTTGCCTTCCTCGATCTCCACCACGCGTTTGCAGCGTACCACGCAGGCATAACAGGTTTCGCGTGCCTTCAGGATCGTCTCAGCCATCTTCTCGCCGCTGATCGGGTCGGCCATTTCGAATTGCCCTTCGGTATAGTTACGCGTTGGCAGGGTGCCGATCATATTGTTGTACATTACAGTCACCGCGGTGCCAAACTTGGCCAAGCCATCCATATCGGGATTGGCCTTGATAGCTTCCGGACCGGTCCGGTTCAATGCCACCATTGCCTTTTGATCCGCAACGGCGGGCTTCGCTTTGCCTCGAACGACAATTGCTTTGAGGTTCTTGCTTGCCATGACCAAGCCCATGCCAGTGCGCCCATTCATCCGGTTAGCCATATTGACAATGGTGGAGAAACGCACGCCTCTTTCTGCTGCCGGGCCGACCTGCATCACCTGAGCCTTCTGATCGTCAACTTCCTGCTTGAGCAGTGCGTCCACTTCGCCGGTTACCTTACCCAACAAGTGCGCGGCGTCATGCAGTTTTGCCTCGCCATCCATGATGGTCAAATAGACCCATTTGGGCGATTTGCCACGCAAGACCACACCGTCATAGCCGGCAAACTTGAACTCCGCCGGGAAGAAGCCGCCAGCCTGCGAGTCGCCGATCGCCCCACTCATAGGGGATTTGGCATTGACGTTGATGCGGCTTTGCCCCGAGATGGACGCACCGGTGACAACGCTGTCGAAAACCGTTAACAGGTTCTCGGGGCCGAGTGGGTCCGCCCCTCGCGGGACTTCCCGCAGGATGTAGTTCATCGCCATCGCCGATCCGCCCATATATTTCCGGTAAAACGATTCGGGCGGCGTTTCAATCTCCATCTTGCCGGTGGTTAAATTGATATGCAGGATCTTGCCGTGATAACCATAGGGCATGACTACCTCCTTAGTTTCTGACAAACCGAACGACTTCAATATTGATTATAGTCTTTAGAGACATTCAATTCCTGCAGGGAAACGAGAGGCTTTCTGGCGGAATCCGATTTGAATTATGGGTCTTGTCAGCTTGCACTACATCTCCTTGATTCCATATGGGAAACCGTAATCTGCCATTTTATTCATGAACGGCAACGGGTCGAAAGCTTCTGGACCCAGAACACCCTTCCCCTTCCATTCCCCGTGCTCGAGCAGGTCCCAGCCAATGACAGCATTGAATGCTGTCTGGGCTACAACAGCCTGGCAATGCCATTTCTGCATACACTCGGCATTGTCGGCTACCTGGTACAGATAGACCTGACGTGGTTTGTCGTCTTTTATACCCTTGACCCAGGTTCCAGCAGAGGTTTTACCGAACATCCTGTCGCCCAAGTGGGCAGGGTCTGGCAGACAGGCTGCCACCACATCCCGCGGTGCAACCGTCACCCCTTTTACCTTGATCGGTTCCTTATTGTCTAGCCCGAGCATGTGCAGGGTCTTCAAAACACTTATGAACTGGTCACCCAGTCCATACTTGAAGGTGACTCGTTTGGTCTTAACCCAGCGCGGGACAAGCAGGACCTCCTCGTGCTCGACATTGACTACTTCCACTTTACCAATCCCCTCCGGAAATTCGAACACTTCCGGTTCCGAGAAGGGCGGGGTTGTAAACCAGCCCTTGCCATGTTCCCAGATCACCGGTGGGTTCAGGCACTCCTCGATCGTGGTCCAGATCGAGAAGTTCGGAGCGAATTCATAGCCCCTGACCTCAATATTGGAGCCGTCACGGATGCCAATCTCCTCGATCTCATCGAAGAGATGGTCCTGGGCATAGCGGGCAAAGACGTCCGCCAGACCGGGTTCCACACCCAGACCGACCAGGCTCAGCAGACCCTTCGTTTCCCAATGCTTGGCGCGCTCGAACTGGTAATCGCCCAACTTGACGCCGCATTGCTCAAAAGGTTTCTGAGGATGTGGCGAAGAGAGCGTCATAGCCATATCCATGTAGTTGCAGCCAACATTATAGGCTGCATCGAAGATGGGCACATTAAAGCCCGGGTCACAGGCGTTCATGATCAGGTCGACTTTGTACTTTTTCGCCAGTGTTTCGATCATCTCCCGTTTGTTCGCATCCACTAATTCGACCGGGAAACGCTTGGTATCCCCCAGTTTAGCCTGGACTTCCCTGGCGCGATCTAAATTGTAGTCGGCAAGAACGATCTGCATGGTCCATGCCCGCGGCTTTGCGATCTGGGCAATGGCTTCCCCTACTCCTCCGACACCTACCAGCAGCACTTTCATGTTTCCTCTCCTCTTGACCTTCGCTAAATTGCATAATCCTCTTGACCCAGTGTCAATCTACCTCACCGGGAGATCTGCTAACAGAGGATCCAATAATAGAATATAATCCCACCCCCCAGAACCAATCTTCCCTTGCTTTATATAGTGACCAGATCAATCAGTTGTGACAGTTTAGGCCGGGTCACTTCGCTTTAAAGTCGGTCCAGGCGCTGTCATATAAGGTGGTTGCGTTCCCGACATCCACGATCGGCTTGGCATTTGCCAGGAAGGTATCATCCGGATTCGTACCAGAGAACGCCATGTACTGGGCATAGGTCGTTGGATCGTTGGTCTTGAGATAGTCCAGCGCCGCGCTGTTGACACTCGAATACGGAAATTCCTGGGTAATCAGCGAACTTTCCTGCGGATCCAGAACCCAGTTAAGGAATGCCAGGGCAGCGTCTTTATGCGGGGCGCCTTTCGGGATCGCCAGGTTGTCAAACCAGATCCCGCAGCCCTCGCTCGGGCAAATATAGACGACATTTGGATCGCTCCGGAAGGCTAGAGAAGCATTGCCATTATAGACTAGGCCAGCCCAGGCATCTCCGCTGATGATCGAATTCTCCGGCACCGAGCTGTCAAAAAGGAGGATGTTGGGCTTCAGGTCGATTAACTTCTGCTCGGCTTTCTTGATTTGATCTGGATCAGTTGAGTTCCGGTCGTACCCCAATACCTGCAGGGCCATGCCCAGCATTTCGCGCTCATCATCCAGCATTACCAAACGGCCTTTGTATTTGGAATCCCAAAGATCAGCCCAACTTTTGGGCTCGACGGGTACTGTGGTTTTGTCATACACCAGGGCGCTGGTTCCCCACTGATACGGGACCGTGTATTTGTTTCCAGGGTCGTAATCGCGGTTGAGAAAACGCTTGTCCAAATTGGCAAAGTTGGGGATTTGGCTCAGATCTACCGGTTCCAACATCCCCTGCTTGATCATGATGTGCACAACATAGTCGCTGGGGATGGCAACATCGTACCCTGATGCGCCAGCTTGGAGCTTGGCAAGCATTTCCTCGTTGGAGGCATAGGTGTCATAATTCACCTTGATGCCATATTTGGCCTGGAAATCATCCAGGAGTTTCTGGGGAACGTAGGCAGACCAGCCATACAAATTCAGCTCGGTGGACTTAATCTTCCCGCCACCGCCACAAGCAGGCAGGGATGCTACCAGAATCAACAACACCAACAAGTCGATCGCACGATAGAGTTTCATTTCTTATCTCCTTTCTTATTGTTTGGCCTCATGCTTGGCGACGCTGGGCAATTTGGCCAATTGCAAGAATGACAAACACGATCAACACCCACAACGTCGATAAGGCATTAATTTCCGGGGTGACCATGAACCTCACCATGGAATATACCCTTAATGGTAGGGTGGTTGAGCCTGGACCGGCTGTAAAATAGGTGATGACATAATCATCGAGAGACAAGGTCAAAGCCAGCATGGCTCCGGACAGGACCCCCGGCATGATCGTCGGGAGGGTTACCCGCCAGAAGGTGGTTAGTTCATTGGCACCCAAGTCCATGGCAGCTTCATCGATGGAGTTGTCATAGCCGTGCAGGCGCGCTCGCACCACCAGGGCCACAAAGGGGACATTAAAAGCAATATGGGATAGGGTGATAGTGACCAGCCCCAGGGTGAACTTGATCATCACAAAGAACACCAACAGGGAGATCCCCATGACCACTTCCGGGATGACGATCGGAATGTACATCAAGGTTTCTGAAGCATTGTAGCCGGGAAAGCGGTAGCGCTGCATCGCCAGGGCTGCCATGGTGCCGATTATAGTGGCGACCAGGGTGGAAACAAAGGCGATCATTAATGTATTCCTGACCGCCAGGAGGATTTGTGCATCATGGAACAGGGCCGGGTACCATGAAAGGGTGAACCCTTCCCAACGCATATTCAGCTTTTGCGAGTTAAACGAGAAGATGATCAGGATCAGGATCGGCACATAGATAAACCCAAAGGCAAAGAGGCTGTAGATCCGCAGCCACAGGGCGGGCTTTTTCTCGCTCATATCAGCAGTTCCTCCCCAAAGCCGGCCTTGCGGGTATAGTACAAAGTAAATACCATCGTCAGGACCATCAGAATCATCGAAGCAGCTGCACCAAATGGCCAGTCTCGGGCGGTCAGGAACTGATTCTGGATCACATTACCGATCAGGATTGTCCTAGCTCCACCAAGGATATCCGGAACAACGAACATACCCATTGCAGGAATAAAAGTCAGGATCGTTCCGGCGATCATCCCGGGTACACTCAGCGGAAGGGTTACTCGCAGAAAGGCTTTCCAGGGCGGGGCACCCAGGTCAGCAGCAGCCTCTAACAGGGAATTTTCGATCTTTTCCAGAGAGGTGTACAGGGGCAGTACCATGAAGGGCAGGAATTCGTAGACCATGCCAATCATCACCGCGGTCGGCGTATATAGCAATCCTAATGGACCGTGGGTGAGATGGATTGCCTGCAGGGCTGTATCCAAGAACCCCCCGGACGAAAGGATCATCTTCCAGGCATAGATGCGGATGATGAAGTTCGTCCAGAAAGGCAGAAGGATCAGGAAAAGCAGCAGGGAACGCTGGCGTGCTGGAGCGCGAGCAATGAAATATGCCAGCGGATAACCAATCACAATGCAAAAGACGGTTGTCAGGATTCCTACAATCAAGGAGTAGACCAAGATCTTTCCGTATAAGGGTTCAAATAACCGGGTGTAGTTCGTGAGATTGAACCTAAATACGACCTGTCCATATTCGCCCCGCGAAAGAAAACTCAGCCCGATGACCAGCAAAAGGGGCAAAATCATGAATATAAATAAATAGAGATTGGCGGGTGCGATCAGGAACAGGCCCTGGGCAATCTTGCTCTCGCGCAGCAAAGTTGTTAGGGAAGCCTTTTTCACTGATTGCCGAGAAAGTTCGGCGCTGGTCATGCAACCTCCTCGGGCAATACCAGGGTGTTCTCGAAAGGAATAAAGATCCGCACCGCATCGCCGCTGTGATAGTAAGCCTCCGGGTCAAGAGTTGAGATATCGTTCTGCTCCCATGCCCGCATGCGCACTCCTCCTCCAAGATCCAGAACGACGCGCGTGTCTGATCCAATATAGGCGGTTGTCACAACTTTCCCATGTAGCAGAATTCTCAGTACCCCGTAACCCAACCACTTCCTTCCCGTTATCGTCTGCCAGACGGATTTTCTCCGGGCGGATCGAAACCGCGACCGCCTGACCAACCGACAGGTTCGCCTGCCCGATCCCGTCAAGCTCTTTGGAAAGGGCTGGGAGATGAACACTGACTTTCTCCTTGGAGATTGTCTTTACAGTCCCGGTTAGGAAATTCGTCTCTCCGATGAAATCCGCGACAAAGCGGCAGTTCGGCCGTTCGTAGATCTCGACTGCTCCACCGATCTGAAGTGCCCTGCCCTTGTTCATCACCGCGATGCGGTTCGACATGGTCAAAGCCTCTTCCTGGTCATGAGTTACATAGATAAAGGTGATCCCGACTTGTTCTTGAAGAGCCTTGAGTTCCAGCTGCATTTCCTTGCGAAGCTTCAAGTCGAGGGCTCCCAGGGGCTCATCCAGTAAGAGCACCTCTGGTCGCTTGACCAGAGCGCGGGCTAGGGCAATGCGCTGCTGCTGACCACCAGAAAGCTGTTTCGGTTTCCGTCGACCCATGTTGCCCAGCTTGACCATTTCCAGGGCCTCGCCTACTCGGCGGGTGATCTCCGACTTGGGAGTCTTCTCCATTTCGAGGCCAAAGGCAACATTCTGGAAAACATTCATGTGCTGGAACAGGGCGTAGCTCTGGAAGACGGTATTGACCGGACGCAGATAAGGCGGTGTATGACCCATTTTCTTGCCATCGATAATTACTTCACCGCTGGTCGGCCATTCAAAACCCGCCATCAGACGCAGCGAAGTGGTCTTGCCGCAACCAGAGGGCCCGAGCAGGGAAAAAAATTCTCCATGTTTGATTTGCAGCGAAACGTGATCAACGGCATTCACCTGGCCGCCTTCCGGTGTCGGAAAGATTTTCACGATATCTTGAAATTCAACAGCAAGCGCATTCTTCATAAAGTCTCTTTCACAACCTTCAAGGTATCAGCTAAACGGTCTAGGACCGAGTCGATCTGTTCGTAGGTGATGACCAGCGGAGGCTCGATGCGGACCGTCTGGGCACTGATAAGCGTCCCAGCCACCAGCACGCCGCGCTTGAAAAGTCCCGCTGCCACCTTGTACCCGATCTCCGGCGTCTGGAAATGCATGCCTATCAGCAGACCTTTTCCGGTAATCCCTTTGTAGATTTGTGGATACTTTGCGGCTAGTTCTTTCAACTTGGGGATCAGGTATTCACCCTTGGCCGCCGCCACTTCCCACAGCCGCTCACGCAGCGTGACGTTGATCGCCGCGATGGCGGCTGCACAAGCCAGCGCTCCACCGCCCGTGGTGGTGGTATGGATGAATGGGTTCGGGTACATCATGCACTGCCAGATTTCTTCCGTCGAGCAGAACGCGCTGACGGGCATCACCCCGCCGCCCAAGGATTTGGCCACCGATAGAATGTCCGGGACAACGTTCCAGTGTTCGACACCCCAAAGTTTTCCTGTACGACCCAAACCGGTTTGTACTTCGTCGGCAAGCAGCAGGGTGCCATAATGCTTTGTAGCTTCACGGATGCGTGGCCAGAAATCGTCCGGCGGTACTATCGCGCCTGCCTCGCCTTGGATGGGTTCCATCAAAACTCCCGCCACGCCGATCCCAAGAACCTTGCAGGTCTCCAACTGCCTTTCCACCGCCTCAGCATCTCCAAATGGGACATGATAAACTGGTCCGCCGTACAGCATCCCGACCGGTTCACGATAGTCAGCTTTTCCGATCATGGAAAGTGAGCCCATCGTCTTTCCATGAAAGGCTTTCAGGGAGGCAATAAAGGCTGGTTTTTTGGTGTACATCTTTGCCAGTTTGATGGCGCCTTCAATTGATTCTGTACCACTCGCACAAAAGAAGCTATATTTAATATCTCCAGGAGTAATGAGAGCCATCAGCCTCGCCAACACACCACGTAACGGGTCAACCAGTTCTTGACTCGGCATTGGAGTCCGATATGTCAACTGGTCACGTACGGCCGCTACAACATCCGGGTGGCTCCAGCCAAGATCCATCATTCCATACCCTCCCAAACAGTCCAGATACTCACGCCCCAGTACGTCATGAAATACCGCGCCCGATCCAGACCACTCCGTTACTGCCCAGTCCCCGGCCTCTGTCACTGATTTTCGATACTCCAGCCAGCCTTTATTGAAATGTTCTGCAAAGTTTACCTTTGCCTCTTCAATGATTGCCTTGCCTTCTGTTTCTGTAACCTGCTCTTTATGAAGAGTGTTCACCCATCGGTTGGAGTAGGTTAAGGCTTCATCTATTTTTTGTGGCATATTGTCTCCTTGTACTATATCCAATCAGAAACTTCCTTATACCATGGCTTCTGCGTGCCGATCTTGGCACGCCCTTTCCACTTGCCCGGCTTGGGGGCGTCTTCGATGATCTTGAGCAGGGCGTCAGCTTTTGCACCAATAATTGCACGCTGGTCATCGGCCAGCGCCTTGACGCTGGGCATGGCTTCCTTTATTCGTGCCAGGTTGGTCGTACCAGTGTGATAAAAACCCCAGTCTTCGGAGAAAAGCTTGGCGATATACCTGGTATTGATACCATCCTTGTCAGTGTCGCTGAGGGGAGCCGCCAAGAGTAAAAGCATGGCATCCTTGAGGTCTTTGTCATTGATCTGGACGATCTGCAATTTCTGCAGCATCAGGTCTGCCAGTGAGACGCAATACGGATGCAATTCCAGTCGGCCGCGATAGTCGATCGGGTGGTTGTAATCCAGTTTATCGAAAAACACGTCGATCATCGGGATGCGACCGGCGAAAAAGATCATCCGGCTGCCTCCACTGATCATGGCAGCGCGCTTCTCCAGTGTATAGCCCTGAGACTCGAAGAATGGCACCAGTTTATTGCGATTTTTACCATAAGCGGCATAATCGATGTCAGTGAAGACGCGTTCCCCTAACCGCTCCATACGGCGATAAAGATCCACGTGCTCCGGGAAGTAATAATGCAGGGCAATCGGTCCCATCACCCGAAGAATCAGGCCTTGCTTCTGGGCTCCTTCAGTCAGGGCACGTGCTTCATCAAGATAGGCTTCCGGCTTGGGGTACACGTCGAGAGGGATATCTTTCGGCAATCGGAACTGTTTCTGCATAAGCCTGCTCCTATCCGGACGTGAACACGTAATCTTTCACTTTGCCTTTTTCCAGGATTATCACCACTCCTTTCAGGATACCTTCGGAATATTCGCTGCCGGGATTGATGAGCAGTGTGCGCTTGGCCTTCTGGGCGCCGCGCAATTCGTGGATGTGACCATGCAATCCGATCAGGGGCTGGTATTTTTCGATCATCTTTGCCACGGCATGGCTGCCGACGTGGATTTTTTGGTCAGCGGCCTGGACCAAGTTCTCGTCCAGTTTAGGAGCCAGATCAAGAGCGTACCCGTAGGGCGGGGCATGGAAATTGAAAATGGCATTTGACGGATCCTTCACCAGCGCACACAGTTCCTCAAGCATCGGTTCCAGTTCTTCGTCCGGTTTCTCACGTGGCGTGTTCCAAGGAGTTGGGTTCGCCCAGGAGAAGGTGATCATCTCGTGGTCGCCAACAGGAACATTTTTGTTGTTGCAGTTTACGATCGCTGCGGAGTCCTCGATCACTTGGTCCACTTCGAAGTGGTCGTCGTTGCCGGCCGCCATGTAGACCTTGTAGGAAGTGCCTGCCAGCCGCTCATCGGCCAGGGTGACCCATTCCTTCAGGCGGGAGAGCATCAATTGCTTGAACAGGGTGTCAACTTTCTTGGGATCGCTCCGGTATTCCTTGAACTCATCGGGTGTCTGGTGGACCCAATAATAGCCCATCAACTCAATGGTCTTTTTCAATTTGTCCAGGTCTTCCTGCGTGGCACATTCGGTATGTGTTCCCATTAGAGTAGTCTCCCAGCCACCGCCGACTTTTTCCACAAGCGGTACCAGCACCTTACCGGTCAGATCGCCCAGTAAGATACCTACATCAACGTTATACACCTTCAAGGCGTTCAGGTATTTCCGATAGCAGGTGTTGGAACCGTGGATATCCGTCACAAAGAAAATCTTGAGCGGTTTGCCCATCAGCATCTCCTCTTAAAAGATAAACTAAATGATTGCATAAAAGGGACAGAGCGGTAAATTGCCCCGCCCCTTTCCGTGATGATCATTAAGGGTTAATCGGGCGGCAGTTCGCCAAAGGTCATATTAGTATCCACGCCTACTTTCTTGTTGCGGGCTTTCCAGTAAAAGTACCAAAGTATTCCTGCCACCCAAATGACAATATAAACAAGTAGCGATCCCTTGATTAAGTCTGAAAGAGAGGTATCAAGCCCCATAACCAGGAAGAAGTAGAAGAGAATCCCCAGATAAATCAAGTTCACTATTCCGCCTATGGTAACGGCGGGAATTCCCAGGATCTTCCACTTCTTATAGGGCGACGAGTTCCCAGATATTCTTGGCCCTTTTCGAGAACGGGAAGATGGCCGCCGCGACGGCAGTTACGCCAAACACGGAGACGATCTCCAACCCAGTAACCGAAAGACCACTCATCTGCGACTGCCATATGGTGTATGCCAAGATGCCGACCTCACCCAGGATGAAACACAGGACGTGGTTTTTAACCGGTGAAGACCAGCGATAGTTAATATCGGCAAACCACTTGGGACCCATGCGGTCCATCCCCCAGGCGAACAGGATGCGCGGAAAAGCCAGGTAGGAGAGCGCCACCCACCACAGGTTGAACACGATGAACGAAAGCGCCATCGCGATGACAACAAACGGATTGTGGTTGATGATCGCCGCCAGCCCGACGAAATTCGGCGCCCACGGGAACGTATACCCAGCCAGAGCCGTGCCTGAATTATCCACCCAGGCCGTGGCTGAAAGGAACTCGAAGCCAACCGTGCGGTACAGGACGATCGCCAGCCAGAGCATGAAGAACGCCGGGACAAGGATGGCCGAGAGGTTGGCCAGAATGATGGTTTTATCCGGGCGTTTGACTTCACCGGCAATGAAGGTGATACAGTACGAGTAGGCAAAGAGCCAGGCTCCGGCTACCATCACCCCAAGGGTGTCGAACCAATTCCACGTCTTGGGAAGAACATTACCAGCACTCTCAATGGTTGACCTTGCCGTTGTAAGGAATCCGTTGAAATCCAGCGAACCATACTGGGATGCCATGCTGTTCCAAGCCTGGACGAAAGCATTGTGAGATGTGAAGGTAAATACCAGCAGGATGACTACACATCCCCCGATCCCTAACACCATAATAACCTTCTGGGCAGCGGCAAAAATCTTCATACCGAAGACAACAAACAGAAAACCAATGAAATTGACAACGGTGGCGATTACGAAAAACCAGATCGCAAAAGGACCAAACGGGGTATTAATCGTACTGGTGAGAGCATCCGCTATCCCTGGCTTACCGAGGAAGCGGAACAGCATGGTCATGCCGGGGTCCACTGTCCACGGGGCGAGGATGTAGATCCACATGATCCACACGAAGGCATTCCCAAACGATTTGGCGATACCGATGAGCGGGTGGATGATACGTGAGTTGTATATGTATTCACCACCGGAGCGAGGCATCGAGCCGCCCAGGATCCCCCAGACCAGCGAGAATCCGATGCCACACAATACGGCCGACAGGATCGTTGCGATGATCAGGTTGCCGCCGGTATAGACACCCAGGCCAAGGCTGATCATCACCCACATGCTGGGGGTCAGACCCTGGTTCATAAAACCGACGCCGAACGCGTCAATGAACGACAGGCCTCTCACGAGGCCACTCGCTTTACGAGCAAAAGCCATTTGCTCAGACATAGTCGCATTCTCCTTTCAATGTTTTCGAATTTGAAACAGAACCTTGATGACAAATTGGATCGCCTCTGCTCATTAAAATATTTGGAGCTCCTCCTTCCTTTCTAAAATTTCCTGGTCCATTCTTTTGGCCAGCGTTCGATTACGATCTTGGTTTGTGTGAAGAATTCGATGGCGTGTTTTCCCTGGCCATGCAGATCGCCAAAGAAGCTGTCCTTCCAGCCGCTGAACGGGAAGAACGCCATCGGGGCAGCCACTCCAATGTTGATGCCGATGTTGCCTGCGTCGGCTTCGTTACGGAACTTGCGGGCAGCCGAGCCGTCGTGAGTAAAAATGGACCCCATGTTGCCATACTTGCCGTCATTCAGGATCTTGATCGCCTCTTCCACTGTCTTGCAGTGCATGATGCCCAGCACCGGACCAAAGACTTCGGTGGTGGCAATAATCCCGCCGACCGGCGTATCCGTCAGGATGGTCGGCTTGATAAAATTGCCATTCTCGTACCCCGGAATGAGTGCATTTCGGCCATCCACTAGCATCTCGGCCCCTTCGTTCAAGCCCTGCTGGATCAACCCCTCTATACGCTTCTTGTCCTCCGGTGTGATGACAGGCCCCATCTGCACATCGGGCTTGAGTCCGTAACCAGTCACGCGCTTGGATGCCGCTTCGGCAAACTTGGGGATGAAGATTTTATCCGCCTCACCAATCATGATCGCGGTCGAAGCTGCCAAGCAGCGTTGGCCTGAGCACCCGAAGGCGCTGTCCATCATGATACTCGTGGTCGTATCAACATCCGAATCCGGGAGGATCAGCACCGGGTTTTTAGCCCCACCGGCCGCCGAAACGCGCTTGCCATGCGCCGCGCCACGACTGTATACGTGCATGGCCGTTTCGGTCGAGCCGACGAAACTGATCGACTTGATCAGCGGGTGGTCAAGCATGCCGTTCACGATTTCCGCCCCGCCGTGCACCATGTTTACCACTCCTGCCGGCAACCCGGCTTCCTCCAGCAGGTGGAATAATTTCACCATTGTGATCGGTACCCGGCTGGAAGGTTTGATTACCACGGTATTGCCGGTGGCTATGGCATATGGAATGAACCAGAAGCCGATCATGGCTGGGAAGTTAAACGGCGAGATGATGCCTGTCACCCCCAGTGGCTGGCGCACCATCATTTCATCGATGCCTGGAGCAATATCTTCAACCACATCCCCCATGATCAGGGTCGGGGTCCCGCAGGCAACTTCCACGTTCTCGATTGACCGGCGCATCTCCCCGCGATTCGTCCAGCACTTTCCCGTGTTCTTCCGTGATACAGCGGGCAAGCTCCTCGAAATGTGCTTCCAGCAGTTCCTTGAGTTTGAAGAGATATTGGATGCGCTTGGTGACGGGCACCTTGCGCCAGTCTTGGAAAGCTTTCTGCGCCGCCTGGACCGCCTCATCCAGTTCTGCAGCTGATGAGACCGGCACTTTGGCCAGGACCTCGGCTGTGGCCGGGTTCGGGACCTCCCTGAACTTTCCGGAGTTCGATTGCACCCATTTCCCATTGATGTAGTTCTTTAATATCTCCTCGCTCATATCTTCTCCTTAGGAATAAACAATCGATTGCGGTTTCATGCAACAACCTTGTCTGCAGTTTCCAACGCTTTCTCCACTATTGCCAGCCCTTCGTCCAGTTGTGCTTTTGTGATGCATAAGGGCGGGACAACGAAGAGCATGCTGCCCATGTTGTTCGCTTGGAGGAAGGTGAACAGGCCATTTTCACGCAATACTTTCCCAACTTCAGCCATCACCGAAGCCGCCAGGATTTCCTTCGTCTCATGGTTCTTGACCAGCTCGAGTGTCGAGAACAGGCCGATGTAGCGGACATCGCCCACACATGGATGACGGTTCTTGATCGCCTCTAGCGCTTCACCTAGGTACCTGCCAAGGCTGGCGGAATTCTCGATCAGATGGTCTGTCACGTACACTTCGATGGTTGCAATAGCTGCCGCGCAAGCCAAGGCATGACCATTGTAGGTCAAACCTGCGTAGAGGTACTTGTCATCGAAGAATTTGGCGATGGGTTCCGATACAATCACCGCGCCGAGTGGTACGTAACCACTGGTGATGCCCTTGGCCGTCGTGATCATATCCGGCACCACCCCCCAGTTGTCCACTGCGAACCATTTTCCTGTCCGACCCCAGCCGCTCATGACCTCGTCAGAGATTAACAGGATGCCGTACTTATTACAGATTTCGCGTACACGTGGCCAGTAGTCGTCCGGCGGGATGATCAGCCCATTCGAGCCGACCACACCCTCCATGATGACAGCGGCGATCTTGTCCGGACCCTCGTAACGAATCACTTCTTCGAGGTGCAGGATGCATTCCCGCTTGCAGGACTCTTTCTTCTGCCCGAATGGGCAGCGATAACAGAACGGGTCCAGGAAATGCACTGTGCCCGGCATGGCCGGCTCCACCGCCAGGCGGCGATAATCTCCGGTCAAAGCGATCGAGCCGTGGGTAGCTCCGTGGTAGGAACGGTAACGCGCCAGGATCTTGTGCCGCCCGGTATAGAAGCGGGCGATCTTGATGGCATTCTCGTTGGCTTCCGCGCCTCCCAGTGTGAAGAAGGTCTTCTTGAGATTACCCGGGGTCACTTCGGACAGTTTCTTACCAAGCAGTCCGCGCACCTCGGTGGTATTGCCCGGGTGGACAAAGCACAGTTTGGCCGCTTGGTCCTGGATAGCCTTCACCACCTTGGGGTTCTGATGACCGATGTTCGTATTCATCAGTTGTGACGAGAAGTCAAGGTACCGCTTCCCATCCGTATCCCAGAAATAAACTCCTTCCGCTTTGTCTACCGGGATTGGATTCGCCTGTCCCTGGACCGACCAGGAGAAAAATGTGAATTCCTTGCTCATCTGGACGATTTCTTTCGACGTAAGTATGGACAAATCAGCCTCCGTATGTCATCCCAGGTATCTCTGCAAAACCTGCCAATTCTGGCTCTATCTTTTCACCGTCTTAACCGCCGTGCGGAAAGCCATCAACGTATCATCGATATCTTTTTCGCTGTGGGAATAACACAAGAACCATGGTTCGCGTGGATCATGGTCCGGCATTACGCCGTGTTCCATGAGGGCTTCCGCGATGGCGAGGTAGTACTCTTTTTCGCTAGCCTCCCATGAACGCTGGTCGGTAATCTTTTCCACGCCGACCGCATACGAAAACATGGCCGGATAGCCGTTCAAGCAGTGTGGAATGTTCGCCTCTGTGAAGATCTGAGTAATTCCATCCATCAGACGCCTGCCGCGTTTCTCGATGGTTTTCAGCACCGGCTCACGCTGCAGGATGGTCAATGTGGCCCAGGCTGCGGCAACCCCCGGCTTGTTGTTTGTGAACGTCCCACCCTGGGAAACTCCATGCCCGATAATTGACATGATCGCCTCTTTTCCGCCAAGCGCAGCCAATGGGTACCCGTTGCCGAGAGATTTGGCATATGTGGCGAGATCCGGCTTGATGCCGTAATATTCCTGCGCGCCGCCGTTTGCGATCCGGAACCCGGTCTTGACCTCGTCCAGAATCATGATGATCCCGTATTTATCGCACTGCTTGCGTACGAATTGCAGGAAGTTTTTCTCCGGCAGGATGGCGCCACAGTTGCCCATGCACGGCTCGATGATGACTGCTGCCACGCTTTCGCCCACCGCCCGCAGTGTGTTCTCTAGAATGTCAGGTTCATTGAAGGGGAGGGTAACAATCATCTGGTTCAGGGGGCGCGGGATGCCGGAACTCGACGGAACCGAAATCGGGTTGCGTGGATTCCCATAGGCTTCCACCGGAGAGTAAGTGGACCAGAGGGTGTAATCCTGAAAGCCGTGGTACATCCCCTCGAACTTGATGATGCGCTCGCGGCCGGTATAGGCCCGCGCTACCCGGAGGGCGTGCATCGTCGCTTCCGTGCCGGAGCAGGCGAAACGGACCATCTCCAGACAGGGGCACATCTTAACCATCATCTCGGCAACTTCAATTTCCAGTTCGTAGGTCATCGCCGACATTGTGCCAAGTTTGATCTCCTCCGCTACCTTGGCATTGACTTCATCGAACGCATGCCCGAGGATGATCGGGCCGAAGGCCATGCGGTAATCAATGTACTGGTTGCCATCCACATCCCAAAGATAGGCTCCCTTGGCCTTCTGCATATAGGGTGTGATACCCTCACCCCAGTAACGGAAATTCGAATTGACTCCCAATGGCATCACCTTCGATGCCCGTGTTTGTAGTGCGTTACTCTTTTCCCATAGGATATTCATAGTCAGGGTATGTCCTTTCTATTCACTTGATTTGCTTTCCTTCCCGTTTCCGCTCGTGGCGACATCCCCGGGGATGTGCCATTGATATACATCCTTGAGGACAACAGGAACGATGGATGTGGTGGTCTTCCGTACACCCGGGATCTTACCGATGACTTCAGTGACGAAACGGTAGATTTCCGTGGTATCCTTTGCAAGCACTTGAATGCTTACATCCGTCTCGCCAATGGAACACGCAACATAACTAATGCAATCGAATCCGGCTAATATTTGAGCCACTCCTTGGATGAGCCCAGTTTCAACTTCCAAGAGCACGTCCGCGGCCACGCAATAATCAATTTTTTGGGGATGGACAATTGCGCTGATTGAAATGAGACCATCTTCAACCATTCGGTCAATACGATAACGCACAACCCGCTCGGTGATACCCCCAATTCGGCGGGCGATCTCTGCTGCTGGCATGCGGCCTTCCTGCATGAGCAGATCAACGACTTGAACGTCAATTTTGTCGATTTTCGACATAATTGTCCGGAAATACGGTATTTTCCGACTTGATAATTAATACTTTACGGTTTTCTAGGGTTAAGTTCAAGTGACATTAATCACCACTTTCGCCATATCTGGACTTGATCGTTGCGAGTCATGTGCCCATACACTACAATAGGCCTGCCTTTTCATGCGAAGACTTCTATTGGTCATAAAACAAATACGAAGCGAATAAAGGGTTGCGGTGGTCGCAAAGTGACCACCGCAACCCTTTATTCGCATAATTATCCTCTGCTCTGTCTGTGAGGAATTGGGGGAAGCCTCCAGCACAGGGGTGAGATCGTACCCGGATTCGTTGAGTTCATCCTGGCCGACCGGCTCTTACCTGCCGGAGGAATTAAGTCTCCACGATCAAATTACCCATTACAGAAACGTCATACCCGGGCATGCGCATCACTGCCATGCGGAATTCCTTTCCGGCGATGACATCGAACAGGGGACTCAACAGCTCACTTTCTGCGTGATTCTTGGGTATGACTAGGTCGTACCGTTCCTGGAATAATGGGATAAAGTCCAGGTCGAGCGCATGGGCCGCGGCCGCAATTCCGAGACCACAGTCTGCACGTCCCGAGGCGATCGCCGCAGCCACCCCCAGGTGCGTAAATTCCTCCTGGTTGTATCCTCGGATCGATTCTGGGCTGATCCCTTCCAAGGTCAGGTGATAGTCGAGTAAGACCCGCGTTCCTGCACCGTGTTGCCGGTTTACGAATCGGATACCTGATCTGCCAATATCAGCCAGAGTTTTTATTTCCTTGGGGTTTCCCCTTTTTACCAAAAATCCCTGCTCGCGCAGGACCAACGCCACTACGCGCATATGGATTCCCGGCAAATATTGAGCCAGGTATGGCACATTATATTCGCCGGATTCCGGGTCAAGCAAGTGCGACCCGGCCATGTGCGCCTCGCCGCGCCTCAATGCCATCAAACCACCCTGCGAGCCCACGTTCGCCGAGACCAGCCGGCGCTCGCTTTCTGCCAGGAATTGGCCTAGCAGGTCAAGGCTCAGGTCATGCGAGCCAATGCAGAAAATTGTCCGGTCAATCTCACTTTTCTTAGTGTAAAGCTGCACGGGGACCAACTCACCCGTTTCTGCACCTTGTGCGCCGCGCGGCAGGACCAGCAACCCGTCTGCATGGATAAGTGAAGTGATGATACCCGCCCCACGAGCCAGCGGCGCAGCCAGGGTGTTCTCCCCTACTTTTCCCAGGACTACCCGGATATAGTCATCGTCGCCCCCTGGAGAGGCCACCTTCCGCGTCAGCTTCGCCATTTCGATTGGCATTTCATTTGCCCGCCGGCCCAGCCATCTGGCTAGAAGAGGTTCGACAAAGATTTCCCCCGTCATTGCCGAGGAGACTGGGTAGCCCGGTACACCGATGATTGGCAGCCTCCGGTCGTCAGACTTCAGGATTCCCAGAATGACTGGGTGACCCGGTCGTACCGCTACACCGTGCACCAACAAGGTTCCAAGCTTTTCCACGACCTTCGCTGAGAAGTCTTCGGCCCCCGCAGATGAACCCGCCCCCAGCAGGATCAAGTCATGCGCTTTGGCTGCTTCCTTCACACGCTCGCAGATGGCCTTAAAATCATCCGGGATGATCGGCATCCGGGTGGCTAAACCGCCCCAATTCTGCACCTGCGCTGCCAGGACAAGCGAGTTATATTCCAGGATATTCCCAGCCTCCAGCTTGCTGCCGATTGGGACCAGTTCAGTTCCGGTCGGTAGGATGGCCACGCGCGGTCTCCGGGCAACTTTGACTTCCTGGTAACCTGCCGCTGCGATTCCTCCCAGGTCCACCGGACGTAATATTTGGCCTGCCGACAGCACCAGTTGTGTGGCGATAATGTCCTCACCCATCAAGCGGATATGCGACCAGGGTGTGACTGCATTACGGATGCGCACAGCCTTGGGTGCTCGTACAATTTTCGTGATCTCACCAGCTTGGTCCAGCGACTCCACGTTCTCGATCGGAATAACCGCATCGAAGCCTTCAGGCACTGGATCGCCTGTATCTACGTACTTTGCTTCCTCGCCTATGCGCAAGATATGTGGGCTAGACGGTTGAGCTCCCTCTGTTTGCTCGGCCCGGACGGCGAACCCATCCATCGCCGCAGAATGATAATGCGGCGAGGAAACTTTCGCGATGATTGCTTCCGCCAGGACCCGCCCGAGCGCTTTTTCATTCAGCGCGATTGTTTCCTGCCCTAAAACGCCCCACACCTTTGCCTCCCTCAAGGCGGCTTCAAAGCGGGCGTTAGCTTCACCAAGAGGAATATCATGAAGATAAACAGACATATCCTGATTAAGTCCTTTGGTCCAAAGTTGGGAATTTCAATCCTTCTAATGTGTAGAACCTGTTATTTGGAGATTATGCTCCCGGCATGGAAATAGAAAAGCCGGTTTCTTACAAAAGGATGACCGGAACCATTTCCCCTGCCTCAAATCCGGTCACTTCTAATGGAATACGAACCAGACCATCTGCAGCCGCCAGGGAGAAAATGAGATTACTTTTCGCAAAGATCGGTTCTACCAGCCAGTTTTCACCAGCTCCGCTCCCATACGGACCAGGGATTAATTTCACCGGGATCCAATCCTCCCGCCCGGCTTGCGAGGCCACGTTCACCGTCAACCGGGCTAGGTAGGTGGGACTCGGCCTTTCCACTTTCATCCCTAGTAGTCGCTTGATCAATGGTACCACGAACAGCCCAGCTATTACCATTGCGCTGACCGGGTTGCCTGGTAAACCTATCACCGCCTTGTTGCCACACACTCCCAGGATGGTCGGTTTTCCCGGCTTCACATTGACTCCGTGCACAACCACCCCTGGCTTGCCTTGGGCTGCAATTGCTTCGGCAGTCATGTCGCGGGCACTTGCGGATGAACCGGCGGTAATGACCACTGCCTGACATTCGGATAATGCCCTCGCGATGCTCTCCTTCAGATCTTCGAGCCAATCCGGAACAACTCCATACAATACCGCTTCTCCGCCCGTTTCGGTCACCCGCGCGGCTAGTGTGTAGGAATTTACATCTCGTACCTGGCCAGGACCAGGTTCTTGTTCTGGCGGGATAACTTCGTCACCGCTGGAAATGATTCCAATTTTGGGTCTCACAGCTACGCGTAATTTGGTGATGCCGAGGGCCATGCACCCACCCACTTCCACTGGCCGGATTCGGATTCCGCATGGGATAACAATCTGTCCACCCCTTACATCCTCCCCCGCCAAGATAACGTTCTCGCCCTTCGCAACTGCCCGCAGGACCTCGATTTCACCCGGTCGTGCAGCTTCGCTCTGTTCCAGGGCTATCACCGCATCCGCATTTTCGGGCAGCATCCCGCCAGTATGAATAAGAACCGCCTGCCCGGGCTGTAAAGTAAAGGCTGGCCTGGCTCCCATTGGCACTTCCCCGGCCAGCTTCAAATACCCTGGCATTGATTCGGATACTCCAAAGGTATCGTTGGCTCGGACTGCGTAACCATCCATGCTGCTGCGTGTAAAGGCTGGCAGTGGATGTGGAGCCTGTACCTCTTCTGCGGTAACACGGCCCACCGCGTGGAGTGTGTCAACCCACTCTTCGTCAGGCTCTTCGATGGGAAGAGAGCGCATGAGTAAGCTTAGGGCTTCAGTGGGAGGGATTAGTTTCAGGAATTCAGGCATAGCAACAGCCGGATTCTACCCGAAAACCATCCCTACTGCTGCACCAAACCTTCATGAAGTTTTTCTCGAACAAACTACAACCTTTCCACCAACATAACCGAGAACAAAATCATTTTTATCCTTTTCATCTTTGGTTATCTTGTTCTTCCGAATACTCACTATTGAAATACTGTAAATAAATAGAGCCTCCCTATTTATAAATAGAGGGGCTCTATCTACGCCAGTTTGATTTATCCTAATTTGTTCTTCTTAACAAATTCATCCAGCACTCCCTCAAGATTTGGCCGCCCTATTTCCTGCAGGTTGTAATTCACACGGGTGAACGGTTTGTTGATCTTGATGATCCGGCTCAGATCAATCGGGGTTCCGATGACCACCGCGTCACATTCTGTGCGATTGATGGTGGCTTCCAAGTCCTTCAACTGCTGCTCGCCATAGCCCATCGCCGGCAGGAGCACGCCGATGTTTGGGTAGGTCTTGAAAGTATCACTCAACCTCCCCACTGTATAGGGCCGCGGGTCAACAAAACCGGCGGCTCCGAATTTCTGGGCAGCCACAACGGCGGCACCGATCTTCATCTCGCCGTGGGTCAGGGTTGGTCCATCTTCGATCGCCAACACCCGTTTCCCCTTGATGACCGATGGATTGTCGACGTCCAGGGTGGAGGCGGCATCGATGACCGTGGCGTTTGGATTCACTGCCGCGATATTCTTCCGTACCGTCTGAATCCCAGCCGCATCCGCGCTGTCCATCTTGTTGATCACAACCACATCCGCCATGCGCAGGGAAATTTCGCCGGGATAATACATCAGCTCATGACCCGGTCGGTGAGGATCAGTGACCGTGATCTGTAGATCGGGGGTGTAGAAGGAGAAGTCATTGTTACCGCCGTCCCACAGAATCACATCACAGCCTTTTGGATCCTTTTCAGCCGCCCGTAGAATGGCCTCATAATCAACACCCGCGTAAATGACGTTTCCGCGCACCACATGCGGTTCATATTCTTCCATCTCTTCAATCGTGCACTTGTTTTTAGCAAGGTCCGTGATCTCAGCAAAGCGCTGGACCTTCTGCGCAACCAGGTCTCCATAAGGCATGGGATGGCGCACGGCTACAACCTTCAATCCTTTGGCCATCAGGATCTCGATCACCCGGCGGGAAGTCTGGCTTTTCCCGCACCCGGTCCGGACTGCGCAGACCGAGATGACCGGCTTGACGCTTTTCACCTGGGTATCCTTGGGCCCCAACATGCTGAAACTGGTGCCCGCAGCCTCGACAATTGCTCCGGTCGCCATCACACGCTGGTAGGTGACATCGCTGTAGGAGAACACACATTCATCGGCTTTCAGCTCTTTGATCAATCTCGGCAGGTCCTTTTCCTCATAAATGGGAATACCCTTCGGGTAAAAATTGCCCGCAAGTTCGGCAGGATAGGAGCGCCCGGCAATATCCGGGATCTGTGCAGCCGTGAAGGCCACCACTTCATAGGTCTCGTTGTTCCGGAAATAAGTGTTGAAGTTATGGAAATCTCTTCCGGCTGCGCCGATGATGATCACTTTTCTTTTATTCATTGGTTCCTCCATAAATTTATAGGGTTGATTCCGCTTTGATTTAATTTGATTGGCTCGCATGGATTAATAGCCGAGTGTGGCCACCATGACTGCCTTGATCGTATGGACCCGGTTCTCGGCTTCTTCAAACACGACCGATGCTGGGCTTTCAAAAACTTCTTCGACCACTTCCATGGAATCCATGCCGTATTTTTGAAAGATTTCCTCCCCGATTTTGGTCTCCCGGTTGTGGAAAGCCGGCAGGCAGTGCAGGAATCTTACCCGTGGATTCCCGGTTTTCTTCATCACAGCCGCATTCACCTGGTAAGGGGAAAGCAGTTTGATGCGCTCTTCCCATACCTCGACCGGTTCACCCATCGAGACCCATACATCCGTTTCGATAAAGTCACAGTCCCTGACTCCGTTGTCCAGGTCCTCGGTCAGTGTGATTTTTGCGCCTGTTTCGCTGGCAATTTTCCGTGCCGTCTCCACCAAAGCTGGGGCTGGTTGCACCGAACTTGGCGCAACTACACGGAAATCCATGCCCATTTTGGCCGCTCCGATCAGCAGGGAATTGCCCATGTTATATCGGGCATCCCCCAAGTAAGCCAGCTTCACCTGGTGGAGCGGTTTATCGCAGTGTTCAGTCATGGTTAATAGGTCGGCTAGGATCTGGGTGGGATGGAATTCATTCGTCAGGCCATTCCACACCGGAACGCCGGCGTATTTTGCCAGCAATTCAACCCGCTCCTGACCGAAGCCGCGGTATTCAATCCCATCATACATCCTGCCCAATACCCTGGCGGTATCCTTGAGCAACTCTTTGCTGCCTATTTGGCTGCCGCTCGGCTCCAGGTAGGTGACATGCGCACCCTGGTCATAGGCAGCCACTTCGAAGGCGCAGCGCGTGCGGGTGGAAGCTTTCTCAAAGATGAGCACGATATTTTTTCCTTTGAGTCGTTGTTCTTCAATACCGGCGTACTTGGCGGCCTTTAAATCAGCAGACAGTTTCAAAAGGTATTGGAGTTCCTGGGTCGTGAAGTCCAATTCTTTCAAGAAATGCCGGTTCCTTAAATTGAATGCCATATTTCATTCCTTTTTGAATTTTATCCCATGTTATGGGATAGCTCTTCCGAATGAGAAAAATCCGCCGATCAGTATCCCGCGATCTGCTTGGGGAAATAATCCTCCAGGCTGCCCTCGCGATACACATCTGCAGTGGCGCAATGTAGCCCGCCGCCAAATGCCGAGACATCCCAGAACGGGACTGGGATTACATCAAACCCGAGCTTGTTAAATTGGTCCATCTGGGCAGTTTCAGAGGCTTCCACGCAGATTGTCTTCGGATCGAGCACTAATACGTTCATGGAGAGCCATACACTGCAGAAGGAGAGTGGTGCCTTTTCATTATGAGCAGGCTGAGCACACTCAACGATCTGCCAGTCATTTTTCTTGAACAATTTTACCATTTCCGGGGTGAGCGGCACCCGTTGCCGGTTGCTGATCGCCAATCCGGGGCGGACCGGAACAAAGGTCGCATCAATGTGCATCGGATGTGCTTCTTTGAAAAGCACCTCATGAATGCGATGATTCGGGAAGTGCCGCCGCAGCCAGGACATGCCCAAAGCATTCGTAACCGTCGAACGCTGTACGAACAGGTCTTTTCCAAAACGGCCAATATCGGCCGCATCGAAGAGTGGTTCTTCTTCTGTTATTGCCCATTGTTTATTCAGAGTATACTTTTCTATTTGTTCTTCTTCGGTGAATTTTTCAACCTCATCCCAAAAACCAATCCTATAAGTGCGATCAGTCAGCCGCGGCTTAGGTGCAGCCTCGAAGCGGAAATTTGGGTCTTCCTTGAAATAGCGGTTGAGCAGAGGCCGGTAGCAGATGTACTCAAACCAGCGACTTCTCTGGGACATCGTTGCTTCCAGGATTTCATTACCTACGGTACACAAGAGATCCCGGGGAGGCATGACGCCGAACATCGACTGTTGTACCCAATCAGGGGTTTGTACCGTCTGGGTGAAATCGATCGGGGTGGGCCGGTCCACCCGGATGCCCCTGGCCTCCAGGAGCTTGGCAAAAGCATCCAGTTGTTCGTTGGCCTTGATTTCCATTTCCTTTGGCAGAGGTCCATAGGTTCCTTTTGGGAAACCATACTGAGGCCAGTCGCGCACGGTTGCCGGCTCGGGCGCCTGTACGACGGTGCCATCCGCACGCCCAACGATGACATGCTTGAGCGGATCCCACTCATTCCAGGAGCATACATTCGTTTTTTTATTTTCCTCAGTTGCCATGTTTTCATCTCCTAATGGTACTTGTGATGTTTTGGTGAATGGAAATGAGACTTGAATCCGCAGGACATTAATCTGCCTTATTAATTCATCCGTTCACTTTTTAAATTGCATAACCAAACCCATCCGCGAGACATGATGTGTGAGCAGTTAATAGAAGATCCCGCTAAAATTGCCAGGGATATAATCAGCGCGACTACGTCTGCACCAGTCGGGCGAATTTCCTGCAGGTAGGTCCGTTTGACAGGCGCACCGAATCCCCGGCTCTCAACGGCCACGTCCATATCTGCCGTACGCCTCAATAATGTCAACACCAGTGGGATAAATAGCGGCACATAGCCTTTAATCGGCCTCTTTAATGTAATTCATCTCGGAAAGATCGTGCCCGCGCAGGCGTTGGGAAGCCATGATATCGAAATAGGTGCCGGTCACCAGTGGAACCAGACGCATGGCTACCCCAAAGGTGAAGATGAATTTATAGGGCAGTTTGATGGCCGCCAGCCCTGCCATCAGTTTGGGCAGGGTTGTCGTGCTGGTAAGCAGTGGAATCATCATGACCACGTAAGGATTTTCAAACAAACTGCAACCCCAAACAAAATCCCTTCGATTAGAATTGCCATTGAAGAAGTAGAACAGGGGGGTATTCCTATCCGTATGAACATGAAGCCATTGATGACGATGAAAATCACAAATACACATAATGGATACAATAACTCGCAGGATCCGCAAGGGGATATGCGAGATCGGGTAAAGCAAGAGTGCCAGGGCGATCATCACCAGGAGTACAGGTATATTGAAGGTGAACAGCGCCGTTCCCCAGTACATCAACATGATGAAAAGCTTGACCAACGGGTTGAGCCGGTGGATAACAGTGTCCAATTGTGCTAATCGTAACTTCCATGGGTTTTTCTACCTTTCACCGACAAAAGTGTTTGTTATTTTCGAATATTTTCCAACACCCGATCCATGGAGAGCAGACCGGATGGCAAGCCACATGCCCGCAGGGCCTGGGCAATCTGGATGATCTCCGGCGGATCGATGTAAGTTTCACGCAGCAGGGATACGTGGTCAAAGACATCCCGGGTGGGGGCATCCAGGAGGAGTTGACCCTTCCCGACCACCAGTGTGCGCTGTGTATACCTGGCAACCAGTTCCATGTCATGCGAGATCATGATCACGGTGTGACCGGCCTTGTGCAGATCCGCCGCCAGGTTCACCAGTTCATAGCGGCCCTTGAAATCCTGCCCGGTCAGCGGTTCATCAAAGATCAGGGTCTGCGGACGCATGGCAACAATGGAAGCCACTGCCACCTTACGGCGGTCGCCCAGGCTGAGCTTAAAAGGATATAAATTTCGGTAGTCTCCGAGGCCCGTGATCTTGAGCGCCTCTTCGGTCCTGCGCTCGATCTCTTCAGGTTCCAATTTTAAGTTTTCAATAAACCAAAACGGATTTTTTCCTCTACAGACATGCGAATTATTGTCTGTCGGCTGAATTATAGGCCGATTAGGGCATTTCGCCTTCTTTTTGAACAATGATTGGTTTTTATCAGGAAGATCTCGCTCTGGGTGGGTTTCAGCAGTCCTACCAGGCATTTCATGATGGTGGTTTTACCGCCACCGTTCTGTCCGATCATCCCCACGAACTGCCCTTTTGGAATGGAAAAGTCCATATTCGAGATAGCCGGGGCCGAGGTACCTGGATAAATATAGGTCAGGTTCTCCACTTCGACTGCCAGGTCACTTTTCGATAACCCGTTTAAGGCCTCCGCAGCGGAGGCGGACGGTTCCACAAAAGCCATGCCGGGAGCAGCCTTCTCCAATCCCAACCAGGTCTTTATCTGGGCTGAAGCGCTGGGGACATCCAGGCTTAGCGGATGGTCCTCATCGATATGAAGGGATTCTCCCAAGCGGGCCAGGTCCGGGACATGGACAAATACACGATCGAGTTGATCAACTTCGCGGAAGATCTTGTCCGGCAGGATCTTCCAGGATGATTCTTCCATGATCGAGAACGATCACTCGGTCAGCATAACGCACGATTTCATCAACATCATGGCTGGCGATCACCACGGTCATCCCAAAATCCTTGTTCAGTGAAGAAAGGGTAGCAAAGACTTCATTCTTTCCCACTGGATCGAGCTGCGATGTGGGTTCATCCGCCACCAGGATCTTTGGTCGGACGATCAGGTTGGCAGCAATCGCCAACCGTTGTTTTTGACCACCGGAAAGTTCATCCGAGAGGCGCGCAGCCAGCTCCTCCAGGCGAACGATTTTTAAGTACTTCCTCCATGCGCAAAACCATTTCTGCGCGTGGAACACCGCGGTTCTCAGCGGCAAAGGCAACCTCGGAGCGGACATCTGCAGAAAACAATTGGGATTCTGGGTCTTGAAGCACCAGGCCTACATTTTGGGCAATATCATAGACATGATGCTCAAAAGTATCCATTCCACAGACATGTACACTCCCTGAGACACGCCCGCCAACCACATTTGGGATGACCCCATTCAGAAACATACAAAGGGTGGTCTTGCCAGCGCCATTGGCTCCGACAATCGCCAGGTATTCACCCGGGTAAACCTTTATAGAGACATCGGTCAATGCTTTGGTCGCACTTGGATAGGTATAGGAAAGGTGCTCGATATCGATGATGGGATCAGCCATATTTTCCTTGTATGATGTTCTTCTTCGGTCCGCCAGAGGCTGACAGTGAAGATGTGCACAACCATGTCCCTCCAGCCTCCCCGAGGATCAGGGAGGTTGGAGGTTTGCTTGCTCTGCTTATGCCTTCGGTTTGATCAGAAACCGGAAAACCCCTGTGACCACCAGACCCACGACCAGGATGATCACGGAGGGCACAATCGTGGCGTGTCCAAAGAAGCCAGTGGCAGCCGCTGAAGCAGCATCCGGAGTCCAGACACTGCTGATCAGGCTCAACAAGCCGATCGCAGCAATCAGGATGCCAATCGCCGTACCCCAATCACTCGGCGAACCCCAACTTGTTTTCTTTTCAGCGCTCATTGCATGCCTTCCTCAATCAGTATTCGTATCCAGGATGCCGCCCGGCACGCGCCGCAGGCCGCTTTTTTCAAGGGCGCGCAGGAGCAGCATGGCAATCACGCCGGTGGCTACGGAAATCGGCAGGATGTAGAAGTACCAAGCCACCCAGTTGTTGGCTTCAGCAACTTGCGGCGGGTACTTGAGGGCCCAGAAGTAAACACCGATCCAGGGCAGCAGCCAGGCAGAGCACGGTCCAACCATGTACAGGATATAGCCAGCTAGACGCTTTCCAGTCCCGGGGGCCTTCATCCATTTCAAAAGGGTTTTCTGCATCAGGACGAGGAAAATTAGCCCAAGCGGACCCCAAATGAATGAAAGTGTGTACATGGGTTGTCGCACTGCATCAAAGCCAGCCGCCTTACCAGGGAGATAAAATGGTGTCACGAAGTAATACACGATCCACAATAGGGTGAAGGGAATGTAAATCTTTCGATAATACGGCTTGGCCAGACCCCAGAACACCGGCAGTAGCATTCCAGAGAGCATGACATCGATCAGGCCCAGCGGATAGGAACCTGGTGAAATGAACATGCCGATTAAGCCGCCGATGATACCGGCAATGGCGCCAGCCCAGGGACCCAGGACCAGGCCGGCCATCGGGCCAAAAACAAGCATGCCGGCAGATGCAAAGCCACCGCCAAACGGGTAGAAGATCATCGGCACGATGCTGAGAGCTCCCATTAATGCACCAAAGAGCGCAATCCAGGAGATTGGGGCACCGAATATGGACGCCATGCCGCGTCCAGTAAATTCACGATCCCCTTCTTTTGGTTTTTGTTCCATCGCTTCCTCCAAAGAGTAGGTCTGGGATTATCCCAGTGAGTGTGGATCTTTTTTATAATACTGCCTCGCAGGCTCCCCTTGCGAGAAACCAGGCTGATCTGTGTTTATCAGGAATTTTTCACCTCCTTCAATACCAACTCAACTCAAATCTGAATAAGCCACTCTTCATCCATCCTACTGAAGTTAACCTTTCATGGCACGTTCAAGAATCCCCAAGTAATCCGGCGCTTTCATTGGAATTGGATTGCTCGGATTGGAAACATTCGCTTCCGCCAACGCAGCCAGTTCTGGCAGATCTGAACTTTTCACTCCTAAATCTTTCAGGGATGGAAACTTCAATGATCTGTTCAATTCCGTCACCTGGGCAACCGCCTCTTCTGGTCTGGGATAAGCACCGAATGCCTCAGCAATACAAGTAAAGCGCTCAGAACAACCTCTCTGCCAGAGAGACATGAAATATGGCAGAAGGATGGCATTTAGCAATCCATGCGGTGCATCATATCGGCTTCCCATTCCTTCAGATAGACAATGCACACCGGCGACGTCCGCGTTATTGATGGCAATTCCTCCGAGCGTGGAGGCCAGCATCATCGCTTCACGGGCAGGCTGGTCCCCTCCGTCCGTAACTGCTCTGATCAAATGACCAGCCACCAACCGGATTGATTTACAGAGCTAGCAGGTCATTTATCGGGCTGGCCAGGGTACATACATATGCTTCGATCGCATGTGTCAGGACATCCATGCCAGTGGCAGCCGTGATTCTGCCGGAAGGGAGGTTGTCAGGAGACCATCCACCAATGCCACCACTGGAGCGAGGTTTCGATCGCCGATCGCCAGTTTTGCGTGCGAGTCAGTTTCCGTAATCACTGCCCAAAACGTGGCTTCGCTTCCGCTGCCTGCCGTGGTTGGAATTGCTACTACCGGCAGGATAGGTCCTGGAACCTTGGCCCAACCTGCATAATCGCTTATTTTTCCGCCGTATGTGGCAAGTAGGGAGGCACTTTTTGCAGTATCGATTGTGCTGCCTCCCCCAATACGCGAGGGATTGCTTCCAAGTTTTTTTCTTTTATCAGGGACGTAGGTCATCGATATTCACATCTCCTCTGATTTGCCTGGCATTAGCAAATATTTGGTAACCTAGGCTGTGTTCATCCAGGGAGGCAAAAATATTCGTCAACCAATTGGCTTCCCGGATTCCCGGGTCGACGACCACGAGGACCTCGCCTGCCTTTGTATATTTGTTTCCCGTAAGCAGGCTTTTTGTCACAGCCCCTGCCTGGCTGGAAGCACCTGCCCCAAATTGGATTTGAGTGGGTATGGAAAAAACAAAATTCATCATCATCCCTGCTCCCTTTCAAATCGGCTTCGTTAAACAAAGGTCTGGTCTGCGATCAGCCAAGTAATCGGCATTTAACCAGGCCCGTTCAGCGCGCCGAGATCGATATCTGCGAAAAGGATCGTTTCTTGATCGTTTGCGCGCACGGTCATCACACCACCCGGATCGGCAACGGCGCTTTCACCAAAGAATTCCATGCCTGCTTCACGACCTACCCGGTTTGCCACGGCCACCCACACATGATTCTCCGCCGCGCGCGATTGCACAAATATCTCTTGTAGGTGCTGGTTTGGCAGCATGTTGCCGGTACATGTTGCCACCCACTTGGCACCTCGCAATGCCAGCTCGCGCACTGCTTCCGGAAATTCGAGGTCATAACAAATCAATAAGCCAGCCGGGCCGAGACCAAAATCCATAACCTTGAATTGATCGCCCGGCAAGAACCAGCCTGCTTCGGCATGGAATAGATGGATTTTGTGATAACTACCGGATATCTGGCCTTGTGCATTCGCGACAAAACGGCACGAATCCCCAAGGCCATCTAGGCTGGATTCGGCAAACCTCAACAAAATAGGAATTTGATGAGTTGAAGGAAAGGAGCGAATGTGCCATTTCAATCGCCCGCTCACCAAGGCTGTAGCCGGTCAGGAACAGTTCTGGAAAAAGGATGGCAGACGCTCCCTGGTCAGCCGCCATGCGGATAGCCTGCTCTGCCTTCCCCAGATTATGCTCTTTCTCAAAAAGCTTAGGCTCAAGTTGAGCCAGGGCGATGTGGAATTGATCCATGATTTAGCACTTGTCCCAATCTATGCCAGGATTATTTCCTGGCTGATCCCTTTGATCGATATCCCAGTTTCTCTGAAAGTTTTTGCGCCGCGGCAAGCACAGTACCAATCAATTCTTCCCGCCTTTCTGGGGAACAGCGGGCAGTCGGGGTGGTGATTGATATTCCGGCTACAACGCTGCCTTCGTGGTCAAAAACCGGCGCGCCAAAAGCAAAAGCGCCGATTTCAAAGTCCTGCTCATCCACCGCGTAGCCTTGCTTGCGGATCGCAGCCAGGGTCTTGCGGAGTGTAGCCTTGTTACTGATTGTATTGGGGGTAAAGGAAGTTAGTTCAATCTCATCGATGGTACGTTCGCGCTGGTCCTCCGACATGAATGCCAGCAGGATCTTGGGTGCCGCGCCGGTATGCAGGGGCAGCCTTGCCCCGATAGGTGCAGCCAGTTGCAACATGTTATCACCCGAATACCGGTCGACGACAATTGCGGAATTTCCGGAGGCGATGATCAGGTAGGAAGTATCACCTGTCCCCGCGGCCAGGTCCTTGAGCAATTCCTCCGCTTCACTGCGCAGGCTTAACCTGCTGCGAATATTCTGGGAGATTTCCAGGAATTTCAATCCCAACCGGTACGTTTCTGTCTTTGGATTATAAATGACGAACTCGCGCCGTTCCAGCGTTTTGAAGATTCGGAACATGCGGCTGCGGTTGAGGTTAAATTGACGTGCTAAAATTGAGGGAGAGAGGTACTCTTCGTCGCTGGATGCCATTGTATCGATGACATTCAGGGCAACATCCAGGATTTCGATTATATAACGATCGTCTTCGGGCATGTTGGTCCAGATGGTTTTATTGTGTAAATCAACGTTTTACTTGTGATTATAGCTCAGAGAAAATCTCTTTTTTCTACTTTTGTTTTTGAATTTCTCTATTTATTTCTAGTAAAAATCAATTGCTACTGCTCTTACAGGGGAACTATCACCCGATCAGTTTCAGGGGCAGAAAAATAATGAACGGGGAATTAAATCATCGCATCTAGGTTGGCTAAGTTTTCAACAATGATGCCGCTGGCAGCGGAATACATGTCATGGATGGGGGATTGTGTTCCGCTCGTATTATCGAGATTAATGGCATCAATGCCGTGTCTTAACACTTTTGATAAAAGGTATTCCCCGCCTGCTTTTGAGAGAAATGGATGATCATAAAATTCGTCTGTGCCGGGCTTTTTTATACCAATTCGTTTTAAACAGGACATATCCACTGCCTCAATTTGTTGTTCATATTTCTTGATTTCTTCCAAAGAGATTTCTTTTTTCTTTTTTTGTGGGTAACATCAATGATCAATCCGTTTCCCATAAAGTATTTCAGATCTATTTTATCGACAGTGGTAATTTGATTGTTGTAATGGTAGGGTGTATCTAAGTGGTTGTTTGTTTGAGAATTTAGGATTAGTATTGAACAGGTTGTATCTTTTTTTTTCGATGGTGGTGGCAACCGAAAAATTGGGAACAGGATCTCCGGGATATACCGGTGTATTCGCCATGAGGGCGTGCGACAAATCAACGATTTTCTTAACCGTAGGCATTTTCGAAAGCTCTATCTTAAAGGTCGGGCCGCTGGAATTCCGCTTGGTGGGCTTGCTTTTAATGGATAAACTCGTTTCGGCAGGTAAAGTCATCCAGAGGTTAAAACAAAATTCTTGATCTTATTCATGCTCAAGGTTGCAACCACCCCCCGTAAAACGCCCTGGCTGTATTCGCTGCCCGGGTTGATGCATACGGTTCTTCCAATCTTGCAATCGACCGCGAGATTAGTGAATATGTCCGTGCAGGCCCATCAGTGGCTGGTATTCTTGATTGCATTCAATACCGCTGTGCTGCCAACATTGGCTTGCATGATTGCACCGTTCACTGTCACGGCTTTCATCGTCTCATCAAGCAATAGGTGCCGTATCCAAGAGGGTATCATAGGGTGGGCAGTGAAAAGTTAAAAACACAGTTGTCCATGTTCTTAACCGTTCCACATAACTTTTCCAGCTTCGTGGCGAGTTCCTCTTCCGGAATGTCCCTCGGGCAGTGCCAGGGCGTAATATTCGTAAAACCCGAACTGATCATCTCGTGGTCATGATCAAGTTCAATGCACTGGCCTTCGGGATTAATGATAGTGGTTGACTTTGACAGGACCTCGTCAATAAAGAACGGGTCGTCATTTCCCGGGGTGATATAGCACTTGATGCCGGTGCCTTTGAGCCTCTCTTCGGCTATCTTTAGCCAGCCTTCGATTAGATTTGATAATAGCCCGCTGAAAGATGCCAGCCTTCTTCTGGTCGTCAGATCGTATCTCGTTGAATTTCTCTTCATCGATCGGGGAAGGGGTAAAACCCATTATTCTTGATCGCCCATCGCAGTTTCTCGAGGCCGTCTTGATCGTTTGCATTCACAACTTTTCTCTCACCTAAAAAGTCGGCGATACAATGTGCCATCGCTGCGTTCGACGATGGGCACCACGATCTTGCCTACGATGTCCCCCCCAAGAATGATCGCGTTGACCCCGTAATACTTACCGGCATTAATAAATTTTTAACCAGATCTCGGACCCATGGATATCCGAGGAAAAGATTCCAGATCGGTATTAAATACCTCCATATATTTTTTTTTTTTTTTTTTTTTTTTTTTTTTTTAAAAAAAAAAAGAAGATATTTCCCAATCCGATCAGTCCACTTGCCGGTACCATCTCAACTTCGTCCCGATTTTTGCTCTCACCTTCCATTTCAGGCTCTTCTCGGAACTGTTGACCCTTGTAAGGATTTCATCAATCCTCTGACAGATGGTTTCCTTTTCATTCTCTTCAAAGAGTATCAAAATGAGGCAGGGCATCCTTCAATTTTCCAAGGTTTGTGGTGAAGGTGTGGAAAAAATCCCTAGTCATTGCTCATAATCCTGCCTATGTATTCCATGTTGATCTTGCTGATCATCCTGCCCGATTTCGTGTTCCAACAGGAGGACGGCCGTATCCTTAAATCCTTCCGGCTGATTTCGACAATCTGCATCTTCTCCAGGAGCAAATCGGCGAGCGAAATCGTACAACTGTCAATGTCCAAGCGATCTTTAAAAAGAACCGTGTGGCACATTTCCAATTGGTCAAAAAAGACATCGATATGTTTCTGTTTCCGGGGGTTCTCAAAAATATACCGATAGCCACCGCCGATACACGAGGGCGTTTTCATCGACCATGTAGCCCTGCTTTTTAAAGAAATCCAGCAGTTGATCGCGCTTGCCGGTGGATGCAGCAAAATCAATATCGGTAATTCTGCGTTCCAGCGCCTCGAAATGAGCCGTATTTTTAGGGCACTGATACCTGAATGCCAACGCACCCAGTAAGCGTAGGCGCAGACCATCTTTCTCAGCCTCGGTCTGAATCCGGATCGCTTCCTCGATATACTCCCGGTCTTTCTCATCCTTGAAGGAATAGAACAATTCCTGAAATTTGTCTTTCATCACTCTCTGTCCTGATCTGGCCTGATTATAATCTTTTACATGGCAAGCACACATACTGCCCCCGAATTTAATTCTTGATGAAAAGATGCCGTATATGATCCTCCCCCATCCCCCTCCAAGTGAGAGAAGGGGGTGAAAATATCAAAGCAAAGGGTGCGAGCTGGCGCTATGCGCGCTGCACCCTTTGCTTTGATAAAAATCCCCTCCCCCGAATTAGGGGAAGGTCATGGTTGGGAGTTTTTCTTCAAAGAATCACCTGAAATTATAAAATTCGGGGGCGATTGATGTCGTTTTTTTTCACACTGAAAAGCAGGTTTCAGGAAGATTTAATCCTGCGGTATCTCACCCAACACTTTGGTTGTATCGACGCCTTTCGACTTGTTGATCCACACGCCGCGAAGTACCAGACGAAACCAAGCACGTAGACCAGGACAAGGAATGTCATCGAAGGTACCGTCCATACGGCCATTTCGGCTCTCCAGAAGAAGAGGAAAGTGATGACAGCCATGACAATCAGGGAAATGATCCCAAAGAGGCTCATCAATGGGAAATTCCTACTTCCATTGAGCCGGGGAAAGCTCATAGAGGCGCTTGGTCTTTTTAGAGAACGGGAAGATGATGGCAGAGATCGCCACCACCATGAAAGTGATCGTCCCGCCTCCTATGAAAGCATTGGATCCGTAGATGGAAAAGATCTGCCCGGGCCAGCAGAATTCGCCAGAAAGGTGATCGCAATCACACAGGCCACAATAATGGATATATCCGGGACATGGCTTCTTCGGCTGACATGCTTGAGCGCCTTGGGTGCGAGACCATCGATCGACCAGGCGAAAAAGCATCGGGAAACCATCGCCAAGGAGGGTTGGACATACAGGAAGGTCCAGGCCATTAGGCTCAGACAATCAACAACTGGATGAGCGGGCTTTTTGCCAGCAAGGCGATATAGAAGTAGGCATTGTTGATCATCCGCCGCCAATATCTGCAAAGTTGCGTAGTTAAGCCGGCTGCCAGGAAATTGTAGCCAAGTACACGGATCAGAAGGGCACCGATGACAGCCAACGAGATGCATGTGAACAGGAGACTTCCCACCATCGACCATGCATGAACCCTGGCGCTGTTTGCATTTATCTCGCCGGAGAGATAAGAGGACCAGACACAAAAGCCGAGCGGTTGAAATGCAAACATCAATACGATGATGGTGGGCAGGGAGAAGAATTTGGCAGAGCTGGCGACAAACCCAAATTTGTCGGCTGCATTCTTCATCACGCATCATAATAATTGGGTGTATTGGTGGATGGTAGCGCAAACTTATTGAATACATCTATGAATGCCTGGTTGTTGCTCATCAGCAGAACAAAAGCCATGACCACCACCCCAAGCAGGCCAATGATGAAAACCACCGTTATCGTCCGGAAGAATGGCTTATTCCCCCAAAGGGCGAGTGCGCCCACCAGGATGATCGTAATGGCTCCAATGACAAGAGCCAGGACTGGTGAGGTCGATATGGCGCCTCCGAAGTTGGTCAGTCCATGTTTACAAAGAGATTCCCAATCAAGGAAGCGGTGGTGGCAACACCCGCTGTGGCGAACTGGTAAGCGGTGAAGCCCATCCAGAACATATCCAGACGACCATGCTGAAGTTCACGGCAAAACCGATGGAGGGGTTCAGCGTCCGGCTATTGAAGACGTAGTCTCCGCCGGAGCGTGGCATGGCGGCGGAAAATAGGGTATATAGAAGAATATGGGGTACAAGCAGGATGGTTATTACAAAGAATGCGCCAATCAGGTTGCTTCCTGGAAACAGGCAGATCGCCCACATGAATGAATAGGCGATCGAGAAGAGGTTCGATGGTGCCTGTGTTTGCCAGGAACCCATCCCACCAAGACAATTGGCGGACCATACCGCTTGTCGTTCTCTCGATGACCATGTTCTTGTTCATGTTCATCTTATTCTTCGGTTGTCATTCCTTTCTAATTGATAAAATAGCGAAAGAAAATTCAGAAGATATATGGGCGGAAGGATTTTTACTGATAAATCTTAGCACATCTGATAAAAAAATCAACTGACATTCTTACCTCATTAGTAAGACAATTGGGGATGGAAAAAAATAAAAAAATAATAAAAATAAAGGTTCCAGCATGGATCTGACAAACCTGTTTGGAGGCATCCTTGCACTGCTTTCTGCGATCACCTGGGGCAGCGGTGACTTTGCCGGTGGCATTGCATCACGCAAGCAAAGCCAGTTTCAGGTGCTGGCTTTCGCAGCGTTCTCGGCCTCAATCTGCCTGACGGTAGCAATGTTCGTCCGCTCCGAAACTTGGCCTGGACCTGCCACGATCCTTTGGAGTTTAGTTGCCGGGATCTCGGGTGCGATTGGTACAGTCTCATTGTATCGGGCCCTAGTGGTCGGACAGGCAGCCCTGGTCGCCCCGACTGCCGCCGTTGTCAGTGTTGGGCTTCCCGTTGTAATTGGCACGCTCACGCAGGGGCTGCCTGGTCCGGAAAAGGTTGTCGGGATGATAATCGGCATGGCCGGGATCTGGTTGGTCGCCCGAGAGCCGGAACCAAGCCGGGACGGTAGCCGTGGGTTGGGATTGTCCATTCTGGCAGGCATTGGTTTTGGCGGTTTTTTCCTTTGCATCATTCGCTCTGAACGAGGCAGTGTTTTTACCCCCCTCCTTCTTGCGAAATTGACCGCCCTTCTCTTCTGCCTTCTTGTCCTTGCTTTCCGCCGGTCCAGCCTTCCTTTATTCCCTTTCAAACAAAGTGGATTGGCAATGCTGGCGGGTGTCCTTGATGCAGCCGGCAACCTCTTCTATCTCCTGGCTGCTCGGATGATCAGGTTCGAACTGGCCACAGTGATCTCCTCCATGGCACCAGCGATGACAGTCCTCCTGGCGTTGCTTGTTTCACGTCAAAAGATATCCTCCCTCCAGAAGCTCGGCGTTTGCATCTGTCTGCTTGCCATCGCGCTCATCATTATATGATCGTCATTCGGTGAAATGAACGAAAAAAATGGGGACGAGCTAGCGTAAAGCGCTGCTCGTCCCCATTAGTGTTTTGCTCTTATTTTTCGGTCACCCTTTCTTCATCAGCCGCCCGCAGTTTCTCGGCTGCCCGGAAGTATTTCAAGTAACGCATTGAGTTCTCATCCCGCCCAAGCAGCATGTCCGTTGCCCGTACCGTCAGGCCAACCTTGGCAGGATCGGTGATCGAACAGGTCGCGCCCATCTGGATTGCAAGTGTCAGGAACGCTGCGTTGATTGTCGGCCGATCGGGCAGGCCGAAGGAAACATTGCTGGCACCCAAGTTGATGTTGACGCCAAATTCCTTCCGCAACAGCTCGATGGTCTGCAGCGTGATCATGGCAGCCTTGCTGTCAGATCCAACGGTCAATACCAGCGGATCGATTACAACATCCTCCACCGGGATTCCAATCCGGGCGGCACGTTCGATGATCTTCTCTGCCACCGCCACGCGTTCCTCGGCGGTCGCCGGAATTCCCTTATCGTCCATCGTCAGCCCTATCACGGCCGCGCCTCGCTCTTTGACGATTGGCAGCACGCTCTCCAGGCGCTTCTCTTCTCCACTGACCGAATTGACCAGAGGCTTTCCCGGAGCAGCTGCCAGGCCTGCCGCCAGCACTGCCGGATTGCCTGAAGTCAAGGCAGACCGGAATGTCCGTCATCGAAGTTACCAGCTCAACTATTTTTGGGATAATCGCCACCTCATCCAGTCCGGGCACTCCCACATTGATATCCAGCAATTCTGCGCCCCATGCCGTTTGGTTCTCAACCAGTTGCCGTACATAGTCAAAGTTTCCCTCCAACAGGGCAGCCGCCAGCTTTTTACGGCCAGTTGGATTGATCTTCTCGCCGATCATCACGAACGGGCGATCGATTCCGATGATGACTTCCTTGCTCTTTCCTCTAAGAATGGTATGCATAAGGACTCCTTTTTACTACTTCTATTTTTCGGCATTCAGAAGGCTAAAGCTTTCCGGCATCAGCCCGGCCTCGGTTACAATGCGTGGCACGATCTCTTCCCAACCCACCGGCATGATATGCAACCCATGGATGCCCTGCTTTTCGTAACTCTTGATCCTACGAGCCAGCTCCAACGCGATCTGCACGCCCTCTTCCTGGACATTCCCGGCCACCTCCGCCGCTTCCATGCGCTTCAGGATTGTCTCGGGGACATATACACCCGGCACCTCGGTCATGTAACGTGCCATTTTCAAGCTCTTAAGTGGGGTGATACCCACCAGGATGAACACCTTGTCCAGGATATTCCGTTTCGCCAACTCGTTCAACCAAGTCTCCATCCGCTCGATGTCGTAGACCAGGTTGGTCTGGAAGAATTGCGCCCCGGCATTCACCTTCTTTTGCTCACGCATGGCCTGGAATTTGGGCTCGGAGGCGAAGGGTGAAGCCGCTGCTCCCAGGAAGAACATCGGCGGGAACTTGATCTCACGTCCGTCCAGGTACCGACCCTCGTCCCGCATCCGTCTTAGGATCCACAGCATCTGAATCGAATCCAGGTCATTGATATCCATCCGGCCGCGCGGCTGGGGAGCCAGCACAGGGCTGTCTCCGGTGACACATAACACATTCCGTACCCCCAGGGCCGAACCACCCAGGATTTCCCCCTGCAGGCCGGCACGTGTCCGGTCGTGTGCCGCGATCTGCATCACCGGCTCGGCGCCCTGCTCGATGGCGATTTTGCTGCATGCCCAACTCGTCATACGTGGGGTGGCCGACGCATTGTCGGTGAAGTTGATCACAGTAACGTACGGCTTCACTGTCTTGATATTACTGATCAATTTGTTCGTCGAGCTGGATAACGGGGGAGCAATTTCGCAGGCCACCACGAAATTGCCAGCCCGGAGCTGTCTCTCAAGTTCAGAGGCAGGTTCGCTCGATTTCGGGGCGTGATAATCTGCATCCCCCTTCCACCACTCTGGTTGTCGAACTGGCTGGAAGATCCCGTTCCAGGTGGCTGTTTGTATGGTCTTGTCCCCCGAGAGTAGCCCTCCGACCACTTTCCCGACGCCCATCTTCTTTACTTGCCCGGTTACGTCTCCCCAGGTCTCGGTGCCGACCTTCTCCCAGTCCAGGGGCGGCAGCACCTCCATCAGCATTTCCTGGCGCCCCATCTTGATCGAGCGCTTATAAATTTCGTACCAGACGCAAGGGCGGCTCTTGTCCACGTAACAATACTCAGGCGTCGATCCACCACAAGGTCCATTCCGCAGTCCTTTTGGACATTCCATTGGACAGATAAAAGCCGTCTCCTGCAGCAGGCAGTTACCGCACATCCGGCAACCGAACAACGGACCCTTGACGACTTGCTCGATATTTTGCAATACCAGCCTGCCGAAGGTTTCCTTTTTGAAAGGTGAATATGCAGGCTGCCAGCGCCGCCCCGGTGTGAAGATTGGCATGGAGGACTCCTACGAAACACGCGATTAATAATAACGGAGATAGGGGATTACTATCTCCCTTCTATCCATTCCATTTTAAGCTAGAACAATCCCACCACCTTGCCAGTTTCCAGGTCTATGTCCACGTCGTAGAAGACCGGGCGTGTCGGCAGGCCGGGCATGGTACGCATTTCACCCAGCAGGGGATACAAGAAACCTGCCCCCACCGAGGCGCGGATGTCGCTCACCGGCACCCGGAAACCGCTCGGTGCCCCTTTTAGGGCTGGATCATGGCTGAAGGACAGGTGCGTTTTGGCCATGCACAGCGGAAGCTTGTCGAAACCGAGTTTGGTGTAAAGCTGGATCTTCTCTTCCGCTTCGGGCAGATAGTCCACACCTCCCGCGCCGTAGATCTCCTTGCAGACCTTCTCGATCTTCTCTTTGATCGATAGTTCAAGCGTGTAGAGAAACTTGAAATTGCTGGGTCTCTCAGCCGCCTGCACCACCGCCTCTGCCAGCGCCAGGGCGCCCTCGCCTCCGTCCATCCAGTGGGTACAGACCACTGCCTCCATTGCACCTGCCTCGCACGCCGCCTGGCGGATCAGTTCCACTTCGGCAGGCTTGTCGTCCTTGAACGAATTGACCGCCACAACGATGTTCACCCCAAACTTGAGTGCGTTCTTGATATGCCGCTCCATGTTGGGCAGACCTTTTCGCACGAGCTCGACGTTCTCGTCAGTATATTCAGGCGCCAACGGTTTGCCGGCCACCACCTTCGGGCCCCCTCCGTGCATCTTCAGTGCCCGCACCGTTGCCACCAGCACCACCACTTGCGGGATGAGTCCGGAGGTTCGGCATTTGATATCAAAGAACTTCTCCATCCCGATATCGGCTCCGAAGCCCGATTCGGTGATGACATAACCATCCGGTCCGACCAGCTTGAGCGCGATCCGGTCGGCGAGTATCGACGACTGGCCGTGGGCGATGTTGGCGAACGGTCCGGCGTGCACCAAGGCAGGCGTCCCTTCCAGGGTCTGCATCAAGTTGGGCTTGATGGCATCCTTCATCAGGACGGTTAGGGCGCCTGCTGCTCCCAGGTCCTCGGCCGTAACAGCTTCGCCCTGGAAATTCGTGCCGATGACCATGCGTCCCAGCCGCTCGCGCATGTCACCCAGGTCAGCTGTCAGTGCCAGGATGGCCATGATCTCGCTGGCTACGGTGATATCGAACCCGGTTCTTCGGGTCCTTCCCTTCTCCTCCGTTCCGAGACCCACTTCAATTTCACGCAGGAAACGGTCATTGGTATCAACGACCCGCCGCCACGTGATCGTATCCGGATCAATGTCCAGCCGTGAGAAGCGTCTCCGCTCCTCTGGGGTTAGCTCATTCGGGTTGGTCTTGGTGATGCCTAGCTTATTCAGACGCTTCAGCATGCTGGGTGAAAATTTTCGCTCCCCCTTTTTATTCGCTGGACAAAGGGCGTTGAACAACTTTTCATCATCCTGGTCGGCTTCGTGGAACATGCGCGTATCGATCGCCGCAGCCAGCAGGTTGTTGGCCGCCGTGATGGCGTGGATGTCGCCGGTCAGGTGCAGATTGAAATCCTCCATCGGGATAACTTGCGAGTAGCCCCCCCCCGCCGCTCCACCCTTGATCCCGAACGTTGGGCCTTGGGATGGTTGCCGGATGGCGGTAAAAACCTTCTTCCCCAAATGCGCTCCAAGCGCCTGCGACAGGCCGACCGTGGTGGTCGTCTTGCCTTCCCCGAGAGGAGTCGGGGTGATCGCCGTCACATCCACGTAATTCCCGTTCGGGACGTCCTTGAGACGCTCAAGGATCTCCAGCCTGACCTTGGCCTTGTAAGGTCCATAGAATTCAAGTTCTTCCGGCAGGATGCCGGCTTCCTCCGCCACCAGGGCAATTGGTTTGATCTCGGCCTCTTGGGCGATTTCGATGTCCGGAGGGACGGGGTTTCGCAGCTTCAATAATGTAGGAACGAATCTGGTAGCCATATGATCTCCACTGATTTTTTTTCGAAGCAGCCCAAGTATACCGGAGAAACCTATCCGCTTGTACAGGCTAACTCTACCTGGCGGGATTTTGCTTAAAAGTCTGATTCTTTTTCATACCTGCATATTATCTTTGGGAACCCCCACGACATAATAAAAATGACAGACACCCTTTCAGCTTGGGAATCTGTCTATTAGGTTCACCCGGGATCCTTTTTATTCTGGACTGGTGACTGGGCCTATCAATTAATCTCCTGGTTTTTACTATTGATATGAAGGTGTTCACATTCCCCCATTTTTTATTAATTTCTCTCTCAAGTACTGGCCGGTGTACGAACCTGAGATTTGGGCGACTTGGTCGGGACTGCCTTCGGCGATCAGTTTGCCCCCGTCTATACCACCTTCCGGCCCAAGGTCGATTACCCAATCAACTGCCTTTACCAGGTCCAGGTTGTGTTCGACGACCACCACACTGTTGCCTGCATCGACCAGGCGCTGGAGCACATCCAGCAAACGGGTGATATCAGCCAGGTGAAGACCGGTGGTAGGTTCGTCGAGTAAATAGAGTGTGTGACCGGTGACACGCCGGCCCAGTTCCTTCCCCAGTTTTATACGTTGGGCTTCGCCGCCTGAAAGAGTGGTGGCGGGTTGCCCAAGCTGGAGGTAACCCAGGCCGACATCGGATAGCACCTGCAGGTGGGAAATGGCGGCAGGGACATCCTTGAACAGCGCCAGAGCCTCTTCGACAGTCAGATCAAGCACCTGGGAAATGTTATGCTCGCGGTAATGTACTGCCAGCGTCTCGCGATTGAAGCGGCGTCCATGGCATGCCGGGCAGCGTACTTCCATGTCTGGCAGAAGTTGCATTTTGACCATCAGGACGCCGGTACCTTCGCAGCGTTCGCAGCGCCCACCCGGGACGTTGAACGAGAAGTGCCGGGCGGATAACCCGCGGCAGGCGTGCTTCGGGGGTTGCTGCAAATGCCTCGCGAATTGGGGTGAACGTATCCGAATAGGTCGCCGCGTTTGAGCGTGGGATGCGCCCGATGGCTTCCTGGTCGATGGTGATGATCTTATCGATATACTCACAACCTTCGATGCCATCATGTTCGCCGGGAGCGTCGTTCCTGGCGCCATACAGGCGTTGGCGGAGAGCGCGATCGAGGATGTCGAATACCAGCGAGGATTTTCCGGACCCGGACACGCCCGTCACAGCCACCAGCCGGCCCAACGGCAGGCGCACGGTTAAGTTATGGAGGTTGTGATGGCGGGCGCCGTGGATGGTGATTACTTTGCCGTTTATGCAGCGCCGACGTTGCGGAACAGGAATGGAGGCCCGCCCGGCCAGGTAATCTCCGGTGAGCGACCCGAGCTGCCTGGCTACTTCAGCCGGTGGACCGGCAGCCACCACCTGCCCGCCGTGCTTGCCGGCGCCTGGACCGAAGTCAACCATGTAATCTGCGGCTGCGATCATCTCCAGGTCGTGTTCGATGACCAGGACAGTATTGCCAAGATCGCGCAATCGCCTTAGAACGTTGATCAGGCGGCGGGTGTCGCGCTGGTGTAATCCGATGGTCGGCTCGTCCAGAACGTAAAGTACCCCACTCAACCCCGAACCGAGCAAAGCGGCCAGGCGCAGACGCTGGGACTCACCGGCTGAAAGACTTGGCGAAGCGCGCTCTGGCGTCAGGTAACCTGCGCCGACTTCGACCAGCCGGGTGATGTGCTCACTCAGTTCGGACAAAATAGGTTCGGCGATCTTCATTTCATCCGGGCTGAAAACTACGGGGAGACCGCCCAGCCAGTCACCGAGATCGTTAAGCGGTAGGCGTGAGATCGCGGTGATGGTATACCCGTTGACCGTCACGACCCGGCTCTCCGGACGCAGGCGTGTGCCTTCACAGTCTGGACAGGTCTGGGTCACCAGCAACTCTTCCAACTTGTCCCGATAATCGGTCTCGTGGATGTGTTTGTGGATATGTTCAGTGTGGCGGCGCAGGAGATTGGTGGCGATGCCTTCGAAGCGTCCCTGGCGGACGGTGGTTGGTGGCTCGATATTTGGGAAATGGCGGCGAAAGAGCGGGCTTTCCACACCAAAGAATAGCAGGTCGCGTTGAAGGAGGGTGTAGTTCTTGACGGGAAATGTCAGGTCAAATTCGAATCCGTAATGAACCGCCGCTGCTTGCAGCGTGACGCTGTAATAGTTGATGTGAAAGAGGTCCCAACCAAGCACGGCGCCATCCGGGAGGCTCTTTTGCTCGTCGACCAGACGGCTGACGTCCGCCTGACGGATGCTGCCCAGGCCTGCACAGGCCGGACAGGCTCCGGCGGGTTTATTAAAGGAAAAAGCTGCCATCCCAATCTCTGGAATGGCTGTGCCGCAATTTGGGCAGGGAAAGGTCTCTTCCGGAGTGGACTCATCTTCGTCTCCATCGGACTCATCCTCCCATTCTCCATTGGGTGGAACGAAGAAGGGCGGGACGTCTTTTCCGCAATTCGGGCAGGGGCGATGTCCCAGGCGCGCATACAGCACGCGTAGATAGGTATAGACTTCCGTGGCAGTGCCCACCGTGGAGCGCGGACTGTGATTGGTGAGGTGCTGGTCCACGCTGATGGATGGGGAAAGCCCGCTGATGGTGTCGACCGGCGCTTTCGCCAGCCCAAAGGGCACCAGTCCTAGCGATTCCAGGTATTGGCGTTGGCCTTCCTTGAGCAGGATATCGAACCCGAGGGTGGATTTGCCCGAACCGGACACGCCGGTCAGAACGACGAGCTGGTTCTTCGGGATCGAAAGGTTGATGTTCTTCAGGTTATGCAGGCGCGCGCCGCGAATAGTGATTTGATCTGGCATCTGACCTCAGGCGTGGACAGGCCGTAAGCCTTGTCTAAATATTGATTCTATCACCCCGGTATGCAAAGGGAGGCTCTAAATACGAGTGTTTGAGAGAAACTAGGAGTAATTACCTCTGCCTTGGTTGAGCTACCGGTAGAAAGCGTGGGCAGCGGCGTATCGGTCACATTGACGGAAGTTAAGAAGATCACCTGAAATAAGACCAAATGGTCAGTCTTATAATTGCCGCCCTGAAAGTCGGTTGTCACATTAGTTACGGCTAGTCCGTTCGGCGGCGGAGCAGTCAATGCGGCCGACAGGTTAGTCAGCGTGCGTGAGATGATCAGAAATGAAGCAATGAAGCTAGGTAGAGTTTACCTCTATCAAGCCTTGCGAGATTTATCCACTGTAGAACACTTTTAGCGGGAAATCAAAGGTAAATAAAATTGCCAATAAGGAAAGTGTTTTAAAAAGATATAACTTTCAGAAACATTGTTGGCATTGTCGTATGCTCTTACATCGATCTGGTTCCAATCAGGAAGCAACACACTGGTATCAAAGTTTAGGCTGTAAGGTGGACTGTATAAAGTAATAATTGGAATCCAGGTGGATACTTGGTCCCAGCGCCTGAAAACAACTTTAGAGATGCCAGCAATATCACTGGCATTGACCGCGAGCTGGATGGTTTGATTAGATACATCGTAGTAGCATGTGGTTTGACCGCAAGGCGGCGGCGTAATCCAGGAGAGATTTGGCGCAGTTGTATCGACTATGAAGGTTGTGCTTGGTCCTGCCGCCGGGGCAAGGTTGCCGGCAGTATCGCTGGCTGTTCCGGCTGCAATCGAGATGCCCAATGTACCGTTGCCAGTGATGCTGCTGATGGTCACAGATCGCGTCAGTCCGGAGCCTGTGACGCCAACCGAGCCAGTCGCATTACCGGTACTATTCAAGGTAATGTTGGTAACGATAAGCGTGCTTGTATTGAAGAATGTGTCAGCATAGGTGACGGTGTATGTAACCGGTCCACTCTTCGTGGCCGGGACACTTGGCGCTCCAATGCTGATGGTCGGAGCAGTAGTATCAATAACGATGGCCTTGTTTGCACCAAGGGAACCCGCGGTTCCAGGAGCGGGGAGGATCAAGGTTGCATTGTTGAAGGTTGCATCTTTGATCGTGGCGCCGTTCAAGGTAAGTGAAGTTGTTGAGACATAATCTAGATCAGCGGAACTGTCTGCGGTCTGGACGGAGTAGTTGAATATCAGTGTATTCGTGCCAGTGCCGCCTGAATAGCTTGCGGTTCTATCAGTTGTACCTGTTTCGAGTGTCAATTGCGGGGTTCCGATAGCATTCACAACCTCACTGAAAGTTACCCCGATAGGGATGAGAGTTCCAATGGTATAGTTACCATTGGCGGTGGTGGAGGTAACATTAGTGACAGTGGGCGCAATCGTGTCAACGGAAACAGGGCGTGGGGTGGCGAATACATTGGAGACATTGCCGGCGGCATCCTTGGCCCACGGGTACAGGGTATAGGCGCCATCCGAAGCAACCGTAAAGGTGGCCGGCGCCGTGCCTGTCCAGCCTGCCGCACCTGCCAAAGGCGGGGTGGCAGAGGTGGTGATCAGGTAACCGGTCACGCCAACCGTATCGGTAGCCGTGAAGGCAGTGATGGGGATGTTGAGACTGTTGGATGGTGTGGTGACCGTAAAGGTGTTCACCGTCGGTTTGGCGGTGTCAACGGAAACTGCGCGTGGGGTGGCGAATACATTGGAGACATTGCCGACGGCATCCTTGGCCCACGGGTACAGGGTATAGGCGCCATCCGAAGCAACCGTAAAGGTGGCCGGCGCCGTGCCTGTCCAGCCCGAATCACCTGCCAAAGGCGGGGTGGCAGAGGTGGTGATCAGGTAACCGGTCACGCCAACCGTATCGGTAGCCGTGAAGGCGGTGATAGGGATGTCGAGACTATTTGATGGTGTGGTGACCGTAAAGGTGTTCACCGTCGGTTTGGTGGTGTCAACGGAAACTGCGCGTGGGGTGGCGAATACATTGGAGACATTGCCGACGGCATCCTTGGCCCACGGGTACAGGGTATAGGCGCCATCCGAAGCAACCGTAAAGGTGGCCGGCGCCGTGCCTGTCCAGCCTGCCGCACCTGCCAAAGGCGGGGTGGCAGAGGTGGTGATCAGGTAACCGGTCACGCCAACCGTATCGGTAGCCGTGAAGGCAGTGATGGGGATGTCGAGACTATTTGATGGTGTGGTGACCGTAAAGGTGTTCACCGTCGGCGCAGTCGTATCCACCACTACCGTGCGTGGGGTGGCGAATACATTGGAGACATTGCCGGCGGCATCCTTGGCCCACGGGTACAGGGTATAGGCGCCATCCGAAGCAACCGTAAAGGTGGCCGGCGCCGTGCCTGTCCAGCCTGCCGCACCTGCCAAAGGCGGGGTGGCAGAGGTGGTGATCAGGTAACCGGTCACGCCAACCGTATCGGTAGCCGTGAAGGCGGTGATGGGGATGTTGAGACTGTTGGATGGTGTGGTGACCGTAAAGGTGTTCACCGTCGGTTTGGCGGTGTCAACGGAAACTGCGCGTGGGGTGGCGAATACATTGGAGACATTGCCGGCGGCATCCTTGGCCCACGGGTACAGGGTATAGGCGCCATCCGAAGCAACCGTAAAGGTGGCCGGCGCCGTGCCTGTCCAGCCCGAATCACCTGCCAAAGGCGGGGTGGCAGAGGTGGTGATCAGGTAACCGGTCACGCCAACCGTATCGGTAGCCGTGAAGGCGGTGATAGGGATGTCGAGACTATTTGATGGTGTGGTGACCGTAAAGGTGTTCACCGTCGGTTTGGTGGTGTCAACGGAAACTGCGCGTGGGGTGGCGAATACATTGGAGACATTGCCGACGGCATCCTTGGCCCACGGGTACAGGGTATAGGCGCCATCCGAAGCAACCGTAAAGGTGGCCGGCGCCGTGCCTGTCCAGCCTGCCGCACCTGCCAAAGGCGGGGTGGCAGAGGTGGTGATCAGGTAACCGGTCACGCCAACCGTATCGGTAGCCGTGAAGGCGGTGATGGGGATGTTGAGACTGTTGGATGGTGTGGTGACCGTAAAGGTGTTCACCGTCGGTTTGGTGGTGTCAACGGAAACTGCGCGTGGGGTGGCGAATACATTGGAGACATTGCCGGCGGCATCCTTGGCCCACGGGTACAGGGTATAGGCGCCATCCGAAGCAACCGTAAAGGTGGCCGGCGCCGTGCCTGTCCAGCCTGCCGCACCTGCCAAAGGCGGGGTGGCAGAGGTGGTGATCAGGTAACCGGTCACGCCAACCGTATCGGTAGCCGTGAAGGCAGTGATGGGGATGTTGAGACTGTTGGATGGTGTGGTGACCGTAAAGGTGTTCACCGTCGGTTTGGCGGTGTCAACGGAAACTGCGCGTGGGGTGGCGAATACATTGGAGACATTGCCGACGGCATCCTTGGCCCACGGGTACAGGGTATAGGCGCCATCCGAAGCAACCGTAAAGGTGGCCGGCGCCGTGCCTGTCCAGCCTGCCGCACCTGCCAAAGGCGGGGTGGCAGAGGTGGTGATCAGGTAACCGGTCACGCCAACCGTATCGGTAGCCGTGAAAGCGGTGATGGGGATGTTGAGACTGTTGGATGGTGTGGTGACCGTAAAGGTGTTCACCGTCGGTTTGGTGGTGTCAACGGAAACTGCGCGTGGGGTGGCGAATACATTGGAGACATTGCCGACGGCATCCTTGGCCCACGGGTACAGGGTATAGGCGCCATCCGAAGCAACCGTAAAGGTGGCCGGCGCCGTGCCTGTCCAGCCTGCCGCACCCGGCGCAGGCGGGGTGGCAGAGGTGGTGATCAGGTAACCGGTCACGCCAACCGTATCGGTAGCCGTGAAAGCGGTGATGGGGATGTTGAGACTGTTGGATGGTGTGGTGACCGTAAAGGTGTTCACCGTCGGCGCAGTCGTATCCACCACTATCGTGCGTGGGGTAGCGAAAACGGTGGAAACATCGCCGGCGGCATCCTTGGCCCAGGGGTAGAGGGTGTAAGCGCCATCCGAAGCAACCGTATAGGTTGTCGGGGCCGTGAATGACCAACCCGAGTTATCTGGCGCAGGCTGCGTGGAAGACTCGGTTATCAGGTAACCGGATACGCCACCAGTACCGGTAGCTGTGAAGGCGGTGATAGGGATGTCGAGACTATTTGATGGTGTGGTGACCGTAAAGGTATCCACAGTCGGTGTGTCAGCCAACACCGGCAATACGTTAATGAGAATGAAAGCGATGGCCAATATTAAAGCGGTGGATATACGTGAAATTTTCATATAACACCTTATAGTTCCATTTCAGCGTTTTTTTCAGGCTTCTTGGAATTTTGTTTGTATATTTGTGCAAGTAGAAGAAGCCAGCATTAGCTACCTATCAGTCAGGAGGGGTTGGGGCAGATGTTGGCGGGCCAGAAGTCGGCGGGGAGGTAGGCGGAACTGAAGTTGGCGGAACTGAAGTAGGCGGGACCGAAGTTGGCGGGACTGAGGTTGGTGGGACCGGGGTATGTTTCGGCGGGGAAGGGGGACTTGTCGGGACAGGAGTATATGTCGGGATCAGAAAATATCTCGTAGAAGTGAAAGTGGCTGATGGTGTAAGGGTGGGAGGTACTGAAGTGTAGGAGGCTGTTGGTGTAAGGGTGGGAGGTATAAAAGAGGGTGAAGAAGTCAGAGAAGATATCGTGGAAGCAAGCGTAGCGTTCACGTGAGTTGGATAGATGGTAATGGTAGATGTGAGAGTCGTCTTTATTGTAAACTCTAAAGTCGGTGTCCTAGTTGAAAGTCCGTCCCTGAAAAACCCCAACAAACCATGCAAAGAACCCAGCCAAACACGTACTCCTACCAAAACGAGCACGCTTTGGATTAATCCTATACTTATTAAAAGCAATTTCCTTTTTGTATCTCCAAATTGATTGCCTCTGATTCCATTGGGAAGAGAAGCAGTCAGGTTCTTTTTAAAGACTTCACATTCACGATAGCCGGGGGATAAACAGTACGAAGATTGATGCTCCAGCGCTACCGGCGCGGCTCGTTTGACATGGAAACACAGATTCCATTGGGATGGCTTGGAAATCACAGTATCGGGATCATGTGCCAGACCAAGATAAGGGCATCGATGTCCTGGCCAAGCTTTCTTTTCCGGCTTTTTTATTAAATCTTTCGACAACTCTTCTATCTCCACCTGTCAGGTACCCAGCACTTTCCAAGGAGCATCTACATTTATCAGCTAAGTACTTGGCTCATGATTATTTGCTAAATTATACTTGAAACTGCTAATCCCAAGCAGATAGGAACTCAGGCAAAGAACCATTCCTTCTTCCCGCCCACCCTCCTTCGCGGAACATCCTGCAGGGATTAGCCTAGGCGTCCTTCAGTTGCCATCAGTTGTGGTGTAATTCCTCTTTCCCCTGTCCCATCCTTATCTTCGAGGACGGCTTCTGGTTTTATCCGAGATCTGGCGAAGGGGGTACTGTTTTTCCTATACCAATGGGGAATAGTATCTGTGATTAGTGCAAGAACTGATATCGCCGTATACATTTATTTGTTCCACTTCTTCCAATTTGCGAAGCCAAGATCATTCCCTTTTAATCAGATTGTAAACATCCCTTACAGCGCTGTAAAGTCTTTTTCAAATCATAAGCTGTAGAATACAAACGTAAAATGAAATACATCGGTTGAAAAGGTAAACCTGTTGAAAGGCAGGGACGCAAAGTTACGGGTCTAAACGGAGACTTTCCGCAAGATCGCCGGGCCGCCGAAAAAAAATTATGTTTGCTTGACGACGAGCCTGATACGATACCAGGCTTATTTATTTGAAAGTCAGTATTTTGAAATCTGCTTGATCGATAAAGGCAAACCCGGTAAAAACCGGGGACGCAAAGCCAAGGGTCTAATGTCATGTACTGCATGGCTACGATAGCCTGGTCACCGGAAACAAGGGACTGTAGTTATAGGATGCTGACTGCTGTAACACAACACAGCCCTAACGCGTACAAATGACCGCGGCGCCCTCACCTAAGGGCTATTGAGATGGCACCAAAAAGTCATATTGCACGCGTTACTTCCCTAAACCATATTCTGAAAATAAAAGGATAAGGAATGGTCAATAAAAAAAACCTACTTGCTTGCATTTGTGCTATTCTTATAGTCCTTGGTTTGTTTTTCCCTTCACCGGCCAAAGCTGCCAATTCATATTATGTCTCCCCGTCGGGGAATGACTCAAATCCGGGAACACAAACTCAACCTTGGAAAACGATCCAGAAGGCTGCAAATACTATGGCGGCAAGCGATACTGTGATTGTTGCAGCCGGAGACTACTCTACACAAAGAGTAAGCATCACTAAGTCTGGTGCATCTGGTTCGCCAATCACTTACCAAACTCAGGGACAGGTGGTAATGAAGGGGTTTAATATTAGTGCCAACTACATTGTTATTAATGGTTTTGAGATTGCCAATACAGATTGGACTGGTTGGGGAAATACACAGACTGAGGCGGGCGTTTATGCTGGCGGCTCGAATAATATTGTCGAAAATAACTACATCCATGATGCTTCATTGAATGGGATTGATGTGCCCGGTTCTTCAAACACGATTAGAAACAACCGGCTGTACTTCAATGAAAATATTGGCATTAATGTCTATGGCACGAATAACTTGATTGAGGGCAATGATGTTAACCGCACCGTGCCTCCAAAAATATTGTGGACAAACTGCAACAATACATCAATGTGGACGCTGATGGGATCGTGCTGTCTGGATAAACGTATTGCAGATAATGCCACTGTGGAAAATAATGTGTTTACAATACCTACTTGGTATTGATTCGATGGTGCTGCCGACAATGCCATCCAAATATTGGGACAAACTGCAACAATACAGTCAATGTGGACGCTGATGGGATGCGCTTCTTTGGCACGGGGCATATCTTCCGAAACAATATCATCCATACCAGCTTGGGAGCGACCCCTATAATAAAAATCCCCACATCGACTGCTTTCAGACCTTCGGTGGTTCTGGCCCAACTCCAGGGAAAAACATAACTTTTGAGCAAAACTATTGCGAAAACCATGACGGCTCCGCGTTTATGCTGCAAGACGGAGCAGATACCTTTACTTCCGCAATAACATTTTTCGCAGCGTAATTGGAATCTCTGCCTTTGCAGATGGCGCAGGTGGGGCTGACCACCTATACATCTACAATAATGTGTTTGATGGCCTTCAGATTTCCAGCGGCTATCCCGGCGCCTTGAAATTGGAAAATATCAATCACGTTTGGATCGAAAATAATATCTTCTACAATCGGTACACAGCGCGGTTATATTCCTTGGCAGTACCGCCAATATCATCTTTGACTATAACCTGACCTACAACAGCGACGGGAAACAACCCTGCGTGGATTGGGGCGATTATGGTCAATGTTTGCCCGCCCCTTTCTTACACAACCTACTAGATATAAACCCGCAGTTTGTAGACCCCGCTAGTGAAAACTATCACCTTCTATCACCTTCTCCGGCAATTGATGCTGGATATGATTTGGGGTCTGTAGTCCCAGATGATTTTGACGGCGTTTCTCGTCCTCAAGGCGTAGCTTATGAAATTGGCGCATATGAATTTCAATCTTCGCTGCGACCTACTGCTACTCAAACCAGAACTCCAACTTACACACCAACGCCTACGCCTACCTACACTTTTACAAATACCCCTAATACTACCAAGCCGCCTTCAGTACCATCATTGGTCTCGCCATTGAAAAATGTACTGATCACGAACTACACTCCTTTGCTGTCTTGGAAAAAATCCACGGTACCAACCGGTGCCCCTGCCTTTGATCATTACCGCCTTCAGCTGGATGACAATTCCGACTTCTCCAGCATGGTGATCGACCGGAATGTAGTTGGAACAACGAACTCAAGTTACAGCATCCCCCTGGCATCCAATACTAAGTTCTTCTGGCGGGTCAGTTCGTACAACATCCTTGGAAAATCCAGTTCCTGGTCAAAAGTGGGCACTTTCCGTACGGCGTTCCAGCCGCCGACCTTGAGTGCACCAGATAATGTGGCGATCTTGCTCAATAACCCCCCCACACTCGACTGGAATGATGTGCCCGGTGTCACTGGCTACACCGTTCAGATCTCCAGGACCAATAACTTCACTTCACTGGTCGGGAAACACGGCGTAACTGCCTCCATGTATACCCCCTCTGCTGCTTTGCCGGTCAACACCACCCTCTATTGGCGTGTCCAAAGCAAGGGTACCTACGGGCCTTCAGTCTGGTCAGCGGTCTGGACTTTTGTCATTTCACAATAAATGGGGTTGAGGATTTCACCCTGGCGAAACTGATGGGACATGAGGGGAAAAGTGTTTTACAGCGGTACTTGAAGCAGATCAACCTGGATACTAAAGAAGCTCATCGCCGAGCCGGACCGGTCGATAATGGAGGGCTATAGATGCAGTTTGAAAGGTGATCAAGTTTCAATCGTGCCTTATGATAGAAAGATGATATAGTCACCAAAGTAAATAATTCTATCCGTTGCACCAAGCCGGTATCCTGTCAGAAATAAGTCAGCAGATACCGGCTTTGTGCGTTCTACGTACATCTGAAAGGAGAACGATATAAATCCTAAACACGATCCCTTGTTTGATCTGAGCCATGCGATGGCTGGAATGGAACATGACAGAATGCAGAGGGAGAATGAGGAGTTACAAAAAAAAGTGGATGCTTTGGAGAGGGGCGAAATATATGGACCTCCGTAGCCCATCTATGGCCATCAGGAGGAACCAAACTGGAAGGCGATCATCATAGCGATCGTTATATTTGTCGGTCTTTTGATGGTTCTCTGTTTACTCTCGAATTCTTTTTCTCCTAATTTTTAGAGGTAGGAGACATTAATGATTGACCTGACCCCGGCTTTTGGCGGGGCAGTTCATGTTTAAGGATTTCATCGCCTCCTAAAGGATTTTAAAGAAACTTTGGTTTTCTCTTATTCCAGTTCTCTTTATTAATACCTTATTAATATGCGCAAATTATCGCTAATATACTAGAATATTCATAATTATTTCAAATTAGATATTTGATTATATTACAGAGGGAGTCGTTACTATGAATAAGGTTGCATCAATTAAATCAATCCTGGATGCCATTGGGAACACACCGCTTGTTCAATTAAAGGAAATTTCTTCCGGAAATGTGTATGCAAAGGCTGAATTTTTAAATCCGGGAGGCAGCATAAAAGATCGAGTTGCAAAACATATACTTCTCTCCGCACAAAGATCAGGACAGCTCAAACCTGGTATGACGATTATCGAATCTACTTCTGGAAACACAGGTATTGGCTTGGCATTAGTTGGCGTACAGATGGGATACAAAGTTGTCTGTTTGATGCCAGAAAATATGAGTGAAGAGCGGAAGAAAATTATTTAAGCCTTCGGAGGAGAGATAATCTTTACATCTGCCATTGAGAGTCTGGGTGGATGCCTGAAAAAAATGAAGGAAATCACCGAAGAGGAACCAACAAAATATTTCGTAGTCAACCAGTTCAAGAATCCACTCAATCCGGAAGTCCATTATCTCCAAACCGGCCCAGAAATTTGGGATGCACTTAACGGCGATGTTGGATTATTTGTGGCTGGGGTAGGGAGTGGTGGTACCCTCCAGGGTGTCGGGAAATTCCTCAAAGAAAAAAAACCAGAGATCAAGATTGTCGCAGTTGAACCCAAGAACAGCGCCGCTCTCTTAGGAAGGGAGCCGGGCCTCCACGTGATTCAGGGAATTGGGGATGGATTTGTGCCAGATGTCTTGGATATAAACCTGGTTGATATGGTAATCACTGTATCTGACGACGCAGCAATTGAAATGACTCGCAAACTTGCCCTCAAAGAAGGTTTGTTGGTAGGCACTTCATCAGGGGCAAATGTTTCTGCTGCGCTTGAGTTGGATAGTGGTCGCAACAATGTTGTAACCGTGCTTCCGGATCGGGCTGAAAGGTATTTCAGTACTGCCTTGTTATAGTAGATTTCCCCTCAGGTGGGATATATCCAATATCAATCTTCAAGCAGTCTTGTTCCGTGATTAGGTCATTGTTGATTCACTGGACCAATATACTCCACCCACACTTTCCACGGACCGTCTGCCTCTTCAACCGTTATCTTATATTGGCCTGCGATGAACGCATAATCAGAAAATCTTGCGCTAGGTCCCGTGGTGGATTCGAAGATCACGTTGCCGTAAGGCGTTCCAGCCTGGGCTGGATCCGTATTAATCACTGCCAGTACAAATTTACCAGTACTGGCCTGTTGCCAATTGATCCGGTACATGCCTTCCTCTGGTATGGTGAACGCTTCGCTGGAGGCGGGACCTGTGTTTGTCACTATCAAGATCCCTTTGATCGCAGGAACTTCTGGCACTAAATCCATTGGAGGCAGCGTGGCCGTTGCAGCAGAAGGTAAGGCAGAACCCGGTTCCGTCCCGCCAGACGTGCCTGTGCCTTTGGAAGAAGGGATGAATATAGAACAAGCCGATAACCCACATAAAACAAGTAAAGAAATAATTATCTTCATGGATTTTCCTGAACCTTCCTGAATGTGCATTCAGTTCACTGACAGGAAAACGTGATCTGATCCTGTGAGGAAGCCGTACAAATCGGGTGATTTGAATTGGCCTCAATAACCGCCATTTCCCAAGTCTGGAACGGGTGAATCGGCAGGATGAGGGCGGGATAAGTGGAACTCAGTGTGGAACGATACCAGTCATAGGGTAATAGATTGCTTGCGATGACGATCATATCCGGCCGCAGGTGAAGCGCAAAGTGGAAATACCAGAGCGCAAATGTAGCCTCATCTCCTTCGGTGAATACAATTGCCTGGGGAGGCGCAATTTGAATAACCTTATCACCAAAACTCTCTGCTCTCTGGTCATGCGAAGCATCCACTGTCTGAAAGTGAAAGACGGCGGGAACGACCAGTCCGAAAAGAATCAGGGCTCCCAATAGACCTCCCATCCAGTCCCTTCTATGATGAGCCCAATCGATCAGACCCACCGCGCCAATGCCAACCCATATCGAAAATCCCATGAAAGCAGGTATGAGGTAAACGTCCGAGTCATACGAGTCATATCCAATCGAGAAAATGGAAAAAGCAAAGAACAGCCAACCGGTAAAAAAATATAGTTTATTCATTTTATACTTTTGATTGGAGAATAAACCATAAATTCCGACGATCAAGCCAAGCCAGCCAAATTGATCAATCAAAAGCCCGGCCCAGTACTGGATGCGGGGGAAGACAATATCCCATGGTACTCCGAATATCCGCCCTGCATATAGTTGTCCGGAAACCAGCCAAAGAAAGTTCTTCAGAGTGACCGGGTTTCCCCAATTGATTGGTGGATGCGTGCTCGCCCATAACGGCAATAGGATATAAATTGATATGCCGCTCAAGAAACCTGCCAGCCTCAATCCAAGCGCACCCCAATTCACTCTCCAGCCGATTAAGAAACTACCCCGATTTAAATCCCGTTGTCCTTTATTTCGACTGACCACACCCCCCATCCAGAAGACAAATGGCAGGAAAAATAAGGTCGTAAGATGGTTGCCCATCGCGAGCCCGGATATCAGTCCTAAACATAGATCATAGAGAACTCGAGGGATAAGTCTTTGCTTCGAATTTGCATGCCCACAGGTAACAGAGTACTGCTGTGAAAAGCGCCTGCAGGCTGTATACCTCGGTGATCACCGCTTGAGACCACACCAAAGGAGCCAATCCGTAGGCAAGCGCGGCAATCCCTCCGCCCACCCAATTGAGCCGCCCAGGTAAAAAGGGCAGCCGGGCGATGGAAAGGCAAACGAAGACCGCGGCAATCACCGCACAAACCGCCGACAAGAAATTCGTGCGATAAGCCAGGGAACCCAATGGAATCATCTGAAAGAGGCGCATTAGAACCAGGTAGGTCGGGTATCCCGTCGGGTGGGGGACGCCACCCGTGGCAGCCGCGGAAATAAAATCACCGCCATCCGCGCCATGATTGGCCCAGCTTAAGCCGGGTGCCAGCGTGCTCAGATAGACTCCGCTGAGAATCAAAACCGAACCGGTTATGGAAATCCAGCGAAATGAAATCCGGGTAGATATCATCAATTTAATATCAAACGGTGGGGAGAGTATGACTCTGCCCCACCGTATCCGAGAAAGAATAGGTCTTGACTATGTTCCCATTTGATCGATCAATACGCGATCGCAAAGACGCCGGTGAACCATGATAGCGTGCAGGTCAGGCCAGCCTTTTTATCATGATAAGTCGGCGAAAGCACCCAACCCTTCTGAGACGACCAGTAATAAATCAAACCTTTCATCGTAGGATCGGGGAAACAAACAATGACCAGGTCTGATTGGACGGGTTTGTTATGTCTATCGAGAACCACAATATTCACTCCGGGGCCAAAATTCCTGGGCTTCGGGGCTTTGCCATACTGTCCCGGATTGATTTCGGTCACGGTGGCACTTCCACCGTAGGGTACATATGTCACAGTGACTAACGACGAGCAGGTTTTCAAGACTCCACCCGTTGTCCGGGTATCTGAAGTCTGGCAAGGAGGGACTGTTCCGTGATGATCAGCCGGCTTTGCCCAGGCGCCATGGTTAATGCCCAACGCGGCGATACTCGCGATCAGAACGGCAGCAAAGACAAAACGCACATTGATCTTCATAGCGGATATTCTCCTTGAAATTCAAATTTCCGTATAAATATTGTACATCTATTCGGAATCAATTGTTACGGATTTCGTCCGACTTTCTGAGTAATCACAGGGAGATCAACTTGTTTTATCTGGCCGCTTCTCTTTAAACCTCTAGGGCGAGACTGTTCCCAGATTGGGAATAGCTCCATCTGAGGTGGAAAATTCAAGCTGGATCTTTATATCCGTACGTAAATCACCCTTCAGGCACCATTCATCAGTTTTCCAGTTTCCTTGAGGTGAACTCTTCACGACAGCCGACCCTGCGGGCAAATGGACACAGATATTTATTGAATCAGCCACCGTGCCGGGTTGTTTTTGTACATGCAACTCATACAGATAAAGTTCCTGGATCATTCCCGGGGCGCACAACCCGGGCAGGGATTTGAAACTGAAAATCCGTCTCAAGAGTGGCGGCGACCGGAACAAGCACGAGGGTTCCAAAACTCTGTATTCCCGGGATGCCTTCGTCCAGGTTATCAACGCGTGCCGGTAGATCCACTCCATCAAGCATATATTCCCCGGGGATTGCATGCGGAGTGGCCGAAAGGAGTTGCATACCCTCTTGACCATACACCCGCAGGTAATCCCAGTAACAGAGGTTGATCCAATCCAAGTAGTTTTCGGTGTTGACACCGCCAAGAGGTGTGCAGGGCACATTTCCCGTGGCGTGATTGGTCTGGGTGATCTTCAAGTTTGCAATCGGTACTTTGATGTTGGACAGGTCCACGTCATAGTCAAGCAGCGTGTCAATCACCGCGTTGCTTTTGGTAAAACCGACATTCGAATCAACCAGCATCAGAAAATCCCCCAGGCCGGGACGCAGCGCGCCATCCCAGCCCTGCTCAGCCAGGATGGCTGCCACGGTTGGGTTATCCAATTGCACCAGGATATGTTTTTCATTCATTGCTTCAATCAACACTTTGGCCAGAGTTTCCAATGGAATGTCCTGCCGGCTTTTTATTTGCGCCAACAGCGCTTCCCCCAGAATGCCAATGAAATCCTTTCGATGCGCCGGGTCAAATGGGATTGTGCCGTTTCCAAACTTGGCTGCCCTCATATAATCGATGACATTCTCGGATGTGATCGGGTAAGTAGCATTGTCTACATTAACAGGACCAAATATAGTCAACAGCATTTGAACCGCGTGTTGGTCGATCGCAATGACACCATCTGCGGAATGGAAGCGCGTATACGCGTAAAGGTATTCCGCCATCGCGGCGGAAGTCGGAAAGTCCGGCGACCAGTTCGAATCACGCAGGAGCAGGATCTGAGCGTCCATATACTGCTGTAACTCCCAGGGGGCCGGCGGGTAGGGCTTGGTCAGATCGTCCAGGGCATATGCATCCTCCACATTGAAACTCACAATGTCGCCATCCTTCACCACCACCGTACCTACCGCAGAGAGAAATCCACCCGTGGCGCGCAGTTCGTCTTCATTTTCAAACAGGATCAGGTAGGTTTTCGGCCCGGCTGCGGAGGCGCCGACTAGTTCTGGTAATGCCATCGCAAAAGGCAGGCCTTCTTGCAGGATGGCTAAGCCGGGTCGATCCTTGCAGTTATCAGACTCCGAATTTCAGGAGAGAGCCGTCCAACTTCCAGTCTTTTGCGTACCTCAACCGCCTGGTTCAAGGCCAGAGCTGGCATTGGATAAATGCGGTTGAGCCTCCACGAGCAGCTTTGACAATCCGGTCATTGTTGGATGTTGTTTTTGAACGTAGACAACGCGCCAGAGTGGCAGGATTCCCTGGCTGGTTTCATCTCCGCAGATCAAAAGAGCATTGGCCATTTCAAGAAGAGCGTCTGACTGAACGAGATCGCCCCCATGGACCGGAACCCAGCCCAGGTATTTTCCAGCCCAAAGGAAAGGGGTCAGATCAGACGTCACCCTGGCAACATCCTGCCGGGTCTGGGAAAGCAGCGGGACGGCCGGTCCAAGGGAGGAAACATCCGGTTTCCCATCCATAAAACCTTCCATCTGTTTCAGGTCAGCTTGAACTGTTTTGGCATCCCGATAGATCTGGATACCCCGAACTCCCCCAACCGAAAGCAGACCAAGCAGCAGGACGACCAGCAGCGCCAATCCAGATTCTCTTGATCCACGATCCGGGCTTGTGCCTCTTTCGCGAACCGGCTGCGTTTGAAAGCTGTATTCTCTGATCTTTTTCCTGTAAAGATGCCGAGGTCCGGATTGGATTCAAGATGGGGGATGGCAGGGACAATTTCCGGCTGAGATACTGTTCGGTATTGAGAAAGAGCGCCGCCAGTTCCTGCAAACCGTTCGCGTGCCAATCACTCAGGGTGCTGACCGGAGTCGGCTCGGAATTCTCGTCGAATAAGCGATAGCTCGAACTTTCCTGCTCGGACAATTCCTCGCCTGGTTTTCCAAAAACAAAAAGGGGGAGGACCTGATCGATCCTGCCCCAGGCGTCCCGTAACGAGGTGGGATAGGGTGTTCCATATAAGAAAGGGGCAAAATATTCGGCCGCCAGCAGCCCGAATTGACACCAGCGCGTGTCCAGCCGTTTTCCATGCCTGGGCGGCGTACTGGGCATCAGCTTTTTGAAAAGCATGCTGATGGCCGTGATCAGCCGAATTCCCGGGCGGTGCGAATCCAATGGATTTTCGCCATTCTGCCCCTGCCTGACCACGAGACTTTTCGTCCAGGGATGTTCGTCGAGCAGATCAGGATGACGAATATTGGCCAGGATGAATTTTAATTCATCCAGATGAATAGTGGTGGTCTCCATTAGACGTACTCGTCTGAAACCCTTTTCAGTTTGCCCAAGTTTAAGCATGTGGCATTTAATGAAGTAGATATCGCCCAGTTCACCCAGGTAGATGATTTACCATACCTTTACAGCCGCCGGACGATGTTCCGGAGCAGCGGAACCAAAATGGTGGCGGCTGCCCAGGCCAGTCCGAACACGAGGCGGGAGTAAACGGCAGTGGTCTTGAGGAGAAAAGTGCTGGTGATCACGATCAGGAAGACCAGCCCGGTCGAATAACTCAGGCGGCGCACTTCTTCAACCGCAGACAGCCTGATCCCGGGGTACAGTCCATTTTCCGTATAAATGATGAGCAGTAAAAGCACCGGCACCCAGAAATAATTCAAATAATAGATCCGGTCCAGGCGATCGAAATCTCCCATGCGCAAACTCATGGCAGCCAAAAAGACCGCCAACAACACGGCCACGTCCGAAAAGGCCAGCACGCAGGACATCCAGGCACGAGCATTGCGTTGCATTAACGAATGCCATCTCAAGGCTGTTGAGCTACGGCACGATTTTTTCTGTAAGTTAATAAATCTTCTTCTATCGCCATATTTCCTCCTACTTTCAATTCAGACAAGCAATTCTAGAATCCCCCCCCAGAAAACCAAGGGATAATATTATTGATCTGCCGGTCTAGAAATCTTTCCGTCAATGGCTTATTGATTAAGAATTCTTGCTAGCATGGCAAAGTAAGATTGTTGGATAACTTTATAATTCTTACGGAAAATTGCCTTAATTACATTCCAGATAATCCAGCTATTTGTGATTAGGTACCGTTTCCAATATGCCTTCGGATTTTGCAAGAGTTGGTAAAACCATTCAAGCCCATGGCCTCTCGCCCAGGCAGGTGTATCATTCTTGATACCAGCTAACACGTCGAAACTGCCACCTATCCCCATGGAAATAGGAACTTGAAATTGTGAGAAGTTGTCCGAGATCCAAAATTCCTGTTTAGGTGATCCCATTGCAACCAATAATATATCCGGTCGCGGTTGATTAATTTCAGCAATCACTGCTTGAGTTTCTGCATGATCGAAATATCCATGGTGATACCCTGCGATTTGCAGCACGGGATATTCTTTTTGTAACCTGGTTACAAGCGTCTCCACAACCTGTGGTTTTGACCCCAAGAAGAACAGCCGAAATTTTTTTAATTGGGCCCAGCGGAGTGTCTCTCTCGCCAAAGCAATACCGAAGACGCAAGCTTTCAATGGCGTCCCGAGTCTTTTTGCCCCCCAAAAGACAGCCCATTCAGGAATAATCAATTCAGCCTTTTTGACAATTTGTTCCAGGCGTGGATTCTTTGACATGAGCCAAAGTTTATTGGCATTAAGGACCAGGATCTTCCCGGGTTCGTTATTCTTGATCCTTGTGTACATCCAATCCAGTGCTTCCTCAATACATAAGTTGTCAACTGGACATCCTAAGAATACTATCCTTTCCATCACCATATTCCTCTCAGGCATCATTTAACTCCAGCCCTTTTAACCAAATCCTGCCTTTTTTTTCAGCCTATTTCATTTCACGGATAAATCCGATATAAAACGCAACGGCATATAGACATAAATGGTTCATCAGACTACGTATCAATAAACTACTATTTAAAGAACAGAAAGAAGTTCAATCAAAGCTCGTTGCATCCATGCCTGCGCCCAACGGATGTATGGAATGCGGATCGTATATGCAAGATTTTGTTGGTAATAGAAATGGCCATCCGGGTGCTGGAAATGTTCAATACCCCAATTAGCTAAGTAAATTGCTCTTTCTTTACTCGCCGGATCCACTGCAGAAAACTCCAAGTAGGTCAATATAGCCTGGGAGATAACGTGAATATCAATAGGGAATACATGGTTAGAATAATACTTAGGAAAACCATTTTCCAGGAATAAATTTTTTTTCCAGTATTGATAACCGATTTTCACTACATTTCCAATTACCGGCAGGTCAAACAATCGGGAAATCCGGTTCAAACCAACCAGAATAAATCCAGTGTGAAAACTATCAATCCATCGATCATTTAAGGATGTTCCATATGACCAGGAGCCACTCGCTGCCTGAGAGTGCAAGGTAAACTTTACACATGAGATAGAGGTATTCAATAGGTCTTTCTCACCTGTAATGGCATAAACCTCTGCCAACAACCAGGCACCCAGAATATTGGCATTGTGGACAAACCGGCGATCGAGTGGAGTATAAGACAGGCAGGTGCCAACCCCATCCACTGTCAACCTGTTTAGATCATGCAAAACAAATTCGCAGGAGCTACGCGCCAAATCCAGACAAGCCTGATCTTTCATGATTTTATACGCATCTAATAATGCCAACCCAATAAACGCAGTATTTACAACCGTGGGGACACCCGCTGGTGCTAAAAAGCTACGATTAGGCCAATCAAAGTTGTATCCCCAGCAGGCTCCACTATAGCCCGAAGATTTATTCTGGGCGAGCCAGGTAGAAAAAAATTGTGCTTTCTTAAGGTCTACATCGGAGTGAGTGTTACCGTATTTTCGCAGGTACGTACCTAAAAACAGTCCCATTCCCTTGGGGTTATAATCTTTTTCGATCCCAAATAATGGACGGAAGTTAATCGGACTGCGTTTTAGTAACTGGACCCAAAACTGCCCAATCTTACGGTTTTTACCCGTAAGCCTCTTCAGCAAGGGGCTGTTGAGTGCATCAAATGGATCCCAGCCCTCGAAATTTTCTTGCTCTATCCAAGAATTGACCATTGTTGATGAATTTTCAAACATTGAGGGGAAAAAGGCATAATCATGATTTTGCTTTAATGCAATAAAAGATTTTACGAAAAGGAATTTTTTTTCTAATACAATCTGAGCTTCAGGGAATAATTCAGTAAAATCTTTTCTTGAAATCAAGCGCCAATCTGGACTGGTTTTCTTAATCCAGAAGCGATTAGTAATCCTAATCACAGGCAATAAAATAAATCGCGGTAGAAAACCAACAAAAGGTAACCAAGTATGCGAACTCGATCGGGAACCATTTATTTGGAGTTTGGACAAAATATGATTTTCCCAATCGTTTTATTTCACCAGCGAATTCTTGTTGTCTTATCCAAGAAATCTTATTGAAATCGCGATTTGTTATTGAATTCCAAATTTTATTCTTGAAAATTGTTACGTGTTCAATAACCGAAGAACAAAAAACAATATCAAAGAATTGGTCTGGAAATGGTACTTTTCCACTTTCTTCAATAACCACGGGGTTAATCCGAACTTTTTATTTCCATCCTCTACTGATTTTGCATTGATATCTGCAATGTAAATGTGTGTGGGTAGATAATCCACTCCCTCTAATAATTTATGGGTATAATCACCATTTTCTGATCCTAAATCTAAAATTTTTAGTATTAAGATCGATATTAAAATGATTTTGAAATAATTCAACACGCCATTTTCTCGAATTTTCTCGGGTTTGATTAATAAATTCATTCAATGGATTTATTGAAGATTCTTCAATATTATGACATGTGAAACAATTGAGATACTAGATATTTATATTCTTGTTTCGGCGAAGAAGTCTAAGGATATCGTAAATCTAAATTCAGGTATTATTTATTTTTTAACTCCCGCTCTATTTGAATAATATTACGTCGTTAGATTTACAATCGAATTTTTAGCCAACGATTCTAAAGTGGCAAAAGAAGCTTTGGTAACGCTAAGCAAGTTTGTAAAAGGCACTGGCTCAGGTTTTCCATCGCGAATGGCTTTCACTTAGGCCAACATCTCGCTCTTATGCCCTTTGTCTTGCCCCGCTTGCAGGATCACGTGTTGTTTTCCAGTAGAGACCAAAGCAAGCGAGTAGAAATCCTCTAAAAAAACGATTTTTCCCTGGCAAAATAATTCGAGGTTTTCCTTCTGGTACTTATCAAGGTTAGGGGTAGCCTTTGCATAAATGCTGGTGATTTTATGACCTGCAAACCGGTTCAGGTATTTCAGGCTATCTCCTAAATATTTCCAAAAATATCTCAATGTAGGCATGAACTACGTTTTCTGGCAGGAATTCTTTGACCTTATCAAGATTTGCGCAGTGCAATTCCAAGCATAATTTCGGATCGTTTAGTAAACGTATGACCGCATTTGCTATAGCTTCAGGGTCTTTGGGCTCTATGAAAAGTGCATTGACTCCATTCTGAAGGTGATCAGGGATACCTCCTACCCGGGTTGTTACGATTGGCAACCCAAAACTCATGGCTTCAGTTAATGCTGTTGGGAAACCTTCCCGATATGAGGGGAAGTATTAGCATTGTTGACTTTAGATACACCTCATGAAGCTTCATAGCATCCAGATATCCGAGTAAGGACACTGAATTCTCCAATCTGGAATTCTTTATGCGGCGGATTAATTCTTCTTTTTCATTCCCCTCACCTGCGATCAACAAATGGCAGTCAACATGTTTTAAAATCTCTGGCATTGCTTCAAGCAATTCAAATATTCCTTTATCTTTGATCAATCGCCCGACAAACAACAAGGTGTGGGATAGATTTACCTTGCTAACGATATTCAGATTACTTTCTGATTTGAGTCGCTTTTCCGGAAAGAATGGATTGTCTACCCGATAATACCGTCCCCTGGGCTTAAAAGATTTCCATTTCTGCATCCCCTCATAAGATAGTAGCAATATCGCATCGCTTCGGTGTATTATAAACCTTGCAAGAAGTTTATACACATAGTGCCGCGGCTCGATCAGTAAAGATGTTTTACTACCATGTATTTTCAAAATCTTTTTCACCGGGAACCAACTTGCAGCAACTAACAAGAGAAAATCCCTTATCAGGGAACGCTCATCGAGCGTTGTTTCTATATAAAGGATATCCGGTTTAATAATGGATAATTGTCTCAGCACATTACAGATATCTGTAAACCGACCAACTGTTTTTTGGAACAGGTTCTCATTTTCTGAATGCCGTCCCCAGGTGCTCCTGGTAACCTGACAGCCCGAATTTTCCAACTCATGTATAAATAACGGGGCGCGTCTTTGGCATTGGGCCTTGAAGGTTTGAATTGGGGGTAAGAAAAAGTATCCTTATTATTACCAGATCCCTTTGTTTCCTGGATTTGAGCGAAATCGGCCTGTTATTCATAATTATAAATATTCCCATTCCTTAGATCATAAGTTCATACATGAGTTTGTATAAAAGGCTGAACTATGGTAGTGGAGACGGTAAAACCAAAGTTAACAGAAATGTCAACTTCAGACTCAAGGATTTGTAGAGTGACTGTTAAGGTTATGCTAAACTTCCCATACTATAATCGACTTTGCTTTGCCTTTTAAATAACATACTGATAAGGCGAACCTCGTGAAAACCGGGCGCAAACCCTTTCCCCATTTTTCTCCCTTAATTCGGTTTGCAGTCAGGAGAGTAAAAACTTGAAAATCAAACATTCATCCTCGCCTTTACCGATCTTGAAGCAGATGGTAGTTCTTATGTTCGCATTAGGCTTTTTTACCATTGCGGCTAACGCCATGTCACTCCCATCTGGTATTTCATTTAATAATAATTGGGTGCAAGGTATCACCGGGTCTGGAAGATGGAAAGCCATTCAGGCTGTGGCAAGTGATCGGATGCAAACAATGACTGACCCAGGACAAATCGGAGGTCATGCTGTCCGTGTCGAAGTTCGACCTGGAGATGATCCAATCAATTCTTCAGGGGAACGGGCCGAAGCCCTTATTATGTCAGATATCAAGGGTAAACCAATTTATGAAAATAAATCAAGTGGTACTCAATACTATGCTTTCAGAATATAAAACTTCCCCCAGATTGGGTCCCCACAGGCAAATGACATACATGACCTGCATTGGGGTAAGTTCTTACAACTTCATGGCCCGGATTCTCTTGATGCTTCTCCTGCATTTGGTTTCGAAGCAACGAATGCATTTAGCATAGACGTAACTACTGGCGACCTCGATACTCCGGCAGCAAAGTATAGCCATGCCTATATTCCATTATCGGATGGTAGTCTGAACCTTGGGAGATGGGTTGATTTTGTCATCAAAATAAAATTTTCGAAAGATTTTACAGGCTCAATCGATGTTTGGAGGCGCAATGAGGGGAAAACCCAGTTTACCCAGGTACTTACTTTGAAAGAATATCCCAACGCTACAGTATAGATCGAGCCAGGGAGGAGTGGGCAGCCACTATTGGAAATATGGTTACTACCGTGCGGATCAAACAACAGTCACCAGCATCCTCTATTTGGGAGCGATAGCCCGAGGGACAACCTTCCATTCCGTGGTAGCGACAGCATTCCGATAGAGCGAACCAAACACTGATCAATTATCTGCTCCTTCGGGCACGGTGGTTCCATAGACAACCTTTTTACCCGTGGGAGCGGCAGCGTTCCCACCGATACTTTATCAAAGATACTATTTACTTTTTTATTTTCAAGGCTTCACTTTTCCCTGGGTCCGAGCTTATGCCCCAATATCAGCCTGGATTTCCATGAAGGGGGTAGTGTTTTTATCGATCATTATTCTTGCCATTTCTGTCATTCCCACAGATCTCATTCGCCCCTTTTTATTTCCTGTGACACGGCAGCAAATATGTGCCGCAATTTAATAAAATCTTTCTCTGAACGAAAATCACATGGATGCGCCCAGATGTGAATCATCTTCTTTTCTTCGGTAAGCGACTTGTATCCCTCGAATAATCCTTCTAAAACGTAAATTGTGCAAATTTAATGCGTCCAGAAAATGCTCGAACCTGCGGTTGAGATCGAAGAAGCATTGAGACGAATAAAGGGACCATTCCGTGGTCATTGATATTTTCCAGGTTAAAAATAGGGATATTGGATAACCCCAGAACCTGATCGATAGCTTTTATATACCTGCCCAAATGTCTGATTTCGAAATCAACCATGGTCGCTTTGGCTCACTACGATAACAGGTAAACCCGGCTTTTTGCAAGATATCCAGGTGCCCGACCACATTCCGCGGGAAAGCGACTGCGTGGGAGACAATCTTTTTCCTGTTTGCCAAACGCAGCCATTCCTCAACTTCCTTTTCTGCCTCTTGTCCACTCATCTGATTTCATCAAATATTTTGTGCGAAAATCCGTGAAAGGCGATTTCCTGCCTGGGCCTATCTGCCAAGGAGCAATTCAATGATATCAGCCCATACCACATTGGATTATCAGTCCCATAAACTTCATCAAAACTCGAGTATTTTCCCTTCCAATCCATCGCCGGGCAGATCTCGCAATACTCACATCGGTCATAAAACAGGTGGCCTACGATCGCCCAGGTACCGGCGATGCTGTATTCTTCAAAAAGGTCTATTAATCTGTTTATTGATCGCCGTTCCCGGCTTCCATCTCTGGAAAATCTTTTTTTACGATCTTTATCATGATCAAAGCGTCCAGTGGCAAGCTCGGTATCCAATGAGAATAAAAAGTAACCTGTTTCATCCATATCAAGTTCCTGCATAAATTTGGCACCAGAGAAACCCCGAAACCAGATTATTTTAGAAAATGGTTATAATACTCAACTGTCTCATCTATCATTCTTTCTGCAGAAAATAATTGCAGAAAACGTTTATGACCTGCATCCCCCATCTTTCGTGCCAGGTCACGATTCTCATATAGCAACCTTAACCGGTCGGCCAGGGCTTCTGCTTTTCCTGGCGGTATTAAAATCCAGTTTGGCCTTCGATAATCATACTCTTGATTACCTCCTCCAAGCGTGCAAATTACAGGAAGTCGCAAGCCCATATATTCCATGATTGCATTCGAACATCCTTCGTAGGTTAATGGGGTGGTCATTAATACACCGGCATCCGCCAAATCGATCAGCGGTATTACTTCCAGACCTGCTTCTGGGAATTCTATTATCTTCGTTTCAATTAAATCTTTGGCATAGTCAACCAGTTTGGGACGCTCTGGCCCAAAGCCGATAGCCTTAAAACGCCAACTTTTTCCTTCTTTACATAGTAGTCTGGCAGCATCAACAAAGCTACGAAAATCTTTTTCTTAAACCATTCGTCCTTCCATGACAACAGTAAACTGATCATTCTTAATGAGATTGTTTTACTGACCTAACCTTCTCTGGATCAAAGCCATTGTAAATAACTTTACCTTTCTTATTCGTGATCCCCCAAACTTCCAGGCCTGCGCGACTATTAGCGATGATACCATCCGCCATCTTTAAACTGAGCCATTGCCCCGTTAACATTATCAATCGTGAAGATCTATTACCCCTCGGATCGTGCCATTTATAAGTGGTATTCCAAGGATACGGCATAGAGGTGCTGCCGCGAGGCAACTCATCCATCCCCAGGCATGTATAATATCCGGACGCCAATTAATGATCAATTTCCATAGATCAAAAGCCGGGCTGATGTCGAATTTCCACTTTCTAGGTTGTAAATGAAATGAAATGTTACAAGATTGAAAGGTTTCATAGTTAGGGCCCCCATCGATGACCCATACTTTTCTCTCCCAATCATTGGGCAAATTTTTAGCTAACAAGGCGAGTTGATGTTCTTTCCCACCTAGGTCCAGACTATCGTTAATGATTAATACTCTATGCCTTTTCATCGAAGAGTTCTTTTTTGAGTAAATATTCATAAGTATGAGGATATAGGCTGATTATCCGTAACTCAAACTCAAGACAAATGAGGGATAGGGGATTGAGAGCTGATTTGCTTCAAACAAATAGGATCAAAACACAACAACATTTGGGAGATGAGCAATCACATTTGCAGTTCGCAGATTGTGTACAGGAATTTTCCTGAGCCGCTGGCTGGGATTTCATCCACGAACTCAAAATCGACCTCACACTCATTGCCTAAAGCCAGTTTCGTATTCGTAATAATTTCATCCAATTCATCCCGCTGGTAATTCGAATCCGACTTGACAATCCTAAATACAAAATGCGTGAAACTTTTCTGGATCACCTGGTATTTCCGGATCCAATCCTGGTCACATAACATGCTTGTAAAATATCCGGGGCTCACCAGGGTACCATTCCTTGCTCGGAATATTCCATTCGTCCTGCCTGTAACAGATTTCAAGCACTTGGCTAAAATCCCTTCGGACCATCATTACTTACTGGTAAAAGGGTCCCATGATCTCTCAATTTTATAGCGGATAAAAGGCATGGCATAATTTGTGAGAGAAGTCACCAGGATTTCCACCTTCATGCCGTCCTGTACCCGATTATACTGATCGTCCACAATTTCAATGAAAATTACGACCATGGCGCCACCCACAGGCCATTTTTCCCAGGACGTTCGCAGGCAATACCTCCTACTTCTCTGACTGCCATACCGGTTATACACTTTACACGTAAACGTTTGTTCGATTTTTTCGCGCATATAAGGATGTAAAGTACCTGCAGATGTCATGATGGCCCTCTGCGGTGCCACTGGCAATCTCTTCGCGTTCTGCCAACCTGGCCAGTTCGTAAATTGGTTCCACATATGAAACAATTAATTTGGGCTTTTTGAGTATTGAAGCATTGTGAGAGCTTCGCGCATTTTCTCAGGGGTCCATCGAAAAGTATTGATAAAAATACTGTATTGGTTAGCTTATTAGCCCATCGGCTTTGCCATTTCTCTTGCACTTGTAAATATCGTCTGGCTGAGCCCCATAGATCCACTTCGGGCTCACCCGGCTCCCTACCTACCAATTTGGAGAAAAAATATTCGACTGCCCTTAACCGGTAATAATACTCAAAATCCTGTATGAAGCGAACGGGCTCTCCAGTTGAGCCTCCGGAACTGTTATCGTACCATTTCCGCCGCGGCAAGATCAACCAATTAACTCATTAAAATGCCTGCGGATAATGTCTTTGTCAGAATCGGGAAATTCTTTAGATATTCTTCAGGATCCTCATAAAAAAAATTGCCAAGCCTGGTGATGATTTCGCGATAATACGGTACGGATTTTTGGCAGTGCTCCAGTAGTTGAATTAGCAGTTTTCGGGTTGTATCCGGTGATATACCCGCTTTATATGTAGCCGCACATAACGTTCGTAATAAAGGCCTAATTTTCTTACTTTAAGACGCGCCTGGCTGAAATAAAGCCATTTCCGCATGTTCATTGTATTCTACCAACGAGAACCATTAGATCGTATACATGCATTAGGCGTGAAGGGATTTTTCATAAATTGGGAGTACGATATTCTTTTCGAAAAGATCGAAAGTCAGCATATTCCAGGTGAACCAATCAGGAGATTGAATAATTCGTTTAAATCTCCTGGCTGATGGAGAGAAAGCTGGGCTGCTTAATATCACATACTAACTTATTCAATACGCCATTTCGCATCCAATCAAACAAATCCGCGATCCCTCCGCTGAGCTTTCGAGATTTCGTTAAACCAGAAGCCTTATGCATTTCAAGGATTTGCTTCGTGATAGGTCGGTTCCGCCCATCTTTGAAGAAGCGCTCCCGTGGGTCAAAGCGAAAGGTCGCCAACAAGATGGCGTCATCTAAAAAAGGAGAGATAACCTGGCTTCCAAAGCCAAGAGCCAACTGATTATTGAAAGATGCCGCATCAACGGTATCGCTAACCAAGTCTGTTACGTGGGTCTTATCAATGAGGTGAGCCGAGTTTAAGCACTCAACCTCGAGGTCTCTATGGTAACTCAATGCATCACGGATCTCATCTGATGTAAAGCAGCGTATCATCATCTCCCAGTTTGTACTAACATCAACGGAATCAAGAGGATGGGCGGGTAAATCCGGATCTCGCAACGCTCTTAACATATCGATAACTCGTTGAGCGCCAAGAGATTTTTCGGAGAAAACGGGGGGAGCAGCTCTACCAGGAAGCGAAAGAGTCCCCAGCATCCATGGTCGATATTTCTTTATAAAAAGGCTATATTTTGTAAGATCCAGATCCAGGCCATGCAAGCTATTCGCCCCCATGCCCATAAACATATACTTTATCAATTCTGGTTGACTTGCCATTGATGCATAAAACGCCGTCATATAAACGGCTTGCGCAGCACCAGGCGGCTGACCGAGTATTTTGATGGCAGTGATTAACCAATCAGCAAAATCATTGGTGCGAACTGGCACAAAAGTATGTTGGGTTCCTAATAATTTCGAAGCGGCTCTGGCATATTCAATCTCGGGCACAAAACTGGCCACATTCAGGGCAGCCGTATGCGAGGTTGGCTGTATCCCTGGGGGCAGTTGGCTGTTGATGGCAAGCTGCAAAAAAGATAAATCAACACCACCCGATAGCAAGTTCGTCCAGGCTAATCCTGTTTCCGCGATGACCTTAAGGTAGCGCCCCATGGTCATTTTCACCTGATCGAAGAATTCGTCAATTGGTACTGGCTGCACTGGCTGCAAGCCGTATGCGTCTCCTACCAGGTTCTTTAAAGTGTAACAAAGCTCGGTTTGCAGATGGGTATCCAGTTTGTGTAACCTTTCCCCAGGCAACAGCCGTGAAATATTCCGAAAATAGGTCTGCCGGCCCGACACTTCCCTGAAAATGAAATGAAGCGGAATTGCTTTGGGGTTGATTTGCTGTTGACCTAAAAATCGAGCTAAAACTCCCAAATTATTGCTGATAAATAGTGAGAAATCCAATTCTGCATAGTAGCATTCTTGGATAGAAGCAAAGTCTTATATACAATCAATTGCGGCTGGTGCCTGTCAAAACACAAGAGACAGGCATCCCCCCGCAGCCGGATTTGATCCATGCCAGATGGCTTCGCCAATCCTGAAGCAAGTATCGCCGAAGCATCGGCAAAGTTTTCATTAAATTGGGCGAACCCAAGCTTGAGCAGTACACTGTCTTCATTTTCTGCCCAATCCAGGTTACCTGGGGTGGTAAAAAGAATTGGCCATGAGCCCCAAAGGATAAATCCGCGGGATTCAAGTTTCGCAGTTTACTTTCCAGGTCCGGAGACAAAGGGGAACGAACCAGTCCGCAGATCACGAAATTAAACAGGGCATGCTCAAGAGTTGTTTCTGCCATGTGATCATTCATATTATTTGTTATATTATCGAGGACATAAGCTTAAAAAGAAAGTATAAATGTCTTTTGAAAATAGCCGATAGTTAAATACTTTTGTGCAGTAATTACTCCCTGCTGGCCTATAATATTTGCTTGCTCAGGATTTATCAACGCTTCAATGATCTTGAAACCATAGGTAGATGGATTATCTGGTTCACAAACATAAGCATTGATGCCATCCTGAAAATAGTATGGAATTTCGCCAACCTGTGTAGTAATGATCGGTCTGCTCGAAACGAGATATTCGCCAATTTTCGTTGGAAAACGCGCCTGTGAGCGTATATCCTGGAAAAGCGGTATTAGCAACGCCCATGAACGTTGGTACTGTTTCAGCAATTCTGCCCGCGGCAGGTATCCTAACAATTCCACCCGATCACTTATGGATCGTTTCATCACCTCTCGATTAATCCAATCAGCGCGTCTGTCTTCTCGATCCCATCCAGCAAGAACCATTTTACAATCAGGAATTTGTTTCCAAACGACATCCATTACAGTAAAGATGAATTTAATTATCTGGACATATGCAGGCGAACCTGCAAAAAGGACGCTTGGATTTGAAGTTAAAGGCTTGTATTTGTCGTAAATAATCGGATCAATAAGTATGGGAATTTTTAGCATTTTAAAGTCCCGCTTTTCTAATTTGACCGTCTCTTTGCACCATCCAAGTAAAAATTCAGAGATGATGATCCCACCACTTGAACCCCATAAGGTTGGAAAAAGCTTTGACAGGATATCAGGATTTTCTGTGAACGATGCGGGCCTTTCATTTATTTCAAGGACAATTGGAATAATTAAGATTTTGGCTACAAAGGTAATTATTATTCTGCTTATACAAATATATTCCATCCATAAATATAGACAATCTATTTTTTGCGATTTCTTTAATTGGATGAATTTTAATAGAGCAAACAATAATCCTTTCAACTCCAGCCACCTTCGAATTAAAAAGCTGGTCGCGCGGAATGGGGTACCGGTTGTATATTCATAATTGATCCCATCCACATTATCCTTTGAAGAATAATTTTCAATGAATGGGGGAGTCTCACTCGCCCGTATGCACAAAATGGTAACATTTGCCCCCTGCTCGACCAGGCACCGCGATAGCAAGCGCACTCTTTGTGTGGGAGCCATCCCGTTTGGAAAACCAGATTGCTTAATAATTACGATGTTGAGATTATTGGTTGAAGGCATTAACTAAATCTCCCTAATGACCCTGGCAGGTGAGCCCCCTGCAACAACCATTTCTGGTAATGATGCGTTACTACGCTATTTGCTCCAATAATCGAACCTTTTCCAATGTGAACTCCTTTCAAAATAACACAGTTCATCCCAATCCATACCTCATCATCTATAATAACGGGCGTTGATTTCATTTCCCCGCTTTGTCTCAGAATTGGATGCCAGTCGAAATCTGTAATGACCGAATTGGCCCCAACATTAACATGATCGCCTTTTGTGATACTTTCATAAGCCCCGATGATTGCTCCACTAAAACCACAATTCGCACCAATGGTTATTTTGGCAGTTTTACTATGTGTTGAGATCCCACAAGGGTGATTCAGACCAACAAAATTAGATCGAAAAGAGGAACGAAATCCACAATGTTTTCCAATGGATATTTCGCTGCAAGGATATCGCTTGAATTGTGTCACCCCATAGAAACGGCATCCAGCTCCTATTTTAATATTCCACATAAATGCCAACAAATAACAATACGCTGATGATATATTCATTGAAGCATTTATTATTACCCCCTCAATCATCCATGCAATACTCCCATTTGGGTCCTTACGGAATGTTTGCAGTTTGGACATAGGTTCCTCTCACTTTGCTCGGATGGGGATATCTATAATATAGATTCCAACAAAGTATTAAGTGGAATACTATCAAGTTGTTTCTTAATGTGGGTCAAATTGATAAAAGCTGGCTAATACCCCGATCCAAGTAATTTAATGCGATTTAATTAGAGTAATTCATTTTATTCCTTCCAGCTGGTCAATTACGGAAGAAAAGAATTTGCCAAATTCCAGAGTTTCGTCAAAACAACGACAAGCATTCGCCGAGAAATAATCATATTGCTCAAATATCTCTTTGAGAGCTTTAACCATCTCATCTGGAGAAGAAACACATATCCCACACCTGTGAGATTTAACGAGTTCTCTTGGTCCAAGAACTTGATTTACTATTACCGGCAGACCTGCCTGCAAATAATCCGACAATTTCCCAGATGCCATTCCCATGAGCACTAAATTTCGATCAGGTTTGGACAAAGAACCGGGCGGCTTGTCCTGATATAAAGCCAGGCCAACATCTGCAGATTGGACCAAGACTTTAAACTGGTCAGATGATACTGGTTCCTGAAGCACATATATCTTTGGAGGCATTGCTTTTTGTAGAACCATATTTCTATATTGATTGTTCTTTTGGTATTTTTGCCGAGATTGCATAACTAAAACATAACCATCTGGCCAATCCACTGCTGCCTCTATTATCTCGTTGCTCATAGTCCCCCAGGCAATGGCACCTACACATAGCACAATTTTAGAATCTGCGGAATATTCAGGCGATTCCGTAAGTAATTATTCGGAATGTGTTGGGCTTTTCCACTGGGAGCATTAGGAACGATGACAATCCGTTTTGCATCTAAGTTATTTTCTTCAGCCAATGCTTGGGCCCGCAAATTATCCTGGATAATTGTAAATTCCGCTTTCTGACTAAATGTTATCTCTTTATTCTTTAGGTTTTTTTCCCATCTTTCTTTCCAATGAGCAGAAATATTTTCAGTTAATAGAAGTTCCAATGACCAATAAACCAATGGTACTCCAAGCAACTCGGCAAATGGTCCGCAATCGACTAAACCCTGGGAATCCATACCTATAATACAGGTATATGGTAATTGAATGTGATTGCGCCTGATCTTTGGTATAAAAACAAATTTTAACCAAGGTGGTCGAATCAAATAAGCGTGGACCCAACCATATAATCGACCTCCTTTTCGAAGATGTATTGCCGGCCCATTGGTAAAAATCCTTGGTTCATTAATCACTGAAATCATTTGATTATTTATTACGACTGGAGGGTAATTGCTATCTTTTTTAGTATATATTTCCACCTGATAACCACGCTCCGCCAGCATAGCGGCCGCATCGCGTAGTGTCGGAAATGTCTCCAGAGCCCCCAACGCATAAAAGATCGCAATACGGCCTTTCTTACCTGTAACCATTATGGGATCTCCATCGTGTCAACTTTCGAATGGTTGATTGATGAAAGCTGGTGCAAGTTCTTCTACCTGACGGTAGATTTTCGAAGTCTGTCTAAGTTAATCAGCATTATCGGCGTCAGCCTAATTGCCGGCCTTTTGCTGAGCCATTTGGATGTCAGCCAACAGCCCCAACTTTGGAATCTGAACTGCACGGTAACATACTGCCAGTAGTGCCCAGAAAACAAAAGCATGGACAGGTTCGAACATAATACTTTGGGAGGAAATCCCTGCAACCAGCCCAACAACCAACGTGCTTAGACCTATCCCAGCCAAATCACGAGAAGACCCAACCAAAGATTTTGATATGAACAAAACGAACTTAGAGGCCAGCTGTATAGTAATCATCATAAAAGCGATGCTTCCTATGATCCCCGTTCCCTCCAATATGTTGGCATAAATAATCGCATCGTCAATCCAGTACGTTCTATCAAGGTAGCCAAAACCTACTCCCAGCGGGTTTTGGAGGGTTAGTTTCCAGGCGTACGATAAGGCATTCATCCGATAGGTATAAGTGTTAATCTTCTGCACCCCTTGCAGGAGGGTCTGCAGACGTTGGGTATTTAAGATCGGTAACAAATTTAGAATAGTTCCCCCCCAAAGAGTGAGCACGATCAGCGATAAAGCTGCAGCTATCAAAAATACAGGAGACCTAAAACGGCCAGAGAACAGGGGCACCAGGAGCGAGCCCAGGATTGGCCGCCACGACCGCGCCACGCGTGGCAGAAAGGATTAATACATAACCAAACACTGCCATCATCAAAAGCGCGCCCGTTCTCCACCAAAGCTTTTCCTTATTTGCGATCCACATCATTATACAAGCTGGAAGTCCCAAGGCGGCGATGGCACCCATCCGAGTTGCAAACGTCATAAGGCGAATTGGACCAAAGGCGACTATCATTCCATCTGCCAAACGGTAAGTGCCTTCTACTGTGTGAAAAGGATCGTAGATCACAAAATGCCCGGTCGCGATTGCACATTCTACAATGGCAAAATAACCTAATATTGTCAGAAGCGAAAGCTTCATCATTAACCTGGCTTCTTCTTGATCCTGAATTTTTCGAGAGACCAGGAAAAACCATAATAACGGCATCAAGCAATAGGTATGCCAGGAAGAAATATCACCAGTCTTCAGGGCTGTGATCAACCCCGCCAAAGTAAATAATCCCACTGGAATGATGATTTCCAGCCTCAGAGGCTTGCGAATATTATCATGATCAATCATGTATTAACAGCGCTTCGTCCACAGTTAAAGCCAGTAGAATGATTTCACATAACGAAAATCCATAGGGGATCGGTAAGGAGGGAATTTGTACCAGCGCAAGCGGGATGGATAATGCCAGCAACCATAATTTGAGTCCTTTGGGAATCGATGCAATCACCAATAAACCAAAAGGCAGGATCACGAAGGTTATGATATATTTTTGGCCTGAACTGATCGCAACCCCTACTAATGTGGCAACAAGTATGAGTGCGCCAACCAACAGCCATTTAATGGAAATACGAGAATAAAGGCTTCGGACCTTATCCATGGTCGATCATTCCAGATAACTCTTGTTTAATACAAAAGCCAATAATTCAGGATCTGCCTGTACAGCATTTTGGTGAAACTTCCATCCAGCGTCGTGAGTGATCTGCAGCCGATTCATAATTTTATCTTGCCTATTGGGAATAAGCCGCCGGCGAGTTCTCCATAGACGAACCTGCAGCCATCCCAGCCAATCTATTAGCGACATCTCTTTGGCTCGCTGCCTATAGTGGGCCATTGATTTTTGGTTAAATCCGTCTGGGAGGAAAAGCCGGTCGGCATATAAGCCTTGGGCTTCACGTATCTGTGAAAAGGAGTCGCTGATCCCCTGGTTGTAGGATCTCTCGCACAGATAATCGACGGTTATCCTATTCCGGCTTACCGTGTGATAAGCAACTGACCGTGGATCGTACCAGGCCGAGCACCCATGCTGTTTAAACTTCCGAAAAAAGCCAGTCTCCCCATCTCCACGGTATCGCCGCAGTTCCGAGGGCATACCATCCGGGTGAAAACCGCCCAACTCAAATACCAGCGACCGACGGATAAAAAAGCTGGCTCCGCATACAAAATTTGGGTCGATCTGCCTGGGTTCGTTCCCCAGATCTAATAAGGTCAGCAAGCCAAACGTACCGCCATGCATAAGGCCGATTAGCCACGTGGGGGGGGGCTCTTCCCATTTTGGCAGGATACGACTGACAACTGCTTCTGCTTGTTTCGAAAGGATCAACTCTACACCCGAAATCCATTCCGGGGTCAGGAGGGTATCGTCATCCAGAAAAGCAAGCAGCTCCCCGCACGCCTCACGAGCCCCTCGATGACGGCCCTGGTGCAGGCCAGGTTTTGGTTCATATAGGTAACGAAGAGGGACGGGCGCTTGCGCGATTTTTAACTGCACCGCCTCGCGGGTATCATCTGCAGAACCATTGTCCACGACGATGATCTCCCAGGTAAAAGAACCAGCCTCCTGCAAGAACAAGGAATCAATTAAGGTAGATAAATATTTACTGCGGTTTTGGGTTGGAATAATCACCGAGAGCAACATTAAATTGACTAAACTATCCACTATACCCTTCCAAATATCGACTCCTGTCGATTTGGTGAAAAAGTATATTGTTGATTAACCTACCTGCAAGCCTGGCTGGACGAAAGCCCAATAAACCTACTTTTCGCATTATTTGTGTGTGGCGGTAAAGGGCAATATTCTTTTCGTTCAATTGTCGATTCTTGCTAAAGGCTCCATAATGAATGTAATCCATTTGATACTTAGAATCGAGTACTTCAAGTTCGTAATTCAATTCTTCCTTTAAGACCTTTGGAAGTAACCAGAGGAATCCCAAACATTTCGCCTTATGGGACCTGTCTCAATATTCTCTTCATAATAATCATATGAGACGTTACAGCTAAGCGATTCCTTCTTGTAGATGCAGAACCAACCACTTAAAACAGGATTGGCTATGATGGTTTCTCGCGAGTATGTGTCAAATACGGTCTTTGCCTGTAAGTTCCCACTAGTACTTATTGCAATCAATGTGGGTTCGGATTCTAATCTTGATAACATCGCATGGATAAATCTCGGGTTTAAAATCTCGAAATCTGGATGTACCTGTGCATAGAAAGGTGCTTGGATCTTTCTTAACTCTCTGTCCCAAATCTCGCCACAATCTTCAAATGAACCTTTTAAATGTGCGCAAGAAGGTCTGTCGATCTTATCCTGATAGTCATTTCTTATTAGGTCGACAAAATCGAATTGCTGCCATTTCTTGAAAAACTTCTCTTTAAGGGAAGGAAATATGTAATTCGAATAAATACGCAGTTTAAAATTAAGGCCAGTAATCTTACGATAGCTTCTTATCGCGTAATCTGCAATATAGATATCCGGGTCAGTAATAATCATAAAGAATACAATTTTCGGGTCCATTATTTTTCTCCTAAACCAAAATAGGTTGTCAGGGTCCCGTTGGATTTATATTATTTTTAAGAAAATCTTGGGTTACAAACCTGTGAATCAATTCCATTGTCATCGCTGAGAAGATTAATTTATCCTGGAGCAGGAGCAGTGTTTTTTTTGGTTTCATAAATTCTCTATTCATTCCAGAATTGGTACCCAGGGGATCTAAGATCTAGCTTAAACTTGAAAGGAAAAAAGGGGAAATCCAAAACCCAACTCATATAGGCAATAGAAAGCATTCGAAACCAGGTTGCGAACAAACTACTTTCTTCAGGATCTGTTTTCATCAAATCGTGACCATATCTTAATTCCTCATATCTTCTAAATACGAATCCCCCATCTGTCATTTGATTAACTGCTACCCATCTTAACGCATTCAAAAGACTTTTTTCAATATCTGTATGCCGGTAATCCGTGAGAGCAGAAAACCGGCAAAGCGGATCTATTGAGTCAATATCTTCGCAAGCGCTCGAGTTATATGGGACTCCAAATCCCCCTAATCGATTTTGGGTCTCCAGGCAGCTATCAATTCCTTTGTCTATATAAGGTATGGTACGCCGATCATAGAAATAAAGATTCCATAAGTGATAGGATCTTTGTACAACCGAAGAAAGTCCTTGTGGATTAGCTGGCGGTGACCAATACCATAAACCCGTTTCAGCATTTATATTTTCGTCCAGGAAAGTGAAAATCTCGGCCAGTGCACGACCTGCTTCTTCGATATACCGTATGTCCCGCTCATACTGCAACAGTACTCCATAATTCATCACAGCATTGCTGGCACTGCCTGGTCGTTCACGCCAAGGCAATTCCTCGATCCAATGATACGCATGCCCTGGACCATAAAGAAATTCCAAGAAGTGAAATGGGTAGCGGGTTTTCCCACCCAAGGCCGTAACAGCCGAAACTACATGGGCAGATAAGTGCCGCCATCCCCACCAATCAATTGTTTCCGCAATATTGTTATCAACCATGGGATCGCGATATAAACCATCTTCACATTGAAAACTGTTTATATAATTTAACCACTCTTCCCGTTCGTCAAGAGGGATATCATTAATGTTATTCAACAAATCACACAGCAAGACGGCATAAATTGAAGCATAAAGGATGGGGGTCGTTGCATTAACCGAATAATAATATCTTCCTGTAGGCTCCCCTTTTACCTGGAGACTTTCAACAAATCGGGAGACATTATCCTGCATGCTGGGTAGTTGATTGAGCGAAAATTTTCGCAGTTGTCTATCCAAAGTATATGTCCGTTGATGATTTTTACCCATGTATTTAGCCGATTGACTAATTTCCTGCTTTTTTTTAGAATGGCTACTTTGGTTAATTGTAAATACGCCCCGTTTTTTAAACTTAAGGCAAATTCACACAACGAGCCTGATCCATAATCTAAAATCTTATGAAAATTTGTCCGGATTTTCTGAACCATAGAATAACCCTAAATTAATCTCTTGATAATAACGCTGCGTGAAATAAATTATATATACGGGTATGTTTATTCTGCGTATAAATTTACTTATCACAATTTCTCAAAAGATACATCACATTTCATCGCGACCACCCCATCCCCTTGAGTTACAAGATAACCTGTTCCATAAATATCCAGGGGATGAACGTCAAATTCAATCACTTTTTCGATTTTATCTATAAGGGCGTTTTGGTGAGGACCAACTGAAACCGTCAGATAATAATGATCGGGTGTCAGCACAGGATCTTTTATCAAGAAATGTACCACGCCTCGTAAAGGTAACTTGTGAGGCGGTTGAGTACCCATATAGGTGTTGAAACCACCAACTCTTACCCCCATCAGAGATTCCAAAATAAAACCACTCCCTGCCAGACCCTCGCTTCCTCCTATAGCATCATAATAAACGCTTAATATAATTGGTTCCCCTTGATCAAAATCAGTTTTGAAATTTCCGTTCTGATCCTGAAGAGTAACTTTCTCAATAATGGATTGCATTTTAGGTAACCGATTGGGAGATACAGTCGTTTCAACAATTGCCTTGGATGAACTTGAGGAAAGTTGTTCCATATATTTTGTGATTACGAATGGCGTTTCATCATATGCGCTAATTTCACCTGTATTTAATAATAGGCTTTTCATACATAATTTCTGGATTATCGCCATATTATGACTTACAACCAATACCGTCCGTCCCTCTCCGGCTACCTCGCCCATTTTCCCCATACATTTTTTTTGAAACTCTGCGTCACCAACCGCAAGACTTCATCCACCAATAGAATTTCAGGTTCCAAATGGGCGGCAACGAAAAGGCCAAGCGAACATACATGCCGCTGGAGTAACGCTTCACCGGGGTATCTAGGAATTTCTCGATCTCAGAAAATGCAACGATTTCATCAAACTTACTCTCGATTTCAGCCTTCTTCATTCCCAGAATGGCACCACTTAGGTAAATATTATCACGGCCGGTCAATTCCGGGTGAAATCCAGTGCCTACTTCCAGCAAGCTGCCTACACGTCCGCGTATAAGTGTCACACGCCCTGTGGTTGGTTCAGTGATGTGCGAGAGTATTTTCAGTAAAGTGCTTTTACCGGCTCCATTACGCCCGATAATTCCCACCACTTCGCCTTGTTTGACTTCAAATGACACATCTTTCAACGCCCGATAAATTGAAGTGGGTCATAGTTTGATTCGGATCGTTTTGCAGTTAGGCGGATTTTATGCCAGCAACAAGGGTATCGCGCAGAGTCTGATATCGTTCTCGCTTGGCGCCGATACGATACAATTTCCCCAAGTTTTCAAGTTTAATCGAAATATCACTCATACCTAAACCACATCCGCGAAAGTCTTTTCCATGCGCTTGAAATAATATAGACCGCTAATCAACAATACAAACACAATGACCACCGAAACCCCCATTAGCTCATCAGGAGGGGCCGCTCCCAAAAGTGCCCAACGGAACCCCTGAATTACACCTGCCAAAGGGTTCAAGCCATAAAGAATTCTCCATATGCCTCTTGGGATGAGGCCAGTGGAATAAGCGACAGGCGAGGCATACATCCAAGCCTGAATGATAAAAGGGATCATGTGCTCGACGTCTCGGTATTGGACATCTAGTGCAGAAAGCCAGAGGCTCACTGCTATCGCTGCCAACAATGCATACAAAACGAGAAAGTGGGGTCGTCAAGATTGCCCAGGTTGGCATGATCCTGTAAAAAAGCATAAACCCAAGTAATACGAGAAATGAAATGCCAAAATCGACAAGACACGCAGCTGCTGCCGAGAGTGGAATCATCAGGCGCGGGAAATACACTTTCGTGATCAGGTCTCTGTTGGCCACCAGGCTGGTACCAGCGCGCTGCAAAGAACCCGCAAACAATTGCCAGGGTAAAAGCGCTGCAAAGCTAAAAACGGGATAAGGGATGCCATCCGACGGCAATTTTGCTAACTTACCAAAGATGACGCTGAAAATGACCATTGTTAATAACGGTTGTAGAATTGCCCAAGTTGTTCCCAAGGCTGCCTGTGTATACCGCACTTTGATATTCCGCCAGGTGAGGAAATAGAGCAGCTCACGATACTCCCATAATTCAGGCAAGTTTAAAGGATAACCAGCCGTGCGTGGGTCATGGACGATTTCGTAAACCCTTTCGGGTAATGAAACGTTAATTTGACAAAATCAATTAAGACATAGAATATCACTTTTTGCCATAAGGGTTATAACCGGATACTTGAGATTAAATCACCCTTACCTTTTTCACCCTCATTCGGAAATGGTTGATCTTGCCAACAAATCTGCTCGCTAATACCTGAGTTTTCAATAGCAAGATCCGATTATGAACACGCCTATCCTTTTCGGCACGGTCGTTCGTTATTTCTCCGTAGTTTTCAAAACACGTTTTGCTCTTTTCTTTATCTCACTTTCTTCGTGGTAATCCGAATACATCGAGTAAGAACGGTTGTAATAATACCCAAACATCCTGCTTCCCGGGTTGACCTCGTTCAACACCACCCCCATTAGTCGTGCACCCACGGATTGCAGCTGCTCGAGCATCTGCTGGAAATCCTTTAATTTGGTTGTGCCCGGTTTGGCTACCAGGATCACCCCATCCATCCCGGAGGCGAGGGCGGAAGCATCCGTCACCGTCAGAACCGGCGGGGTATCGACCAGGATCAGATCATACTCGCTTTTCATAAGGTCCAGGATTTGAGTCATTTTCTTCGAAGTCAGCAGCTCAACCGGGTTGGGTGGCAGCGCCCCGGAGGTAATTATCGACAGATTCTCCACTTCGCTTAACTGGATCACCTCCCGTGCTGGAGGGTTGGGCAGGAACATGTCACTCAGTCCCACCTGGTTGTGTAATCCAAACTTGCGATGGATCATCGGGCGGCGCAAATCTGCATCCATCAGGAGCACTTTTTTCTCCCCCTGTGCCAGTACAACTGCCAGGTCGGCAGTGATGGTGGTTTTTCCCTCCAGCGGTGTGGCACTGGTGATCAGGATGCGTTGGAGCGGTGTATCCACGGCTGCATAAGTGATGTTGGTGCGCAGAGCGCGGAAGGCTTCAGCCTCCGGTGAATGCGGCTTGGTCAGGCAGATCGGCTTTTCATCCTTGATCTCGTGGTTTGCGATCACACCCAGGATGGGCAGATGGAACTTCCGCCGGATCTCGTCCGGGTTCTTGAGGGTATCGTCCAGGGTGTCCACCGATAAAACCACCGCAACAGCCAGCAACATGCCTAGCCACCACTGCCAGTAGGGTATTTAGCATCGTCTTCGGGCTGACCGGGACGTGCGGGACCGTCGCCGGCTCTGAAACGATCACATTGGTGCTGGTCTGGGCTTCGGCCAGCCGCACCTGTTCATAGCTGGTTACCAGGTTGGAATAGATGGTGCGGTATTGCGTCAGGCGTGCCTGGAGCTGGGTAAGCATGCCGGGGTCAGTTTCGGCGGTAATGGCATTGCTTGTCTCGGTGATCTGCTGCTCCATGTCACTAACCTGTTTTTCCAGGCCGGCGCGGCTGGCCGCATAGCGTTCTGATTGGAGCTCCCGGATCCGGTCGGCAAATACCGAGCCGAGCGCATTGGCAATATTCGCTGCCCGGGCCGGGTTGGGGTCTGTTACCGTAACGACCAGCAGTTGCGTATTCAGCACGATATCAACGGTAATGGACTTTTTAAGGTCATCCGGGGTGATTTGAAGTTTAAGCTGGTCGATCACACCTTGAAGCACCGGGCGGTCAACTAGCATTTTTGCATAGGTGCTGGTCATCATTTGGGAAGTGACCATGGCTCCGGTATCGATACCGCTGAGGGCGGGTGGGGCGCTCACCAGCAAACGGGTCGAGGACTGGTAAATGGGTGTCATTCGCCTGGAGAAAAAATAAGCTGTGCCCCCTGCCACTAATCCGGCCAGGAGGATCAGCCAGGCCCAGGACCAGAACAGGTGAAAATATTCTTTGATCGCACGCGTGGGGACATCGGGCTTGCTCTGATCAAATTGATTCATAAAAAACGCCTTTCGAAAATGATTTACGCTGCTTTGTCAGGTCTTCTGATCGCTTATGATCGATTTGTAGAAAATAATCTCTTGCCACAAATAACCCAACAATCTCGCCTGGCATTTATTTCCAGCCAATGCCAGCCTGGTAGCCAGGGAAAAAACTGGCTCTGAATCCGATCTCAATAAGCCCCATGTCTGTTCAAGACTTCTTTGAATGTAATAAATATGATGTATATATCCAACCAGACCGACCAGCGCTGAATATATTCCATATCAAGCTCAGTGCGCCTGGAGAAGAAAGTATTATTTCGTCCGGATATCTGCCACAATCCGGTTACACCGGGCCTGACCCGGGAATAATCCTTGTAAGCCAGCCCGTACATTTCTCTCTGATCCAGCATGATTGGACGCGGCCCAACCAGGCTCATTTCTCCTTTCAGGATGTTCCACAGCTGGGGCAGTTCATCGAGACTGTATCTTCTCAAAAAACGTCCAACCCGGGTGATGCGCAGATCATTCTTGATTTTCTGGTATTTCTTCCATTCATCCCGGAAGGCTTTATCCGTTTTCAGCTGTTCTTTAAATATATCATTCCCGTTGATATACATGCTGCGGAATTTTAGAAAACCAAATGCTTTCCCTTCCCTGCCCAGGCGTTGCTGGCGGTAAAAGACACCGCCGGGAGAATCGATTTGGATGAGCAAGGAGATGATTGCAGCAAAAGGAGCCCCAACCATCAGGCACAAACAGGAAATTGCGATGTCAATCAGCCGTTTCAATGCCATTGCCCAGGGTTTCAGTAAGTTCTGTTGAACCTGTAACCCCATGAAGCCGTTGAAGTCGAGCGAAACCGAGTCTGATAATGAAAAATTAGCCCGTTGCGGCCGGATCAGGACCACCCGCTCGAAGATGTCCCGATACCGATCGATATCATCACCCGCCAGGTTCCAGTCTGGAACCACCACCAATACCGTTTTCAAATGAAGATTATTCGGATCATTGATTGCCTGATCAGATAATATCTCGTAATTAGCCGGTTCCATTTGGCTTGGGTCGTTGACATAAATTGCTCTTGGGACGATCCCTTTTTGGGGAAATTGAGTAAAAAAGTCAGCTACCTCCGCTACCCTCCTGTCTGGAAATCCGGCAATGCCGACCGGCTCTCCCCACATCTTTACCCAGATGCATATCCTGCGGACTACAAAGCGAACAAAAGGAAATAGAAATAGAGAGAACATCCATGCCATAAGAAAGACGAGCCGGGAGTAGATCTGAGAAGCTCTTAACATGAATGTTAACGAGATCACAATCAGGAAAAGAAGCGTTGTGGAAAGGCTCAATCGTCGTATTTCTTCCGTTGAGGATATCCCAATTCCTGGATATAGCCTTGAATTTGCATTGATACATAACATTAATAAGATGGGAATCCACAGGAAATCAATGTAAAATACCTCGTTTAAATATCTGAAATCACCCAGACGGATTCCTTCTGCGAATAAGAGAGCCAATAAAAGTGCAATCGTATCTGAGCAAACCAAAATAAGTGACATCCATATCCTGGCATTTATCAGATACCAAGAGGGTTTCTTTAATTGCACCTGCGTCAGGGCAGAATATTTCATTCGCATTTACTTTCTTTCGACCAGATTTCTCTTTAAGCCAAATCGTTATCGTATATGACGCATAAGTTGGCACTTGAGAAAACTATCCCTCAATGGATAGATAAAATCCTTTTGCGTTCTTCTATGATTAGCAACCTTGCCAGCATCTAATCTGATTATGACCTGCTCTTTTCGCCTCGGCTAATAGTAACTCTGCTTGATGGAACAAACTATGGAGTTCCTGTTTAGGAGCAGGCCTCATCGTAGCCACACCCAAGCTCATTGTGATATGGTCGATTTCCTGAGAACAGGCAAATGGTATATTTAGTTCTTCAATCACTTCCTGGATCGAGTTAGCAACCTTGAAAGCTCCATTGGCATCCGTCTCAGGTAAAAGGCATGCAAATTCGTCGTCTGTATAACGGGCTGCCATGTCTGGTTCGCGTTTCATATATTGCGTCAAAACGTTGTCAATCTGGCGAAGGCAATCATCGCTGGCCGTAAGACCATAATAATCAGTATAGTCTTTGAAGAAATCAATCTCCAGAATAATCAAGGATAGCGGTGTTTGATGCCGGGTAGCTCGTCGCCATTCGCGCGTGGCATAATTGATGAGTTGATTCCTATTCGCCATTTTTATCGATTTAGTTATGGGGACTAGATTTTCCAATAAATCGTTATATCTTTTGAGTTCTATATGATGACTTACCCGGGCTCTGAGAACGAAGGGCAGGATTGGCTTGGTGATGTAATCAGCCGCGCCTGCCATGAAACCTCTCGCATCGCCTTCCTTCTCCGGGCCGGAGAGTAAAATGACTGGAATATTGCTCGTCGACGGGGTAGCCTTGAGCCTGGAGCAAATCTTGTATCCTTCCATTTCAGCAGTCGTGACATCCAATAGAATAATGTCGGGTATTTGGAGTTGGGCTATCTCCACCGCATCCTTGCCCTTTGGAACAAAGATGAACTGGTAATCAATCCCCAAAGCTGATTTGATAACTTCAATAATTTGGGAGGATTCTTCAATAACCAGAATGGACTGTTTATCAAGATCCCCTATTTCCACCTTATCAAATAGTTCTTTGCCGGTTTTTATCTCTGAAAATGATTGCATAGTCCACCTCTTTTTTGCCTATATCTAAAGTGCTCGAAGCTCTTCACCTCAGGCATGTAATTATCTAACTACTCATATCTGACCTGGTTTTATCGGTATTTCTTGGAACCGAAGAGAAGCATATTCACTCACTTGATATGTTAATTGTAATTAAGGCTGACCTTTGGCATGCTCCGCCAATCCGACATTCATGTGCTGAATTTCGACTACTTTTTCGGATTTAGATTCAAGCCGCCTAAAGGGCCTGGTTCATCGCTTTACTTCAACAATCAATAAAAAGAAACAACTTTTTCCTGAGTGAAGCTACGCTTACCTCTTCCAAAGCTAGATAAGTGCAGCCAAAATTACTCTCTTTTATTGTTCAGGTGAGTGACTAAATGTGCTATAGTGACTAAATGTGCTACGATAAATTAATTTACCCACCCATCCAGTCGAATGTCAAATAAACCGAAACCTTTGGAAATTGATCGCAATACCATATTTCGTTCCAGAATAGGGCTCTTCCCTCACTACCGTTCCTTTTACAGACAAATTGGAAGATTGTGGTGAAAGTAACCCTGTCGGAAGTGCCACCCTGATTGATACCTCCGCTCCTTTGGGGATCTCTCTGTTTATTACTAAGTACATCCCAATCCGACTGAGATTGAGCGTCCTGCCATCTTCCTCAAATCTATTTCCATCCGCATCTTGGCCATGGATCCGAGTAAGGTAATCACATTCGAAGCGCGGTTTCAGGCGCCGTTCAACTATTTGACCGTTCTCAGAATTAGATTTCATAATATACTTTCTCCCCGGAAGAATTTAAAAAAACGCAGATTAGGATTTTGTGCTTTAAATATAATGATGCAATATCACCTGAAAAACATCGTAGATTTAGTTCATTCTTGATAAGATATTTAGCTATTCATTGACATTGGTTTATTCCACTTTCCGGCCTTGTTATTGGCACAATTGTACTATTTTAATTTCTTCCCATCCGGCTTAATCAGCCCACTGCGGTGTGCGAACACCAGCAGTTCCAATCGGTCCGAGACCCCCAGCTTGCTATATATTGATGTTAGGTGATGACGTACTGTTGTCTCACTGATACAGAGCTGGTCTGCCATGTATTTATTCTTCATTCCCAGGCCAATCAATTGAATTATCTCTTTCTCACGGTTACTGAGCTGATTGATTTTTTCAGTCTCAGGGTCGATAGTAGAAGGCTTCCTATTAGGCGACATGGTTTTCAGGATTTGTGCCATCATTAAACGTTCGATCCATACTTCTCCATCATAGACTTTTTTGATTGCCTTTACTAAGGCTTTCGGCGGTTGAGTCATTGCTACAACTCCTAAAACCCCCTTTTGAATTGCCTGCGAACAAGTCTGAAAGTCATCTGTGGCAGTTATCAAGATGATCCGAGTATGGTTCCATGCTTCCAATAAATTTGGAATAACATCTAAGCCAGTGTCCTCGCCTGCGTTTATTTTGAGCAAGGTAATATCGGGTTTTTGCCGGGCAACCATTCCAATACTCGTAGTCGAATCTCCTGACTCTCCGACTACTTTCATGTCTGGCTCGCTTTCAATAATCAGCCGTAGGCCTACTCTACTCAAGGTATAGGGATCGAGAATAAAGACACGGATAGTTTTGCTGGATGAATCAGACTTATCCATCTGGGCTTTCCCACTATCTATGAATGCATACTTTAGCTATGAAAAAAACCAACTTCCAACAATATTATAACCTGTATATAAACTATAATTGAAAATTGGGTTTATAGCAAGTAACGAATTAAAGAGCTGATCCCTACGGTGTTATTTGTCCCATGCCGTTCGTCTGTGCGCCCATGATGATCTATTTTATCAGGAAATGTAATCTGAAAACTCAAGATGTATATTGGGTATTTTCGATGCTTCTTCTCCCCTCTGTGTATCAAAAAAGAAATAAACTTTCACAATACTAGTGCAAAATCTTTAGTAGATATTTTTTGCCCCCTGTTCCTGTCGAAGGCGGTCTCAAGTCGTCATCAGTCGCAGCGACGCCATGAGGTGTCGATTTTCTTATCCCTGAAGACAATCCCTGATCCGAGCCGAAAACGGGTGCGGTGGGCACTGCCTTTCGTAAAGCAGGGATGAATGGAGGGGATAGTATGTGTGAGTAGTGCGAGAACTATTATGCCCGTATACAATTGATCGGACATTTCCAAGCATAATCAAGCGTTTTTCCCGGTTTGATGTAATTACCCTTCTTGGTACTGTATAGACCGCGATAAAAAGTGACTACAAATAACTGCCAAAAAGAGCAAAACTCCTAGTAGGAGGTTCATATGTAAACAAGTGAATACATTCATGATCATATCTGCATGAGATCAATTTCCAAAATCATCTGCGGGAATTGTATGGCCGATAAGTGAGGGGGGAAAAGTCAGAAAATGAACATATAGGGGGCAACTAACCGAAAAGTGGCATGGAAAATGGATGTCAGCCTATCTCTTCTGTTCCATCGCCTACTTTCACGACATCCTAACCCCCTATACTATACCGGAGAATCTCTGGTGGTTAAAATCGGCAGAGACCAGATCATGACTTTGCAGTACAGACCAAGCCGGTGTTAGGTAGTTTGAAGGTATCGATGGTATAGGGTGCGATGCGCCTCTTGCTCCTCAGCCGACAAAGGCGGATCCGATTCCGATGCCGCTCGCATTTCCCACCATTCCAACCAGCGTGCTTAACGCTCCAACTTTGGCATTTCCGCTATTCGCCGCTCAAGCGACTCAAGCATCTCCTGCCTACCTTGGCTAATTTATCCTACAAAATGATACTTTCCTGTCACGAGACAGAATTACTCTCCCTAAACTCTTACAAGGAGCTTAGAAGCAATTTGCCCTGCACTTTCCCTCAATGTTGGCACATGGTCATAGACCGGAATTCCCAACCGGTCGGCTTCCTGCACAGCCAGGTCGGCAGGCAGGTAGCCCAAAATCGGCAAACCCGGGGTTTCGGCTTCGAGAAACTTCACCTCGTCTTCGTTGCGGACTTTGTTGCCTACCAGATACAAGCGCCTCAAACCAATATCCTGTGCCAGTTTCTTGATCTGTGTGGCAGTGCCTAACGAACGCCGGGTCGGCTCGACAATGATCAGCATGGCATCTACAAAATCCACCGTGGCACGGCCGAGGTGCTCGACACCAGCGTACATATCGAATAAAAGCATGTCATCTTTGCGCAAAAGTAGGTGCGTGAAGAGGGTCTTGAGCATGGCCGATTCAGGGCAGATACAGCCGGATCCGCCGATATCCACACCACCCATTTCAAGCAGGCGCACACCGCGATGGAGAACGCTGAAGCGTTCGGGGATATCGTCCACGCGCGGGTTGAGAGTGAAATAGATGCCCACCGTCCCGGGCTTGGCTCCGGTGCGTTCCTCGATCAGTTCGTCCATCTCAGCGATGGGATGCAATTGAGCGCGCAAGGCGTCCGGAAATCCCAGAGCGCCAGCCAGGCACGGAGATGGGTCGCTATCCACAGCCAGGACTTGCCGCCCCTTGTCTGCATAGACCTGCGCGAGCAGCGCCGTCAGAGTGGTTTTGCCGACCCCGCCTTTACCGGTAATAGCAAGTTTCATGATTGCGTGTCCTTTGATTTTGCCGGGTACCAGGAGAGAAACGTCCCTTTCGAGGAGGCGGATTATACCAAAGAGGCCCATTCTCACAGAGAGAACAGGCCTATGGATTTTTACTGGAGTCCAAAGTCCACAGCTTTAAACTCCTGGTACGGAGTTCACGCGTAGGGCGCAATCGCCTGCCAGATCAGCATGCCCTGTCCGAAATTGGGATCGAGCAGATGAGGCTTGAGTGGACGCACGTCGCTGCCCTGGATCATCAAGGCGTGCAGGATTCCAGCCGCGCGAATGTCACCGACGAGTTGGCAGCCTGCCAGGCGGTTGTCTTTCAGGTAAATTGTACGCAGGTTGCCGTTCCGCTTCGCTTGCAGTATTTCGTCACCTTCCTTTAATCCGACAGCCATGATTGGCAGGCCAAGGTGTTTGAGGCTGTTCATACGCTCACCGCCCTCATAGCACACATCGTAGCCAGCCAGGTTCAGGCCGACCACGCGCCCTTGCTCGACTGCGTTGGGGAAGATCGCATGGACGTAGGTCTCGCCGGTCAAGCGGTCGGGCACTTCCACCGCGTCTCCGGCCGCGTAAACATCCGGAGCGCTGGTGCGCAGATGGTCATCCACACGGATGCCCCAGTTGTGGGTAATGTTGCTGCCCTCCAGCAGGTCAAGGTTGGGTTTGACGCCGGTCGCGGTGATCAGGATGTCGCCCTCCAGCACCTCCCCCGAATCCAGTTGGACAGCCTTGGCCAAGCGTTTACCGACGAAAGCTTTCGCCTTGGTCTTGAGCCGCACGTCCACACCGCGCTGACGCATCAGATCCAGGGCGATGGCGGCGGTGTCTCGATCCAGCATGCTGGACATGACCTGGTCGAGCATCTCGATCTGGATGACGGTCACGCCCAGCTCACGCAGCAGCAGAGCGATCTCCATGCCAATGAACCCCGCGCCGACGATGACGGCGGTCCTGGATTTTCCGCTTTTGACCCGCGCGACAATCGCCTCCGCCGCGCTCAGTGACTTGAAGTTGTGCACGCCGGGCATGTCCGAACCCACGACGGGGGCGTAGAGGCGGCTGCCGGTGGCGATGACGAGGCGGTCGTAATGGATCGCCCGACCCTTGCGGACTTCCAATCGGTGCGTCTCAGGTTTGATGCGGACCACCTCCACGCCCTTTTGGTAATCCACACCCATTTGTTTGGGCCAGTCTTCGCCGCGCCAGAGGTGCAGGTTCGAGCCGGTGATGAAGTGGTCGGCCATGGCCGGCGGAGAATAGGGCAAATAAGGCTCGGCGCTGAGCATAACGATTTTGGCTTGGTGGTCGTAAGCACGGATGGCCTCCGCGGCACTCACACCGGCCGGCCCGGCGCCAATGATCACGATTTTCATATGCGCCTCCTTCTCCCCATTCATTTAGGGAGAAATCACGCTCATTGGGAATCGCCGTGATAAATGGGAAAATACCGGGGTGTTGGTTGGCTCGCGCAGCATACCCGAAGGGTACGAAGCCCGTCCAACACCCCCATTTCCTTCCTCACCATGGCAATTCCTATAGTGCCAGTAATTACGCCAGAGCCAGTTCAGGTTCTGGCATGCCGATCTGATCGGGATCGAGAGCAGTCAGTTTGAGGCCAGCGCGCTTTTTCTCGATGTGACGGCGGATCAGGACGGCAGCCCGATTCGGATCCGGCTCGACTGCAAAAGTCGCGCCGAAGACGCCTTCCAGTCCCTCGGTCAGCAGCTTGACGACGTTCGGGCTGCCAAAGACCGGCGGAGCGATCCCCAGCACGGTGAAGATACCGGAAGCGACCACGTACGTGCCGATGGCCACGGCTTTCTCAGAGTACCATTCGGGTGCGGCGCCGGCCAGAGGCAGGGCGCTGATATCCACGCCGAGCGTGTTAGCCAGCGCGGCGGCCAGAACGAGGATGCGGGTGTTGTCCACGCACGAGCCGAGGTGCAGCACCGGTGGGATGCCGAGCGCCTTGCAAACTGCGCGCAGACCCGGCCCGGCCAGGTCGGCTGCTTCAGGCACCATCAACCCGGCTTTTCCATCTGCAACAGAAGTGCAGCCGGTCACCACAACCAGGATGTCATTCTCAATCAGCCGCCTGGTCAATTCCGTGTGGCCGAGATCCTGCTTGATCTTGGGGTTGTTGCAGCCGACAATACCGGCCGCGCCGCGGATTGACCCGGCCACGATGGCATCGATCAACGGTTTGGGCGTGCCGCCCAACGCGCCAAGGATGGCTTCGATGGAGAAGCCGGTCATCATCTGGACCGGTTCGACCGGGATGAAAACCTTGCTCGGGACGCGGTTTGAGAAGTTCTCAATGGCGGTGCGGACGATCTGCTTGCCGGTCTCCATCCCGTGTTCCGGGTCGAAGCGGATGTGCTCCGCGCCGGGGAACTTGGCCTTGTCGAAGGTGCTGATGACCTTGGTGTGGAAGCACTTGGCGGTCTCGGTGACAGCCGGCATGATGCACTGGTAATCCACCACCATTGCTTCGACCGCGCCGGTCATAATGACCAGTTCCTGCATCAGGTGGTTGCCAGCCATGGGGATGCCCTTGCGCATCAACACTTCGTTGCCGGTGCAGCACACCCCGGCCAGGTTGATGCCTTTGGCGCCTTTCTCGTGCGCCAGTTTGAGCAGTTCGGGATCCTGGGACGCCACGGCGATCACTTCCGAGAGCATCGGGTTGTGGCCGTGCAGGATGATGTTGACCATATCGGCCTTGAGCACGCCCAGGTTCATCTGGGACATCTTGGGCGTGGGTGTACCGAAGAGCGTATCTGATAGTTCGGTGGCGATCATCGAGCCGCCCCAACCATCGCTCAGGCTGGTGCGAACCGCGTGCAGGAGGATGTTGACCCAATCGTTGTCCACGCCCATGTGGGTGCGGTGCAGCATCTCCACATTTTCGCGGTCGATGCCGCGCGGGTATACACCCACCTTGTTCCACAGATCCTGGCGGGATTGCGGGGCGCGCTTGCCCATTGGCAGCGCCGCGCGCCGCATGCCGTAGTCTTCCATCATCTCCCAAGCCAGGTCTTTGGCGATCTGCTGGTCGGTCTTGCCATCCACCGGAATGCCATACTCGCTGGCCAACCGGTGAAGTTTACCTGCGTCGCTTATTTTGTAGACGTCGGTCTTGCCCTCGCCGACCCGGTAGAGGGTTTCGAGGATGTCGCGCCCGTGGTCCGAGTGGGACGAGGCGCCTGCCGCGATCATCCGGGCCAGGTTGCGGGCCACGATGATATCGGCATCCGCGCCGCAGACGCCCTTCTGGGGCCCATCCCCGAACGGATCGACGCGGCATGGGCCCATCGCACAGATGCGGCAACTGGTTCCCAAATTGCAATAGCCGCACTGGGGCTGCTGTTTCTCCAGCCGGTCCCAAACGGTTTCAATGCCGCGCTGGCGGGCCACTTCGAGCATGGCTTGCGTATCCGCATTGATGCTCTTGTTTTTGAATCCATTGCCACTGAAGGTGGTCATGGTTCACGCTCCTTTCTTCTTGCCGTTGGCATTCAAATGAGTCACAGCTGCGCCGTAACCGCGCCAGAGTTCCACCATGGCGGGCAAAGCCATCACCTGGGGGCTGACCTCTCCCAATGCGACCGACACGGCCTCGGAATACCGCGTGCGCGCCGATTTGGTCAATTCGTTGATATCCCCGAATTCAAGCGCGGTAACTTTGCAGGCTTCCACGCAGGCCGGGTTCTGTCCCTGCCTCTGACGCTCGATGCAGTGATCGCACTTTACTGCCACGGCGGCTCTTTCGGGCGCGACCCCCAGAGGGTGGTAGGTGAGCACATCGAAGGGACACACCATCGCACACATGCCACAGGCGATACACTTGTGCGCCTCAATCAATACGATGTCCGGGTAATCGGCAGGCCGGTGAATGGCGGCTGTCGGGCAGACGGACATGCACGGGGCGGGATTGCAGTGGCGGCACTTATTGGGGAAGGCGGTGTTCATCACCAGACCCGGTTCGGCGTGGATGCGTGGTTTGGGCGTGGGGGACTCAAAAACGGCCAGGAAGAGATTCTCTGGTTTGCGAATGGGCTACTGCGCAAGCAGCTTCGCACTGCTTGCAGCCAATACAGCGTTCTGGATGTACAAAGACTGTCTTCATCCACTTATTCCTTTCTCCAAGCCGTATAAAGAGGAGTAGCACACAGATAGAATATTCTCTCTCAAAACACCTCCTTTCGTGAAAGCCATTCCCGCATTTCCAATTATAGGACCATGTACTTCCACAACATCGTCCACACAGGACAAATCCATTCCCCCAGCCGATTATTTTCATTATATAGAGAGGCGTATCCTAATTCAAGTGTCGCTTGTCACTGAGTTGTGTAACTTTCATGCTGGCGAAATACGGAAATTGGTGGGACAAAGCCTCCATCTTTTGTTGCTTTGAGAACCGTTGGATTTCGTCCCTGCCAATATCAAGCTGGACTGCATCCCCAACCAGGTCTTGTAACGCCGCCCTGCCCTCTAAATTCTTGGAGGGGATTGTCCGTTTCCCTCCGTCGTTCGTACTCCCTTCGTTTCTTTCTCCCGGTCATATCAGATGGCTAACTCGAGCCGAAAGCTGGCGCAGAGGGCACTGCACTTCTTCTAACAGAAATGGATGGAGGGTATAGTATGTGTGAGCCGTGCGAGAACTGATATCCCCTTAAGCGTATATTTGTTCCGCTTCTTTCATCATTCGAAACCCGATAACAAATTTCAAGCCTTCTGCCTGTCGGTATTTTCCTAATCTTACATACGAAAAAGATGGAGAAATATATTCCAGAAATTCCTCGGGTGAGGCGGGATAGTAGATGGGATACACGAGCCTGAAAAGTGAACATGGCGGGTGAAACATTCGATAAAAAAAAGACTCCCATTTTCAGGAGTCTTGATTGGGTGTCTGATGGGGGTCGAACCCACAACAACCTGATCCACAGTTGCCCTTAGAACTGTCTATACCGTATATATAGCGATTTCACTTCTATTTAGTACCGTATATGGGGGTCAAAATGTCTATTTTCTCTATGTTTTCAATGCCTTCTATTCTGGTTGCAGTAAAGTTGCAGTAGTAAATATTGAGAATAGTACCATGCTGCAATGCTATCTGAAGCAAATCAATCTGGGATACCAAAGAGGCCTGCTGATGAGTTGGTCCGGTGGATAATACAGGATTAAGGTTATAACGATACGATTGGTATCGGCCTAACCTAAAAGGAAGGCGTCCTCAGCTTGGTTGCTTGTTGCTCAGCTAGTCAGTGCAATAGGTCTGACATGTTAAATGATACAATCGTTGGGGGCAGGGAATCTTGATTGACAGAAGGAGCACAGTCATGAAAGATAATGTTGTATACAAGTTCACCTGTAGTTCCTGTGGCAGCCACACCTTGATCATTACACATGTTTGGAGCCTCCTGGCCGGAGAAAACAGTGAGCGCTGGCAGGAATGGGGACCGCTTAAAGATAATCACCATTGGCAATATCAGTTTGAGGAGAAGATCGAGGAAAAAGCGGACGCTGAAGTTCAGAGGGGTGACTTCGGCGAGTATCAGGAAGATGACACTGCTTCTGAACCGGAAGAATATGAAATTTTCGAGACAGAGACGGACCGGGAAAGCGATGAGTTCTTTGTCAATTGTGAGAATTGTGATCGTGAGATTGAATTCGGCTGGTCGCAACCAGACCGTCGCGGTCTCATTTTTCCGGTAGAATTTTCTGACTTCAACCCATCTGAAAACTTCCCGGACCCCAAATATCTGGATAACTGGCAACAGAAGGGTTGGATCCACAAATGAGCCCCCAGCGTGCCTCCCCCCAAGTTGCGGAGACAAACACTCCCCGTCAGGTGGATGCGGCTTGGGAGGAATAGCTGTAGTATGAGATTATCAACCGGCATATCCTTCCGATGGATAATTTGACATTATAAGGAGTTGAACTCCATGGCAAACAAGACAGGCAAGTCGGGCGAGATAAAACCCAAACGAGCCTCCAAGAGCAAGCGCACGCATGTGCGGCGGCTGAAGCGGGAAGCCCGCAAGACGGCCGGCACTACCCCCGCTCACACTTGACCTCCCACCAATCCGTCTATAAGCTGTTGAGCCATCAAACGGCGGCTGAACACAAAGTTGGGTGGTGCTGGCCGTCGTACTTGACCTGCAAACTCAACAATGCTATAGTATTAACGAGGTTGAGCTGTTCTCAGCCACAAGGAGGTTGCTAGTATGCCGCAAAATCGGATTAAGGTTGCGCCCAATACAGTAGCGTATGCTGACGAGGAAAACCTCAGGCTAGTAGTGGAGTTTGCCATCCCAGGAGCGCCAACGGATACCATCGATCTGAAGATTCTGGCAGACAGCGTCCACCTTATAGCGCCAGCCAGGGACATCGAGTATGTTGCAGCACTGGCTCTAGCTTGGCCAGTGAAACCTGAAAAAGCCGAAGCGATCTACGAGAATGGCCTGCTCCGAATCGAGGTGCCCTTCAAAGATCCCATGGAAGATGCTGTGAAAGTACCTATCAAAGCGGTGATCGCAGATGCCAAGATCAAGAAAATCGAAGCCAAATAACCCAATAACTCGAAAGAGTCTCTTCTCGTCCTACGAGGGGCTGATTTGATTCATCAGGTCGGACACTACCGCCGCAGGTGCTGCCCGTGTCAGAGCGGTGCGTAGCATCTCAGCAAGGCCGACTAACCTATTGTTTCATCCATCCGGTTACCCTACGCGAGGTTATAGCCTTCCGGAAACCGGCTTACTTAACCCGGAGGTAGGTTCCTGACCACCAGCACCGAGCATCCCGAATAATGCACCAGCTTGCGCGAGACGCTGCCCATCATCCAGCCCCTGATCGGGCTGAGTCCGCGCGATCCGGTGATAAGCAAATCAATATTTTTTTCTTTGACAACTGCCATGATCTCGGTGGCAGCATCCCCCCTCTTCAGGATGCCCTCGGCAGGCTTGCCCATTGCCTGCAGCGCCTCGAGCGTGCTGTCCACCAGTGCCTGCCCCTCCTTCTCCTCCTTTGCCTTCAGCGCGGCCGCTTCCCCTGAATCTCGGAAGGCGATCGGTACGTTTCCCATAGTCGTTTCCAGGATCATCATGGGTATGGGCGGCGGTGGGAGCACGTGCATCACCCACAGTCGGGCGCCCACTGGCAGGGGCAGCCTGCCCAGGAAATGCATCGCCTGCCGGCTGGCGGCCGAGCCATCTGTCACCAACATAACGCTCTCGCAGCCCATTGTAGGGTGTGCGTACTACCAGCACCGGGCAAGGGGCGTATTCCACCACCTGCTGTGCCACCCCTCCCACCAGAATGCCCGCCGTGGCGCGCAATCCCTTCGCACCGATGATGATCAGATCGGGCATTTGTTCTTCGGCATACTTCAAGAACTTTTCCGTCGGGAAGCCCAGTACCAACTCCGGTTTGGCATGCAACCCTTTCTTTCTCAACCGGTTGCAGGTTTGGTTAAGCGCCTCTTCCATCAGTATCACGTCCGTCGACTGGGTGGGCGCGAAAGCCCGGAAAACGGTGATGTCAGTCCCGGAGGCAAAGGGCAGATCCTCCAGCAGTGCCACTGCCGCGAGTGCATGTTCCGAGCGGTCATCTCCCAGCAGGATTTTGAAATGTCCGTTGTTCTTTTCAGCCATCATGAGCCACCTCGTTTCTATACGGTAAAGGCAACCCATCCTCCCCCCTTAACCATACTGTATCACATTCCTGCCTCGATTTCTACTCCCTTTTGAAAAATGCGATCGCCTGATGCGTCCAGACACTGATTTTTCACATAATACTCAGCAATTTACAGAATACTTCGTAAATAATTGGACCAAAATCCCGCAATCTGAAGTAACCCGAATGTGAGCAAATTCAGATATTAATGCAAGGAGCAGTAAATTCGCATCTCATAAGGCGCACGTGTTCAATAAGATAGTAATTTTTTCGACCGCTCCTGTTGATTTGAAATCATTCAGATCAGGCATGCCTCGCTTTCGCCTTGTGCCCTCGCTTATTATCCATTCGGAACCCCAACCTCCAACGACAAAGTCGAGTATACTGATGTTAGTAGGTTAAAACGCTTACGGTTGGAAGACTCATTTCTGCCAGGTGCCTTGCAAGGCCTTTACATCGTAATATTTCACGGTGCCATTTATTTTCACTCGCATACGCGCGATGTCTCCCATACCTGCTTCCATCATCAATACCAGCCACAACTCAGTCGATTGAGTATCCGAGTACTTAGTCCGACTGAATTTGGCAGTATGAAAGAATCGAAGGGATGAACCATGTTCGATCCTGTTCTGGTCCCATTAGACGGTTCTCTGCTCGCTGAATGTGTCCTGCCGCACGTGGTTGCAATCGCCCGCGCTTTTGATGCAAAAGTGATATTGTTGCGCGTGCTGGACAAGAACCAGGCAAGTGAAAAGGCACAATTGTTTGATCTGCTCAACTGGCAGATCAATAAGACCGGAGCGAAGTTGTACCTGGAAAAGATCAGCGCCCGACTTCAAAAATCCGGTCTGCGGATCGAGACTGCTGTTCTGGAGGGGTTGGTGGCGGAATCGATCACTGAATATGCGCTAAGCCAGGGGATAAAACTGATCATTCTGAGCAGTCATGGACGCAGTGGGTTAAGTCAATGGGGAATAAGCAGCGTCACCCAAAAAATAATTTTTAGCGCGCCTGCCTCCTTGCTCATCATCCGGGCGCATCAACCGGCAATCAGCGAGTCGATCGAATGGCAATACACACGAATTGTGGTTCCGCTGGATGGGTCCCGTCGGGCGGAAAATGTCCTGCCCATGGTCACGCTTCTGGCCCGTTTCCACCAATCCCGGATTCACATTGTGCATGTCGTGAAAACGCCGGAAATGGCGCGCCAAATGCCCCTCTCCCGCGAAGATGTGGAGCTATCCGATCGGATTGTGGCCCGCAACCGGGAGGAAGCCATCCGCTATCTCGATCAAGTACGCCTGCGTTCGCCCCTGGACGGCATAGATGTACAAACCCGCCTGTTGACGAGCGATAACGCGGCCGCAGCCCTGCATGAGCTGGCAGAAAAGGAAAGCATCGACATGGTCGCGCTCAGTGCGCACGGCTATTCGGGGAATAATCAATGGCCCTATGGAAGCATGGTTAATAATTTTATCCTGTACAGCAAGGTGCCGTTATTGATCGTGCAGGACCTGCCGGCAAAAGAAGAGCCAGCCATGATCGATATGGCCCCACGGGAACGCACAGAGCATTAGTCCATGCAGGTAACCCCCATCCAAATTTCCGATCGAGCCAATCCAGAACCCCGGGGCGGCTGGAAGAACTCGCGCACCACTTGGCGGAAATTCACACCGGCGTATATAAGAGCCCCAAACCATGGGTTTTGCTAATAAAGCACCTGCGCACCTGGGAAGAAACATTGCAGGATGCCTATCAGCATTTCAGGGCTACATCTTTGAAAGACCCGGCTTTTTCCCGTGCAGGCGAATGGATGCTGGATAATTTTTACGTCGTCAAACAGACTTTCCGCCAGATTGAAGAGGGCCTGCCAGCCAGTTTTATCAACCAGTTACCAAAACTGGACGGGACGCCGCTAAAGGGACACCCGCGCATTTTTGCGCTGGCGTGGGAATGGATTGGATACAGCCAGGGTCAGATTGACCTGACTCAAGTCGCCGCTTTTGTGCAGGACTATCAGCAGGTCACGCCGCTGACGATTGGGGAACTGTGGGCGCTGCCGATTATGCTGCGAATTGGGATTTTGGAGCAGCTCGTCTTCGCTGCTGCCGAACTGACCGGGATGGACGTGCCACCCCATACTGGCATAGCCCCGACGCTCTTACGGGGAACCGGGACTACCTCGAAAAGCCTGAGCGAAATCCCAATCCAAGTCGCTTCCCCGGCGCTGCCAAACGAGACCATTGTCACCAATTGTTTTCTCAGCCTGCGCTTGCTCTCTGCCACAGATTGGAAAGACTTCTTTGAGCAGACCAGCCGGGTGGAACAGATTTTGCGCGACGACCCCGCGGGGATCTATGCAGGCATGGATTTCGACACCCGCAACAGTTATCGCAGTGTCATTGAGGAACTGGCGCGCCACTCAGCCTTCAGCGAAGAGCAAGTCGCGCTCTCCGCAGTTGAATTCGCCCGAGGCGCCGATAACACCCCCCCCGGACGGAAAGCACACGTCGGCTTTTATCTGCGGGATGCAGGGCGTGCGACGCTCGAAAACAGCCTCCACTACCAGCCGGGATTAAGCGTTCGCTTGCAGCGTGTGCTGCTCGCCTCCCCTACCGCCACGTATCTGGGAAGTATCGCCATCCTTACTATGCTGTTTGTTTTGGGACTACTCACCTACGCAACGCTTTCGGGCGGTTCGCTTGCCCAACAAATCATCGTAGGTGTGCTTGGGTTTGGATTGGCTCTAGAGGCGGCCATCACATTCGTGCACTGGAATGTGACCCACCGCATCAAGCCCCAAAGCCTGCCGCGTATGGATTTTTCAGAAGGCATCCCGCCGGGCAACCGCACCATGGTGGTGGTTCCCTCCTTCTTGGAAAGCGCTGGCGAACTCAACCATCTCCTGCAAGAGTTGGAACTCTATTATCTATCCAATCCCGACCCGCAATTGACCTATGCCCTGCTGACCGATTTCGGTGATGCTCCAACACAGCACATGCCGGAGGATGAACAACTGCTTGCGCTGGCAAGGGCTGGCATTGAAAATCTCAATCAAAAATATGCAAAATCAGTGCCCTTTTATTTATTCCACCGTCAGCGCCAGTGGAATCCGTCTGAAGGAGTTTGGATGGGTTGGGAACGCAAGCGCGGCAAATTGGCAGATTTCAACCGCCTGCTGCTCAACCTGGGTGAAACCGCCTATACAACCCAGGTTGGGGATGCGAGCATTCTGCGAGGTAGTCCCGGTTCCAGCACGGGGCGAGATAGTGCCGCTTCTGGCAAAGTCTCGAATGTTCCTGTCGGGGCGGGGCGAGGTGATCCCGTTTCTACTACGGGATCCGGCATCAAATATGTGATCACGCTGGATGCAGATACCTCCCTGCCGCAGGGCAGCGCCAACCGGCTGATTGCCACCCTGGCGCATCCGCTCAACCATGCCGAATTTGCTGCAGACGGGCGCTCGGTTGTCGCCGGTTATACCGTGCTGCAACCGCGCGTGGCAATCAAGCCCACCAGCGCGAACCGTTCGCTCTTTTCGCAAATCTTTTCCGGGAACGCCGGGTTTGACCTGTACTCCTTCGCCGTCTCGGATGTGTATCAGGATTTATTTGGCGAAGGCAGTTACGTTGGCAAAGGGATTTATGATGTCGCGGCTTTCGAGCGCAGCCTGGCGGGTCAGGTGCGCCAGAATACCCTGCTCAGCCACGACCTGTTTGAAGGGATTTATGGACGCGCCGCGCTGGTCACGGATATCGTCCTATATGAGGAATATCCGTCGCGCTATCTGGTGTATGCCCGCCGCCTGCGCCGCTGGATCCGCGGCGATTGGCAGTTGCTGCCCTGGTTGTTCCCCATCGTCCGCACCCAAAACGGGGTGGCCCGCAACCGCTTATCCATCATCAATCTCTGGAAAATTTTTGACAACCTGCGGCGCAGCCTTCTGCCGCCCACCTTGCTGGCGCTGCTCGCTGCAGGTTGGCTGTTCCTGCCCGGCTCTCCCTGGTCTGGACTTTGCTGGTGCTGCTGCCTTCCGCCCTGCCCATGGCGGTGCAAACTGTCCGGCATGGGCAGCGCCAATATCGGGCGTCTGACACTCAAACAACTTCTCGGACCAACCCGGCTTCCGCTCACACGCTGGGCGCTTGCCGTTCTTTTTCTGCCTTATGAAGCGCTGCTGATGCTGGGCGCGATCGGCACAACGCTGACCCGCCTGCTGATTGCGCGCAAAAAACTGCTGCAATGGACAACGGCGGCGAATGCGGCACGCTCGTTTCGGATTGAACGCGCATATACGAAATCTGGGGCGAGATGGCGGCTTCTTTGGTTTTGACCGTTCTGTTGGGGATGGCTATTCGCCATTTTCAACCCGATGCGCTGTTGGTGGCATTGCCCTTTCTGATTGCCTGGCTTATCGCTCCGCAAGTCGCTTATTTGATCAGCCAGCCCGTGACGCATATCACCGCGCCGCTCTCGGAAACTCAGCGCAGGCAAGTCCGGCGTCTGGCGCGGCGCACCTGGGCATTTTTCGAGCAGTTCGCCGGACCCGATGACCACTGGCTGCCGCCCGACCATTTTCAAGAGTCGCCGCGTCGGCAATGTGGCGCACTACACCACACCGACCAATATCGGTCTGTTCCTGGTCTCCACGTTATCGGCTTATGATTTGGGCTACATGGGATTGCCCGAACTGGCCGTCCGTTTGCGCTCAACCTTTGAGAGCATGGACAAGCTGGAACATTACCGCGGACACCTGCTGAACTGGTACGACTCGCAGACGCTGGCAGCGCTCCCGCCGCGCTACATCTCCACGGTGGATAGCGGCAACCTGGCGGCCTGCCTGATCACGCTCAAACAGGGCTGCTTGCCCTGACGGATGCGCCAGTGTTGGGCGACAAACAGTGGCAGGGTTTGCTCGTCATTCTGGATATTCTGGCAGAAACACTGCAAGCGCTGGAAAAAAACAACCCAGCATTCGCACTCGATCGAATCTTTTGAAGTCGAATTGACCAGCATTTACGAGCGCGTCAGCGCCATCCAGAACCAGCCCGCAGCGTGGACAAAGACTCTCGTCTGGCTCTCAGGCGAAGGCTGGGAAAGAGTCTCGCATCGCTTGATGGAACTGCTCGAAAGTCATCCCAATCTCAATCCCGAATTCCTGACCGAACTCCAACTTTATCTCGATTTGATGCATCACCATCTGCAGGACATGCAGCGCAGTTTGAATTTGTTCGCGCCCTGGCTCGGCCCCTGGATGTACCGCCTGCGCTTTTCATGGAAACGCCCGCCTGGCAGGATTTTCGCGACAGCCTGCCCGCTGAACTGCCCACGCTGGAGCAGGCGGGAGCGGTGTATGAGCGCATCCAAACGGCGTTGAGCCATTTCAAGGCGCATTGCAAAATGAAGCGGCGCGTGAATGGTGTCAAAAATTGGAGGACGATTTATCGTCGGCGCAAATGACGGTGACGTCCCTGCTGATTGGTTTTCAAGATCTGGCAGATCAGGCGAACGCCGCTGTGACGGGCATGGATTTTCGCTTCCTGTTCGATGAGCGCCGCCAGGTGTTCCACATCGGCTACAACGCCAGCACCGAAAAACTTGACCCAAGTTACTACGATTTGCTGGCATCCGAAGCGCGGATTGCCAGCCTGATCGCGATTGCCAAAGGCGACGTGCCGCAAAGTCACTGGCAGCATCTTGGGCGACCCGTGACGAAGGTGGACGGCAAGCAGGTATTGCTCTCGTGGAGCGGCACCATGTTCGAATATCTCATGCCGACTTTGTTTACCAAAAATTACGCCGGGACATTTCTCTCGGATAGCTGCTACGTTGCGCTCGAAGCGCAGGTCAGTTACGGGCGGAGCAGGAAGTTCCCTGGGGCATTTCTGAATCGGGCTACTATGCCTTCGATCTCAATTTGAATTACCAGTACCAGGCTTTTGGCGTGCCTGAGCTGGGATACAAACGCGACCTGCCCGATGATTTGGTCATCACTCCCTATGCTTCGATGATTGGGCTTTCGTTACAGCCGCAAGCCGTGTTGGAAAATATGGCGCGCTTGGAGGAGTTGAAAATGCTTGGGCGTTTTGGTTTTTATGAAGCGCTCGATTTCACCAAAACGCGCCTGCCAGCCGGTCAGACACATGCCATCGTGCAATCCTATA
>CAWHAM010000009.1:0-27748 GCA_963827305.1 uncultured Chloroflexia bacterium
CAGGCAGGCTGAACCAGCGGGTGTAGAAACAATTCTTGATCGGGTCGAGCGGCCGGTGACTCATGTCCTTACAGGATGCTACGCGATCACCGGCATGGCGTGCAGGCGGTTGATCCGCCTGCCGCGCAGGGGTTGTGGGCATTGTGTGTACCGGTCCTTTCCATAAAATGACATAGGGCTACTTGTTTCCTGTCACGAGCAGGATGAGCGAGATGATCAGGGTCAGGACGGAGAGGCTCCCGCCGCCGATGGAGAGGCTCATCAGCAGCTTGACCTGGCTGATGATCTCGCGGATCTCTTTCAGGTCGTTCTCGGTCGAAGTCCTCCAGCGTTCGAGGGCGTCGACCTTTTCGACCAGGGTGATGATCTGGTCGCAGGGTTCTATGTGCTTGACCGTGGTTGATGGCATCTTGTACCGGTCCTTTCGGTATGATAACCTTTCTCGTCGGCGACACGTATCCTTACAGGATCCCCATACGGGGACGATGTGCTACGCGATCGCCGGCTCAGCCAAGTCTCGGCTGGTGGGCACGGGAAGGCTTTAGAAAACGCGAGGGAAGTGTGCAAGCCTTCCCGTGCTTGCCATAATAGTAGAACATTTATTCTAATAAGTCAATGGGGTACTTGGGAGGGGGTAGGGAAGAACAGGCCTGCGAGTTTGTGGAGAACCCGGAGGTCTTGAAATCCGGGCTTCGGCTGGTTGCAGGGAGGGGAGGTCTTTTCCGTTAATTGCCAAAAATTGTGCGATAATATATTTGTTCTGCAGGCAGCGCGCAATAAACAAGTAGTGTATAAGGAAAAAATTCATGGCAGAATTGGCAAAAAATACAGGCGGAAGGGTTATGAGCAGCACCGTTTTCGAGCAGCTTGCCGGGGCATTGGATCGCCTGCCTAACGGTTTTCCCCGGACAAACTCGCAGGTGGAAATTCGCATTCTTCAGAAGATCTTTTCGCCTGAGGAGGCCGCCCTGGCCAGCCAATTGACCGGCTCATTGGAATCCGTTGATGAGATCGCCCGGCGGGCAAGGCTGCCGGCCGGGGAGGTCAGCAAACGCTTGTTCAAGATGGTGCGGCGCGGCATGGTCTGGTTGGATAAACAGGATGGAGAAGCCTGCTTCCGGTTGGCGCCGTTTGTGGTCGGCATCTACGAATCGCAAAGGGAAATCCTGGATCACGAACTTGCTCATCTCGTTGAAGAGTACTTTGCCCATGGCGGTGCAGACGGGATCATGAGGTACCAACCCGCCTTACACCGGGTTATTCCGGCGCAGGGCGCGGTCAAATCCGAGTGGGTGTTGCCTTATGACGACGTCCGGGCAATTCTCCTGCAGGCGAAAACATTCCAGGTCAACGATTGTATCTGCCGGGTCCAGCAGGCACTTCTCGGTCATGCCTGTGATTTTCCCAAAAATATGTGCCTGAGCCTTTTCCGAAAACGAACGCCCTGCCCGGCCGGGGGATATTTCCCAGGCAGAGGCGTTGGCCATCCTGGATCGGAGCGAAGAGATCGGCCTGGTGCATACCGTCAGCAATGTGATGAAGGGGGTGGGGTATGTCTGCAACTGCTGCGGATGCTGTTGCGGGATCCTGCGGGGCATTACGGATTGGGGGATCGAGAAATCGGTCGCGTATGCCAATTACTATGCGATCATCGACCCTGAATTCTGTGCAAACTGTGGGACCTGTATCGAGCGCTGTCAGGTGCATGCAATATCTGAAGGAGAAGGCTTCTCCGTGGTTGACCGGGAACACTGCATCGGCTGCGGCCTGTGCGTCACCGGCTGTCCCAATGACGTGGCCCGGTTGGTGCGCAAACCGGAAGCCGAACTGGTCCATCCGCCCGAGGATTTCGCGGCCTGGGAGCTCGAACGCTTGCATAATCGGAGCCTGGGCGATTAACGCTCCGATATCACAAACCTGGTTAAATCAATCCCCGGCGAGTCTGTTTTTATTGGACGAAACGGTAGACCGAGCGCAATTGGGAGGCGTTGCATCGCCAGGTGCTAGTGTCCCAGGCTCTCGATCTGTACACCGGCGCAGGTTTCCCGTGGAGACGGGTTTCTGTGGGCTTGCTGGTGGGAAGCGGACGGGTCAGAGCGGAGATTGTTCGCTATTGCCCAAGGGAAAATCTTATCTGAATATTAACTGGCCAGCGTTGACCAATCCCCGGAAAACTCATATACTATACCGTAATTGTATGATATAAAAGTTTCACTTGCCAAATCGCAGTTGGGCGCTTGGCAATTGTCATCAAAGTTGTTGAAATTTCAGAACACGAGCGCTATAAATTCTGCCAGGGTGTCTTGCGGCAAACTAATTCAAACAATTGGAAGGAAATTCTCATGAACCAAGGTAAGAGCACCACCAGGAAGGCCACGCAGAAATCCGCCACACCTGCCCGCGCAGGCGGTGCCAGGGAGAGCACCCGCGCGATCGGCAAGACCTCCAAAGGATTCACGGACGGGGAACGGGGCGCGATGAAGGAGCGCCTCCAGGAGCTGAAGGCGGCCGCGCAGCGCGGCCCGCGCGCGGACAAGGCGGACGGGGAAAGCGCCGTGCTCGCGAAGATCGCCGAGATGCCGGAACCCGATCGCGCCACCGGCAAGCGGCTCCATGCGATCATCAAAGCCAGCGCGCCAGCCCTCTCGCCGAGACTCTGGTACGGGATGCCCGCGTATGCCAGGGACGGCAAGGTCGTCTGCTTCTTCCAAAGCGCGCAGAAGTTCAAAACGAGGTACTCGACGTTCGGCTTCAGCGACGCGGCGAACCTCGACGAAGGCGCTCTGTGGCCGGTCGCCTTCGCGCTGAAGGAGTTGACCGCCGCCGAAGAGGCAAGGATCAGCGCGCTTGTGAAGAAAGCGCTGAGCTGAGGACTGGTCCCGCCACGAATTTCCCTGACAGAACGAGAGTTCACGTTAAAATATTTACGCAGTACTCTGTAATATCGACACAATAGAATACACATCCTTCAATCAGCTCAACCTTTACTGATCGATTGATCACCACCAGAAAATCAGGAGGTTACTGTTATGAACAAAAATCAAGGCATCAAAATATTCGTCTATACCGTTAAGGACCTCGTTCAAGCGAAGAAGCTGTACAGCACATTCCTGGGCGTGGAGCCGTACGTGGACGGGTCCTACTACGTCGGTTTCCGCCTGGAGGGCCAGGAAATCGGACTGGTCCCGGCCGCCGGCCAGGGTGGCGAGACCGGTCCGATTGGCTACGTTGATGTCGGCGACGTGCGAGCCAGCCTGAAGAACTTGTTGGAAGCCGGTGCGCAGCTGGCGCAGGATGTCCGGGACGTGGGCGGAGGCTTGTTGGTCGCGACGGTGAAGGACGGCAGCGGCAACCTGTTGGGGCTGAGGCAGGCACCCAAGACCTCGTAGGCATGCCGACGAGGTTCGAATAATTGATATTCCTATCAGATCGGAGAGAACATGAAGCCAACAAATCAACCAAACAGCCAGGCCGCTTCAGCGAACATCACCAGGCGGATCCAGGAACTGGGGGATTGGAGAGGCGAGACCCTCGCCCATATCCGTCAGCTCATCCACGAGGCCGACCCCGACATCCAGGAGGAGTGGAAATGGGAGAAGCCAAAATCCCCCGGAATCCCCGTCTGGTCCCATGACGGCGGCATCTGCACGGGAGAAACCTACAAGCAGGCCGTGAAGCTCACCTTCTTCCGCGGAGCCTCGCTCGAGGACCCGGAGAAGCTCTTCACTCAACCTGGAACTCTGCGGCGTGCGATCGACCTCCACGAAGGGGAGAAGATCAACGAGGCGGCCTTCAAGCAGCTCATCCGCGCCGCGGTGGCGGCCAACTCCGCAGTGGTCGCTCAACGAGCAGCCAAGAAGAAGTAAGCCCGGCGCGCGCGTGTGCCTTTCCCGCCTACCTGCCCCCGTCCTTCGGGGGTTCAAGCGATTCTCCAGGGTACCCGCACGCTCAAGATATCAGCGCTTATTGAAAGACAAACCAAGCTATAATTATTTTAAACGATTATTAATATATTGCCGTATAATATCCCGAAATAATTTATGTTGTTATACAGACCACTTATAAGCTATTATTCGATCCGCTTAGACGCGAATTTGCGGCGAAAGAGGAGGTCAATTCGATGGATAGAGATATTAGTTGTTTCGTAATCATGCCTTTTTCACAAACTTCAGCAGAACACACCGAAGCCTATTGGACATCATTTTTCGACAATTACTTAAAGCCCATTATAGACACCCATCCAAGAATTTATGCTTTTCGTTCTACAGCAAGACGTGAAGATTTATTAAGTGAGATTATCAAGAATTTGGTCACTCAACAAATTGTAGTAGCTGATCTTACAGACCAAAACCCGAATGTCTTCTGGGAGCTTGGTGTTAGGCAAAGTTTTCAACACCGAACTATCACAATAGCTCAATATGGTACAAGACTTCCGTTTGACTTAGGTAAAAAAGGCACATTGTTCTACTACCCAAAAGATGCTATTAAATCTGAAGCATTCCGAATTGAACTCGGACAGGCCATACAAGATTGTATCGATAATCCTGATCGACCTGATAGCATTGTATTGGAATCAATCAGTGGCAGAGGCTCATTATTTGAGATAATTCGTAAAGACGAGTCAAAAAGAAGAATCTACGCTTTGAATACAGAATACCTTTTCAATTTTAATAACCTCAATACGATCATTGAAAGGATCAAAGCTAATATTAAAATTAGATCCAAAATGAAAAAGAAAGACACTGTGACCGAAAATATTCAGTATATAACTATTCGTTTTCGTTCTTCTTCAATAGAGTTGCTTGTAGCAAATCGATATCTAGACGCATTAGATATTTTTTATAAAAAAGCAGAAACATATTATGATGATCTTCTCTCCCTTAATGATCAACTTCGGACATGGGAAAATGGGGAAGAATTTTTTGAAGGCATACATGACAAAGGCAATTGATGTCTATCTTACTGATTTCAACTACTTTCAAACGCTCCTAAAACCATTTCTAAGTTAATCATGGTCTCCAGCTAACACCGGCTTTTAAGAAACAGCTTTTTGCTTTTTTCTTGTGACACGAAGAATGACCCCCCATTCGGGCTAAAGGCTCGTCTCTATTTCATGCATTTTTCCCCACTTTCTAGATATCTCTAATCTACCATAGTCAAAAACTGCACGTTCAGGCGTGGGATGTCTTATAATAATTCCATAAAAGCTGTTTTACGATCCTCTTATACGCGAATTGGGCAGTATACCTTTCTATATAACCAAGGATGTTTGAAATGAATTGTAATTTGATAAATATTCTGGTTAAATCTGGCTCAGATATTAACACCAATCATTGCAATAGTTGGGTTTATTTTCATCTGGTTGCAGATTAAGAGACAGATTGACCAGCTTCATTCTGACAGACTGCTTTCTCTATATCAAGATCTTGATACCGAGGAGGCACGAGCTGACCGGAAGTTTCTCTACAACAAATTTCCTAAAATTGCAAAACCAACGGATATGCAGATTAAGAAAGCAAGACGCACATTAGCTTCATTAGATAGAATGAGTTATCAAGTCATCCGTAAATTTGTTAATCGAGAGTTGGCTTTCTACCTCTATGGACGCGTTCTTATGCGGGTAATGATAAACACTTGGCAATGGCTGAATTAAGAAAGACAGCTGAGAAATGATCCCAAGGGTTGGGAATATGTGAGTAATGCCGAGCAGCTTGCCAAGGAATTCGCGGAGCAAAATCTGCGCAAATTCAAGAAATGGAAGGCGATCTACAAAGCGTTACCTTTGCCTGAGCTTCTAGAAAAATCATTACATGCACATGATCAAGAAAAAACCATGAAGTAATCTACCTCAATAGTAATTGAACCTAGAACCACCAGGCTAAAAGTTCATCTCCAATTCAATCACTTTCCCCACTTTCTGGTTATCTCAAATCTTCCATAGTTAAAAACTACACATTCAATCGTCCCACGTAATACAACATTAAAAACTCACACTATTAGTGTCACAACACCTTTTGGGTAGACAGATATAATGTAAGGCAAGAGGCACTATTCGTTTAATATATGCTTAAATTCGGCGGGATTGCTCATGCTTGAATTATTCTTATTTTGATGTAATATAAAAATAAACCGGATAATCTGATTTGGAATTTTTCTTCAAGGAGATAGCTATGACCAATAATTTAAAAATAGAGCAAATCGGCTACTATAAAATAATCATGCACCCCCCGAAAATCATAAAATCTTATGGCGAAAAAGCTAGATTACGTCCAGATTTTAAATGGGACAACAATGGTGGAATTTTGCACCTACACCCACTATGGGGTCCACAAGCAATTCAAAATCGATACACTCCGCCTAAGTATGGTACAGGAGATACTCTAGATGAACATGAGCGAAACCACTTTAATGATTATAAAATGATTCTTCAAGAACGGCAACCGCCAATGACGACAAGAGGCAAAGATTATCAAGATTTCATGAAGCACACAACGGATCTAGTTACGAAATGCACCGACTTTCACACAGATAATTTTGTGCATCAACCCAATGACCCATTGTGGGACGAGTGTGATCTTATCTTCAAAAAATGGCAGCTTCCTTAACCTAATGTCCTCTCTCCCTTGCTAGCAAATGTTTCTGTTTTACTGCCAGATAAGTTCATCGTATTAAATACACGATGTTATTTGTTCACATTTAAATTTGTTCATTTCCCCCAACTTACTAATTATCTCCAATCTTCCATAGTCAAAAACTGCACGCTCGTCAATTCCTCGGCGAGGAGCTTTTTGCATAATTAATATGCCTCTAGCTTTATGCTATCGGCATATTTTGTTATATACTAATGTTGTAATTATCGACTGAGTAGAAAGGTAGGTTGAAAAATGCCCCAACCACTATCTAAAGTTCTTCCAAATGCTGGGTTTCAGCTCGGAAATGCTGGTGACAGACCTCTTGAAAGACATCCCGATCTTGCTGTATTGGCCTTAGAAGCACTCGCTTCCTGGTCGAATGTTGAAAATTTTATGCTCCATTTATTTATTGAGCTTTTTGGAGGAAATGATTCTATAGCATCAGAAATGTATTTAGCATTAGAAAGTCAATCGGCAAAAAAAGCTGCTATTTGTTCGGCAGCTAATGTCTTTCTAAAAGATAAACTAAATGAGATGAATGTCTTACAAGCAATTCTCGCTATTATGAAAACAAATGAAAAAGATAGAAATAAACTAGCACATTGGATATGGGGTGATAGTCCCTTAATACCTGATGCTCTTTTGCTCATTGACCCTCGAAATACACTTAATGTTGAATTAGATCTCTCGGAAATTTTCGTTTACAAAGCACATGATTTTTACTCAATAATTAAATCAAATGATCATTTATGCGGTATTGGATTAGAGTTTAATTTTATTATTCAAGGCCACCCCGCTAATTGGGACGGAAGGCTACTCAACAAATTGATGGCTGAACCAGAAATAAAGAAACGGATGAAACTTAAAACTCCAAACTGCTAAATACCTTCTCTGCTTGATTGTAAAAATCCGCGCTCATATCATCAATTGAATATAATTATGAGCCTAGCTTTTTTCCCCATTCTAAGAATTGCCTAAACTGATCTTATTCACCATCTTCTAAAGATTGCCCTTGCTTGTTCAAATTGCTTATTCTGTTATTCACTTCTGCATCATTCATATTTGAATAAAATTCATCTGTTATTTCCATGCTGGAATGCATAACGTTCATACTGATCGCTTTGAAATCCGCTATGCTATTTAAGTGCGCTAAACCGTATTGAATGAACCCATGCCTAAACTTATGTGGAGAGTGATAAGGTAGCTTTGAATTTTCTAAAGATTTCTTAATACTTCTTCTTGCCAAAGTCGCCCGATGCTGAGCCAAACCGTTACCAAGACTATTTCATTGCATAAAATGTACCTCAATAGGAATTGAATCTATAACCGCTAGGTCAACAACCTTCCGAAATCTTCATTGGCTGGAAATATTGAACAATAATACCGAAGATCGCCAAATTTCTTATAAGGAGCAAGTTGCACTCTTAACGCAATCATTGAAAGGCTGGAAACCAATTGCGTTTCTAATTGGTATTAATTTAATTACTCTTTTTATCTTTGGATTTACTTTTCAAATAATATTCTTTGGCCTCACACTACTCTTTTGGCGACTTGTACTAATTTATAATCCGGCCTATCAACTTTTCATCAAAGCTCTTCAACTTAAGGATTTACCATCTTATCTGAATAAACCACCCACCTGGTTCATAATCTACTCATCTATATGGTTGGTATTCCCAATAGTAATCATAATAACTGGCGTTTGGGTAATCCTTCACGTAGGTTTTTGTTTCCAGAATTTTACATGTCTGATCATTTCAATATTAAAAAAATGACAATTGATTCCCAAAGCACACACCTTAATTTTAAATCCTAATATGCCATTCAATAGGAATTGAGCCTTGAACCGCTAGGTTCACAACCGCTTTCCAATTCGAGGCTATAGTGTAGCCGAATTGGATTCGAGCCTGAATACGTTTGGTCGCAGGTCCGGCTCCTGCCGAGCCCACTTTTGATGTAAGTTTTAATGCGAGCTGTATCTGCTGAAGAAATTGTATATCTGAGTTATGGACTAAACAAGCCAATAACTTATTTTTTTCCTAAAAATCTTCTTTATGAAAAAGATAAAGAAGAAGAACTTACGCCGCTTGAAAAAGAATTACTCATGCAAGTTAGACACCTGGACGACAATGATTTGCGTAGATTGATTGCCCAGGCAAGAGCATTAGTTGAATTAAGTGAAACTGTGTCTAGCTAAGGCTTGATCCCTCTCTACCTGGATACTCAAAAGGATGATGAAAAAAAAACGAATATATTAAATGTACATTAAAATTGGATTAGATATACTTAACAAAACTGTAAGGTAATTGGGCTTGACAAAGGTGGCGAAATAAATCAGTTTCGTTTAGACTTTGCAAGTCAAGATTGTTTATCAAAACGCCCTCAACTCTGAGAGGACCGTAGATAATATAGCCCACATAGAGGACTAGCATTGCGGCCGACATCGGGGAGGTATAACATGAGTCATGATTTTCGCGACTTTCTAGCGTGGGCTATAATTATTCCTTTATTATTGCCGTTCATTATTATTGGCACGGTTATTGGTTTAAACCACCCAGAAATTGCTGTGAACGCCGCTTTTATAGCAATCTTTAGTAGACCCGATTTCTTGATATATTCAGTTGCATTGAGCGGAACAACTTATGCGGAATTAAAAAACCTTAGACCTGGCAATGATCAAATAAATAGACACATTTGGAGTATAAGCACTATACTCCTGATCTGTATTTGTGTTTTATCTATAGCATTCTACGCCATCGCTTATGCACGCTCCGATTTCTTTATAGCAACATCTTCTTATGTTATTGTTATAGTTCTTACTCTGCTTACAGTGTTTTTTGGATTGCTTTCCTGGCTGTGTTTCAATCAAGAACGTCACCTACCGGAAGGCAATGAAGCAAATAAAAAAGGCAGCTAATATGATCAATCTATCTCAACCTTCACTCATTTTCAATATTGTTTCCCTTTCTATCGCAGGCATAGCCATTGTATTATTATTGTATATAATTATTTGGTTTATTTTGAATAAAAAATCGTGGAAAAATATTTTTGTTAACCCAAGAGATGTAACCTCAAATTTCAAAGGTGTTTTTGTAATTGTGGTGGGCATCTTATTTGTTATGCTAATCTTTCTTGCGGCATTTGGTTTATAGGCAGTTAGAGCATAAAATCTACCAATTACAAAAGTGCCATGTGCTTAATTAGTACGGGCGCTTTTAATATTAAGTAGAAAATCTGGCAACAATATTGTTGGCTATGCCAGTTGCCTATACTGCTATACGCTTTCGTAAACTATGACCTTCTATACACACTACTAACCCATTACCCAAAAATGCTTAATCTATAGCCACATAGGAGAAGAGCCCGTATCCGTTTGGTCGCAGGTCCGGCTCCTGCCGGGCCCATTTCTTAAACAAAATCCCCACGAGGGATTATTGTTTTTTACAACAACCTGCCGCCACAGCAGTTCGAATCCCCTTGGGGGCACCAGATATCCCAACAAATATGCCCTGGACCAGGGTGTATTTAATTTAAACATCAACCTGCCTCATCCCATCAGCCTTCAGATAAATCGCAGGAACCTTCTTTCCATCTTGTGTAGATTCATAAAATACGCAGGGGGATAGGTGGATTTAATCAATCTTGTGGCTTCCACGACCGGTCTTCTGGTACCGAATTGCCGCCGTCCACCACGATCAACTGGCCAGTAATGTATGAAGCCTGCGGAGCAGCCAGAAAACGGACAGCATGAGCGACTTCCTCCGGCGTACCGGAGCGCTTCATAGGTGTCAGCAAGCCGGCTGCGGATTCATTCTCCAACTGTGAACCGGTGGCAATCCAGCCAGGCGCGATGGCATTGACGGTAATGCCATCTGCAGCAGTTTCCAATGCGCAAGCGCGCGTGTACCCCCACATCCCGGCCTTTGCGGCGTGGTAAGCAGCGTCGCCCACAAAAGCCACCACCAGTCCGCTGGTGGAGGCGATGTTAATGATGCGCCCGTATTTCCGAGCCCGCATCAAGGGAAGGACGGCCTTGGTCACGAGGAAGCAGGTGGTCAGGTTGCGCTCGAGCGAGCGATGCCAATCCTCCAGCGGGATATCATCCACGGCGGATCGGAACTGTACTTCACCGACAACCGTCATTCCGGCATTGTTGACACAGATATCCAATCGTTCAAATGTGACCTGGATGTCATTCATAATGTCTTGCACCATTTCGAACCGGGTCAGGTCGGCGATATATCCTCTGGCATGGATACCGGCCTTTTCCAGTTCAGCGGCACGTTCGTGGATACGGTCAGTGGTGCTGACCAGGATCACCATTGCACCATCTTCACCCAATACACGCGCACTGGCAAACCCGATCCCGGTGGGGCTGCCCGCTCCAGTCACAAGAGCGACTTGATCTTGAAGGATTTTAATACAGCACTTCGCTTTCTGTTTTGTGCTTCCGAACCACATCTTCCAGACCGCTTATAAAATTGACGTCAAAGCTCAATGTCAGGTCAGCCAGCCCGGTCAGGCCTTGAGGGGACCGCCAGGCAGGTTACGGTCCAGCAGGTCAGGAAAGGAATATCTTGGCCTGGGTGGGAACTTCGATGATGATGGGATGTTTCTTGGCTAAAATCACAGTTCAAGTGTAGTGATAAGCTGGTACTTTGTCAACCCGGCGTACCCATTCTGGGCACAGGTGGTACAGGCGCGGCGACCGATCAGGCCATCGACACCCAGGCTGGATGTACCTGTACCTGCCCTGCCTGCCCCACGTTCTTTCGGGGAAAATGGGAGATCTCGTACCCGGAGCGAAGCGGAGTGGTAGGCCAAGAGAGGGCAAGCAGGGTCGGGTCCCGGCTGGTTGCGGGGAGGCTGCAGGAGGTTTATACTGGGATGGGGATCTTTCCGGTTTTTAGGTATCTTCGTTCATCCCCGCTTGCGGAGGCCCTATGAAACGAGCAGTCAGCATCAGCCTGGGCAGCTCTCAACGTGATAAAAAGGTCGAGATTACGCTCAAAGGGGAGCAGATCCTGGTCGAGCGCATTGGCACGGATGGCGACATTGAAAAAGCCAGGCGCCTTTACTCCGAACTGGACGGCAATATCGATGCCTTTGGCGTCGGGGGCGTGGACCTGTACCTGCGCCTGGATCAGCGCGAATACCCCCTGAGGGCGGCGCTCAAACTGGTGGCTGGGGTCAAACAAACGCCCCTGTGTGACGGGCGCGGCCTGAAGCACACCCTTGAGCGGCGCGTTTTCCACCTGGCGGCAGAGGAGTTGGGCGGTATGCCGCACTATCAACAAGGTTTTGTGCCGGTGGCGGTCGACCGCCAGGGTCTGGCCGAAGCCGTGGAGGAGGTGGCGGAGCGCATGGTGATCGGCGATCTCATGGTGGCGCTGGGAATCCCCATCCCGCTCAACGGGGTGAGGGCTTTCAAGCGCGTGGCCCGCATCCTGCTGCCGTTCGTCAGTTATTTCCCGATGAGCATGCTTTTCTACGGCAGCGGCGGAGCCGAACAGAAGCCAAAGTACACCAAATACTTCCTCGGCTCTGACCTGCTGGCGGGTGATTTCCTGTTCATGCGTAAATACATGCCGGAGGACTTGCGCGGCAAGACCATTGTCACCAATACGACCACCGAGGACAACATTGAATTGCTCGCCCAGCGCGGTGTCGTGACAGTCATTACCACTACTCCGCGTTATGAGGGGCGCTCCTTCGGAACGAACATGTTGGAAGCAGCCCTGACGGCCTTTGCCGGCCAGCGCCGAAATCTAACAGACAGTGAGTTGAATGCCCTGATCGACGAGCTGGAAATCCGCCCAAGCGTGATGAGACTGTAATAATCGATCTGCTTGAAAGTGGTTGTTCTGCCTGCCTGCGCCTGCCCTGCAAGGGTACCCGGCCCTAACGGGTGCGCCTCTTTGGGGTGCGCCACAATCACTTCGAAAAATTCGTACGCAGGGTTGAGGCAGGCACAGTGGAGAAAAAAAGAGAGATGCCAAAGATTTTAAAAAATCTGTGGGTGATTTTCTTGATCGGCTTCATTTTACGCAGCCTGGTCCTGATTATCGCTATTCAATATCCAAATCGAACAATTTCCAATGATTCACCTTCCTATGTTGATGCTGCAGAGGGTCTTCTCGCAGGTCATGGCTATACTTTCCCGGGAACACATCGGACGCCTTTATACCCAATGTTCCTGGCGCTCTTTTTTTCTGTTTTTGGCGAGAACATGGTCATTATCGTCCTTGCCCAGGTAATTATCAGTTCTTTGACCGTTGTAATGACCTATCAGGTGGGGAATTTGCTTTTACCCAGGCATGTTGCTTTACTTGGCGCTTTTTTACTGGCCCTGAGTTTGGAGTCCATAACAGAGCCTTTCTTCATTCTGACCGATACGCTGTTCACGTTCTTGTTTCTGGCTGCAACGTATACTTTTCTGCTCTACTGGTCGAAGAAAAGGATTTCCTGGTTGATCAGCTCGGCGATCCTGATTGGCTTAACGATCCTATGTCGTCCAATTGCTGTTTATTATCCCGTAGCAGTCGTTATTCTGCTTGTGATGGTTCATTGGAAGCAATGGATTATGCTGATAACGAAAAGTCTGACCTATCTGGCAATCGTTTCAGTTATTTTGGCTGTCTGGTTGCTGCGCAACCAGGTTGTTGATGGCGCCCCGATCTTAACCAACGTCTCGAACTTTAATTTGCTGTACCACAATGTCGCCTCCCTTGATGCCAGTCTGCACGGAGGCAACCCAGGTCAATATAGAGAAAGCTATTCCTTGCTGGTTCAAAAAGCGCTTGACGAAAAAGGCTTATCGCCGACTGAGGCAAATTTGGACAGGGTTTATAAAACCCTGGCGATTAAAGAATTCTCGCCAATCCGGTTCAATATGCTTTCGTCCATGTCAAGGATGACATGAAAAACCTTCTTCCAGGATGGGCCAGCACTCTTCAAATTCTGGCGCCCACGGGTCAGGTTGGCATTCAAGGATCGGAAGTTCTTCAACAAGAGCGCCTTTCAGGTGTATATCAGACTTACTTCGGCGGGCGGTTATGGTTTCTTCTCCTGACCCTTCCATTTTCAATTCTTCTCGGCACAATTTATCTCAGTGACCTTGCTGGAACAATTATCCTGGTAAGATCGAAGTTTTGGTTCACTTTGGCAGTCTTGATACTACCTGTCGCTTATTTGCTTCTGATTCCCGGAGCACCATCCAATTCTCGATTCCGTCTACCGGCCATGCCAGAGATTTGCCTGATCGCAGGGATAGGTATTCACTGGGTCTGGAGTATTTTCATTCAACAGAAGAAATCGAAGAAAGTCTTTCTCCTGGGTAACGTTCCCAGTCGTGAGAAGCCATCCAGATAGACATATCTTGAATATACTACGCTGCACGTGTTAAGGTGCAAATGTATCCTCACTGGATTAGAGCCTGAATACGTTTGGTCGCAGGCTCGGATCCTGCCGGGCCCACATAAATCTATAATAGTGCGCAAGACCATAGTCCCCATATCTGGGGGTCTTTGGTCGGAAGACTTTTACAAATAAACAGACTGCCAGGATGCCGTGTATTTGTTCGGCGTATAATAATCATTGATCTCTCTACTAGTCTCGCACTTTATAATTGTGTTGCCTGTCCATTTCTTCTTCACGTGCTGGATCATTGCAAAGGCTGACGTAGCGTTGGATTTTCAGAGGTAAAAAGATCGTTTGGAGGTAATTCCATGAGTTACAAAGTCCTCTATAATAAGTGGATCCTTTGGGCTTGGTCATGTAAACCGTGACCTTGCCATCGCTAATGAAATGCGCCGGATTTGCCCTGAGATCAAAATTCACTGGCTGGCAGGCTCACCAGCATGCGAAGTACTGGAAGCTGCTGGCGAGGCGTTCGCGCCCGAACAGGCAGCCTATCGAGGGGAGACCGAGCTCGCCAATTCAACCTCCCACAACGGTCAACTCGAGCCTCACTGCTTATGTATTCCGAGCGATGATATCCTGGATGCACAATGCCCATGTCAGCGCGATTGCCGCATCGCAAGGTGGATACAACGTCATCGTTGGGGATGAAACGTATGAAATCCTGATAGCCAACCTATTAGGCTTATACAGGTTACCGCCCATTCCCTTTATTGTTTTATACGACTTCCTGGGCATGGATGTTGTTTCTAAAAATGTTTTCGAGAAGCTCGGTGCGTGGATGATCAATCTATTGTGGTCAAACGCATGGCGGGTGACAACCCGGGGACAAAATGCGGCGGTATTCATCGGAGAGCGTGAGGACATTGCCGACCGGTCTTTCGGTTGGCTGTTATCCAATCGACGCCAGATTGCCGATAAAACCATTGAGTTTGTTGGTTACGCGTTTCCCTTTGATAAGAAAGATATCCCTCCAAGGGATGTCTTGAGACGAGAGCTGGGGTATGGCAAAGAACCGCTTGTGATTTGCACGGTAGGCGGCACATCCGTTGGCCGGGACCTGCTTGAGCTATGTGGGCAGGCATTTCCCCTCGTTGCGGCTCGAGTTCCTGGAGTTCACCTGGTCCTTGTCGCAGGGCCACGGATCGATCCAAAATCGCTTGGCGTTCAGAAGGAAATCGACTGCCGGGGAATGGTGCCCGGCTTGTGGCGGCACCTGGCTGCTTGTGATCTGGCAGTCCTCCAGGGTGGCGGTATGTCCACACTCGAAGCTGAGGTGCTGCGGGTGCCTTTCCTGTTCTTCCCTGTCGAAAACCAGGCTGAGCAGCAGGTTACCATTGCAAACCGCCTGGCCCGGCACAAAGCCGGAGTGCGTATGTTGATCGCGGATACAAGTCCCGGACAATTGGCCGACGCTATTGTTGCCAATCTCGGCGTCCAGGTCACTTATCCAGAGATTCCAGCTGATGGAACACACCTGGCAGCGAGGCGGATATTGGAACACGCTGGAATCAGTGACGTAAATTCATGCTAATTCATATGGCATTACTCGCCAACCCCGTTCGCGGCTGAGTTCCCTACCGCCTGGATGACCACCCGCCCACCCGCCGCTACGCAAACCGTTATCAAGATAATTTCATTAGGCAAGAATTGCCTCGTGTAGGATTTAAACTTAGAATCGCTAGGTTCGAGGTAATGTTGCTTAGCAATAACAAACCGGGCAATACCATTTTTATCTGATGCCTGATAAAATCCCAAGGGTTTGGGTCGTTATCCCCTGGCGGGGATTTTACGGACCGCCTATAAACTGTTATGCGATACGAGTAAACATTAGTTAGGCAGCAATAGAATAAGTGGCTCGGGTTAATTGTAATGAAATGCATTTTGGTTGGAGGTACTTCGGGCTTATCCAGGTCAATCGTTGCTCAAAAGTTTGCCAACCTTCTCAGATTGCCTTTCTTTGCAGTTGAAAAAAGAAAGCTCCAACAGTTGGATTCATAAGCAAATAACTTCCCCCACCATTTACAGAAGGCACCGTATGCAAGAGCGAAAACATATCATCAAATTATCACCTGTTATTTGGGTCATCCTCCTTGCCGCATTGGCGAAATTTGCCGTGCACATGCTCTATGCCCCTGGCTACGGCTTGTTCATTGACGAACTCTACACCATCGCGCTCAGCCGGCACCTGGCATTCGGGTATGTGGATCTGCCGCCGCTGGTTCCTGCCCTGGTGGCGCTCAGCCGTGCGCTGCTGGGAGAATCGGATCTGGTGATGCACATCGTCCCGGCCCTGGCCGGCTCGGCCACGCTGGTTTTTGTGTGCCTGATCGCAAAGGAATTCGGTGGCAGGACGTTTGCGGTCGCGCTGAGCGCGCTGACGTTCATCATCGTGCCACTCTGGCTCATGTTCGATTCGATATTCTGCTACGACAGCATCGACCATCTGGTCCTGGCCGGCTTCCTGTATACGCTCATCCGGTTTTTACGCACCGGGAACCGGAAACTATGGATCCTGTTGGGCCTGGTCGCAGGCCTCGCCTGTTTGACCAAAATGACCATCCTGTTCTATGGACCGGGCTTCCTGGCTGCTCTTCTGATATCCAGATGCCGGAAGGATCTGCTCACTCCCTGGCCCTGGCTGGGGGCGGCGCTCTGCCTGATCCTCGTCGCCCCCTATCTTCACTGGGAAATAGCCAACCATTGGCCGACGTACGAATATTGGATGAACTACGGCACATACCGGGTCTATAAGGCTTCCCCCTCGCAGTACTTCATGAATATCCTGGCTTTTATGAATCCGCTTCTCCTGCCCCTCTGGATCGCCGGGTTGTACCGCCTCTTCCGCCGCCTGAACGGTGTCAATTACAGTTTCCTGGGCTGGCTGTTCCTGTTCACGCTTGCATTGATGTTTACCCTGCATGCATCGGTGCGGATGCTTGGCGAATTATTCATCCCGCTCGTCGCCGCCGGCGCCGTTTTCGTGGAGGAAATGTTGACCGGAGCCCGCTGGAAAACAGGGGCGAGAGCCCTGCCGGTGGCCTACCTGCTGGCTGCAGGGATATTTGTCCTGCCAACCTCCCTGCCCATCCTGCCCATCAATTCCGTCTACAAGCTGCCCCGGAGCATTAAATTCTGGTACCAGTCGATCCGGGAGTTCAACAGCGGTAATTCGTATGCGCCGCTGATCCTGACCGGCCGGCTGGGGTGGGATGGACTTGTCCGCGATGTCAGCGAGGTATATGACCAGCTTCCTCCCGAAGACCGCCTCGTTGCAGGCATCTATACGGATTGGTATTTCAACGCCAGCGCGATCGACTTTTACGGTCCCCGATACGGCCTTCCGCATGCGGTCAGCGGATCGTTGACCTATTATCTCTGGGGGCCGGGATATTCCTGGGACGTGATGCTCATCGTCACTGGCAGGACGAATATTCTATCGGTGTTCTTTGACGAGTGCGCGCAGAAAGCGGTCACCGGCCCCGACACGCTGTTCCCATTCTCTATCTTTGTATGCAAAAATCCAAAGCTCCCGGCTGACACCATCTGGAGCAGCCAGAAGAATTACCACTAGAGCCAAATGTCCAACACCCCCATAGCTGGGGGCAAGCCGTCTCCAGCGGGCGACAGGGGCTTCGCCGCTGTTGGGATGTACCTTGTGTCAGAAATGGCGCGATAATGGTTGTGGCTCATCGCCTGCCTCGCCGCTGCGCCTGAGCCAGACCGTTAAGCCTATAGTTGCCGGTTTTTGGAAGTAAAATTTCGCCCAACTGGAATTGAGCTTGAATACGTTTGGTCGCAGATGCCAGCCCTGACCACCCGTCCACTCCCGCACAAAACACGGAACCTGCAGCCTGATTGAACTTATAAATAAATCGTGCTAGACTCTGGATGAGCTTTATTGTATTCGTTGATAAAAAGCAAGGGAGGAAGCCATGTCCACAAAGAACAGGTTGACTTTTCGGGTTTTATTGGTTTTTACGGTTCTATTCGGAGCCATGCTGGCGTGCGGCTTGTATGACCAGAATGATTCCAACCAGAACAGCCCCGGCCAAAAATCCGCCAAGCCCTCGGCCACCTCCTCCTTCACACCGCCGCCAGCCGAGGTCGGCACGGTCTTTGCCACCCTCCCGCCGGAGGTCTGGTTCGCCAGTTCGGATTGCCCCAAAGACCTCTTTCCCGGACTGACCACCAGCGGAGACGATCTCGGAGTGCTGGTCTGCACCTATCACTGGGTCGGAAAGTTCGGGGTCAACAACGCAGAGATCAGGATCTTCCAGTATACCGACCGTACCCGCTACAACCAGACGCTCCAGGCCAGCCTGGACAACAACCGGAAAGCCGTTACAAATGAGCAGGCGACCCAGGCTGCCCCGAACCTGGCAATCAAGAAGGCCATCGATGTCATCGAGGATGATATCACCGGCTATATTTACATGGAGACCTACGAAGGGAATTATCAGGTAAATAACGAGATCCCCACCTGCGGGTTTGGGTGGGGAAATGTTGGAGTGGACGAAAAGTTCGTGGTCACCGTTGACATCACCGATGCCTGCGATATCTCCCTGTTCGCTCCCGAGTACAGCCGGGCGATCATCTCCATGCGGGATGCCGCGCTGGCAGCCATCGCACACGCCGAGGCAGGCTCGAAACCATAATGGGCGGACAAGAATGGATCTCTCTGCCCGGCGCCGGTCCATGAAAAGCGGTTGGGGCAAGTCCAAAGCGCGGTAAAAAGACACTTTTCGGCGATTCATATTGCCGAATCATACTTCAGCTGTAATTCATAATGATTGTATTGGCAATTGCCTAAAGGAGATTGGCATGTATTACAAAATATATTCGCAACGCTCAAAAATCATTATGGCAGTTCTATTCTTTTCTGTGCTGCTTCCAGCCGGGTGCAATGTATTCTCAAAAAGCATACCTGCGACACCAGTTGCCCTCACGATTCCAGGGCTTGTCCTATATTATCCATTCAATGGAAACGCCAATGACATGAGCGGCAATCAGATCAATGGCAAGGTTCATGGTGCCACCCTCACCAAGGATCGCTTCGGGGTTTCCAATCATGCCTATTATTTTAACGGAGTGGATGCTTACATTTCTTTTGATCCGTCCAAGCTGCCGCTGGGTAACGCACCCCGCAGTATTTCTGCCTGGGTGCAAGCCGAAAGCTACCCACCCGAATTATTTAAAGGCCTCGGCTCAAGGCCTTCCGTGGTTGGCTGGGGAATTAATGATTACAACAAATTATCCGAAATGCAGCTTGTTAATGGAGCTCTGCAATTCCATACCTACAAGCAGGATATAAGCAGCCGCACGGTAGTAAAACTGCGACAATGGTACCATTTGGCAATCGTGTTCACCGGAAGCACTGTATCGTTATATATTAACGGTGTTGAGGAGAATTTCAACGCTGTCCCTATCAACACTCCCATCGGGACGGGACGGGTGGGCACCTGGCCCGATCCTCCAATAATAACTGCTGATTGGAATAAGCTGGGTTATTTTCACGGCAGCATCGATGACATCAGCATTTACGACCGGGCGCTCACGGCCGATCAAATCAATGCACTATTTACTGAGGGGGGTTGGAAAAAGTAGTGATGGTGAAAACGAAAAGCGGTCCAACACCGTCTCCGGGTAGTATGAAATCTATTCCAATATTTCCAGGGAACAGCCATGTCACGACCTGAGTCGATCGAGAACCGCTGGGATCTTCTTTACCGCGACTATCCGGAGGTGTACGAGGAGTTTATGAACACACCCCATCACCCGACCATTTACGAGCAGCTGCCCGGGATCATCGACCTGCGCGGCAAGCGCATCGCGGACGTAGGGGCGGGGACAGGTATTTCAAGCCTGGCGCTGGCACAGTCCGCCCGGCAGGTGATTGGCATCGAACGCGAGACGGCCATGCTGCGGAAAGCGCAGGAAAAGGCGCGCGGTGACGGGGCGGAGCGGGTCACATTTCTACACGGGGACACGCTGGCCCTGCCGCTGGCGGACAACTCGGTCGATCTGGTCACTGGCATCACATTGGCACTCTACCCGCCGGAAAAGTACCGTGCGTTTATCCGCGAAGGCCTGCGCGTGGCGAAGGGTTCCGTGGTTTACCTGGGCATCCCGCCCGGTTGGTACGGGGGCGATCTGTATGACGTGATCGAGGTGGCGGAAAAAGTGGACGACGAGGTGGATCGTATTCTTATCGACGAGTTCCAATTTACCTACCAGGATATCTTCTCGGACCAGGAGTATGGGACGGTCGAGCACATTGTCAGCACCTATGGGTTTATTTTTGGGAGCAAGGCGATTGCGTATTTGAAGAGGGAAAAGAAGACCGCCATCCGGTGGAAGTTCAGGGTGTATCGGCGGGAGTAGTGGGAAATGGGAAGTGTCCTATGGGATTATAACTATGCGAAAGACACTGTGAGCCGGTCCATGAAAAGCACCCATAAGGTTTCAGCTTTTACTCTCTTGAAGGATGACCCAAAAGATGGTATCTTAGCACTGCTAGATGATGGATACCCATATTAATATCTTTTGGGTTTGGATAGGATGGGAATGAATTTCGCCAGATCAAGTTTGTAATTCAACTTGAAGGAGGAACTAATGGATACCCCGAGCCTGTTAGATGCTATCCGCATTGCAAAGGAAAATGAAAGAATATCAGTAGAAAGTTATGCCAACGCGGCCAAAAAAATTGACACATTGGGCAGGGTGATATTCGAACAATTGAGTGAATTTGAGAAATTCCATTACGCCAAGCTGACTGAACTGGAGAAATCTCTTGAGAAAACAGGCGAATTTATTAACTATAAAGGGAAGGCGTTTATCCTGCCTCCAAAACTCGAAGTGAAGTTTGCTGAACAGCCTGAGCATAAAAGCATGCTGGACATTATCGATGAAGCGATGAAATTCGAGAAAAAGACCGAGAAAGCTTATGCCGACCTGGCTGGGCAGCTTACCGACCCAAAGGGCCGTAAAATGTTCATCAGGCTTTCGAAAGAAGAGCATAACCATTATGAAATTCTCGGTAGAGCATTTTGGGATATTAACCAAACGGGGGTCTGGAAGTTGTCACGCCCATGATGTAGATGAGCAAATTATTCCGCAGACGCCTCGTTTGCCCCGCCTGCCGCCCTGTCCCACCTGAGCCAACGGATGAGGAAATCGCAAAAGTAAATTCAGACGAGTATGAAGTCTAATCAAGCTAAAAGCATGAGGCGAATGATGAATTCTATTCCCACAAACCCAGATGATAAAAATTTTATGGCCACCTATAAAATAATTGTTAAATCTCACAACGCATTGGTTCAAGTGAGATTTACTGTAGCTGGTTTATATCTTGCTGCTACAGGTTTTTTAGTAAATAGTTGGTTCAGCATAGATCATCAACGATTTTTTTATTTTATTATTCCTATGCTGGGTATTATCTTAGCTGTCTCCTGTTGGTTATTAGAAATTCGTACAAACCAACTCTTGAAAAATTTTTTGGATAGGGGGTATAAAATTGAGGGTTTAATGAAAGTAAATCCAGAAATTGGCTTTTTTGAGCTTATGACAAAACAGCCTCGTGGACCAACAATTCCCTTTATAGATAAAGAAATTTCACCACCAAAGGTTTCCAGGAAATATATAGTTTCTCACTCCATAGGATTTAGCCTACTTTACTCTGCAATTTTGGCATTCTGGGTTCTAGCTTTTCTGACATCTACATTCCAAATATTTATATTCCATTTTTAACCCGACCTTTAATTGAACCTTTAATCGTTAGGTTAAGATAATATCGTTATCAACATCTATTATTGGAGTAACATATAATCTAATCTTATTTTGATCTCATGGCATATAAAGCCACACACTTTTATGATTTTTTCAGGATCGTCCATAATCTACTAAACAATCTGGTCGTATGCTATTCAGGCAGCTATATTATTATGAAAAAACAAACTGTTAGCCCAAGGATCACAACTCTGAAATGCCCTTACTGCGGTAGGAAGGCCGAACACAAAATCCTTAAAAATGTTGACACTTCTGATGTCGGCTTTTTAGTTCCATCAGGAAAAGCTACTGGATATCTTACCTTTTTGTATCTTTGCCGATGTTCCTCCTGTAGTGAGATTTCCCTCTGGCAAGGATACGTTTATCCCGATCCTAGACCCGAGGACGAACCGCTTGTTCTTCAGTGGCCACTTGGAGAAATACTATCAGAATTGCCAGATGAAGCAGCCGCTGCTTACCTATCTGCCAGAGACCTCCGAGAAGAGTATCCAGACTTAGCAGCTGTTAGCCTCCGTAAGGCCTTGGACTTTATCTGCCTGAAGTTCGTAAGTGCCGATCTTTCTTTGGTAGAGAAGATTCGAGATTTGTCTGCTAACAATTACCTTCCTCCTCAACTTGTCGAGGCCGCTGAAGCTCTCAGGACTGTAGGTAACGTTGGCGCTCACGAATCTCCATCGAACGTGACTTCTGCTGAGGTCTGGATGCTCAATTCATTGTTCACTCTTTTAGCACAGTACCTTTTTGTCCTGCCGGCGAAGATTGAGTTGCTCCGCTCCTTTCGGGAAGGACGTCTATGGAACAACTGGATTGAAAAATAACTTGATAAAGCCGACTTGGCCGGTTCGATGCCAAAGAATTCGAAAGACCATCCTAATACTGACAACAAAGCTATCTCTGAGGCAGATATAATATAAATAGACAATTCATAATATATGTATGCAATAATTGAACCTAAAAACGCTAGGTTCACAGCTGCTATCCAAACCAAGATAAATTTGTAGCCGAATTGGATTTGAGCCTAAATATGTTTGATTATGAATTGCATTACTCAAAACGTACTGCTACAGGATTTGAACCTCAGACCGCTAGGTTCGAGGTAGGTACCCAGCAGGGGCATCAAATCCTCGGCGAGGGGCTTTTAAACCTTTTGCGACGTATTTCCAGACAATACGTCGCATTTTTATTCAAATATTCCCTCCTGTAGAACATGAGCCGCGAACCCCTTGGTTAACAGCTGCCCGCTTTTTAAAATGGGCATGTATTATTTAGTAATATTTGCTATACTGGATTTAAATATCATCCAAATTGGTATATTATATAAATACTCTTATTGAATCATAGTTGGCTGCTCTGGACCGTAAGTAAATATGGAAGGATTATGATGAATACAGCTTTTTGCACGATCCGATTGGTGGCGATTGTAGCTATCCTCACGGCTTGTGCTCCGGCAAGCAACCCTGTACTCACTCCTACTCCCACATCTCCTCCGACACAAACTTCGCAACCAACAGAGACACTACAACCAATAGTAATACCACAACCAACAGAAACACCGGATCCGATAATGGCATTTGCCAACTCCATCCTGCTTGCCATCCAGGATCGCCCTCCCGATTTCCAGGATGACTTCTCGCAAGGTACAAACGGGTGGCTTGTAGGAACATGGCCATTGGATCGCAAAAACGAGGTGTTCGCCAACGGTGTTATGAATCTGGGTTTAGAGCAAGGTGGGCTTGCGGACCATTATGCAACCAGCTTCCGGGACTTTGTTGTGCAGGTTGATATAAAGTTCCTGGACTTGAAATCACAAGAAGGGGTAGGAGTCAAATTGGAGTGGCTGCGATATGATGTATTTAACAACACGATGAAACAGCAATACTTTCAAATAAATAGTGATAAATTCTGGCACCTTATGTCTTGTTCCCCTGTGGAACCCCCTGAGTGCCAGGAAGGACCCAATGGCACTGCTGATGTTGATCTATCAGAACCAATAACGATCATGATCATCTCGAAAGGGACAGAACTGGCGGTCTATGTGAATGGCACTCCTCTAACCTACTACAACTACCCTCGCCAACCTTCCGCCAGCCATATCCATTTACTTGCCTTTGATAATTCCGGTAATTCAGGTCATTTAGGAACAGTTTTTGATAATTTCAAGATCTGGGAACTACAATCGGTGTTTCCTCCAGACCCACCTGACCCCGCTCTGGGCATTGGCTCCAGCTGGGTACGCCTTGCAGATGGGATGGTGATGATGTATGTGCCGGAGGGGGAATTCCAGATGGGCAGCGAGGTCGGTGAACCCAGCGAACAGCCAGTGCACGAAGTCTACCTGGATGCCTTCTGGATCGACCGGACCGAAGTGACCAATGCCATGTTCGCGAGATTCCTGAGCGAGATGGGTAACCAAACAGCTGAGTACTCGAGCTACCTGCCATCCGATCTTCAAGGTGCAATCTGGTACAGACCAGAGACAAGAGGCGCGCCACAATATATCTTTCCAGTACCAGGTAGTAGTACATGGCAGTCCCAGAGCGGTTATAACGAGCACCCGGTAATCGGAGTGAACTATTACGGCGCACAGGCCTACTGTGCGTGGGCTGGCGGGCGCCTGCCGACCGAGGCTGAGTGGGAGAAGGCAGCCCGCGGTGGACTGGAAGGCATGCTATACCCCTGGGGTGACGAGCCTCCGGTTTGTACAATAGGAGTATCAAACGGAGCGTGGATTGGCCCATTCTGCGCTCCAATGACTTTGCCTCCCGTGGGCAGCTATGCGCCAAACGGCTACGGGCTCTACGACATGGTTGGTAGCGCAGGGGAGTGGACGTCTGATTGGAGATCCTCTACTTACTATACCTATTCACCGTACAGAAATCCGTTAGGTCCTAGAGAGCCCGGAGACGATAGGACAAATATGGTTAATCGGAGTTCGGATGCCGGGATGGGCGTCTTCGATATGGTCCGCATCGCATATCGTGCCTCAGGCTCTCCTTGGACGCAAAAAGGCGGATTTCGTTGTGTGCGCTCGCCGTAGGCCAATGTCTGGATGGTAGTCAACGCCTAACATCTGTTCCTGCGGACACTTCGCTTTCGATCATTGCAGGCAGCGGTTCGCTGTCTGAAGCGAGTGATAATTGAGAAAAAATCTCGCCTATCTCGGTCGTCCCGCTGAGCCGTTCCGTTATCAAGCTAAGATCATTATGGAAAAAATACCTCGTGTAGGACTTGAACCTTTAACCGCTAGGTTAACAACTGCTTTCCAACTCAAGGCAAAATTGTAGCCCAACTTGAATTGAGCCTGAATACGTTTGGTCGCAGGTACGGCTCCTGCCGGGCCCATTGAGGTCGAGAAGAGATGGTCGCAGGCCCCGTAAGGGGAGATTCTCCGACTCCTGCCGGGCCCACCTTTTTTCCACGATAATAGTTGGTCGCAGATCCAACTACCCTTAACAGGACGCACACCCTGGCGGATTCACTGACTAAAAAAGGTGGATTTGTACCCCGATTTGAAAATAGCCTGAATTTGCTTGATCCCGGGTCGGAATTAGCAGCAGGTATTACAACCCAAGTATCAGAATGTCCGCTTACACAACATACGCCGTTAAAAGGAGGGCATCTTCCAGGTATACATTTGGCCGGTTAAATACGAACCTCAGCATAAACGCACAGCGGTTCAGTTCACGATTGAAAGGAGAGTGCCAAATGATTCAGAATGTTGCATCGAGAATCGCCTCGATCGGCGCTGCCTCCAGCGATACGGAGGATACCCGCCTTCAGAAATCAATATTGGTCTTCTCGTCCCTGATGATGGCGACGATGGCCATTGGGTGGGCCTCCATATATATTGCTTTTCGGGAATACGTGGCCGGCGCCATTCCCGCCGGCTACGCGGTTCTCTCGTTTCTCAGTATCGGCCGGTTCGCCCGGACCCGTCAGTACGCATTCTTCCGTGGCAGCCAGCTTCTGCTTCCACTGTTGTTACCCTTTTTCCTCTTGCTGGCATTGGGCGGATTTGCAAATTCCAGCGCCGTGGTTCTCTGGTCCCTCTCCTCCCCTTTGGGAGCACTTCTCTTTGCCGGACGTCGACAGGCGAATCGCTGGTTTATTGCCTACCTCGCCCTGGTTGTCATTGCTGCTCTTCTGGAACCGTTCGGTCACCCGTCCAATCTGCCACCCGCATTATTAACAGTCTTTTATGTGATGAATATCGGTTGCGTCTCAATCTTTACTTTTGTGCTGCTGCAATACTTCATGGGCCAAAAAGAAGCCACTCTAAAATTGCTCCACCTCGAGCAGGAAAAATCTGAACACCTGCTATTGAACATCCTCCCGGCGGAGGTTGCCGAAATATTGAAGAACGAGGATCGAGTCGTGGCCGATCGATTTGACAATACGAGCATCTTGTTTGCTGATATGGTGAATTTCACACCGATGTCGGCGCACATGAAGCCCGAGGAACTGGTGGGACTTCTCAATGAGGTGTTTTGTTATTTTGACACATTGACCGAAAAATATGCCCTTGAGAAGATCAATACCGTTGGCGATTGCTATATGGTCGCCGCCGGGGTCCCGCGCCCGCGCTCCGACCACGCCCACGCTCTCGCTGATATGGCGCTGGAAATGCGTGATACCATCAGTCGCACAAAGTTTGCAGGGAAGCAACTGACCTTTCGGATTGGCATAAATTCCGGTCCAGTGGTCGCAGGCGTCATTGGACGGATGAAATTCGCCTATGATTTGTGGGGTGACACAGTGAATACTGCCAGCCGGATGGAGTTGCACGGCGCAGCAGGGGTCATTCAGATTTCAGAAGCAACCTTTGAACTCATTAAGGATGACTTCATCTGTGAACCGCATGGGTTGCTCAACGTGAAAGGCAAGGGTGATATGAACGTATGGTATGTGTTGGGAAAAAAGACATAGAGTTCGCCATCCAATGATAATAGGGTCGGGGTAAACGATCACACCTTGAACAAGGGTAGAGTCGTAGCCCAATTGGAATCGAGTATATCCTTTTGGTCGCAGGTCCGGCTCCCATCCGGCCCACTTTTTCCCCTCTTTCTATGTAAAATCGTGTGCTGAACTGGAACCGAACCTGGGTTCGTTTAAATCGAATTGCTTAACCAGGAAACATTCATAAGGCAAATTTGATTCCGGCTCTGTATCGTGCTAATATGTAAATATCTTCTGGTTGAAACATCGATAACCGGCACATTTCGCCAGATTTGTTAAACGATGTAGGAGGAATTATGTCCAAATTGGTCTGCATTCACGATATCGAGGTCAAGCCAGGTATCAACGAAGCCGATTTCAAACATTTCTTTGTGAATGATATAGCACCGACATGGGCACTATTTGATTGGAGATTGACGCTTCTCAAAGGTGACCGAGGCCAGAGGACGGGTAAGTATGCGATCTTGATCGAGATTAAAAGCCTTGAAGATCGTGACCGATGGACGCCAGAAGAGGAGCAGCGCTGGGAAGATGATCATAAAGATCTGATGGAGGCAATCACAAAGAAATGGGCAGAGTTCTCCACCACAGACCTCAGCGGAAAGAACGAGGAATACACAGACTACATCGTGCAAGAATAACGAAACCACATCTCGTTCGCACAGGCTAAAAATGGTTTATAAATGTTATTGCCATCTAATGGGAACTAGTGCTATGTTGATTCGAGTTCCTTATATTACTTTGATGAGCAGACAGCAGAAATGTATATGTATAGGGTTAGAACCAAGAACCGCCAGGTTCGCAACCTCATTACAAATAAAGTTAAAATTGTAGCCTAATTGGAATTGAGCCTGAATACGTTTGGTCGTTGGTTCGACTCCAACCGGGCCCATTATAATAAAGAAGAGATGGTCGCAGGCCCCCGTAAGGGGAGATTCTCCGACTCCTATCCG
>CAWHAM010000010.1:0-99575 GCA_963827305.1 uncultured Chloroflexia bacterium
GGGTTAGGATTGGAAAATGTGTTACGGGTCAATTCGAAATTGCCTATTGACTTTTTCTATAAAATCATTATTATATAATTGTCGAAGCGCTTCGACTAAGCGCTTCGATGAAAAACAAATCGGCACCCCCTGAGGTATTTCATTGTCCACGATGCTGGACGTAGCCAAGCGTGCGAAAGTATCCATCAGTACAGTCTCCTATGCATTGAATGGGACTCGACCGATCTCTGAAGAAACACGCCGGAGAATCACTCAGGCAATAGAAGAACTGGGGTATCGTCCACATCCACTTGCAAGGGGGTTGGCAAGCAAGCGCAGTCGCATTCTTGCCATTCTTTTTCCCGCCATTGAACGCGGCCTGGGAATAACAGAACTCGAATTCGTTGCCAGTGCGGCCCATGCTGCCAGCAAGAATGGATACCATCTGGTCGTTTGGTCGTCCGAGACGAATGATCCAGACGAGCTTCACCAATTAACACAGCAGGGGCTGGTCGACGGGGTCATTCTGATGGAAGTTCATGTGAATGACACACGCGTGATTCTACTGCGTGAAACCGGATTCCCATTCAGCATGATCGGACGCTGTGATGATGACCGTGACGGTTATGTGGATATCGATTTCAACCAGACAATGGAAGAAGCACTGCAATACCTCACCGGACTAGGACACACCAATATCGCCTATCTGAATCAATCCGAGAAATCATATGAGGCGGGATATGGTCCAGTAGTCCGCACGAAGGATGCATTTGAAAATTATATTCATTCATCCGGCATAAAAGGCCAGATGCGTTTTTGCCGCCCTTCCCCTCAGGCTGGATACGAGGTATTTAGTTCATTATTGCAGGAATTTCCCGACCTGACAGCCGTGGTATCCATGAATGATCGAGCTACTCCGGGGATCATGCGCGCAATCATTGAGCATGGCTGGAAAATCCCGGACGATTTTTCAATCGTCGCATTGGTCTCCTCTGTGCGAATGGCGGAAATGATGGTGCCCAAATTAACCACCATGGAACCGCCCAGTGCAGAGTTGGGGCGGCTGGCAACCGAGTTATTGATCAAGCACCTGGAAGGGGAAGGTGATGGCAATCCCCGCATCCTGATCCCATGTCGTTTAGTGGTGGGAGAAAGTTCAAGTATTTGTCGCAGAAATTCCGACGGTCCAAATCAGGAAGGAGGCAGAGATTCCGAGAAAGATAATCAGGTTTCGCTTCAATCACATCATGAAACATATTAATTAATAATTGAGGGAGATACCGGATTGCTTGGCGGCAGGCGGTATCTCCCAGAAAGGCAAAGCACGCAGGTTATCGGAAAAAGTTCCTCCTCTACGCGTCTGCCTCTCTGGATTATACACTGAGTACGGCTCATTTCCATACATGAAAAGGCGCTCAATGCCGCTTGGAACCAAACCGGATTTTCCTGCAATGCCTTGATCCATTTTGTCACCTCAAGAAATTATGAGGAGGACCAAAGAGAAAAGGAGGTGGAAGTCAGGAAATACCTTTTCAACCGATCGCTGTGGTTTCGGCTCAAAACCATATTAACCTTTACTATACTCTGTAAGGAGGATAAGATGTTCGCGAAAATGTATAAGATGGGATCCATGCTAATGGCAATCGCCATGATCATGGGACTGGTAGCCTGCGGTCCCGTTGCAACAACCGCCGCCCCTGCTCCGGCAACGGCTGCACCTGCGACAGCCGCGCCTGCAACGGCTGCACCTGCAACAGCTGCACCTGCAACCAAGGCGCCGGTTGCAAACCGCGTACTTAAGGTCTGGTACTACGAAGGAGCGGATAGCGCCATGGGGAAATCATGGGCTTCCGCTCAAGCGGATTTTCTAGCTGCACACCCGGGTGTCACAATTGATTTCCAGTTGAAAACCTTTGACCAGATCCAGCAAACGGCCCAGATGGTACTGAACTCGGCGGATGCGCCGGATGTGCTGGAAATCAATAAAGGCAATTCAACTGCCGGTCTGTATGCCACCCAAGGCCTGCTGACGGATCTGACCGCAGAAGCCACCAAGCGCGGTTGGGACAAGTTACTGCCCTCCAGCATCCAGACCACCTGCCGTTACGATCCAAAGACCGGCATCATGGGTTCGGGTCCCTTGTGGGGTGTGACGACCTATGGCGAGTTCGTGATGGTCTATTACAACAAGGATATGTTCGCCAAGCAGGGCATTGCGGTGCCCACCAGCTATGATGAATTCACCGCTGCAGCCGACAAGTTCGTGGCAGCCGGCATCACCCCAATCGCCCTGGGCGGACTGGACAAGTGGCCGGTCACCCAGAACTTCTATGAACTGGCGCTCTACAAGGGTAACCGCGATTTCGTCAACGCCTATGAGCTTTTCCAGGGAACGCTCGATTTCCATGGACCAGAGTTCACCTACGCGGCTACGGAACTCCTCAACCAGGTCAAGAAGGGCTATTACGGGAAGAATGCCACCGGTACAAGCTATAATGATGCCAACGCAGCCTTTGTCCAGGGCACCTACCCCATGGACCTGACGGGCAGCTGGATGTTCGGAACATTCCTGACCAGCATCACGAAGTTCAATTGGGACATCTTTGTCATGCCGGGTAAGAAACTGAACACCGGTTCCGGCGGCAACTTGTGGGTTGTACCCGCGGGCGCCAAGAACAAGGACCTGGCGTATGACTTCATTGACCTGACCATGCAGCCCAAGGCCCAGACCATCATGGCCAACGGCGGCGGCATCCCACTGCATGCCGACCTGACTCAGATCACCGACCCGCATATCAAGGCGCTCAATACCGCTTTCAATACCATCGTCAGCAATGACGGCCTGGCGTTCTACCCAGACTGGCCCGTGGTGGGCTACATGGATACACTGGGCGGCGCCCTGCAGGAACTGATTGGAGGCTCGAAGACCCCGACCGCATTCCTGGATGAAATTGCCGGCCCGTGGATGGATTTCCAAAAGACGCTTAAGTAGAGGGCTTTGTGTCATTGTGAGGCGTTCTTCCCTGCCTGCGCCACTGGTGCCTGCGGCCTAGTGCAGGCAGTACCGCCCCGTCCCTGGCCCGGGACGGGACAGGGGCAGGTACAGGTGCACCGAACGCAGGACGGTGTGCCGAAGCAATCTCCGACTCAGACGAGGAGATTGCTTCCCTGGCCTGTCCGGCCAGGATGGGCGAACGGCCAAGTACACCGTTCTCGCAATGACACGATCAACACCGGGGGCAGTGCCTTGGAAGCGTCCCAAGCGCACTGCCCCCGTAAGGAGAGGCTTGTATGCCAAAAAAGCGCTATTCCCCCTACAAAGGCCTGGAGGTCTTCCTCATCCCGGGATTGATTGTCTTCCTGATCCTGATTGTCTTTCCTTTTTTATCCAACCTTTTGCTCAGTTTTACCAGATGGACAGGTGTGCGGACGCCCGTGTGGATTGGCCTGGCCAATTACGCCAAAGCCCTGACCGACAGAATCTTTTGGACTTCTTTCAGGAATAACCTATATTTAATCATCACCCTGACGACCATCCCGACGCTGATCGGATTGCTGCTCGCAACCATCCTCTACGATTACATTTCGAAGGAGTTCGGCAAGGGGGTTTCAAGCGTCTTCCGTGCTGGCTTCTATTTACCTCAGGTCATCCCTGCGGTGGTGTCAGCCCTGGTCTGGAGGTGGATCCTCCAGCCGGATTGGGGTGTTTTGAATTACATATTAAAAGCCGTCCACCTGGATGCCTTGGCGCATAACTGGTTGGGCGACCCCAAAACTGCCCTCCTTGCAATCATTGTGACGATGATCTGGTTCCAGATCGGGTATCCCATGGTAATTTTTATGGCTGCATTGCAAAGGATCGACCCGGAAATGTACGAAGCAGCCTCGATCGATGGCGCTTCCTGGCTGCAAAAATTCATCCGCATCACCATCCCGCTGATCCGTCCCGAGATGTTCGTGGTCATTTTGACAACCACCATCTTTGCCCTGAAAACCTTCGGGCAGGTTTTTGCCATGACCCTGGGCGGGCCGGGAAATGCGACCATGGTCGCGTCGTATTTTTCGTATAAGAATTTCTTCCAGAACTCGAATGTGGGCTACGGGGCAACCATGTCAACCGTGGTGACATTTATTATTATTGTGATCACGATCATTTGGGTGAGAATCCAAACACAGCAGGAACGCCAGGAGGAGCGCTAACATGGTCATTAATCGCTATCGCATCACCCGGCAAGTGGGCAAGTATGCGGCTTTGGTCATCCTGAGCGCGCTGGTCCTGGTCATGATCTTTCCACTGCTCATGATCACGATTACTTCCCTCAAGAGCGAAGCCGCGTACTATGCCAATGGTCCGCTGGCGCTGCCCAAAACCCTCGATTTCACCATGCTGGCGTATACCTGGAAAAACACAGATTATTCGCGATTACTGATGAACAGCACCATCATCAGCATATCCGCGGCGGCACTGGCGGTGGGCTTATCGGTATTGACCGCTTATGCGCTCGGGATAGGAAAGATCAGGGGAAGAGCATTGATCCTATTATTCTTCATGATGGCGATGACCCTGCCGGCCGAATCGTTGATCTATCCGGCCTATTATTTCTTCAAGGCCGTTAAATTGTACGATAATCTTCTATCGGTCATACTGCTCGAGGCGGCGCTTTCCGCCTCCTTTGGCACCTATCTGCTATACTCAGTCTTCAGGTCCTTTGATAGGGACATACTTAAATCGGCCATGATCGATGGATGCAGCAAATTGCAAATACTCCTTCGAATTCTTATTCCGCTCAATTTACCGTCGATTGCCGTGCTGCTGGTGTTCTTCTTTGTGGGTACCTGGAATGACTTTTTCATCCCCCTGATCATGCTGATCTCCAGCAAGAATTATACCGTTCCGGTGGCCATGGCTATGGCGCGCGGAGAGCACAACGTGACCATCACTCTCCAGAGTTCGGCAGCCCTGCTGGGAGTCATTCCATGCGTTATTTTCTTCGTGCTCTTCCAAAGGTCGTTGACAAGAGGTCTTACTGCAGGAAGCATAAAATAGCATTCCTCCTGCTTTTTCATCTTTTAACAACCATAAATAGGGAAGCCAATCAATAGGGATTATTATGAAATTTACAAACGGTTATTGGTTAGTACCCAAAGATACTCATGTGTTTCATCCGTCACAGGTTTTGGACATTGAAACCAGCTTTGATTCATTAACCGTGCATGCCGCCACGAGGCGGATCATGACGCGCGGGGATACGCTCGGCGGGCCGATGCTGAGCGTGCGGTTTTCATCGCCGATGGAAAATGTCATCCGCGTGCAGATGGTGCATCATAAAGGCGGAAAGCCGCGCGGCCCGCAGTTCGTCCTGAATGAGAACCTCCACCCGCAGCCCGTCATTGTTGCGGATGAACATACCGTTACGCTGACAAGCGGTCAGCTTAGCGTGCATGTTCGGAGCGGCGATGAATGGCTGGTGGAATACAAAGCCGGGGAACGCATCATCACCTCCAGCGGCTGGCGGGGCATGGGGATTGTGGATACTCCCGAAGGCAGGTTCATCCACGAGCAGCTGAATCTCGGCGTGGGGGAGTGTGTATACGGGCTGGGGGAACGCTTTTCGGCATTCGTCAAGAACGGACAGGTGGTGGATATCTGGAACGAGGATGGCGGCACGAGCAGCGAGCAGGCCTATAAGAACATCCCGTTCTACCTGACGAACCGCGGCTATGGGGTGTTTGTATGCCACCCGGAAAAGGTTTCGTTCGAAGTGGCTTCCGAAAATGTCGAGCGGGTGCAGTTCAGTGTACCCGGAGAGTCACTTGAATATTACCTGATCTACGGACCGACGCCCAAGGAAGTGCTCGAACGTTACACTGCACTGACCGGGCGCCCGGCGCTGCCGCCCGCCTGGAGCTTCGGGCTGTGGCTTTCGACTTCGTTTACCACCGACTATGACGAAAAAACCGTGACCGGCTTCATCCGGGAGATGGCTGCGCGCGAGATCCCGCTGCACGTCTTCCACTTCGATTGTTTCTGGATGAAGGAAAGCCACTGGTGCGACTTCCAGTGGGATCCGCGCTGTTTTCCCGATCCGGCAGGCATGCTTGGACGCCTGAAGAAATTTGGCTTGCATATTTGCGTATGGATCAATCCATATATTGCCCAGCGATCGGCATTGTTCGATGAGGCGGCAGGAGCAGGGTTTTTATTGAAGCGCCCGAATGGGGATGTCTGGCAATGGGACCGCTGGCAATCTGGCATGGGGATCGTGGATTTCACCAATCCGGCCGCCTGCAGGTGGTTCCAGGGAAAGCTGCGTGCTTTGCTGGATATGGGCGTGGATGCCTTCAAAACGGATTTCGGTGAACGCATCCCGACGGATGTGGTCTACTTTGACGGCTCAGACCCCATCAAGATGCATAACTATTACACATACTTTTACAACAAAACCGTATTTGAACTATTGAAGGAAGTACGCGGGGAGGGGGAGGCGGTGGTGTTTGCACGCTCCGCCACGGCGGGCGGACAGCAGTTCCCCGTGCACTGGGGCGGGGACAGCACGGCGACGTTCGAATCGATGGCCGAAAGTCTGCGGGGGGGACTTTCGCTGGGGCTGGCAGGCTTTCGGATTTTGGAGCCACGATATCGGCGGCTTCGAGCAAACCGCCAGTGCGGATGTGTACAAACGCTGGTCGGCGTTTGGAATGCTCTCTTCGCACAGCCGTTTGCACGGCAATAACTCCTACCGGGTCCCGTGGGTCTATGACGAGGAAGCGGTGGATGTGCTGAGACAGTTTACCAAACTCAAATGCAGCCTGATGCCGTATTTGTTTGAGGCTGCCCGATGGAAGCCCATGAGAAGGGGGTGCCGATGCTGCGGGCGATGCTGCTGGAGTTCCCGGATGACCCGGCCTGTGACTGCCTGGACCGGCAATACATGCTCGGCGACAGCCTGCTGGTAGCCCCGGTATTGAGCCATAGCGGCGAAGTGGATTATTATGTTCCCGCCGGACGCTGGACGAACCTGCTGAACGGGAGCATGGTGGCGGGGCCGCGCTGGGTGCGCGAAACGCACGATTTCATGAACCTGCCTCTGCTGGTACGTCCCAATACGGTCCTCCCGGTCGGTCGTCGCAGCGACCGCCCCGATTATGATTACAGCGAAGGACTGACCCTGCAGGTGTATGAATTGGAGCAGGGAGAGAAAACCGTAAGAATCCCCACTCCATCGGGAGAGATCGACCAGACCTTTACCCTGCGGCGCAGCGGCAGCAAGCTGGAAGTGGAGCGGAGCGGCTCCACCAAACCCTGGCAGCTTCTGTTGGTGGGGGTCAAGGTGCTTTCAACCGTGGAAGACGGGAAAGCGGAAAGCACCTCGCAGGGGGTTCTGGTGACGCCTGATGGACAGGCGGTCAATGGTGGTGCACCTGGGCGAAAATCCATGAGCGGACGCCGGGAACGATTTTAGTGTCTATCCGAAAATTGTAGCGGATCGCATTTTGAGTGTGTGCGGCGGAGCCGCACACACTCAAAATGCGTCTCTTATTATTTTTCGGATAGGTTCTTAGCTATTCCACCCAGAACATTAAATTTTCCAAAAAGGCGTAAAAGTACTTGACTCTCGTCTTGATTAATGCTATTATTTTCCTGTAAACGCTTCCAAATATTATTCAAAATAATCCTCTCGATTAAGAGAACCTTTTCCGGATTTTTGAGCAACCGGTGATTATTTACGCCAATTAATGCCCTTTTAGCTCAAGATCAGGCCTTTCCTGGTTGATTTTTAAGTTGATGGGCATAAAAAATGGAAAATCATGTAAACGTTTACATGACCTATGGAAAAGAATCCGAACACAAAAGTCACCATCATCGAAGTAGCCGCGCAAGCGGGGGTATCGTTTGGGACCGTCTCGCGGGTGATCAACAATGACAAGCATGTTAAAAAAGAGACGCGCGAACGCGTACTAAAGACCATGAAGCGGTTAGGGTTTGTCGCCAACCGACAGGCGCGCAGCCTGGCGGGGGGAAAATCGAACACCATCGGTGTGCTCGTCCCAGATTTGGGAACGGAATATATCGGAGAGATCATCCGCGGGATTGACGCCGAGCTCAGCCTGAGCGGCCTGGATCTTGTTTTGTACACCACACACCGGACTGCCAGCAAGGAAGCGAATTATGTCGCCAATCTTGCAACGGGGATGGTGGATGGTTTATTGCTGGTATTGCCGCGCCGGCCGGCTGATTTTATCGGAAACCTGACCCAACGCAAATTCCCATTTGTGCTGGTCGATCACCAGGCCGCCGGTCGGGATTGTCCCGCAGTGGGTGCCACCAACTGGCAGGGAGGCTATAACGCCACGGAGTATCTCATCAAGCTCGGCCATACCCGCATCGGTTTTATTACCGGCTCGATGGACCTCGGTTGCGCAGTCGATCGCATGGACGGGTATCGTTCGGCCTTGCGAACCTATCACCTTCCCGAAGCCCCGGAGTTGATCTACGAGGGCGATTTTTTCCAACCGGATGGGTATGCGGGTGCCTCAGCGATGCTTGAACTGCCAAATCCTCCCACGGCCATTTTTGCCTCAAATGATGTCATGGCGATGGGCGCCATGGATGCTGTTCGCAATCGCGGGCTGCGTATCCCAGAAGATATTTCCATCGTAGGCTTTGATGATATTCCCCAGGCCTCCCAGATCCATCCTGCCATGACCACGATCAACCAGCCATTGGAGAAAATGGGACGTGTGGCAACCCAGATGCTGCTCGATTTGTTGGACCGTAAGAACGTGGCTGAGCGGATCGAGCTGCCCACCCAACTGGTGGTGCGTGATTCGTGCAGTTCGCCACGCGCCGAGTAGAGGTTGGGATGCGGTTACAGGTTGTCTGTATACAATCATTCGATTGTGGGGAAGTAGTGGCGGCCTCCCCTGCCATCCTTACAGATCTGTTGCGCGGCGAACTCGGTTTTGATGGGCTGGTTGTCTCGGATTATGAGGTTATTTTAATGATCCACAACTACCACCACGTTACGGCGGATAAATCCAGAGCAGCCACGCTGGCCTTGCGCGCCGGCATTGACGTGGAATTACCCAGCCCTGATTGTTATCGCGCACCCCTCAAGCAGGCCATTCAGGCCGGCAAAGTGGAAATGGAATGGGTGGATAATGCAGTATCCCGGCACTTGCAAAAGAAGTTTGAGCTTGGCCTGTTCGAAAACCCCTTCGTGGATGAAGGCTGCATTCTGGAAGTTTTTGACACTCCCACCCAACGCCGTCTGGCCCGTCAAATTGCCTGCCAGAGCATAGTCTTGTTGGCCAATGATGGTCTCCTGCCGCTTAAAAAAACCATTGGAACATTGGCAGTCATTGGGCCGAACGCTGACACTGGGCGCAACCTTTTGGGGGCTTATTCCTATGCCGCACAGGTTGAATATATGCTCTCCATCGTGCCGGAGGATTTTCCCCTGGCGGGTATTGATCCGGCTTCACTAGCTCCTCAGGCTGTTAAAATTCCGACGATTCTGGATGCCATCCGCCTCGCCACTCCGGGAGCCAATATACTTTATGCACGCGGTTGCGATAACCTCGACCAGGATGTCTCCGGTTTTAAAGAGGCGATCCAGGTCTCCCGCCGAGCCGACGTGGTAGTACTAGTCTTGGGAGACCGTTCCGGCCTGATGCCGGATTGCACCACCGGTGAGACGCGCGACAGTGTTGATCTACGTTTATCCGGTGTGCAAAATGAACTTGCACAGGCCATCTTCGCCACCGGGAAACCTGTAGTGGTGGTGCTGGTCAATGGCCGTCCATTGGCGGTGCCGGAACTGACACGTCAAGCCAACGCCCTCCTGGAAGCCTGGCTGCCGGGGGAAGAAGGCGGAGCAGCCATAGCGGCGGTCCTTTTTGGAGATGTAAATCCTGGTGGAAAGCTGCCGATCACCTTCCCGCGGCATGTCGGGCAGGTTCCGTTTTTTTATGACCAGAAACCTTCCGGCGGGAAGTCGAACTGGTATTGGAATTATGTCAGTGTTGATCGGAGTCCTCTGTATCCTTTCGGCCACGGACTGAGTTACACCACTTTCGAGTATACCGATTTCTGCCTATCCGTCCCGAAGATCGAAGCAAGTGGGACAGTAGATGTGAGCCTGAACATCCACAACACCGGCACACTGGCAGGAGACGAGGTGGTGCAGTTGTATATTTGTGACGAATATGGCTGTGTTCCGCGTCCAGTTAAAGAATTGAAAGGCTTTATCCGTCTGACCCTCCAGCCAGGCGAATCCCGGCGTATCACCTTTCACCTGCCTGTGAACCAACTGGCCTTTTATGACGAGGAGATGAAGCTGGTCGTGGAGGCCGGAACAATCCGGGTGATGCTGGGTTCATCTTCGGAGGATATCCGGTGCAATGGATCATTTGAGATCATCGGTGAGGAAAAAACGCCTGTGAAAGATAGGCTGTTCATCTGCCCGGTGGAAATTGAACCTTTGGCTTAACGAATAGGCATATGCGGTTGAGGGGGTCTTTTTGAGGAGATATGAAGGGGAAAAAGGTATCCTCATGGAGAATGTGACATTTGTCACTTGATTCTGGTGCACAATTGTTATATTGTTGCAATAGTATACAAATGCCAACCTCTCGACAAGATCCAAAAGGTGCCAACCAAAGCCTGGCTCGCAAGCATAACAGTTCAGCCATCCTGAACCTGTTACGCTTGAATGGAGCGCTTTCACGTGCATTGCTGGCTGCTAAAATTGGGCTTACGCGCAGTACCATAAGCCGGATTGTGGATGATTTGATCGCAGAGAATCTGGTCCGGGAAGTGGAACTATCCCTCGGCAAGAAAGGCAGGCCAGGGATGCTGCTAGAATTGAATCCTGAGGGAGGTTTGGCAGTCGGGATCGAGATCGGCGTTAATTTCATTGCCATCCTATTGACCGATTTTTCAGCCAATGTGCTCTGGCGGGAAAGAGTAAACCTGCCGGATGAGGCCACTTCGGAAGAATACTTGGCTAAAGCGGAGCAACTTATCCAAAAGGCACATGCCCTGGCAGCCTCCCGATGGTTACGTTTAATGGGCATTGGGGTGGGTGTTTGGGGTCTTGTCGACCAAGTCAAAGGTGTCATCCGGTTTGCCCCCAATTTGATGTGGCATGATATCCCCATAAGTGAAAATTGGGAACAGAAATTCGGAGTACCAGTTTACCTCGAAAATGATGCCAATGCGGCTGCCTTGGGGGAATATTACTTTGGCGCCGGAAAGAATATTGAGGATTTTATCTATATAAGCATGGATATCGGTGTGGGGGGAGGCATCATATCCGAAGGAAAATTGTTCCGGGGTTTCTCCGGATATGCCGGCGAGATCGGGCATATGGCCATCGACCGGCATGGCAGCCTGTGCAGATGTGGAAAAGTGGGATGTCTTGAGACATTGGTCGGCAGGCGGGTCATTATCAAACGTTACCAAAGCAAAACCGGTCAGGCCGAAATCTCTTTGGGCGAGATCGTCAACAGGGCCAGGGTGGGGGACAAGGTCGCAATGAGTGTTTTTGATGAAGTTGCAGAGAATTTGGGCGTCGGAATCGGCAATCTGGTTAATATCTTCAATCCCCAGCGAATTGTCCTGGGCTGGTCTCTTGGACAGGCATATGATCTCCTTATCCCGACCCTTGAAAAAAGCATCCGTAAGAACAGCCTGACAGATCAAATGGGAAAACTGGATGTGGTGCCGTTTACGAATGGAGCAGATGATTGCCTGCTGGGATGCGTGGCACTCGTTATGGATGAAATCATCCGAGAACGGGTCAGTGTGTAGAAAGAGGCGTAAATTATGCTCCATTTTCACTCAGCTTCATGGTTCAACGTCCCGGAAAGGAGGGTCAGGAAAATAAGCAAATAACCAATTTAATTCTTTTAATCAGCCCCAATCGGGATTTCTGTATAAATACAAGGAGAAAAGTTATGAATCGCAAGATCTTCTACATTGTTATGGCGGTTGTATTGGTTGCCAGCCTGATTGGCTGCGGCCCCAAGACTTCAACCACCACGAGCGGCAAAATCAAAGTCGGCCTGTCCTTTTCGGATTACGCGACCGAGCGCTGGCCAATCGAAGCAGGCATGATGACCACATTGCTGCATAAGAAGGGCTATGATGTGATCGTCCAGGAAGCCGACCACGATGTCAAGCTGCAGAGCGACCAGATCGACAACATGGTCTCCCAGGGCGTCAAGGGCTTGATCATCATCGCTGAAGATGGCGATGCAGCCGTCACCCCGGTGGACAAGGCTGTTGCCGCGGGCGTGAAGGTGATCGCCTATGACCGCCTGATCAAGACCTCCAAGATCTCCGCCTACCTGTCCTTCGATAACACCGAAGTCGGCAAGAACGAAGCCGATGGTGTCGTCAAGGCCCTCGGCCTGGATACGGGCAACCCCACCTGGACCACGGCTAACCCGGTCAAGATGGTGCTCTCCGGCGGTTCCCCGACCGACAACAACGCCGTCCTGGTCCGCGGTGGCCAGATGCAAATCCTTCAGCCCTACATCGACAAGGGTGTTGTCAAGATCGTAGCCGACCAGTGGGTTGAGAACTGGGATCCTGCCAAGGCCGAGGCAATGATGGAGAATATCCTCACCGCCCAGCAGAACAAGGTTGACGCGGTTGTTGCCTCCAACGATGGCACGGCGCTGGGCGAACTGCAGGCGCTGGCTGCCCAGGGATTGGCCGGCAAGGTGCCGATCTCGGGCCAGGACGCCACTGCGGATGGCTGCAACAGCATCGTCAAGGGTCAGCAGACCGTGACCGTTTTCAAGGATACCCGTCTGCTGTCCCCGCAGGCTGTTGACATGATCGATGCCCTGATCAAGGGCCAGCAGCCCTCCGGGGTGAAGAGCTACACGATGGCTGAACTGACCAACGACAAGACCAAGACTGGCAGTGTCATGGCGAACTTCCTGCCGGTTGTCCAGGTCACCAAGGCCAATGTCTTTGACGTGATCGTCAAGAGTGGCTTCCAGTCCTACGAAGCGGTCTACAAGGACATCCCGGCGGATCAACTGCCTCCGAAACCCTAATCTCTGATCCATTAGTTCAAATTCCCGGCTCCTGCAAGGAAACCAGGGAGCCGGGAATCCCATGAGTATATCCTTCCGAAGGCGTCGAACCTTCGGAAGGATATGTGGAATGACCTTCGGAATTACGAATAGAAGGAGTTCGCCGTGGATAATGAAATTATTCTCGATTTTAAGAATATCACCAAACGCTTCCCGGGTGTGGTGGCCCTGGACGATGTTTCCTTCCAGATAAAGCGGGGAGAGATCCACGGCATATGTGGAGAGAACGGCGCCGGCAAATCCACCCTGGTGAAGATCCTTTCCGGTGTTTATCCATATGGAACTTATGAAGGCAGCGTGATCTATGATGGCGAGGAATTAAACTGAGTCAAAGTTCCATTCGGGCAGCCGTAGAGAAAGGCATCGCCATCGTTTACCAGGAGCTGACACTGGTACCCACCAGGACTGTTGGTGAAAATGTCTACCTGGGCAAGGAGCCGGTGGAACACGGCGCGATCAATTGGAACAAGCTCTATGCGGATACGCAGGCAATCTTGGCGAAGTATCAGTTGGATGTTGATCCAAGGTCGATTGTCAATACTCTTGGGATGGGTAAAATGCAGATGGTCGAGATTGCCAAGGCCCTCTCCGAAAACGCCAGGGTCCTGATCCTTGACGAGCCGACCAGCGCGCTCAGCAAGGCCGAAGTGGAAAAACTGATGGAGATCTTGAGAGGTCTTCAGGCACATGGCATAACCTGCATTTACATCTCCCACCGGCTGGAGGAATTCTTCGGGATCACCGACCGGGTTACCGTGATGCGGGATGGCAAGATCATCACCACGCAGCCAACCAAAGATGTCACCCAGGCTGACCTGGTCAGGTACATGGTTGGCCGTGAGATGAAGGAGCGCTTCCCCAAGGGCCAACGCCATCCAGGCGATGTTGTTTTTGAAGTACAGGACCTAGAAGCAGTTGACCCAAATAATCCCTCCCGCAAGGTTTTAGATGGGGTTAGTTTCAATGTACGCACTGGCGAGATTTTCGGAATTGCCGGGTTGATGGGTTCGGGGCGGACCGAGCTGGTGCTCACCCTTTTTGGCGAGTATGCAAAGATCTCCAAAGGCAAGATCCTCATTGAGGGGCGTGAAATCGAGCCAAGAAGTGCACGCGAAGCCATCAATGACGGCTTGAGCCTGGTACCGGAAGATCGCAAGCGAATGGGTTTGGTGTTGATCCAAACGATCATCAAGAACATTTCCTTGCCTAATCTCGACCAGTTTTCCAAGTTCTTCCGAATCAATGCCAATGAAGAGCGTCAGGCCAGCCTGCAGCAGGCCAAGAGTTTGACGGTCAAGGCACCCAGCCTGGATGTGTTTGCTGAAACCCTGTCAGGCGGCAACCAGCAGAAGGTGGTCATCTCCAAATGGTTGATGTCCAAGCCAAAGGTCCTGATCATGGATGATCCGACGCGAGGCATAGATGTGGGCGCCAAGTTCGAGATCTACAAGCTGATGAACGACTTGGCTGAGAAGGGCGAAGCGGTCATCATGATCTCCAGTGACCTGGAAGAAGTGCTGGGGATGAGCGACCGGGTCATGGTGATGTGCCGGGGTCACTCCACCACCACTCTGCCGGTTGCGGAAGCCAGCCAGGAACGCGTGATGGCATTGGCCACCGGTATTTCCCTTGTATAAAATCAAACGAAGAGCAATATAGTGAGGTAAATCCCATGAGCGCATCTGTAACTGATGTTAAGCCAACCACAAGTTTAGCAACCAGGTTTTTTCAGTCCATCAAGCGTAACATCCAAACCTATATGCTCCTGATCGTCGTGGTCATCATCTGGGCGATCTTTTATTTTGCGACCCAAGGCAGTTACCTGGACCCGCAAAATATCTCCAATCTTTTCCGCCAGATGTCGGTCACTTCCTTCCTGTCGATCGGCATGGTGCTGGTGATCGTGACCGGCAGCATCGACTTGTCGGTGGGAAAATTGGCCGGTTTTGTCTCGGTGGTTGTAGCCTATCTTCAATACTATGTCTGGTTCCACTATTTCCCCGGCCAGCCTTTCCTGTCTGCAGTGCTTTCCGTCTTCTTCGGCCTATTGGTGGGTTTGCTGGCTGGCGTGATACAAGGCTATATTATTGCCTATCTCGAGTTGCCAGCCTTCATCGTCACCCTGGGCGGAATGTGGCTGTTCAACGGTCTGCTTTTACTGGTAACAGCAGGGAAAACCATCGCAGCCCACCAGGCGGTCTTTTCTGATATTGCTCAGGGCTATATCCCGCCTGCCTGGGGTTGGGGGTTGTTTGTGTTGATTGTTCTAGGGCTGTTATGGAATATGTTCAGTGCCCGGCGCGGCAAGCAGAAGTATGGATTTTCCCTGCGCCCGCTCTACCTCGATCTGCTGGGTGTGGGTATCCCGGCGTTTTTGATCCTTATCTATGTTGATAGCGTCAATAGTTACAAGGGCATCCCTGCTCCGGTCCTACTTCTGGCGGTGGTGTCGATGATCATGATCTATGTGGCCAATAACACCCGCTTTGGGCGTTATACATATGCCATTGGTGGCAACCGGGAAGCCGCTCGTCTCTCCGGGATTAGCATCAAAGGTGTAGTATTCAGGGTTTTTGTTTTAATGGGCTTCCTGTGTGGTGTGGCAGGTGTAGTGCTGGCCTCCTATGTTGGTTATGGTACCATCGCCGCAGGCACCGGCTATGAACTGGACGCGATTGCCGCCTGCATACTGGGTGGCACCTCCCCGCTGGGCGGGGTTGGCACCATCCCGGGTGCCTTGATCGGCGCTCTCATTATTGCCAGCCTTACCACCGGTCTGCAAATGTTGAATGTGCAGCCCGCCTGGCAGTTCGTGGTGAAAGCGATCATCCTGGTTACGGCGGTTTACCTTGACGTTTATTTCAAGAAGCATAAGTGATAAGGAAATCAGGCAATCAAGTAATCAGGAAAGAAATGACGATTACCGAATACCGAATAACCAATAACGGTAATAACAAGAAAGGATAAGTTCATGTTCTCCAGTTTTGAACCCAAACCCGAGCACAAATTCACATTTGGATTATGGACGGTCGGGAACATTGGCCGCGATCCCTTTGGCGCCGCGGTACGACCCTCCAAAACCCCCGCCGAATTGGTTTACCTGTTGGGCGAAGTCGGTGCCTACGGCGTCAACTTCCACGATAATGACCTGATCCCGATCGATGCCAGCCCGGCCGAAGCCGACGCCATCAAGAAGGATTTCCGCAAAGCTCTGGACGAGACCGGTCTCAAGGTCCCCATGGCGACCACCAACCTCTTCTACGATCCGATCTTCAAGGATGGCGCATTTACCTCCAATGACCCGAAAGTGCGTGCCTATGCCTTGCAAAAGACCATGCGCGCCATCGACCTGGGTGCGGAGTTTGGAGCCAAAGTTTATGTCTTCTGGGGTGGCCGCGAGGGCACCGAGACGGATGCCGCCAAGAACCCGTTGGAAGCGATCAAACGTAACCGCCAGGCCATGAACTTCCTGTGCGAATATGTCGTGGATAAGAAATATGCCATGAAACTAGCCCTGGAAGCCAAGCCCAACGAGCCGCGCGCGGATATGTACAACCCCACCACCGGTCACATGCTGGCTTTCATTGCGACCCTGGATCATCCCGAAATGGTTGGCGTCAACCCGGAAGTGGCACACGAGCACATGTCGGGGCTAAACTTCATGCACGGCGTGGCCCAGGCCTGGGAGGCCGGCAAACTCTTCCACATCGACCTGAATGACCAATATCCCGGACGTTACGACCAGGACCTGCGCTTCGGTTCACGCGACCTGAAAGCAGCCTTCTTCCTTGTCAAGTTCCTGGAGGATGTGGGTTACCAAGGTTCGCGCCACTTCGATGCGCATGCCTACCGCACTGAGGATTATGATGGCGTGAAGGATTTTGCGCGCGGCTGCATGCACACTTACCTGGTGTTGAAGGAAAAGGCAGCCCATTGGAATGCGGATAAGGAGATCCAGGCGCTACTGGCCGAGGTCAATGCCGACGATGGCAGCCTGGCGGCCTACTTCGGGAAGTATAGCGCCCAGAAAGCAGCCGCCCTCCAGTCGCAGTCCTTCGACCGGGTAAAAATTGCCGGCCGCGGACTCCAATATGAGCGTCTGGACCAGTTGACGGTTGACCTGCTACTGGGAGTCCGTTGATGTTGTAAACAATGGATCCCAAACCGAAAATCGCTGTGTTCGGGGCAGGCGCAATCGGCAGTCTGATCGGAGGGCTGCTGAAGCGTGCAGGGGAAGATGTAACGCTGATCGCACGCCCTGCGCACGTTGAGGCCATCCGCATGAATGGCCTGCGCATACAGGGGGTATTGGGCACGTTGACCATCCCGGTCAAGGCGGCCGAAACCTTGGACTTTCAACCGGACCTGGTACTGCTGGCCGTCAAAACCCAGGACGTTGAAGCCGCCTGCCGGCAAATCAAAGTATTTGTACAAAACATCCCGATCCTGACATTGCAAAACGGGGTTACCAGCGATGCCATTGCGGCCTCCATCCTGCCCAGGGAAGCCATCCTGAGCGGGGTGGTGATGGTAAACGCGCAATTCCTTATCCCGGGCGAGATCATCTACGCACGCCCGGGAGCGCTAGTCATCGGCGAAGCCTTTAAACCGAACGGCAACCGGGTCAGGGATATCCAGGCCCTCCTCCGAGTCGCCATTCGGACAGAGATCAGCAATAATATCCAGGGAGTGCATTGGACCAAGTTGCTCATAAACAACCTGGGCAATGGGCTCGAAGCGATGACCGGGCAGAGCATCCGGGATTGCATGCGCCACCCTGGTCTGAAGAGGATCGGTGTGCTGGCGTTGAGGGAAGGCTACCAGGTCATCGAAAAAGCCGGCTTCCACCTGGCGCCGCTCCCGGGAGTCCCCGTACCTGCGCTGCAGCTACTCCTGCGCGCGCCCCTGCCGGTGTCCGAAGGTATACTAACCCTTTCGATGGGCTCGCTGAAAACCCTCAGTTCCACCTTGCAAAGCCTGCGACGCGGCCGTCCGACTGAAATCGACTATCTCAACGGAGAGATCGTCCGGCTGGGCCGTCAGGCCGGCCTGCCAACCCCCTATAACTCCAAGGTGGTTGAAATCGTAAAAGAGGTGGAGCGGAGCCGGCAGTTCCAAACCGCAGATGAACTGGTCTGCCGTTTTTCTTCACCCTGACCCATTCCATAGGAGACCTGATGACAAAGACCTATTTTCTTGGTATCGATGTATCCACCACCGGCAGCAAAGCCCTGCTGGTTGATGAAAACGGAGGCGTAATGGCCTCAGCCGCCGCCCCGCACACGCTTCAGACCCCGAAGCCGCTCTGGTCCGAACAAAATCCGGACGAGTGGTGGCAGGCGGCTTCGGCCGCCACCCGTCTCGTGCTGCAGCAAGCCGGACTGCGCGGGGAGAGCGTGGCAGCCGTGGGTCTGACCGGGCAAATGCACGGCCTGGTGCTCCTGGATGGAGCCGGGCAGGTGCTTCGTCCGGCCATCCTGTGGAACGACCAGCGCACCCAATCCCAGTGCGACGAGATCCACCGGCGCATCAGCAAAGCGAAGTTCATCCTGATCACCGGCAATGTGGCCCTGACAGGCTTTACCGCTCCCAAGATCCTGTGGGTGCAGCAGAACGAGCCGGAAGTGTACGCCAAGGCTCAGCATGTGCTGCTCCCGAAAGATTTCATCCGATTCAAGCTGACGGGCGAATACGCGATGGACAAGGCGGATGGGTCCGGGACAGTGTTGTTCGACTTGAAGCAGCGCAGCTGGTCGGGCGAGGTTTTAACGGCGCTGGGCATTCCAGCCACCTGGATGCCGCCCACCTTCGAAGGCCCGCAATTCACCGGGGGGATCTCCCCTGCAGCGGCTGCTGAGACCGGTTTGAAAGTTGGAACGCCGGTGGCAGCCGGTGGGGGCGACCAGTCTGCCCAGGCGGTCGGCGTGGGCGCAGTTGAACCCGGCGTGGTGGCGCTGACAGTGGGCACGAGCGGCGTGGTCTTTGCCACCACCCCCACGGCGCTGGTCGAGCCGGAAGGCCGCCTTCACGCCTTCTGTCACGCCGTGCCGGGCATGTGGCATTTCATGGGCGTGATGCTTTCGGCAGCCGGCAGTCTGCAATGGTACCGCGATACATTGGCCCCTGGGCTCAGTTTTGACGACCTGCTGCACGAGGCCGAGTCGGTCCCGGCCGGGAGCGAGGGTCTGCAGTTCCTGCCGTACCTGAGTGGCGAACGTACACCTTATCCCGACCCGCTTGCACGTGCCGCCTGGGTGGGTCTCACCCTGAGGCATGGGCGCGGAGCCATGACACGCGCCCTGCTGGAAGGAGTTTCCTTCGGGCTGAAAGATATATTTGGCCTGATCCAGAATGCCGGCCTGGGCGAAATACGCCAGGTGCGCGCTTCCGGCGGCGGCACGAAAGGCGTCCTGTGGCGGCAGATCCTGGCTTCGGCCCTGGAGGCAGAGCTGGTGACGGTCAATACCACCGAGGGGGCGGCATTTGGCGCAGCTCTGCTGGCAGGCGTGGGCGCGGGCGCCTGGGCAGACGTCCCGGCGGCCTGCGCGCAGGCAGTCAAAATCACCGGCAATACCCCCCCCGACCCGGCTCAGGTGGAAGCCTACCGGAAAACCTATCCACTCTATCGGGAACTCTACCCGGCATTAAAGCCGGGATTTGATAAAATAGACCTATGACTGACTTTCATGGACTCCCTGCTGCTGTACTCGAAAATGAACTTCTCCGGTTGGAATATCTGACCACCGCTGGACCGCGTATCGTCGGGCTTTCGTTACGCGGTTCCCCCAACCTGCTGGCCGATGTATATGACATGACCGCAGCTACGCCGTTGGGTCAATACAGTTTCCTGGGCGGGCACCGCCTGTGGATCAGCCCAGAATCGTTCGAAAAATCCTATATCCCCGACAAGACGGGATTGGAGGTGATCCAGGTTCCGAGCGGTGTGAAACTAACGGGTGCACAGCGAACCGGTCTCGGGGGTGCGCAAAAGCGTGCAGATCGAAATCGCGGCAGGCCGCCCGGCGGTCCATCTCGTGCATTCCATCATCAATGAGAATCCCAGCCTCGATCACGCTCGCTCCATGGGCGATCAGCATGTTTCGCCTGGGCGGTACGTTGATCCTGCCCCAGCCGGTTGGGAAATCCGACGCGGACGGCCTGCTGTCGAACCGCCTGCTAGCACTCTGGCCCTACACGCATATCAATGACCCGCGGCTGGAATGGCGTGATGACTTCATCCTTCTGCATGCCAGCCCGGCCCTGCCGCCCGTGAAACTGGGCTACCTCAGCACGGCAGGCTGGATGGGATACTGGCGGGAGGGACTGCTGTTCCGCAAGAGTTTCGATCTACACCCCGGAGCAGCCTACCCGGATGGCGGTTGCAATGCCGAGACCTATTGCGGCGATCGTTTCGTGGAACTGGAAGCCCTGGGAGCGCTGGTCTCACTTGCGCCCGGCATGACCACGCAACTGATCGAGACCTGGGAACTGTATGACAGTCTGGAGGTTCCTTTCATTCCAAAAGAAATCCAGGATCTGCTGTTGAAGTAGGTCCACCGCCTCCAACCTGGGAGTCTTGCGTGGCAGCACTCCCTATTGGACCTGTGAAGCTTTCTTGCCTATCCATTGATTATTGTCGAATTTTCAGGTAGGGGAATGAGTGAGTAATTAAAAGCCCGCCACCTTGTTGTGGCGGACCTTGCTATTTTCTTAATGAATCCAACTTCTAAGGCTTTTTCTCTTCCGTGGACTCTACTGGCAGATCCTTCGTGGTATCGTCTTCCTTGCCCTCCAACCCATCTTTGAACGAGCGGATTCCCTTGCCAAGCTCACCGGCAACTTTGCCGATGCGGCCCGGGCCGAACAGGACAATAACTATTACCAAAATAATCAAGAGCTCGGGAAGGCCAAAATCTCGCAGGATGGACATAGTACCTCTTAATTAAAGTTGGAAGGATAACACTTAATTTACCACTATTCTTGGATTACAATCACTTTCCTTAACCATTTCTCATATTTACTGTAACGAAGCGGCAAGGCAGGTTTCTCTAAAAAAGACATCCGGGTTCGAGCCCGGATGTCATTCTAATCAGGCGGTTGCGTCCTCTGGTTTCCTGCGGAACCAGTTCTGCCATTCCTTGTTTTCCCAAACGACCAGGATAGGGGAGGCGTTGAAGATGGATGAGTAAGTGCCGCTGAAAACACCGATCAGCAAAATGACCACAAAATGGTGGATGGTGGCACCACCGAACAAAGCCAGCGCCAACAGGGTGATCATGACGGTCAACTGCGTATTGATTGAACGATCCATAGTCTGGACGATCGAGTGGTTGACAACCGTCTCGAAGTTGACCCGGCGGTAAATGTTGGCGTTTTCGCGGATGCGGTCGAAAACCACAATGTCGTCATGCACGGAAAAGCCGATCACGGTCAACAACGCCGTCAGGAAGAGCAAATCAACCGGCCAATTCAGCAGGTGGCCAAGGATGGCGCCCATGCCCAGCACAACCAGGGTATCGTGGATGGTGGCGATGATGGCTGCCACACCGAAGCGGAAGGGATGCTGCACCTTGCGGAAGGCGAACCAAATGTAAATCAAAATAGCGACGGAAGCCATAATGACGGCGATCGCAGCCGCCCGGGCAACCTGCGCGCCCACCGAAGCGGTCACCTGGGAGAAGTTCTCGATGACCACATCCTGGCCGCCTCCAAAGCGGTCCTTCAAGGCCGCCACCACTTTGGCCTTGGTGGCATCATCCATTTCGCGCGAACGAATGGATAAACTGTCGGTACCCAGCGGCTGGACTTCCGGATCGGAAATGGGCATTACAGGAGTGGAAAGATCACTGTAGACTTTTACCACGTCGGCAATGGCGGGTGGATTTCCAGATTTGAACTGCACATCCAGCAGGCTGCCGCCGGTGAAGTCGATCCCCAGCGGTAATCCCCACAAGATCAAAGCCAATATTCCCGGGATGATGACCAGAAGGGAAATGGCAAAGTACAGGTAACGATATTTAATGATATTCATCGCGAACCCTCCGTGATACCGAACCAGCGCGGATGTTCGGTGAATTTGATACTATCCAGGACCACGTGCAGGAATGTGCGCGTGACTATGATGGCCGTGAACAGGCTGACGAGAACGCCCAGTGCGAGTGTCACAGAAAAGCCCTTGACCATGCTGGCCCCGAAGGTATTTCCGAAGATGAACAGGATCAGGCAGGTGATCAGGGTAGATATGTTGGCGTCCCGGATGGACGACCAGGCCCGGGTCCAGCCCAGGTCGATGGCCTGGCGCAGGGTCCGCCCGGCGCGCAATTCCTCTTTCAAGCGCTCAAAAATAAGGATGTTGGCATCCACTGCCATACCGATGCCGAGGATGAAACCGGCAATACCGGGCAGGGTGAGCACAACCGGGATGAGCTTGAACAACATCAGACTTATGAAGGCATATACGATCAAAGCCAGATCGGCGATGAAACCGGGCAGGCGATAGTAGATCAACATAAATAGAACGACTGCCAGCAGGCCGATGATGCCAGCGATCAAACTGCGGCGGACCGAATCGGCACCCAGGGTGGCCCCGACGGACTGGCTTTCGACCACTTTGACCGGGACGGGCAGGGAACCGTAGCGCAGGTTGATGGCGAGCGCATTGGCGCTGTCGGCGGTGAAATTGCCTTCGATGTAACCGGATCCCTTGTCGATCTTGGCGTTAATGGACGGGGCTGAAATGACTTTCTTGTCTAAAACGATCGCCAGGATCTTGCCGATGTGGCTGCCGGTAAAATCGGCGAACGATTGGCTGGCATCCGATTTCAGGGTGAAGGCGATCACGTAGCCGGTGGTTCCGACCTGCTGGCCGGTTTCCACGTTAACCGTCGCGAGCGATGTACCCGTCATGATCGTGTGGTAGATGGTCGGGGCGACCGGTTCTGCAGTGGGGGTGGCCTGGGGTGTGGCGTTGGGCGCCTCGGTGGGGGTGGCTGTGTCAGTGGGCGCGGGCGTTGGGGAGGTAGTGGTGGTGGGGGTTAGTGTAACAATCCCGGTAGGCCCGGCACCGGCGGTGCCAAAATCGGTCTGGATGACGGTTCCTTCCGGGATACGCGTGTCGCCCAAATCGACGAATTCGAGCACGCCGGTTTCCTGCAAGGCCGCCACGACCTGATCCTTGTTCTGCAGGCCGGGGAATTGGGCCACGATGCGGTTGGGCGGGGCGCTTTGCATCACCACTTCGCTTACGCCCAGGCCATTGGCACGGTTCATCAGGATTGACCGGGTGGTCGCCAGGTCATTCGAACTGACGCTGGTGCTGGGTGGCAGGTCGGCTTCCAGGAGCACCTGGAGTCCTCCGGTCAGGTCCAGGCCGAGGCGTATGTCTGTATTGCGGTTGACGAGAGTTTTAGCGTTAAAGGGGTTGGAGATGTTGATTTGCTTGCTCAGATCCACCCAGGCGGCAAAAACCACTATCAGGAGGATGATCACAAGCGTCGTGTAAGGACGTCGAGTCATGGATTGTTTCTCCGCTCATAAAAATACCAGCCTTGGGCTGGCGGCAGGTGGCATTATACTCTGATTGTGGGTAGTTGGGTAGTTTGGTGAGTTGGATGGTTGGATAGTTGGGTAGTCTGATTGGTTGGAAGCCTACTAGTTTGATAGTCTTGAAGTAATTTAGTTGAAATGCAAGGGATCGACCCAAGGAGGGTTGCAAGGACAGTCTCCCATAGGGTGGCATATTGGATTTTAGTTGTTCGAGAAGACCTTCGGGACGGTTTTATGAAAAGGGCAATGCGATTGCCTGTAGTAGCAACTCAGCAATCTGTTGACGTACTTCCGTCGGTATAGCCAGCGACATGGAGTGATCGTATGGACTACCGAAGGTTGGATCTTCGAATGTCAAAGCGCCTACTCTGACAGCATGGTTATATCTTGGGACAACCCACCAATGAACATGTGGGTCAGGCGGATTTTCACGATAGGAAAGGTTCATATAACAAGACCAGTTGAACATGGTAGCATTAAACACTCTTCGCAGCGCGGTTTCGATGACCGTTACGAGCTTCAGCCAGTCAAGGATTTCATCGGTTCTCGTCTCTGCAATATCCCCACAATGTCTTTTTAGATGAACAACGCACCTTCCTACAAGACATTGGTTTGGCGCCAGGACAACACGCCAGAATTTCGTCTCGTAAACCAGCAAGTAGTCCGGATTGTCAGGTGACCAGGAGCAAATCGGACAGGTCTTTTTTTCATCGACAGAATGTGAACAAATTCTTGATCCAGAAGCCCAACCGGTAAAAACGGCTTCTTTTGGCGCTTTTGGCACATCTGGTACCTCTGGAACCTCAGAAACTTCAGACACCTCACGCTCCTCCGGAACCTCTCTTTTCCACAAACTCCACCACTTTCTCCAGCACTTCATCTACGGATAATTTATCTGTATCGAGGTAAAGGTCGGCGTTAGTCCGGGCATGGCTGAGGCGGTGCTGCTGTTCCTGCCAGTCCGCTTCGGTCCAATCCAATTTTCGGCGCCGGCAGGTGGTAGGCCAGGAGGCGTCCAGAAAAACCAGGATATCCGGATTAGTCAAGCGCTGCCACATGTCCGGCACGTAGGAGTGTTCCTGGGCGATATGGCGGGTGCGCCAGCCCAGGCGGGTCAGACTGGCGATCAGCGTGGATTTCCCCGAAGCGCATGGACCGACCACTCCAATCATGAGCTTGTGTGTACTGGCAGCTTCATCCTCCGAGCTATTCGTTGTCATGCAGCAAACGGTTGAGAGCGTCCGGCCCGCCCAACACTGCCAGCGTATCACCGGCATGTAGAAGCAGGCTATCGGTGGGGTGCATCTCGGAATGGTGGTCATGGCGGACCAGAATGATGTTCAAGTGGTAATCATCTTCCACAGAGCCGACCGTCTTATTGGCCAGTTCGGAGCCTGCTGCAACAGTCAGGCGTGCCAGGCTGAGCTGCTGGCCTTCAACTGAGATAGGATTGGTCACATCAGCACCCGCGGCGGCTGCGGCAAAGACCGGTGCAGCCATGCCTGTGGCACTTAGAGCGATGAACCCGAATTGCTGCTTTAGTGATTCAGCAAAATCCTCATCGAAGATGCGTATAACGACCTGAATGTCCTGGTTATAACTACGCGCCTTGACGGCGATCTGGAGATTGAGCGAGTCGTTTTGCGTTGCCAGAATGATCGTCTTGGCCCGTTTCACTCCGGCAGCCTCGAGGGTGGCCGGGCGGGTGGCATCATCCTGGATGACCGGGATCTTCATAGCCTGGACGGTTGAAACCATATGGGTGCTCGGTTTTAATTCGATCACCACCACGCTTTCCTGCATGGCATGCAACTGCTCGACGACCCGGTAACCGAGGTGTCCCAGTCCTACCAGGATGGTATGTTGGTTATAGGTGGAAGCAACGGCCATTTCCCACTCCTTGCTGCGCGCCCGGCGGTTGAACAACATTACGCCGAATTCAGCCAGCCCCTGTGCCAGCGTAATGACGCCGATGACCGGCAGTAAAAAATAAAAGATTTGAAGAACTGGATTATGCGGAAAGCTTCCGCTTGGCTGCAGGAATGCCAGCGTAAGCATCAGGTAGACGGCTTCCGGCACGCTGTAAAGCGGTTCACCAGCCTGGCGAGCCATATAGGAGTAGAGCAGGCCGAGTCCCAGAATGGCGAATAGGAAGATGATCACCGGGCGGCGGAATTCCTTAAGCAGGATCAGCGTCTCGCGCCAAGCCATCCGCCAGCGCTGGGAACGGGAAGATCTGCGATCCGCCACGGCTACCTCAGCATGTCGATCGGTAAGCGGACCGTCATCCGGCGGACGGCATCTCCATGGCGCTTGAGCACCTTGAGGACCACCACGCTGATATCATCCAATGGCCGGCCATCATCCAGGGTGACTGCCTCTCCCAGCAGGGCATCCGCGATCGCTTGGGGGGAGGGCTCCTGCTCTTCCAGCATGGCTTTTAATGAAGTACAGACATCCATTGGCCGCCCAACACGGCTCCCGGCGTGCACCAAGCCGTCTGTGAATATCACGATGACAAGTCCCGGTTCGACCGGGATCTCACTGATGACCGGGCGCGTGTCCCGCCGCACGCCGATCGGGCTTGACTCCGTGTTGATGCAATCCACTTGTTCACCGTGCGCCATGAAAAAGGGTGCCGGGTTGTTGCGGGAGAGCACCACTGTGCCGGTATGCAAATCCACGGAGATGATATTGAGCGTGGCAGAGACCTTGCCTTGTTTATCGGTATAGAGGGAATCGGAGGCGGCGCGTGCAGCGGCTCCATCGCGCACCCCTTCGGCGAGCAGACCGATGACCTTGCGTACCACCAACATCGAGACGGCCTTGGCCCCCCGGCCCGAGGTCTGTCCATCTGCCAGTACCACCGACAACCCGCCATTGGGCCGTTCGACCACTTCCAGCGTATCTCCGCTATCGGTGACGGCGTATTTGTTGGTTTTGGCGACGGCGATCTGGACTTCCATGTCTTCATTTTACTCCAATTATGACCAGCACCTGGCTGCCGGGGTACTCCACCAGCTCATGGCGTACAGCGAAACCGGCAGCCTGGAGATGTTTATTAATGCCCGGAAGGATTGCTTCGATAGCCGCGGCCTGTCCGGTTACCCGGAACAAACCCGCTGCCAGGCGTTCCAGGAAAGCATGTCCCGTGATCAATGCGGTTGGCAGGATGACCAGCCTTCCTCCCGGAACGAGCACGCGACGGGTTTCAGACAGGGTGTTTGGAGCGAAGATGTACTCGGCCGGGAAGGTGGCCACAACCGTCTCGAAGGCGTTATCTGGAAAAGGTAGATTTTGTGCATAGCCTCGGGATAAATTGGCAGGAAAGCCGTTGCGGCGCAAGCGACGGTCAGCTTGGCGGCCCATCTGCAGGCTTTCATCCAGCCCGAAGGTCGGAAGACCTCGGGCATGCAGGGCCAATTGCAGGTGTCCTGGGCCGAAGCCAATCTCGAGGACATGCCCGGACAGGTAGGGCAAGGCGCTCAGAACCCAAATCCGCCAGCGGCCAAGCGAGACAACTGCAGCAACGAGGTCATAGGTCCAGGCGAACTGGTGGTAAAGGAGATGGAAAAATAAACGGAAGAGGGAGAGCAGCAAGCGCATGAGGGACTTAGGTAGAAAATAGAGGATGAAAGCGGGGAGCCGGTTTGTTTTATAGTCGAGGTTAGCTGGCCTGTATATCTTTACAAAGGGGAAACTGCGCTCGGATTTGCCAATAATCACTTGAATTATCCATCAATGAAACCGTATTTACTCTAACATGGATTGGCAGCTTATCCCTGACTTCCAGCCGGAAATCCGCTTCAATTCCATCCAACTGTTGAGAATCACCTACCTGTGCGATGGTGAGATGCGGAATTATCTCTGCGAACGCTCCGCCATAGGGCGGTGTCTCTGGGAAATGCTTGACAATAATCTCGGTCAGTTGCCGGAATGGCTCGGCGGGCACTGGAGCAAGATAAAGCATGTCAGGAAAGCGCAGGACTTCCAGAAAGGAAACAGTAAAGCTGGCTTGTTTTGAGAAAAGCTCCCGCAAAGTCATGGATAAATCGGTTGTGAGTTCATCAGGTGATTTGAAGGGATAAAGGATCGTCACATGGGCTGGGAATCCGATGGGAGCGGATGAGTAATAGCGCTTACGGAAGGTCTCGACCAAGCTTTCCGCTTCGGGGATCAGGACAACGAGTGCCGATTCGATTGGCATGTTCATTGAATTGAACTGAGAGACTTTATTTTAGGGAGGCCAGCTACCTGATTGCTCTGCCTTCGTTTGGCGGATGAACAGCCCTTATGATGTTATTGAAGAATCAACGATTATTATTTTGGGTGTTAGATGCAATCTATTAAGACCGGTCAAAATCTTCATTCCAGTATATATCATTCCCCAGTCTCCACGCAATATCTCTACGATATTTCATCAGGGTTTTCGCAAAGGCGAAAAGGATAGAGCTTGCCGCCAGTCCCTTCCCTGAGGGGAAGGGCAGAGAGGGCGGAAAAAAAAAGATGCAAGGCGTGAAGAGTTCTGTACTTTTTTTCCGTACACCCTCCCCCTTTATTGAATGATAGAAATTTACTGCGGAATGTGCTATAGTATTAGTAAGGGGAAATGAAGGGTTGCCGTGATTGGGTTGAAAGGAGGATACCCATGATGGCTGGAAAAGAGGAAGGGGTGTTCAAAGTCCTGCTGGCAGATGACGGCTCGGATCATGCTGAGGCGGCGAGAAGGCTGGTGGAGGACCTGCCTCTACCGACCGGGAGCGAGATTACCGTGTTGAGGGCCATTGCCTCGACCCAGGCGAGCGATCTTGCGCCGTTGGAAAGCGCCTTGAACTCAACCTGTGCCCTGCTCAGAGAAAAAGGCCTGCAGGCCAAACCAGAACTGCGGTTGGGTTCCCCGGCTGAAAAAGTTGTCGAATATGCGGAAGAGCATAAACCGGATCTAATCGTAATTGGTGCAAAGGGGTTGCGGGCAACTTTTGGCATCCTGCTGGGCGGAGTGGCCCAGCAGGTGGTCGAATATGCGTGCTGCCCGGTGCTGGTAGTGCGTGCTCCGTATCACGAACTACGGCACATCCTGCTGGTAACGGATGGCTCACCATCCAGCCAGCAAGCCGTGCAGTATCTGGGCAGCCTGCCATTGCCTGTCGAGACGAGAGTGGAGGTCATGCACGTTTTGCCGCCCGCGCCCATCCCGATGATCCTCGAGAATACCTCTTTTGGTTCCTTGCAAGTCACGACACCGGAACAGGTATTGGAAGTGGAAGCCGCTCTCCGGGCAAAAGAAGAAAGAGATGGGCAGGCGCTCCTGGATGCCACAGTCATTTCCCTGCCCGGTGGCCTGGCGGCCAGCAGTGTTCTCAAGCGCGGCGACGCGGCCACTGAGATCATCGATTATGTGAAAGCACATGAAATTGACCTGATCGTGACCGGTTCACGCGGACTCGGACAAATTCAGTCCTGGCTGATGGGCAGCGTCAGTCGCAAACTGGTGCATTATTCGGGATGCTCGGTGTTGGTGGTCAGGAGCATGGAAAATAAGCACGACCCCCATAAAAACCTAAACCCCCAAAGTTCGAAGACAGGCGAACCAGGAAAGGCGGGGGCAAGCGGAAAGATAAAAAGTTAAAATAAGAAGATTTACGATAAACACTTGGAAAGAAAATAAGTGGTTAAGGTAAGAAAGGGGGATTTTTAATCACTCATCCTGGAAGCCGGTGCGGTAGAGATCGTAGTACATGCCTTTATGCGACAATAGCTCAGCGTGACCGCCCTGTTCGATAATCCTGCCATCGTGGATCACAACGATGCGATCGGCATTAGTGATGGTGGACAGGCGATGGGCTATGACAAATGAGGTGCGGCCTTTCAACAGGCGCGCCAGAGCCTTTTGGATGAGGTGTTCGGTTTGGGTGTCCACCGAGGATGTAGCCTCGTCCAGGATGAGGATACGCGGGTCAGCCAGCAAAGCGCGGGCGAAAGAAAGGAGCTGGCGCTGACCGACGGAGAGTATTACACCGCCTTCCTCAACGGAAGTAGCGTACCCGCTGCGTAAGCGAACGATGAACTCATGCGCCCCAACAGCTTTGGCGGCAGCTTCGATCTCAGCCTGGTCCGCTGGCAGCCGGCCGAAGCGGATATTCTCCGCCACCGTCCCGTTGAAGAGGAACGGGTCCTGCAGGACGACGCCCATCTGGGAGCGCAGAGAGGCCTGGGTCACCCCGCGTAAGTCATAGCCGTCGACCAGGATGCGGCCTTCGGTTGGATCATAGAAGCGGGACAACAGCTTGACCAGGGTGGTCTTGCCGGCCCCGGTTTCGCCGACCAGGGCGATCGTTTCACCGGCGCGGATATGCAGGTCGATGTCTTCGAGGATGGTGGCCGGATCATCCGAATAGTGAAAGGAAAGATGCTCGAAATCCACCCTGCCGCTCAAGCCGGGCAGGACGACGGCATCCGGTGCATCCTGGATATCGACCGGGATATCGAGCAGCCCCATGATACGCTCCCAGCCGATCAAAGTGGATTGCATGGCATCGTAGCGGCGGCTCAGGTCACGAATGGGGTCGAAGAAGCGATCGATGTACAGGATGAATGCCACCAGCAGGCCGGGCGTGATGGTGGCGCCGAGAACGGCCGTGCCGCCCAGCCAGACGACCAGGCCGGTGGCGATCGCCCCGAGCAGGTCAACGCTGGGGCTGAAAAGCGAAGATATCCGGGCAGTATTGATGGCGCGCTGCAGGTAATATTTATTGACGTAGTCCCGGAAGTGTTCATAGTTTTGTTTATTGCGTGAAAAGGCCTGTACCACGCGCACGCCGTTGACATTCTCGGCCAGGACGGAATTCACCCACGAAACAGCCGCCCTGACTTTGCGATAAGCGACGCGAGAGGCACGCCGCAGAACCACTGTGATGACCACCATAACTGGCAGGACGATGAAGGTGAGCAATGCCAGGCGCACATCCATCTCCAGCATGATGAAGATGATCAGGGCCAGGGTGAAAATGTCACGCGTGATGGCCAGTACCGCCCAGGTGAGAAAACCGAGCAGAGTCTCGACATCGTTGATGGCACGCGTGATGACCCGCCCAACCGAATAGTGGCTGAAAAAACCGAGCGAGAGTTTCTGAAGATGGTCGAAGAGACTTTTGCGCAGGTCATAAATGATCCCCATAGCAACCCGGGCCATGATGTTGACGCGGTAATAGGTGCCAACCCACTGGACAACGGTCATCCCCAGGAAGACCAGCAGGGTATTGCGCAGGATGATCGCATCCCCGGCGCCCATCTGTACCTGCGGTACTGGCGCAGGCAGGCCCTTGTCGATGGCGTAGCCGACCAGGTACGGCCCGGCCACCGAGGCCGCGGATGCGCACAGCATCAGAAGGGCAGCCAGAAACAACCGACCGGTATAGGGGCACACGAAGGCAACCAGCCGACGGGCATTACTCAGGTTAACGCCCTTATCATATAGCTCTTCAGATTGGGTCACATAGACGGGTGGAATGATGGTTGCGGACATATAAAGTGTGGTGGCTCGGTCTGACACTAAACAGGCGGATCACGAAAGGGACTGGCCGGAGGGACGTTCTTCGAGGATCTCCTCGAGGGTGGGGATCGCCTCCCGTTCCGGCTCAGGCTCCAGTTCCGGATGAAGTTCCGGCTCTGGCTCCGCGTAACCGCCCTTTTGGGAAAGTTGCAGATCGTATATCTCCCGATACAACCCGCCCTGTGCCAGGAGCTCGGCGTGCCGGCCGCGCTGGATAATGCGCCCGTCTTCCATGACCAGGATCATGTCGGCGCGGCGGACGGTCGCCAGGCGGTGGGCGATCACGAAGGTGGTGCGTCCCTCCATCAGGCGGTCGAGGGCTTCCTGGATGAGCTTCTCGGTCTGGGTATCAACCGAGGAGGTCGAATCGTCCAGAATCAGGATGCGCGGATCCATCAGCAGAGCCCGTGCAATGGCGATGCGCTGACGCTGGCCGCCGGATAGCGTCACGCCGCGTTCCCCGACCAAAGTGCCGTAACCTTCGGCGAACTTGACGATAAAATCATGCGCCTGTGCAGCCCTGGTCGCCGTCTGGATTTCCTCATCCTTAGCCTCCGGACGCCCGTAGGCGATATTGGCCCGGATCGAATCCGAGAAGAGCAACGAGGTTTGCAGGACAATGCCAATCTGCCGCCGCAGGGAAACCAGGTCAACCTGGCGAACGTCAACGCCATCCACCAAAACCTCCCCCGCGCTGACGTCATAGAAACGCGGGATCAGGTTGACCAGGGAGGTTTTACCCGAGCCGGTCTGCCCGATCAAGGCGACCAACCGGTTCGGTTCAATGGTCAAGTCGATATCCGTGAGAGCGTCGATCTTTTCATCCTGGTAACGCAGCGAGACCGAACGGAATTCGACCTTTCCCTTTAGAGGGCCCAGCTCTGTTGCAGCGGCAGGGGAGTGGATCTCCGGCTCGTGGTCGAGGATCTCCAGGACGCGCTGGGCGCCGGCTTCGGCTTCGCCGGTGGTGTTGACCAGCCAGGAAAGTTGCTGGACGGGGGAAGAAAGCATCAACAGGTAGGCATTGAAGGCGACCAGTTCGCCGACGGTCATGCGTCCCTGCAGAACCAGCGGACCCCCAACCATCAGGATCAGGATGGTGCCCAGGGTGATCAGTAATGTGGTGGTGGGCATGACCTTCGCCCACTCACGGTTGACCTTGAGTCGCGCTTTAAAATAGGATCGGTTGATGCCGTCGAACCGGGAGATCTCATACGGTTCGCGGGCGAAGGCGCGCACCACCTGGACCCCGGTGACGTTCTCCTGCAAGCGGGCGGAGAGATCACCCAAGGTGTTATCCACGTTGTAGAAAAGGCGGGTGATGCGGTTGCCAAAGTCGGTGGTCATCATGACCATCGGGATGAGCGGGAGCAGGCTGATGAGTGCCATGAGTGGATTACGCAAGATGAGGATCGTCAGCACGCCGAGCGCGACGATGCCCAACTGGACGAACTCGACAATGCTCTCGCCAGCGAAGGACTGGACGGAACGCACGTCCTCGATGCAGCGGTTGATAAGCTGCCCGGTGGTGGTATGGTCGTGATAGGTGAAGGGCAGGTACTGGATGCGATCGTACATGCTGTTACGCAGGTCATAGCCAATATGGGCGGAAAGCCACTCGGTAAGGTAACGCTGGCCCAAGTTCAGGCAGGCGGTCAGAACGCCAATTCCAAGCAGGAGCAGCGCGGAGCGGACCAGGAAGCCGGTAGCCCCGGCTCTCAGACCCTGGTCGATGACCTGCTGGATGATCTGCGGCACCACCAGGGAGAGCCCGGTAGTTGACAACAAAAGGGCCAGGTTGGAGAAAAGCTGGCCGCGATATGGTCCGAGAAATGAACGCAAGCGAAAGAGGGATTTCATAATGACGGAAACCCTATTTTACCCCCGGTTTGGGGAATGGGTCGTAATGAATTAAAGGTTGGGAAGAAAAAATATCTTTATGAAGCAACACGAAGGTCATGAAGATGGAAGGGGAAAGTAAAAAGCAAAAAGCAAAAAGCAATAGAATGACCGGTCAGGAGGAGAGATCTTTATCCTGAAAGGATGAGGCATCTTGATTCAGCAGGTCAGCTAGATTGCACAGGAGGCAGAAAAGCGCGATAATCGTCGCGAACTCAACAGGGAAGGATTGTCGGAAGGCGAATTTTCCTTTCCACGCGATAATCGCAAATATAAAGAATAATAATAATAAGGAGAGGAGGCACAATGAACGGACATATCCTGTTGATCGGGGTCGCAGTTGGGCTTCTGTCGACCGTGGTCATGGACTTGGGCGGGGGGCTCGGGATTCTTCTGGGTGTCCCTGGGCGCGGCCCACAGCGGATGGGGCACGGCCTGATCGGCCGCTGGGTCGGATACCTGCTCCACGGAAAATTCACACATGCAGATATCCTGTCTTCCCCACCGCTCAAGGGGGAGTTGCCCTTTGGCATCCTGATCCATTACCTGATCGGCATCATATTGACATTAGTTTATTTCGCATTCCTGCAAATAACGCAAATTCATGCGACAGTGTTGCTTACGATCGCCTATGGCCTGGTGACAACGGTATTCCCCTGGTTCCTGATGTTCCCGTCTGAAGGCATGGGGTGGATGGGAAGAGGCGCTCCCGGGAATGCCCACCTAACCCGGGCGAGCCTGTTCAATCATGCCTTCTTTGGTCTAGGCCTGGCTTTGTGGATCGCGTTGCTCAAACCATTTTAATAAAGGGCTGCGGAGGCGCATTACGCCTCCGCAGCCCTTTATTTTACATTTCTTAGCTTGAGAGAGGCTTCTTGATGCCTCAGGTTAAAGAGCGGGAAAGGCCTGTCCTACCCGCTCTGTTGAGCAGAATGAAGTTGAAAAAGGATCACGAATGATTGATTGTAACCTTGGTCAGGTTGTTGGGGTCATACTTGACCCAGATGGTGCAGCCAGGTTGGTATTTGGGGACTGACACAGCCGCGATCACACCGCTGGCCTCAGCCAGGAATGGCGGCTTTCCAGGGGGATTTACCTGAAGCCGCAAAGTCACTGCCGGGTTTTCGCCGTTGACATGCACGTTCCAATCCAAACAGCTCAACACCAGGGCCGGGGCCGGCTGGCCGGTTGACATCAATACCTGGTTGGCTGCATCAATCTGCATTAACAGTTGATCAACAGCCGCCGGGCTCGCCTGTGCCGGCAGCCCCGGAATGCCGGTCGCCACCTGGGCTCCTGCCGTGCCGGCTGCCCCCGTGTTCGCGGCGACACCCACCTCTGTGATATGGAGCTTTTTTGGATTGGTGGGGTCATAGGAGATGGTAATGGTTTGTCCCGGTTGGAAATAGCCCACCTGCAATCGATTGACCATCTGCTTGCACTTGACCGTAAAAGGTGCCCCGTTCGGGGGAGTCACCTGCAGCTCAAGACCGACCAGGGGACTTTCATTGATGGTCGTGCCCGTGTCCCACACGCGCTGGATGGTGGCTGCAGCCGTCACCCCATTCTTGAGGTTGCCGAAGCCATAGGAGTTGCGAATTCCACGCATAAAGAGGATGGGAGCGGCGATACTAATCGCGACGATGACCACGATGAAGATAATCCAAAATGCTGAACTGTTGAAGAAATCAGACAGTGACATATTGCCTCCAAACGCATCCAATCAAGTAGTCTTTCTGTGATAGGAATTATTCATTTTTTCCAGCCAACCAGACCTATGGCGTCGGGACTTCGGTAGGAGGTTGGATAGGTGTAGCAGCAGGAAATTGAACAGGCGTATTGGATGAGGATGGCGTGGAGCCAATATATTGGAAACCTGAATCAGACTTGTGTACATCCCAATAAACCAGTACCACTTTCCTGTTCACATCAATGCTCATGCTATCCAATTCCCATTTGCCCCCGGTTGGTTTAGTGACAACCAAATTCGCTGTCCCTGTATTCTTTGGCCCGGATATGGGTGTCCAAAGAGTACCCCATCCTTCCCCATTTAGAGAATAATGCAATTGTCCCATGACAATGATGCTCTGTCGGATAGGAGATCCGAATACTTTGGCTACCTCGGGATCATTCTTAATGATCTTCATCCCTTGTACCATACCCGGGTTGGATTTAAGCGGCCGGATACTAAAAGCAAAAATGGCAGCTACCAGTGCCAGGCAGGCCAGGCATATGATGACGATGAATTGAATACCAGTTATTTTCACGGTTACTTTCTGTCGAATCATAAACCGCCTTTTCTTCTAGGGTTTAGATAAACTTAATTATCTTAACCTAGCGATTTCAGGAAGAAGTCAACTCATGCCAAGAAGAAGGGTCCCATGGATGCCCATTGCTCTTTCCAGACGACAGGAACTAGATGCGTCACTATTTCGACAGGCATGTTATTCGACAGAACCTGCCGGTCTTCCGGGGGCAGGTTGTAGAGCAGGAAAGGAACGGTCAAGGGGTGGGGCACGGCGGTTTTCACGCCATATTCGGAGAACTGCCCGACCAACCTGAGTTGTTCTTCCATCGAAACCAACGCGTCGGCCTTCGAAATGAATTCAACCGCCTCCGTCTGGATGTGAGGCCGCCAGGTGTCAAACAACCTGGTCAAGGCCTTGGCGAGATTCCCGAGATTCGTCTCGAGCTGATCATTCTTCACACATTTTTCCAACGCCAGGTTGATCTCGTCCAACATTTTGACCATCTCCTGGTGCCAGTACATCAACTTATCGAAGGGGGCCTCAGGCAGCAACTCCCGAAAGTATGGAAACGCAATTTCATCTTCCATCAGGTGATGGGAATTCAACACCGAGGAGAGGGCCCGGATGTAGTTGAAGAGACCCTCCCGATGGCTTTCATCCTGAAAGTCATTGTTTATAACCGCCTGAACGCTCTCAATCGAAACCTTCAGGCCACGCGTAATAATATTGTGAATGTTGTTGAAACTGACTGCAATATTGGTTTGGGGTGGTTCGGACATTTTATAACCTCCTTTAGATTTGTAACAAGGTCCGCTCATTTGCAGAGGAGGGACAATCTTTGTCCAGCATTACTATAACATGCCGGGAAAGGGATTTCAAGTCATTCAGTACAATACTCATGGTTTTTATAGGATCAGCCTCACCCCAAACGCTACTCTCCGGGTCCCCAAAAGTCGGGGACGCTGTCCCCCATAAACCGAAGACGATATCTCCATAGAACCGAGTCGGGTATCCCCCTAGGAATTGGCGACGATCCCCCCAGGAACCGGGGATTATATCGCAATAACACAATAATGGCTTTTATTATTACAATTGAGGAAAATATGATCCTATCCCAAGCGATTGCTCCGCAGGGCAACCGGCTGAATGAGCAGGAGATCCTCGCAAGCCTGCATGAGGGGCTGGATGGACTGTTCGATGGCCAGAAAGTGCTGGTGCTGATTCCCGACCATACCCGCTCTGCGCCACTGCCGTTCCTGGTACGTACCTTGATGGAAATATTGCGGTCCACCAGCCGGCTGGATTTCATGATTGCGCTCGGCACCCATCCATCGCTGTCTGAGGAGCGTCTGCAGGCCCTGGTGGGCATTACAGACGAGGAACGGAACACATTATATGCGCAGATCGGGTTGTTGAACCATGCCTGGGATGATCCCAGTACACTGGTCTGCCTGGGCAGCCTGGAGAAGGATCAGATCAAGCAAATTGCCGGAACAAGCTGGCACGAGTCCCTGCCTGAGCGGGTGGATATCCGCCTGAACAAGGCCGCCCTGGAAGCTGACAGCCTGCTGATCCTGGGACCGACCTTCCCGCACGAAGTGGCGGGTTTCTCCGGCGGAGAAAAGTACCTGTTCCCGGGCATTGCCGGACCGGAAATGATCAACGCGACGCACTGGCTGGGCGCATTGAAGGGTGTGATGGGGACGATCGGCATCCAAGATACACGCGTGCGTGCCATGATCCATGCCGCGGCTGAAAAATTGCCCACGCCGGTCACGTTGGTCGCAATGGTGGTTGACGGAAGCGACCTGGGCGGAATGATCATCGGAGATCCCATCTCCGCATGGGAGACCGCGGCTGGTCTGTCAGCGCAGCGGCACATCCGCTGGTGCGAGAAACCATACCGGCTTGTGCTTTCGTGCGCCCCACCGATGTACGATGAACTCTGGACGGCCGCCAAAGCGATGTACAAGTTGGAACCGGTCGTGGCTGCAGGAGGGGAAATTATCATTTATGCCCCGCACCTGGAGGCTGTCAGCCGAGTCCACGGAAAATATATCCAGGAGGTCGGCTTTCACATCCTGCCGTATTTCCTGAGGGATTGGGAGCGCTTCAAACATGTCCCGCTGGGCGTACTGGCGCACAGCACCCACCTGCGCGGCGCGGGTGTGATTGAGAACGGTATCGAAAAACCGAACATAAAGGTTACGCTTGCCAGTAAAATATCGGCTGAAGAGTGCGCCCGGCTCAATCTTGGCTATCTTGACCCAACCAGCATCAATGTATCTGAATGGCAGCAGCGTGAACAGGAGGGAATTTTGTATGTCCCCAAAGCGGGCGAGATTCTATACCGGTTAAAAGCATGAAGGAGCGCTTTATCATCCTCATGGGTGTTTCGAGCAGCGGTAAAACGACCGTGGGGAAAGCGCTGGCTACCCGCCTGGGATGGGATTTTTACGATGCAGATGATCTTCACCCACCTGCCAATATAGCCAAAATGGCACGCGGGATCCCGCTGGACAATGAGGACCGGCGCCCGTGGCTGAGATCGCTGCACGACCTGATCGCGACCTGCCTGAAAGGGGGGCGTCACGGTGTGCTGGCGTGTTCCGCCCTGAAGAGAAGCTACCGCCAAAGGCTGATGGCAGGCAATCTGGATGTGCAGATCGTTTATCTTAAAGGGAGTTACGAATTGATCCAGAAGCGCATGGAAATGCGAACAGGGCATTACATGAAACCTGACATGCTGCAGAGCCAATTCGAGGCGCTGGAGGAGCCGATGGATGCGTTGACCGTAGATGTTGCGCTGCCGGCGGACGAGATCGTGGAGAGGATTGTGGAGGAAATGAAATAGAGGATCAGGATGGAAGACCTGTTACTCCGAGCAAGCTCTGAAGATAATCTTGACGCACCGTCCTGCTCGAGCCAGATTTGTTATATAATCCGAGAACCATTCTGGTCATTCAGGAGCTGGATATGGCCGAAAATCGCAGTCAACAATTGGTTGACCGACTGCTTCTTTTACAGGCAGGTTCTTCAGATATAGAAGCGTCGGCGGTTGTCAGTATGGATGGGTTGAGTATTGCTTCCGCTTTACCACAAGGCGTGGAAGAAGAACGAGTCTCGGCGATGTCGGCAGCCATGCTCTCCCTCGGTGGGCGGATCGCATCAGAATTAGGGCGTGGTCTAGTGGAACAGATTTATGTAAAAGGTCAAAACGGTTATGTCATCCTCATGTCAGTCGGTCTGGAAGCGGTACTCACGACACTCGCCCGTGAAAAGGCCAAATTAGGCTTGATCTTTCTCGATATGCACCGGGCGGCAGAAGATTTGGTAAAATTGATCTAGAGTTATTACATTATGAAACCGATTCCGAAGAGTGGCTTGTACAATACGAATAATTATGGACGAATTGCGCTTTTATCTTATGAAGATGTCCTAGGAAAGAGTGGATTAAATGCACTCCTACACTTGGCTTCTTTGAGCAACCTCATCGATAATTATCCGCCAGCCAACATGGAACGTGGATTTGATTTTGCCGACTATACCGCCATCCTGGTTGCGTTGGAAGAAATATATGGCCCACGCGGAGGACGTGGCCTGGCATTACGAGCCGGTCGGGCGACGTTCAAGGATATCCTTGATAATTATGGGGCGATGGCCGGAGTTACGGACCTGGCTTTCAAGGTACTTCCGCTCCAATTAAAATTGCGGATCGGGCTGAATTCCGCAGCGAAGACATTTTCGGAGGCATCCGATCAAACGACCAGCGTTCAAGAAGTAGACAATACCATTATCTGGACCATTCACAGGTGTCCATCATGCTGGACGCGCCAAGGTTCTGATAAACCTGTCTGTTACGTAACGATCGGGTTTCTTCAAGCCGCGCTAAATTGGGTGTCCAGTGGGCGTGAATTCCGTATAAATGAATCCAAATGTTGTGCCATGGGTGACGCCGCCTGTGAATTTGTGATCCAAAAAGACCCCATTTCATAAACCGAAGACAATTTTCCACCTACAAAAATGCCTTGCCACTAATACTGGAGCAAGGCGTTTATCCATTTCCCTATGAATAAGATAATTAAAATAATCTGTCTCCCGGGCAGGGCGGACCACCAGGAGACAGTTTCTGGGACAACATGGATTAACTAAAGCCCTTTAATGATCAGACCCAGGGTAAGCAGGACAAAGGCGGCCAAAGCCAAGAAGTAACCGACTGCCCCTAAATATGCGATATGGCTTGCCAACAGATGCACAATGTAGACAACGACGCTGACGACAGCAATACTCACAGAAGCCCAGAATGTGATTTTTTTGGGTGGATTAAGTTTCATTGTCTTCCGCTCCTCATATCAATCGTCTAATTCTCCTCCCCACCCTGTAGCTCAAAGCCAGTCTTATGAGGATGGTGTGTTTACAAGCTTCAGCACAAAGAAGAACAATGAAGTTGTGGTCTTTATCAGAAGAACAAGGGTTTGACCAGGGAAGGCCAAACCCTTGTTAGCACACTTGAATTACTCGACAGCCGCTTCAGGCGGGCGCTTTTTGGCGACCGCCTTTTTGGCTGAATCGACCAGATCTTTACCGCGGGTCCTGGCTTCAACGACCAGGTCTTTGCTGCGGCTTTGGACATCGGTGGCTACCGCGCTGGCCTTCTTTGCAATCAGGTCGGCTTGCTGGGCAGCCGCATCGCGCAGTTCAATGCTCTTATCCTTGATCAGGTTGCGGGTCTCTTCGCCGGATTGAGGGGCAAGTAAAAGGGCGGCTACGGCTCCAGCCACACCTCCGACAATAAAACCAACCAGGAACATTCCAAAATCATCTCTGTCAGACATTTTATATCTCCTTTTATTGGGAATAGGTTATTTGCGGATAATGTTGAACAAATCGAAGAATTTTTTCAACCCGGCCAGGTAGGAATTCAATTTGATGACCGGTTCTACCAGGTTTTCGCTCAGGAACTCGGTCGTGCCGCGCAGGGTATTGACCGTTTCGCTGGTCGATTTGAGGATGGGTTTGACCTCGTTCTGAAGCAGGTTGATCAGGCTGGCAAGCTGGATGATCAGCACCACCAACGCTGCACCGATCAACAACGACTCGAACGCCATGAAAATAATGAAAATATCCCGCACGTTTGCGGTAGTGGAGGGGCTTCTCACCAGGAAAATGATGGCTACCACAATCCCTGCCAGGAGGATGACGATCCCGGCGATTATGCCAGCCAGCGTCCAGCGCTGTTTGCGTAGAGCGGCCCGGTGAGTGGCCTCCTCTTCAGGTGGAAGGGTTGTGGGAATATTTTCGGTCATACTGGGTCATTATAGCACAATTAGATTTGCTCGAAGCTTTCAGGCTTTTGGGCGGATGTGCGGCATTTTTAGGGGATGGACAGGATGATTAAAATTTCTTTCGATACGGCTTGCAGCAAATTCCTCAAGCGGTTAATAAGATGATCTGAAGGAGAAGCATTTTCAACATTCACCGAGCTGTGGAAATCCTGGATGGACGATTGAGCTTGGGTAAGAGTCGCGTAAACAGGTGATTTAGACATAATTCCCTTATCCAACCGCCACGCTTCCACGGCACGGAAGAGTTTGGCAGAGGAGGCTTTCAATACGATTTGTGCAGCCAGGAGAGATTGGTCAGCTGTCAGCACGGTCGTGGCGGCGGCATCGAGATCGGTGACATTTCCCGCGTCATCGAAGCCAGCATGGGCGGAGAGAACATTGGCGGCAGTTGTGTGGGAGGATTGTGCCTCGGTCAATTGGGACTGAAAGGCGGTTAAAGCTTTAGTCAGAGGTGAGATGCTAATTCCATTCGAATGAGCCACCGAAATTAAATTCTGAACGTTTGTCTCGACGGTGCCAGCCATAACAAGGTCAGCCTGTTGCGCGTTTAACCAATAGAGCTTATTCGCATACGCCTGTTGCAAAGAATCAATCTGCTTAACAACCGGATTGGCTTTCTGCCAGGAACCAAAGGCAGCACACATATTATTCGTGGCTTTCAGAAGTACGACGTGCGCAGCCTGCAAAGCATTGGTAGCATCGGTTATCGTCTGTTTCGCAGCCACCGGGTCAGTCACGTTCCCGCTGTCATCGAAGCCGTTATGGATGGCGAGGATATTGGCTGCGATGGTGTTGGAAGAACTGGCAAGGACGACCTGCGCTTGGAATGTGGCCAAAGCGGAAGATATATCGGTCGTGTCGATAGCATGCGATCCAGCCACTGTGATCAAATTCTGAATACTGGCGGCGATGTCGTTTGCCGTGCCCAGATTGGTTTGTTGAGCGATGAGGGCCTTATTGATACGCTTATGGGATTTGGTCAAATTTAAAATACCGTACAATTGAGGATCCGGTGGCGCAGCAAAGGCAAGACTGGCCGGAAAAGAAAAAGTCGTACCTAGCGCGACCAATGCACTAATCGCGAGGAGGAAACCCTTTCTTGAAACCGTGGATATTACCCTGAATATATTCATTTTCGGTCCTTTCTCGAAAGTAATGTTTACTCCAACATTATATTGCAAGAGTGCAGATTAGTCATATGATTATTAATGATCTGATAATTTCGATGGGCAGGGAACACAGGCGACAAGATTTACCGTTCTGCCTCGGCGTGGGCCATAGGAAAGGAATAACGTAATTTACCTTCTTCCGGATGTATATAAAGTCCGCAAGTAAAAATGGGGGAGAACAAAGAGGCGAGAGGTTGTCACTTTAGAATGGTAAAGCCCTACATCTTTTGTGACTAATGGGGGATTGGAAGCGAAAAGCGGCAGTCCCCCCGGTTTGCCGGCAAACTCACCTGAGTATTTCAACCCTGGTACCGATGGTTGCCCAATTATAGAGCAGACGGGCATTTTCCGTACTCAAGACCACGCAGCCATGTGAGATGGGCGTGCCGAGACCGTTCCCCCAGATGACATTGCCGTTAGTGAGGACCGGCAAGGCATGGAAGCCATTTTCTGTATAGCCAACCCAATAAATTCCCATCCAATCCGGCATCCAGAAACCCCAGGGATCGCTCCAGGCATCCGGCAGCTTATCCAGGATGGAAAAGGTGCCGATGCGGGTGGCATTATTTGCGCCGGTCGAAACGATGAAGCTATAGACGAGCGTATCGCCCTGATAGGCATACAAATGCTGCTGAGAAATATAGACAACGATGCGCTTGCCTCCGAAAGAAACGGCCGGGGCAGCTTGTGGAGGTTGGTCTACGACCACCGGGATGGGGCTGGAAGTTGCAGTCGGTGCAGGTGTATCCGTGGGCGTGGGAGGGGGTGTGTCGGTGGGCAGAGGCGTAGCGGTGGGTGTATCGGTGGGTGCCGGAGTCTCAGTCACCGTGGAGGTGGAAGTGGCCATCGATTGCAGGACAATTATCTTCTGTTCACTTGTGACTGCCTCTGACGCCTTCACAATCCCGCTTTGAGAAGTGATAAAGGTCAGAACCACAATTGCGACAATTATCATTCCTGTTATTGAAAACAATCCCAGCCAGCCTAATTTGGTTTTCCTGGTCTTTTTGTTTGGTTTTTTGGGGGGCGGTTGAGGAAGAGGTGCTTTGCCAGGCTTCTCGGGCCAATTCCGGACCTCTATTGAATCCTGGCGGATCGTTTTCGGTGGGTGGACTTTGCTGATCTTTTCGAGCTTTTGCTGGACCTCGAGCAAACCTTGGCGGGCGCGCGGACTGCCCGGGTTGATCTTTAATGCTTCCTTCAAATACTCCAAACTGGCGCGCGGCTCGGCAACGGCAGCCAGGATCAACCAGGGATCTTCCAATTCCGGAGCCATCTTGATGGCGCGTTGGACCCAGGATCGAGCCGCCTGTTTCTTCCCAAGGCGCAACTCTTTCAAGGCATTCTGGACTGCGTTTTCGGCAAGTTGTTTATTCGAAGCCATTATTCAAACCAAAAACTGGAATAGCCTGACCTCTGCCACTTGAAAAAGCGGTTGAGAAAAAGTCTCTTTCCCTTCCGAAGAAAATGCAGCCAGGTGGGCGGGATGGATTTATTTATAATCGGACAAATGATACCCTTTATGAATGTAAGACGCAATCACCTAATTGACCATTTTTCAACCCAATAAGTGAGGGCCTGCGCCTGGTCAAGTTGTGATAAATGTCTCGGGTGGGGGTCGCAGATTGCCACGATTCCCAAATTTGTGACTTAATAAAAACTGAAGGCATACACTTTCCGGATCCGTGCTTGCATTAAACAGTATTGTTGGCAAAATGAATTGGTTTTACAATCAGGAAAAGGAGTTTACTCATGGCAGACACCACCGTTTCCGAATTCATTGAATGCATGTCAGCAGCCTTCGTCCCCGAAAAAGCTGCCGGTATTGACGCAACCGTCCAGCTCAAGTTGAGCGGCGCCCAACCTGGTGAATGGTTCATCACCATTAAAGATAATCAATGCGCTTTCAGCCAGGGGGTGGCGAATGCCGCCAAGTTGACGGTTATCGCCGATTCGGATAATTTCATGAAAATCTTTACCGGCCAGTTGGATGGAATGCAGGCTTTCATGCATGGCAAAATCAAAATTGCCGGGGACATGAACCTGGCTTTGAAATTGATGAACCTGTTCAAGATGCATTAAGAAAAAAACAGGTCCGAACCAAGAAAGGTTCTGACCTGTGGAACTTCAGGTATATATCCCCCAATCCAGTACGCCGGGGTCTTCCATTAATGAAAAATCCCACATTTCCGAGCCCAGTTCGAGGGTGACCGGCATATTGAGCCCCTCCTGGGCTTTTTGCTTGATGACTTCGAGCATGGCCGGCCCATACGGGCAGAAAGGTGTGGTCAGAACCACGTAGAGCTTGGCTTCTTTTTCGATAATGCTGACCTTGCGGATCAAACCCAACTGGATGACATTCAACGCGATTTCCGGGTCAACCACTTCGGACAATTTGGTCCGCAGCGGCTCGACGAGGTCCGGATGGGTATCATGGATATCCCAATGGATGGGATTCACGGGTTTGTCGGCGCTCACTTCGCGCTTGCCTCCGCTTGGACCACGTAAGTGCAATGGGCGTCCCCCTGCAATACACATTGGACTTTTTCCGCCGGCACAGCCAGCATCCTGGAAATGAGGGTCTGGTCAACCGTACAGACTTCCGGATGACTCTGGCCGATCTGCAAGTAGGGGCAGGTGATCTCGTGAATGCGGTACTGACTGCCGGTTTTTTCCCACTCGATTGTGAAGCCTTCTTCTGTCATGAGAGTCTTGGCCAGGTCGAGGCGTTCTTCCATATCCAGACCTTTCATCTGGCTGGCGTATTCTTCAGCGAGACCATCCGCCATTTCAGCGAAGAGCTTGGCGACCACCGGTTCAGGCATGCTTTCTTTCATTTGTGCGAGCAATCGAGTGGTAAGGCGCAGGTAGCGGGTGGGGAAACGCTCCATGCCGGCCTCGGTAAGGAAATAAACCAGGCGTGGCCGTCCGACCCCATGGCGTTCCTCCTCAGTTCCCACCAGGCCTTCGACCTGTAAATTGGTCAGGTGGTGGCGGACCGAAATGGGATTGATCCCAACTGCGATGGCCAGTTCATTGATGGTGGTACGCGGCTGACGCAGGAGAGTTTGTAGAATGCGATCGCGGGTGCTTTTCATAAATTGGAGTATAACAGTCAGCTTCGACTTTGTCAATAATATAGATAATTATCATAAATATTGAAAATCCTATCCTCCTTATTCTCCCCGCCCCAAGGATAAAGGGAAAGAATTTAGGCTGCACCGTGCGGTGACACGCTTATCTTATAGAAAACCCCGCTCTGACCAACCCAGACATCGTATTGATTCGTTATCCAGCCGTATTCGTTAATTGCGCCTGCACCTGCCACCCACTAGCTCGTCCGGTTGCCTAAGATCGTCATGGTTGGGTACACTAAAAAGGTTACCTCGGCGGTAAACCCTTCCGGAGTCTTGTCGGGACCATAGGAAGAAACTTCCACGTCGTCGATGGAAAAGATCGTAAACTTTTCGATGCGGTACTCGTCCGGGATGTCCGTAGCCTGAAAGTGCGCCAGCCAGACCGTAAACAGGACCTGTATAATAGTTTCCTTGGATGGGGAGGCCAGGCAGGCCCTTGCTACTCTCGCTGTCCAACCATTGGCATCTGGTTCTGCTGGCCAGTCACCCGCCTGTGCGGAGGGGAGACAGGCAGCGGGGATCGTGACCGGTATGCTGGTCGGCAGTGCAGTCGGACCTGTGGTTTTTGCGATGCCTGGATGATCGGCTGCCCCTGTTGCAGTATTCCTGACGTCAATGTAAGAAACCAGCATGCCTACCAAAATAAAACCGGTACAGACAAGGCGAAATTTGATCAGCATTTGCTCTCCTGATTTATGTGACGGTCACCTTCAAGGTGACTGTCACATTATAAGCGCACTTAATAAACTAGAAAAATATGATAAATATTGACAATTTCCTGTTCTTTTGCTATAATCGTTTTTTATCAGGTTATAGGTTGTAAAAGGAGTATTTATGTCCGAGTTGGTCATCCAAAATCTACACGTCAGCATCGAAGGCAAGGAAATCCTTAAAGGCCTCGACCTGACGGTGAAACAGGGTGAAGTGCATGCCATCATGGGCCCGAACGGGACAGGCAAGTCTACCCTGGCATATACACTGATGGGGCATCCTTCATATCAAGTTACAGCTGGTGAAGTCTGGTTTAAAGGTGTGAATATCCTTGATTTGCAGGCAGATGTGCGCTCGCGGATGGGGATTTTCCTGGCGTTCCAATACCCGGTGGCCATCCCGGGGGTAACGGTGGCAAATTTCCTGCGCACGGCAGTGAACGCCCGCCGGCATGCTGAAAACCCGCAAGACAAAGGCGTCCCGATCCTGGAGTTCCGCAATATGCTCAAGGAAAAGATGGAATTGCTTAAAATGGATTCGGCTTTTGCCGGGCGGTACCTGAACGACGGTTTCTCGGGGGGGAGAAGAAGCGGGCCGAGATCCTGCAGATGGCAGCGCTCAAGCCGGAAATCGCCATCCTGGACGAGACAGATTCGGGTCTGGATATCGATGCGCTGCGCATTGTTGCCGATGGAGTGAATGCGCTTACTGGTCCGCATCTGGGTGCGCTGGTTATCACCCACTACCAGCGCCTGCTGAATTACATCAAGCCGCAGTTCGTCCACATCATGCTAGACGGGCGCGTGGTCGAATCCGGGGGTCCCGACCTGGCCCTACATCTCGAAGAACAGGGCTACGATTGGGTGCGCGAGAAGTACGAAGAGGAAAAGGCATAGAAACGTTCTCACGTTGAAAATAACGCTTTTGCACACTCAAATGTGTGAACGTGAAAACGTGTTAACGTTATTGGATTATTGGTGAAACCTATGAGCGAAGACGCGAAGATATTGGAAGATATCGGTCAGTATAAGTACGGTTTCCACGACGAGGAACACTATTTCTTCAAATCCCAAAAGGGCTTGAGCCGGGAAGTAGTGGAAAAAATTTCCCGCATGAAGGACGAGCCACAATGGATGCTGGATTTCCGCCTGAAGGCATTGGAGCATTTCCTAGGCCGCCCCATGCCGGCTTGGGGTCCTGATATATCCGGGCTGCATTTGGATGATATCTATTACTATGTCAAGCCCACTGAAGGGTCGAAGGGTTCCTGGGATGACGTCCCGGTTACCATCAAGAACACCTTTGACAAACTTGGCATCCCGGAAGCCGAAAGGAAGTTCCTGGCAGGAGTAGGTGCACAGTATGAATCCGAGATGGTCTACCACTCCATCCTGGACCATCTCGAAAAACAGGGTGTGATCTTCCTGTCCATCGAGGATGGCTTGCGGCAGCACCCGGAGCTTTTCCGCGAGTATTTCGGGACGGTCATCCCGATCGAGGATAACAAATTTGCGGCGTTGAACTCAGCGGTCTGGTCGGGCGGCTCGTTCGTTTACGTGCCAAAGGGCGTCAAGGTGGACCTGCCTCTGCAGGCTTACTTTCGCCTGAATACAGCCAACGTCGGGCAGTTCGAGCGTTCACTTATCATCGTGGATGAAGATGCCTCGGTGCATTACGTAGAGGGCTGCACTGCGCCGCAGTACAGTTCCAACAGCTTTCACTCCGGCGTGATCGAGATCATCGTCAAGCGCGGGGCACGCTCGCGCTATTCGACCATCCAGAACTGGTCCACGAATGTTTATAACCTGGTGACCCAGCGCGCCAAGGTCTACGGCAATGCCACGCATGAGTGGGTGGATGCCAATCTGGGATCGAAGCTGACCATGAAATATCCATCCTGCTACCTGATGGAGCCGGGTGCGCATGGCGAGATGCTCTCGATGGCGTTCGCCGGCCCGGGCCAGATCCAGGATGCCGGGTCGAAGATGCTGCATTTTGCCCCGAACACTACCAGCAAGGTAATCTCCAAGTCGATCAGCAAGAGCGGTGGGCGGGCTTCCTTTCGCGGTCTGCTCAAGGTCCATAAGGGTGCCAAGGGGTCCAGATCCAACGTGGTCTGCGATGCACTCCTGCTTGACCCGCAATCCCGCACTGATACCTATCCGTCGATCGAGATCGACGAGGATGACGTGACCATCGGCCACGAAGCCTCGGTCTCCAAGGTTGGCGAGGAGCAACTGTTCTACCTGATGAGTCGCGGTCTGAGCCAGGAAGGCTGCCACCACGATGGTCGTCTCCGGTTTCATCGAACCGCTCGTCAAGGAATTGCCGATGGAGTACGCCGTCGAGATGAACCGGTTGATCCAACTACAGATGGAAGGTTCGATCGGCTAGAAATATTATGGAAGAGAAACCCAGAGTCCTCATCAGTCGCACCCGCCGTCTCGAACCAGCGGTCAAGGATTTTGCCTTCACCGCTGCCATGCTCCCGGCGGAGGGCGCCCTTATAGAATATCGCAGACATGCGTGGGAGACCTATACCCGTCTGGCGATCCCAAACGTAAGCGAAGAAGCCTGGCGACGTACCGACCTGCGTCTGCTGCCGGCAAATTCGTTCCAGCCTCCCAGCTACCAATGCATTCCAGGAGCTGGCACCTGTCCCGGAAGAACTGCTCAAGCCACTGACAGCCGACCGCCATGGTGGACAGGTGGTCCTGCTGCCGGGTGGTGCAAGCCGTTCATTAGACCCTAAACTTGAGGCGAAGAAGGTTGTTTTCACCGACCTGCACAGCGCAGAGATTGAAAATCCCGACCTGGTCACCCGGATGGCGGGTGAATTGGTCCGCCCGGAGGAAGGCAAGTTTGCCGCACTGGCTGGGGCATTCTCCCAGAACGGGGTTGTCTTGTACGTCCCCAAAGGCGTGACGATCGAGCAGCCGCTGAACAGCCTGCTATGGGGTGCTGGTGCAGGTCTGGCGCACATCTCGCATATCCTGGTATGGGTGGATGAAGGTGCTTCGGTAACCTATGTGCACGAGTCGGCCTCTCCGGATGAAAGTGGGGCGGCTTTGCATGCAGGGATTGTTGAAATTAAAGTCGGCGACGGTGCCAGCCTTAAGTTCGTAGAGTTGCAATCGTGGGGCCGGCACATCTGGAATTTCAGCCACGAGCGGCTCAGCGCTGGACGGGGCGCCAATGTGGACTGGATCTTCGGTGCGGTCGGCTCGCACCTGACGAAAAACTTCTCGGAACTGGACCTGGTTGGGGAAGGAGCAACAGGCCGGATGTCCGGGTTCTATTTCGCGGATGGCAACCAGCACCTCGACCATGACACCCAGCAGAACCACCTGGCACAGCACACCACCAGCGACCTGCTTTTTAAAGGCGCTCTCAAAGGTCACAGCCGATCCGTGTGGCAGGGCATGATCTACGTGGCACCGGGCGCCCAGAAGACGGATGGCTACCAGGCCAACCGGAACCTGATCCTCAGCCCGGATGCGCGCGCCAACTCCATCCCGGGCCTGGAAATTTTAGCCGATGACGTGCGCTGTACGCATGGGGCGACGGTCGGTAAACTCGAACAGGAACCCCTGTTCTATCTCAAGTCGCGCGGCATTCCAGAAAGGGAAGCCGAACGATTGATTGTGGAAGGATTCTTCGATCCCATTATGCAACGCATCCCATTTGAAGGTGTACGCGCCCGCTTCCAGCAGGCAATTCATGAAAAGACGGCCACAGTATGACAATCAAACCGCTTGTCAACAAGGAAAGTCATCGCTACAATAAACCCAAAAAAAGTTCCCGGGGAGGCCCAATGTCCCAATTTGCATTCATGCGTTCACCCGGTGCAGAACATGCCTATGAAGTCGGCGACACCGTGGAGGTATATTGTGACCATGAAAAAAACAGCGAACGAGTACGCGGCTGGCTGAAAGGCATCGTCGTCCAGGTGGACAGCAAGATGGCGGCGGTGCAGTTCCGCACCAATGTCTACCTGACAGATGGTTGGATGGTGCCGGATCGCATCCTGTGGTACCCGGTAACTTCCGTACATCTAAGGCCGTTAGGTACCCAGAAAAAATTGGGCAACAAGGAAATATTGGAATACTAGCATGTCACGTGTTCCGGTGTCATGCGATCCCGGGTGACATGATCCAATTTCAATTGACTCCTGAACCACAGCACATCACACATGATACTTAATCCTTAACACTTCTCCCAAGCCCATGCCTATTGATGTAATTGCCCTCCGAAAAGATTTTCCCATCCTGACCCGGGAAGTGCGTCCCGGTATCCCCCTGGTGTATCTTGATTCCACAGCAACCACGCAAAAGCCGAGGGTCGTCCTTGAAGCGATGGAGGCGTATTACCGCACCAATAACGCCAATGTCCACCGCGGAGTCCATACCCTGGCAGAAGAGGCCACCGCTATGTACGAGGGGGCACGCGAAATCTGTGGCGAAGTTCATCAATGCGCCTTCTCCCGAGCAGGTCATCTTCACCCGCAACGCGACCGAGTCGATCAACCTGGTGGCGTACACCTGGGCACGGGCTTCGCTGAAGGCTGGGGATATGGTCATCCTGACCGAGATGGAGCACCACTCCAACCTGGTGCCTTGGCAAATACTCGCGACCGAGCGCGACGTGAAGCTTGAATTCGTGCCGGTTACGAGCGAAGGCCTGCTTGACCTGGATGTCTATCGTGCGCTGTTGGAAAGGAGCCCGAAGCTGGTGGCATTTTCGGGCATGTCCAACGTGCTCGGGACGATCAATCCCATTCAAGAAATTGCACGTCTTGCACATGCCGCCGGTGCAATCGTCCTGGTGGATGGGGCGCAGTCCGTGCCGCACCTGCCAGCGGACGTGCAAGCCCTGGAGGTGGATTTCCTAGCATTTTCGGCCCACAAAATGCTCGGTCCGACCGGCATCGGTGCGCTCTTTGGCCGGAGAGACTTGCTTGAGAAGATGCCCCCCTTCTTGGGAGGCGGCGAAATGATCAAGACCGTCCACCTGCGCTCGTTCACCCCGAACGGGCTACCACACAAGTTCGAAGCCGGCACTCCGGCGATCGCCGAGGCAGTCGGGTTTGGAGCGGCAGTGGATTACCTGACCAAGGTCGGGATGGAAGCGGTGGCAGCCCACGAACAGGAGATGGTCGGCTATGCCCTGGAACGATTGGAAGAGATCCCGGGGGTAAAGGTACTCGGCCCGTCCGCCGACAAGAAGGGTGGGGTAGCAGCCTTCACATTGGAAGGTGTACACCCGCATGATATCGCCCAGATACTGGACCGCTACGGCATCGCCGTGCGCGCCGGTCATCACTGCGCCCAGCCTCTGCACGAGAAATTTGGTATTACAGCAACTGCACGCGCCAGCTTTTACCTTTACAGCCTCAAGGAGGAAGTCGACAAGCTGGTGGATGGGATCTACGAAGTGAAGAAGATTTTTAATTAAAGCGTGTCAAGTGCTCCGTGTCACGTACCATGGAATACCTTACACTGAGACACTTGACTCTGGAATATTGTATATGGACGACCTCTATCGTGAATTAATCATTGACCATTACAAGAACCCGCAGTACCGCGGGCATCTCAACCCGAACGATATCCATTTCGAGGACGATAACCCGCTGTGTGGCGACCACATTGAAATCAGCCTGCGTGTGGATGGTAGCGGCAAGGTCACGGATGGGCGATTTGATGGAAAAGGCTGTGCCATCTCGCAGGCCTCGGCGGATCTGCTGATTGAGTCGATCATCGGCAAGCCGGTCGAAGAGGTGAAGAAGCTATCCAAACAGGATGTGCTGGATCTACTCGGTATCGAGCTTGGACCGGTGCGGCTGAAGTGTGCATTATTGTCTCTGAAGGTGCTTAAAGCCGGAGTGTATGGACTTGGGGAATCAAGTGATGAGTTGGTTGAATAGCCGGAAAGTCTGGTTGTCCACCAGGCATCAGATTGTCCGAATATGAAATTATGAGTTTGAAGACTCAATGATTATGTTCAATTACGCTGTTCTTGACCCCGAGCAAGTCGAATACATCGAGATCACCACGGCAGACCAAGTGCCGGAGGGTGAACGCGTCTTCATCGAGCTGGAAGGAAAGTCGATCGTCATTTTCAACCTGGCGGGCAAATTGTTTGCGATAGGGGATGTATGTTCGCATGACAATGGTCCGGTGGGGGATGGGGAGATCGAGGAAAACGAGATCATCTGTCCAAGACATGGGGGGCGATTCGACATACGCAGCGGCAAGGCGACTTCACTGCCGCCGGTGGTGGACATCCCGTCCTACCCGGTTCGGGTGGTGGAGGGGATGATCGAGATCGGGATGCCGAGAGTAAATGGAAATTTGTAATAGAGAAGAAAGAAAAAAGCCAAGAAAAAGGAAAAGCGGAGCACTGAGTGCCTGCGCATTTTTTTTATGGACCAGGCACCTGTCCGGGCGGCAGCCGTCCGTTTTGGTCGAGCAGGTAGGCGGCGAGGACCCAATAGTCATCATCAGACATAAAACCCGGATTTTGAGGTGAGTGGGTGGTACGCAGGAAATCGAAGAGCTGCTGCGGGTTGGCGAAGGGAGGCAATTCTCCGGTGGAAGAGATCACCGCCGGAACGATACACGGGATCGGAAAACCCTGGTCACCATCGTGATCGGCATGGCATCCGCGCGCCCAGAAGTTGGCGTCCTCAAAGTACATGCTTCTCCACTCATCCGTCAGGCCCTGACCGCGGTCGCCGTGACAGGTCGCACAATTCAGCCAAAGCAGGCGGTGGCCCTTTTCGAGTTGGGTGGGGTTGGGGGGCAGAGGCGGCACGGCCAACCTGTCGAGGGTGGGAGTGGAAGGTGGGTTAAGCGTGGAAGTCGGGAAGGCAGTGGGAGATGGAAATAGAGTGCGAATGGGAGAAGGGATTAAAGGTGGGAAGGAGTGGCGTGCTGGGGGATGGAAGAAGGGATGGAAGATGGGAAGGGAAGGGAGAGGGGAAAGGTGTGTGGGTTGTAGCTTGAGACGCCTGGCAGGCCGCCAGGATGAGAGCCAGTAAGAGCAGGTCCAATCCTCAGAAAAGGCAAACAATCCAAGGTTCGCGTTTTACGTGCATTATTGCAGCAAGGCTTGGACTTCCTTTTCGATCAACCCGGCAGCAGGATCGAGGGCGGATTGGACGGAGGGACTGAGGCCCGCCCCCAAATCGAATTGATCCCCAACAATGCCGATCAGGGTGAGACGGTACTGCGCGAGTGCCGGGTAGAGCGAGCGTCCCAGGGCGAGGGTCTCGGCGACACCCCAACCATGCACGGAATGGGCATCAGTGGTGAAGGCAGCCAGTTCGTCCGGGCCGAGGCGGAGAAGGGTGCCAGGGGTGGAGGAGGCGTGGACCGCGTCGACCAGGATGGCGGCTTCCAGACCCTCCAACCTGTCGAGCAGACCCAGTCCGGGAAGTTCGGAAAGCTCTACCCGCACTTTCAGGACGGTGTGCGGGTAGCGCTGCTGCCATAGGCGGACGGCTGCCAGCCCGGCGGAGTCGTCGCCGCGCAGGGATTGGCCAATGCCGAGAACAAGGATTTTCACATCACAATTGTAGCATCAAAGGGGTAATGCCGGCCGACTACCAAAATATAGGCCCGACGAATCAAGTTTTGCAGGATCATTTAAATAAAACAAAGAAGATTGCCTATTGACAAAGGGGATAGATTATTGTATTCTGTAAATGACAACGATGGCGACAACGATGTCATTCATAAGAAAGAATCCCGAAATTATTTCAGCCCTTGGAAAAGCCGCTTCGACATGAGCAGCGATTTACCCATAAAAGAGCTTGTCCACAAGTCGAATAACCACTTGCCTGCCACGCTAAGGGACGTGGCGGAATTAGCAGGTGTATCCACCAAAACCGTCAGCCGTGTGGTTAATCATCAGGATGAAATCAGCGAGGCTACGCGCCAACGAGTCCAGGCCGCCATCAATCAACTCGAATACCGACCGAACACCCTTGCGCGCAGTTTAATCCACCAGCGTTCGCATACCCTGGCGGTGATCGCGTGGGGAATTGACTATTTTGGACCTTCACGCACGGTATTGGGGATCGAGCAAGAGGCGAATGAATTAGGTTATTCCTTGTTCCTGAGCCTTGTGAGTCATCCAACGGATGACCACGAGCAAATCCTGGACACGTTGATTTCCCGGCGTGTCGAAGGAATCATATGGGCGATACCCGAAGTGGGGGACAACCGGAACTGGGTCCAAACCAGCCATTTTGAACAACTGCCCCCGGTGGTTTTTCTGAGCATGGCATCCCGCCCGGGAGTTTCCGTGGTCTCGGTCGATAACCGGAATGGCGCCAAACAAGCTGTGCAGCATTTGGTAGAGCACGGCAAACGTAGGATTGGCATTATCACCGGTCCAATGGCTTGGTGGGAAGCGCGTGAACGATATGCCGGCTGGCAGGAAGCAATGGAAGAGGCGGGCCTGAAAGCCTCGCCTTCTCTCGAAGCCAAGGGTGATGACTGGTCCGCGGTGGCCGGTGAGCGGGGGATGTGCACTCTTCTAGAGCAAGCTCCAGACATCGATTCCGTCTTTGCGAGCAGCGACCAGATTGCACTGGGCGCAATGGGGATCGCTCATTTACGGGGCCGGCGTGTGCCAGAAGAAATAGCCTTCGTTGGGTTCGATAACATCCCAGAGGCGGCCTTCTTTTGGCCATCCTTAACGACGATATACCAACAACTGGTCGATGTGGGCCGAATTGCGGTAAAAAATCTGCATGAAATGATCATAGCGCGCCGGCTGGAAGGGGAAACCCTCCAGCCATTATCCACAGTCCTGAAACCGGAGTTGATCGTGCGTGCCAGTTCTTCTGTGATGACTCCGGTGGTCATTTCATGATATGCATGTCTGACAATCCTCTCCGCTGGGTAAAGGCGTGAAAGGAGGTGAACCGAAAGAAGAATAAGATCCATCTCTACGATTTAAGATAAACAAAAGATATGTCAAGACTTTCAATAACCTATTAGGAAAATTTGAGGAGGCTTAAATGTTCAAGAATGTCTCACGGATCGTTTCCGTGATCGCCCTACTGTCAATTGTTCTGGCGGCCTGTGGCACGCCCGCCACGACCGCGGCTCCCGCTCCTGCAACCCAAGCACCCGCAACGGCTGCTCCGGTAGCCCCAGCCGCTACGCAAGGTGCCGCTCCGGCGGCGGCTGGTGGTTGGTGCTCCGGTGTCAAAATCGTCTTCTTCCCCGGTGGCCCGCAGGGTGGTGTTTTTGCCGTGAACGTCTATAACGGCGCTGTTCAGGCTGCAGCCGATTTGGGCGCAAGTGTCAGCTATGAGTGGTCGAACTGGGATCAAGCGACGATGATCCAGCAGTTCCAGGAAGCTGCTGCCACGAAACCAGATGGGATTGCCGTCATGGGTCATCCCACCGATGCATCGTATGATCCGCTCATCGACGCCGCCGAAGCCCAGGGCATCATCGTTACCAGCCAGAACTCAGAACTGCCTTTGGCTCAGGCAAAATATGCCGCAAAGGGCTTCGGGTATGTAGGTGCCAACAATTACAATGCAGGACTTGCATTAGGAACGGAGGCCGTGTTGGAATCCGGTGTTAAGGCAGGCGATCGGGCCATGGTCTGGGGTTTACTTTCACAAGGCGCCCGTGGCCAACGCACGCAGGGTGTCATCGATGCCTTTAAAAAGGCAGGCTTGACACAGGACTACATTGAAATTGACAAGGCCACCAATGCAGATCCCACACAAGGTACGGCTACCTTTACTGGGTATGTCTCTGCCCATCCGGATGTCAAGCTGATCGTGACCGACCATGGTGGCTTGACCGCCACGGTAGGTACATACATGATGGCTGCCAACAAGAAACCGGGTGACATCTTCATGGCCGGCTTCGATATGTCTCCAGCCACTGCGGATGCCATCACGAGCGGTTACGAGAACCTTGTAATCGACCAGCAGGAATGGCTGCAGGGCTATCTGCCCATCCTGCAGATCTGCCTGACCAAGGTCTATGGTTTCTCAGGCCTGTACATCAACACTGGTGCAGGTTTCGTCAATAAGGACAATGTCGCCATGATCGCCCCACTTGCGGCGAAAAATATTCGTTAATATCACCTTGCTGACGTAATCCAGCAAAACCGGTAAATATTTTACTAGTACCTGGGGTGCGGGGCACATCGTCCTGCACCCCAGGTATGAAGAGGTAACGCATATGGACGATGTCCTCCAATTAAAGAATGTCTCGAAGACCTTTGGGGAAGTTTCGGCTCTCCGTAATGTAAACTTCCATGTGGAAAAAAATGAGATTGTTGGCTTGCTGGGTGATAACGGCGCCGGAAAATCGACTTTGGTGAAAATCATTACCGGCTATTTCCGGCCGGATGCAGGCGGCGAGATTTATTGGAAAGGAAAAAAAATTTATCACCTTTCCGTTCCAATGGCGCGTGATCTGGGGATCGAAGTCGTCTATCAGGAGCGTGCCCTGGCGGACCAGCAAACTTTATGGCGTAATATCTTCCTAGGGCGGGAACTCTCCAATGGTTGGGGCATGCTTGATATAAAAGCAATGAGAAACGAGACCAAAAAATTAATGTCGACGGTGATGGGGTTCACCTCTTCGGCAGTATCTCCGGAATCAACTGTCGGTACATTCTCGGGTGGCGAACGCCAGGGTGTGGCGATCACGCGTGCGCTCTATTTTGAAGCGGAGCTCATCATCCTGGACGAACCCACGATGGGTTTATCACTCTCCGAGACGAAAAAATGCCTGGACTTTGTGGCCGGGATCAAAGCCGCCGGCAAATCCTGCATCTTTATCGACCATAATGTCTTCCATGTCTATCCGGTGGTGGATCGCATCGTGGTAATGGACCGCGGCACGATCGCTGGTCAGTACATGAAGAATGAATTGACACTGGATGAATTGCTGGATCGCCTGTATCAGGTTGCCCAAACCGGCAGCCTGGAAAAGAACAACTCCGCAATCCATTGATGAGGTAAATAAATATATGCAGAGGAATCAGATGAACTCCGCCGTCGAAGCCAAGCCGTTTTCTCCGATTGCAAAGGGGAACGCGCTTTCCAAATTCTTGCGCAAATGGGCGCTGCAGATTGCCCTGACCATTGTTGCAATCATTATCTGGGTATTCTTTTTATGGAGAGCGCCCGGCACTTTTAAATCTTACAATATCTACAATTCACTGATGTTGACGACGCCTTTCTTTGCTCTCATGGCAATACCTCTGACCCTGGTCATCGTCATCAAGGAAATGGACCTTTCCTTCCCATCCGTAATGGCCTGGGGTGTGGCTGCCTATGAGCTTGTCTACACACCAACACACAATGTATGGTTGGGATTCATTGCCTGCCTGCTGGCTGGTCTGCTGGCTGGACTTTTAAATGGGCTGATCGTAGTCAAGCTGGGCATTCCCTCCCTAATTGCAACCATTGGCACCCAGTACCTCTGGCGTGGCGTGGTGATGGTAACAACCAATGGCATGGGCAGTGGTATGATTGAGGTTAAAAACACGCTTCTTTACCCATTATTGACCGGTAAACTCTTCGGGCTCATCCCTATGGAATTTGTCTGGGTCATTATTCTTGGCGCGATCGCTTGGTTTTTCCTTAACCGGCATAAATTTGGCGCCCATGTATACCTTTCCGGGGATAACGCCGACAGCGCCCGCTTGATGGGCGTCAATGTAAGTCGCACGAAAATAATTGCTTTTTGCCTGGTCGGATTGGTGGCTACATTTACCGGTTTCATGGTCAGCGAATCGCTTTTGTTTTTCTGGCCGACCATGGGTGATAGCTATATGCTCAACACGCTTGCCTCTGTCTTCCTGGGTGGTACGTCGGTATTCGGCGGCACAGGCACGATCTATGGCACCATCGTTGGCGCATTCGTGATCGCCATCATCCAGCCGGGCATTGTTGCCTCCGGCTGGCTGGCATATTGGAGTCAATTAATATATGGCTTCATTATTGTTGTATCGGTTGCCTTGCAGGCCGTTCTGCGCAGACGCTTCATCTAGCCGGATGAGGAGATGATGACTTGCGGCGAGAGAGTCATGCAATCCCTCAATCATACATAAATCGCCCGCTCGCGTTCCAATCGAGTAGTACCGCCCTGCTTTTATAAATCCACCATCCTCCAATGTAAATCCATCTCCCCGCATTGTTGTTTCTGCCTCAACACGACAGGAATAATAATATGCGGGGAAACTATTTTTTTTATACCCTTATTTGTCGATGAGATCGATCTTCCAATTACTAGATACTTGGATCTTGGTTCTGTTTCCCGGCCAGTAGAGCTGCGTCCAGTAGCTGCTGCCTCGTAGTACGGACGGGCTCGCTCCCAGCGTGACGATAATATGATCCGGCGTGTAGTGGGCGAAATAGGTATCGCGGTTCACCAGCGCTCGTCCCAGGGTGGGGTCCAAAGCGATCCAGCCGATACCGGGCATGTACACGTCCGGCCAGGCGTGCTCAGTTTTAGCCAGGGCAGCCGTTCCCTTATTCAGAACCAACAATCCTTCGAAATAGCGCGCTGGAATGCTTTGCGCCCGGCTGAGTGCCACCAGCAAATCAGTATATTCAGTGCAGTCGGCCCCCATGGGCCCCAGAGCGGTTTGCGCTCCCCAATTCGCTCCATTGTAGGTATAGACCAGTGTATTGCCGATGTAATCATAAAACGCACGCACTTGCTGGCATACTGTCCCTTTGCCGTGTGAAAGCTGCCTGGAGAGGACCACAATCTGGGGGTTGGCGGATTCGATATGCAATTCAGGTTGGGTGAAATCAGCCGGAAGCTGCCCGTTGCAGCTTGATAGATCATAAGTCAATTCGTAAACTATTACCTGATAATCGATCTTTACCGTTTGGGTTGTGCCAGCAGGCTGTCTGGAAAAATCAAACTCGGCATAATGGTTGCCGTACTCGTCAACCACCAACGCATAATCTTTGGGAGAAACCTGCATAGACCGGACCGCCTGATAAGGTGGGAAGTCCCGGATCAGTGCCACCCAAATATTCTGCTTCTCGGGCTGACCCGATCCTTGATTGACGAGCGTCAATTGCTGATGCACAGTATATTCACGTTGACTCAGAATGGTTCCATGAGAGACAGGGGTTGTCCCCGCAGGGATCAATGCATTCGCTCGTGGCTGGCATCCTAGCGAGAAGAATAATAGTGGGAATAATAACAATATTCTAAAAATGATTTTTATATTGCCTCTTTTCAGCACAATTGTATGCCATAACGACCATTAACGCAAAAATGAGTGTCATAATCCCCATCCCCCCCGCACCTGTTTTTCCACACAATCCTCAATGTTGATGCCCTAATGAACGCAACTCATCTATGGTTTATAATCATTGCATCTGTTGCGAACCTACTTCAGCCAGGTGGAAGATGAAGAGATGAAATCCCGCGAAAGGGTTATTCAATCCCTCAATCATAAAGAGTCTGATCGTGTCCCGATCGATCTGGGTGCGACGATCGTCAGTTCGATTGTCAAGAAAACTTACATCGGACTCAAACAGTATCTTGGCATGCCTGTCGAGGAGATCAAGATGCTGGATTACGTACAGCAGCTGCCCTATGTTGATGACGCGTTAATGGAACGGTTCGGGGTGGATTTCCGCATGGTGCAACTGCCAGCCACGACGACGCCGGGAGTGGATATTTTCGAAGAAGGTGATTATCATGCTTTCATAGATCGGTGGGGCTCGAAATTGCATATGCCGAGAAAGGGTGGATTGTATTTTGATTGGGTGGACTTCCCGATCAAGGAAGCAACGATGGCAGCGTTGGACGCCTATCGATGGCCACAGCTTGATCCAACTGAAGTCAACGCGCGACTGGGCTTGCAGGCAAAAACCTTGTACGAAAACAGCGACTACGCGCTGGTGGGTAGTGCAGTGATCGGAGGAGGCATCTTCGAACAGCCGGCTCGCGTGATGGGCCTGGAGAACTTCTTGATGGCATTGGTCACAGAACCGGCTTTTGCAGATCGTCTGATGGAGAGCATAACCGATATCTATATCGAATCCTGCAACAGGTATCTCGAGCAGGTTGGAGCTTACATCCAAGTCTTCACCTACTGGGATGATTTGACCGGCCAAAACGGCTGGATGATCAATCCCGAAGTGTATCGAAAGATGATCAAGCCCAAACAAAAACGCTTGGTTGAAGCCGTCAAGAAAAAGACGAAAGCCAAGTTGTTCTACCACAGCTGCGGGGCAACGCGCGGTCTCATCCCTGACCTGATCGAGATCGGGTTTGATATCCTGAATCCGGTCCAGGTTTCAGCAAAAGGCATGGATACCAGGGAATTGAAAAGCGAGTTCGGAAAGGAGATCGTATTTTGGGGCGGCGGTGTGGATACCCAACATGTGCTGCCATTCGGCAAGCCACAAGAAGTGGTCGACGAGGTAAAGCGCCGAATCGATGACCTCGCACCGGGGGGTGGATTTGTATTTGCGGCGGTACACAACATCCAGGCATTCGTCCCACCGGAGAATATCGTTGCGGCTTTTGACACCGCCCGGCAATATGGTAGATCACGACCTTCATCCACATAGTGGATGAAAATCATTGGCACGTTGAGGAATAGATTTGATGAAGCACCGTGAGCGCGTTTTGACAGCACTTAACCATGAAAAACCCGATCGTTGCCCGATGCAGATCAGCTTTACCCCCGAGTTCGCTGCACAGCTCGAGGCAGACATGAAGTTAAAAGGACAAGGGCTGCATAATCCGCATGGGGGCGGTAATACCTATGAATTGGAGCGTGCCCTGGATGAGGACATGCTCCTGACTTCGGTTGGCTGGGTGAATGGATATTATCAGGACGGTTACCAGAATGTTGACAGCTATCAGGATGAATGGGGCGTGACCTGGCGGACCATCGAATATAAAACACCATATGGCAAAGGCAAGTACACCGAGCCATCGGGTCATCCCCTGGCCGAGGATGAGGCACTTGAGGCATACCATTCTCCCGATCCCAACCGGCCGGAGTTGTACCAGGAAGCAAAGCGTGTACTGAAGGAATTCAAGGAGGAATACTGGATCGTCGGCGTCACCCCGACGACCATTTTCGAGACCGCCTGGGCCTTACGCGGCTATGAGCAATTAATGGTCGATCTGGCCATGAACCCGGACAAGGCCAGCCGGGTGCTTGACATCCCTTATACTTATCATAAAACCGTCACGCAACGCCTGGTGAGCCTGGGAGTGGATATGATCTGGCTCGGCGACGATGTGGGTGGGCAGACCGGAATGCTGATGTCTCCGAAGATGTGGCGCCTATACTTCAAGCCGCGCATGGCTGAATTGATCGCCACGCTGCGTGCAATCAATCCGCAGATCAAGATTGCCTACCACACCGATGGGGTGGTTTATCCGATCATCCCGGATTTGATCGAAATTGGACTGGACGTATTGAACCCGATCCAGCCAGCTGCCATGGACCCGGTGAAATTGAAAAATGAATACGGCAGGAATTTATGCTTTTGGGGATCGCTCGATATCCAGCAGACGCTTCCCTTTGGCACACCGGAGCAGGTAAAAGCGGAAGTAATCACCCGATTGAAGACGATCGGACGGGAGGGCGGGCTGATCGTTGGCCCCACGCATAATATACAGCTCGATACTCCGCTCGAGAATTTCTGGTCCATGCTCGAAACCATCCGGAAAACACCTTATCAAATGCTGGCGCAAATATAAACACATGAACAACCGTGAAGTCATTCACGCCGTACTTTCAGGGAAGGTACCCCCATATGTGCCCTGGTCATGTGGATTCACCAAGGAAGCCAAGGCAAAATTGGAAGAGCATTTCAAACCTTTGGATATGGAAGATGCCCTCCAAAATCACCTGCTCAAGCTGGGCAGCGATATCGGCTTTTTCACCAACCTGCGAGAGGACCACGTCCAGGATGTCTTCGGCGTCGTTTGGGACCGCAGTATCGACAAAGATATCGGCAACGTGGAGGGCTGCATCCTTCATGAGCCAACCCTGCAGCACTATTCATTTCCCGATCCACTTGACCGCAGGTTTTTTAAAGAGATCCCGGAGCGGATCGCCCGGTACGGGGAGCGCTTCAGGGTATTCCAAATCGGTTTTTCGCTGTATGAACGCGCCTGGACGTTACGCGGGATGCAAAACCTGTTGATGGATTTTTATGATCATCCCGATTTCGTCCAAAGCCTTTTGGAAGCGATCGCCGATTACAACATTGCCCATATCCGGGAAGCGTTGAAGTACGAGATCGATGCGGTTTATTTCGGGGATGATTGGGGACAGCAACATGGACTGCAAATGGGACCCAAGCTCTGGCACCAGTTCATTTTCCCGGAGCTCAAGCGGATGTATGCGGTCGTGCACGATTATGGCAAGTACGTTTTCATCCACTCCTGCGGTGACGTGGATGAGGTTTTCGAAGACCTGATAGGAATTGGCCTGAATTGCTTCAACCCCTTCCAACCCGAAGTAATGGAAGTAGAGGATTTGATGAAGCGCTATCGTGGACGATTGACGTTCCATGGAGGGTTATCCACCCAACGGACATTGCCATTTGGCACGGTTGAAGATGTCAGGGCGGAATCGAAACAATTGTTGAAAATGGGTGCAGGCGGAGGCTATATATTTGCGCCGGCGCATGACGTGGAGGGTGATGTGCCGCTTGAGAATATGCTTGCATTTATTGAAGTGGTTCAAAACCAACCCGGTTATCGCGATTATTAACAGGAGTATTCCAATGAGCCTTCTGGACGATTTACGCAAGAGCGTGATCGACGGCGATCAAAATGCCACTCAAGATCTGGTGCACAAAGCCCTGGTGGAAGCCATCCCCCCTGAAAAGATCCTAATGGATGGGCTGATATCGGCAATGAGCGAGGTCGGCCGGTTGTTTGAGATCGGTGAATTTTTTGTTCCAGAGATGCTGATTTCCGCGCGGGCGATGAAGAGCGGACTGGCGATCCTGCGACCTCAACTGGCAGCCGCAAATATCAAGGCTATCGGCAAGGTCGTGATAGGCACCGTCCAGGGCGATTTGCATGACATCGGGAAAAACCTGGTCGGGATGATGCTGGTGGGAGCCGGTTTCGAGGTAATTGACCTGGGTGTGGATGTTTCGCCGGATAAATACGTCCGAGCGGTTCGGGATCAAACCCCTGACCTGGTCGCCTGTTCGGCCCTGTTGACGACAACCATGCCGCGCATGAAGGATATCGTAATCGCACTGCAGTCAGCCGGCCTGCGGGATAAGGTCAAAGTGATGATCGGTGGCGCTCCAGTGACAGAGCAATATGCCTTGGATATCGGTGCAGACTTCTATGCTCCGGATGCCGCTTTGGCTGCACAGCGAGCCAGCAAATTGATGCAGGGATGAGACACTTGGATTTTCAAGGGAATATTGGTTGAATTGGCCGGTCATGACATCTGGCATTATTTTTGATATAAAGGAATTTACAGTCCACGATGGACCTGGAATCCGGACCACCGTGTTTCTAAAAGGGTGCCCGCTGGCTTGCATGTGGTGCCACAACCCCGAGAGCCAGTCCATGCAACCTCAAGTCATTCGAAGCCCGTCAGGCGAACGGGTTGCAGGTAGGGATTATTCGGCCAGAGAACTGGCATCCCTATTAAACCAGCAAGCTTCGATCCTGAGAGCGAATGAAGGCGGAGTCACCTTTTCGGGCGGCGAACCGCTTTTCCAGGCGGAGTTCGTGGCCGAAGTGATCGATGCCCTGGATGACCTGCACGTGGTGTTGGATACCTGCGGTTACGGAGTTGAGCAGGATTTCCTGCTCCTGCTGGCCCGGTCAGACCTGGTTTTTTACGATTTGAAGCTGATCTACCGGGAGCTGCACCAGCACTACACTGGTTATGATAATGACCTGATCCTGCACAACCTGAATTTAATGGGCGCATCCGGAAAGCCATTTATCATCCGGGTACCCCTAGTGCCGGGCGTGACCGATACGGACGAAAACCTGTCTGCCATCGCCGAAACCGTTAAAGGATTACCTGGCCTGGTCGAGGTGAATTTATTGCCCTATAATCGGGCTGCCGGTGCAAAATACGGCTATGCAGGAATGGAGTTCGAGCCGGATTATGATGAAAAGCGGCCTGTGAATATCAATATGAAGGCTTTCGAACAAGCCGGGATTAAGGTCAAGAGAACATGAACGATCGGTTGGTACTTCTGAAAAATAAAATGAGAGTTGGGGAGCATAAGGTTTTCCGTCAAGGGACGCTGATCAACATCCTGCCAGAATGCGAAAACGAAGGCTTGACCTGGTCCCGCCGGGTTGCCCGGCTGGTGCGCCGGCAGTGCGAGGCCGAGCGGGTTGTCATCGGGCCGGAAGAAAAAATCGTTTTCACACGCACTATACCGGGCGTCCCCCCGATTTACCAGGCGGAAGAGTGGTCCCGCCTGACGGCCGGACGGACTTTACATGAACTTGGACCAGTCAGCAACATCTGTGCAGATTGGGAGTTGTTGCTCTCGCAAGGGCTGCTTGGCCGGCGGGAGGTGGCGGCAGCCACGCGCGCCCGCATGGCAGATGATGCAGAGGCAGTGGCGTTCCTCGAGAGCGCCATCGAGACCATCGACGCCGTACTGGAGTTAACTTGTCGTTATGCAAAACAGGCTGAAATGCTTGGCAGGAACGACCTAGCTGCCGTGTTAAAAATCGTCCCGGCGAACCCAGCCCACACTTTCCTTGAAGCCTTGCAATCGCTGCGCCTGTGCCAGGCGGTCGTCTGGCTGGGAGGCAACTACCATGTGGGCCTGGGACGTTTCGACCAGTATATGTGGCCTTTCCTCAAATCCGACCTGCAGACTGGTAATCTGACGATCGCGACAGCCGAAGAGCTCCTTGCGGAATTTTTCATCGCGTTGAACAAGGACAGCGATCTCTACCCGGGTGTCCAGCAGGGGGATAACGGCCAGAGCCTGACCCTGGGTGGAATCAAACCGGATGGCTCAACGGCGGTCAACGAGCTCACCCGCATGGTCTTGCGTGTCAGCCGTGATCTGGAGCTGATCGATCCAAAAATCAACCTGCGCATTTCCTCCCAAACCGACCTGGAACTGCTCTGCCTTGCGAGTGAGTTGACGCGCAAGGGGCTTGGTTTTCCCCAGTACAGCAATGACGATGTTGTTATTCCGGCACTCATCGCCCATGGATACGAAATGGAGGATGCACGCGATTATGTGGTGGCGGCTTGCTGGGAATTCATCATTCCCGGACGCGGCATGGAGATTGTCAACATCGGGGCGGTCTCCTTCCCGGCGGCTGTCGACGCGGCCATCCGGACCGGCCTGGCAACGGGCGAGGGGTTTGACGATATTCTCCGTCGCACTGCAGGGAATATTCGCACTCAAGTGCAAGCCCTGGCAGATGCCTATGCGCGAATATTGCTGCCGCCGGCGCCGTATTATTCGGTTTTCATGCGCGGCTGCCTCGAGCAGGGGCGTGACTTATCGGAAGGTTTGAAATATAACAACCTCGGCATCCATGGTGCCTGTTCCGCCAATGCTGCAGATGCCCTGGCGGCGGTCAAGCAATTCCTATTCGATGAGCACAGCCTATCCGCTGAGGAGTTGCTGGCAGCCCTTCAAGCGAATTTCGAAGGTTACGAAGCTTTGCGTCGGAAGCTGGACGAGCAATGTCCCAAGGTTGGAAGCAATGATGACCGGGCGGATGCATTGCTGGTGACCTTGTTTGAATATTTCGCCAGCGCCTGTGAAGAGTATGGCCGTACGCCGCGCGGCGGTATTCTCAGACCGGGGACCGGCTCAGCCATGTACTATATCTGGCTGGCAAGCGGACATGAGGGGATGCGGGAACCGCTGGTCGAGGCAACCGCGGATGGACGGATGAGGGGTGAACCCTTCAGTGCAAACCTGGCGCCCTCACCCGGCGTACGTGTCCGGGGCCCGATCAGCACGCTGCAAAGCTATTCCAGGATCGACTACCGGCGCGTTTTCAACGGCGGACCGATCACCATGGAGCTATCGGATTCTGTTTTTAGGGATTCTGAATCGATCCGTAAAGTGGCCATGTTGGTGCGCATTTTCGTCCAGCTTGGCTGCCAGCAGTTGCAGCTCAACAGCCTGAACGTGGAAACTTTACTGGACGCCAAAGCCCATCCCGAGAAGCATAATAACCTGATCGTACGTGTCTGGGGCTGGAGCGGTTATTTCTGCGAGCTGGCACCAGAGTACCAGGACCACATCATTGCCCGGAGCATGTACCAGGTGGAGGAAAATTCAGCTTGAAAGAAACGCAAGGAAATGGTTTTAGTGTTCATTTATTTACCAGAGGTCAAATCCCATTTCCTGACGGTTGTATCGATGCTCCCTGTAATCAAGCTCTTTCCGTCGATCGAGAAAACCAATTTGTCTACAGATTTGGTGTGTCCTTTGAGCAATTGTAATACCTTGCCAGTGGTTGCATCCCATGCATAAACCTCCAGCACATTGGCTGAAGCAAGAGTCTTTCCGTCAGGGGAGAAGGCTACGCTTGTAAAGTTGTCTGCTCCATTGAGAGTGAGCAATTTTTGACCGGTCCCTGCATCCCAGATGATCACGGTTTTGTCGTTACTTGCTGAAGCTATTTTTTCCCCATCCGGGGAGAATGCCACGCCGTTTACATAATCGCCATGAGCTGTTAAGTTTTGGACGATTTGCCCTGAGGACACGTCCCAAAGTAATACGGCGTTGTCGTAACTTCCTGATGCCAGCGATTTTCCATCCGGAGAAAAAGCCAGACTGCTGATTTCTGCAGTATGACCCTTGAGAGAGCGTATTACGGTTCGCGTGGAAACATCCCACAAGTGGATCGCACCATCCCAATTCCCTGAAGCCAGCAGTTTTCCATCCGGCGAGAATGCCAGGCTGGAAACAGACAGAAATTCTTCTGTGCTGAATTTGGAAAAATCAGCGCTGCTCGTAATATCCCACATTCGAATAGGTTGGTTGAAGTCGGCGATCTCTCCTGGCATGGCTAAATACTTCCCATCCGTAGAGAAAGTGATCGGGCTTACAAAGACCGGGTTATCGCTGAGAGTAAGGGTGTGCAGGGTCTGTCCGGTATTTACATCCCATAATGTGACTATGTTGTTGGAGCCGCCTATTGCCAGAGTGTTGCCATCCGGGGAAAGTGCGATATCAAAAACAGAATCGCCGTTGCAGAAAATTGATGAGTTTCTAAAAGCGGGACAGACCCATTCGAGAAGTTTTCCATCCGGGGGATCACCATATGCGGGCCCCGATATGTAATCCTTCATCGTCTCCCACATCTCATTGCTGGGCGGTTGGTTCCCTTCAAATTTCTGGGCTTTGATCACTTTGCCGGAAGGATATTGGACAAGGCGGGCATCCCAGATGAGTTGATACCCGACCTGCCCATCCGGGTAAGTGGTAAGCTGTGTTCTATCCGCGCTTATACACATCAGGGTTTTGACTGCAACAGGTTCGAGCGATTCCCAATGTGGGAGTATCATTACGTTGGGATCGAAATCCCATTCTCCGGCTTCATAGACTTTTTGGACTAAAGTGCGCACCGGGGCTGAGGCTGCACCATCCGTTACAGGGCTTGAGAAGGAAGCCTTGCATAGTGAGACAGCTTCTTGGGGTACGTAGGAATTGCCTTGTTTGGCTGGTTGACCAGATGTCGGAGATCCATTATTTGCTGGCAACCCTGAAGTTTGCGATCCATTTGTCTTTTGCGCGCAAGCCGCCAGGATCAGCGCCATAAAAACCGGCAACAACCAAGAAGCTTTCTGATTCATAGGACCACCTCCTTCGAACCTATTTCCATCCTTGTCCCGGTAACTCCCAGTGAACCTGAAGAAAGATGGGATATATTTATTTATGGCAATAGTGAGGCTGTGGGGTAGGTTAATATAATAGCACGAAATACAGAGAAAACAACCGCCAAGAGGCGTGATCCACCTCCTGGCGATACCATTTTATTTCTTCTTCCTTTTTACTATTTACCCTCTATCTTCAATTTCAAAAAATGCGTCGCACAGGAGATGCAGGGATCGTAGGACCGCACCAGGTGCTCAGCGGTGAGTTCCGCCTGTTCCTGGGGCATGGCGACGAGTTGAGGGGCCAGGGCGAAGAGGTCTTCCTCGATACGCGGCAAGTTCTGGGCAGTGGGCGGAACGATCTTCGCGAAAAGGATGCGGCCCTGGTCGTCGATCCGATAGCGATGGTAGAGCAGGCCACGGGGGGCCTCGCTGGCGCCGGCTCCTTCGCCGGCTTTCAGCTTGAGCTCAAGGTGGGCCGGACCGGTTGGGTTGTAGGCTTTGACAATCCGGATGGCTTCTTCATAATAATGGACCAATTCAACGCTGCGTGCGATCAGGCTCTGGTAGGGATTGGTGATGGGGAGCTTGATTTGGTTATCCTGCAAGGCCCTTTGGGCGGTCGGGAGCAATTGGGCATGGTTCAAGTTCAGGCGCGCCAATGGACCGACCAGGTAATTCCCATCCTCCTTGATGTGGCCGTGCAGGGCGTTGGAATGTTTGACGTGCTCTTCTATGTAACGAGTCTCGTATTCCGACACCGATAAGTGGCTGCCTTTGGAGGACCAGATCTCGCCGTTAATGACGGCGTATTCTTCGGGGTGGTGCAGGGCAACGAACTCGTAATCGATCTCCAATTCGGGATAATGCAGCGCAACGGCCCACTTGACCGCCGCTATGGCGGCTTCCAGCGCCCATTCCAGCTCGGGAATCAGGGCTTGGAATTGAGCAGCCTCCGGCCAGCGATAGAACCCGCCCACGCAGGCATTGACCGGATGGACCGAGCGTCCACCGATGGCTTTCAGGATGGCGTTTCCGACTTTCTTCATGCGTAGGGCGTTCTTAACGATTTCGGGGGCGATGGCAGCCAGGTCAAGGGCTGAGGGCACGCCAAGTAAATCGGGCGCTTGAAGCATGTAAATATGCAGGGCATGGCTCTCGATGTATTCTCCGCAGTACATCAGGCGGCGAAGGGCGTAGACGGACGGGCCGATTTCCATGCCAAGGGCTTTTTCCAGCGCGGTGATAGAACTCATCTGGTAGGCCACCGGGCAGATGCCGCAGATACGGGAGGTGATGTCGGGGACTTCCTGCAGGAAGCGGCCGACCAAAAAGCCTTCGAAGAAGCGCGGCGGCTCGTAGATATCCAGACGGATCTCAACCGCCTTGCCATCTTGCAAGCCGATATACAGGCCACCTTCACCTTCGACACGCGCCAGGGCGGGGACTTGGAGGGTATTCATCGGGGCTCCTTAGTCTCTGAGAGCTTGAAGGCCAGCTCGGCAGCAGTCTTAAAGGCCGGAGCGTGAGCGCTGATGCCACGTAGCAGGCCAGCGGTCTCATTGGGGTAGCGGTCATGAGGCTGCATGCCTTCGACCAGGGCGCTAAAGTTGGCCACGCTGGAGGGGCCGAAGCAGCCGTAACAGCCGCGGCCGTTTGCGGGACATAAGGCCCCGCAGCCGCCATGTACCACCGGTCCCAGGCAGGGAATACCCTGAGCCACCACCACACAGACTGTGCCGTTGCGTTTACATTCCAGGCAAACCGGGCTGGGTGGGAAGTTCGGGCGACGGTTTTGCAGCAGGGCGGCGATGACCTCGACCAGAGTGTATTTGTTAATTGGGCAGCCCCAAATGACCAGATCGACCGGAACGTTTTCAGCGATGGAGGTGGATTTTTCCAAATAGCTCAGATATTCGGGGTGCGCATAGACAATTTTGGCATACTCATTTGCAATAGCAAAATTGCGCAACGCCTGGATGCCGCCAGCGGTGGCACAAGTTCCCAGGGCGATCAGGTATTTACACTCGGAGCGCACATCCTTGATGCGTTCTGCTTCGTGAGGGGTGGTGATGGAACCTTCGACGATGCCGATATCGTACGGGCCAGGTTTGACGGTACGGGTGGCTTCCAGGAAGTAAGCAATGTCGACTGCCGAGGCCAGGTCGAGCAGTTCGTCTTCCAGATTGAGCAGGGAGAGCTGACAGCCATCGCAGGAAGAAAACTTGTAGACGGCAACTTTCGGTTTGGTTTGCGTTTTGGGTGTGAGGGTCATTAGTACTCCTCCACGTTTATGTAGGGTTCCAGGCGGCTGAACGGGAAGACCGGTCCATCCTTGCAGATGAAGTAAGGGCCCATCTGGCAGTGGCCACAGGCGCCCTGGCCGCATTTCATGTTTCGTTCGAGAGAGAGGAAAATGTGCTCGGTCGGGATGCGGCGCGCCAGAGCTTCGTAGATGACGAAGCGCATCATGATCTCGGGTCCGCAGCCCAGCACGGCAGACTTGCGGGGGTCGAGACGGACATTGTAAAACATCATCGGGACGACGCCCACGCGGCCGTTCCAGGTCTCGTCGCCGCGGTCGACCGTGGCCTGCACATCGATGCCGGCGTTCTGCCAGGTCTCGTACTCGGTTGGGTAAATCAGATCCTTGGGGGTGCGTGCGCCGTACAACAGGATCACCTTCCCGTACCTGGTACGCTCCCGCACTATGGATTGGATGGCTCCACGCAGCGGCGGCAGGCCAATCCCGCCGCAGGCGATGGCCACATCCATGCCCTCAATCGCCTTCAGCGGCCATGCACTGCCAAACGGGCCGCGCAAGCCGACCACATCCCCGACCTTGAGGCGGCTGGTGGCCCTGGTCACGCTGCCAGCGTGGCGAATGGTGTGGATAACCAACCCATCCGCCGATTCCATATCCGAGCTCATCGAGATGGCGGCTTCACCGTAGCCGGGCACATAGAGCATGTTGAACTGGCCGGGCTCCCAACGGTAGCGCTTCTGTATGTTGAGGTCGATAAACCGAAACGCAAAGGTACTGACGCCCTCGGCTTCAGGTGTGATCCTGACCACCTCCGCCCAGGCGGGGAGCAGTAGTTTTTCCTCAGAACCTGCATAGTGTTGGGATGTGTCGATCAGGGTGGAGGTCATGACTGCACCTCCTGGCGAATGGCGGCGACTTCTTCGGTCAGGTCGATCCCGACCGGGCACCAGGTGATGCAGCGCCCACACCCCACGCAGCCGAGCAAGTCGAACTGGGCTTTCCACTGGCCCAGCTTGTGGGTGAGCCATTGGCGATAACGTGAGCGAATATTCGGGCGGGTGTTCCCGCCGACGACGTAAGAGAAGTTCGGGTTGAAGCACGAGTCCCAGAGGCGCTCACGGCGGGTGTGGCTGCCGGTGATGTCGGTCTGGTCGGAGGCGTCCCAGCAGAAGCAGGTCGGGCAAACCTGGGTGCAGTTGGCACAGGAGAGGCAGCGCTTGCCCACCTGGGTCCAACGAACGGCGTCTAGGTGTTCGGTCAGCAAGCTTGGCAGGTCATGCGTGTCCAGGCTTCGGCCCATCTGACTGGCGGCCTGTTCGAGTGCCCGATTGGCGGTGGTTTGGATATAAGCGGAGGGGAGCTCGTAGGTGCGGCGGACCAGCAGACTCAAGCCCAGCTCGGAGCCAGCTTCCAGCAGGAACAGGTCGTCCATTTCGGTCAGGCACAAGTCAAAACCGCCGCGGTGGCGCGGACCGGTGCCCATTGAGACGCAGAAACAGGTGGCATTCGGGTGCAGGCAGTTTACCGCCAGAATGAACAATCCTTCCCGGCGGGAACGATAGATCGGGTCATAAAAATCCGGACGCAGGAAGACCCGATCCTGGATGGCTATGGCGGCCAGTTCGCAGGCGCGCACTCCCACCAGGGCGTAACGGGGGGCTGGGGTGTCGTTTGTCTTGATTTGCCATTTGCCTTCTCTCCGAGCAGTGAATAAAAGATGGCGGGGGGGGAAGAGGAACTGCTTCCAGGAATGCGCGGCGGGGATAAAGTCGAAATAGCGCTCCCGGCCGGTCTGAATCAGCCGGTAAGAGGCGGGCGACTGTTCGCTCAGGAGGCCGCGCGGCAAGTCCTGCAGACCTTCGATCGGCTGATAGACGATGCTCTCATCCTGCATATGCGGACCGACGGTCTGGTAGCCGGACGAGCGCAGGTCTGCAAGGAGGAGGTCCAGTTCCGCTTTGGGGAGAGCCACGCTGCTTCCGATGGTCAGGTTCTTTTCACTCATCAGATTTGGTCTCCAGCGGTTCGGCAAACATATCCAATAATTGCAGTCGGGTGACCAGCAACCGGCTGGCGATCACGTTGGTCATACGACGCATGAAGAGATAGCCAATGTCGTGGTCGCGGTCGCAGAGTTCCTGCAGCTTGGTGGTGTCGGTGGCGATGACGGTGCCGGCCATTACGCCAACCGCCCCGGCCGTGCGCGTGCGTACCACAGGTGTCACGCTCGACCAGCCGAAGCTGTCCCATTCTTCGCAGGTGAAGAAGCGCACCTTGCCATGGTGAGGGACGAACATATTCAGCGCGACGCGTCCGTTAAGGACGACATAAAAGAAATCCTGCTTTTCGCCCTCGTGGAAGAAAACTTCTCCGGCTTTGAAATGCCGTAGGATCGAGATTTCAGCAAATTGATGCAGATCCTCGGGGTCAAGATCCTGGAACCAGGGGATTTTCTGGAGTTCCAGGGTTACTTCATCGGTAGGATTCATGGCAGTTCCTCCTGTTAGAAAGGCCTATTTTAACATATGTACGGATTTTCACGAATGTTTTTAGGGAGAAGTGAGTAAAGAAAACTGTCAGTACGTTTCCAATAAATTCCCGACTTCGGCCATGGTAAACACCGGCCCATCTACGCAGACCAGTTTTTCGCCCAGGTTGCAGCGTCCGCATTTACCCAGACCACAGTGCATGCGCGCCTCCAGCGTGACGTAGCTGTCTTCGGCCGCAAAGCCCATGCCAGTCAACATGCGGGTGACATTCTGGATCATGATCGGCGGACCGCAGGTGATGGCGATGGCATTCTCCGTGGAAGGGCTGACCTTCTCAAGCAGCTTCGTGATCAAACCGACCTCATGCCCCCAGGTATCTTCCGGTTTGTCCACCGTCAGATATAAGGCCGTATCCGGAGTGGCCCGCCACTCGTCGTATTCGTCGGTAAATATCAGCAGGGAGGGCTGCCTGGCTGCCCACAGGATAGTCATTTTTCCATAATCGCTGCGGTGATCGAGGACATGCTGGATGACTGGTCGCAAAGGTGCACCGCCGATCCCGCCGCCGATGACAATGAGATTCTTGCCTTTCAATATATCCATGGGGAAAGAGTTCCCCAGCGGGCCGCGCACACCCACCAGGTCGCCCACACCCAACTCATGCAGGCCGGTCGTCACAGACCCCAAGCGGGCTACTGCGAAATCCAATAACGGTCCACGGCCAGCCGCGTTGGCGATTCCAAACGGGGCTTCACCCAGACCAAAGGCTGAGACAAATGCAAACTGACCAGGTTGGAAGGTCTGGAAGGCCCCCCCGCCGCCGTCTTGCAGCTCTACGCGGAAGAGCTTGATCTCGGTCGCAAGGTCGCGCACTTGGACCAGTTTGCCTAGAATAGGCATCAACGGGTTGGCGGTCATGTCGGCCTCCCCAAGTCTCGTTGGACTTCAGTGATATCAACCCCCACCGGGCAGACATCGATGCAGCGTCCACAGCCAGTGCAGGCTGAAGTATTCGCAAGCCCGGTTTGCTCAGGGAAGTAGTAAAACTTGCAGAAGAAACGGTTGCGTAGGCGCTCGCCTTTTTCGGGGCGCGCCCGGTGACCCCCGGCGACGCGGCGGTAGTTTTCGCCAGTGCAACTGTCCCAGCAACGGATGCGCTCGAAATCGCCTGGGCCGGTCATCTCATCCCGGACGGCAAAGCAGTGGCAGGTCGGGCAGACATAGGCGCAAGCCCGGCAGCTCAAGCACCTCTCAGATATTTTTTCCCAATATTCGTCATCGAAACGCTCCAGCCAGGTGCTCAGCGGTGGGTTTTGGAATTCGGGTTGACGATTCATCGTTTGTGAGTGGGGGTCGTAATCGCAATCCTCCAAGCGTAAATCGGCTAACAAAGATTTACCTTTGTCAGTCACCACTTCCAGCACATATCCATCATGGACTTCATACAACATCACGTCCATGTCACAGGCTTCGTCCGGCGAGCCGCCAACGGAGGTACAGAAGCAGGTAGGCCCCATCTCCAGGCAGGCCAGGCCGATTAGAACCGTCATTTCACGCCGGCGGACATAATAAGGATCGGACGGAGCGGTATCCAGGAAAAGGGCATCTAGCAAGTGGACGCCGCGCGCTTCACAAGGGCGCACACCGAAAAGGACGGCGAGTGTTTGCGGTAGGAGTTCAGTCAAATGGACCTGTTGCCTGGTCTTCTCGATTGTGAAGAGGTGCTCGGTCGGCGGTAAGAAGAATTCTTTGACCGATAAAACCGGCCTACCGGCTTGCCGGGCGATCTCATCGCTCTTGCTCACCTGGCGGTACAGAAGCATTCCGCCTACCTGGCGTGGGGCGAATAGGAGGCGGGTGCGGGCGATACTGTCCAGCCAGCCGTTCAACTCTTCGAGGGAGATGAGCCAGCGTTGATGTTCGCCCATCTTATTCTTCCTTGTACTCCCCGGATAGGACGGTGACTATTGGTGAAGGCACGACCGCCAAGCCAGCTCGAAAACCGAAGGCTTTCTCGATCTCTCCCGACAGTTTCTGATTGAGCAGGCTGATTGGTATGTCCATCGGGCAGGCTTGTTCACAGGCATTGCAGCCTACGCAGCGTCCGGCCAGATGGTAGGCACGCCCCAAGTGGAAGGTGCGCTTTTCATTCAAGCCTATGCCCAGCCCAACCCAGGTTGAATCATCCCGTTCATATAGGCAGGTTGGGCAGTTGCAGAGCGGACAGGCCTGGCGGCAGGCGTAGCAGCGGATGCAGCGGTCGAACTGGCTCAACCAGAATTCCATGCGTTCGGCTGGGCTGGCATTCTCTAGTTGTTCGAGCGTTTCCTCGGTAGAACTCGAGAGTCGCGGGACGAAGCCGGACGTGTCTCCTCCGATCAGGGTATCGCACATCACCGGCGCTGCTTCCTGACACGTGATGCAGCGGGCTTGCATGTAACCTTTCTTATCCCGTATGCCCTCGCAGGTCACCCCAATCACGCATACCTGCTCCCGCTTGTACTGGTTTTCGGCTAGTTGGACATTCATCGTCCGGCTGTCGCAGGGCTTGACGATCACCGCCACCGGGCGGGCAGACTGCTGCACTAATTCAGACTGCAGCTTATTGGGCAGGTAGCTGGTCAGATTATGGCTGCAATCTGGATTCCAAACCAGGCGTCCGGTCTCTTCAGGAGAGTAAACGAACGTGGGTCGCGTCCGACCGCGCGGTCCAACCTCGTATCCGATGACACAACCGACCTGACCGCTCGCCAGCAGTTCCTTGGCCTTGAGGCGGATGGCATCAGTTTTGGAGGCACAATCCGATGGTGGATAGGGAATGGTTTTTTGTCCCCAGTGAAAAGCCGCCTCGGGAACGACTTGCTGGCCAGCAGCCACTTTCCAGGTTGCCGGCCCCAGATCCCGGATCGAATCGGAGAATTCTGTCGCAATGCGTGAGAAACGTTCCCCTTCCGATGCTGAGACCCAGTCCAGTCGCAACCGCTCCGGCTCCAAACCTGCAAAGGTAAGCAAGGAATGCAAGATTGGCAGACGCTTGGCGGCGCGGTGATTGCCGGTATCGTAATGGCATTCGCCAATGTGGCAGCCCAGCACCAGAACTCCATCGGCGCCCTGGTCGAAGGCGCGCAGTACCAGTTCGGGGGAAACACGCCCTGTGCATGGCACTCGGATTGCGCGGATATTAGCCGGGGATTTCATCCGGGCAATCCCAGCAGTGTCCGCTCCCGTATAGGAGCACCAGGTGCAAAGGAAGGCGATGATCTTTGGTTCAAAGCTCATAGCACCTCCGGGACAACTACTGTTGATAAAGCACCAATAATCTCAGCCACTAACTCCCGATCGTCGAAGTGGATCAGGGACATAGACTTGTTCGGGCAGGCCGCCGTGCACGTACCGCAGCCTTTACACAGGTATCCGTTGACTTTGGCGCAACCTTGCTCCAGTTCGATGGCCTGGTATGGGCAGGCGGCCAGGCACTGGCCGCACCCGGTACAGTGCAAGACATCCACAACTGCGATGGATGGATCGAGGGCAATGGTGCCCTGGTCCATCAGTGAGAGGGCCGCCGCAGCGGCCGCGCCGGCTTGGGCCACGCTATCGGGAATATCTTTGGGGAATTGGCAGGCACCTGCTATATAGATCCCCTGGGTAGATGTTTCAATGGGAGCCAGCTTGGGATGGCGCTCGAGGAAGAACCCATCTCGGCTACGACCAATCCCGAAGGTCGCCGCTACAGTTCCAGTATCTTTCTGTGGCGTAAAGCCGGTCGAAAGCACCACCATGTCCACCAACACGTGATCCGGTTGGCCATGAAAAGCCTCCTCCCATTTAACCCGCAGCTTTCCATCCTGCCCTTCGATGGATCTTACCAGACCATGATAGAAGTGCACTCCCAGGTCGCGAGTACGGTTGAAGAATTCCTCGTAACCCTTTCCGAAGGAGCGAATATCGCGATAGACCTCGTAGACCTCGGCACCGGTATATTCATGCACCAATTGGGAGATCTTGAGAGAAAACATGCAGCAGGCGCGTGAACAGTAGTCGTTGTAGTTGCCGTCGCGACTCCCGATACAGTGAAGCACTGCCACCGAGCCTGGCAGCTGACCATTTTTGAGGGTTATTTTTCCGCCCGTCGGCCCGCTGGCGTTGACCAGGCGCTCAAACTCCGAAGCGGTCAGAATATTGTCCAATTTCCCATAATTGAGAGCCGGGATGCGGGTAGCATCGAAATCACGGAAGCCCGTCGCCAGGATGATTGTTCCGACGGTAATTTCGTCTATCCGCGCCTGCATATTGTGGTCGATCGCCCCACGGTCGCATGCGGCCACGCACTCCAGGCACTCCGCACATTCGCCGCAGCGCACGCAGCGTTCCGCCTCGATCATTGCCTGCTCCTCGGTCAACGTCAGATCCACTTCGCGAAAATTGCGTCGGCGCTGCTCCGGTGGGATGCACGTAATGGGAACACGTCCTTGCCTGGAGGCTTCACCGCCTCGGATGCGTCTGCTCACTTCCTCGACGTCCAGCTCAACCGTCGGCGGAAGGATCGGTTCCGGAGTGCCCATTGCGCCGCGCAGGAAGCGGTCAATGCAACGCGCGGCATGATGACCCTCCCCGATTGCGTCTACCACATAGAAGGTTGAGCCTTTGTGCACATCCCCGGCTACGAACACGCCCTTCAGACTGGTCATCATCTCGCCATCCGATCCGATGCCGGATTTGGCGGGTTTGATGGCACCATCCGACGGCAGGAAGGATAGATCACAGCCTTGGCCAGTGGCCCACAGCACGATATCTGCCGGCAGAACTTGGTCAGTTCCAGGCAGCTCGTAGATGAGGATGTGGCCATTTTCATCGTAGCCGTGGTACTCTGTGCGGATGCATTTGACACCGACAATTTGGTTGTCGACAACGACAATTTCCTTGAAGAGGGTTGAGCCGCACATCTCTACACCCTCTTCTTCAGCAATCTTCACCTCCCACTCGAAGCCAGTCATCTCGCCCTTCGGCTTGCGGAAGATCATGCGCACCTCTTCCGCCCCCACTCGCACAGCCGAACGGGCGCAGTCCAGCGCGACGTTGCCGCCGCCAATCACGGCAACTTTGTGACCGGTCAGGTCAGGCGGATTCCCCAGGCAGACCATCTTCAGAAAATCCAAGCTGAGCCAATTGTCGGGGTGTTCATTACCAGGGATGTCTACCTTTTTGGCTACTTGGGCTCCGGTGGCGATCAGTACGGCATCGAAGGGGCCGCCGTCTGGTCTACCCGTGGAGTCACTCTTGCGAAGCAAACCGGGTACATCATCGATATGTGTATTGAGCTGCAGTTCGACACCTTCGTCGAGCACCTGCTGGATTTCCCAGTCCATCCGCTCGTATGGCAGGCGATGAGGCGGGATGCCGACCCGGATCATACCGCCCGCCACCGGCAGAGCGTCGAAAATCTTGACTTTATGTCCGAGACGCACCAAATCCAACCCGGTGGTCAGGCCGGCTGGTCCAGCCCCGATAATCGCCACTTTCTGTCCGGAAGCTGGCGGGTTGTGCTGAAAGGGCGTCCCGACGATGGATTTATCCCGCATGTTTGGTAGTTCAGCGCGGTGCTTATAAGCCCAGTCAGCCACAAAACGCTTGATGCCCATGATGTTGACCGGTTCATCAATCTTCCCACGACTGCAAGCTGCCTCGCAATTTCGGTTGCATACGCGACCGCAGACCGATGGGAAAGGGTGTTCTCGCCGGATGGCCCAGTACGCGTCAGCGTAGCGCTTCTGCCTGACGAGTGCGATATAGCCCATAGCACGTTGATCAGTCGGACAGGCGGCCCGGCAGGGAGCCACACCTTTCTTGTCTATTGCATACGCGCTCGGCACGGCCTGCGCGGAAAAACGATAAACCGCTTTTCGTTTGGATAGGCCATGGTCGAACTCGTTACTGACTTCCACTGGGCAAACCGCAACACAGTTCCCGCAGCTGGTGCACTTGGATTCATCTACATAGCGCGGCTTCCGGCGCACCCGCACTTGGTAATTGCCAACGTAGCCTGAGACGGCCTCGACCTCGCTGTAAGCCAGGAGGTGGATGTTTGGGTGGCGTCCCACGGACACCATTTTCGGTGAAAGTATTCAGGCAGAACAGTCGAGCGTTGGGAAGGTCTTGTATAGTTGGGCCATGTGCCCGCCGATGCTTGTCTCCCGTTCGACCAGATAAACCTGCTTCCCGGCATCTGCCAATTTGAGAGCTGCTTCGATACCCGCAATCCCGCCCCCGACAACGAGCGTGGCAGGCGTCATCTGAACCTGGCGCATGTTCAGCGGGTTGTGGAAATGCACCCGCTGTACCGCTGCCGCGACCAGGGCGCACGCTTTTTCAGTGGCCTGTTGCCGGTCATTGATCACCCAAGAGCATTGCTCCCGGATATTGGCCATCTGAAAAAAGAAGGGGTTCAGCCCGGCTTCGACACACGCCCGCCTGAAGGTTGGTTCGTGCATCAGCGGCGTACAAGAGGCAACCACCACCCGGTTCAGACCGTAGTCGTGGATGTCCTGCTTGATGAGATCCTGGCCGGGGTTGGAGCACATGTAGGTATAGTCGCGGCTGATGACCACACCTTCCAGCTCAAGGGCAAACCTGGCCACAGCGGCTACGTCCACCGTGGCAGCGATGTTTGTCCCACAAAGACAGACGTACACACCGGTCTTGATTTTGGAAAGATTCATGCCGTCTCCCTGAGGTGTACCACATTCCCTTCTGAAAGGACATGGTGTGCCTCTGCAAAATCCAAAATTCCTTCAATTTCGGCCAATACCTGATCGTTGTTAAACCCATATTGCGTTGCCGCGCCAGCGGGGCAGGCCGCCACGCAGGCCCCGCAGCCTTTGCACATGACCTCATTTACCTGTGCCACCCATTTGCCCTGCCGCTCCACCATCGAAATTGCACCATACGGACACAACCCCTCACAGGTGCGGCACCTTCCGCACTTTTCATAATCGATGGAGGCGGTGAACGGTTCCAATTCCACCCAGCCATGATCCAGCATTGAAATGGCAGCCGCAGCTGCAGCACCGCCCTGTGCAACGCTGTCGGGGATATCTTTAGGTCCCTGGCAGGCGCCTGCCAGGAAAACGCCATCTGTGGCTGTCTCCACTGGAGCCAATTTCGGATGCCTCTCCAGGAAGAATCCATCCGGGCTACGGCTGACACCAAACAATGCCCCCACCTCATGCTGGTCGGGCTGGGCTTCCATGCCAGTAGAAAGGACCACCATGTCCACTGTTGTTTCAGATAGCTGACCGGTGTACACATCGGTGGACAGGACAGCCAGGGCATCGCCCCTAGCCTCGACGCGCAGATCCCCTTCGAAGCGGACGAATTGAACGCCATGTCCTTCAGCCCGATGGTAGAAATCCTCATAGTCTTTGCCAAAGGTGCGCATATCACGGTAGAACTCGATCACCCCGGCGTCCACATACTCGCGGACGAGAGTTGCCAGCTTGAGCGAATACATACAGCAAACGCGCGAGCAATATTCATGCTGCTTGTCGCGCGATCCCACACAATGTAAGATGGCCACCTTCTTCGGCTTTTCACCGTCCTTGCGCAGCACTTTGCCGCCTGTCGGACCGCCGGTATTGATCATCCGTTCCATTTCCATGCCGGTTACCACATTCGGCAGGCGGCCATACCCATACTGCGGAGCATTCTGCGGGTCGAAGTCGTGGAAGCCGGTGGCCAGAATTATGGCCCCGACCTCGATCTCCTCGTACCGTTCCTGTTGCCCAAAATCAACCGCCCCGACCGTGCAGAATTTTTCACAGGCCTTGCATTTACCGTTTTTGAAAAAGGCACAATTCGCAGTATCAATAACTGGGATGCGTGGCACTGCCTGTGGAAATGGGTAATAGATCGCGGCCCGCTTACCCAAGCCGAGATCAAATTCGGACGGGATTTTCTTCCACGGGCATTTTTCAATGCAAGTTCCACAGCCATTACACAGGTCCTCGTTTACGTAGCGCGGCTTGCGGCGCACGGTTACTGTGAAGTTGCCCACATACCCGTCGACCTGCTTGATTTCGCTGTAACTCATCAGAGTTATGTTAGGATGGCGTCCCACGGACGCCATTTTCGGTGTAAGTATTCAAGCCGCACAGTCAAGCGTTGGAAATGTTTTATACAGGCGGGACATGTGTCCGCCGATGGACGGTTCGCGCTCGACCAGATAAACTTGTTTCCCTGAGTTTGCCAAGCGCAAGGCGGCCTCAATCCCCGCAATCCCTGCACCGACCACAAGCGCAGATTGCTTCACTGCCACCTGACGGGTCTCCAGCGGGACCTGCCACCGGACACGCCTTACGGCACCCGCCACCAATGCCTCGGTTTTTTTCGTCGCAATTGACGGGTCTTCTGTCACCCACGAGCAATGCTCGCGGATATTAGTCATCTGGAATAGGAAAGGATTCAGCCCTGCTTCAGCGCAAGCCTTACGAAAAGTGCCTTCGTGCATCAACGGGGAACAGGAAGCCACAACAACCCGGTCGAGGTTCTCTCTTTGGATGTCATCCTTGATAAGCCCCTGGCCGGGGTCCGAACACAAGTAGGTGTATGTGCGGGCAATCACCACATCGTCGAGTTGCGCAGCATAATTGACCACCCTTTCAACATCTACTATGCCTGCTATGTTCGTGCCGCATTGACATACGTAAACGCCAATGCGAGCCTTGCCAGTGTTTTCACTCATCCGGCCGCCTCCTCGATTTTGACCTTCAAACGACCCTATCCCCCATTCTTTCGTCAAGACAAATCGTTCTACATTGGTATGATTATGATTGTACAAGCCGTTACAGGATGTGCAAGTGATTATTATCACAAATTGAATGGATAAATAGTAGTATAACCCCTCCCATAACCACCATCGTGAGACTGCTACGGGGATGGTCTAGAACAAAAAGACCTTTGTAGGTGCTGTCACTATGGTTGTTCCCATGGCAACCGGCAGGAGCGTATAGGCAGCCTTCCGCCAGGGCTTGGGCTGGCCGAAATGCCCTTTTAGGGTCCCGGCGGTCAAATATTCCCTCATCAGGTAGGGCGTGCCTTCATATGGGACGGTTGAAATATGCTAAAATGCTTTTCAAGACATTCTTGGCAACGGAGCGACCATGAAAAACATTATCACTCCTGTAAAAGGGACACGTGACTTCTACCCGGAACAGATGGCTGTGCGGACCTGGCTTTATGGCACTGTCCGACGTGTTTCGGAATCTTTCGGATACCAGGAATGGGAAGCCCCCATGCTCGAATCATTGGACCTGTACGCCGCCAAATCCGGCGAGGAACTGGTCAAGAAGCAGTCCTATGTCTTTACCGACCGCGGCGGAGAGGAGATCACCCTCCGTCCGGAGCTGACACCATCGCTGGCACGCATGATCGCCCAGAAACAAAGCAAACTGGTGTTCCCGGCGCGCTGGTGGTCGTTCGGTCCATTCTGGCGCTACGAAAAGATGCAAAAGGGACGTTCACGCGAATTCTTCCAATGGAACATTGACCTGTTGGGCGTAGCCTCCCCGGAAGCGGACGCTGAACTGGTTGCCATTGCTGCTGGTTTTCTCAAGGCGGTGGGCCTGACGCCCGAAAAAGCCTGCATCTTCGTTAATGACCGACGCTTCATGGAGGCTGAATTCGAAGCCCTGGGAATCCCAGCTGGAAAGAAAACCGAGGTATCGGCGCTGGTGGACCGGCGTGAAAAGATGGATGCGCCGGCCTGGGAAGCTTATGCATTGGAGATCGGGCTCACAAGGCAGCAACTGGATGGCCTGAAAATCCTGTTGGCGGATAACGAAGCTTGGCGGCGATCCGAAGAACTCGTGCGTCTGTTTAAGGCACTCGAGGTTTTTGGAGCAGTAGATTATACCCGCTTCGACCCATGTATCATGCGCGGCCTGTTGTATTACACCGGCATGGTCTTCGAGGCGTTCGACCTAACAGGCAGTGTTCGCCGTTCCATTTTGGGTGGAGGGCGATACGATAACCTGTTGCGAGATGTGGGCGGAGAACCGCTCCCGGGTGTCGGCTTTGCGATGGGGGACGTGGTGATCGGGATCATTTTGCAGGAATTGGGCCTCATACCGCCACTTGCCATAAATCCGGCGGGCGTGCTGGTGACGGTTTTCTCGTCGGAGTTGCAAGCCGAGTCGCTACGCCTGGCGGCAGAGCTTCGCCGGGCCGGGCTCAACGTGGCATGTTACCCGGAACCGACCAAACTGCCCAGGCAATTCAAGTTTGCTGACCGGACGGGGATGGGCGTAGTGCTAGTGCTTGGTCCGGATGAGGCCGCGCAGGGAACCGTTACGGTCAAGGACCTGGGAAGCGGTACTCAAGCAGTTTCCGCACGCGTGGCTGTAACCGAGGCCATCAAGCGCATCCTTGAAAGGCGATAATGCTGGTGGTACAATCGCACCTGCTCATGGTGCCTGTAGCTCAATGGCAGAGTCCCTGACTGTGGATCAGGTTGTTGTGGGTTCGACCCCCATCAGGCACCCCAAAATATGGGGCTTCTCAATCGAGAAGCCCCTATATATTGGGGATAATCAATAACCTTACGAGATTCCATTCATAATCTGGTGCAAATCTGGTGCAATTGCATATTATCCATAGACGGCTAGAGATTCGCTCACATTATTCTTGGGAATTTCCACCTCCACAGGTGTGATGAGATCATCAATCATCTCAGCAGCCTCGTTCTGCATTTCGGGGAACATGTGTCCATAAATATCAAGGGTAATGCTGACCTTAGAATGACCAAGTCTTCTGGATACAATGATCACTGGCACACCATGGTTGAGCATCAAGGAAGCTGCGGCGTGCCTCAAATCATGAAATCGGATGCGGGGCAATCCTGCACGCTCAACCAAATCAATAAAGCGACGATATAAGTTAGCCTGATTCTGAGGTGTACCAGTTGTGGATGGAAAAATCAAATCCAAGTTCTTCCAATTCTTCTCCAATCGAATCTCATAACATTGGCGATCATAATGTTCTCTTAGCCGTTCAATCATTTTCTTCCCAAGCACGAGGGTCCTACGACCCGCCCTAGTTTTTAGGGGAGCAAAATAACCTTCATCCCTGCCTTCTCGCTTGGCCTGGCGTTGGACTTTCAAAGTCTGTTTCTGCCAATCTAGATCACCCCACTGCAACCCAAGCAACTCAGACTCACGCAGGCCTGTGGCAATGGCAAGATAATATAACGCCTCATCTCGATCTCCTTTTGCAGTCAATAGCAATTGACTTACTTGACTTTCATCCAGGAATTTCATTTCCTTCTCACTTGGTCGGGGTGGATTAGTGGCATCCGTAGGGTTACGACCTATTATGCCCATTTTTACTGCCTGTTCGAGGGCTTTGTGCAGGATTGAATGCAAGATTTCCACGGTCCTTTTCCCTGAACCCGATTTCAGCTTACAGTCGTAGAATTGCTGAATCTTGTCCGCTTGTAAATCCATGAGTGTAATTTTTCCCAAGACAGGTGCAATATGAAAATATACACCACTGCTATATTGTGACCAGGTATGGGGCCTAATCGTTGATTTTATACTAACAAGCCATCCTTCGAGATATTCGAGCAAGGTTTGTTGGGCTCCAGCAAAGGTCAGACCTGCATCAATCTGCTTTAGAGTATTCTTCAACCATTGTTGGCACTCTGAACGGGTTTTTGCGCTAAAACTCAAACGCTTACCTTGTATACTAACTTGGACACGCCACCTCCCATTCGGGCGTTGTTGTATTGAACCTTCTAGATTTCCTCTTCGTTTTCTAGCCATTTTGGCCTCCTCTCTTAGATTATTTGTAGGCCTGTAGAAGCTCATAGATTTTCTACACTGCACTACTGATTTGACACGATAATTACCCTATATGCTGTGCTGCTATCGAAATGAATATATTCATAATTATTATCAAAAAGATGATAAAAACCCATTTTCTCCAATTGGAGAAATCACATAAGTGGTATATGGGATCATGGTAAGTCACATTCTTCGTGATTCTTGCAACCTTTGCAATCTTTATATCTTCTATATATATATCTATGTCTAAGGTTGTAAGGTGTTGGTGTAACATTCTTTCTGTAAATTGTTGAACCTTAACAAGAGTGGTGAGTCAGAAGTATCCTTACACGGCTACTAAACCAAATAAGGAGAACCTAATGACTCACCAAACAGATTATACCTTTCCAAGTGGACTTGCAGAAAAAGGACTGGAAACCGTTCCTGAATTGCTGCGTATTTTGATCAACCAGGCTATGCAAGCGGAACGAGCAAATTACCTCAATGCAGGCCAGTATGAACGTACGGAGGACCGAACTGGTCACGCCAATGGTTACAAACCCAAGACCGTTCGAACCCGGGTTGGCGAGATCACCTTTGCAGTACCTCAGGTTCGAGAGGGTGGCTTTTATCCCTCTGCGCTGGAGAAAGGCCTGCGGAGCGAACGGGCATTGGTGATCGCGCTGGCCGAGATGTATGTGCAGGGAGTGTCCACCCGCAAGGTAAAAGCGATCACTGAAGAACTATGTGGTGTGGAAGTCTCCAGCATGCAAGTCAGTCGTGCAGCTGCACAACTGGACAGTGTCCTGCAGGAATGGCGGGAACGACCGCTTGGAGAGATCGCTTATCTATACGTGGATGCCCGTTACGAGAAGGTGCGAGAAGCCGGACAAGTGCGTGATGCAGCCGTTCTGGTGGCTTCCGGGATCACTCCAGAGGGTGAAAGGCAGGTTTTAGGGGTTTCTGTGTCCCTGAGTGAGCATGAAACCCACTGGAAAGCCTTCCTGAAGAGCCTGAAGGAGCGTGGCATGCATGGTGTGAAACTGGTAACCAGCGATGATCACGAAGGCTTGGGAGCAGCCAGACGAGCAGTGTTGGGCAGTGTTCCCTGGCAGCGCTGCCAATTCCATTTGCAGCAGAATGCAGGAGCATACCTTCCCAAACAATCCATGCGCCTGGAGGTGGCTGCCGACATACGCTCCATGTTCAATGCCCCAGATAGACAGACGGCTGAAAAGTTGCTCTATGCGGCCATCCAGAAGTATGCTGTTTCTGCACCACGCTTATCAGCCTGGTTGGAGGAAAACCTTTCAGAAGGATTTACGGTCTTCGATTTTCCACTTGAACACCGGCGTTCCATCCGGACCACGAACAGCTTGGAGCGCATCAACAAGGAGATCCGCAGGCGTACCCGGGTGGTGGGTGTCTTCCCCAACGAGGCTTCCTGTCTTCGATTGATCTCTGCACTCTTGATGGAGATCAGCGAAGAGTGGCAGATCGGAAAGCATTATTGTGCAGGCAAGTCATCGGTTTGTTAAAGTTCGATGGATACTTCTTACTCATATTTACAGAAAAAAGGTTGCGTAATCCTTTTTTTATATTCCTGATCATTAGTTCGATTCTTTGTGCTTCCATTTTTTGTCTCACATAAAATTATTAGTTTGGAATAAACTCAATATCCAAAAAACGCAGAACCAACAAATAGATTCTATACCCATTTCCAAATCTGAGGACATGCCTCAACGAACCAGTATCCTAATAAGCAAACATCTAAGAAAGCCAACCAGGTTATGTTTACATAACCTTTTGCTAAAAATATGACCGTTTTCAATCGCCTCGATGATCTCAACCCCTGCCCTGATAATACGTTCCTGATACTCGAGGCATATAAGAATCAGAGACCGGTCATTAACAAGGATCAATTCAACAGGACAAGTTCTGGACCTGCCCTGTTTTGGTTGGAGCTATAAGCCAGAATCAGCGTCCGTGAAGATATCGAACTCTTGAGTGTAGGTATTCTCTTCGAGGTCTTCGTCCTCGGGTTCCTCCTCGGCTAGGATTAAATCAAGCACACGTTCTATGTGTTGTCCAGCCTTCATAATCGCTTTGAGTGGGTCGGTGCTGAACATGGTTAGATATTGCCAAGTTGTACCCGAATAATCGTAGCCATAAAGATTGGCGATTACGCAGGCGGTAAATTCGGCAACGATCTCCTTGTACTGGCTGCTGCAGGTGAGAAATTCTGGATCGGTAGCCTGATGGGCAGCATGGGCAAGTTCATGCCAGAACACGCGGGGGTCATCAGTACCCATGTTGATCAGGTTGTGTCCGCAGTCACCTAGCCGATCGGGTGCCACGGGCTGGAATTTCACAGTCACTCCTAATCGTGCAGCAACCTCGAACAAGGGGGGTAACTGACGAGGAGTTAGGTCTTCCTTGAGTGGTTTGCCTTCAGTGGTTTCGATGGGGAAAACTGCTACAGGGAAGAAGCCGATCAGGTGAGTTTTATCTTCCCCATTTTCTTCTTTCTTGATCATACGTGGTGCCCAAATATAAATAGAATGAGCACCTTTCTTTACCTGACGTTTGACTTCTCTCCATGCCTGAAAACCACGAGCATTGAGCGTACGTGCTTGAACATAGGCGAGCATCTTATTACCCATTGACCATTTTGCTGAGGGCCATGAGGGAGGTATTTCAAAGGCGGCGATCTTGATTATGTCTGAGAGTTCGCCAGTTTGGAATTTCTGAATTACTTCTTGCATAGCTTTTTCTGCGTTTGGAGTCATATTATTTTCTCCTTGATAAAAAATCAGAGCTGCCTCCTATTAGAAGACAGCCCTGATTTGATATTAAATGGTGTAGTTACTCTGGCAGGTAAAACCTCACCATCAATCCGAGGCTTGAGCCTGAATAACACCCACCAATGAGCCTTTTCACAGTAGCTATTATGGGTCTTTTGTAGAAATCCATCTTTGGAGCCAAGATCTTTACGACCTCCCTATCCAAATAGCCAATCTGCTTGTGATCCCACCTGACAACTTTGACAGCGTCAGGATCGAACGCATTATCAGGCTCTCGAATTAGGGAAACGCGCTCCCCTTCCGAAAGACGAGCGATAACTTCTTGACGATTGTCAAATGTCACCCCAACAACGCGCGTTACGATAGTTCGAGTGGACTAATTCATTGTGTACATGTTTTCCTCCAGAATATCAATAGATGTGCCGATTTATCCAACCATCGGAGGAATCAGGGTAGATTCTTACAAGATCAGCTAAAGCCCAACCCCCTCTCTTTTAGGCTCACCCACCGGTTGCCACCAACGATCAAATGATCCAGAACATCAACATCCAATAACTTCCCTGCCGAGACTATTTCCCGTGTCACGCAAACGTCATCAGGTGATGGTGTTGGATCCTGACTCGGATGGTTATGGCAAACGATGATCGCTGGAGCATTCCGCTGAATGGCGGGCTTGAAGACCTCACCAACTCTTACCTGTGAACTATTCACAGAACCGTGATAGACCTCAACAATATCCAGTACCCGATTACGGGTATCCATCAGTATGACCTTGAGATACTCCTGCTCAAGTAGACTCATCTCGTATTGCACTAAAGCTGCAGCATCGGCAGGGCTATTGATGATCGGGTGTTCTCCGGTTGGCTCATGGAGCCTGATCGCCAGAGCTAAGGCAGCCTTGAGGCGTACAGCCGTTTGCTGGCCGATGCTGTGCACCTGAGCGATCTCTGCCACATTGGCTTTATAAATGCGCTGGATATCTCCCCCAAAACGAGACAGGAGACCCTCAGCGACTTCGATCTGCTGTGATCCTCCCACCACTGCTGCCAACAGTTCTGCTAAATTACAGCCATTGACATTAGCCGTGACCCGATAGGCGGGTTGGTCCCGGAGAGGGAGCGTTTTCAATTTGGTCGGTTTATATTCAGGTGGGAAATTTAGCAATGTTTCCATTTTTTCTCCTTTCTCTTGAGAATAAAAAAGCCCCCCAATCATGATTGAATGGGGGGCTCTGGTTATATGAATTGGTCGATCATCTAGCAACCGGCTCATCTTTGTAAGTAACCCATGGTCTAACATCCTGATATTGCCAATCCTGCAATGCCATAGGTGGGAAAATTACATTTCATCATCAAAATCCATCATCCTCCAATTCGAAGATTCGGAACTAATTCATGAGGTTCCCCATCCCACGTTCCACGTATCTCCAATTCAGTCAGATACTCGCCGCAGTCCAGGCATAAAGCGCGGACAAGAATGTCATCCGTGACTTCACCCTCGACAAATCTTCTTCCGCCACTCAGATCAACGACCACATTCCTATGCGAACAAGATGAAAATCGTAAATTTGCAGAAAAGTCGTTCATGACTTGCCTCCTTCACTTTGTGACTTTCCCCGACACCAACCCCCATCTTCCATCCTGTGGGAATACCAGACCTTGCCATCCTTCTCCCGCTTTTTCATCTCGCAATGATGGATCGGACACTGCTTGCTTTCACCATTGCCATTCTTGTGAAAGCTGGTATCAGGCAGGCATTGATGTTCAGCGAGATAGGCTAGGGCCACACCGGCTCTCTCAAGCAGGTCTTTGCCATTTTCGCCACGCAGGGTGATCTGGCAGACAAAGCCGCCCGGGGTGATGTATCGTGTGTTCCAGCTTGCTGGGGCCTCCAGAAACGAGGTCTCAGGTTTTAGATCGGTTGCCATATTGAACTCCTTTCATAGAAATGGAACAGGCCAACCCTTATGGCTCTGAGATTGGCCTGTCTTTGATTGGTTTGACCCATTATTCGGCTTGTGCTTCTGCTGCGATGGCATGCAGCATCTGGGCGAATTGATGCACATCCACCCAGGTAAGCAGCGTACCCTTGCCATCACAGGCCACGCACTTCTTGAGAAGCGGATGGACCCTACCTGCAAGCGTGAAGATCTGGCCAGTTGCAGAGAACGCCTTCACCATCCGCAGGCATTACAGGTGGTCTTGATCGGGATTTGGTTCATAGTGCCTCCTTTATGGAATCAAAAAATCCCGCCCTTATTGGGCGGGTTGGATAGGATGCCTCTACCTTTACAGTTCTACACTTGAAGAATCAAGGCACGGTGCGGCCTGGAAGATGCAAGGTGATCCCTGGCAGTGCTTTCCGGGCCAGCTATTCAGTTGATTGCCCCCGAGACACCCCCTATGTTCACTTTTGACTTTTCACCCCTCTACTATTAGCCGGTAGCACCCCCGCAGGATTTATAGCAATATGAAAATAAATACATCTATATTTTAGATTTGACGCATTTTGGAAGGTTTTGACACAATTTCAGCCTTCAAAAGCGTTCAAAAAGGGAAGTACAGGTGTACACGGGGTATTACTCGCCGCCTCACCCGCTCTATAAATTGGATCAATTTTCAAAATTCGGACTGAATAAAATATTTGATCAACCCATTCTCATTTTACTTAAATCGTTCTGAATATTAAATTATCACTCTATTCTCAAAACCATTAACCTCCAGAAATAGGGGCTTTGCTTCTGGAAGGTGACTACAAGTTACATATACATCTGGAAATTAGGGATCTTTGGATGGGTAAAGTACCTTATTAGGTATTATTTTCCTTATCCCGCCTTCTGGCTTATCTACATCTCCAAAATACCTTGGAATAAGGTGGATATGGAGATGCTCTATAGTTTGACCTGCTGCCTTGCCTTGGTTAATCCCTATTGTGAATCCATCAGGAGAATATTTTAAAAGCAGAGTATTTTGTGCCTTTTTTAAGATTTTATAGAATCAGAGCACTTCTGATTCATTTAATTGTAAAAATGATAAAACATGTCGCTTGGGGATAATTAGTACATGACCATCAGCAACAGGATAATTATCGTACTTCACGAAAAACGTGAAATTTTGTAATAAGATCTCAGATGGATCACTCAAGAAACAGAAAGGGCAATTTCTTTTACTACCCATCTTTGCAGATTCCATCTTTAAAAAAGATAATCCAATCATGCAATGACCATCGTAAAGAAGGTCTTGATGACGGGAAACTTAATAGGTCATATTCAGACGACTTTCCCATAATTGTCTCACATTTCATATCTAAATGGTAAACTCTCCTTTGTCTCTTTATCTTTACGCTTTATGACAGAGGCTGTCTGCCTCAATTTCTTTCAATTCAAACCCCGGACCACTCCAGCTTACTTTTAACATTCCTTTTAGCCTGAAGCTTGTATAAAATACCTTTATTGGATAATAACCTGATTTCAGCTCAATTTTCCTTTCAACGGCTTTTATTTCATGCGGTTCGTCATTATCAACACATAATTTTTCTCCTAAAAATAATACGCTGCCGTTTGCACTCTCAAGCTTGAATGTATAAGTACCATCAAGTGGGACCTTAATATACCCTGTATAAGAAATTGAATACCCAATAGGTTCCTGAGCAGGCTGGATGCTGAATGTATGGATGATGTCCATCTTTACAGGTTTTACTGAAAATATGGATTCCATTAATGCTGCAGTTTGAATACCCCCTTTGTAATACGTGTAAATCAATCCAGGTATCAATTCCTTGGGGTCTACATGATCAGGCTCGGGCCCTTTTTGCACAACATCTTTCACTTCAACAACTTCTTCAGGAATACTTGAATGGAATAATCCAAAGTTACAAATCATCGGATTGTCCCAGCTTCTCAGGATATTCAGCCTGACCCTGCCGGAAGTACAAGGTTCGAAACGCTTAATATTCTTATAACCGATGGTTTTATTATGGACCAATTCCTTCCATGAATCCCCAACCCAGGCATCAAAGCTCCATTCTGCCACTCTTTGCCCTTCCCTGATATATTCCTGTACAAGCACATTATCAAATGTCCTGGTTTGTCCCAGGTCAAATAGGATGGTGGCAGTGCGATTGTTGATATCCCATTCTCCGTCCGTAGTCCAGTATGTCATTTTGTCATTATCCAGAATAGAGTCCGCCTTATGGTTGGGTGCTTCCGAAGTTGCTTTAATGGTTGCCCCAAGTGCCAGGTTGGTGCTGAAAGTACGAAGCATAAACTCCTTCAATTCCATCAAGCGTTGTATCTGGTTCTCCGGTATCACCCCGGTATTGTCAGGACTGACATTAAGAAGCAATACTCCATTATTGCCAATGGAGTTGTAGAATATTCCAATGAGTTCGGATAAGCTTTTGGTAGAGGATGTACTTGGATTCCAGAACCACTGGTTCAGTATTGTGGTATTTACTTCCAAAGGATACCATACCGCTCCTACAGCATTTTGATAATATTTTTCCTGGCCCAGATCGGGGAAAGTGGCACTTTCAGCTATCCTCCTGTCAAAGACAGGCTGAACACTCCATTCATCCATCCGACTTTTTCCCTCTTCATTCCCAACCCATCGCACGGCCTTCCCGCGCCATTTAAGTTTGGCCTTGCCGGCCTTGATTTTTTCCCATTCCTCCTCTGTGGCAAAAAAATACGGGTCATACATTCTGAATACTGCATGGGGCTGAACCGCCTCGATATAGTCATACCAAGAATCAGGTCTGTAAGAAGGTACATTCTTCCATATTTTATAATCACCACAAGCACCATCAAACCAAACTTCATCTACACGTCCATAATGTGTCAATAATTCGTTCAGCTGTGCAAGAAAGTATTTGTTATATTCTTCCGTATTCCATAGCCCGCGGTCTCTCTGATTCATGTCCCATGGAGAAAGATAAAAACCAAGCCCGGTTTTATTGGTATCGCAGCCTTTACGCAACAAATCGGCAATATCCTTTTTTACTGGTGAATTTTTTATGGAAAAATCGGTAGTACCAGTAAACCATTGGCAAAAGCCATCATGATGCTTTATCGTGAATATAACCATTTTCATTCCTGCACTTGCACATACCCTTACCCATTGTGCCGGGTCCAGAAAAGCGGGTGCATAAATTGACGGTTCCTCATGCCCGGTTCCCCACTGTCTTCCGCTGAAAGTATTGGGGCCGAAGTGTATAAAAGCAATATATTCTTTTTCCATCCAATTAAGCTGTGCCTCACTCGGTTTTACATGCGCCGCCTTCCTAAGCCTTTCTTCCAAGGTATCTTCCGGAGAAAACCTTACTACCCACGGACTATCATTAAAATTATTATTTATTTTCATAAGTAATACCTCCAAACCCAAAGATCAACTATTTTCTGTCATGCATATCCGTCTCAAGCAAATGACCCCAGATCAGGTCATAACTTGGGCATAAGCGCAGAGTTACCAGATATCTCGCCTTCGCAGAGGAAAGCTAATATGATTTTTCATTATGCCAGCCGAAATGTCGCATCTGCAAGATTTACCTATTGATTTTAACCTAATTTCGTTATATACTATTGGTAACATTACCGGTAACATTACCGGTATCATTATCGAATGCAACATAAAACCTTTCATCTTCCTGAATCTCTTCGAAGGAGGTGCGTATAATTATAATAAACCCTATTTGAACTAATGAAGTTGCTCCCAAATCACCCTATATTCATCCTTAGTAAGGAGGAAGAAAATGTCTATAAGAAAGTTCGTTTCAACCCTTTTTGCGCTTGCGCTGATCGGTGGTTTGATGGCGGCTTGCGCCTCCCCTACCCCCACCGCTGCCCCAGCCACAGCCACCAGCTCCGGCCACCGCTGCTCCCGCCACTGCCGCGCCGGTCGCCCCAGCTACAGCTGCCCCTGCCACTGCACCCGTTACCCTTACCTATATGATTAGCCAGGGCTGGGGCTGGTCTGCCAAGGCCGACGGGTCCGACGATGCCAGATTGGTGCTTGCAAAAAAGTTTACACAACAAACCGGCATAAAAATTGACGTCCAGGTCATCCCATCGGATCAGTACTTTAACGTCCTGCAAACAAAACTCAACTCTGGAGAAGGACCGGATATCTTTGGCGGGCAAAGCGGCAAGACCGATCTGCAGGTGAATTACAATGTGGAAAAGAACGCCGTGGATTTATCCGATCAACCCTGGACCAAGACGGAGGATCCAGCGGTGCTCGATCAAGCAACGGTCAATGGCAAAGTGTACGGCCTGACGGTTTGGAACACCCTCGGCACCACCTGGGTTATGAACTACAACAAAGATATTTTTTCCAAGCTAAACCTGAGCGTTCCAACCACCTTCGCGGACTTGAAAGCCGACTGCATGAAAATCAAGGCAACCGGAATTACCCCGATCTTTGAGTCGATAGCTGATGGATGGCATCAGGTCTTATGGTTCGGAGAAATGGGAGTCCAGATCGAAAACCTCGCACCCGGAACAGCCGACCTGTTGAACACCAATAAGACCACTTTTGCCAAACTTCCGACCGCGTTGCTGCTCCTGCAACAGTTTAAGGATCTGTATGACTCTGGTTGTTTCGGGGATAACTCATTGTCCGATACAGGCACCGACACAACCAAAATGATCTCCTCAGGCAAGGCGGCCATGTCCTTACAAAACCTGACTTTCGGTCAGCAGGTTAAGAATGAGTATCCTGACTTCAATCAAGACAGCCTGGGTGTCTTCATTGTTCCAATGGCCGATAATCAGGTCTTGAATCTCAATCCGGGCGGCCCAACCATGTTCATCTGGACAGGGTCAAAGCATATCGCTGAGGCGAAGCAGCTCTTTAATTTCATAACTCAGCCCGAAAATCTGCAATACCTGATCGATAACGATGTTAACACCCCAACACTGCCCTTCCCCGGGGTAACGAGCAGACTACTTCCCTACCAGCAAGCCCTTTTGGATGCCCACCAGCAGACGCAGCAGCGGGGAGTTGTATACCAGACTGCGGTTAAATATGTGAATCCCCAGTGGATGGATATAGGTAAGGATATGGTGGCCATGTTAACTGGCGCCGAGACGCCACAACAAGTCTTGGCGAATATAGATCAGCGCCGCGCCCAGGAAGCCCAAGCTGCCAAGGATCCAAATTGGCCGTAATTGGATCAGGCTTTTACAGCGGAAGAATAACCAACTGAAATATCCCGAGTAAGTCTCCCAACCCAGTATGCCCGGGCATACTGGGTTGGGAATTCAGGAAAACAGACCCTCGCTAATACGAGCATATTTCATACCCGCATAGGTTCATGTGGCACTTTAAACGAAAGCCCTGGAAGAGAGAAATATCCCATGAAACTGCGAAGTAATTATCCGTTTTATTTCACGCTCGGCGCCCTCGTTCTCTACCTGGTGTTTATGATCCTCCCCGGGGTTAGCGGAATCGCCTATTCTTTTACGGACTGGAGCGCCTATACCACCAAGGTTAATTTTATCGGCTTGGAAAACTTCAAGACCATTTTCGCAGCCAACCAAAATTATCTCTTATTTATAAAAAATACATTTATTTTTACGCTAGTTACCATCGTGTTAAAAACTGTGCTGGGGCTGGCCCTGGCGTTGCTATTGACAGAAGGGGTCAAACGCATGGCCTATTTTTATCGGATGTTGATTTACCTGCCTGTGGTTCTACCCATGTTGGCGATTGCGCTCATATTCCGGTCGATTTTAAACCCGGCCACTGGTTTTCTGAACACAGCCCTAAGGGGGATTGGCTTGGGGATCCTGGCTCAGAAATGGCTGGTAGACGCGCATATCGCGCTGTATTCAGTCATCGGGGTTGATACCTGGGCAGGCGTAGGATATATCATGGTCATCCTGATCGCCGGTCTTCAATCCATCCCGCGGGATTATTTGGAGGCCGCCGAGGTGGATGGCGCCGGTTTCTGGGCAAAACTTGTCTGGATTACTTTGCCATTGATGATGCCCGCCATTATCATTGTTACCGTGTTGAATTTACTGTACGCATTAAGGGTGTTTGACGTTGTTTATGCTTTGACGCATGGGGGTCCGGGATATGCCACCGATGTAATCTACACCGCCATCTTCCAAGAATTCAGCCAAGGACTATGGGGCGTTGGCACTGCATTTTCCAGTCTCTTGTTCGTGTTCATGGGTGTGCTGGGTTATTTTGTGATTCGATTTATGGATCGCGGGCAAGCCAGAGAATAAGGAGGCCTTCACCTATGCTATCTAAAAGACTTAAACAAGCAGGAGCCCATTTACTGGCCATTTTTGCCGGCCTGGTCACGGTTATCCCGGTCTACCTGATCGTAGTCAATTCATTTAAATCAAAGGTGGAGGCAAGTTCGATGAGTGCTGCATTACCTGCTGTCTGGCACTTGGAAAACTTCGCTGCCGTGATCACAACGGGAAAATTGGCGACGGGCTTTTATAGCAGTATGGTTTACGCTACCGGCTCAACGATCATTGGGACTCTTTTTGCAGCTATGGCTGCCTTTGTCCTTTCGCGCAATAGATCTCGCTTCAATCGCTTTCTGTATTTTTTTATCATTCTAGGAATTGCTTTACCAGCGAACTATTTTACATTGACCAAGGTCATGCAGATCACCGACCTCATTAACACCAGGATCGGGATGGTGATCTTATATGCTGCCGGGCAAATTCCGTTTGGGGTTTTCCTCATATATGGTTTCGTCGAAACTATCCCAAGAGAATTAGATGAGGCCGCCATCATAGATGGATGTGGACCGTTCCAACTCTTTTTCCAGATCATTGCACCGCTGCTCATGCCGGTGTTGGTTACCGATGCCGTTTTGTCCTTTCTGGGAGCTTGGAATAACTTCATCATGCCACTCTACTATCTGAACAAGAGTGCCAATTGGCCGATGACCCTATCCGTTTATAACTTTTTCGGGCGATACCAACAAAATTGGAATCTGGTTTCGGCGGATATTTTAATGACGATTCTGCCTGTCATTGTGATTTACTTGGCTGCACAGCGTTACATTCTCTCAGGAATGACCATTGGCGCCGTAAAGGGGTAAGCCATGGGATCAAGTTATAGTTCATGAAACTATTAAACTTCACCGCCCAACCAAACGGCCTCCGGCTTGAGACTTCGCACGGTCTTATCGACCTGACTGCATATTCTGCGGATATCGTTCGAATCCGGTATACGCTCGAACCCGCTTTCTCGCCCAAGCAGAGTTTGATGATCTTATCCGAAGCGCAAAGCCCGGTGGAAGTCACCCTTCGGGAAACCACCGAGGCGCTCTTCTTATCCACCTCCAAGCTATCCATTCAGGTCAACCGTAATACGCTAGCATTCACGTACCTGGATTCACGCGGCCAAGTCCTTACCCGCGAGCCCGAGCGAGGCGGCAAGACACTCATGCAGGTGGATGTGATTAGATCCATTCCTCGCCAGGAAAACGATATTCAAACCGAGCTGGGAGCGGATGGATTAAGAACCACTGCCAGCACTTATAAAGAGGTGGTTGACCGCAAGGCCTACCATACCAAGCTGGAATTCGAATGGGCCGATGGGGAAGCGCTGTACGGCCTCGGTTCGCACGAAGAGGGTATGTTGAATTTGCGCGGGCAGCACCAATATCTTTATCAGCAGAATATGAAAGTGGCAATTCCAGTTTTGGTTTCCACGCGAGGCTATGGGATCCTGCTGGATAGCTATTCTCTCATGATTTTCCATGACGACGCCTTTGGCTCTTATTTATGGACGGATGTCGATGATGAATTGGACTTTTATTTCATCTATGGGCCTGCTTTCGATTCGATTGTCAGAGGCATCCGCCGTTTGACCGGAAAAGCACCCATGCTGCCAAAATGGATGTTCGGTTATTTGCAGTCAAAAGAAGCTTATCAAACTCAAGCCGAGCTGCTCGAGGTCGTTAAAGAGTACAGAACTCGTCAATTGCCACTTGACGGTATTGTCCAGGATTGGCGCTCCTGGGCAGGAGACTTGTGGGGGCAAAAGACCCTTGATCCCGTGCGCTTTCCCGATCCGGACGGAATGGTGGAAGAGATTCATAAACTCCATGCCCGGTTGATGATCTCAGTCTGGCCTAATATGGATCCAAAAGCCGGCGATAACAAGGAAATGAAAGAGCATGGTTGCCTGCTTGGTAACGGGACTACCTATGATGCATTCCAACCGCAGGGCAGGGAAATCTATTGGCGGCAGGCCAATAAAGGTTTATTTTCGCACGGTATCGATGCCTGGTGGTGCGACTGCACGGAACCGTTCGAGGCAGATTGGAAAGGTGCCTTCAAACCTGAACCGGAAGAGCGAATGAGAATCAATACCAGTGAAGCCAAAAGATATTTAGACCCGGAGTTTATCAATGCGTATTCTCTCTTGCATTCGCAAGGAATCTATGAAGGGCAGCGTCGGACGACCGACCGGAAGCGGGTGGTGAACTTGACTCGCTCGTCCTATCCCGGGCAGCACCGTTACGGGACGATAACCTGGTCTGGAGACATCTCCGCCACATGGGATACTCTCCGCCGCCAAATCGCGGAGGGGTTGAACTTCTGTGTAACCGGGTCTCCCTATTGGACTCTCGATATTGGCGGATTTTTCGTCAGGAAAAAACCGGAATTGTGGTTTTGGAACGGAGATTATGAGAACGGTTGCGAAGATCTCGGCTACCGGGAATTGTACTTGCGCTGGTTCCAGTACGGGATTTTTTTGCCAATTTTACGTGCCCATGGAACAGACACCCCGCGCGAAATATGGCGCTTTGGAGTTCCAGGCGAGCCAATTTACGATAGCCTGGTGAAATTCCTGAAACTACGCTATCGCCTTATGCCATATATTTATTCATTGGCTGGCCAGGTTACCCAGGCAGATTACACCATTTTCCGTATGCTGCCTTTTGATTTCCGGGAGGACCCGAAACACCTATGGAATTCGCGATCAATTCATGTTTGGGCCGTCTTTTCTCGTCAGCCCAGTAATCCACCCGATGTACTATGGCCCCAATTCAACTCCACTCCCTCCTCCGAGAAAACTCGTCCCGTTTACTTGCCGGCTGGCAGCGATTGGTTTGATTTCTGGACAGGCCAATGCTATTCAGGTGGACAAACAGTTATTGCCAACGCATCTATGGACACCATGCCGATTTTTGTTCGCAGCGGATCGATCATCCCTCTGGGTCCTGATATTCAATATGCCGAGGAAACGGTTGAAGCAGCTCTTGTATTGAAGATCTATACTGGCTGCAATGGTCAATTCACATTGTATGAAGATGAGGCTGATAACTACAACTATGAAAAAGGTTCCTTTGCTACCATTGAAATTAATTGGGTGGATAAATCGCGCTGCCTTGTTATTGGAGAACGCCGGGGAACTTATCCTGGGATGAAAACAATCCTAAAACTCGATATAATTTTCGTGGAAGAGAATGAGGCTGGCGGAGATGCTCATTCCATCATCTATAAAGGAGAAAATGATCGTCGATTATTTCGCAAAAGAAGGGAATGCTGTTGAAATCTGATTATTCCGTGCCAGATTAATAGAATCATAGGGAAAAAATGAAAAAATCAAACAAAGTAGCCAAAACCACCATTATAGATATTGCGAAAGCCAGTGGTGTGTCGGTTTCGACAGTTTCCCGCATCCTCAATGATAAACCGGACGTTGCGGAAGAAACCAGGGAGAGGGTTCTCGCCATCATTAAAGAGAATCATTTTGCTCCCCAGGCACCCTGGCAGCAATTGGCTTCCGGGAAAAGTCACTTTATCACCATGCATTACCCTCAAAATCCCACTAGGGTGCATGTGCCAAATGATTTTTTTGTCGGAGCCGCGGCGGCCTGCGAAAAAGAAAATTATTCACTCAATTTCGTGGTTAGCCCTTTAGATGAAACCAGCCTTCTGACCTTTTTTCGAAGCGGCCAGACAGACGGGATGATCCTGATGGAAATTCTGATGCAGGATTGGCGAGTTGAGCTATTGCACCGGAACCAATTCCCGTTTGTAATGCTAGGTCGTTGCGAGAATAATACCGGATTGAGCTATGTTGACCTGGATGTAGAAGCAGGCGTCAGAATGGCAATGGAACATTTGATCAGGTTGGGACACCGCAAGATTGGTTTTATATCAATCGAACCTTATTCGTTCCCCGAGCAGGAATCAGCCAACGGCTATAGTTATGCTGCTTGGGCGGTAAGGATATATAAAAGCATTTGCATGCAACACGGGCTGCCGGTAATTTCCGAAAAGGTACGGGTTGTGAAGGAAACCGTGGAAAATGGCGTGCTGCGTTTGTTGGATGAAAATCCACAACTCACCGCCATTGTCACGGTCCAGGAGTCGGCAGTCCATGGGATCATTAAAGCCGTTCAAAGCCGGAATTTGCGCATCCCCGAGGATCTTTCCATTGTAGCCATCGCTGGCGTACACATGGCCGAATTGACTACACCACCCCTTACCACCCTTAACGTTCAGGCCGAAACGGCAGCTTACAAAGCTGCCACACTATTGATTGACCGATTGGAAGGGCACCCGCATGGAGAACAGCAAATTCTCATTCCATTTGAATTAATCGTACGCGGCAGCACCAGTAAACCTCCACATTAGCCCTGCCGGTATCAAGGAAATAAAAAATGACGGAAT
>CAWHAM010000011.1:0-32384 GCA_963827305.1 uncultured Chloroflexia bacterium
ACATTATTGAGGCAAGCCCAGACGAGACCCTCATCGGGAAGGGAGAGTTGTGCGAAAAATGGGTTGCGGAGGCGCTACGCGCCCACGCAGCCCTTTTTCAGCGTCTTCTTACCATTCGAGAAGGCCCTGACAGGATGTTATCCCTGCAGGGATGTTATAATCCCGAGGCCATGGAACAAAACGTGCTCGGCCACCAGAGCGGCGGGTACACCATCAACATCCCCGTATATGAAGGGCCACTTGACCTGCTGCTGCAGCTGATCGAGCATGCCGAGCTGGATATCACGGCCGTGGCGCTGGCGCAAGTCACGGACCAATACCTGGCCTACATCCACCAGATGCAGGTGCCGGCGGAGGAAATATCGGCCTTCCTGGTGGTGGCTGCCAAATTACTGCAGATCAAATCCGAGGCCTTGCTGCCCAGGCCACCCATGCATGAAGCGGGCGAAGAAAATCTGGGTGAGGCGCTGGCACGCCAGCTGCAAATTTACAAACGCTTCAAAGAACTGGCAAACTGGCTGGACGGGCGCGTAACGCGGCATCTACGGACCTTCTTGCGGGTAGCCCCGCCGCTGAAAGTGGAAGCCCACCTGGACATGTCAGATGTAAGCCTGGCCGACCTGACGGCGGCGGCCGAAGGGATCCTGGCCGAGGAGGCGGAGAAGCAGGCGCTGGGGACTGTCATCTCGGCGCCGCGCATCACCATCCGTGAGAAAATAACGCTGATCGCCGAACGGCTGGGACGCACCCAGAACATCCCATTCAACAGCCTGCTCGGCAAAAAACCCTCCCGCCTGGAAGTGGTCGTCACATTCCTGGCTCTGCTGGAACTGGTCAAACAATACCGCGTGGCCGCCCGGCAGGCGGGACTTTTTTCCGACATCGAGATCGAAAAAATGGAAGATTGGGGCAAAGACGAGGAGCTGGAAATCGAATTCGAGTAAATTCCGGATTCTCCAGGAATCTATGTTAAACTTGAACTTATGAAAAGGAGAATGACATGAATATGGAAAAGAACGAAATGACCGGTCAAGAAGAAGAACACATCTATTTCACCCCAAAACGCGTGAGCCTGGTCTCGGATGTCGCCAGTATTCTATCCTGGGTCGTCCTGGTTGGATTCATTGCTGATTTCGTCATTCAATTGTTAAGCCTGCAAGGGCAGATGAAAAGCCAAAATCTGATACTCTCGGCTTTGTTGCGCGAAACCAACTTCTACAGCTACCTTTTTATCAACATATTCGTCCCGCTTTTTACCGGCCTCGGGCTTTTCGGCATTCTTCAAGCGGCCGCGGTTGGTCTGAATGTACTGCTTGAAATGGATTACAACGCACGCGAGGCCAAAGGCAAAGCATAGGCTTGGCCCGGAAGAAAATAGTCCCTGCAGGGCGGTGCACAATCAATCAAGATCGACGAATGACGCAGACAGGTTTGCGTCATTCGCTTTTTAATGAGAGGTTTCTTTTCAGACGGGCCCAATAGGCCAGGCCAAGCGCAAATCCCGCGCCGCCTCCATCAAAGCCGATTACATCCACCCAACTGGGATGCCGGCCCGGCACGAAGGACTGGTGAAACTCATCCGAGGCTGCGTAAACCAGGGTGAAGAGCAGCACCAGGCACCAGCGACGCCTGTCAAAATGCAGACCAGCCCAAAAGGCCAGTGCCAGAAAAGCATAGCCGAGCACATGCCCGCCCTTTTTGACGACCAGGTCCCATGGCCCGAAATTGGGCAGTTCACCAGCCGGGATGGATGAGAAGCCAAAGATGGTTGCCATCATCAGGAGACCGGGAAGCCATCGTAGTATCTTGCTTTTCATAATGACAGAAGTATAATCGACTAATTCCATCGCTGAAAAAGAGCTGACAATGAACAAACTCAATTCCACCATTGTTGTCCAAATCGGCCTAATCGTCAAAGATGTCGAGAAGGCTGCCAGCGCCTATGCCGAGGTGTTCGGCATTCCCAAGCCCGCGGTCGTCCCGGTTGGCGACAACTCCTTCGCCAAGACCCAGTACCACGGCCAGCCATCCACAGCCAGAGGAAAAGCTGCCTTCTTTGACCTGGGTCCGGTCCAGATGGAAGTGATCGAACCGGTGGGCGCGCCCAGCACGTGGGAGGAATTCCTGCAGAAACACGGCGAAGGCATCCATCACATCGCTTTCAAAACCATGGACATGGTGGCGGCGCGAAAATTCATGGCTTCAAAGGGAATGAAAACCATCCAAAATGGGGGTTGGGATGGTGGACAGTACGCTTATATGGATTGCTCGAACAGCCTGGGAATGATCCTTGAACTGCTACACTTCGATCAATAATAAAATCCCGGCACTTTCGAGGTGCTGGGATTTCTTCTTAACGATTCAAGAATGGCAACAATTCAGTCTCAGACAAAACGATATCTGTTGCGGCAAGGTTATCGGCTTGGTGCTGCGGGTTGAATGACATGGGAATGGTAATGACACGCGGCTGATCCACTAGCCACGCCAGCGCAACCTGTTGAGGCGTGATGCCGCGCCGCCTGGCAAGCTCCATAAGGGCCTTATTGCCGCGGATGAACCTGCGCTTCACGGGAGAATAGGCTGTCAACAGGATGTCATTTTCCTGACAGTAGGCCAGCACGCCATTCTTCTCGCAGGTACGGTCAGGAAGACTATAGGATAGCTGGTCCGTGAGAAGCCTGGTTTCCGAAAGGGCCACGGCTTCTTCAAGCAGCTTCAGGTCGAAGTTACTGACACCCAGGTGCCTGACCTTGCCACCAGAGACCAGCTGGTTAAGGGCACGAAAAGTATCCGCCAGATGCATTCCCAGCCTTGGCCAGTGGATCAAATACAAGTCGAGGTAATCCATGCCAAGACGACGCAAGCTATTCTCGCAAGAAGTCAGAACGGCATGGTAATCCAGATGCTCCGGGCTGACTTTGGAGGTGATGAAGAGGGCCGAGCGCGGCAAGCCGGAGACACGAATGGCCCGCCCAAGCAATTCTTCGGCATGACCGGCGGCGTAGGATTCGGCAGTATCGAAGTGAGTGTAACCCAGCTCCAAGGCCGAGCGCAGTGCGTGCAGGGAACGGGTATCCTGGGAAGGATCGGCGAGGTCCCTGCCGCCAATCGTCCAGGTTCCGAATCCGATTTTTGGGAGGCGCAATTTCTGAACGGTTTCGTATCGCATGAGCGGAATTATAGCATTGGAACAAAATCCGACATGGCTAGAGGTGGTGATTTCCGGGAAGAAGAAAAGAAAGTGGCATCAGCCCTACCCCCATGCGGGGGCTTCCCCCTGCCGCTTTCCCACTCCGCTTCGCTTCGGGGACGAGACCCTCATCGGGGAGGGAGAGTTGTGCGAGAAATAGGTTGCGGAGGCGCTACGCGCCCCCACAACCCATTTCTCGCATTTATAGCCTGATGAAGATACTTGGCTTTTCCCCCTAGAGTCCCAGGGGACAAGTTTTGTAATTTATTCCATTAAGAAATCAAGGAGGGCCTGGTTGAATCGCTCCGGCTGGTCCACGCTCACGGCGTGACCGGCCTGTGGGATGACCACCTGGCGGGCAGCGGGGATGCCTTCCTCCAATAATTTCTGGCGGGCGGGGGTGACCGTGGTGTCCTGTGCACCGGAGATTATGAGGGTCGGGGCGATGATCTGGCCCAAGCGTTTCCTGGAATCGAACAAGCTCAACGAAAGCATGGCTTTGCGATAAGCACGCGGGTCAGCGCGGGCGACAACGGCGAGATACATGTCACGGAGCGGCTGATCCTGCGGATTGGGAAATAGGCGCCGGGCGACGACCTGCGCCTGGGCCTGCAATCCCAACGTCAGGACAGCCGCAACCCGACGGATGAAATATACCCAACCATTGAGGTCCGCCGGTCGCAACGCGGAGAAGGTGCTGACCAGCACCAGTTTCTTTGTCAATTGCGGGAAATCCAGGGCAAATTGCTGGGCGATCACTCCACCCAGCGAAAGCCCAACAATATGCGCCGGGCCGGTACCCAATTTCCCTAGCAAATCCACCATCCGGGCGGCCACGCGGCGGATGCTCCAACCGCGGCCATCATAAGGCGAGCTCCCGAAGCCGGGCACGTCAGGCGCAAGCGGGCGAAAACCGGCCTGGCTCAACGCAGGGATTTGCAGTGTCCAGGATGAGCCATCCGCGCCCAGCCCATGGAAAAGCAGGACGGCGGGTCTTCCATTTGGGTTTGGGTCAAGGAAATTCAATTCAGTCATCCCGGCATGGTCTTCCAGACCTGCTGGATATGAGCCCGGTCATGACCGGCCACAAAACCGACCAGTTCCTGTAAAGTGGTCGGGCCAAAAATGGCGTGACGGGACGGGCGGGACCATTCGGACCCTAGACCGTCCAACAATCCAAGGGCTTCCTTGCGTGCGGTAGTGAAATCCGCCAACGCCTGAGGGCCATCCTGGACGGCATAGCGGCGTTCCTTCACCCAGACATCGGTTTCCTGCCTGGCTAGGAAAGGATTCTCTTCGGCCAGTACCCTGCGGATGCGCGGCAGATTGACTTCGCGTTCCACGTCGCGCAGGTGGCAGACAATCTCGGTCAGGCACCATTCAGCGGGTGCGGGCGGTCGAGTCCAAGTGTGCGAAGGCAGAGAGGAAATGAGCGTGCCAAGCGCGGCGGGAGTGGAGCGCAGATTGGCCAGCAGAGCCGGGGAACTCTCAAACGAGACTTTGAGGGCGGCCGGGGCAGCCTTTTCGAGCCAGGCTTGAAAAGACTCGAGCGGACCCTGGGGCACGCCGGCCGGTTCCGCAGAAACTTCGCCGTTTTTACGGACCCAGAAGACGGGCACACCTGCGGCCTGGGTGGGTTTGACCTCCCTTTCGAAATCATCGCCCACCATCACGGCCAGGTCATCCGGCCAGCCCAATTGCGCCAGTATTTCCGGGTAGTAGGCGACCGTCTCTTTGGTAAAGTGGAAGGTCTCGTAGGAGGTAACCAGCGCAAAGGGATATTTTTCCGGCGGCAGCCCGGCCCAGCGCAAGCGGTGCTGGATGGCTTTGAGCGGAAAAAGCGGGTTGGTGGCAATGACGACACGCTGGCCCTGTTCGAATGCCCAGTCCACCAGGCGGACGGCTTCGGGGATCGGCGTGGTCAGGGAACCCAGCTTCGGAAATTCTTCGTCGTAAAAGCGATCAATCCGTCCTTGCAGAAAGGGGCGGTCCAGATTGAGTTTGGGAAAGAAGTGCGCATCGAAGACTTCCTGCAAGGTCAGGGCAGGATCCATGTTAACGAGCATGGCATTTGTGCCCTGCATCAAGGCCGGGAGCATCACCTCCGGGGCAACCACATCCGCCAGCGCGCGGGAGAGCGCCTGGGAATAGGCGGGAATGAAAGCATCCATGTTGGTGTTGATCAGAGTGTCATCGAGGTCGAACATCAGGGTGATAGGCATGAATAGTTCTCCTGCACGAACAGGGATCTCCCCCACCGGGAAAAGATTTGTTTTTAGCAGCTTCTAAAAAAGTGGGGGAGGAGGGGGGTGTGCGAGCGGCTTTGCCGCTCGCACACCCCAGCCTCCCAGATTATTGAGATGATCCTTTTTTTACTTCAAACATGGGCGGAATCGGATGGCATTCTCCACAGCCAATATGCGGATCGAAGCCAGACCGTTCCGACTTTTCGCAAAACGTAGTCACCCTGACACGCCGCTGAAAAGCCGCCGCCGGGGGGCGGGTCACTTCGCCACGCAGGGACATGAATTCGCAGGCATTGGCCCGGCCGATGGCCGGGACCGGGCAGGTACTGCAAAGGGTACGCTTCCAGGAAGAGCCAAGCAGGCGGCATTCTTCCTGGTTGCGACCGCGGTAATAGTCGCCATAAAAATATTTACATTCAGAACCGGCCGGAGTCTTCATAATAAGAGGCCCATATCCACGGAACGTTCTGCATTTACACGCGCGTGATGTAACTGCCATCACGGGTGTCGACGCGGATAGTATCGCCTTCCTTGACGAAATTCGGCACCTGAACTTCCACACCCGACTCGAGCTTGACTTTCTTGGTAACGCCGGTGGCGGTATCGCCGCGCACCGAGACTTCCGCAAAGATGACCTTCAGGTCCACATTGAGGGGTAATTCCACGTCCAAGGCTTCCCCATCATAGAAGGTGAGTTTGCACTCCATGCCTTCTTTAAGGAAATTCGCCGAGCCGCCCAGGATGCTTTTGGGGATGCCAGGCTGGTCGAAGGTTTGATTGTCCATGAAATAATAGTTGTCGCTATCATTATAAAGATACTGGACATTGTGGAAATCGAGGCGGGCTTCCTGCACCTGGCTACCGGAGATGAAGGTTTTTTCGAGGGTAGAGCCGGTGCGCAGGTTGCGGGCTTTAATTTTAATAGTGGCATTGCCACGTCCGGGCTTGTGATGGGCATATTCCAGCACACGCCACAGGTTGCCATCGAGTTCGAAAGTGACACCTTTGCGAAGATCATTTACATCAATCATAGGTTCTTCCTTTATTAGAATTGCAAACGGGCGGGATTATACTTCCAGATATGAGAAGGTAGCAAGAGGCACCCAACTGACCTAACCCCCGATCTCTTCCCTTAAGGGAAGGGGAGACAAGAGAAAAGTCGACGCACTCCAGCAGCTCTCTTAATGGTGCTGCTCGGCCTGCGGGTGGTCGTGAAGAAGTTCAACCGCATGAGGCAGGACAGGCAGGATCACCTGCAGGTTTTCAACCGCCCCTTTCGGACTCCCCGGCAGGTTAACGATAAGAACTTTGCCTCGAATTCCAGCCAATGCGCGCGAGAGCATGGCGTGCGGCGTGACTTTCAGACTCGCGAAGCGCATGGCCTCGACCAGGCCGGGGGCTTCACGCTCGATCACGAGGCGCGTCGCCTCGGGGGTGACATCACGCGGGGCAAAGCCCGTCCCGCCAGTGGTCAGGATGACATCCAAATCTGTGCCATCCGCCCAGGCAGACAGGGTTTCGCGCAGAGCTACCAGGTCATCGGCGAGGATGGCAGTCCGCTCGACTTTCCATCCCTGGGAAGTAACGAGCTCCACCAGCGCCGGACCGGAAAGATCCGGGCGTTCGCGGCGAGCGGAACGATCAGAGACGGTCAGAATACCGAAGCGGAGAGACATTTTTTTACCTATGGATTGCGCGGGCTTCCAAGTCAAAGCGTTTTGGTGTAGGTATGGACGGTATCCATGCGTTCCCATTGACGGGCTTCATAAAAGCGCATGGCATTCTCATTCTCAACCGTTACCATAAGATAGCATTTCAGGCAGCCTTTGGCCTTCAAACGGCGCTCGACCTCATCCATGAGCAGGCTACCAACACCATTCTGGCGAAAAGACGCCTCGACCGCCAAGTGATAGATAAGACCGCGTCGACCATCAAAACCACCAATGACCGTGCCGATCAACTTCCCATTTGTTTCCGCCACCAAAAAAAGGTCGGGGTCACGCTGGAGCTTTTTCTGGATCTCTGCAGGTTCATCAGAACGCCTAAGATTAATGCCGGAGCCGGCATTTTCCCAAAGAAAACGGGCAGCCGGATAATCTTCGGGGAAACGGAATTCCCGTAAACGGATATCGGTCATGGAAGCCTGGGATTCACGAGCGGAGTATTTCGAAAAGTTCATTTGGCATGTAAGGCTTAAGCAGGAATACATCCGCGCCGGCAGCCAGGCATTCATTGGTCTTGTCAATACCGGAAACCATGATTATGCGGATATTATTTAAGTTCGGCATCTGGCGAATCTGGCGGACAATATCCAACCCATTTCGGTCGCCAAGGAAAATGTCAATCAACAATACATCCGGTTTCGCCTGGCGGATGTTTTCGAGGATGTCACCGGCCTTATCCATCAAGGTGGACACCTGGTAGCCTTCCATGTCGAGGAGGGTTCTCAGGAGTGTCACCATGGTATAGTCATCATCCGCCAGAAGTATTCTTCGCATTCTTTTTTCCTCCCGTTTTTTTCACGACCCGAGGAATTTTCCCCAGGGATGCCTCCAGTACATCATTGACAGTCCCGGCAAAGACAAACGAAAGCGATTTACGTACTTCCGCCGGAAGATCATCAAGATCCGGTTGGTTCCGCGTAGGCAGAATGATGGTCTTCAATCCGGCCCGGTGGGCAGCGATCATCTTCTCTTTGATCCCGCCGACCGGAAGGACCTGCCCGCGCAGGGTGACCTCACCGGTCATTCCGACGCCTTTTTTAACCGGGCGACCGGAAAGCAGGGACACCAAAGCGGTCGCCATGGTGACGCCGGCCGAGGGACCATCCTTGGGTTGCGCACCGGCCGGGATGTGCATATGGATATCGGTCTTGTCAAAGAAATCCTTATGCAGCCCAATCTCCTCGGCATGCGAGCGGACATAGGAGAGCGCCGCCCGGGCCAATTCCTGCATTACATTTCCCACAGAGCCGGTGATCTGGAAACCTTTTGCCCCAGACATTTTCGTCGCCTCGATAAACAAGATATCGCCGCCGAAAGGCGTCCAGGCCAGGCCGGGAACCACACCGGGGATGGATACGCGGGTGTCAATCTCCTCGGTCTCCATGAAGACGGGGTGGCCGAGCAGTTCCTTGACCACCTTGGGCGTAACCCTGGCGGATTGCTTTTTTCCTTCAGCAATGTGCGTGCCAATTTTACGGCAGATGGCACCGATGCGGCGCTCCAAATTGCGGACACCGGCTTCACGCGTGTACAGGTTGATGATGGTTTTGAGGGCGTCCCTAGTCAGCGAGACTTCGCCTGGGCGCAGGCCGTTTTCCCGCACCTGGCGCGGGATCAAATAACCATTGGCGATGGCGACCTTTTCACCTTCCGTATAACCGGAAAGCTGGATTATTTCCATGCGGTCGAGCAGCGGAGCCGGGATCGTCTCCAACTGGTTGGCTGTGGTTATGAAAAAGACCTGCGAAAGGTCATAGGCGACCTCTAGGTAGTTGTCACGAAACTCCACATTCTGTTCCGGGTCGAGCACTTCCAGCAAGGCTGAGGACGGATCACCGTGGAAGTCCATCGTCAGCTTGTCGACCTCATCCAGCATGAAAACAGGATTGTGGGATTCGACGCGCCGCAGGGCTTGCAGGATACGTCCCGGCATGGCACCAATGTAGGTGCGGCGATGGCCGCGGATCTCGGCTTCATCACGCACGCCCCCCAGGGAGATGCGGACGAACTTGCGCTCCATGGCGCGTGCAATCGACTGCCCCAGGGAGGTTTTTCCGACGCCAGGCGGCCCGATAAAACACAGGATGACACCTTCGCGCTCACGACGGATGAGGTCTTTCGAAGGCTCCGATTTTTCATTTTTGCGCTCGAGGCGCAGTTTTCTAACGGCCAGAAACTCAAGAATGCGTTCCTTAATATCCTGCAGACCATAATGGTCCTGGTCCAGGATTTGGCGCGCATGGGCAATATCCAGGTTATCCTGCGTACCATGGCTCCAGGGCAGTGTGACCAGCCAATCCAGATAGGTGCGGATGACACCATACTCGGCCGCGGCAGTCGGCAGGCGTGACAGGCGGTCCACTTCGCGGCGGGCCTGCTTCTCGGCCTCTTCGGGCATTTTTGCCGCCTCAATCTTCTTGCGGAATTCATCCACATCAACCGTCTGCTCGTCGTTCTCGCCCAGTTCCTTCTGGATGGCTTTCATTTGCTCATGCAGGAAGTAATCGCGCTGGACTTTCTCAATACCCGAGCGGGCCTGATTCTGAATTTTAGCGCCCAGGCTGAGCACTTCGGTCTCACGCACAAGCAGGTCAACCAACTTTTCCAGCTTGGCTTTGGTCGAATCCAATTCCAGCAGAGTCTGTGCGTCCTCCAAATCAATGCGTTGGAAGTTGGCAATCGTATAGGCGGTCTGAAGGGGATCTTCGAGGGAGGTGATAGACGCCACCAGCTCGCGTGGGATTGATGGAGTGAGCCCCGAAATCTGTTCAAACTGGTCCCGGGCGGAGCGAGCCAAAGCAACGATCTCTAGGCCGGTCTCGACCGTCTCAGGGATCACCTCGATGTGGGCCTTCAGGTAAGGATCGGTCTGATCGAACTCGCCCAAGCGGAAGCGCGCCAAGCCCTGTACCAAAAGGCGGATGGTATTGTCAGGGACGCGAAACAACTGGTGGATGGTCGCTATTGTTCCCACCGGATACAAGTCTGCCGGCCCGGGTTCTTCGATCTCCGGGTTGCGGGCTGCCACCAAACCAATCAGTTTTCCCGGCGTGACCGAGGCTTCGTCCACCAGCTTGATCGAACGGATCTGGCCGATCGTGAGCGGGACAGCTGTCTGGGGATAAACGACAACGCCGCGCAGGGGCAGGACGGGCAGGACCTCCGGATACTTCACGGTTTCCGCCTCTGAAGGAGTGCCGCTGCCCGGTTCATCAGAATGTTCTTCCTTGTTCTGGAGGCGCGTAAAAATAGACGGCAGGAATAAATCCTTCAAGGGCTTGTCCGGATTCTGAAGCCAATCCAGGACTTCCAATTGACCGGTATACCAGCGAGAGGCGGTCATAAAAAACGATTATCCCTTAATAATGACATTGGTCGGTTTGAGCTTGGGCAGGATGACGTTTAGAAAGCCATCCTTGTAATCCGCATCGGCTTTGCCTACGTCCACACCAGGCGGCAGTTCGACGGCCGTACTGAATTCACCGAAACGGATCTCCATCTGACGATAGGCGCGCCACTCCGGCGACTCGCTGCGGACACCGCTGATGACAAGATAATTATCCTCAGCATTTATCGTGAAATCCGATTCGCGCATCCCGGCCACTTCCACGCGCACGACAAAACTGGCTTCCGTCTCGTATACGTCGGTTGGCGGACTCCAGGCATAGGAGTGAACGCTCACCTGCCAGCCGATGGCGCGCAATCCAGAAAACGAACGTTCTGAAAGAGGGTTTGACTTCCAGGGCAACTGGGACATGCCTGCCTCCTTACTTAAGTGCCGCCTTGGCAGCATCCAGCACTTCAGTGTAATCCGGTTCCACTCCCAAAGCCGGCATGTACGCTACATAGGTAAGTTTCCCGGCCCGGTCTACCACGAAAACCGCCCGGCGAAAGACGCGGGTTTCCTTGATGAGAACGCCGTACTTGACCCCAAAATCAGCGGACATGTGGTCGGAGAGGACGGTCACCTGGTCCACACCGGAGGCACCACACCAGCGATTCTGGGTGAAGGGCAGGTCAGTGCTGATGACCAGGATGGCAATATCCCTGCCCAAGGCAGCCGCTTCCTGGTTGAAGCGACGGGTCTCGCGGTCGCAGACATCGGTTTCCAACGAAAGGACGGCTGAAATAATGCGCACTTTCCCCCGCGTATCCGCCAGTCCATGGAAGGGTGCCCATTCGAGGTTCTGAACAAGAAACTCCGGGGCGATTTCCCCGGGCTTCAGGTCCGCACCGAGGACGGTAACATCCTGTCCCCTGAATTTTACGATGCCAAAGCGTTCGAGAGTCATAGTACCTCCATCTCCCTCACCCTGGGCCTCCAACCTTACCCCCAAAGGATGAGGGAAAGCGGGTACACGTCCCATAGGGAGAGGGTAAAAGTGAGATTGGCGCCCCTGCCGGGATTCGAACCCGGAGCCTACTGCTTAGAAGGCAGGTGCTCTATCCGATTGAGCTACAGGGGCATCCATCAAGCCAAGTATGGACGCAGGCCTTTATACACCCGTGGCCCGGCTATCGTTCGTAAAATTATTTCCGCCGGGCGGTTGAGCCGGGTGCCCAATTCCTCGGCTGACATGGGAGTGTTCCCATTCGCCAGCAGCAAACGGAAAATGGCCTCCACCATGGCGGTGTGTTCGTCGAGGAAACCAGTCTGCCTGGCACAATGCTGGATAAGGATGTGCTGTAAACCGTCCATCTGGCGGACTTCGGCGGTTTCCGGGTCAACCCAATCAATCATCTGACCTTCCGACAGGCTGGTAAAAGCCTCCTGGTGTTCCGCGCATAACATGCTCATCAAAGCGACATGCCAATTTTCGTCGTTGGCCCGCCACCAATCAAAATCTATATGGAAAGGCATCTGGATGGTTGGCTTGACCAGGGAGAATTTTTTCAATTCACTCATGGTCGCCGTCCGTATCTGCCATACGGAAGTGCATGTCGCCGACATGTTTGAACTTTGGATCACTGGTCAGATAAGTCAGGAGAGGGCCAGGCGGGCAGCGGCGGACAATATTCAATGCCGAGTATAACTCCTGGGCATGGACATGTCCCTGGGTGTTCATTTTTACCAACTCGACCATTATATCGGCCACCAGTTGTTCAAACGGCAGGCGCTGTTTGGCAATCTGGCTGCTGGCTTCGTCTACTCCGGAAACATCAGGAACGGCAATCACCATGCGTTCATTGAAGTCTGTGGTAATGTTCTGTTTCAGCATGGCGAAGACGATCCTGCCATCACTGCCAACCAACACGGTCCGCACCCAATCGCGCATCGGGCGGCGGGATTTAGCAGTGACAACCACCTGCCCGTGTTTTTTTCCTCTTGTCACAGAAATCAGGCTGCCAGGCATAACTCCATACTTCTGATAAAACTTGCTCAAGCCGACCACATAGCCGTGTTGGCGCACCACCCAGGCTGGCATCTCTTCGTGAGATTGGCCGTCAACGAGTGTGAAGCGCACACGCTGAGTGTAGTACGCGGTGGGGAATAACCCGCGCACACGGGCTGAGACCGGGAGCGTCCCGGCCCGCCAGTGGGGATAGTTCAGGCTAATCACAACTTCATTCATCTCGTCCGAGGGTGGTTCAGCTTCGGAGAGTTCGTCATCCAATTCAAACTCGAGGGCCAGCATCTCACGAGACATGCCGGAACGCTGGTAGGGAATAGCCGTATAACGTAACGGTGCCGGGATTTGCCGGACATCCTCCGGTTCGAGACGCTTCAAGAACCACAATACTTCGCCAGCCGGACCGACTTCATCAAAACGCCCATCCGACTGTAGGGCATAGTTCAATGAAAACTCGATCAGTTTTGGGTTGACGTTGCCGGGTAATTCCACCTGCTCGATCAGGGCATTGGTCGGCAGTGGCTTACCGCCGGCTTCATCCAGCACCGCTTCGGCTAAATTCAGATGGCCAGCATTAACATCCACCAATAGGGCCCGAGGAAACCAACGCCCGGCAACCTGCACCAGGGCTTTATCCGCGGTCAGCGCGGCGGTCATTTTTTGTTCCAAATCCCGGCCGTGAGTATTGATCACGTTAGCCGGGTTGAGCAGCTGGTCATCGGACGAAATTTCAACCGGTCGATTCAGTTTGTGGTCTTCCAACCCCGCCGCAAACAGGCGCGAGGTCCCGTCCTCGAATTCCACTTCGATGACTTCAAAATTACCCAGAGTGGGATTCACACTGGGGCGTATATGAACCACTTTACCTTTTTTCCAATCCAGCGCCGGAAATACCAACTTTTCCCCGGTTTTAAAATGTTCTGCGGGAAGATAGAGCCTGCCGCTCGATTTCTGCTGCTTAACCTGGGCGTCGCGCTCGTCGCGGATACGCTCTTCAACCAGGATGGGAACGAGTTCCGCCTCATTAAGAGGAATCTCATTCTCAAAAAGATGTGTGCTGATGAATTCGAGGTCTTTCTTGCCGAGGGAAATGGTCTGCCAATAATCTGGAGACAACGTAAGAGTAACGCCAGCCATAGCCTGCCTTGAATTGAGATTACCCGTGTGGGCTCATTGTCGGTATAAGCTTCCCAAGGTCATAATTATACCCCACCTTGACAGGCGGTCTTGCTTGACTTACCATGGGTCCAGGGCGTTCACCAGAAAATTTCAACGCGACCTCGCAGAAGATTATATTCCTTAACGAGGTATTTGATGCGAATTGGCATGATGACGGACGTATATAAGCCGCATGTCAGCGGAATTACCAACTACATTTCCCTGAATAAGGAATATCTTGAAAAAGCCGGACACGAAGTCTACATCTTCACCTTCGGGGATCTTGACTACGCGGACGACGAAGCACGGGTGGTGCGTTCGCCGGGCCTGCCGCTGACAGATACCGGCTATTACCTGAGCTTCCGCTACAGCCGACGGGCGAAAGCCCTGCTCCAGACCATGGACCTGGCGCATGTGCACCATCCTTTTCTCAGCGGACGTCTGGCCCTGAACTATTGTCGCCCGGTACGCATTCCGATTGTCTTCACCAACCATACCCGCTACGACCTGTATGCGCAGGCTTACCTGCCACTCCTGCCGGAAGAGTTCAGTGATACTTTCCTGCAGACCTACATGCCGCCTTTTTGCCAGGCCGTGGACCTGGTGATCTCGCCCTCAGCCGGGATGGGAGAAGTTTTGAAAAAGCTGGGCGTCAACAGTCCCATCGAAATCATCCCCAACGGCGTGGAGCTCCAGCTATATCAGGCACCCTTCGAAGACTGCCGCAGGGATTTCGGGTTCAGGAAAGAGGATATCCTGCTGATATATTCCGGGCGGCTGGGGCCGGAAAAAAATCTGGATTTTCTCATCCGGGCGTTCGCCGGAACTGCCGAAGTCATTAAAAACACCCAGCTCGTGATCGTCGGCGGCGGGCCGGAAGAAGAGGCGCTCAAGCAGCAGGCGGCCGGGACAGGCGCATCCGACCGGATCCATTTCACCGGCATGCTACCTTACGATGAACTACCGCAGGCTCTTTCCATGTGTGACATCTTCGTAACCGCTTCCGTAACGGAAGTCCATCCGCTTTCCGTCATCGAAGCAATGGCCTCCGGACTGCCCGTTCTGGGCATCCATTCGGTCGGAGTGGGTGACACCGTTGAAGACGGCATTACCGGTTGCCTCTCCAGCCAGGACCAGGCAGCCTTTGCGGCTTACCTGACCCGGCTCTGCCTGGATGGTGATTTGAGACGCAGGATGGGCGCGGCAGCCCGAAAGGTTTCCGGGAAATACGCAATCGAGAACACCACACGCGTCATGCTTGCACGCTACGAAAGACTCTTGTCCGAGTTCGCCCCCCACCGGCGGGGGTTGGGTTACCACTTCCGCAACCTGGTGGAAAAGCTACGCATATGACAGGTACAACACAAGCCACCGGTCAATGGGGCGAAGAGGTCGCCACCCATTACCTCGAAAGCAAGGGCTACAGCATCCTGGCGCGCAATTTCCACACGGCGCACGGTGAAATTGACATCATTGCCGGGAAAGAGGCTGCACTTATTTTCATCGAGGTGAAAACGCGCAGTTCGCATACATTTGCTTATCCGGAAGAATCCGTCACCCGCAGGAAACAGGCGCACATGCTGTCTGCCGCACAAGATTATCTGCAAGCACATCCGGAAAGCCCAGAAAGCTGGCAGTTTGACGTAATATCCATTGAAAGAAAACCCGGCGGAAAGCCTGAGATCTTCCATTTTGAAAATGTCATCGAGTAACCCCTCAACCCCCGCCCCTCCACCCTTACGGCGACCCATCCCGGTGGGAGAGAGGCAAAGGACCTCTCACCCCTCACCTCCAACCTTTCCCCCGAAGGGGGAGGAAAAACCTCCTCTCATTGTGATCGTCGGGCCAACGGCGGTGGGCAAGAGCGAAGTTTCCATCCACCTGGCAAAACGGCTGAACGGCGAGATCGTATCGGCGGATTCACGGCTCTTTTACCGCGGCATGGACATCGGCACCGCCAAACCCACGCCGGAGGAACGGCGAGGCGTCCCGCATCACCTGATCGACGTCGCCGATCCACGTGCCAGCTGGAGCCTGGGTCTGTTCCAACAAGCCGCAGCCGAGGCCATCGCGGGCATCCAGAGGCGCGGGCATCTGCCCCTGCTCGTCGGTGGGACCGGGCAATATATCCATGCGGTCACGCACGGTTGGACACCCCCGTTACCAGCCCGGACGCGCAGTTACGGGCGGAACTGGAAGCCAGGGCCAAGGCTAAGGGGTATCTGGCTTTGTATGAAGAATTGCAAAAACTCGATCCCGCGGCTGCTGAAAGGATCGACCCGCGCAACGTGCGACGGACCGTTCGGGCGCTGGAAGTCATCCGCCTGACGGGGAGGAAATTCTCCGAGCAGCGCGGACAGACCGAGGGTCTGTATCGCCTGCTGACCATCGGTTTGACCCGCCCGCGACCGGAAATCTACGCGCGGGTGGATGCACGGATAAAGTCCATGTTCGCGGCCGGTCTGCTGGACGAGGTACAAGGCCTGCTCAATTCAGGTTGTTCGGCGGACCTGCCAACCATGTCAGCCATCGGTTACCGGGAGTGTGTAAACGTGCTGGCAGGCCGGATGAACGTGGAACAGGCCAAAACTGAAATGCGCCGCCTGACGCGTGTCTTCGTTCGCCGGCAGGCCAACTGGTTCAAAATGGATGACCCGTCCATCCACTGGTTCGAGGCGGGAAAGGTGAAGCTGGAAGAGATCCTGAAAATCATCCACGCTTTTCTAAAAGGGGATGCGTAAGTCCGTTTCATACTCCAAGAAAAAGAAAGGGCCACCCATGGACGTCCAGATCAAAGAAGTCACCAGTCTGAAAGACCTGAAAGCTTTCATCCATTTCCCCTTCACACTCTACCGCGATAACCCATATTGGGTTCCTAATCTCGTCTCTGACGATCTGAACACACTGCGCCGGGACAAGAACCCGGCTTTCGAAACCTGCGAGGCGCGTTACTGGCTGGCATACCGGGACAGAGCCATCGTTGGCCGGGTGGCAGCGATCATTAACCATCCGCATGTTGAGAAATGGGGGCAGCGGTATATGCGGTTTGGCTGGCTGGATTTCATTGACGACCCGCAGGTATCCAGCGCGCTGCTCCAGAGAGTGGAAGCCTGGGCAAAAGAATCCGGCATGACTGCAGTCCACGGGCCGCTCGGTTTCACCGACATGGACCGGGAAGGGATGCTCGTGGAGGGATTTGACGAACTGGCAACCATGGCAACGTCCTATAACTTTCCCTTTTACCGCACCCATATGGAAAAGTCTGGATATACCAAGGATATCGATTGGGTGGAATACGAGATCAGCATGCCCGCCGTACCGGACGAGAAGATCGCCCGCATGGCAGCCATCGTCATGAGACGGAATAAATTCAGACTGCTGGAATTACGAAACAAGCAAGAGCTTTTGAAACATGCCAAAGAATTATTCCAATTGCTCGAAAATGAGTATAAACAACTTTACGGCACGGTCCCGCTGACCTCCAAACAGGTGGATGCCTACATCGCCCAGTATTTTGGTTTTGTCACTCCGGATTTCGTACCAATGGTATACAACGAGAAGAATGAGATGGTAGCCTTCGGAGTGGCACTGCCATCGCTCTCACGGGCATTGCAGAAAAGCCACGGTCAGCTTTTCCCCTTCGGATTCATTTACCTGCTGAACGCCCTCAAGAAGAACGACCGCGCCGACCTGTACCTGGTGGCGGTTAAATCCGAGTATCGAGGCTCGGGCGCCAATGCCATTCTCATGAACAGCATGTACGAGGTGTTCCGGAAAATGGGGGTCAAGAAAATCGAGACCAACCCCGAACTGGAGACCAACCAACTCGTCCAGGGGCAATGGAAATATTTCGAAACCCGCCAGCACAAGCGCCGAAGGGTTTTCATCAAGCAAATTGGATAAATCATTAAGATATGGAAAACCTTGCCAGCACAGACAATCTCGACCGTGCCATTCGCCAGAACCGGGCCACCCATGCCACAATCACACTGGTCCAGAACGGAGTGCCCCTCGCCCACCAGGACATCCTGGTGGAACAGAAGAAACACCAATTCCTATTCGGGAGCACCTGGGGGGAAAGTACCATTGCCCTGGCAAACGGTGAATTATCTGGAAAAGAGAAAGAATTGGCTGACTTGCGTAATGAACGATTCTTGCAACTCTTCAACCAGGTTACACTTCCGTTCTATTGGGCACGTTTTGAGCCCCAGCGCGGCCAGCCCCAGACGCAGCGCATTCTCAATACGGCACACTGGTACCTGGATCACAATTGCATCGTTAAAGGGCATCCCTTATGCTGGCATACACTCACGGCAGATTGGTTGCTCAGCATGGGCAACCGGGAAATCCTCGAGGCACAGGTGAGGCGGATTCAACGGGATGTGTCTGATTTTGCCGGAGTGATCGATAAGTGGGATGTTGTCAACGAAGCTGTCATCATGCCCATTTTTGATCGCTACGACAATGGAATCACGCGTTTGTGCAAGGAGCTGGGGCGTATCGGGATGATCCGCACGATGTTCGATACTGCGAGGTCGGTCAATCCGAGGGCCGTGTTGTTGTTGAACGATTTCGACATTTCACCGGCCTATGACATCCTCGTCGAGGGTTGCCTGGAAGCCGGTGTCCGGATCGATGTGATTGGCATCCAATCGCACATGCACCAGGGCTATTGGGGCGCCGAACGAACCTTGAACGTGCTCAAGAGGTTCGAGCGGTTCAACCTGCCAATCCACTTTACCGAGAACACGATTGTGTCAGGACATCTCATGCCCTCCTGAAATCGTCGATCTGAACGATTACCAGGTTAGTGACTGGCCAAGCACACCGGAAGGGGAGGAACGTCAAGCCAGGGAGGTGGTCCTGCACTATAAGACCCTGTTATCCCATCCGGCCGTGCAGGCGATCATCTGGTGGGATTTGTCCGATGGAGGCTGGCTGAATGCTCCGGCCGGCCTGCTGCGTAACGACCACAGCCGCAAACCGGCTTATGATGAATTATTGAAGCTGGTCAAAGGGGAATGGTGGCTGGCGCCAACGAGGATGACGACGGACGCAAACGGCCAATTCTCTTTTGGAGGGTTCCTAGGAGGATATGAGGTATCGCTGGGGTCCAGAAAAACAGTCTTCTCTCTCAATGAGAAAGGTGAATCCCATCATACCGTCAACTTCTGAACATAGGTTCTTTTGTAGGATGGGAAACGCAACAATCATCCCGCTGTTACTGTGATTGGAAAGGAATTATCATGAGTGGGTATGTTCGCACCACCAGGGAATGTTCTGTAAGTCAAGTACAGCCCGGATTGTACCAGGCCATCCGGGAATATTTCCATAAGCACCAGTTGGAGGATCCGGATACTGGAACGCTACTGTGCTGTGAAACCATCTCCGAAAAACAAGATTCCGGCAGACTTGCCACTTTTCTGGATCCTTTCCTATCCAGTGAACGCGATACAACCATCCATCTCGCGATGCTCCTAACAGCGGACTGGCTGGTCTGGGCACGCTGCGGAGATCGATCGGACACAATCGTAACCGGAGCCAGGCTCAAATTGATTCAAGTCAAAGCGTTTGTATCCAGGCGTACGAAAGACATGGAGTTGGAAGTAACAGGCTTTATCAATGATACCAAAGATAGTGTCCGGGGGAACCTGCAGATGGGCCCGGATCCGGCTGCGCAGAAATTTTGTGAAGAAGTCGAGCAGGCTGTCAAAAAAGTAAATCCACCTATCAAGAGAACTTTTTTTGGATTGTCGGGAGGCTGACCAATTCGTAACCGCATTTATCATCTATTTCGAATCTCGTCCATCCATGGGATCTTCCATAGTCAACGAACGCAAATCGGTGGCAGTCATCGGTGGCGGACCCGCCGGGCTGATGGCTGCCGAAGTACTGGCGAACGGTGGAGTGCAGGTGCACCTATACGAAGGCATGCCATCCGCCGGTCGCAAGTTCCTGGTGGCAGGCAAGGGCGGATTGAACCTGACCCATTCCGAACCATTCGACCTGTTCCTATCCCGCTACGGTAAGCGCCGCGAGGAAATGGAACCCCTCCTGACAGCCTTTGGCCCGGAGGAATTGAGAGCCTGGGCGAGTGAACTCGGCATCGAGACCTTCGTCGGGAGCTCGGACCGGGTCTTCCCGGTCGGGATGAAAACCGCGCCGCTGTTGCGCGCCTGGATAACCCGCCTTCGGGTCTCAGGCGTGACCTTTCACTTCCGCCACAAATGGACCGGGTGGAATGCCGACCATTTCCTGCGCTTCGAAACGCCTGACGGTGAAATTTCCGTTCAGGCGGAAGCGGTCGTCCTGGCGCTGGGAGGCGGGAGCTGGCCACAGACCGGTTCGACCGGCGCATGGGTCCCGTTGCTGGCCGGGCGAGGCGGTGGCAGTTGCGCCATTGAAGCCGTCCAACTGCGGCTTCGACGTGGCCTGGAGCGGAGCACTTCCGCACACGTTTCGCCGGTCACCTTTGAAAGCTGTGGTCCTGTCTTTCACAGACGCCAAGGGAACAGCATTTCACCAGCAGGGTGAATTCATCATCACTGAAACCGGCGTGGAGGGAAGTCTGATCTATGCCTGTTCGGCGCTCCTGCGGGACGAGATCGAAGCCAGCGGGCACGCCGTCATCCATCTGGACCTGGCCCCCGGCTGGACGCAAGAACGGTTGCTTGCAGCGCCTTTCCCGGCCGCGCGGCTCCCACTCCGTGGCAAGCCATCTCGAAAAATCGGTCGGCATCAAGGGCGTCAAGGCCGGGCTGTTGAGGGAGTTCGTGCCAAAGGCGGATTTCGCCGACCCCGAACGGCTGGCTCGGGCAATCAAGGATTTGCCCATTCCCCTGCTCAGGGCGCGCCCGCTGGTGGAAGCCATCAGCAGCGCTGGCGGCGTGGACTTCGAGCCGCTGGATGAGCACCTGATGCTGCGCAACCTGCCGGGGGTTTTCTGTGCCGGGGAAATGCTGGACTGGGAGGCTCCCACCGGCGGGTATTTGCTGACCGCCTGTTTTGCTTCCGGACGTGCGGCCGGGCTGGGGGCGCTGGAGTGGCTCAAGCGACAGGAGAAAATACCATGATCATCGTCAGCGCCTGTTTGGCAGATGTACACTGCCGCTTTGATGGCGCGGGGAAACCGTGCGAAAAAGTAATCCGTCTCGTTTCGGAGGGCAAAGCAATCCCGGTATGCCCGGAACAATTGGGTGGATTGCCTACTCCACAGAGAATCGGCTGAAATTATCGGCAATAAGGTTATCAGGAAAGATGGAGTGGATATGACGGAAGCGTTCACCGAGGCGCCGTGGAAGCGTTGCAACTGGTCCGGCTGGTTGGAGCAAAGACAGCCATCCTTAAAGCCAGGTCACCCAGCTGCGGTTGCGGGAGAATTTACGATGGGAGTTTTTCCGGGAGGCTGGTGGATGGGGACGGCGTGTTCGCGCAGGCTTGCAAACAGGACGGGATGGAAGTAAAAACGGAAGAAGAAATTTGAAAAATCCGAATTACCGAGGGGTCAATCGGCAAGCAAAGCATCATTTATTATTTTGGCGGCCCTCCCGGTTCCATTTTCACTTTGTATTTTAATCCCCAGATCTTTCGCTGCTTTCCTCATTTCTTTGGACAAAACGAACTTGATCGCATCGGATAATCCTTCAGCTGTGAGATTTTTTCTCGGAATGGGTCTTGAAGCCACTCCAAGCTCATACATACGCCGACCCCAGGCAAACTGGTCATTGCTATGCGGTACGAGAATACTTGGCACCCCGGCTCTCAAGCCGGCCGCTGTGGTTCCGGCGCCGCCATGATGGATGACAGCCGCCATGCGTGGAAATAACCAGGCATGCGGCGCCTTTCCAGAATGAATATATCCTCAGGAAGATATATCCATTTTTGATAACCCACTCCAGCCGGTTGCCAAAATACCTCGTTGACCGGACCGTCTGAGCGCATCCATGACCAGTCCGGTTGTCTGCACAGCCCGGGCAGGATCCGCCAGACTGCCAAAACCGACATACACCGGGGTGCGCCACTTATTCAGAAAATCCAGCAGAGCCTTGGAGGGTTGCCAGCCGGCTTCTTCGTCCAGGAACCAGTAACCGGTGTTGGTTACATGCTCCGGCCAATCCAACGGCATTGGAAATACATAATTACTGCAGGAGATCACCGTCGGGTTGGTTCGGGTGTTTTGCTTCGGGAATGGGGTGGTAAAGCCCTCCGGAACATGCCCGAACTTCTTCACCCAAAATTGTTTAACCGCCAGGCTGGAAGTCCGCCACATGACCTGCTCAAAAACCTTATGGGTGAATATATTAAAACCTTTCCCCAGTCGAATGCCCTTGTAGAAAATCAAAGCGGGGTACTCTTTGGTGGGGGTCATGGGAAACGGGGTGGCGAGAATACTGGGAATTTTTAAATATTGGGCGGCAAAATAACCGATTGAGATGCCTGGGTGGTATACGATTGCATCCGAACTTTCACAGGCACTAAAATAATCTTCCTGCAAATCAAACACATAGGATTTAAGTTTATTGAAACTTAACACTAACTTAAGAGGATTGTCAGCCTGCCTGGCATGGCGAGTATCATCGCTTACGGCCAATTTGGAGATATCCCCTTTGACGGGGAAAAAATCCAAACCATGGTTTACTACGAAATCCTCGAAGTTCTTAAATGTTGCCAAACGGATATTGTGACCGGATTTTTTTAGCTCCATCCCCAAGGCAATATACGGTTGAACGTCCCCTCTCGTACCGGCTGCTAAAATCGTAATGAGCATGAAAAATCTCCTCAATGATCTTTTGATAAAGAAAACTAATCAGCTTGTTTAAACAGCCTGACCAACTTGGCTAATGTGGCTTTTAATCGTCTCAATTCATCTTCACTTAACGCCAACTCAATAAAATCCCCATACTCTTTCAATGACTGGTGTTTGGCTCTTACCAATTGGAGGCTTGCCTCTGTTAAACGAACATGAAATACGCGTTTATCCTGATTCGATTGAGCTTTGGTTACATAGCCCATATTTATCAGTTTATTGATTCCTGTTGTGACAGAAGCTTTGGTGATCTTAAGCCGATCTGCAATTTCGGTAATGGTAGGTTCTCCAAGCGCATGAATTGCATCTATATATTGAAATTGGTGGATGGTCAGTTTCGAAAGGCCTGAACCATCTCCAACTTCAGCCTGTAATTTCTTAAGCGATAGATCAAGAGTATTAATGAAGTCGATCAGAAGGTGTTCCATATCTCCTCTTTAATGGTTAGTTAGATAATCTAATTATATTTGTCATCCAGCTCTTCGTCAAGTAATTTACTTGAGAAGTCGGCTTCCGTTGACTCCACCTGACCTCTCCGCTATACTCTCCCCATGACCACCCACCCCTGGCTCGAACGCTACGATCCCGGTGTGCCGCACCACATCGATTATCCCGCAGTGCCGGTCTTCCATTTCTTGGATGAAGCCGACCGGTGTTGCCCGGAGCGACCCTGCCTTATATTTATGGATGAGACACTATCCTACAGGCAGGTGGCCATCCAAACCGACCAGCTGGCGGCGGCGCTGACCGGGCAGGGTATCCGCAAGGGGGAACGCGTTGGGATTTACATGCCCAACTGCCCGGAGTTCGTCCTGGCCTACTTTGCAATCCTGAAAGCCGGGGCGGTCGTCGTCGCGATCAACCCACTCTATACCCCTCCCGAGATCGTCCACCAGGCCAATGACGCCGGGTTGTGGACGGTCTTCTGCGCCAGTACGCTTTTCGAGCGACTGAAAACAGCCCAGCCAGGGACCGGCATACAACGTGTGATTGTGACGAAAGATGGAAATGTCGGACCCGGTGATATGAACTTCAAAGAGCTTCTCTCCACGACTCCCAAAGACCAGGAGCAGGCGATCACGAACATCACGAACGGTGCGAATAGAACGGATAATGAAGAAAGAAAATTAACGTCATTTGGAATTAAAGCCACAGTAGGGCCGGAGGATGTCGCCCTGTTCCAGTACACCGGTGGGACGACCGGCATCGCCAAGGCCGCGGTGTGCCGGCACCGCAACCTAGTGGCAAACACGCTCCAGTTCAAGGCCTGGATGTCCACGCTCGAAGAAGAGAAAGAGACTTTCCTGCTGGCCCTGCCAATTTACCATATCTACGGTATGGTGTGCGGGATGCTGCTGGGTATGGCCCTGCGCGCCTGCCTGGTCATCATTCCCAATCCGCGCGACATCGCGGAGTTGTTGTCTGCCATCCAGACACACCACGTCACCTACTTCCCAGCCGCTCCCACGCTCTACAATGCCATCAATAATGCCCCGGAAGTAAGCGCCGGGAAGGTGGACCTGTCCAGCATCAAGGCCTGCATCTCCGGCTCTGCCCCATTGATGAAGCAGACAAAAGAGAAATTCGAAAGCCTGACAGGCGGGCGGATCGTCGAGGGATACGGTCTATCCGAAGCACCGACTGCCACACACTGTAATCCATTGCGCGGGGAAAACCGATTCGGTTCGATCGGCCTGCCACTCCCGGATGTGGATGCCAGGATTGTCAGCCTGGAGGATGGCGTTACCGAAAGGCCCATCCGGCGAAGAGGGTGAGTTGGTCATCCAGAGCCCGCAAGTGATGCTGGGATATCATAACATGCCCAAAGAGACAGAGATTGCGCTGCATGGCGATTGGCTCTACACCGGGGATATCGCCCGCATGGACGCGGAGGGTTATTTCTACATCATAGACCGGAAAAAGGACCTGATCAAACCAGGTGGGTTGGAAGTCTGGCCGCGCGAGGTGGAGGAGGTGATCAGCGCCCATCCGGCTGTGGCGGAAGTAGCCGTGACCGGCATTCCGGATGCGTACCGCGGAGAAACGGTCAAGGCCTGGGTGGTACTCAAAGCTGGTGAAGCGGCAGGCAAGGCAGACATACAAGCCTGGTGCCGGGAACGGCTGGCTCCGTTCAAGGTCCCGACCGAGGTGGTATTCCGGACTGAATTACCCAAGTCCACGCTGGGGAAGATTTTGAAAAAGGAACTATTAAAAGAATGAGAAGGTCACCAGGGATCAGGAATTAGGGATTAAGGAATAGGGAACAATAAAACGCAGGAGCCTCCCGATGGAGGCTCCTGATGAATTTTTATGGAAAAAATGATCTATGCGGGCTGCGGCGTGCCGCTTCTCTTGGGGAATGGAGGCGGGAAGATTTTCTCGAATTCTTCGCGGCTCAACGAATTCCACCTCGAGCAGCTTGGCTGCCACCGCGTCCAATTGGTCGCGGTATTTCTTTATTATACCTGTCGCCTGGACGTAAGCTTCGTCCACCAGCTTGCGGACTTCGCGGTCAATCTGTTCGGCAACGGCCTCGGAATAATCGCGCTGTTCCGATATCTCGCGGCCAAGGAAGATAAGTTCCTCCTTCTGACCGTAGACCATCGAACCCAATTCGTTGCTCATACCCAGACGGGTAACCATGGCGCGGGCCATTTTTGTGACTTGCTCCAAATCATTGGATGCGCCGGAGGTGATGTCATCGAAAACGATCTCCTCGGCGACACGTCCGCCCAGGGCTCCTGCAAGTTGCGCAATCAGTTTCCGGCGGGAGGTCAGGACACGGTCATCTTCCGGACGGAACCAGGTCACGCCGCCAGCCTGTCCACGCCCGACAATGGTGATCTTCTGCACCGGGTCAGCTTCCGGGATGGCGGTGACCACCACGGCGTGACCGGCCTCGTGATAGGCAATGATGCGCTTTTCTTCGTCACTGATCAGGCGGGATTTGCGCTCCGGTCCCATCACGACCCGTTCGATGGCTTCTTCCAATTCCGGCTGGCCGATGGCCTTTAAGTTTCGACGGGCTGCCAGAATAGCGCCTTCGTTGATCAGGTTTTCCAGGTCCGCGCCGACGAAACCAGGCGTACCGCGTGCAATCGAGCCGAGGTCCACACTGGGAGCGAAGGGTTTGCCGCGCGCATGCACTTTCAGGATGGCCTCACGGCCACGCATGTCAGGGCGATCGAGGGTGATACGGCGGTCAAACCTTCCCGGACGCAGCAGGGCCGGGTCGAGGATGTCAGGCCGGTTGGTGGCGGCTACCACGATAACGTTGGTATCCGTATCGAAACCATCCATCTCGACCAGCATCTGGTTAAGGGTTTGTTCGCGCTCATCGTGCGAACCGCCCAGGCCTGCGCCGCGCTGGCGTCCAACCGCATCGATTTCATCCACGAAGACGATACAGGGGCTGTGGCGTTTGGCCTGATCGAACAGGTCGCGTACGCGGCTGGCGCCCACTCCGACGAACATCTCGACGAATTCCGATCCCGAGATCGAGAAGAAGGGCACTCCCGCCTCGCCAGAGACTGCTTTGGCGAGCAGGGTCTTGCCTGTGCCGGGAGGACCAACCAATAAAACGCCCTTCGGGATGCGCGCACCCAATTGAATAAACTTCTGCGGCTCTTTCAAGAACTCAACCACTTCCTTGAGTTCTTCCTTGGACTCATCAATCCCAGCGACATCTTCAAACGTGACGGTGGGGTGTTCCCCGCTGAACATGCGCGCCTTCGACTTGCCGAAAGCCATGGCGGCGTTGTTGCTACCCTGTGCCTGGCGGAAGATGAACCAAAACAAGACGGCAAACAGGATCACCGGCAAGAGGTAGGAAGCCAGGGTCAAAAGACCAGCCCAGGGGCTGGGTGGATTTACTTGGACGGAAACTTTAGCAAGCTGGTCTGGTGTCACACCCAAAGCCAATAATTGCGAAACTAGTGTGGTCTCGGATTCTTTACGCGCCGTCTGCTCGATCGTGCTGTCGCTTGCGGAGATCACGATCAAACTATTATCATTATTAACAGTAATTCGGGCAACCTTACCAGCTTCAATCTGCTGTGCAACCTGGCTGATGCTCAATGGTCCCTGCGCGTTTGGCTGCTTTTGAATATTAAAATAGATCATAGCCACGATCGCGATGAACAGCAGAAGGTAAATTATATATGATTGATTACGTGATTTCACAAGTACCTCCAGTCCGCAAACGCTGATTATACCAACCTATAGACCTCTATACCAGATTCGGAGAATATATTATACAAAGTTCTAATATATTCGAGGAGAAAAAGCGCTTCCGAGGAGGGTCCTAAAGTTGCCACTTCGCTTCTCGGATTGTCCAGGATCGAACCGCGATGCAATGAAGAACGCAAAGAAACACATTAACCCACTTTCCGGACCTGGCGTCTTCGCGGTGAAAATTTATTGCCGAAGGAATTTACGGGCACCATAGAACGCATCACCCAATGAACTCTCACGGATATTTTTATGTGGTACACTTAATTCATTCAGGTGGTGTGCCATGGTCGAAAGAGAAGCAAAAATCATCCTTTGCATCGAAGACGAACCGGAAATGATCGATCTCATCCGTCTGATTCTCAACCGGCGCGGATTCGATGTCCGAGGAGCCAGCAACGGCGAGGAAGGGCTGAAGATCATCCAGGAGGAGCATCCGGACCTCATCCTGCTCGACCTGATGATGCCCGATATGGACGGCTGGGAAGTTTATCAGCGGATGAAGGCCGATGAGGCCATGAAAAAAATCCCGGTCATTGTTGTCACCGCCAGGGCTCAGAGTATCGATAAAGTGCTCGGTCTGCACATCGCCAAAGTGGATGATTACATCGCCAAGCCATTCAGCCCACAGGAACTTTTGAACAGCGTGGACAACGTGCTCGCCGCCAGGAAGAAGGCGACAGCCTGATCCAATCCGAACGGGGCGAATTCTCGCCCCGTTTCCTTAATTATTGACTATGAAGCTCATCCAGCTCGAAAATACTAACCAACCTCTGCCCGCGCCGTTGCAGGTCGTTTATTGTGCCAGTTTCCTGTGCCGCCTGCGTGGCCTGATGTTCAGGTCCAGCCTCCCGCATAATGAAGGCATGCTACTGGTCGAAGCTCGCGACAGCCGCCTGGATACCTCCATCCACATGCTATTTGTCTTCATGGACCTGGCGGTGATCTGGATCAACTCCGAATATGCGGTCGTGGATACCGTCCTGGCGCGCACCTGGCGTCCCGTCTACGCTCCCCGCAAGCCAGCCAGATACATCCTAGAGATCCACCCCAGTCGAATAAACGAATTTAAAATTGGGGATCATGTCGAGTTTCAAAATGCTTAAACGAATTTCCGCCATCATCCTGTTATTACTCCTGATCTTCTCAGCAACCCCCGTCTCCGCCCAAACTTCCACCCCTGCGTCCGGCCTGGTCTACATTGTTCAAGCGGGCGATACGCTCTGGGGAATTGCCAGCCTTTTCCACGTGACCGTAAGCGATCTCCAGGCGATCAACAACATGACGAGCCAGGACATTTTCGTCGGTGACAAACTGGTCATCCCCGGGCTGGAGGGGCTGAGTGGGACCCTGGTCATCAAGCCGGTGCTTTTTGGAGAAACCCTCGAAAGCCTAAGCCGCCAATATCGCGTTGACCCGGCCTTCCTGGGAAAACTTAACCACATTGTCAGCCCAACCGAGTTGTATGCGGGTTACGAACTGCTTGTTTTACAGCAGGACAACCAGCCGGCTTGGACCGCCCGATCCAGCCTGGGACAGGAGGAAACCTTATTGGAACTGGCAGTAAAGGGAGGCAGCGACCCCTGGACAATTGCCAAGATCAACGGTCTTACCAGCCCGTCTGCCGGCATGCCCGGAGACATGCTTTACCTTCCCTCGGGATCTTCCACTGCCACACCATCAGGACTGCCAGCTGCCATAACCTCTGTAGAAGTGGATCCTTTGCCACTCAAGCAGGGATCGACGGCACAGATCACAATCGTCTCTTCACAAGCGTCGGCGCTGGGTGGAATGCTGGCGGACCAGCCTCTGCACTTCTATAATACGGATACCAATACCTGGGTGGCGCTGCAAGGTGTTCACGCCATGCTAGACCCGGGCGTATATCCGCTTAGGATGGATGTCACCAAACCGGATGGTTCGATCCAGTCGTTCGAGCAGATGGTGCTGGTGAAATCCGGAGATTTTCCCAACGATCCGGCCCTGGAAGTGGACCCGTCCACAATCGATCCGGCGGTGACCGGTCCGGAAGACCAATGGCTGCTTTCCCTGACGTCCGTGGTGACGCCGGAAAAGTACTGGAACGGGGTTTTTCAATTACCGGTGGGCAGTCCGTATTGCATCCGCTCGGGTTACGGCAACCGCCGCTCCTATAATGGCGGGGTCCTGCACAATTTTCACACGGGAATCGATTTCGGAGTTTGTTCGCAGGCCCATCCATTCGATATTTATGCCGCGGCGGATGGGGTGGTGGTGTTCACCGGCCTGAAGACGGTACGCGGGAATGTCACAATCATCGACCATGGCCAGGGGGTTTTCAGTGCCTATTTTCACCAGGCGGAATTTTACGTTGCGGTTGGAGAGCATGTCAAAGCGGGGCAGTTAATCGGAAAAATTGGAGCCACCGGTCGTGTCACCGGTCCGCATCTCCATTTTGAGGTCTGGGTGAACGGCATCCAGGTCAACCCGCTTGAATGGCTGAACAAGCCCTTCCCGCATTAGCTGCAGCCAGTACCATTCCGGGCTGCACGGTTTTTCCCCTATCCGGTGGAAACGATGCGCGCCCTAACCACGTTCTTGAACCAAGCCGACATCTTCTACCAATTGACCCTCACCCAATTGGAGGTGGAATTATTTTAAAAAATCCGAGGACTGAAGATCAACCTGTGATCCAAGAATTGACGGTAGAAAAACCTTGACCAATGGATGATTCTGTATAATAATCCCAGTTTTAATACGCCGCATATCTCGGTAGACCCCCGGTAATTATTATAAATATGCACAAGTGATTTCTTTTAGAAGTATGATGGGCAGCATCCGCTCTCATCACGAGAATAATAAACTTATAGCGAAGGAGGTGATTTTAAACATAACCCAAAGCCTGGTCGGCTTGCAGAATTGCACAAAGAATTGTGCAACCAACATTACCCGATACATACCAAATCTCTGGAGGAGATATTTTATGAAACGCCTATACATTGTTCTCGCAGTTGTACTTGCTTTCAGTATGGCATTGACAGCCTGCGGTGCCGGCGCTGGAGCCGCCCCCGCTGTTTGCAAGACCGACGCAGGGGGTTGTGCAGTGTTCACATCCGGCCAGACCGTCAAGATTGGCATGGGTGCGCCCATGACCGGCGACAACGCATCCTTCGGTCAGGATATTTCCCAGGGCGCTAAAATCGCCGTCTCGGATGCCGGTAAATTCCAAGGCTTCTCGTTCGAACTGGATGCCCAGGATGACGGTGGTACCGCCGAAGGCGGAGCATCTGTCGCCAATAAACTTGTCGCCGACTTACAAGTCGTCGCTATCGCCGGCCACATTTTCTCCGGCGCAACCAAGGCCGCCATGCCCATCTACGAAGCCGCCAACATCCCGATGATGTCCCCCTCGGCCACCAACCCGCCACTGACCACGACTGGTTCCAAGGTTTTCAACCGCTGTGTCTTCACGGATACCGCCCAGGGCACATTTGCCTCTAAGTATCTTTACAACAAACTCGGTGTCAAGAAACTGGCGATCCTGCACGATGGCCAGGCCTATGGCCAGGGTCTCGCCAAGGTGGTCAACGACCAGTTCACTAAACTCGGTGGCACCGTGGTTGCTTTCAATGCCATTACCCCCGGCGAATTAGACTACAGCGCAGCATTAGCTGATCTTGCCTCCAAGAAACCCGATGCCCTGTTCTACGGCGGTTACGTTGCCGAGGCCGTTGTCATCGTCAACGAGATGAAACAGGCCGGTCTCCAGGGCACCACCTTCTTTGGCGATGATGGCACCTTTGGCCAGGACTTCTTGGATCGCACCGCTGCGAATGGTGAAGGGGCGTACTCAACCTCACTCATCCCGCCGGCTTCGGCTGCCAAGACCAAATTCGATGCGGCCTACCTGGCCGCCTACGGCCAGCCTGCCGGCAAACTCTCCCCTTACTCCTGGACCGCCTATGACTCTGCGGCTGTTTTGATCAAGGCCATTGAGAGTGTGGCTGTTCTCAGTGGCGGCAAGCTGTATGTCCCGCGCGCTGCACTGGTTGCGGCTGTGCGTGGCACCAAGGGCTACCAAGGTCTGTCGGGCACGATCACCTGCGACGCCACCGGCGAATGTTCGGCCTCCGGCCCGGTCTTCAACATCGACAAGGGTGGCAAATGGGCTGAGGCGCCCAAGTAGATCTGTGCGCGATCTCTTTGCGCTCCTGTAATATAATTAATTAATATAGATGGCGGGGCAAGCCTCGTTTGCCCCGCCATTTTGTCACAACCACTCCATCATTGAGGAGGAGGGCCATGCCCAGTGCAAAATCGCCCGCCCGTCGGGTTACCCCGTACAAGATCGTGCAGGCAATTATAGGAATATTATTCGCCGGATATTTGCTCTGGCGACTTTATGTTGTCTTAATCGGCAACCCAGCGTACGGACCCGACACCTGGGCCCGTTTCTTTATTGCAGGCCTTATTCTTGGTAGTGTGTATGCTTTGATCGCGATTGGTTATACCCTGGTCTATGGTATTTTACGCATGATCAACTTTGCTCACGGCGATATCATGATGATCGGTGCATTTGGCGGTTACTTTGTCTTTGAGGCTCTCAAAACCATCCCCAGCCCGACCCTGGCCGATCCCAATATGAGTTTTCTGAATGCACATCCAATTCTTTCTGTTGGAGCCGCATTTATCGTTGGTGCATCCATAGCCGCGTTAAGCGGCTATTTTCTCGAGAAAATTGCCTATCGCCCTCTCCGAGGCGCTCCGCGTTTGATACCTTTGATCTCCGCCATTGGTTCGTCCATATTCCTGGAAAATGCCGCACAATTGCTCTTCGGTACCCAGCGGCGGCAATATACCAATCCTATCATTCTGACACGCGGAGAAGGTTGGAATCTCCCAATCGGAGGTACCACTGTCATCCTGCCCTACACGGGTGTACTGACCGTGGTGATCTCGATCTTGCTTATGCTTGGCCTTTATATCCTGGTCATGCGCACCCGCCTGGGTCGTTCCATGCGGGCGGTGGCTGAAAACAAGCCGGTCGCAGCTTTAATGGGCATTGATGTGGACAGAGTCATCAGCCGAACCTTCATCATCAGTGGGGCACTGGCCGGTGCGGCAGGTGTCATGTGGGGCATTCATCTCGGCCTGGTCTACTATTACATCGGTTTCCTCCCCGGCATCAAAGCTTTCACCGCAGCGGTCCTGGGCGGCATTGGAAGTGTTCCCGGCGCCATGTTGGGTGGCCTGTTCCTGGGGTTGGTGGAATCCCTGGGTCCCGGGGTTCTAGGAATGAGCTTCCAGCTCAAAGACGTGATCGCCTTTGGCATCCTGGTCCTGGTGCTTATCTTCCGTCCAACCGGCATTGTGGGCGAAGTTCTTACTGAGGAGAAAGTATGATGAAAAAGCAATTGCGATTAGCCCTCAGCGCCGGAATTACCTTCGGCATCATCACCATTTTCCTGTTCCTGATTGGCTTCACGGGTACAGCAGCCGACCTTCTCGGGGATCTCTTGAACAATAAAAACGCCGGCCCGTTCATCGGTCTGACACCCCAGATGCTTGATATGCTCATTTTTCTAGCCCTGGTGGGTTTGTGGGCCGGAGCATACGGTTCACGCAAAAGTAAAGGCCAAACGGATGATCCTTGGGGACCTGCCTTGCTTGGCGGGTTGACAGCCGGTCTTGTACAAGGAG
>CAWHAM010000012.1:0-5802 GCA_963827305.1 uncultured Chloroflexia bacterium
TGGGTCTTGGCGAAGGAGTTGTCGCCAACCGGGACGACCGCGGGCTCGGGAATGCCGAACACCTCGGCATAGGCGCTGTAGCTTCCCCGACATCTTTGACGATTAGGCCGATTTGGACAACAATGGTGGAATCGAGTTTGTTCATTGTCAGCTCTTTTTCAGCGATGGAATTAGTCGATTATACTTCTGTCATTATGAAAAGCAAGATACTACGATGGCTTCCCGGTCTCCGGACGATGGCAACCATCTTTGGCTTCTCATCCATCCCGGCTGGTGAACTGCCCAATTTCGGGCCACGGACCTGGTCGTCAAAAAGGGCGGGCATGTGCTCGGCTATGCTTTTCTGGCACTGGCCTTTTGGGCTGGTCTGCATTTTGACAGGCGTCGCTGGTGCCTGGTGCTGCTCTTCACCCTGGTTTACGCAGCCTCGGATGAGTTTCACCAGTCCTTCGTGCCGGGCCGGCATCCCAGTTGGGTGGATGTAATCGGCTTTGATGGAGGCGGCGTGGGTATTCGCGCTTGGCCTGGCCTATTGGGCCCGTCTGAAAAGAAACCTCTCATTAAAAAGCGAATGACGCAAACCTGTCTGCGTCATTCGTCGATCTTGATTGATTGTGCACCGCCCTGCAGGGACTATTTTCTTCCGGGCCAAGCCTATGCTTTGCCTTTGGCCTCGCGTGCGTTGTAATCCATTTCAAGAATAACACAGATTCACACGAACCGCGGCCGCTTGAAGAATGCCGAAGAGCCCTTAGGGGGGTAAAAAGCGGGACGAATATGTTGATAAAAAGGTAGCTGTAGAAGTTGGTTTCGCGGAACAAAGCCGAGAGTATCGAGATTTTGGCTTTTCATCTGCCCTTGCAGGCTTAACAATTGAATGACGAAATCAGCAATGAATTCAACCAGGACGACCCAGGATAGAATACTGGCGACATCCGAGATCAGGCTCACGCTTTTTGGGGGTGAAATAGATGTGTTCTTCTTCTTGACCAGTCATTTCGTTCTTTTCCATATTCATGTCATTCTCCTTTTCATAAGTTCAAGTTTCACTTACATTGCTGGAGAACTGCAAAATTCACTCGAATTCGATTTCCAGCTCTTCGTCTTTGCCCCAATCTTCCATTTTTTCGATCTCGATGTCGGAAAAAAGTTCCGCCTGCCGGGCGGCCACTCTGTGATCGGTTTGACCAGTTCCAGCAGAGCCAGGAATGTGACGACCACTTCCAGGCGGGAGGGTTTTTTGCCGAGCAGGCTGTTGAATGGGATGTTCTGGGTGCGTCCCAGCCGTTCGGCGATCAGCTGCCACTTCTTGACGGATGGTGATGCGTGGCGCCGAGATGACAGTCCCCAGCGCCTGCTTCTCCGCCTCCTCGGCCAGGATCCCTTCGGCCGCCGCCGTCAGGTCGGCCAGGCTTACATCTGACATGTCCAGGTGGGCTTCCACTTTCAGCGGCGGGGCTACCCGCAAGAAGGTCCTGGATACGCCGCGTGACGTGCCCGTCCAGCCAGTTTGCCAGTTCTTTGAAGCGTTTGTAAATTTGCAGCTGGCGTGCCAGCGCCTCACCCAGATTTTCTTCTTCGCCCGCTTCATGCATGGGTGGCCTGGGCAGCAAGGCCTCGGATTTGATCTGCAGTAATTTGGCAGCCACCACCAGGAAGGCCGATATTTCCTCCGCCGGCACCTGCATCTGGTGGATGTAGGCCAAGGTACTTCTCCGTGAATTCGCGCCAGCGCCACGGCCGTGATATCCAGCTCGGCATGCTCGATCAGCTGCAGCAGCAGGTCAAGTGGCCCTTCATATACGGGGATGTTGATGGTGTACCCGCCGCTCTGGTGGCTGAGCACGTTTTGTTCCATGGCCTCGGGATTATAACATCCCTGCAGGGATAACATCCTGTCAGGGCCTTCTCGAATGGTAAGAAGACGCTGAAAAAGGGCTGCGTGGGCGTGTAGCGCCTCCGCAACCCATTTTTCGCCCAACTCTCCCTTCCCGATGCAGGGTCTTGTCTGCACTTCCCCCAAAAATTAAAACACATGTTACCCGATGGAGTAACTAACACCATCAGGAGAAACGGAATGGACGATTGGAAATATCGTGCCGATGCAAAGGAATTCAGCTGAGGCACTTGAATTGTTGAAACGTGGAGACAAAAGCGCCGGAGCACTCGAACGTGAACTAGGGATCACGCCAGGGTCGTTCAAATGGCGTCAACGCTATCAAGTGATTTCAGAAAGGGGTGGATGAGAAACAATGAGGGCCGAGTGATCGGAAGGAGCCAAGGCAGAAATTCGCCGATTACAGCGTGAGCTGAGTGCGGCAGAGGAGGAGCGTGAGATCCTAAGCGCTAAACATTTCTCGCGAAAAAACGAATGAAGTACACTTTCATGGCGGCGCACGAGCAGGAATACTCGTTGAAACAGATGAGCCAGGTATTAGGGTATCGGCGGAGTGGTTATAATGCCTGGAGACAACGTTTGCCGAGTTTGCGTGAACGTGCCAACGAAGCACTGCTGTATATCCGTGCATGTATCTGAAAAGTCGCAGAACCTATGGCAGCCCAAGAATTCATGCCTATTTGCGGCGGAAAGGGTACTTTTACGGGTGCAATCGGATAGCACGCCTGATGCAACAGCACCAGATCGTGGCCAGAAAAGCGCATAGAAGCCATCCTACGACTACTCAACAACGCTCAGGTGCCAAGATTGCACCCAACCTGCTCAATCGCGAATTCTCGACTCGGATTTCCGAACCAGAAGTGGGTCAGCGTATTACCTACGTTGGCACTGCTGAGGGCTGGCTGTATCTGGCTGTCATCCTGGATCTGTATTCACGTTGCGTGGTGGGCTGGGCCATGGGTGAACAAATCGACGAGAACCTGGTAGAAGGAGCCTGGCAGATGGCACTGCTCAACCGCCAACCATCCGCAGGCTTATTGCATCACTCGGTCCGGGCAGCCAGTACACCAGTGAAAATTACCAGGAACAATTAGCCGCTCTGCAATGCCAGGTGAGCATGAGCCGCACCGGAAATTGCTATGACAATGCCGCCATGGAGAGATTCTTTGCCACTCTGAAAGCGGAGTGCCCAACTAAAGCATTCACAAGCAAGGCTGAAGGTCTGTACAGCCATCTTTGATTACATCGAGGGCTGGTACAATCGCCAAAGATTGCATTCAACCCTGGATTATCTTAGTCCAGTGGATTTCGAGCTTTCGTCAGGACATTTTCTGTGTCCATTTTTTCGGGGGAAGTCCACGTCCCCGAAGCGAAGCGGAGTGGGAGAGGGGAAGGGGGAGGGGCTGTAAATTTTTATACTCACCAAAAAAGTAGTAAGATTGAAAAAAAGGGGATTTGGCAGGCGAAGCTCGCCAAATCCTTTTTTTTCGTATTCCCCCGCCCCTAGAATGAGGCTGGGCCAGGGGTGGGGTTGAAAAGCCCGACTTTGAGAAAGCCTTGGGCTGGTTGTATAGAGTGATTGAAAAAGCCGCGATTTTGGATTAATATTTACACGGTACGGGAGTTCAAGCATGGATGCACAGCTAAAAGATAAAACCTTCGTTCTGACCGGCGCCACTTCCGGGATCGGTCTGGCAGTCGCGCAGCTCTTGGCAGGCCAGGGGGCTTTCCTGATCGGCGTGGGCCGTTCCGCCGAACGTTGCACCATGGTCGAAAGTCAAATCCGTTCTTCCTATCCCCAGGCGCATGTGGAGTTTTTGCGTGGCCGATCTGTCCTTGCAGACGCAGGTCCGCCGGCTGGCGCTGGAGATTCGCGCCAAGCTGCAGGCGCATCATTCCAGCTCCCTGGATGCGCTGATCAATGACGCCGGAACTTTCACCTACCACATGTCCTTGACCCCGGAAGGCTTCGAGATGCAGTGGGCGGTCAACCACCTTGCGCCATTTGTGCTGACGCATTTGCTCATGCCGCTGCTCCTGCACGCCTCCACCGGTCGCGTGGTGACGGTCAGCTCCGGAGCGCATTACAACACCCGCCTGAAATGGACCGACCTCCAGCTCAGGCGTGGCTATAATTGCCTGCTGGCCTATAAACAGACCAAGCTCGCCAACGTGCTGTTCACCGCAGAACTTAACCGCCGGCTGGGTGGCCGCTCCACGCTACGGGCTTTCGCCGCCGACCCCGGTCTGGTCTCCACCGAGATGGGCTCCAAGGGCAATCCCGCCCTGGTACGCTGGATCTGGGACTGGCGCCGGCACAGCGGAGTTACGCCCGGGCAGTCCGCCGGGGGAGTGCTCTATCTTGCCACGCAACCCTCCATTCAAAATTCCCCGCAGATATACTGGAAGGACAGCCATCCCAAAACTCCCGATCCCTATGCAATGGATGAAGAAGCCGCAACTCGCCTCTGGGACCTTTCGGAGCAGATGTGCGGCATCGCGCCCGGGAAATATTTCGGCTGAATCCACACAGCGTTCTTAAGGACCATTGTTAATAATTTTTTCACTGCGGAGAACTAATGGTTCGCGAAGATCTATAAAGGCCTTCTTCGCGTGCTTCGATGCTTCGCGGTTCAATCCGCGCTTTTTGAGAAACGGCATGGCGACTATAAGAACACCTTAGCCAATGAGTTCGAAAACCCCCATTTTTATCGGTGTACAATTGGGAATATGGATAAAGTTGTTGTCGCCCTCTCAGGTGGCGTGGATTCTTCCGTGTCAGCAGCCCTGCTCAAGCAGCAGGGCTACGATGTGGTCGGCCTGAACCTGCGCCTGTGGACCGACCCCGTCCATCCCCCCATTTCTGATTCGGAGACAGCCGCCCGCCACGCCGCCGAGAGCCTGGCTATTCCCCTGCATGTTGTCGATATCACTGAAACCTTTCACCGGGAGATCGTGCAGTTCTTCCTTGATGAGTATGCGCGTGGCGTCACGCCCAATCCGTGTGTGCGTTGCAACCGGCTGGTCAAGTGGGGCGTACTCCTTGACCAGGCGCTCGTCCTGGGTGCGGATTACCTGGCGACCGGCCATTATGCCCGCAAACGCCTCACTGCGAATGGGCGCCAGGAACTTTTACGCGCTGTTGACCACTCCAAGGATCAGACCTATGTGTTGCATGTCCTCACCCAGGCCAGGTTGGAACGCGCCATCTTCCCGGTCGGGGAATATCCCAAGACGGAGATTTGCGCGCTGGCCCATAACTTTGGCTTGCCCGCGGCTGATCGTAGCGACAGCCAGGACCTGTGTTTCCTGGCCGGGGAGGATTACCGGGACTTCATCCGCCGCAATGCACCTCACATCGCCCATCCCGGCCCCATAGTCACCCGCACAGGCCGGACCCTCGGCGAACACCAGGGTCTGGCCTGGTACACCATCGGCCAGCGCAAGGGACTGGGTGTCCCTTCGCCCGTCCCGCTGTACGTGCTGGCGAAGGATGCCGCTGCGAATACCCTCATCGTCGGTATCGAAGCCGAACTAGGCTCCCGCCAGTTGACCGCCTTGGACGTCAATTGGATCTCCGGCGCAGCGCCTGCCGGTCCGCTTCGCCTCCAGGTCAAAACGCGTTACACGGCAAAGGAGGCCTGGGCGTTCGTCACGCCGCTGACCTGCAGCCGGGTGGACGTGCTTTTCGATGAACCACAGCGTGACATCACCGCTGGCCAGGCCGTGGTTTTTTATGATGGCGACATCGTCCTCGGTGGTGGTCTGATCAAATAACCAGGAACTCTTATCGAGAATAAATTCCGAAAAATGAGCCGTGAGGCCGCTTTATTTTATAACGGCGACATCGACATTACAAGTGACATGATGACCTAGACCTCTCATCGAAAATAGGCAGCGAAAGG
>CAWHAM010000013.1:0-153701 GCA_963827305.1 uncultured Chloroflexia bacterium
TCCCTAGAAACAAAAGAATTGCTTAGGATCATCATTCCTGATAAAGATAATTATTATTGTGCAACGTTTTTACCAGATAGTAAATTGATCATATCGGGCGGATATGAAGTCCCAAAGGTTAGTATTTGGGATTATAAAAGCAGAACATTAATTTTCATGATGGATATGCCGGATGAAGTAACTAGTTTTTATCTATCACCCGATGAAAAATTATTGTTCCTCTCCACGAGAAAAGAGATTTCAACTTGGGAATTGGGAGAGTTGAAAATAGATGCAAAATCCAATTCAGATGAAGCTAAAAATCAGCTTGGAGAATATAATGACGAAGATATAGAGAAAGAGATTATAGATGACGATGATGTTCTTTATAAAAACAAAATAATAATATCGACAGTGATGAAGAAGGATTTGGAAAAAGAGAAATCCTTTGATGAAAACCTAAAAGTAAAGCGTCTATCAGGAGCTTATTCCACCTTTAAGGATCTGGAGGGAAAAACAGTTCGCCGTTGGTTGGGATTGAATTTTAGAATTGGCGGAATCGAAACAATATCAAGAGAAAATTGGGTCAGGTTTGCCACCTATTGCAATGAAAGAGATCTTAATGTCGAGATTATGACTTGGGAAAAAGATGGGTGGGTCTACGATAGGGGATGAATACAGAGCGTTTTATTCTAGTATTAATTTTTTCGATGTTTATTTGTATTTATTCTTCAGCCACTTGAAGAATCCTGCATCTTCAAGCCATGTACAAATCATTGATATTTCTCCTTTATAAAGAAATTGGGCTGCCTCCAAACTGGACTCATACTCCCGCGCCAGCGACTCCTGGAAGGTGCGCACCGATACATTAACGCCCAAGCTACGCTGATTTTTCCGAAAGACTTCCTGAATGGCATTGAATGTGACCGGTTCTTCACCTTTCTGGTAATCGCCCAGGTAGTTTGTCAGCGTGGTCTTGCTGGAAGAGTATCCAAATCGGCGTTGACCTCTCGGGCCAGGTGCGCCAAAAAGCCCTTCGTTTCCTCCTGCCTGAACTTGTTCATTGCAATCATTTGCTCAGCCAGATAAGCCAGCACGTCATGGACGATATCCGTCCCGCTCCACATTACAGATCCAGGACGGGTTGACCAGAGCGTGCGATCTCCTGCAGGAAGAAAGGTGTTTCGCGTGATTCGGTCATAAATTCAGCGATCTGCTCTGCCACCAAGCAATGGAACCAGCCGACAGGTTCATCCCAGACAAGATTGACGGACAACCAGGCGTTCGACACTGATCCCGCCTTCTCGCCGGATGGAAAGCAGATCGCCTTCCGTACCAATCGTGATGGAAACTGGCAGGTATATCTGATGAATCGAGATGGCTCTGTACAGACAAATATTACGAACGGGAACGCCGGTGACTATTACTTCTGGTGGTCTCCAGATGGCAAGCAGATGTATGTTTCATCCGCCCTGGAGCAAGACCCGCAGAACCTGAAGTGGAGCGCCGCGATCATCAATGTGGATGGATCGGGGCAGAAACCTTTCACTTTTGGTTGGAATGTAAACTGGAGACATTAATTTATTATGGAGTGCCTCTTCAATTCTGATGAGCCGGCGAGCACCCACTCCCCCGCACCCCAAGAAACGGGGTCAGGCGCCATGCGGATTTTTTGCATATCGAAGAAATATTCTCGCCGTTTACTAATTTCGATCACACTTACCGCGCTCCTATTTTTCAACGCTGGCTGTACTTCGTCGACAGCCACGATGACCCCGCCGGCCCCGTTGCGTACTGCCACGATTAGCCCTCAACCATCCCAGAACTCCCACGCCCACCACAACGATTTTATCCTCGCCCACGCCGCTGGGCTTTCCTGCTGTACCTGAAAACAGCCTGATTCTCACGCTGCCGGCGGCCTGCCCGCCGGCTGGCAGCCAGTCCTACCCGGATGACACTTCGGCAGAGATCACCCAGCTCAAAAGCTTAACTTTCGTTGTGGATCTGGAACGCCCAGACATACTCACCGTTGTAAATAACAGCGACGAAGTCAACGGCGACACCTCCAGCCCGGATGCGCTGGCTGCCTCGCCCGGCAGCGATGGCATCTCGCTGCGCGAGGCACTCGAAGCCGCCAACCATACTCCCGACGGGGTGACAATCAGCTTTGATCCTGCCCTCAAAGGGACGGTCATTGAGGTCGGGTCGTGGAACCACAGCCAGCTTCCGCCCCTGGCAGGCGGGGGCGTAGTGCTGAACGGCGATACCGATGGCGATGGCGTCCCCGATATCACCTTGAACAACTCGGTATATCCTCCGGCAGAACAGCGCAGCGCCTTTGGGCTGGTTATCCATTCCAGCCACAATGTGATCCATGCACTGAAGATGACGAATTTCTCCAATGCCGTCCTGTGGGATAGCCCCGGCCAGGACCAGGTGTATGCCGGGAATGTGCTCACCCACTCGGTGATCGAAGGCGGCAGTGGCATTGGTCTGGCCGGCGGGGCAGGCGGGGCAAGAGTGACACGAAGGAAATGAGGAAGAGAAAATAATTAATAAATGTCCCCCGTAATCTCTACTATTTTTGGATTGTTAACCGCACATTCAAGCATTCTTTGACAATTACCATTAACAACCAATTCCCAATTTCGCGAAGGAAGAGGAAAGTGTGCGTTCCATCCGGCAAAAATAATCATCGGTCATTTTATCCTCCAGACCGTATTTCCGGTACACCCAATCCGCATGGTGATAATTCAGCCTGTCCAGGATCACATGGTCAACTTTTCCTGAAAGGATCTCCGGAAGACCTTCCGCCCCGGGGAGGATCGGCGCGATCATGGCGTACGTCCTGATCCCGGCCCGATGGATCTCGTCAAGCGCTCCAACCCTTTCCTGTATCGGGGGAGCATTCGGTTCAAATAATTTTCGGATGCCATCATCCGCCGTGGTGATGCTCAAACCGACTTCAAACCCCTTCCCTTTTTTGAAAATATCCAGATCGCGCAGGATCAGGGGAGAGCGGGTCTGGACAGTCACCGGCCAGTCATTCTGTGCCAATATTTCCAGACATTGACGGGCAAGTTCATACCTGGCCTCCAGCGGCTGGTAGGGATCGCAGACACCGCTCATCCAAACCCGGCCGGTTCTTTTCCTGGCAATTTCCAGCCTGAGCAGATCAGGCGCGTTCACCTTGACATCCACAAATTGCCCCCAGGGTTCCCTGTGGCCGGTAAACCTTTTCATAAAACGGGCGTAGCAGTACGAACAATTATGCTGGCAGCCCGTGTAAGGATTGATGACATAAGGGTAGACTTTCGAGACGGAGAGAATGGTTTTTGACTGGATTTCTTTTACGATCATATTTTTATTATAAGCGAGGTTATCTTCGCCTTTTTTATATTTCCATCGATTGTGTTTTTACAGCCTTTCATATGGCAGATACTTCTCCAGTTAGTAGGAGAAGGCGAAAAAAAGCATTTCTTAATTACAGAACATATTTTCTTATTTTGGAAGGGGGGGATTTTATTGTGCAGGCTGCCTGGAATTGCGCGATAATAAAAAGGAGTTTCGCAGGTCCCGACGCCACCCTTTTGTGAAGCAATAGAAATAATCATATTAAGCTTATCCGGAAGCCTAATTAGGGTTTTCCGGAAAACTTTATAACTGGTTACAACTTATCTGGTTAACGGAAGATTGTCAAGATGAAAGGGTTTATTTGTTTTCCAGGCGTAGTTTTAATAAAGCAATGGTCTCTTCCCGCAGTTTTGCTTTGGCCCAATCTTTTTGGCTGGTGGTTAAGAGTTCTCCCATACCTGCTAAGATCCGGCGATTATTCAGTTTTTCGAGCTGGCTGATGCATTTATTTACCAATTGGTCAAAAGGCATTCGGGCACGGGTTTCCACGATTCCTTTGTTGATGGGGGTGCGGGTTTTAAGGAAAAACCACACATCATAAATATCCCGGCTAGTCTTTTCAATGCGCTCGTACATCGCCATCAATTTATGGGCGAACATATCTTCGACAACCATAACCTGCATCGAGACGCCCAGATAGGTCCTGATTTCGTAACTGGAGCCGTATTGCCTGCGGTTTATTTCCACCTTAATGTTACGGGCTTTATCTTCATATGATAGGAGGATGAATAAATTAAACCTTTTTCTGCGAAACTCTTTGACAGTGCCGAATTTCTTTACAATCTCAATGAGTCGGTTATAAACACGTTCTTCCTGATTTTCATCCAACAAGTCGAAATCCAGGTCAACAGAAAACCTGTCCAGACCATAAAACATCAAAGCTGCCGTACCCCCCTTAAATCCCAAAAATGGGGAAATGGTAGTGTCGGCGTAAATATCCTTGAGTATTTGGAATAAGATAGTTTTATGAGTGGATATGTCGATTGTCATGGTGCTTGTCGGCGATTGTTATTGTAAAAGTGATTGATTTTTTTAGCCATTCGCTGATTATGATAAATCGGCAAAATTTGGAAGACTTTATCCCAATCCAGTGATTGCAGATTGTCGAAATGATAATTAGCCTTTACGTACAGCATGTCCAAGAAAGCCCGCTCCTTGGTCGCAATAGAGGTTTCATTGCTGTGCTCAATCCCTGTCGAATCAGTTAATACACTATCTTTTATTTTACGAAAGGAATAGACCTGCCGGTCAATGGCCACTTCCCGTGTCGCATAAGAAGCAACAAAAATTGGGTCGTAATATTGGAAGATCAGGCCTTCCTTAACCAGTACCGTTTCAAAACTGACATAGGCCGGGGTCAGGATTCGGGTGGCTAATTCAAATTTGTTGTAATTGGGGCTTTTGGCATACAAGCCATTCCGGATGCGGTATAAGTCACCCCTTTTGATGTAGTAATGCAACCGGACCCTGGTGGCTGTAGTGCTCAATTCGTGCCACAAAAGAGCAATGTCCTTTGATGAAAAGACAGTTTTGTTGGAGCGCAAGAGAGAGGATAAGTAATTGCCCTTTTCCATATTTACACTAGTTGTTAGTTTTAACCTAACATATAGTTCATATATTACAAGTGTTAGGAGAAAATGTCAAGGGACCTTGAATGCTAATCCGGATGCCAGGGAAATTGCCGTGCTGGTTTTCCCGACGCCACCCTTTTGTAAAGCAATTGAAATGATCATATTAAGCTCATCCAGACCCGGCCGGTTTTTTCCCTGGCAATTTCCAGCCTGAGCAGATCAGGCGCGTTCACCTTGACATCCACAAATTGACCCCAGGGTTCCCTGTGGCCGGTAAATCGCTTCATAAAACGGGCGTAGCAGTACGAACAATTATGCTGGCAGCCCGTGTAAGGGTTGATGACATAAGGATAGACTTTCGAGACGGAGAGAATGGTTTTCGACTGGATTTCTTTGATGATCATATTGTTATTATAAGCGAGAGTATCCTGGCAATTTCTCTTTTTTTGCAGGAAGCAGCAGCACATATGTTATCTTCTTGGAAAGGGGAAAAGTAAATCTATTGTGCAGGCTGCCTGGAATTGCGCGATAATGAAAAGGAGTTCCGCCGATCGCGGTTGAGTTAAACCGTTAGGCCGCTCTGAACAACCTACGGTTGATTCTCATAAACCTATTAATTGATGTGATTAGGAGGGGATTCCCATGACGGAAAAAGAATTACACGATGATGTGGAAAAGGCGATGGCACTATACGAAGATGCAAATGGGTATCCAGCAACCCGTACTCGTAAGATGATCAAAGATTACGGGGAAATTGAAACCCTTTCCCGACTCATGGTAAGTCCGGATTTTCAACAAGGATTCAAGGTACTACGTGACTCCAGGCAGCTTGATAAGACTTTTGAATCCATTGTTGTAAAATACAAGCACTTGTTTGGGCCTGATGTTGTCGAGGCTGCACAATGGAGGCTGGCGCATCCGTATGATCTTCTATGAAGCGTATCAAATAATAACGCCTCAATGCAAGCACTAGCAGACAGAGTTTACGCTGCTTCTGGCCAGGCGCGATTCGCCAGAAATGTGTGATGATGGAAAGAGAGTCTTAGCAATTTCTGTAATGGAAATAGCCTTTTTTCCCTTATCAGGTAAAGGTAGTTGTCCAAAAGAAGAGAACTTATAAGACAACCTTTCAATATCATGCTAACATCTAAGGCTGTAAACCACATGATGGATATGAATTTATCATATAATAATGCAAACACCAATTATCAAAGACAAAAAAGGACTGGGGTAGATGGCACCTCTATCTGATTACCCTTTTTCCTCAATTTTGGATACATCTTCAAATGATCTCATCCAAGATTTTTTTATTCCCGCCCTAAACCGATCAATAAAATATGATAGAGGGGTGGGTTTCTTTAGTTCTTCATGGTTGAGGATTTCAGCAAAAGGGCTGGCCGGTGGTTCGCAACGGATTAGCCCTCTGCAAGCTGCATCATGCAGCCTTTGATAGTTATTTGTTGACAATCACACCAGATTATTTAGTCAGCATCCGGAAGGACATCCTAAAAGAAGAAGATGGCCCGGTCCTGCAGCATGCACTCAAAGGATTAGAGAATACGGGTATTCTCTTACCCCAAAGACCGGAAGATTGGCCAAACCAGGAGGCCCTGGAATGGCGTTACGCCAAATTCCAAAATATGTCCTGAGTGCTCTAAAAAGTAAGATTTTATGAACGCCGGCACACTGATTGCTACCATTCTCCGCCATGACCGAAAGGTCGCTAGCTACAAGATCGCTTTGATCCGTAGTATCAACGACGTAGTGATGGGATTCCCTCAGATTGGCAGGGGATCAGCATCAATTGCTATTCCTTTGAGAACATTAGCGCGGTTCTGGGTGGCTTATTACTGGCCGTTCGTCAATCCTCAGCAAGCAATTCTTCAAGGACAACGTTCCCCTGGGAAAGAAGATATATCGTTTCGCCCTGCTCTTACCCATTTGCGCGAGGAATGGGAAAAAATCGTTGGCACCTCGCGACCCTCCGATGGCTACTTCTTGGTCGGAGAATTCCTGTCTGAAACCCGGATGAGAGCATATCCCAAGGATTTGTCAGGGGCGTTTTCCGAGGCGATTCGAGCCATCACAATTGCCATCCAGCAGCCGATCCGGTATGCCGGCCCCGACCAATACGGCGTTTTCGCGCCTCCCCGTCGCTGGAAAGAGATCCAATCGACCGCCTCATCCATATCTTGCCTTCCCGAAACCCACTCTGATGATCTATGTGTGCTCATCGATATTGAATTATGGTCGAGTTTCTGCGAGCTCTCGCTTTGGATCGAAGCTCTCTCAATCCATCAATGGTGTCTTTTTACAGAGACTATCGCCGGTGCAGACCGTGGAATCATTTATGGCCTTTTAACTGATCGACCAGATAACCGCCGGCCTCTCATCTGGGAGCGCAATCAAATCGAGATCTTGATGATGGAGGGACATATCTTCACCTGCCCTTGGACTGGGAAGAAACTTTCCAATACCAACTATGATTTGGATCACCTACTTCCACTTAGCGTCTATCCGATCAACGAGATTTGGAACTTGGTGCCATCAGACCAGCAATTCAACCAACATGTTAAGCGTGACCGCCTGCCAGGACCGGAGAGGTTGGCGGTAGCTGATACGCGGCTGCAGAACACTTATCAGCATTACTTGCAATCTCGGGAACTATCAATAGCACTTGTACAAGATGCCCAGATGCGCTTCGGGCATCAATACTCCGGAAGCGAACTACCCGCTTTATTAACTCATTCGATCACTGATTATTTGCAGGTGATTGCTTCCTCTAGAAATTTGCGGATCTTTTGAGAGAAAACCCATGGCCAAAATTACCTATAACAAGTTGATCCGTGACCGGATCCCGGAAATAATTGAGCAGGATGGTAGGAGATATGCGGTGGAGGCTATATCTACGGAGGAATATATGAAAGCCTTGCTTGATAAATTGGTCGAGGAGGCTAAAGAAGCTCAGAAAGCAGACAATGACCATATAAAAACGGAATTAGCAGACATACTGGAAGTGATCGATGCACTCCTGCTCCAACAAGGCATCTCTCGACAGGCGGTGCGAAGTGAACAACGCCAGCGAAGGAGCAAGAGAGGGGGGTTTGAGAAGAGGTTGAAGTTGTTGTGGACTGAATAAAGAAGGCCAAGCCTTTTCGCGCCAGCTTGCGAAGCACGCCCGGACCCTGGAACAGTTTCCAAGGCCCGGGCGTGCCACCCAATATGAGTGACACATTTTGGAGAAGGGATTAAGTCTGCGGGAATTTGTTTTTTGCAAGGGCAATTTGCAATATATTCCTTGCCGCATTCACATCTCGGTCCAGTACCAGCCCACAGCTTGTCTCCCGCTTCCAGGGGAAAAGGAAAAGGCCAGGGGCAAATGAATTATGGCAGATGTGTTGTGGGGAATGGGGAGAATGATATATACTGGGATGGAGATTTTGCCGAATTTTAGTCAATTGCAGACTGATGCTTATATTACGCAGTACCCGGTACTTTCGGCGATTCAACCGTGACGGTCCTTAAGGTGTGAGTACCTGGTTGGCCGGCTGGTTTATACTGTATTTCCCGGGAGAAAGCACCATGAAAAACCTTGCGCCATCCATGTCATCTCCAAAAAAGAAGCGCGGATTGCCGTTGGCGTGCTTAAGCGCGCTCATGCTGGCCGCTCTGGCCTGCATTATTTTCACACCCGCCTCCAGCTCGATTCCAGCTCCGACGGCGACGCTCACAGCGCCTGCGCCCCCCACGCCGACCCTGTTTGTGTCCCCGCCACCGGTTCCCACGCCCTCCACGCCGGCTGCCGTCCTCGCCTCTGTGATCCACCCAGGCTGGACTTCGTTGTCCAACGGCAACGACGTGACGCAGATCGCTTTCGACCACGACGGCAACCTGTGGGCAGCCACTCACGGCGGGGCCGTCAAATGGGATTTCGGGGACAACTCGTACACGAAGTACACGACCGAAAACGGCCTGGCGAGCAACGACGTATGGTCGGTGGCAGTGGCCGCCGACGGCGCGCTGTGGTTCGGCACGTGGGATGGCGCTGCGCGCTTCGACGGGAAGTCGTGGAAAACGTATACAACGAGTGACGGCCTCGCAGATCACTACGTCAGCAGCCTCGCGGCATCCCCCGATGGGGCGGTGTGGTTTGGAACGAACAAAGGCGTCTCGCGCTTCGACGGCCGGCAGTGGAAAACGTACACGCAGGAGGATGGCTTGAGTTACAACATCGTGAACGCCCTCGCCGTTGCGCCGGATGGCGTATTATGGATTGGCACGGGCGGCGGCGGGGTCTCGCGCTTCGACGGGCAGCACTGGCAGACCTTCACCACCGCCGACGGCGTTGCATATTCGATTGTCAATTCGATCAGCGTTGCTCCGGATGGGACGGTCTGGGCCGGGACGGGAGCCGGTGCCTCACGCTTCGACGGACAGCATTGGCGGACGTTCACCAGCGCCGACGGCCTGGCGCGCGACACCGTCGAGTCCATCGCGGTTGCGCCCGACGGAGCGGCCTGGTTCGGGTTTGGCAGTGACAGCGGCGGTTTCGGCGCGACCGGCGGCGGCGTCACGCGCTTCGACGGTTCGGCCTTTGTGACGCACACCGAAAAGGATGGATTGGCGGACGGCAGAGTCACTTCGATTGTCGCCGGTCCCGGATGGCGCGCTGTGGTTCGGGACGCGCGGCGGCGTCTCACGGTTCAACGGGAGCAAGTGGACGACTTTCGCGACGAACGATGGTCTGATCAGCAATCATATCAACGCCCTTGCCGTCGCGCCCGATCAATCACTCTGGGTGGGCACCTATCACGGACTGGCGCATTACGACGGGCGGAAGTGGACGGGCTACACCAGCGCCGATGGACTCGCATACAACATTATTACCGCGCTGGCGGTTGCGCCGGATGGCTCGGTCTGGGTCGGATTGAAGGATCGTTACGGCACTCCGGCGGGCGGCGCGGCGCACTTCGACGGCCAGGGGTGGACGAATTATTCCACCGACGACGGGCTGCCCGACAAATCCGTGTACGCCGTCGCCATCACCCCGGACAAGGCGGCCTGGTTCGGAACGCAGTTCCGGTGCTTCACGCTTCGACGGTCAAACGTGGAAGACGTACACGACGAGTGATGGGCTGGCGGACAATATCGTGTGGTCGTTGGCGGTGGCTCCGGATGGCACGTTGTGGGCAGGCACGAACCATGGCGTTGCGCGTTTCGACGGCAAGAAATGGGAGTCGTTTAATCAAAAGATAGTCATTACGCTCGCGATTGCGCCAAATGGCGATGTGTGGTGTGGCTCCGGCCAGGACGGCAAAGGCATAATGCGTTTTGGCGGAGGGCAGTGGGAGACGTTTGTCTCCAACGACGGATTGGCGAACGACGAGGTGAATGCGATTGCCTTTGCACCGGGTGGTGCGCTGTGGTTGGCCACGGAGGACGGCGGTCTCTCTCACTTCGACGGACAAACGTGGAAGTCCTACATACCCGCCGACGGATTGACGAATACGCGCCTTTCGTCAGTCGTCGTGACCGCCGATGGCGCGGTATGGGTGGGTGCAGGCGGCGACGGGGTGGGCGGCGGCGGCCTCTCTCGCTACACGCCGTAAATGATAGACCAAAGAAGGAGTTTTCACTCCATTGGCACATCCCGTAGATACCGTTTCAAATACCAGCCCAAGAAAAACCTTGAGACCTACGCCTAGTAATCCATCCCCTTATTTGCTATAATCTTTATAACTAACCTCTTATTCAAAACCATATGGAGGTCGCCGTGAGTCGTCTTGTACGGATTGGCCTGATGATTGGCTTGATCGCCTTGCTGTTCCTCCCCGCCACGCTGGGGGCGTCTGCGCAGGCTGGCTGGGATATCCGCGTCACCCAGGTTTCGACCCTGGAAACCCCTGACAGGATGGTCCTGAAGGTCTACTTCAATGTTTACGAACCGAAGACCGGGGCGCCTGTCTTGAATGCAGTCCCCTCCAGCGCACAAATCACACTCCTGAACACCAACTATGTATCCCAGGGGCAGGTCAAGAAACCGGACGTGCCCATCTACATCACCATGGTAATGGATTCGAGCGGAAGCATGGGCCTGGCTGCGCCTGCACTCAGGCAGGCAGCCAAGCTGGCGCTGTCCAACACACCGGACAACTCCTTCTTTTCCGTGATCCAATTCGATGAATCGATCAAGCTGCTGCAGGATTTCACCCAGAATATCAGCGCGGTCACCTTTGCGATCGACCAGTACAAGGTGAACCCCAAGGGCACCTGTCTCTATGATGCCGCCTATACTGCCGCGGAAACCCTCAGCAAGGCACCCACCGGGCGGCGGGCGGTGATCCTGTTCACGGACGGCAAGGACGAAACAGTGAACGGCACCCCGTGCAGCAAGCACAATTTCCAGGACCTGACCACTTTCGCCAACTCGGTGCAGGTGCCGATCAACACCATCGGCCTTTCCGATGTGGCCGCGAACATCAATGCAGCGGAACTGCAGAACATGGCCACCAGCACGGGCGGATTCTCAGCCATCGGCGGCCAGGCGGACCTCTCGGCGTCATTTGGAAAGATCATGGACGCGCTCAAGGCTCAATGGATGGTCCAGGCCGATATCTATCCGATCCAGGGGGACAACAAGGCCACAGTCAACGTCACTTTGCAGGACAACACGACGCTTGCCAAGGACGTCAGCTTCAAATCCAACACCAATTACCCGGGGCCGCCCAGCCCGGTGTCGGCACAGTTCGCCGGTCTGCTTTTCCATCCGCAGAACAGCACCTACGATATCCAGCTCAACCTGACTTCACCCGAGCTGGTCAGTTACATCAAAGTTTCCATCTGGGATAAAAAGAATGGTTCGAAGGTGGCCGAATACGAATTCAAGGATCCGGTGGCCTCCAATACATTCAATATCCCGACCGACCAGTTGATCGTGGGGGGCGATTATGAGATGCACCTCATTGCCGTAAGCAAGAGCGATAACACACCCTTCAACCTGTCCACGGACCAACAAGGAAAGGCGAGCGCGGAGCTCCTGCACGAATTTACGTATGACCCGACCGCGCTCTCTCCGAAGATCGAGATCCAGTCAGTGGCCCAGCAGGCCAACGATATTGCCGTGACCGTCACGACCAACAATATCGACCTGATCGGCGGTTTTGACGGCTGGCTGATCGACGAAACCACCAACACGCGCGTTCAGAACTCCAACTTCAAGCTGCCCCCAATGGGAGCGGCCAGCGGCACGCTCGTGATCCCGGCAGGCAAAAGCAAGATCCCGGATGGCAAGTATACGGTGGTTGTGGAAGTGCTGGGGCAAAACAACCAGGTCTACTCGTCCATGCAGTACCCCGGGGTGGTGTACAAGGCCACCCGGCCTTCCCTGATCCAAACCCTCTGGGTGGCCCTGGTGGCAGCGCCGATCATATTCGGCGTGGTCGTTGCCATCCTGCTGGGGGTGGTTGGCTACTTCATGTATACGTCAATGCGCTCAAAATCCATGACCGGAACACCGGTGTTGCAGGGACGCATGGGCGGGAAATTACCCAAAGGCCCCAGTGGCGGGCAGGTGCTCCCCCTGGCGGATAACGAGCCCATCCCCATGCACGGTCAATCGCAGGCAACGGGCAGCAACCCCGTTCCGCCAGCCATCCCACAGGCACCCAGCCAGCCGATCCCTGCACAGCCGGCTGCCGCCAACCGCGAGGATCAAACCAGGTTCGCCGGCGTGGAAGCGGGATCCACCCTGATCGCCGCCAGGCAGGGTGCGGGTGCCGCCAGCCTGACGGTGGTACGCAGCCCGGAAGATGTCTCAGCCCAAGGGCGGCAGGTCGCCCTGACGCAATTCCCCTTCATGATCGGGCGGGTGGAGGGCAACCTGCATATCCAGGATGCCAGCATTTCCCGCCGGCATGCACAGATCACCTATGACGGTGCGAGCCAGACCTACTTTATCACCGACGTGAACAGCAGCAATGGCACGCGTTTGAACGGTCAGCTTCTGGCGCCAGGACAGCCTTTCCAACTCATCCGCGGTGCAGAGATCGGGCTGGGTCCCAATGTAACGCTCCGCTTTGACCTGGGCTAGGGCGGGACGAATCATGGGAATCAAGGTGCTGCTGAACTATGATGAATTGAATACGGAAGTCAAGAAATTCCGTGATGAGGGGGAGGATGTTGTCAAGATGCACGCAACCATGCGTGACCGAGTCCATGACCTGCGCAAGGAATGGATCGGCGAGGCCGCGGATAAATTCTTCAACGAAATGGAAAACGAGCTTCTGCCCGCGCTCGTGCGTCTGGCAGGTGCCTTGTTCTTAGGGCAGGACGTGCTGCTCAAGATCATAAAGACCATCCAAACTTTCGATCAGGAGACAGCCGGGTATTTTAAAGGCGATTTCGTTCAAATCAGTGCAATCAACCTGGGCGCGGTCCTGGCGGGCGCAGGAGCGGGTGCCGGAATAGGCAGCATGCTGGGCGGATCATTGTCCGGAGGAATATCAGGCGCCCAGCAAGCCGGAGTGGGGGGGCCAGCAGGTGCAGTATTATCGAGCGCCGGACCTGGAGATTCCGCTGGAGATACAGGCGGGACGGGTGAGACACCCCCCAATTCGCAAACAAGCGCCACGCAGACCACCAGCGGTGATCAAACGGCCACAGGCGGGCAATCACCAAAAGTGGAAGCCGTCAAGACATATGGGAAACAAACCATTGACGCCGGAATCGGCGCGGTCGGCGGTGGAGGCGGTGGGAGCAGCTCCGGCCAGGGGCTGCAAGGTGACCTGAAGGGCATGGAAGTGGGAGCCGTTGGCCAGGTGGGAGGCGGCGGAGGTGGAGGTGCAGGATCAACAGGCGGCGGGGCAAAGACCACCGATCACATTTACGATGGTTCTTCCGGGGGAGCAGGAGCGGGGGCAGGTGGCAGCTCAGCCCAAACTTCGCCGGGAGTCGTCTCCGCAGGCGGAGGAGAGCAGGGATCCGCCGGAGAAGCAAAGAGCGCGGCAACAGGCGCGGCAGCCGCGGTTGGAGCGGGCGTGGTTGGCAGCGCCGGCATTGGTGCTGCCAGCAAATCCAGCAAGGGCAGGGGCAGGAGCAGGAGGAAAATGAGATAAGCCGCCCTGCGAAATCTAAATAGGTAATAAAGACTACTTGACTCTGAATTCCGTTAATGTTACAGTACTCATGACTTAATCATCATCCGAAAGGAGGCGCAACAACGTCATAAAGCATAACCCTTTCCAGTCTAATGAGCTAAACAATGTGCCGGCAGTTACTACCATAAAAGAGGAAAATTCACAAAGCCGGAACAAAATAATCGAATGCTTACGAAAGGATAAGCTATGGCAACCGTTATAAAGCTTAATTATGCAGATTTGAGCGCCATCGTCGGCAAGTTCAGAAACGAAGCGCAAGATATCGATGGGCTGCTCAAGCAAACGAAGGGCAAGGTCGAGAGCTTGCACAACAACCAGTGGATCGGGGAGGCCGCGGACAAGTATTTCCAACGAAATGGAACAACATGTACTGCCTGCAGTAGCCAGGCTGGTTACCGCCCTGGGTACCGCCGGTGATGCCGCCCAGAAGTGCGCAGACACCATCCGCAATTTCGATCAAGAGACCAAGAGTTTCTTCAACAACTTGATCTAACATAGGAGGATACAATGGCCGAAAAAATTCGTGTTAATTATCCTGCGCTGGAGGATATGGCAAAAAATTGTGAGCAATTTTACCAACGCCTGCTGCAGACGGTAAGTCTGGCCAATCAAATCGCCCAGCAAATGCAGAACGGCGCGATGGTGGGTCAATTCGGGGATAATATTTGTACAGGCCCTGGTCGTTTTCCAAAACAAAGTAAAATTACTCGCAGAGAAATTCCACGAGGAAGCCGGCGATATTCGCGGTGCGATGGCCGACATGCAGCAAGCCGATCAAACTGCCGGCGCAAAATTCTAGGAGGTGAGATATGGACCTTTTTGGTTTCTTTGGAGATGCGATCGACGGGATCATCAGCTCCATCTTGCAACAATTCAGCTTTATCACGGACCAGGTCACTGCGCCGCTGCGAGGCCTGATAAGCCAGGTGACAGGGGGCATATGGAAAGGGAATGGAGCAGATAAGTTTGTGGGTGAGATGACCAATTCAGATCATCCCGATGATAGCTGGCATCCTTACCGGCACCCAGAATTATGCCAATGCGATCAAGAAATCCCAGGATCACATGATGGAGGGGTTTCAACCAGGCCAATAACATTGCGCAGAGCCTGTTCGATCCGTTCCAAAATATCTTTTAGGATAAGGAGATAACATGGCTACTGATGAAGTCTTCATGGACATTCCCCAAGTCGAGAGCATGGCGAAGAGTTTTAATACATTCGGCGATGTCCTGGATGCTGCAGATACAGCAATGAAGGCGTTGAGCACTACTCTGAAGGTAACCGCTTGGCTTTCCTTTGGAGCGACCGAGGCAGCGGCACAATTACATGGACCGGATCGAGCCCAGTGTGAAGAATGCCGCTAACGAGATGAGGAAGCTCAACGGTGATATTCTGAGCGCCATCAACTCTTATCAAAACGGCGACAATTCAGGATCCAAGCGGTTCATCTAATCCATCGCCGGCAAGCGAGGTGCCGGGATGGAAAGTGGGTCTGGATATTATCCAGCCCGGTGCCTCATATCGACTGAACATCGGGAGGTGTCAAAGGATCCGCTCTTTTGGAGAGTGAGCAGTTCTGCAAGCGCGGATCCGCTTCCCGGCATGCTTAATCCACAGTCAACTGGATCACGCGAGGATTTATGAAGCGAATCTGTCAACGCTGCAATGTGATCTCACAGGACTTCAACCTGTGGTGTCAGGAAAAGTACTGTCCGGCCGAAAACGCCACCGAGATCTTTGACAACGGCGAATGGTTTGGCCCGATCGAAATCGTCCAACCCATGGTCATCACCCGCTCCGCCATCGTCTACCAGGCGCGGCGCGGCGAAGAGGAGATCCTGCTTAAAGTCGCCAACGTCGGCTGTGAGGAAAAGCTCAGGCTGGAAGCCAAAGCCTTCCTGCAGCTCGCCAAGGCCGGCCAGCACCCGCTGCTGCCGGTGCTGCTGCCAGCGCACCCGCAGGGCACCATCGACTATCATCCCTACGGCTGGACGGTGATCGAAGGCCGTGTCAAGTACTACGAGGTCTTCAAATTTGTCGACGGCACGATCCTGCGTAACCTGCTGCTCAAAAATCCACAGCCCTGGTTCCAGCACGTCGGCTGGATCATTTTGAGCGTTGCCGATTGCGTGTATTACCTGCACAGGGCCGGCAAGCTGCACCTGTGCCTCAACCCCGACGTAATCCTCGTGCGATATGACAAGCAGGGCATCCCGCGTCCGATCCTGCTCGACCTGGGCGTGGCGGATCCGGGTAACACCATCTATGAACTGTGGAATGAGAACTACAACCTGGCCGCCTATACCGCCCCTGAAATCGCCGATGGTCGCAGCGGCGTGAGTCCCGCCTCGGATGTCTACGGGCTGGGAACCCTGTTATATGAAATGCTGGCAGGCCACCCACCCTATGAATATCATCTAAAAAAGGACCCGGCGGTTCTCAAGAACGTCATGGAGGGAGAGTTCAAAACCACCGGGCGCATCGATTTGAAGAACATCCCGGCGATCGCAGAAAAGTCCATCACCCGCCAGAGCGACCAGCGCTTTCCGGATGTGCTGGCCTTTGTGAACGCGCTTCAGCCGAACTTCCCGCCGATCCCCGCCGAGCGCCGGTCGTTCCATGTGAACTGGCGGATCTTATTCATCGTCCTGGGAGCGCTGCTGGCGATTTCGCTGCTCCTGGTATTTGCATTAACCCTAGTGCCCGGTTAACCGGGGAGATGAGCCATGTCTGACAAAATCTTCATTGACCGCCCGCCCCGTATCGAACCCCAGCTTCCCTCAGGGACGTTCAACCTTCCCAACCCACCGGAAACAAAAGAGAATTTCGCGCAGTTGATGCAGCAGGCCTTCCTGCCCGCAGTGATGATCATGGGCTACCTCCTGGCTTCAGTCTTCGGAGGACAGCGTGGCGGCCTGCTCATGATGATCCCGATGGGCCTGTCGGTTGTCGCCACCATTTCCCTGGCGGTTTACTCGAGCATGAAGGAACGCAAACAGCGCGAGGAAGCGGAAGCCGCCTACAAACGCCGCATCAGCGAGCTGCGCCGCAAAATGGAAAGCGAGCACGAGCAGCAGCGCATCTATTATTACTACAACTATCCCGACCCGGAAAAAACACTCGGCATCGCCGCCGACCTCAACCGCCCCCCCGAAGGGCGTGAGGAGGAAATCCGCTCGGGTACGCGTCTTTGGGAACGCCGACCGCAAGATCATGATTTCATGGCCCTGCGTCTGGGAATCAGCACACGGCAATCCACGGTGGTCTACAAGATCTCCGAAAACGAGAAAACCGAAAGCCCATTGATGCGCGAGGCGACCCGCCTGGCCGAAGACTCGCGCCTGTTATTCGACGTGCCGGTGACCATCCCGGTCATGTTGCCGACCGATGAGACCGAAAAGAAGAAGGTCGAATCCAAGAAACAGGAGGAGGAAGGCAAAGAGGAACAAACGCAGGAGGCCAAGGGCATCACCATCCGCCATTCCATTGGAATTTCGGGAAAATCCTCCGAGAAGGTGCATGCGTATGTGCGGACGATGCTGGTGGATTATGCTGCCTTCCAATCGCCGCAGGACACCACCCTCTACGTGGCCGGAACAAGCGGGGGGCGGCAATACTGGCGCTGGGCCTATGCCCTGCCCCATTGTGTTGGATCGGACAAGACCGAAACACTGTTGTTCGAAAGCGACGAGAAGCCCGGCGAGAACGAAGCCGACAACATGCGCCTGTTCTGGAAGAATATCCGCACCATCCTGGAGCGCCGCCGCATGCGCCTGCAGGACCAGGAAAGCGGCGCGGATGTCAAGCTGCCCTTTATGCTGGTGGTGGTAGACGTGATGTCGCCGGCTCCGGATTGGTCCAACCTGAAGGACCTGGAGAGCGAAGCGGCCATCTCCACCATCCTGATGGACGGTCAGATGCTGGGTGCCGGCATCCTGTTCCTGGTTCCGGACCGTTCGTGTGTACCCAGCCGCTGCCTGTCGGTGATCGAGGTGGATGACAGCCCGGTGGACGAAGACGCCGCCGTTTTCCGCTACGCAGAGACCGGCTTCAACTCAGTCCTGTATGTGGGCAGCACCAAATTGGTCTCCACGCAGGAAAAGGCGCGCGAGTTCTCCCGCAACCTTGAAATGGTCGACATACGCCGCGGTTACGGTTCCAGCCTGGCCGCCACCGTCACCCTGATGGAAATGCTGAATGTCACCACCCTCGACCAGCTGCAACAGATGGCCGAAGAGAACTGGCGTCGCAGCATGGATCCCAAGGTGGCGGACTGGCTCTTCACAGCCGTCGGCCTGCTCTCTGGCAACGAACCGCGCGTGCTGACCTTCTCCGCCAAGGCGGACGGCGTGCACGGGATCATCGCAGGCTCGACCGGCTCAGGAAAATCCGAGCTATTGATGACCCTGATCATCGGTCTGGCACTCAATTTCAACCCGAATGTCCTCAATTTTGTGCTGGTCGATTACAAGGGTGGCGCCGCATTCGAACCTTTCAAACGCCTGCCGCATAAGGTGGATATCGTCACCAACCTCGACCAGTCGGCCACTGCCAGGGTGTTTGCATCGATCATTGCCGAGCTCGACCGCCGTCAGAGGCTTAACACCTACACCAACTCCAAGGACATCGTGCATTACCGCCGCAAGGGCTTGAACCTGGAGCCTGACCGGCCCCCGTACCCGCACCTGTTCATCATCATTGATGAGTTCGCGGAAATGATCTCCGGCAATGCCGAATACAAGGCGCAACTGGAAAGCATCACCCGCCTGGGCCGCGCCCTGGGCGTGACCCTGATCCTGGCTGCCCAACGGCCGGCGGGCGTCACCGACCAGATGCGCGCCAACATCAAGTTCCGCATCTGCCTGCGCGTGGAAACGCCGGATGACAGCCGCGAGGTGCTGCGGCGCTCCGATGCCGCCTTCCTACCGCCAGGCATCCCCGGCCGCGGCTACCTGCAGATCGGCAATGAAAACGTTGAGCTTATCCAGACGGCCTACACCGGCGGCGATTACAAGGGACCCCAAGAGGAGAACGCCGTTCCAAATGTGATCTGGGTGGACCGCCCACGCAAATCCGCTGCGCAGAAGGCCACCGAGCCTCCCAAGCTCTACGACGTCCTCGTGGAGATGATGGCCAACCTGGCCCAAAAGGAATCGCGCCCGCAGTGGCGGCCGTGGCCGGAGTTCCTGCCAACGCAGACCGGCGCCAACGTGCTGAGCCTGCAGACCCCTCTCGATACCGCCTACATGAATGACGCGGACATCGAAGTACTGCGGATGTACAACAATGAAGATGCAACCAGCCTGACCCTCAACGAAAAAGCCACCACTTTCTGGAATGATGGGTTTGAATGGCCGGTGGTTCAATGGGGTAAGAATTCCATGCGTCCCCTGATCGGGGTGGTGGATAATCCATATCAGGCCAGTCAGAGACCACTCAGCGTCAATTTCCCCAACGGGCATGCGGTTGTGTTCGGGGCTTCCGGGCGTGGGAAAACGACCTTCTTACGCACCATAATCACCAGCCTGGCGCTGACCCACTCGCCTGACGATATGCATGTCTACATCCTGGACTTCGGCGGGCGTGCGATGACCATGCTGAGCGACCTGCCGCACGTCGGCGCAGTCGTGACCTCCGAGGAGGAGGAACGCGTACTGCGGGCGCTGCGCAAGATCAACGACATCATTGACCAGCGCCAGGTGCTCTTCAGCGAGGCCAAGGTCAACAGCCTGGATTCCTACAACCAGGCGCACCCCGAAAAAACCCTGCCGGCGATCCTGGTCGTCATCGACAACTTTGCCGAGTTCAAGGAATACTACGAAGGGTTGATGGGACCGCTGATCTCCCTGGTGCGCGAGTCGCGCGCTTACGGCGTGCATTTCCTGTTCTCGGCGGACACACCCAATTCGCTCACCGGAAAGCTGTACAACCTGATCACCGAGCGCTTCACGCTCAAACTTTCGGACCCCTCCGAGTACGCCGACATCGTCGGACGCGGTGTTCCAGCCGACCTGAGCGCGGTCCCAGGCCGCGGCTATGTGCGGGTCGGCAACAGGCCGCTCGAGTTCCAGACGGCGCTGACCTTTACGCCCGAGGAGGGCGACCCGGGCGGGATCAGCAAGATCAGCAAAATGTGCATGCGCATGAAGGAAAAGTGGGAAGGAAAATGGAAGGGCGAGAAACCGTCCACCGTCGAGACTCTGCCGCTGCGTTACTCGCTCGACAACCTGATGAAATCGGTTACGCTGCCCCAGGTGCGCCATATCTACTCTGTGATGGGCATCGACGACCGCACGCTGGGACCCGCGCTGATCGACATCGAGCGCCAGGGGCCGCACATGGTGGTCATCGGCCAGCCGTTCTCCGGCAAGACCACGACCCTGCGCACCATGATGCTATCCATTGCAGCAAACTACTCGCCCGATGAAATCATGATGGTGCTGGTCGACTTCTCACGCAAGCTGTGGAAGGCCAGCCAGACCTCGCTGGCCAACATCCCACACGTGGTGCAGACCATCGACGACATCGAACAACTGGACGATTTCCTGGAGAATATGAAGGTCGAGTGCGCCGAGTTTGATACGAAACCCAAGCGGCGCAAGATCATGATCTTCATCGACAACTACGACGCCTTCACCGAAGAGGCGAGCCGCAAGAAGATGTCCTTCTTCGAGAACCTCTCGATGCTCATCCGCAAATACCAAACCGCCGGCGTGTTCTTGATCGTGGCCGGCTCGCTGGGCATCATGAGTTCGTCAGACGATCTGCGCAAGGTTTTCGCGGCGCCCAACTTCGGCATCGCGCTGAAGAGCGCCGACGCGGTCAACCGGCTGAACGGCAAATTCCCGCGCAGCCTGGCGGAGACGGATCTGCCCATGGGGCGCGCCTTCACCGTCCGCTCGGGCATCACCAACATGCTGCAGATCGCCACGCCGTACGCCAACGACGAGGACGTCGAAGGCTCACTGGACCTTTGGGTGAACCGCATCAGGGAACGCTACCCGCAAAAGAACGTCACATGGTTATCAGGTGGAAAGGCCAAGAAATCGGGTGACCAGTCAGGATCAGCGGGCACCCCCGCGGCTCCTGCAGGGCCCGACCTGTCCAAGTACAATATCCCCGCGCTCAAGAAGCTGCTGGTGGGTGCAGGGTTGCCAGAGTCAGTGACCAACCTGTTCAGCAACAACGACATCGTCGAGAACGCCCGGGCAATGGGTCTGCTGGATGCCAAGCCGGAAGCCAAACCGGAAGCCAAACCAGAAGCCAAGCAGGAAGCCAAACCGGAGGACAAGGCGGAAGCCAAGGCCAAGAATAAGAAGGCAGGTTGAAATGACTGATTATATCGACGTCAAGATCGATGTCTTTGAACACGAAAACCAGCGGGCGCGCATCCTCGAAAGCCTGACGCCCGCCGGATTGATCCTGGAGATCCTCAAAGAGTTCGACGATATCACAACTGACGCACCGGAGAAATATGCCATCTATCTCAAAGGCGTTGACCGGCCGCTGAACTCGACATACACCCTGCAGCAGCTGGATATCCAACCCCAAGATGAGCTGGTCTTCGATTATGTCCGCCAGCCAATCCGACAAATGCTGGAGTCACAGGATTACGCCTTCCTGCGCGAGGAGACGACCGGCAAGGTTTACGATATCCAGTGGCAGCCGGCGGTGATCGGCCGTCCCGATGCGGATGTCGGCCATAATATCATCCTGGCAGTCAACATGAAGTTGCACCCGGCCGGCATGACGGTCTCGCGCAAGCACGCCCAGATCACTTTTTCGGAAGGCCGGTATTATATTGAGCCGCTGGCTGAGAATAACCCGTTCTTCCTGAACGGCAAGGAGATCCCGCTGAACAGCAGGCGCGAAATAAAGAACAAGGATAAGCTGGCCATCGGGCGCAACAAGATCAGCATGGTCTTTGAGACACAACGGACGGCTGGTCCTGCGCGGGTTGAGCCGAAATCCCAGCCGGCCTGGCAGATGCCGCCAACCGCTCCGGCGCCTGCTCCGGTTCGACAGCCGGCCGCAGCTCCTGTAGATGCAGATGGCACGTTTTTATCAACCGGCGGGGCTCCCATCGCCATTCTGGTCATGGAGAAATGCACCAATCCGGGAAATGTCGGCCAAAAAATGAGCATGATCGAATATCCATTCCTGCTGGGTCGCACGCTGCCCCAGTTGAGCGATGAAAAAGAGATCTCGCGCAGACATGCCGAGATTACATATGATGTGAATAATAAAAAATTCTACATAACCGATTTGAAGAGCACCAACGGGGTAACAGTGGATGGCGTTCCAATTCGACCGGAGGTACCCACCGAGATCAAGCCGGGCGCCAGGCTTGGCCTGGGCATGGTGCTCGTCTTGCGGTTTGAAGCATAGCCAATCCCGCAAGTAGATAAAATCGTCGGTGTGAATTCAGGAAAAGGGTAAGGAGACAGACATGCAGCGCAAAATCCTGATCTTTTTTCTTGCTATTATGTTCATCGGTGGGGCTTGCTCCCTGCCTTCTGCCATCAAACCAGTCACCCCGCAAAATCCCACTCTGCCAGCCACCCCAATTCAATCCCAGGCAGCCACCGAGGCTCCCACTTCCGGTGGGAGCGACCAAAGCGGGTCACAGGCCACTGTGCAAGAATTGATCCCTCTGGCGCCGAATTCCCAGTTTGACCCGAACCGATCCTCTTCCGAAAAACCGGACGACAAAAATGGTTCGTTCACAATAAACTCCCAATCCACCATTAACTCGCTCGTTAAATTTTATGCAGATGAGCTTCCCAAGCAAAGCTGGACTTTGCGTTACGTTGACGCCAACAGCATAGGTGGGGTGACCCAATCCTGGAAAAAAGGCAATATCTACCTGTCATTGGATTTCGGGTTTGAAGATGGTCAGTTATTGATCAAGGGCCATTACCACCGCCTGGATCCCCAGGCTGCACAGAAGCTTCCCAAGGACTTTACTCTCCCCGAGCAGGCCGAGTTGGTGGACGCTTCCGATAATTACTGGCAGGTATATGTGCCTCAAGATTATCTTACTGTGACGAATTTCTTCAACCAAAGGTTTTCATCTTTGCAATGGACCAAGGGCACTAACACCGAACAAGGCAGTTGCGGTGGTGATTGCGGGAATAGCAGCTCATCCTTCCCGGTTGGGGTCACACCCATGCCCTCCCCAACCCCGGATCCCAGACAGAGCAATGACCTGTTTTACACCATGCCGGATGGGAATCAGATCGATCTGCTCATCAACCCTCACCAAAATGGCACCATTATATATGTCACGGTCACTCTTAAAAACATTGCCTCAGCCGGCCTTCCCAAGGATGTACCGATCTACCCGGGTGCCACGGCGAGTCAAATCGAAACCGGGATGGCAACTTTCGATGTCAATGCCGACGTAGCCACCATTGAGAATTTCTATAAAACGCAGCTCACGGCGGCAGGCTGGACACCCGGTGAATACTCCTCTGAGTCCTCGGATGCCTACTATCAGGACTGGCAGAAAGCGGGTCAAGGCATTTCGATCAGCGTAAGTTCATCTGGTGGAAATAAGAGCATGCTGATTATCATATGCTCCACCTGCTCGCCATGAAAGAACTAAGAGTCAGTTTATTGTCTCTCCGGACGAGGTCATTGCTTTAACCTTCGGGCGGGTGGTGTGGATCAATAACATGGCCCGCCCTTAAATTTAGGGCGAGCCAATTTTTGGAGCCGATGTCCGCTATTATTCTCAACGCGATACAAATGCGTCAAAAATCAGCCAAGTCAACGCAAAAAATCACAGGATTAATTTAAGGGTACGGTTGGATGAGTACTACTGCTACGGAGCCGCGGTGGTGTTAAGCTGTTGGATCATGATCATTACCTGAATGGGTTTGCCACTTGGAGATTCAATGGTGACAGAGACATATCTACTATCGCCCTTAGAGAAAACCCACATTGTCATATTGGGTCCAGTGGAGGTTTGCATAATCTTCCAGCCGTTGGAATCCATCCCGGACTTGTAAAAATCAGTAATTTGTTGGAGCGGCATGCTGGTCGTGAACATATAGATGGTTCCACCCTGGTTGACACTTGTTACCAGATCTCCGTTGTTCTGCTTTAAAATTGGGACATCCGAGGGGAACCCTTGAATGCTCTGGAAGGGTGTACTTTTTGAAGTCGCAACGGGAGAGGCGACTTGAGTTTGAGGGGGTTCGAAAAGGAGCGCCCCTGGCGATGTGGCAACTCCCTGAGTGCCCTCACCAACCAAGGTTGCGACGGTAGTCGGCTTCGACTGGGTGGCCATGCGTGAGGCGAAGTAAAATCCGCCCGCCAGGAGGACTATTACAAAAACCAGAACAGCAACGATCCCGACCGCGATCAGGCCAATCTTCCAGCCGGCGGTCTTTTTCTTCACGGGAGCAGCCACGACCGGGGCTTGGACCAGCGGTCGATGCATGGAGACTACGGTTGCGTTCGCCATGGCCGATGCCATCCCCCGGGAAACGGCGGTCAAACTGCCCTGGTCACCCACGGCCAGCTTCCCAAGCGCATCAGCAAAAGCTTTCATATCCTGGAAACGGTTTTCCGGTTCCTTGGCCAACGCTTTGAATATCACCTGTTCGACCGCCTCCGGCAGATCGGGAACCAAGGATGCGGGACGCGGCAGCGGGTCCTGCATGTGCTTGATCAAAACAGCCGCCGGGGTGTCTGCCGAAAATGGCAAGCGGCCGGTGACCATCTGGAAGAAAATAATACCCAGGGAATAGATATCCGTACGCGGATCGGCTTTCCCCATCCACTGTTCCGGGGCCATGTAATCCGGCGTGCCAATCCCGACCCCGGTGGCAGTCAGTTGAGTCGAATCCTTTGATTCGAGGATCTTTGCGATCCCAAAGTCCGATAGGAGCGGCGAGTTGGACTCGGTGATCAGGATGTTGGCGGGTTTCACGTCGCGATGGATGATCTTGCGCTGATGGGCGTAGTCCAGGGCCTGGGCAACCGGCGCCAACAAGGCGGCCGCCTCCCGGTAGGGCATGGGATGGCCCATCTTTTCCTTTAATGTCCCACCCATGACGAAAGGCATGATCAGGAAAGGCGTACCTGCCTGTTCTCCATAATCCAACACTTTGAGAATATAGGGATGATCCATTTGGGCGAGCGCCTTGGCTTCGCGCTGAAAACGTTTGAGAAATTCGTTCTGTTCAGTGCCTTCCTGCTTGTCAGTCCGGATGATCTTGATGGCCACAAAGCGTTCCAGAGTGGTATCGAAGGCTTTATAGACCGAAGCCATGCCACCCTGCCCAAGCTGCTCGATGACATGGTACCTTCCAAGGTTCTGTCCAATCAGGTTATCCATAGAGACTTCCTTTATTTATCGTTGCGTTCCTAACAAATAGGTGAATGGACTTTACTATTATACAACAATGGAAATCCATGGTTGCCGGTACAGAATACCATTTCCTGAATACTCTGCGTGTGACACAAAGAAGCGAATCAATGGTCCGTAAATGCGATATAATAAAAATGCTCTATCGAGGCGGGCATTGAACCAAGAGCAACAACAATAGGTCATACAGTAATCCTTTGACAATCCCGATCCCGCTTCGATGAGCCTTTTCGCCTGGACATGGTTAGCAGAAAAGGAGGAGGTATGCTTTCCAAGATCCGTGTCGCGATCCTGGATAACCATCAAAGCATCATCGACGGGTATGCTTACCGGCTCAAACAGGATCCCTCCATCAAGATCGTGGCGACGGGCTTTTTCGGGGACGAGCTCGAGCCGATCATCACCGAGCAAGCCGTGGATGTGTTGCTATTAGGCCTGAGCGTTCCCAGTTCCGTCGAGAACCACACGCCATTCCCGGCTTTATACATCATCCCGCGCCTGTTGAAGCGCCAACCAGAGTTGAAGATCCTGGTCATCTCCATACTAAGGCAACCGATCCTGGTCAGAACCCTGCTGGAAGCGGGCATAAGCGGCTACATTCTCAAGGAAGACCAGGTCTCCATCCAACAACTGGCCAAGATCGTCAGCATCGTCGCGGATGGAGGAATCTATTTCAGTAAAAGCGCCCATCCTCATTTTTCCGGAAAGCCGGTGGAGATGATGCTTAACCGGCACCAGGTGGAGGCGCTGTCGTTGTGCGCGGCACTGCCTGACGATGATACCGTAGCGCTGGCAAAGAAGCTGGGATATGCGGATTCGACGCTGCGGAATCTGCTCTCGGAGGCGTACCGGCGGTTGGATGTGCGGAACCGTGCGGCGGCGGTGGCAAAGGCGCAAGAGTTGGGGATCCTGCCGACGCTGGTGGAGGGACTGAACCCGGATTCGGTCTGAAACAAGCCACCCCGTGGAGAGCAGCGGTCCCCAGTCGCGGTCTTAATAAAACTGTCAGGAAAAAAGTACATATGTCTAGACCAGATGGCTGTCCACCTATTGAAGTGTGATGGGGGAGTGTGATATAGTACATATGGTGGTTTAGTATATCCATTAGCATTCTTTTTTAATTTGTGACATCCTGCAATCGTTATTCATCGCTGGCATTATTGTGGAGAGCGATCTCCGTGGCTTTGATCTCAATTTTTTCCAACGAGGACCGCGGAAGAGAGTTGTCATGAAAGGGCAATTTGCCAGCAAAATGGTTTAGGCTATAATAAATTTGAAACTTACCATCCGGTAAAGGCAAACCCGGCGAAAGCCGGGGACGCAAAGCCATGGGTCTAACGTCATATAAATGACCACGACTGCCAGGTTGCCGAAGATCATATTGAAATTGGATATGGTTTTAAGCCTGGCTTGTCACACGCCAGGCTTTTTTATTTGGATTTTTCATTGTTTCAGTATTCTTATGCATGATACCAACTCCTTTAATTTTTCTTTATGTCTTTTGAGGACCCCGAAAGAGAGTTCCCATGGATGAGAAAAAGAAGCGGACCAATTCGAATATAGGCATCATGAATGTCCACGACGTGGCAGAGTACCTGCGATTGAGCGAGGCAGAAGTGTACAAATTGGCCCGCAAGGGCTGTCTGCCGGCGCTGAGGATGGGGAAGTTGTGGCGGTTCCGAAAAGATCTGATCGATGAATGGATCCGCAAGGAGACGGAGGCGGGCATCCGCGCCCCCGAATAAATGTCGAGATTGTTGAAGCCGTACCCAAAGGACCCCCATAATCTCCCCATAGTGCGGGGACAGGTGGGGGCAGGTAAGGGGGCCTGGCGATGGACACACTCGCCTGAACCACCTGCGGGTTTCGCCCGAAAGAGCCGGGTGCGGGCACGCAAATAGCCCCAACTGCTGACCCTCGTCACCCATAGAACAAGAACGGGTGCGGGGGCAGGCCAGGAAAGGTAGGCATTGGAGGCTGGTCATAGTGGTGGAGTGCCGACGAAGAGGGAGGATGTCGGAAGGGCGGAGCGCGGTGGGGAGAAGAGAGAAAAAGATTTTTTAAACACGACCCCCATAACTGGGGGCAGGCTGTGACAAAGTAAACGAAGGAAAGCCTTTATCCTTAGTGGTCAATAGAATTTTCAGATTGCACGACAAATGGAGGCAGATATGTCAAAGAAAACAGTTGGTATCGTAGTGATGGTAGTGGGGGTGGTGATGATGGCCGTTGGATTGACGGCGGATGCGCTGGGGATTGGGATTGGAGCCGGCTTTGGCTGGAAGCAGACGGCGGGGACGGTGGTGGGCGTACTGCTGGTGGTGAGCGGCGCCTGGTGGGGGTGGAGAAAGCCTAGCGAGAAGAAATAAGCAACAGGCACTAAAAAATCTCCTGACCTGATAAAAACAGTCACGTGTGCCTGCTGTCTCGGACCGGAGTGCCGCCGGTGTTCGCCTGTCCTGGCGGATAGGCCAGGGCGGCATGAACGGTGCGACACACCTGTACCTGCCCTGTCCCGTCCGGGCCAGGATGGGGCGGTACCGGCGCAGGCAGTGCAGGCAGAGGGGCCACATGTGCCTGCGGCCCAGTGCAGGCAAAAGAACCAAAGAGAATTGGAGTGAGCAAGATTTGTATTTGAAAACAAAAAAGGAAACAAATGTTCTGTTGAGGCTCTTCCATATAGATATATGGCCATAGGCGAGGGTCCTTTTTTATTCCGCGGATCAAATACGGGAGTGAAGAGAAATAGATTTTTACCGCAAAGACCACGAAGCACACGAACTCTACTAGAATGATCCAACTGCTTCAAGGATTGAAGATAAGAAACAAGACCGGGAAGGGCAGAAGACTGTGGGGCATGAAAATTATTATAGAATATTTGTTCTAACATGTCAAGAGGATAGTTCGGACGACAGAAGCAAGACCCGGCCAACAGCGTTATTTTTACCCACAAAGGAAACATAAAGTTAGCATGCAAACAGCACTTTCAGAAATTGTTTATGAACCTACTCATGGTTGGTTGTCGCTGCATTTAGGAGTGCTGATTGCCCGCTCGAATGGTTTCGTGAGGGCGTTGGTATGGGACACCTCTATACCTAATGGCAAACCTCAGAGGAAGTGGGACAACGCGCGCCCAGAAAAAAGTTTGAAGACAAGGCAATAGGGAATTTTGAATTAGGTTTACGGCAAACGAGAAAATAGTATATCAAAAATAGAAGTAGGTATTGGCGTGATTAGCCTTTTGAAGGCTGAGTTTGTTTCAAATAAACAACTACAGAGGATAGGAGGGGAGTTCCTTTGGATTGGAATCGGCCAGGGCGTATCTATCTTGGGGAGCATTGTCGGTTTACGCTTGATCACGCATATTCTTAACCCGATCATCTATGGAGAACTCGCGCTAGGCATGACAGTGGTGTCCTTCGCTCAACAAGTACTATTTGGACCTCTGGCCAACGCCACTTCTCGCTTCTTTGCACCATCTGTCGAGTCTAACCAACTGCTTGCTTACTTTAAGGGGATCGTGGCAGTTATTGGCACGAGCCCTCGTCGTAATAATATGTTTAACTGGTTTTATAGCATTGGGTTTGCTAGCTTTCAGCCAGGGCAAATGGCTGGGACTGCTATTGGCAGCAATGGCTTTTTCCTTGTTTTCAGGCACTGATGGTATCTTAGATGGAATACAAAATGCTGCTCGTCAGCGAAAAGTAGTGGCCTGGCATCAGGGACTTCGCCAGTGGCTGGGATTCTTGGTTGTCATTGCACTAGTGACAGTAGTGGGAAAATCCAGTGCCGTGGCAATGAGCGGGTATGCATTAGCAACAATTCTAGTAGTGGGTTCGCAATTGGTGTTCCTTCAGCGGAGAATTCCAATATTGAGTCCGGACCAACCCACAATCCAAGGAAAAGTTGTTCGGGCTTGGTGCAAGCAGATGTTTGATTATAGTTGGCCGTTTGTCGTGTGGGGACTTTTCACCTGGGCACAACTCTCCTCGGACCGTTGGGCCTTGCAAACTCTTGTCTCAACACGCGAGGTTGGCCTATATGCTGTACTGTATCAACTTAGCTATTATCCAATTACTCTGCTTTCCGGATTAATGGTACAGCTAGTTGCACCAATCTTTTACCATAAAGCAGGGGACGGATCTAATAAGATGCGAGTACAGCATGTATACCGGATTAATAATTGGCTAATACTTGTATCGATGGGGTTAACATTAATCGGAACAATTATTGCATTCTTTCTACATCACCAAATATTTTCACTGCTTACGACATCTCAGTATGCAGAAATATCGTGGCTAATGCCTTGGATGGTATTATCGGGCGGGATATTTGCGGCAGGCCAGTTCGCTTCTCTCTCGCTTATGAGCGGCAAAAAAACACGATCTTTAATTGCACCAAAGGTACTGACGGCGCTCCTGGGTATTTTGTTGAGTTTTACCGGGGCGGCATGGCTCGGTCTTCCCGGCGTGGTTTCGGCGGGAATTATATTTTCGTGTGTATATCTCGTGTGGATACTATATTTAGTGGGCGTACAATCGCGAAGATCAAGCCAGATAAGCCTTTGAGCAATAGCCGAAAGAGACCTGAAGCTGCGAAAGGCGTGGATTTTGTTTGAATTGGAATACCACAAATTTATTTTGGAATATCGAGGGGGGAGGAATGGTGTGGTGGAAAGTTTTTTTATTATCATAAAAAAATACTCGCTCATGTGGAAGATGAATATGAAATTTAATACACAAAAAAATCATTAAGAACCAGTAATAATTATATTGGAAGGCGAGCAGCTTGGGCAGCAAAACTACTCCTTATAATTTCATATCCCTTTCCTCGATTTTATAGGTTTATAGCAACATCAACCGGTTCAATAAAAGAATTCAAACAACGCATATGGAAAATACAGAGAGGTCCTTTGAAAGGATTCAAGTTAACATCATTAACACCTGAAGAAATCTGGCCTGTTTTAACAAATTGCATGGAGATCCATTGTGCCAATCTATTATCTCGTCTTCCAATTGATAAAAGTGTAGCACTTGATGTTGGGGGAAGTTATGGTTTTTACGCCCTTTTACTATCTCGTTTAGTTGGCGACACAGGTCAAGTATATAGCTTTGAGCCAGATTGGAGTAATTTTGAAGCGTTAACTCGAAATATTGTTATTAACAATTGTAAAAATGTTTCGGCGGTTCCGATTTGCTTATCGAATGAGTTTACTGGTCTGGCCAGATGGAAATCTCGTGAAAATGAGCCATGGAACAGCAGCCTTCTTCCAGGTAATCCTACTACAATCGAGTCGCAAAGGCCGATCGCCGTGCCGGTAACCACAATCGACGAGTTTCTAAGAATAATGGACCTTATGGAGGAAGTTCATTTCATAAAAATCGATGTTGAAGGGGCAGAAGGCATGGTATTGGAGGGAGCGCGAAGCTTATTGCGAAGAACGAAACCATTAATCTTGTGCGAACTGCATGGCACGGATATTGCAAAACGAGTGTTTGAGTTCTTGAAAGAAAATAATTACACATGGAAAACGGTCGAATATATGAACGAGAGTAGACACCACATTTTTGCTTTTCCCTCCGATCAGATAGACTCGTATTATTCTTTAATACCCTAAGAGTGGTCAGTAATTAATTACCATATCAAATGGGGGGATCAAATCCCCAAAGCAAGGTCAAAACTGATAGCGACTTAAGGTGGCTTCCGAGATGCCAGTTGGGAGGATTAATCCCCGGCGGCTAGTACAAAGCGATTTATCGAATGGTTCTGTAACATACTACCAATTTACTGAATACGATAACTAATAATAATATTTCTTTAAGCTGAGGACTGGGATGCGCATTTTTCTAGTTATGGAAGCTTTTGCCAATGCTCAAGTACCAGGTAATCAAACTTGGCGCCGCAACTTTTACGAGTTGTTAGTCGAATTGGGCCACGAAGTAGTGCTGTTCTCCACCGAAGATGGCCGGCGAGCAATGCAGCGCCGTGATCTGGCAGCACGTGCGGAATTCAGTCAAAAATTATTGGATGCTTTTTATGCTGAACACACGCGAAAACGCATTGACCTGTTCTTCACTTACTTGATGGATGGGATGGTCGAGCCGGGGATCATTGACCAAATTCGCAAAACAGGTATACCAACCTGTAATTTCTCCTGCAACAATTCTCATCAATTCTATCTGGTTGACGAGCTGTCTCCACATTATGATTATTGCCTTCACACTGAAAAAGATGCGCGAGAGAAATTTCTGAAGGTCGGTGCGACCCCGCTATGGTGGCCAATGGCTTCTAATCCCAAATACTTTAAGCCGTTGGATGTGCCACGTACACTGGCCGGATCGTTCGTCGGCGCCAACTACGCCTTACGGGCGAGTTATCTTTTACACCTGCTCGAAAATGGAATCGATGTTCACGCCTTTGGACCGGATTGGCAATGGGGACATGTTACTCGTCTACGAGCACACCTTCGGCATTACCGGAATTTGCTCCGTATCCTGATGGCTTTTTCGCCTTCAAGTCAATATCAATTTGTTGCCAATATGGCTGATCAGGATCTGCGCCGTTTTGTAGGAGCGAAGTATCCACAAAACGTTCATGCACCAGTTTCTGATGATGAGCAAATTGCTTTGTACAGCCGTAGTCACATCAGTCTCGGTTTTCTTGAAGTATATGATCAACACGACGCTAGCCACCCGGTTACCCAACATCTTCATCTTAGAGAGTTCGAAGCACCTATGAGCGGCGCTCTTTATTGCACAGGATATATGGATGAATTGGCCGAAATGTTCGAGCTGGATAAAGAAGTGGTTGTTTACCGCAACCGACATGAACTACTGGATAAAATGCGCTATTATCTTTCTCATCCCAATGAGGCTGATCGGATCCGGGCGGCCGGTCTAAGTCGAGCCTTGCGGTGTCATACATACCAACAAAGATTTCGCACGTTGTTTCTGACATTAGGGCTGGAAGAATAAAGGTTCTCACCTATGTGTGCATTTGGCAGGTGTGGCGATTTAGTCAGAAATCGGGGTATCAAATATGCAATAATTCCTGGGGTTGATTGGGAACTCATTGATTGCACAGTCGATCCAAGCATTGGCCAATTCAGATCGACCAAGTCGATTGAACACTTGTGAAAGCATGGGGTTACCATGATAACTCATAAACCTAGAGTAAGCATTATTATGCCAATCTATAATGGTGAAAGATATTTAGCTGAGGCTGTCGAAAGCGTCCTCAACCAATCTTTTCGAGATTTTGAACTCATATGTATCAATGACGGTTCAATAGATAGGACATCTGAGATCCTGACAGGATTCAAGGATGAACGCGTTAACGTTTTAATGCAACCCAACCAGGGGACTGCGGCGGCGAGGAACCTGGGCATTCATAATACACGTGGTAAGTATGTGGCTTTTATAGATGCAGATGATCAATGGCTTCCCAAAAAGTTGGAAGTTCAAGTTCCTCTTTTGGAAAATCTTCCGGAGGTAGGTGCGGTCTACTCAAGATGCCTAGTCATGGACACCGGTGGTAAGATTTTTGATTACTACCCCCGCGTTTGTCGCTCCGGTAAGGGATTGTTGCGGGACATCTTCCTGGACGACTTTATTCCTATGCTCACTCTGATGGTAAGAAGAAGCATCTTCGATAAAATAGGATTTTTTAAAGATCAGTTGTTGTTCGCTGAAGATTACGAATTCAAGTCCCAACTCGTAGCAAGCGAGAAGATCGCATGCTGTCCAGAAATTCTTTCCAAATATCGCAAACATGAAGGCCAGAAAATTTCAAACCCTGACGGTTTGAAAAATGAATTAGAAATCATAGAATTTCTGTCCCTACATTACAAAATACCTTTGGAACTACGTGACAGAAGAATGGCACAAGTATGGCGAGGAGCTGCTTTCGGTCTTTCCCTGAAACAGGATTGGGCAGGTGCGCGCACTTCCCTGCTAAAGGCAGCCCGCTTGCAGCCATTATCCGTTGGTATCTACCTCAGGTTGATTGGTACACTACCAGGTGTGCGTCTTTTCATACCTCTGCTCAGGCATACCCGAAAGGCGTGGTCTCGCTATCAGACGCGGATTTGGAAGGATGTTGACAGATGAGACAAAGCATCCAATCTTCGGCGCGGCTTTTGATTGCATCCTTTGCCAGTTTAGGTGTGGGAATGGGGATATTGGTGTTTCTGGCTGGGGCTGGTAGATTAGTAGAAAACAGAACAGGTGGGAATTTCAATATCGTGTTGCTAATTTTGGGGCCAGCAGCCGCAGGTGTTTGGGTAAGTCTGATTCTGTCAAAGAGGTATAAATGGGCGTTTGGTATGTACTTAGTCATGTTACCCGGATTATTCCGTGTGCAATCACTGGTGGCAATTGTTGCATATGTTGATCCCAGCGGTTGGGCCCAGCGCATCTCTGCGACCACGTTTGCCCTTTTAGCGTTGACAGTTATTGTGCTAGCCTCAAAAGTCAGAGTCAATCAGGTCAATCTCACTTTTCGTCTCGTCGAAATACTGCTATGGGGATACGCGATATTTGGTACGGTGTCTCAATTATTAAATCACAACATCACAAGCGCTGTTCTATTATCAATCGGCGCTTTATGGCAGTTTGTTGGATTGTTTTACATAATAGATAGAATTGTCACGGACGAACGTGATGCGAGATTTATATTGAAATGCCTATTGTTCAGCATTATTGTAAACATTTTCGTAAGAATGGCTTATGAAGGATGGGGATTTTTCCTCACCGGAACCAATATTGCTGGAGCCGATACTGATGCACTGCTTGGTACGGCAAGTCATTATTACCGGGTTGGCAGCAGCACGAATGCGTTTGGATTTGCTGTTTCTTACGGCGGATACCTTGCATTTTCAGTTCCGATTGCCATATACATATTCCGTTTGATGTCTCGGAAGTCTGCAAGATATATAGCGATATGGGCAGTAGTGATCGGTTTGATCCTGTTGGAGTTGCTAAGTACATTCACGCGTGGAGCAATACTTTCGATTCTCCTGATACCGCCACTATTATTATTGTGGAAATCAGAGAGGTCTACAGCAATATCTCTTCTGATGGGATTGTTAGCAACGATTCTTATCGGCATATTTGTACCAATGGTATCCAGAGCGCTAATAGGCAGGGGATTGTTTCTAGATGCGCGTTTCTTCCAGATCCAAGCAGTCAATATCAGGCCAGCCTTATGGTTGCAATCGCTTCCACATGTATTCGATAATTGGGGTTTTGGATTCGGTATAGGGAAGTCACTTTATTTTTACGTTCCTGGTATTAGGACGGCTCTTCCCAGCCACAACCTTATCCTAGAACTGACCCAGAATGTTGGGGCAATTTCGACCATCTTTTTTATTAGTTTTTTCTCTATAGTGATGTACACCCTCTTTCTTGCAAGCAAAAAAAGTAACACCAAACCTAATCTTAGCGCCTATCTATTCGTCGCATTAGCAGTGTGGTTCTTCTTTGCAAACACCACCTCAACGAGTATTGTTTACTACTATCCCTACGAAGGCACGTTGCTTTTCTACATCGTTTTGTTTCTCGCAACTGCACTATGCAGAAACGCTTATTCGAAGACTCTCGAGACTAGAAATGCCTCCGAAATATGTACCCAATAAATTCGGCCCAATACCGCCAGCAGTGAATTTTGTTCTGACCAGATGGATATATTGAATGGAGAATTCAATTCACAAACTAAGAATTCTGTGGGTTACTTCTTATGTCTCATGGGGAGGAGCGATATTCAGTTCTCTCACGAAGATGAGCTCCTTAGTAGACCTGGGATTTGATTGTCGGCTGTGTGCTCCTCCCGGTTCTTACATAGGTTTTCGCTGTAAAGAATACGGAATCGAGCACCATCCAATATCTATACCTACTCTCAAAACAAATCCATTTATCACACTGAAATCTTTATACCATTTCATCCAGTTTACGCGAGTGCTTTGTGAGAAAATTAAACCAGATGTGATAGTTGGAATTGATGAGAGGTCTCAGATATATCTTACCCTATTGCGTTTGACCGGAACTCATCTACCGCAGGTTTGGGAGATGCATCAACATTGGAAGGTCTTCCGTGTCATCTACAGGCTTATTGGCTGGGTCCCTCAAAAATTTATAGCAGTCTCTAACTCGGTGAAGCGATTCTACTCGATCCCCAAAACGGTTGTGTTACCCAACGGAATCAAATTGCCAGCAGACATAAGACCATTGAACGGCAGACTGGATGAAATGCTCACGAGCTCTTTTATAGTCGGGATATTTGCTCGATTAAATCGCCTTAAAGGGATACACATACTTATAAAGGCCATAGCTCGATTACGCCTAGAAAATCTTCCTGTCCACCTGATGATTTTTGGGGAAAGATCCATTCTCGATCCTGGATATGCCGATGAACTCAAGATGATGGTTAAAAGTGAAGGATTGCAGGAGTGGATAACTTTTCGAGGATTTTCATCCGATGCAATCAATTCAATGAGACAATGCGATGTTATTGTATCATGCTCGCTCTCACGATTTGGCGGCCCTGAAGCCTTTCCAATGACTGTTCTAGAAGCCTGGTTTGCTGGAATACCTATCATTGCGACTGCGGTTGGGGGGACTACAGAATTGGTTGAACATCGTCGGAATGGAATACTGGTGCCGGAAGATGATCCTTTGGCCTTGGCACGAGCCATCCGACTGCTTATCGAAGACCGTAAACTTGCCAAGCGCATAACTAAAGGTGGACGCGAAAGTTTATTAAAATACGAATCGCATAATACCGCAAAGTTATTTGGCGATACCCTGTTGGTCTGCGTGCATAAGGGGTTTTGAAACCTTTGTCGTTGAAGATCTGGTTTTCCGAGATAACGAATTGAATATACTTTATATTCATTCAGGAAAGGGGGGTATGACGGGCGGAGGTGCCTACAGAGAAACGATAATTAGGGAAATTGGGCGTTACCACAACGTCGGTGACACCAATTTACCAAACTGGCAAGGCATGAATTGGGACTTGGCTCACGTGCCCAACCTGATGGATGTCAATATAAGTGTCCTTAAGCAGTTTCACTGCCCGATAATCGTAGATGTTCATGATTACTACTGGACCCGCTTCTACCCATTTTGGGCACCGGACCTACCATTGCGGCTCGTTGCCCAAAGGATTCGAAAAATGCAATATATAAAAACCATTTCTCTGGCAGATGCTGTCATTACACATTGTCGATACGTATTTGACCGCATTAATCACCCGCTAAAGTTCAACGTGCCTCTCGGTTTTGCGAACGGCGAAACTCAAGAACGAACTGCCTGGACAGACCGAAAGAATATAATTCTATTCGTCGGTGGGAACTATTTTCGGAAGGGTTTCCATACCCTTTTGAAAGCCTTGCCGCTTATTTTAAATTCTGTTCCAGACGCGAAACTTCTGGTTGCGGGTAGCGAAAGATTGCACACTTTTTGGGCTGCGCAGTGGTTAGCGCGCGGGCTTCCCGTTGTATTTCTTCAAGGGTTACCGAGAGAAGAAGTACAGAAATTATATCAGGAGGCTAGAGTTTATGTGCTTCCATCTGAGATTGAGGCAAGCCCAATTACCCTTATTGAAGCAATGACCAACGGTATACCAATCGTGGCATCTGCCGTAGGAGGCATACCAGAGGTTGTGACCAACCAAGTCACAAGCCTTCTTTTTGAACGAGGAGATTATGGAACGTTAGCCAATCATATTGTTACCTGCTTGTGCGATGAGCAAGTAGCATCCCGACTGATTGCTAACTGCCTTGAGGAGAGTAGTAAGAGAACTTTAGATCAGATGATTAATGGCATAGAAAACATTTATCGGGAGATTATTAATGTATGATCGAGTTCTAATTACTGGTGGAGCTGGTTTTATCGGCTTACATCTAGCGAACACATTGCTTAAGAAGGGGTATAAGGTTCGTATATTGGATAACCTTGATCCTCAGGTGCATCCGGACAAATCACCGAAAAATATTCCACATGCAGCCGAATTCATACTCGGTGATGTGACTGATAGGGAAATATTACGGGAAACGTTAAAAAAAAGTAGATACTGTTTTTCACCTTGCTGCCTTAACCGGAGTTGGGCAGTCCATGTATCAAGTTACAAAATACATAAATACAAATGTACTTGGTACGGCACAACTGCTTGATATCGTAGCCAACGAGAAGCATTCAATACAAAAGATTATTCTTGCTTCTTCAAGAGCGGTATATGGGGAAGGAAAATATCATTGTGAACAATGTGGTGTGGTCTATCCTGGTACACGCCAAGCCAATCAGTTAAAGAATAAGAACTGGGATGTAAATTGTCCAAAATGTAACAGCCCGGTATCCTGGTTACCGACTGATGAAGGTAGCCCATCGAAACCAGCCTCCTTATATGCTTTGAGCAAAACTACTCAAGAGGAGCTTTGCAGAATCATTGGAAGCTCATATGGCATTCCTACCACGATATTGCGTTTTTTTAATGTTTTCGGACCAGGTCAAACACCATCGAACCCATATACTGGTGTACTTACTGCATTTATAGTTAAATCTTTAAAGGGTGAAACTATTGAAGTATATGAAGACGGCCAAGAAACAAGAGACTTCGTACATGTGGAAGATGTAATTCAAGCCTGTGTATTGGTATTGGAAAGCGAAATAACAAATTTAAGAACTTTCAATATTGGCACAGGTCTCCCTGTAACAATTGGAGAAATAGCATATTTGATTGCTCAGAAGTCTGGTAATAAATCAGCAGTGCGGATTAACCCTGTTGCACGGATAGGTGATATTCGACACTGTGTGGCGGATATTAGTGCCGCAAGGAAATTATTGAAATATGAACCCAGAAAGTCAATTGAAAATTGCCTGGGCGAATTATTCGAATGGATAAATAGAGAGATGATTTGCGACCTTTCAACTTTTGCAACGAAAGAGCTATTTGATCGAGGATTGCTTTTGAATGGTACTGATCTCTAAAATTCAGGGTCCAGTGGAAAGGGGTTAATAAATTCGATGAGGGTCCTCTTTATACTCAATCAACCATCATTTGGGGCATCGACTCACTTTAGATTATTGCCTTACCTGAAATACTTTAGAGATAATGTAATTGATTACGATATCCGCCCAATCATGGAGAATACATCGTATCAAACCATTCATCAACCCAATCATTATCGTTCCAAGTTGAAAACCCTTACTCAAGGGTTCGTGAGGCGGTTAGAAGATGTACTGCATTGCTCGAATTATGATGTTATCTATATTCAAAGGGAGGCTTTTTCGTTTGGTCCGCCGGTATTTGAATATTTATTTCACAAGTATAACGGCCGTCTCATGCTTGATATTGATGACGCAATCTTTGAACCATTTAGTCACAGCAAGAATATGATTGACCGCATCGCCTACCAGATAAAATACGGCCCCAGAACTTTCCAGATAATACCTTGGTGTAAGAAAATCCATGCCGGGAATAAATACCTTGTTAGCAGGGTCGCAGAGAGAAATCCAAACGTCGAGCTTTTTCCGACAGTAATGGACACAGATTATTACAAGGTGAAACCTGAAACCAAAGAAAATGAAAGCGTTACCATAGGTTGGATTGGCAGCCCAAGTACAACAATTTATCTTAAGCAAAAGGAATATGTTTTTCAAGCTTTAGCCATGAAGTATGGCGATCATATATCATTTCGATTTGTCGGTACGCAAGGATACAAACTGGAAGCAGGGGTACGGACCATTCTAGAAGATTGGCGACCGGAGACTGAAATTTCAAATCTACATAGTTTTGATATCGGCATTATGCCGCTTGATAGAACTGTATGGTCGCGAGGTAGGTGTGGAACGAAAATGTTGCAATATATGGTTACCGGAGTGCCATGTGTTTGTTCCCCCGAGGGATCAGTTAAAGACATCATTCAGAATGGAATTAATGGTGCCATTGTAGATACAGACGATGAATGGATTGAGTCCCTTTCCGAGCTTATTGAAGATAAACAAAGGAGAATTAAACTAGGACGGGCAGGACGCACGACCATAGAAAATGAATATTCTGTACAAAAGTGGGCTCCTAGATTTTTAAAGGACCTTCAAGAGGTAGCTGCTTAGGCCTACGAGTTGATCACTAATCAAAATACTAATTATTATTGGAGTTGGTCTAATTCTCCATCATAAATACCAAAGCCATTTGATTTACTATACTATTAGGAGGGAACCAATGAAAACAACTAAAGAATTATTTGTAATTAATCGAAGTTTGTATTTCTGGCAAAAAGCCGTCAAGGAAAATCGGCTCTTTCCTCGTTACAACCTGATATTAATGACCTTAACCCTTGTAGTTGCGGATCTCGGAGGTCTTCTCCTGGCGGCGATGGGTGCTGCTTATTTCACAGCTATTATTGGTGGGAGATTGACTCCAGATAGATATTTCAACCTTTTTCCGTTCATCTTTATATTCTTGATCTCTTATAGCATTTCAGGGTTATATCCGGGAGTAGGATTAAGTTTCGTGGATGAATTGCGGAAGCTCAGTTTGTCAACCTCAATAACAGTAGCATTGATAACTGCATACTTCTTTGTCCAAAAATCAGGAATTAGCTATTCACGCCTGGCTTTCATATTCTTCTGGATTGCCACATTCGCCCTAGTTCCTATCAGCCGATGGCTTGTCCGAGGTCTTGTCATTCGTACCGGAAATTGGGGTGAGCCAATTGCAATTATTGGCAATGGTGAAAAAAGCCGACGGATCGTCAATTTCCTCCAGAATAACAGGCAATTGGGTTATCTGCCAATTGCCATAATTCACGATTTTCATGTTGGTTCTGAACAGTTTTCTGAAACGCTGAAAGCAATTCCAATTCATGAAATTGAGAAAAACCGCGACTTGATGAAAGACTTTTATATTAGCAGTGCCATCCTGGTTCCAACAGAAACACCAGACGATTTCCGCCAACTAGTCCTTGAAGATCGCCAGTTCGGGCTAAGAAAATTAATCCTGATCTCCAGCCTTCAATGGATCGGAGGGTCTGCAGTTATCGCCAGAGATATAAATGGGATTCTTGGGTTGGAGTTGCAGCGCAATCTCCTAAATCCCTTCGACCGGGCAGTTAAATTAATCTTAACCAGCATTATTTTTCTGGCGACTTGCTGGATCACGATTCCAGTTATTGCCCTTTGTGCTCTATTCGTTTTTCTGGATTCCAAGGGACCAATTTTTTATGGTCATAAGAGAATCGGTCAGGATGCAAAAGAAATTAGAGTATGGAAATTCAGAACCATGGAACCTGATGCAGATGAAGTTCTGAAGCGCTGCCTTAAATGCAACCCTGAACTGCGGAAAGAATGGGAAGCCACCCATAAGCTCAAGGATGATCCCCGCATCACCCGGGTGGGAAATTGGCTTCGTAGAACCAGTCTGGATGAACTGCCCCAGTTATGGAATGTGCTCAAAGGTGAAATGAGCCTGGTGGGGCCGCGTCCGATCGTTCAAGATGAAGTAATTAAATATAAGAACAGTTTTCGCTTATATAGCCAGGTAAAACCCGGTATGACGGGACTTTGGCAGATTTCGGGACGTAATGACGTCAACTATGATGAGCGCGTCAGTCTGGATGAGTATTACGTCCGCCACTGGACGGTCTGGATGGATATTTATATTTTGATCCGAACTGTCTGGATCGTACTCAGGCGTAGTGGGGCATATTAATCAGTTGATAGAGTTTTTCGACTAAACCACATTCTTATTAGCAGGAATTAAAAAAAGGATATCGATATGGAAACTAATCTTGAACCCCAAACCAATGCTGAAATACTCGGCGAATATGCGGCGCTGCTATGGCGGTGGGCCTGGCTGCTGGTCTTGTGCGCTTTACTGGCCGGCGGAACGGCCTACTGGGTATTCAGGCGCCAGACGCCGGTCTACCAGGCGACTGCCCTGGTGATGGTGAACGTGGCCCCGGCCTCCCAGACCATCACTTCCACCACCCTGACGACCAGCGAACAATTGACGGCCACCTATGCCCAGGTGATGACCACCACCCCGGTGCTGGAAGAAACGGCCAAACGCCTAAACCTGGCGACCTTCCCGACGACCGCCAGCGTGACGGTGACACCCATCCAGAATACAACGCTCATGATGCTGGTCGTGCAGGATACTGACCGGGCGCGCGTGGCACTGCTGGCCAACACCCTGGTACAGGTGTTCGCCGACCAGGTCCAGGCCGACCAGACCTCCCGGTACGCCGATTCAATGAAGAGCATGGATGAGGAGTTGAACAGCCTCAGTCAGCAGATCCAGAGCACGGCGAGCGACCTGGCAGCGCTCAAACAGGGGGAGCCGGACCAGGTCAAGCAGGACCAACTCCAGACCTCCCTGACGCAATACCGGCAATCCTACGCAGCGCTTTTTCAGAGCTACGAAAATATCAAGCTGGCGGAAGCGCAGTCGTCCTCGGGGATCATCCTGAAACAGCCGCCTGAAACACCGACCGCGCCGGTTAGACCCAGGCCGGTCTTGAACGCGATCCTGGCAGCCCTGGCCAGCCTGGCGCTGGCGGTAGGGGCGATCTTCCTGATCGATTTCCTGGATGACACCATCCGGGACCCGCAGGAGATCACCCGGAAATGGGGCGCGCCGGTGCTGGGGACGATCATAAGCTACGATCATAATGAAAATACGCTGATCACGGCCAAACAGCCGCGTTCACCCATCACGGAGGCTTTTCGCTCCCTGCGGACCAACCTTAACTTTGCCAGTTTCAACAGCCAGACGCATACCATCCTGATCACCAGCCCTTCGCCTGAGGATGGAAAGACGACCATCGCGGCGAACCTGGGCAGCGTCATCGCACAAAGCGGCCGCAAGGTGGTAGTGGTGGATGCGGACTTGCGCCGCCCGCGCATCCATAAAATATTCCGATTGAGTAACCGCTATGGCCTGACGGACCAATTCCTACGGCCGGAGGAATTCATCAGTCGTTCCTTGAAGCGAACTGAAATAGATGGCCTGCAGGTGCTCACCTCCGGGAATTTGCCGCCCAACCCGGCCGAATTACTGGGGTCGGAAAAGATGGTGGGAATCATAAGCCATTTGGGGAACGAGTTCGACGTAACTATTGTAGATGCACCTCCATTGCTCATGGTGACAGATGCACTGGTATTAGCACCGCGCGTGGATGGAGTGATCCTGGTGGTCAAGCCGGCAATAACGAAACGGGCGGTCCTAAAAAGCGCCTTCGAGCAATTGAAACAGGTGCAAGCCAATATCATTGGGGTGGTCCTGAATGACGTGAAGATCAGCCAATCCAATTATTACCATTATGCCGGCTATTACTATAGCAAGAAATATTCCAAGGGGTATCCCTACGCGGAAAAGGATACCGAAAACCCTAAAAATTCCGAGGCCTCAAACCCTGATCAGGATACCCTGAGGCTGTTGTCTTCCGTTGATCTTAAAAAAAGTACGCCAGAAACGAAGCTATAATTCATAGGATGGCGAGGATCAATTCCATTCTGAGATGGCTGGATTGCCTGGCCCTTGAGCTCAATCAAAAAGACAGCTGGTGGATTATTGCGAGAGCGAATAATGCCCGCCCGCTGGCAGTCTCGATCTGGCATTGTCTGTCTATCAAGAAGCAGCCAGGTTGTTTCCCGATTATCCGCCGGTTTATTATGAAATGGCTTTGGCTTGTCGCATGAATAAGCAGCCTGAAGAAGCGTAAAACAGCATTGAGAAAGCCCTCTCCCTCATGAATCGACCCGATGAGTGGTATTATGCGCGGGCCGGGCAAATTTACGAGTGGTAAGGAGAATCCGGTCTTGCGCTGGATGCCTACCGAAAAACTCTTACGATCAACCCGGATAACAGAAAAGCCCAGCAAGGTGTCACCTGTTTGGCTGGACCGTGATCACGTTGAAAATGGATTTTCCTCTAAATTGGTGATATAAAACCCCGAACGAGCTCGTAATCCATAATTTCCGAGTTCGAGCTTCGGGCCGGTCACTAATATGGTAATAAAAAGAGCCTCCTGCATCGGGTGGCTCTTTTTATTCTTACCCAACAATTCACTTGGGGCCAAGGCCTTCTTAAAGCCGGACTGCCTTTGTATTGAGTATAGAGCAAGCCCTGACTCAGCCATCCAGGCTGGTTGCGGGGAGGGGGGAGGAGGTATATACTGGAGAGGATATAACAGGCAAACCATATGCCCCTTTCCCGCTCTCCATCCCGCTCCTTCCATCCTTATACCATCGGTATGCTGACCGCTCAGCTCAACGGACCGACGGAAATCAACCTGTGGCACGGAGTGGCTGATCGAGCCCAGGAGAGGAATATCAACCTGATTTGCTTTTCAGGGGGAATTCCCCATTCGCAATTGCAATTCGAGGCCCAGAAGAATGTGCTTTACAAAATTGCCGGACAACCGAACGTTGACGGTCTGTTAATCTGGGCCAACATCCTCAGCCATACTCTGGACCGTCCCAGCTTGGAAGCATTCTGCCAGAACTACGCGCCTCTTCCCATCATCAGCATGGGGATGGTCCTTCCCTCGTTTCCCAATATTCGCATTGATATGCGCGAGGGGGAGCGCAAGTTATTATCACACTTGATCGAGGAGCATGGGCGGCGAAAAATAGTGTTCATTCGCGGCCTGGAGGTCAGCCAGGATGCCGAGGAGAGATACCAGGCATACCTCGAAACACTAAAGCAATATGGCCTTCCTCTAGACCCCAACCTGGTCGTTTCCGGGGATTTTCGCAGGTATTCGGGGATAGCCGCCGTCAAGCAGTTGATCGACACCGGTCGAATGGGATTCGATGCGTTGGTCTCTGCCAATGATAATATGGCGATCGGAGCCATGCAGGCTCTTCAGGCACATGGGGTCCACATCCCCGAGGATGTGATTGTGGCCGGATTCGATGATATCGAGGAGACACGCGCAGTCGCTCCTTCGCTGACGACTGTGAGGGCGCCCTTGTATTTATTGGGCAGTAAAAGTGTTGACCTGGTTCTATCGAAACTTGAAAACGAGGAACTGCCTGACCAGATCCTCCTTCCGACCGAGATCATCCGCCGGCAATCCTGCGGCTGCCAACAAATACCCAAAGAACGGGTACAAGTCGTGACCGACAATCTTCAGGTGGCCGGGCTCAATCATAAGGTCCTCAAAACCCACAAGACGAAAAGTCCGCCCCCGGTTTCAATTCACTCCACCCGAAACGGCAGTTTGGAGGATTTGGTCAATGATCTTTCGACGCTGGCTCCGTTGCGTGGGTTGGGAGCGGATTGGTCAAGGAGACTCCTGGAGCTTTTTCTGGCCGATGCGGAATCCAAAACTGACAAACTTTCCGGGTTTATTCAAAGATTGGAGGAGGCCCTCTCGCAAAATCCTTCCGGCACAGAAATTCTCGAATGGCTGGATGTGCTCAACGTTATCAGGACACGGCTGGCTGACCTGTTCCAAACCAAAGAAGAAATCAACAAGGCACACAACCTCCTGGAGAACGGCTATACGGCCGTTGGAGAAATAGCCCATCGCCGGCAGCTCAACCAGCGCCTGGAAGCGGTTGAACAGACCAACCGGTTGAATCGCATCGTTCAGACGATGTCCACCACGCATGACATCGATACCTTGATGAAATTGCTCGCCCTCGAACTTCCGGGCCTGGGCATCCAGAGCTGTTTCCTTTCCCTTTACGAAGAAAAGGGCGATCCCCCGGCATGGTCGCGCCTGATCCTGGCCTTTCTGGGGAAGGAACGCCTGCCTCTCAATAAAGGCGGCATCCGGTTCCCCACCCGCCAGCTCGTACCCGAAGGAATGTTTCCGGAACATCGCCGGATCGCCTTCGACGTGGAAGCCTTGAATTTCCAGAAGGAACAAATCGGTTTTGTCTTGTTTGAGATTGGTCCGCGCGATGGGGACGTGTACACTACCCTGCGCGGCCATCTGAGCAGCGCGTTGAAGAGCGCTGAACTCGTACAGGTTGCGTTGGAGGCTGAAGCCAAGGCGATTAAAAGCGACCAATTAAAGACACATCTACTGGCGAACGTCAGTCATGAACTGCGCACGCCCCTCAACATCATTCTCGGTCTCAGCCAGACCGCACGCTCCTCGCCCAACCCGTATGGTATTGAGCTGCCTGCCCAACTCACCAAGGACCTGGGATATATCTACGACAGTGGCGAACACCTGATCCGGCTCATCAACGACCTGTTGGATACCTCCAGGGCCGAGATCGGAGAATTGGACCTCTGTTATGAGCCAGTTTCGCCGCGCGCCCTTTTGAAAGAGGTATTCGAGGCATTCAAAGAGACTTCCACATCCAAGCAGAAGGGGGTCGAACTGCTCCTGGAAGTCCCGGACCACCTGCCCGTCCTTAGCGCGGATCCGGTTCGCTTGCGCCAGATACTCATGAATTTGTTGAGCAACGCCTACAAGTTCACCAGGCGTGGAAAGATCGTCCTGGGGGCGGATGTCCAACTTCCCCACATCCATTTCTGGGTATCCGACACCGGTTCGGGAATTTCACCGGAATTACAGGAGCGGATTTTCGAGCCCTTCGTCAAGGCTGAACCGCCCGGGCGCCGCCTCGAAGGCATTGGATTGGGTCTCAGCATCACCCGCAGGCTGGTTGCGCTGCATGGTGGCACGATCACCCTCGACAGCCTGCCCAATCACGGTTCAACCTTTCATGTTTACCTGCCTCTGCCAGGGCTGGATTATTCCTCCGCAAAGGAGATAAATGTCCAGGGAACCGAACCAGTCCTGTTGTGGCTCTCCAGTAAGAAAGAACTGGCTCCGGCGATCGATACCATTTGTAAAAAGAACGGCCTCACGCCACGCTGGCTGGGTAACATTGATGATCTGGACCGCCTGGTCGGTGAACGAAAACCAGTCGCCCTCGCCTGGGATCTGGAAAATGCCCGGCCGGGGGATTGGTCGATTGTTCAAAAGTTGCGCAGCCATTCCCAATACAGCCAATTGCCTCTGCTCATTTTCCACGAAAACATCCAGGATAAGCTCTCCTCGGGCAGCCGGTTGACCAATATCCTGCTCAAACCGGCTGGCAAGCAGATGATTCAGCACATCTTAAACCTGCTACCGCAGACTTTGCAGCGCGGGGAGATCTGGGTCATTGACGATGATCCGCAAGCGCTCAAGTATTATCAGGAATTGATCAGTGCTTTTCTGTCCGAATTTCTCGTCCGGCCGATCAGAGGGGGCGGGAAGCTGTCAGGTTGCTGGAAGAAGAGACGCCCGACCTGGTCTTATTGGACTTGATGATGCCCGACGTCGATGGCTTTCAGGTCCTGGAACACCTGCGCGGCAATGTCAAAACCGCACAGATCCCTGTGGTCGTAATTACCGGAAAAATCCTGACTTATGAGGATGTCAAGCGACTGGATGTTCCGAGGGTCATCCTGCAGACCAAGGGGGTTCTATCTGATCTGGAGAGCGTGGCTGAGATACAGCGAGTATTGGCCCCCAATAGCAGCCTACCCCAGCCAACTGCCACGCTGGTCAAACAGGCTTCTGCATACATCCAACAGAACTACACACGCACTTTTTCCCTGGAAGAACTATCCGAGACGATCGGGGTGAGCAAGAGTTATCTGAGCCGAATTTTCAAACTGGGCACGGGCATTTGCCCGTGGGATTACCTGAACCGATTCCGGATCCAAAAAGCCAAAGAACTTCTTCTTCTGACTGATGGAAGCATCACGGCTATCGCGGCTGAGGTCGGTTATGAGGATGCGGGTTATTTTGGGCGTGTTTTTCGGGAGATTTCGGGGTGTTCACCGCGCACATACCGGCAACAAGCCCGAGTCTCCGTATCCTCCTGAATCATCCGACAATAAAATCCTGATTCGTCATAATTTTCTCTAAGACTTTCAAGTGAACTTATGATATTCTGAGGGGTAATTATTCAGTTGTATTCCACACCCTATGTTCTAATGACTAGCCTCTCCGGCTCATACGATCGATTTTTCCAATTAATGGCGGTCAAACCATTGAGAAAAAATGAATAATCGCACCAGGATGCTAGCAATATTCAATTACGAACCATATGACCGCATACCAGTGGTATCTTTTGGTTATTGGGTCGAGACACTTTTCAAGTGGGCTGCTGAAGGACATATTTCCGTTGAAGAAGCTCAGCGGTATGATGACGGTAACGCTGTTGATTTGAAGCTGAACAATCTCCTCGGCTGGGATTTTAGTTGGAATTGTGTGTTCTCTTGGAATTACCGCTTTGAGCCCGTGTTCGACCGCCACATCCTCGAAGAACGACCGGATGGCAGCCGCCTGATCATGAACGAAGATGGAGTGTCCATTGTCGAGAAGCTTGGCGTTGTCTCCATCCCGATGGAAGTGGACCATCTACTCAAGGGCCGCCAGGAGTGGGAAGCCATTTACAAGCACTGTCTCAAATTCGAGGCGGGACGTATCCAGCGCGGAGTGGTAAAAGTAGATGGTCAAGTGAAGCAGTTTGATCAGGGCGGACGTGAGCTGTTGATCCGGCAAGACGGCTCACATCCATACGTCCTCTTTTGCGGTTCGCTCATTGGCGTGATCCGGGATATGCTGGGATTGGTGAATATGTGTTACCTTATGTTGGATGATGAACCTCTCTTTGACGAGATAGCTGAGACGGTCAGCGAATTGATCTACCAGGGAATAAAAACTATCCTTGAGACCGGCATCCACTTTGACGTTGCCCACTTCTGGGAGGATATTTGCTACAAAGCCGGATCCCTGGTCAATCCGCGGATGTTCGAGGCCAAATTCGGGTCAAAATACAGGCGGATCACCAGCCTATTGAAGTCCTACGGGGTCAAATTTGTAAGTCTGGATTGCGATGGAAAAATTGACGACCTTCTACCCATTTGGCTGGAAAACGGGGTAAACATCATGTTCCCCATCGAGGTGGGTACATGGCAGGCAAGTATCCAACCCTGGCGTGAAAAATATGGCAAAGAATTACGAGGTATCGGTGGTGTGAATAAACACATCTTCGCAGCCGACTACTCCGTCATCGACAGAGAAATCGAACACTTGCGTCCGCTTGTGGCCTTGGGTGGCTACATCCCTTGTCCCGACCATCTACTGCCTATCGATGCACGCTGGGAGAATGTGCAGTATTACTGCGAGCGCATGCGCAAAGTCTTTGGCTAATTCCGAGTGAGTGTGCTTTTCCGGTCTTAGCTCATAAACGATGGAATTTAGGCGAGTGATAGAATAAATCCAAATGCAAATATCGAGCAGTAAATAATTTTAGTAGGATAAAAAATGTGAGAAGAAATCGGAGGAAAGGCAAATGCCGACATTCACGCTTAAGAATGACAACCTTATTTTGGAATTTAACCGCGTTAATGGGGCACTTGTCGGTCTGAGTGCAATTCGCACAGACTGGAAAATCCTCGCCCGGCCTCAACTGGGACTTTCGTTTCGCTTGTTGCTGCCGCTTTCGGAGGAACGGCGCAATAACCCGGTTTACGGTGAGAAACAAGTGCTCAGCAGCCTGGAAATTACCCCGGATGGTCGCTGTGCGACCTTCGGCTGGGAGAACATAACTTCGGAGCACGGAGGCACGCATGATATCAAGCTGACCTTGACTGTAACGTTGGACGACGTTCAGGCTGTATTCGCCATGACCGTGGAGAACCATTCCGGATTGGTGGTCGAAAATGTCTACTCTCCCTATCTCGGCGATGTAGCTCATCCCCCGGACGAGTCCTGGTTTAGGACCTTCATTTTCACATACGCCAGCGCACAAGAATGGAACCTCTGGCCACAGTACGACAGCCTGAAAGGGTACCACGGAGTTGATTATCCGACTCAAATTCATAACTGGTCTCCAGCTGTCGGTGCGCCCATGTCCCCCTTTTTCCTGATGCGCGGAGAGAGACAGGGCTTATACGTCGGAGTTGTCAGTCAAAGCAGCGAACTGGTGGCCTGGTCCACCGACCTGCTCCCAGGCTATGGCAGTTCAATTGATTCCCGCCCGCCCGAGGAATTGAATATTGCGGGAAAAGATGTCCACACACGTTTCGCGACAGTGCATTTGCCCTATATCCAACCTGGTGAGACACGTACTTTGACGCCAATTGCAATAGAACCTTTCCAGGGGGGATGGCAGCACGGCGTGGATATTTATAAACGCTGGCGAGATTCCTGGTTCCATCTACCCCGGGTACCAGATTGGACAAGCGAGCCGCACGCCTGGCAACAAATCCACATTAATTCCCCTGAGGACGAGCTGCGCATTCGCTTCAGCGACCTGCCGAAAATTGGTGAGGACTGCGCAAAACACGGGGTCCGGGCAATCCAGCTTGTCGGTTGGAACGAGGGTGGCCAAGACCAGGGCAACCCGTCTCACAATCCCGACTCACGCTTGGGCACATGGGACGAATTTCATGATGCCATCCAGAAGATCCAGGCTATGGGAGTGAAACTTATTCTTTTCTCCAAATTCACCTGGGCAGACCAGGCCACAGAATGGTTCCGCAAGGACTTGAAACGCCTGGCAATTAAAGACCCGTACGGTGATTATTATGTGTATCCAGGTTACCAATACCAGACCGCTACTCAGCTCCTGGATATCAATACCAAGCGTCTCATCCCCATGTGTTTCTTGAGTGAGGACTATCTTGAACTTTGTAATCAAGAGTTCAAGAAAACCGTGGATTTGGGAGCAGATGGCATCCTGTTCGACGAATGTCTCCATCACGGCCAGCCATTTTTTTGCTTCGATTCCCAGCATGGGCATCGTTACGGCGCGATGGTATACGCAAATGACTGCAAATTAATCCGGAATTTTAGCAAGATTACGGGCGAATCCCACCCCGATTTTCTATTTGCCGGGGAAGCCTGCTACGATTGGGAGCTGGAGATTTATCAGCTCTCCTATCATCGCAGCGAGAATAAGCAGCACATCCCGCTTAGCCGTTATCTGCAACCGCATGTACAGCTCATGACAGCTGTGTACGGCTTCAATGACCGGAATATGATCAACCAGTGTCTGCTCTACCGCTATATCATCAGCTACGAGCCGTACAACTTCAAGGGCCGCCTGGATGATTATCCACTGACAATCGCATATGGGAAGCAGATGGATGCGCTGCGCACTGAGCTACGCGAGTTCTTCTGGGATGGTGAATTCCGCGATACAGTCGGTGCAACCGTTACCTGCGAAGGTAGGGCTCATCATCCTTATGCTGTATACATAAATGCCAGGACAAGCAAAGTCGGGCTGGTGATCTGCAATTACGAAGAGGATTTGCCGGTTACTTTGGTTGCCTCCCAGGAAAATGGCGAAGCCTTCAGCCGTTTCCGCCTGGTAGATGATCCCGATTGGAAACAGGTCGAGGGTGGGATCAACCTCCCGCCGCAGTCGGCCGCGGTGGTCATTTAGCCGGGTGTATCCGAATTGGTTTGTCTCCTTGGTACGTTACTGTTCAGGAAAAGGGAATAATGGATCAAACAAAGGTAATTTTGAGTAGTGATTACCAGATCGCCCAGGTAGATCCCAGGATTTTTGGCGGTTTTCTCGAACATGTCGGTCGTGCTGTTTATGAAGGTGTGTACGATCCGCACTCCAAGCAAGCTGATGAGCAGGGTTTTCGGAAAGATGTCATGAGAAGTCTGAGAGATCTGGCCTTTACCGCAATGCGTTATCCAGGCGGCAATTTTGCCTCCGGTTACCATTGGTTGGACGGAGTTGGACCGCGTTCCAGTCGGCCGGTTTTGCAGGAATTGGCATCGCTAAGCATTGAACCCAACCAGTTTGGAACAGATGAATTCATTCAACTGGCTCGGAAAATGAATTGGACACCGATGATTACCGTAAACCTGGGTACGGGGACGCCGGAAGAAGCCCGCAATTGGGTGGAATATTGCAACAAACCTGTCGGGACAAGATTTTCCGATCTACGCGGAAAGAATGGTTCGGCCGAACCGTATGGCGTAAAGCTATGGGGGCTGGGAAACGAGATGGATGGCCCCTGGCAGCAAGGCCATGCACCTGCAGGCCAGTATGCCATCCTGGCTCAACAAGCTGCAAAGCTCATGAAGGATACCGATCCATCCATTGAACTTGTGGTTTGCGGGTCAGCCGAAATCGGCCTGCCCACTTATATGGAATGGGATCGGACCGTGCTCGAATATGTCGGTGATTATGCCGATTATGTAAGCCTGCATCGTTATGTAGGCAATTTAACCGGTGACACAGCCGATTATCTGGCAGTGACGAATTCCATTGACCAACAGATCGTAGTGATGGATGCACTCTGCCGGTATACTCAAGCCAGGGCACGCAGTCGGAAACGGTATTTCCTGGCGTTCGACGAATGGAACGTCTGGTACCGTACCCAAAATGCTGAAAGCGTAAATGGTCACGGCAAATATGCCCAACACCTGGTCGAAGAGGAATACAACCTGGAAGATGCTCTGGTCGTGGCAGGTTTTCTCAACAGCTTCATCCGCCATGCGGATGTAGTTAAAATTGCCAACCTGGCCCAGATTGTGAATGTCATCGCTCCCATCCTTACCCGGGGCGACCAAGTTCTCCTTCAGTCGATCTATTATCCGCTTGTGCTTTATGCGCAACGCCGTGAGGGTGTCGCATTACAAGCAGTCATCCATGGCCCCGGCTATGAGAGCAAGAATTATGGCTATGTTCATACCATCGATGCCAGCGCCATCCTGGGCAAAGGTGTCCTGCATACTTTCCTGATCAATCGCAGTATTGATGCAACCGCTACGGTTGAAATATCCAATACTGGCATTCCCTTGAAATCTGTCCGGTCGGCCGAATTGGTGACCGGACCTTCGGCGAAGGCCTGCAACTCTTTTGACAAGCCAACCACGATTTGCTCGCGTAATTATGATGCCATTATGTTGAGGGATGGAAATGCCACCTTTCAAATGCCTCCCCTCAGTATGGCGGCCATTTCATTTGATACAACCCACCAACCCTAGCACGAGAATGATCTCTTAATGACCCTATCCGCAAAGTCCATTTCCCGGAGGAGCCAAGAATGCAGAAGGAAAGTTATTTCATACGGGTGACCAAGCAGACACCCACCGAGTTCTGGATCAACAATCCGACCCGCTCGCAGGTCGTCCTGGCCATCGGCAACGGCGCCTCCGGCTGTACCAACAATCCCTCCTATACACAGAAGATGATCGACCATCCGGATGAAGGGTCTTATGCTTTGAATCTTCTGGATGAGACAATCCGCTCAACGAGAGACGGGGATACCATCGCTGAGTTTCAGCGCCGGATGGTCAAACCAATTTGTGAAAAATTCATGCCGATGTTTCAAAATACCCGGGGTCAAAAAGGATTTGTCTCGATCCAGGGAGATCCCATTCATGAAAATGACCCGGATGTCGTTATCCGTGAGGCATTGCATAACCGCAGCCTTTCACCGAATGTCTGCTGCAAAATACCCACCACGGCATCCGGCTTACAGGCTATGGAATATCTTATCAGCCAGGATGTGCCCCTGAATGCCACCGAAATATTTGGCATCCGGCAGGCGGTGGTCATGTGCGAGACCTACCAAAAAGCGAGCCAAAAATATGGCAAGGCTCCGATGTTATATATCTCGCATATCGCAGGCATCTACGACGATTACTTACAAGGTATGGTGGAAAGAGATCATATCGATATCTCCCCGGATGTGCTCTGGCAGGCCGGCCTGGCAGTCGCCCGCAAGCTAAACCAGATCATGGAGGATCGCCATTATCCGGGTATCTTTATCGCCGGCGGGGCGCGTGGCCTGCACTATTTTACCGAGATGGTGGGTGGAAAGGTTTGCTGTACGATCAACTGGGAGGGGACTGCCGACCGGCTGCTTGAACAGGACCCCCCGGTGGTATATCGATTATTCAACCCTGTTCCGCAAAAAGTGATCGACGAGCTCATGGAGAAATTGCCCGATTTCAAGCGCGGTTATCTAGAAGACGGCCTGGACATCGAGGAGTTCGAAGGCTTCGGTCCGGTTCATCTCTTTCGCAGCATCTTTATGAAGAGCTGGTCCCAGGTGACGGACCTGATTAATGTGCGCTCCAAGAGTATATGAATTGAGACCTGAGCCGGCTCGATTATTTCCAGTTTTCGAACGTGTGCACTAGTGTTAAACCGCTTCAAATTGACATAAATGCAATGTCGCAAAACCCGATTCTTAGGGAAATGCCTTCAGTGGTTTTCGGGTGTTTTCCACAGAAAAACAGACCGAAAACGGGCTTTTTTATATAATCCCGAGTGACTTTTGCTGTATTGCCAAAGCACACCAAAACCAATCGAGATGCAATGAGTTTCCAGTGATCCAGCCTAATGACCTTGCCGTTGTCCGTTTTCTGGCAGCGTGCCTGGCGGAAATCGCTGCCCTCCCCGTCCAGGAAGAAAAACGCGGCCTCTGGCGCAAGCTGAATGGCCTCCAGCCGGAGCGTCCGATGGTGATGATCGACCAGGTTTGCTGGAATGAGATGAACCTCGGAGATGAGTTGATCCTGCGCTGCAGTGATCCCGAATGCCGCAGCTACGAAGAATTCCTGCGCCGCACGCTCTACCATTGGAACCATTTTCCCGTGGATATGGTGGTAGACCCCATCATCCGGGTACCCAAGGCAATCACCAACACCGGTTTTGGCATCGATGTCCACGAAAACATCGCTGTCACCGACCCGCAAAATGACGTCGTCGGCCACGCCTACCTCAACCAATTCCAGACGATGGATGACCTGGAGAAGATTAAGACTTCCTCAGATCAGTCACGACCCGGTTGAGACCGAGCGTCGCCTGGCGTTGGCGCATGAGTTATTTGATGGGATTCTCGAAGTCCGCCCGTGGGGGTACGATCCCGACCTGTCTTTGTGGGACCCCATCACCACCTGGATGGGAGTTGAGAACGTCTTGTACGCCCTGGTCGATCAGCCGGAACTGATGCACGGCATCGCCGGGCGCATGACCGTAGGGTATTTGCGCATGTTGGATCAATTGGAGCAGCAGGGCTTGCTGTGCCAGCCGCAGAGCCTGATCCACTGCACGGGCGCCTACACCGATGAACTGCCTGCTCCTGGCTACAACCCCGATCAGCCTCGCACGAAAGACATCTGGATGTTCGGATTGGCGCAGATATTCTCGACTGTTTCTCCGCGCATGTTTCAGGAATACGAAGTGGATTACACCCGCCGCATCTGTGAGCGTTTCGGTTTGGTGTACTATGGGTGTTGCGACCCCCTGGACAAAAAAATGAAACAGGTGCGTATGATACCGAACGTGCGCAAAGTGTCGATGAGTCCGTGGGTTGACCAGGCGCGCGGCGCGGCGGAGATCGGTCGGGAATTCGTTTTCTCGCGCAAGCCCAGTCCAGCGCTGCTGGCCTTCGATGGTTTCGACGCCGAAGATATCCGCCGTGACTTGACGGAGACCGTAAAGGTCTGTGAACAATACCATTGTCCTCTTGAAATCATTATGAAAGATATCAGCACAGTGCGTTATCAACCCGAGCGTCTGTTCCAATGGGCCAATGTGGCCATGCAGGTAGTCGGTGTGGGGTGAGCTTGCTGGTTGGATTTTTCCAAAGCCACTGGCAAGCTAATACCTGCATGCAGCCCGCCCGGCAGTGTGCGCCTAAACGAACGGGGCTCCAGATCCGGCGTGGTTTTGTTCGTGAGTGTGGTTGCAGTGTGAGTGTCACGCCAGCCCCCGAATCTTTCAGACAACAGAATCCTGATTCTGCATAATTATCTCCAAGAATTCCAGACGCGCCTGTGCTACTATAAAAACAGTTCATAGCCGCCGGTTTGAATCATGGAATGGATCGCCTTGGAACCTAAACCGCCTACCATTGTATTGATCGAAAAAGACGACGTTACCCTGGACCTCTACCGGCGGGAACTCTGTAAATCTTTCGAGGTCCTATCTTTCACGGAAATTGATGGCGTTCTGGAAACAATGGCAAACCGGGATATCCAGGCTGTGATCATTGAACCGGAAATAAGCTCCGGGCAGGGATGGACGCTGCTCAATTCCATTGACGAAGCTTTCCCGGATCAATCCATTCCTGTGATTGTTTGCAGCACCCGCGATATCAGCGACGCCCCCCCCCAGAGTTTTATCTCGAAATACCTGACCAAGCCGGTTCTTCCAAGAGAGCTGAAAGAAAAAACCCTCGAGGTCATAAAGAGAAAGTGATAAAAAACCGCATGTTTGAAACCCCTACTTTTCGAACCCCCAAACCTATTTTTGAGCGTTACGATACTCACGTGAAGGATGCATGGGTATTGGAGAACCGGTTCATCAGCGAGCACCAGGCTCCCAGGGAATTACCTGTTTTTCTGCAGGCACAAAAAAGCCTTCCAGACCCATTCTGGGCCGGTCACACCGCAGCCATGGCCTGCTATTGGCGGGCCTGGGAATTGGCTTTTGGGAACCTAAAGCAGGCGACTTCCGAGAATGATTTTGCAACAGCCTACTGCGATACCGTCTTCAACGGCAATTTATTCATGTGGGATTCTGCATTCGTCACTTGCTATGGGTTATACGGTCGACGTGCATTCAATTTTCTGGGAACCCTGGATACCTTCTATCGAAAACAACACACGGACGGGTTCATTTGCCGGGAAATATCAGAAGCAGACGGGCAGGATACATATCACCGCTTTGATCCTACCAGCACCGGCCCGAATGTCCTGGCGTGGGCTGAATGGAATTATTTTATGAAATCAGGGGACCGGCAAAGGCTGGAGAAGGTTTTTCCGCCGCTTGTGGCCTATCACCACTGGACGAGGAAATATCGTTCCTGGCCGGATGGTTCCTACTGGTCGACAGGCTGGGGGTCAGGGATGGATAATCTGCCTCGCGTCAGGCCGGATGAAGATATTTATTGTGATAATGGGCACCTGATCTGGGCGGATGCGACCTTCCAGGCCTGCCTGTCGGCGAGAATCCTGCTGCAGATGGCGACTCTCCTTGGCAGGCAGGCCGAAGTTGAAGATCTGGGCGAAGAGTACGAACGGTTGAATGAATATTCCAACGGACATCTCTGGAACGAGAAGAACAATTTTTACAGTGATCGACGTCCGGATGGCGAATTATTACCAATGAAACACCTCGGGGCGTACTGGGCGTTACTGGCTGGATGTGTTCCTGCAGAGCGGATTCCCGATTTTGTGGCTCACCTGGATAACCCATCCGAATTCAAACGGGCGCACCGCATCCCGGCCCTCTCGGCCGACAACCCGGATTACAGCGGTTCCGGGGGGTACTGGTGCGGAGGGGTTTGGGCTCCTACCAATTACATGGTCTTGAAAGGGCTGGATGCCATTGGACAGTCTGAGCTTGCATATGAGATCGCCAGAAACCACCTTGAAAACGTCGTTCAGGTTTTTGAATCGGATGATACTCCCTGGCTCGGAGCGAAGCAGTTCCGCGAGTATTTTCATCTCGCCGAGCTTAAATACGATGACAAACATACCCTCTGGGAGAACTACGCGGCAGATGTGATCGAGCCAGGCAGCCACAGCAAGCCAGGCTACGTGGGCTGGAGCGGACTGCCTCCGATCGCAGTCTTGCTGGAGGATGTGTTTGGGCTTACCCCGGAAGCCATCTCAAATCATCTAACCTGGCGTGTCCATCTACTCGAAGAGCATGGGGTGCGCCGCTATCCATTTGGCTCAGACGGTACACTGGACTTGAAGTGCAGCCCACGAACCTCCCAACTTGATCGCCCGTCGATCGAAATCCATTCGAACATTCCAATAACCTTGGAAGTAATTTGGGAAGGAGGAACAGATACACTTAATATAGCAAAGGAACCCTGATACACTCCACCTACATCAATTCTACGAATCAAATGAAAGGAATGAGGATAAGATGAACCGAAAAATGATTTCCGTAACGATCGCCTTGCTCGTGATCACATCCATGATCATCAGCGCCTGCGGCGCTGCCGCAACGACAGCCGCTCCGGCAACGGCCGCTCCGGCAACGGCCGCTCCGGCGACGGCCGCTCCAGCAACAGCTGCTCCGGCAACGGCTGTTCAACCGACCGTAGCTCCGGAACCGGTCACACTGACCATCTGGCATAACTGGGGTCCAGATGATACAAAAGGAGCCCCACTTCAGTCCATTTTCAAGGATTTCATGGCAGCGAATCCTAATATCACGATTAAAGATTCGGTCTATGTGGATGCTGATATTCCTTTGAAAGTTGAAACGGCCTCCACATCAAAGCAGGAGCCCGATCTGGTATTCTCGGTGCTGTTTGATGGTGTTCTCAACTGGGGCGACAACGGGGTGGCTGTGCCAGTTAATGATTACATCAAACAATGGGGTCTGGATGGCAAGTTCACAGATGTTGCATTAGCGACTTACACCATGCCAAGCGGCGTTATTTCAGCCTTCCCGCTGGAAGGAGCCACCTGGCCGATCTGGTATAACATGAAACTCTTTAATCAAGCCGGACTGACCATCCCAACGACGACTGACCAATTGATCGCAGATGCCAAGGTATTTCGTAGCAAGGGCATCGGGGGACCAGTCATAGCAAGTGGAGCCGATGGAATGGGAGGCGCACTATTCAATCTGATCGTGCAATCCATGATGACTGATCAAGAGACCGTCCAGGCATTTGGAAAGGGTGACTGGACTTCCCCAGGCGCCGTTGCCGGTGTAAAACTGTTCGTCCAATTACGGGACGCAGGAGTGTTTGTTGATGGCGTTGAAGGTGTCGATTATGCTTCCGGCGACACGCGCTTCTTTGCAGGCAGTGTTCCCATGGCTCATTTTGGGGCATGGAGTTACACCGACCCCGCCGATACAGTGGTATCAGACGTTAAGCTCGGTGGCTTCCCACTGGCCACTGGATCCCCCTGGAAACGTCCCGTTTACTACGCGGGGTTCACGGGCAAGGGAATATTTATCACCCCCAACGGCAAAGACAAGATTGACGCGGTGAAGAAATTCATCCAATTCTTTTACCAACCGGATATCATCGCCCGGTTTGTTTATGCAGCCGGAATGACACCGCCACTCAAAGACATAACGATTGATAAGAGCAAGCTGCCACCACTCGTCGCTCAAGCATTCGACCTGCCTTCTATAGGAGATACGCCTACGGGTACCGACACAATATTACCCCCGGCAGTTGGCACAGATATGGGACGCATTACCCAGGAAGCATTTGCATCTGGCACGACCGCAGAAAAAATTCTTCAGGACCTGACCGCTGCGTACGCCGCGATCAAGTAATATCTTTTTCACTTTCCAAAAATTGGGGCACGGGAGCGGAATTCCCGTGCCCCAATTCAACTGAGGATGGCAATGATCCATTCAGAGAAAAAAACCTCGATTGAAAGAAAGCTCTTTTCCAATGTTGAATACGGCCGGCGTAATGCACGACGGCGGCGGGTTACCTTTATCTTCTTGGCAGCTCCTGCCTTGATTTGGTTCTTGAGCTTTATGCTTTGGCCGTTATTGAACATGTTTTATATCAGCACCACCCGCTGGGACTCATTAAACACGCCCAAGAAGTTCATTTTCCTGGATAACTTCGTAAGGATGTTTCACGACCCGAAAGCCGCCATCGGTCTGCATAATACCGGGATCTATCTCCTGGCAGGGATTCTCGGAGTTGTTCCATTTGCATTTATGCTCGGTTTTTTTCTCAGCCTGCGGAAACCAGGCTATCGCGTTCTTCGAACCATCTTTTTCTCCCCGGCGATGCTGTCAATCGCCGCACTGGCGATGATCTTCCTGGGAGTCTATCGCCCGGATGGAATGCTAAACACCTTTTTAACCGCGGTTGGATTGCCTGGACTCACTAGGGTCTGGCTTGGTAATCAAGCCACCGCACTGGGGTCATTGATCGCGATTGACATCTGGGGCGGGATCGGTTTTAACAGTGTATTGTTCTTTGCTGCATTAGCCAACCTGTCGGAAGAGTTATATGAGGCGGCCATGTTGGACGGGGCAGGATACTGGACGATCATGTGGAAAATTGCCTTCCCGATCATGATCGATTTTATCGGTTTGGTAACCATTCTGCAGTTCCTCGGTATTCTCTCGGGGGCAGCTTATCAGATCCTTTTGACGGGAGGCGGACCAGGGACAGCGACTTTTACCCTGGGTTATTATTTGTACGACCAGGCTTTCCTTTCTCAGAGGCTGGGATACAGCCAGGCTTTGGGAGTGATGATCTTTATTATCGGTATCGTTGGGATCCTCCTTATTCGCCGGATTACGTCGCGATCTTCAAACTGATGGAGAATTGAGCATGGCTAACCGATTAATTCGTATTACCAATCAATTTAAGAAAAATTCTGATCCATTCGTTATCGGGGGATATTTCTTTTCGATCATTTATGCATTAATAATCCTCATTCCACTTTACTTTGTCATCATCTCCGCATTTAAAAACAATACCCAGATTATATCCACACCACTCGCGCTGCCTAAGGCACTGGATTTCTCGAAATTCATCCAGGCACAAAACGCCGTGCACCTATTTCGTGCGGGGTTGATTTCCGCAGGGATCACAAGCGGGGCAGAGGTGCTTACCCTTCTCCTGGCATTTCCTGCCGCATATGCCGTCGCTCGCATTCAAACCCGCTTGTCAACACTCGTGGAGTCCATTTTCAGCCTCGGGTTCCTCATCCCTGGGCTTGCGATCCTGATGCCGATCTACATGATGACCGCAAAAGCCGGTCTGCTGTATCATCCCATTGCCCTGGTGATCCTTTACCCGGCTTTCAACCTGCCTGTGACAATGATCCTCTTGTCTGGCTTCATGCGGAAACTGCCGCATGAACTGGAGGAAAGCGCGGTGATGGATGGTGGCAATGTGCTGCAGATCATTATCTATATATTTTTCCCTCTTTGTTCACCTGGAATACTTACCGTTCTGGTTTTGAATTTTATCGGGATCTGGAATGAATACTTGTTTGCCTTGATCCTGATGGATTCAGACAACCGCACCATCCAACTCGCCCTGGCTTTGCTCCGAGCGAACCAGCGTACAGTTGATTATGGGTTAATCGCCGCTGGTGTTTTGATCAGCATGATCCCGGTTTATATCGTGTTCATCTTTTTCCAGGATCGGATCATGAGTGGGATGTTGGCTGGGGCAGTAAAGCAATAAGCCTATGGTCGGGATAGTAGATCTGTCTAAACAATATTTATATACTTAAGGATGCGTTCATGCCCAGTCATCATGCTTTCCTCAAGGTAGACCAGAACCACATCCGGAACCAGGCGGGCGAACAAGTCACACTCCACGGCGTCGGCCTGGGTGGCTGGATGAACATGGAGAATTTCATTACCGGTTTCCCGGCCAACGAAAACGCCTTCCGTAATGTAGTCTACCGCGCCCTGGGACAGGAAAAAGCTGATTTTTTCTTCGACCGTTACCTTGAATACTTCTTTACCGCAGAAGATGCCAGGTTCATCCACTCACTGGGGCTCAACCTGGTCCGCCTGCCGTTCAACTACCAGCATTTCGAAGATGACATGCATCCGACCATCATCCGCGCATCCGGATTGAAGCAGCTTGACCGGGTGATCCAGATTTGCGCCGAGCAGGAAATATATACAATTCTTGACCTGCATGCTGCCGCAGGCTATCAGAACCAGGATTGGCATTCGAACAACCCCTCCCTGCATGCCTTCTTCTGGCAGCACAAGCATTTCCAGGATCGTGCCGTCTGGCTCTGGGAAATCATCGCCGAACGCTACAAGGACAACCCCTGGGTGGCGGGCTATGATCCGTTGAATGAGCCCTCCGATCCCAGCGGCGAACAATTGGATTCGTTTTACAGGCGCGTGGTTGCTGCAATCCGCCGGGTCGATCCGGAGCACATCATTTTCCTGGAAGGCAACCGCTACGCCCAGGATTTCTCCGCTTTCGGACCACCTCTGCCAAATGTAGTCTACGCCCTGCACAACTATGCCGTCCCGGGCTTTATTGATGGTCAGGATTATCCGGGTGTCTCCCGGGGTGAATATTTTGATAAGGCGATCCTGGCTGATAAATTGATGAAAACCTGCCAGTACATGCTTGAAAACCAGACTCCCATCTGGGTGGGGGAATTTGGCCCGGTGTATATCGGGAACCCGGAAAAAGATGCCATGCGCTACCAGATCCTGGAAGACCAGCTTTCCCTTTATAGAGAACTGGGCGCCAGTTGGTGTTTGTGGACACATAAGGATCTTGGTTTGCAGGGTTTGGTGGGCGTCCGTCCTGATTCCAAATGGGTCAAGAAAATTCAACCGGTCCTTGAAAAGAAAGCCCTGCTGGGAGTAGATTTATGGGGAGGTTCGGACGTAAATGTCCGACACATCATGGAACCCATCGAGCAGACCTTCGCGGAATTCTTCCCAGACTATAAACCGTTCCCCTTCGATGCCAAGTGGCAGATCAATCGGGCTGTGCGTCACATCCTCCTGGCAGAACCGCTCATCGAGGATTTCTACCCGCTGCTCCAGGGTCTGGATATCGATGAGATCGACGGATTGATGGCGAGCTTCCAATTCAAGAACTGCTCCCCACGCCAGCCGCTCGTGGAAATTATCAAGAAAGAACAACAGGTTCCTTCGAACTTATAAATGAGTCAACGACCAATGTTTGAGAGGATCGAATGTCTGGAATTGATAAGGAACGCCGCAAGGAATTAACCCGGGATTTCCCCAAAATCCTGGATGTGTTGGCGGATTGCCCCGGGATCGAAAAAGGTCTTGCGGTAAAGCCGGAGGAATTCGCCCGCCGGCAGGTGGCAATCTGGCGGGCACTGGATCAAGCCGGCCTCGACGTCGGTTTTGTCTTCTCCGATGAGCACTACGATGGGGATGTGCCCTACCTGGGTGGGAACACGAATATCACCATCGAGCAGGTGGCCGGGGCAATCGGGAAAAATGGCTTTCACATTATCGCCGGGTTGGAAGGCGGTTACGTATCCGAGCAGCTGGCACCGCGGGCCAATGCCAAAGTCCATAAAGTGGAACTCCTGCAACTGGCGGATGAAAAATACCCCATCCGGGCGGAGCGGCTTGAGGATGTACTCGATGCGACTGCCGGAAAGAAAGTCCACAGCATTGGCCTGCTCACCCCCTGCCAGGTGATCCCTGCCGGGATCGTGGCTTCCCTGGAAAAGATCGTCGGTCCTGGGAATGTCTTCGATGCCCAGGAGTTATATCAACTCATCCGATATGAGAAATCGGACATCGAGATGGCCCTCATCCGGGATGCGGCGATCATAGGCGACGCAATGATGCGCGTCATGCTGGCCGTTTTGCGCCCGGGCCTGCTTGAAACCCAGGTGGCCGGTTGGGCATATTGGGCGGCCAAGGAACTCGGCGCGGAGGAAAATGGCTGGGATGTGATGGTCACCACCGGGGAAGGCAACCGCACATTGATCGGCAAGGCGCTGAATCGCCCGATCCAGGTTGGTGATTATGTCCACCTGGGTGTGGCACCCAAACGCGATGGCCTGAACGCCTGCGTGCGACGATCGGTCGTGGCGCACGAGCTGAATTCCCGGGTGACTCCTGCCCAGCAGTACTGGTTCGATTTCATCGAAGAGGCCTACCGGGTGGGTGATACGGCCTATCGCCGGGTGGCGAAGGAAAGGCTGCCTGCCAGGCTTCAGGAACAGGCACTGGTCGACTTCTTTTCCGCTCACGGCCCGGAAGTTTCCAAACGCTATGGAAAAGCCATCCAGTTGCAAACGTTAAAACCATATACCGGCACCCATAATTCCGGCTATACCGAGTGCCAGGAATTCTTCGGAGCCATCACGTTGGATTCGAATGAACCTCTGGGACATCAAATCGTCACCATGCTGGACGTGGCCATACGAGGAATCGGAGATGCCTGGAACGACGTTATCCTGCCGGACCTTGATTACCTGGTCATTGAGAATACCCTGGGCAAGTTCGGGGAGCGGGTTGAAACCTTCAATTCCCTACCACTCAACGTACAGTCCCTGGTGGGTAAAGGAGTGTAGAATACCGCTCAGGTCAGGCTTATAACAATAGAGGAGAAAGATGGCATCCTTATCACCGGAAAAACTTCTCGAGCTGGAGGAAGCAGCTTATCAGATTCGCCGGCTTTCGATTGAAATGATCACCTATGCCAGGTGGGGGCACCCGGGCGGCTCACTTTCACTGGCCGACATCCTGGCAGTGCTCTATTTCCAGGTAATGAATGTCGACCCGCACAATCCGAAGCTAGAGGGGCGTGACCGCCTGATTCTCTCGAAGGCGCATTGTTCACCCGCACTATACGCGGCCCTGGCATTAAGGGGTTTCTACCCCCTGCAGGAAATATATACTTACTGCGAGCCCGACGGTCTGGAAGGTCACACCGACATGACCCGCACAGCCGGGATCGAATCTTCGGGTGGGCCGCTGGGGATGGGTCTTTCGGTGGCGGTCGGCATCGCCTGCGGGTTGCGATTGAAGGAGAACCCGCGCAGCCGTGTCTTCTGCCTGCTGGGGGATGGGGAATTAAATGAAGGCAATGTCTGGGAGGCGGCCATGTCCGCCGCCCACTATCATCTTGACAACCTGATCGCCGTGGTCGACTATAACAAGGTGATGGCAAAAGGATTTGTCTGGGATCTGATGAGCATCGAACCGCTGATCGACAAGTGGGCCGCCTTCGGTTGGGACGTGCTCGAAGTGGACGGCCATGACCTGGAAGCCCTGGCCACGACCTTCTACCGGGCGCGCTGGATCCAGCCGCGCGGCAAACCGGTCGTGGTGATCGCCCACACGGTCAAGGGCCGCGGCATCGAAACGGCAGAGTTTAACTATAAGTGGCACACCCATGCCCCCGAAGCCGGGACTGCCGATGCCATGTTGCGTGCACTTTCCCTCCGCTATGGTCGGACGGAGCAGGGTTACAGCAAGCTGGGCGCGGAGCGCGAGAAGGAGAGCTTCTATGGCGGAGAATAACCCGGTCCGTCATGAGGAAATGCGTGACGTGTTCGGCCAGACGCTGGTTGAGTTGGGGAAGATCAATTCTCGCATGCTCGTCCTGGACGCCGATCTGCACACCTCGTCCAAAGCCGGATTCTTCAAGGCGGCTTACCCGGAACGCTTTCTCCAGGTGGGTATTGCCGAGCAAAACCTTTTCGGGATCAGCGCCGGGCTGGCGCTCGAAGGGTTCATCCCCTTCCCATGCACCTTCGCGGCCTTTGTTGCCCGGCGAGCCCTGGACCAGATCGCCATCTCCATCTGCTACCCGCGCCTGAACGTCAAGATCCCCGGCTCATACGTCGGCCTGCCGACCAGCCGGGCGGGTACCTCGCATAACTGCATCGAGGATATCACCGTCATGCGCGTGCTGCCGAACATACGCATTGCCGATCCCGGTGACAATGCCGACTTGCGTGCCATCATGCATGCCGCAATCGAAGTGGATGGGCCGGTTTATTTCCGCGTGGCGCGCTACACCTTTCCGGAGCTGTTCGGGGTGGACCATCAGTTCGAATGGGGAAAAGGCGAACTCCTGCGCCCGGGGAAAGACGTCACCCTGTTCGGCACCGGGATGATGACCGCCTTTTGCGTTCAGGCAGCCGACCTTTTGAAAAAGGATGGCATTGAAGCAGAGATCGTCCATCTCGCCTCCATCAAACCCATTGATCGGGATCTGATCGCCGAGTCCGCCGCCCGGACGGGCTGCGCGGTCTCAGCCGAAAACGCTTCCATCATCGGCGGATTCGGCGCGGCCGTGGCCGAAGTCCTGACCGAGACCGTCCCGGTCCCGCTGGTCCGCATCGGTGTCCGTGACCGTTTCGTGAACAGTGGTGGCATTGGCGATCTATTCCGCATCCATGGGATGCTCCCTGAGGATATCGCCCAGGCAGCCCGGGAGGCGCGGGCGCACAAGGTCGGGAGGGCGGCATGACCTCCAGACGAAGAAAACCAATCGACCTTCCCGGTAATCTTCCGAACACGGACGCAATCCGGCTCTTTTCCGACTACCTGGTCGTGACCGGGGTGGCGCACACCGGGCCCGAGCCGCGCGGCGACCCACGCCTAATCGGCAAGAGACTTGGCCTGCTTAACGGCTCCGCCTGGATCACCTTGTGGGCGAACTACTTCGGACGCATGTACCTGCCGGGTGTCCACCTGGTCAACGCCGGCAACGAGGCGGTGCAGATCAACTTCATGGAGGCGCACGCCGCCGGGCTGCATGAGTTGCCGGCGGCCAACCTGTCCGCCTTCAAACGCTACGCCCTCGACCTGGTCGAGCTGGGCCACGTCGACGCGGTCCTGATCACCTGCTCGACAATGAATCGCGCTTACCCGCAGGTCCGTGACGTCCTCCGGTTTTACAGGATACCCGTCTACCAGATCGACCGCCCCATGATGATGCGTGCTGTCGAGCACGGCGGCCGGATCCTGGTCATCGCCACTCACGGTCCAACGGTGGAAACCACCCAGGCGCTGCTGCGTGAAGTGGCTGCCGGGACAGGACAGGAGATGCAAATGACCGGGGCGCTGGTCGAGCCGGCCTGGGATGCGCTCGCCGCTGGGAAGGTCGAGCAGCACAATGCAATTCTGGCTCAAACGATCCGGAATAAAATGAAGACAGAGGAAATCGGTTGTGTCGTCCTGGCGCAACTCTCCATGAGTATCTTGCTTTTGTCTTACCCCGATCCGGTGAAAGAGTTCGGTATCCCGATTTTCACCAGCGCTCAGTGCGGCTTCGAAGCCATGCGGGAGGTGTTGGCCTCGAAAAGCTGAAACTACCTGATCCCGCTAATAAAAAGGAGATTGACATGGCCAATGTTTTAAAGTTCAAGACCCGTTATTATCGGCTCTTTCCGTCCACCGGTTACCTCGGCTATGGCTTTGAGGATTACGAAGCCGAATTCAGCCGCTCAGCCTTCCTGGTGATTGACGTGTACGGGCTTGGTTTTCACCCGGATGATCCGGTCCCGGCCTATCATCAGGATGGGCATGAAAGCGCCGAGCGGCCCGCGCTGGCATGGCTGAAGAGCTCGGAACACGAGGACCGCATTATCAAGACCGCCCTGCTGCCTGCCTTGAATGCTGCCCGGGCGATCAACCTGCCGGTCATCTATCTCAACAACAGCGCCCCCAAGATCGGGCTGGGATTTTCCGAGTTCAGCAAGGTTTTGAAACGCCAGTTGAACACGGATATGGAGCACATGTTCGCCGAGGACGAGGTTGATCCCAAGGAATATCATTACGGAAAATCCGACCATGTCAAGATTTCCAAACTGCTTACCCCGCGTGAAAACGAATACTTTATCCGCAAACACGTCTACAGCGGCTTCGTCGGCACCCGCCTCGATCTGCTGCTGCGCTATCTGGATATCAAGAACCTGTTCGTGGTGGGCTTTTCCACGGATGCCTGCCTGATGACAACCATCATCGACGCGCTCTGGCGCAATTACAAGGCGATCCTGCTGCGCGATTGCACCCTGGCCAACGATTTCCCGGAGGAACAGGCCGAACTTCTCGGCACCCAGCGCATGGTCAAAATGCTGGAGAGTCTTTACTGCGTTTCCGTAACCTCCCAGGAGTTTATCGAAGCGACCAAAGTATTTGCAGCCGAAAAAGAATAATTTCCCTTGCTCGTGGAGTAATGCCAGGTGTCTAAAAAACCAGCAGTAAATAACTACAAGGTATTTGTCATCCCGCATACGCACTGGGACCGTGAATGGTATGCCACCTTCCAGCAATTCCGCATCCGCCTGGTGCACGTCATGGATGCCCTGCTCGAACTGATGGAACGCGACCCATCCTACACCCATTTCAACCTGGACGCGCAGACGGTGGTGCTGCAGGATTATCTCGAGATCCGCCCCGAGTCGCGCGAGATCCTGCAGAAGTTCGTGCGCGAGCGCCGTCTGGGTGTCGGACCCTGGTACGTGTTGCCGGACGAATTCCTGGTCAGCGGCGAAGCATTGGTACGCAACCTGATGGTGGGGCACCGTCTGGCCGGCGAATTCGGACACGTCCAGAAGGTCGGCTATATTCCCGACACTTTTGGACATATTTCCCAACTTCCCCAGATCCTGCAGGGCTTCGACATCCCATTCGCGATGCACTTCCGCGGCCTGGACGAAGGCGAGTTGAAATCCGAGTTGTGGTGGCAATCGCCGGACGGCAGCCGTGTGCTGCTGCGTCATCTGCCAACCGACATGGGCTACACCAACGCCTCGGCTCTGGCTGATGAGGTCCCGGAGGCCGCTTCCGACCTGTTGATCCTGGCCCGTTACGAGATCCGGCGGGATGCCTCTTCGGTGTTACTTGCGTTGAATGGTGTCGATCACTTGCCGGCGCGGCAGGACCTCCCGGCGATCCTGGCAGCCGCCAACCTGGCATCGGACGGTCAATTCGTCTTCCGGCAGGCCTCCCTCGAGGATTACTTCGCCGCCCTGTCGGCGGCGCTGGAGAGCCAGGAGTTGCAGACGGTCACTGGCGAACTGCGCGATGCCAACCGCACTCCCGGCCAGGACAATCGCCTGCTTCCGCATATCCTGTCTTCGCACATCTACAATAAACAGCAGAATGAACGCACCCAAAACCTGCTCGAGCGCTGGGCGGAGCCCTGGTCGGCCTTGGCCTGGCTGGAAGGGGAGGACTATCCCGCAGCGTTCCTGTGGAAAGCCTGGGAGTGGCTGCTGCAGAACCATCCCCACGACTCGATCGGCGGCTGCAGCATCGACGCAGTCCACGCCCAGATGGAGACACGCTTCGCCTGGGCTTCCGAGATCGCCGAGGAGATCACCCACGAGCGCTTCGAGTTGTTCACCCGGCGCATCGACCTGTCGAACCTGAAACAGGATGAGGCAGCTCTGATTGTATTCAACAACCTGCCTTGGCCGTTGGAGGGGGGCATCAGTGTAGATATCGACCTGTGGGACTTCTTCCTGGGCCGGGTGGCCATACAACGCTGGACTCCGCCCGGCAGAGAGAGTGAGGCTAAATCCGAGACGGATGCCCCGGCGCTCTTACGCCGGCGGGTGCTCCAACAGTGGTATGGCGACCCGCCCATCCTGCCGAACCCAGGTTTCCGCGGCCTACGCATCCGCCCGCTGGAAGGTGGTGAGCCGCTTAGCGTGCAGATCGAAGCCATCGGCCGTTCGCATCAGCTGCGTCCGCTGGTCAGCGGGCCGGCCGCTGAACGCAGAGGCGCACACGTGCGCGCCTCCTTCGTGGCAAAACTGCCAGCCTGCGGTTACCAGGTCTACGCGGTGGCACCAACGGATAACCCCAACAAGCCGGTGATCGTCTCCCATCCCCATAATACGGTCGAGAATGAATTCCTGCTCGTGCGGATTGCCTCGAACGGCTCGTTCAGTGTCGAGGACAAAATCAGTGGTCAGTTCTACCGCGACCTGGGTTATTTCGAGGATGGGGGTGACTGTGGCGATGGCTATAACTACTCCTATCCGCTGCAGGACCGGGTGGAAAATACGCTTGGGTGCGCCGTCCAGATCAGCCATCTGACCGCCGGTCCAGCTGTAGAACGTTACCGGATTGATTACGAGTGGTTTCTTCCGGAAGGTCTGGATGGACTCAGACGAAAGCGCACCGAGACCCGGATCCATTGCCCGCTTAGCGTGACCCTCTCCCTGGCACAGGGGACGCCCAGGTTGGACCTGGAGGTCACCTTTGAGAACCGTGCACGTGACCACCGCCTGCGCATAGTTTTCCCCAGTGATGTTCAGACGGATGTCTCGCATGCCAGCGCGCAGTACGATGTGGTCGACCATCCGGTGCATGTGCCGCCGGTACCCGAGGCCGCCTGGGTGGAGGACGCCCCGACGACATTCCCGCAGCAGGATTGGGTCGACTTGTCCGACGGAGAGCGAGGGCTGTGCATCATCTCCCGGGGACTGCCGGAATATGAAGTCCTGGAAACCGGCCGCCGGGAAGTGGCAGTCACGTTGCTGCGCGCCGTGGGCTTCCTGGGCGCGGGTACCGAGATGCAGACGACGACGGTGGGTGCCGGCCCGAACATCGCCTCACCCGAGGCGCAGATCCAGCGCAAGTTAACCTATGCGCTCTCGGTGTTACCGCACCATGGAAGTTGGGACCATGCGGAAGTCTGGCGCCAGGCGCAGATCTTCAACAACCCGCCGCGTTCCTACACCACCGGGATGGTTAAGAATCAGCCGGCGCTTGCAGGAGCGACTGGTCCGTCGAGTCGCTCCCTTCTGTCGGTCGAGGGACGCAACGTTATCCTGAGCACACTGAAAAAAGCCGAAAGCGGTGAAGCGCTGATCCTGCGTTTGTACAATCCCTCGGATGTCCCATCCGAAGCGACCATCCGGTTGCCGTTCGCGCCCGCAGGGGTTCAATTAGTCGGGCTGGATGAGCAGCCGCGCCCGGTCGCAGGGCCCGATCTCACGCTTGGACATGATCGAATGATTAAAGTCAATGTGCCGCCTAAAAAGATCATCACCCTGCGGATGGATTGTGCATGAGCTCCGATTTTGATGTGATGGTAGCTGGTCATATCTGTCTGGACATCCGTCCAGATCTGAGCAGTGCCGAACGAAAACCGTTCGAGGATATCTTCCTGCCGGGCCATCTGGTTTCCTGTGGGCCGGTTATGTACTCCACCGGTGGGGCGGTGGCGAACACGGGGCTGGCGTTGGATCGTTTGGGAGTTAAGACCCGCCTGGTTGCAAAGGTCGGCGACGACCTGTTCGGGAAAGCCATTTGTCAGGCTTTAGCCTCGCATGGTGAGAATTTACTTGATGGGATGGCCACCGACGCGACTAATAAAACTTCATATACGATCATCATCAGTTACCCGGGGGTCGACCGGATCTTTTTACACTATCCTGGAGCAAACGATACCTTCCAGGCTAGTGACGTGCCTTATACGTTATTAAGACAGGCACGCCTGTTCCATTTTGGGTACCCCCCAGTCATGCGATCCACCTATGAAGATGGCGGTGCGCAACTTGAAGAGATCTTCCGTCGGGCCAGGGATACCGATGTCACCACCTCACTCGACATGGCTTTCCCCGACCCTTCGTCAGCAGCAGGACAAGCCGACTGGCGTAGCATACTGAAATCAGTACTGCCGTTTGTGGATATTTTTTTCCCCAGTGTGGAAGAGATCCTGTTCATGCTTCGTAACGGAATCTACCAGGAGTTGCTCCGATCCGCCAATTCAGCCGATATCCTTCCGTTGATCACCCCGGAGCTCCTATCGGACCTTGGCAGGGAATTGATCGGCATGGGAGCGAAAATTGTCGGCTTGAAGTTGGGGTACCGCGGCTTATACTTGCGCACCGGCTGCCAGGAGCAACTTACGCTGCTGGGTCGCGCCCGCCCGGCGGTTGTTGAGGCATGGGCCGGTAAGGAGCTTTGGGCACCCTGTTTCAAGGTGGATGTAGTCGGAACAACCGGCGCTGGCGACGCGACGATTGCCGGTTTTCTTGGCTCCTTGCTTCGGGATATGCCACTTGAAACTGGCATCTCCCTCGCAGTGGCAGTCGGCGCGTGCAATGTCGAGGCTGCGGATGCCTTGAGGGGGATCCGTTCTTGGGACGCAACGATCGCGCGCGTGGCCTCTGGATGGAAACGGCAAGACCTCCAACTGAACAATTCCGGATGGCTGTTTGACCCTAAGAACGGCCTCTGGCACGGACCTTGTGATTGAGCCGCGCATGAAATCCATGCGCCGATTGATCAATGGTTGATTTCGTATTAATAAGGAGCCATCAGAGATGATTACAAGCGATCAAGCACGGTCAGCGCAGGAGCGTGCGGCCCGGGTGCTCCAGCAGGCTGGGATTGTCATCACACCGGGTGAGCGCACCAATATCGAAGTAGCTGACCTCGGCCTGGGTGAACTGGCGCAAACGGGTTTGGAACTTGTCGTTTACGTCAACACCGAGCGCTACTGTGCCAAGGAATTGATCCTTTTTCCCCGGCAAACCTGCCCGGAACACCGCCACCCGCCTGAGGCAGGCGGCCTGGGGAAAATGGAAACCTTTCGATGCCGCTGGGGACTGGTATGGCTGTACATACCTGGAGAACCAACCCCGAATCATCAAGCCCGGATTCCAACCGGCAGCGAGCAATATTACACCGTCTTCCACGAGATCACGCTCAAACCTGGCGAGCAATATACCATCCCGCCTGACACGTTGCACTGGTTCCAGGCCGGAGACGAGGGTGCGATCGTTTCCGAGTTCTCCAGCACCAGCCGAGACGAAAGCGACCTGTTCACCGACCCGCGCATCCGCCGCATCACTGCGATCACCGAACCATGAATTTCCACGGGAAGCGGTGAACGCAGCCAAAGATCAAGGAGTATGGCATGGATTCTTCATTTGATGGTTTGGGTATGGGATTGGGAAACCTTTCACGTCTTTCGGAGGCCACCACCCGTTCGATCAGTGCTGAGAACCCGGATGGTGCGAAAGGCCACGGAGGGATGGCAACCGAAGGGCAGGGCGCGGATGCCGCTCGCGAACTCGGCCGCGGGTGGAAGATCTCGCCATGCCTCACCCTCCCAGCGAACGGAACGGTCATCCTGGCCGACATCCACGCTGCGGGTGTCATCCAGCATATCTGGATGACCGTGGACCCGGCCTTGTGGCGCAAGCTGGTCTTGCGTTTCTTCTGGGACGACGAGTCCAGCCCATCCATCGAGGTACCGGTGGGGGATTTCTTCTGCAACGGCTGGGGGGTGCGGTGTAACGTCGCCTCCCTGCCGGTGGCGGTCAACCCCGCAGGAGGTTTCAACTGCTATTGGGAAATGCCATTCCGGCAGCGGGCTCGCATCAGCATCGAAAACCTGTCCCCCAACGAAGTCTTCGGTCTCTTTTACCAGATCGACTATACCCTGACCGAGGTCCCGGCGGACCGGGCGTATTTTCATACCCAGTGGCGGCGCAACAACCCGATCAAACCGATGAAAGTCCACACACTGCTGGAAGGGGTGCGCGGTCGCGGCCAGTATGTCGGAACTTACCTCGCCATAGGTGTACAAGGCAAAGACTGGTGGGGCGAAGGGGAGATCAAGTTCTATCTGGATGGTGACACAGATTGGCCGACCATCTGCGGCACAGGCACGGAGGATTACTTCGGCGGAGCTTGGGGCTTCGAAAATCCAGATGGGAAGTACGGGTCTTTTTCGACACCTTTCCTCGGCCTGCCGCAGGTGATCCAGCCGGACGACCTGCATCCCTCCCGGCAGCGCTTCGGGCTGTACCGCTGGCATGTCATGGATCCGATCCGGTTCCAACAGGATCTGCCGCGTCACCCTTCAGGATCTGGGATACAGTCTCACGACGGAAGGCAAGGGACGTTACGACCCCCGCGAGGACGACATCGCCTCGACCGCCTTCTGGTACCAGGCAGAACCGCACGCTCCCTTCCCGGTCCTGCCTGGCATAAATGATCTGGAAGCGAACTAAACTATGCCAGACTTGCTGCTCGACCATCCAGTCCCCGATTTTGATGAATTTGTGCGCGTCTTGAAAGGGGAACAGGTGCCCCGGCGTGTTCCCATTGTTGAATTGGGCATTGATCCCGAAGTGCTCCAGTACATCCAGGAAACATTCCTGGGCGGACCCTGGGCATTACCGCGCGGCGTCTACAGCCCGAACCAACCCGACGAGCGCTATTTAGGTCAACTGGTCAATATTTACTACCGCCTGGGATACGACTTCGCTCCACTCTGGCCGATGTGGCTGAACAGTCCCCCCAAGAAGGTACGCCCGGCCACTGACACTGCTGACAAGTCGCGCGGTACCCGCGAGTGGGTGGATGAGTCTGGGGCTCAGATCTCATCCCGAGAGGACTTCGAATCCTTCCCTTGGGAGAAGATCTATACTCCTCCAGAAATCGTCGAAATGGCGGCGCGCCATCTTCCGGACGGGATGAAGCTGGCTGTTTCTGCCTGCTTGTTCGAGGACATTTACGAATATTTCCTGGGGACCGAAGGTTTTTTCTACCAGATGACCGACGACCCGCAATTGGTGGAGGATGTTTTCAACCGTTGGGGACAGGTGATCTATGATTATTATGCCTCGGTTATCAGTTTGGAGGCGGTCGGCGGCATTTTCCATGCCGATGATATGGGCTTCAAGACCGGGACGTTGATCTCTCCTGCCAATCTGCGTCGCCTGCTCTTCCCCTGGTTGTCGAAGTACACTGCCCTTGCGCATGCTCATCACAAAGTATTCCTTTTGCATAGCTGTGGTAATCTTTATAAGAAGTCGCCTTCGGTGATGGATGATCTGATCGATGTGGTCAAGATCGATGGCTTCCACTCCTTCCAGGATGTCATCCTTCCAGTGGAGGACGCTAAAACCCGCTTTGGGAAACGCGTGGGCCTGTTGGGTGGGGTGGACATGGATAAACTCGCCACCTTGCCTGAACCTGACCTGCGTACCTATCTCCGCGGCATCCTGGAAGCCTGCATGCCCGGAGGACGCTTTGCTCTCGGCTCCGGCAACACCGTCGCCAACTACGTGCCAATCAAGAATTTCGCCATCATGCTTGAGGAAGCCCGCCAGTGGAAATGATAAAAGTAAAGAAGGAGAATACGAATGGCCTTTAACCTGGATGAACTCAAGCAAGCCATTATTGATGGGAAAACTACCAGCGCCTTGGAACTGACCAGGCAGGCACTTTCAGAGCAGGTCTTGCCCGACCTGCTCATCAATCAGGGTTTGATCCCAGCCATGTCGGTGGTGGGAAAGCTATTCGAAGAAGGGGAATTTTACATCCCCGAGATGCTCGTTGCTGCCCGGGCCATGCAGGCCTGTCTCGACATCCTGAAGCCTTTGCTCTCCAAAACAGATGCCAAACCACTGGCTACGGTGATCATCGGCACTGTCAAGGGCGACATGCATGACATCGGAAAGAACCTGGTACGCATGATGCTGCAGGGAGCCGGGCTTGAAGTGGTCGATCTTGGCTCGGACGTGGCCTCCGAAAAATTTGTCCAAGCCATCCATGAGCACGCGGCAAAGCTGGTTGGCCTGTCTGCCCTTCTTACCACCACCATGGTCTCGATGCGAACGATCGTGGAAGCCATTGAGCAGGCCGGGCTGCGGGAAAAGGTTAAGATCATGGTCGGTGGCGCGCCGGTGACTGAGTCCTTTGCCCGGAAGATCAAGGCGGATGGTTATGCCCCGGACGCCAGCCAGGCGGTCGGCCTTGCCAAATCCTTGCTCGGGTTGTGAGGGGAAGATGAGCATGCACATTATGTATGGTAAATCCGGGCTAGATGGAATTCCTTAAGAAAATGGTATAAGTCAGAAATTTACAATTGCACTGTTGCAGATGCGGGTGGAAGGTGGCGATCGGTATAAAAATCTTTTTCATGCTGAAGAGCTTCTGGTAGAAGCAGCCGCCCATCGGGCTGACACTGCCCTGCTTCCCGAAGCATTTGACCTGGGGTGGACCCATCCAGCCTGCGTGGCGGAGGCCAATTCGATCCCGGACGGCAAAACCTGTCGAAAACTCTGCGAAATGGCCAGGCAACACGGTATATACATTTGCTCCGGCCTGGTGGAGAAAGCCGGCGATAAGATCTATAACTCGGCGGTCATGATCGATAAGGGCGGGAATATTCTTCTCGTGCACAGGAAACTCAATGAACTGGAAATCGGCCATGAATATTATGGTCAGGGCGATCGGCTGGGCGTTTGCCATACGGAAGTGGGGACCATCGGGCTGATGATCTGTGCCGATGGGTTTGCCCAGGACCGAGTGTTGTCGCGTGCGTTGTGCTATATGGGCGCCGATATCATCCTATCCCCCTGTGCCTGGGCAGTTCCCGCCGACCATGACAACCATAAGGATCCGTATGGGAAGACCTGGCGGGAGGCATACACACCCGTGGCAAAGGAGTTTTCTGTATGGATGGTGGGAGTGAGCAATGTTGGACCTTTGACTGCCGGCCCTTGGGCAGGCTGGAATTGCATTGGTTGTTCCCTGGTGATCGGGCCGGACGGCAGGGAAATCCTGCAAGGCCCCTATGGTGTCGATGCTGAAACAATCCTCTATGTTGACGTATCCACTGTCAGCCGCCCTGCACGTGGAAATGGTTGGAAGAAGTACTGGCAAGCGCAAACAGCTAAAAAAGGAAATTGACATGCCATTAACCTTTGATTTTCCACTCGAACAGTGTAAGGAATACCGGGGTTGTAACCCACGTCCCGCCGATTTCGATCAGTTCTGGGATAAGGGCCTGGCGGAAATGCGTTCCGCCGCGCCACAAGTGGAACTGGTTCCGGCTCAATTTCAGGTGCCGGATGCCGAATGCTTTCATCTGTATTTCACCGGCGTGGGGGCAGCCCGGGTGCACGCCAAATTTCTTCGCCCCATAAAAGCGGCCCCCCCACATCCCGCCATTCTCATGTTCCACGGATATTCAGGCGATTCAGGTGATTGGTCAGACAAGCTTGGCTATGTCGCACAAGGATATATCTTTGCTGCCCTGGACTGCCGGGGCCAGGCAGGTCTTTCCGAAGACAACAGTGCCGTTCTTGGCACCACCTTTCACGGGCATATCATCCGTGGCTTGGAGGATGCCTTGCGCGGCTCCCCGGAGAAATTGCTTTTTCGTCAGATCTTTCTCGATACGGCTCAACTGGCCGGGATCGTCATGGCAATGCCGGATGTGGATGCCGGGCGTGTCTGTGCGACCGGTATCAGTCAGGGCGGTGCACTTACCGTGGCATGTGCGGCATTGGAGCCCCGCATAAAACGGGCAGCCCCGGTTTACCCATTTCTCAGCGATTACAAACGGGTTTGGGAGATGGATCAGGCGAAGGATGCCTACGTGGAATTGCAGGAATTCTTTCGCCGCTTTGATCCACAACATACGCGCCAGGAAACCATCTTCGAGAAGCTGGGCTACATCGATATTCAGTTTTTAGCTTCGCGCATCCGTGCAGAGGTGCATTGGGGGATTGGTCTGATGGACACCATTTGCCCTCCTTCCACTCAATTTGCCACTTATAACAAGATAACTTCGACCAAAACAATGACAATCTACCCCGACTTTGGTCATGAACCGTTACCTGGGATCTCTGATCAGATCTTTCAATTCCTGATGGGGGTATAGGCGTTACGAGTCTGTAAATGTGAATAAATTTGGAATCAACTCATGCAGCGCAATTCAAAGAAATATGTTCTGGGAATCGACCTGGGAACTTCAGGGGTAAAAGCCGGCCTGCTGGATTTGTCCACGCTTAAGCTGGAATTCGTTTCCATGAGGGGGTACGCGGGTGCCCCGGAGCAGGACTCCGAAGTACTCTGGGAACAGACCATCGAGGTGGTCAAAGAGGCGGTAAATTTTCTCGGGGGACACGGCCAGATTGGCGCAATCGGGCTTTCCGGTCAGATGCATGGAGCGGTTCTGTTCGATGGTCATGATGAGCTTATCGGCCCCATCATCACCTGGAAAGACCGTAAATGGAGCAGCAATGAGATCGTCGGGAAGATCAGGCTGTCCATGGGCAATCGGGCTTTCGAAGAATTGGGAACGGATATCTCCAATGGGTATACCGGAGCGATCCTCTTCGGGATGAAAGAAAATGATCCGGAATTATTTCATCGCATCGCCCAATTCGTCCTGCCGGTGGATTTCCTGCGGGGAAAATTGATGGGGGGAAAAAGCTATGCCACCGATCCGACCAATGCCTTCGGCACCGGTCTGTTCAATACGAAGTTCAACTGCTGGCATGCAGAGCTGATCGGGAAACTCCAATTGCCTTTCAGCATATTCCCCGAGGTGCATGAAACTTCCCACATCGCCGGCGGGATTGCTGAATGGGTCGCCCGGGCAACCGGCCTGGAGAAAAAACTCCCGGTCGTTTATGGTGGCGGCGACAATCAAATGAGCATGTTGGGGAGCGGCCTGACCAGCCCGGATTCACCCCTGCTGATCAATGTTGGGACGGCCGCTCAGATTTCTAAGGTTATCGCGACATTCCAGCGCCATCCCGGGATCGACACACGCAGCTACTTCCAGGGAGCGTATGCACTTGTCGGTGCAAGCCTGGCCGGGGGAGGCAGTTACCAATGGCTGCGGGAGAAAATCAACGAGTCTGAAGGTGAGGGTATCGATTACCCTGAAATGGATCAGCGCGCCTCCGAGGTGCCTCCCGGGGCGGATGGCCTGGTCTTCTGCAGCGGGCCGACCAGACAAAACCTGCAGCGCCGGAGAGGTTTCCACGGAAACACTGCCAGGCTGGACAGCATCGGTCACCGGGCCAGGGCGGTCATGGAAGGGGTTTTGATGGATTTATATGAGTGGTATGAGATCCTGGGAATAGATGACCGTTTTGATTTCATCGTTGGGGCGGGAAAGGGCCTGCAAAAAAGCTGGGTCTGGTCCCAGATCAGCGCGGATATGCTCGGAAAACCCGTGCGCGTGACCAATTTCGAGAATGCGGTCTTCGGCGCAGCGCTCACGGCCGCGTTGGGCATCGGCGTGTTCGATAATCTGGACGAGCCAGCCCGGTTGGTACTATATACCGGTGAAACTCGCCCGGAACCGGCGCGGGTGAAATTCTATCGCGATGAGTTCGTCCAATATTGGCGCAGCGAAGTCGGGGCTGCGTGAAACCGGCTGACCGACTCCGGTTAGACGGTTAATACTCTGCCGGGCTTTGGCATGATCGGAAAGTCATATCTTTGGATATTTTCTAAGGAGGATTAGGCTATGGACCTTCGATTGAATGGCAAAAACGCACTTATTACCGGAGGGGAGCGCGGGATCGGAAGGGAAATTTGCCTCGCCCTCGCCCGGGAAGGGGTGGATATCGCCTTTTGTGACATCAAGATAGAGAATGGGGATGAATCGACCCAGGCAGCAATCCGGAGATTGGGACGAAAAGCCCTTGCAATGGAAGTCGATGTATCAGTAGAAGAACAGGTGATCGGATTCGTCCAGACGGCTATTTCCAGGCTGGGCAGCCTTGACATCTTCGTCAACAACGCCGGGATCATCGAATGGGAACCGGTCACCAAGATCACCCTGGAGTGCTGGAACCGGATCCTGGCAGTCAACCTGACAGGTGCCATGCTGTGCACCCGTGAGGTGGCCAGGCACATGGTGGCAAGGCGAAAAGGTGTGATGCTGTTCACCTCTTCGACGATCCAATTCAACCCCGCCTACAAGGAAGCCGCTTACCGGGTCAGCAAGACCGGCGTACAGGTGTTTGCCGAGACGGCTGCCATCGAACTGGCTCCCTATGGGATCCGAGTGAACACCGTCTCTCCGGGGTTGATCAACTCGCCGAATTGGGCCAAGGGGGTCTTGCAGAAAGCCGCCAACGATCCCGAGACTGGAGCTGGGTTTATGGGCAATATTCCCCTGGGTCGCCTTGGGCTGCCGAACGATGTCGGTGCCGTGTACGCTTTCCTCGCTTCCGACCTGGCCTCCTTTGCGACCGGCACGAATATCGTTTTCGACGGCGGGTTCACCCTGCGACCGCTGGTTTTAGTCTCTCAAGATGAGATCAGAGATATAAATCTCTGAGGTCATTTTCCAAAGTGTTGGTCTATTTTGGCTCTCAGGAAATCGGCAGATTGACGTAGTTCATCCATCCCATTCATGCCGTCTTCAATCGAAATCCAGCCGTCGAATCTCGCTTCTTTGAGAATGCGGAAGATGGCGTCGTAATCGTTCAAGCCTTCTCCAATCACCCCATGTTGGATGGTATTGGCGTATCCGTAGAGTGGGTCCAGCTCCATCTTCCGCAGATCCTCGAGGCTCCCATCCTTGAGATGCCGGTCGCTGGCATGCATGGTCACGACCCGTTCTTTGATCTTCTGCAGCAACTCAAGCGGGTCCTCCCCGGCGACGATCGTGTTGGAAGGGTCGAAATTGATTCCAAAAAAAGGGGAATCGATCTGTTCGATGATTTCCAGAAAAACATCCGACCGGAGGGCGAACTCAGGAAACTCCCAATACCCGTCCTTATAGTGGTTTTCGATATTGAGGATGATCCCCTTCTCTTCCGCATAAGCGACAGCTTCCCGGATCATTTCCACGCACCAGCGGATCGCCTGCGTCCGGTCCAGGCCGGGCCGGTTCTGCCCGGAGAGGGTTCGGCAAAAGCTGCCACCCAATTTGACCGTTAAATCGATGGCTTTCTTCTGCTTTACAAGCTCTTCCTTGCGTTTCTTGAGATCCGGTTGGGTGAAATCTGGAGAAAAACACATCATGGGGATCGCCAGGTTGGATTCTGCGCACATCCTTTTCACCTCATCCAGGTATTTATCTGCCCTGCCTTCGAAGAAAAGGTCGTGCATCTCCAGGCCGTCCACGCCGAGCTGCCCGGCTTTCTCGATCCACTCAAAGAGAGTCATGGACTTGTGGACGATGATGTCGTCCAGAAAGCATTTCGGGAACGCAGCCAGATTCGGCATTCATTGCTCCTATGCGAGGTATCGTCCGTGCGATTTCAACCCAATCGTTCCGATCCGCTTTTTTCGAAGCAGCATTGCACCGTTATGTCTCAAATATCGTGATTTTCATCCACTTGCAGAACTGTTTCAATTCCTTCCGGATGTCTCCGGCGGCTACCACATAGTGGTTACCGAAGCATTGGTCCAGGAAATCCCAGCGATTTCCGTTTATCTTGATCTTGATCGCCAGGCTCGGAGATTGTTCGCTGTACAGCAGTTCACCCGAAGCCAGATGCAACCGATCGCATTCCCTTCCATAGAACCTGAAAGTGGTCACAGGACCATGGTCCAGTTCGGGCCGGCAAGTCATTGTCTCAAACCCCCGTTCCAAGGCGAGTGGGGATTTCGCCAGCACCACCCTGCTTTTGTCTGCGGCAAGTGATGCCGGGGCTCCGCAATGGACCAGGGTCAGGATTCCTTCCGGGTCCAGATCGTAAAGGTCGCCAACATACGCGCGGCTGCCAGAAAGATGACGGAGGATCAAAAGGGAGACGCACAACATGACGTCACCTTCGCAGGCAAGTGTATACGCATCTTCGATAAATCCCATACAGGGGTTCAACCCGATCTCTTTTGGGAATGCTGACCAGCATTCCGTGGCGAAACCGTCTATCTCCTGTTTGAGCGCGACCTGCTTTAATGCCAGATGCAATTTGATGCCAGTGTTCAGGGCGCTCTCATCCGCCGAATTGACAGTGTATGTTCTGATGATCTCCTGCCGGGCTCGTTCGATCTCCTTACTTTTGGTCGAGATGGACTGAATGGTGTTGCGAATGGTTTCAAAGGAGATAGGAAGAAGTGTGATCCCCAACCTAGCGTTAACGACTTGCGGATCATAGCTGCACGAGACAAGATTCGGGAAAAGGCCCCCGATAATACCGATTCTGCTTTTCCTTATTTGCGAAAATGCTCCTGCGGCTCTGGTAATGCAGCGGAGTTTTTCGATGGTATCGGGATGATCATGGGGGACATAAAGCAATTCGACTGGGATGTCCGATTCGCGTAATGCTCCGACGGCCAGGGCGCTGCTGGGGAGCGCAAATCTTCCCTGGACGGGGAAGATCATGCATGGCACGTGGCTTGCCAACGCGGCTGCTTCGATTGTCTGTGCACTGAGCCCCCGCAAGGGAATGATGATGAGGATGTCCGGCTTTTTCTTCGATAACGTTTTAATGGATAGCCGGGCGTTTTCCTCATCGGCGACAGGGTCGGCAACCAACAGTTTCATCCCGAGCCGTCTTAAAGTTCGGATGATATCGTCCAACTCGCTGTTAATCGGACCGCTGTCAAATTCCCCCACAGGTAAAACTGCTGCGATTGGAGTGTTTGTCATGTTTGTCCAATGAATAATAATTAGATCAGATTATATCGTAAATCATTTGTAAGCCAAAATTCCTCATGAAAGGGAACGTTTTTTAGAAAGCCTGGTTTCCTTCCGAACGCAGTAGAATAGGGACAATGTACATCCATCTCACCACCCACTCGGCTTACTCCCTGCAGGAGGGTCTGGCGCAGCCCGCCGAACTGGCACAGGCGGCCGCCGAGGCGGGCATGGCCGCCCTCGGTCTCACTGACCACCGCCTGCTCTCCGGATCGGTGGAGTTCGTGACCGCCTGCAAAGCGGCCGGTGTGCAGCCAGTGCTGGGGCTGGAGATCGACTTGGAGCCGGGTGGCTTCGCCTGTGCCTGCCCTGTCCCGTCCGCCTGCACCTATGGCGCAGGCACAGGCGGGCCAGGACGGGGCGGCACTGGTGCAGGCGGGCCGCCCGAACGAACTCCCGCCGGGATGACTCCGGCGGGAGATAATGGTCCCCTGTCGCTCCTGGCAATGAACCTGGCCGGCTGGACTAATCTGTGCCGCTTGAGCAGCGCCCTGGCGATGCGGGATTTACCCGCCTGCACCAGTGCCGCAGGCACAGGCGAGGCAGCCTGCCCGCTCGACCTGCTGGCCGCCTGCTCCGGCGATCTGATCGCTCTACGAGGGGAATCCCCAAAGAATGGGGACAGGCAGGGGGATCCCCAAAGTACCCCAAACCCCCAAAGAACGGGGGCAGGCGGAGAGGGGCAGCCGGGGACAGGCGAGGCTAGAGGATGGCTGGGGGCTTTGAAAGAAATCTTCTCAGACCGGTTGTATGTGGCTTTGGATGATCCAGCCACAGCCGTGCCGCTTGCGTTGCTGGCGCATAAACTCGGCCTGCACACGGTCGCCACGCACCCGGTGTATTATCTGACCCCCGAACAGGCGCCCCTGCAGCGTACCCTGGCTGCTATCCGCCTGAACCAGACGATCGAGCGTCTTCCGGACCAGGCCGCCGCACCGCCGGGTGCGTACTTCGTTAGTCAGGCCGAGATGGAGTCACGTTATCCACACTTCCCGGCCGCGTTGGCTGCCACCGAGGAGATCGCTGCCCGCTGCAAGTTCGACCTGCCACTGGGCGTGGCGCACATGCCGACCGTCCCGCTTCCGCCCGGGCTGACTGCCGCGGAACACCTCCGCCGCAAAGCCGAGGAAGGTGCACGCCGCTTGTATGGGCAGAACAACCCCAAGGTACGCGAGCGTCTCGACCAAGAGTTGGAGGTGATCGCCCGTATGGGCTATGAACCGATCTTCCTGATCGTCGAGGAGATCCTGGATTTCGCCCGCCTGACTGGAGTGCCATTTTCCAGCCGTGGTTCGGCGGCCTCCTCGCTGGTGGCCCACTGCCTGGGCATTACCAGCCCTGATCCGCTGCGGCTGGACCTGTACTTCGAGCGCTTCCTCAACCCGGCCCGCACCACCCCGCCCGACATCGACACTGACCTGTGCTCGCGTCGGCGCGACGGGGTCATCCAGCACGTCTTCGATACCTATGGCGCTGATCGGGTGGCGATGGTCGGGACGATCAACCGCTTCCGGCCGCGCTCGGCCCTGGGCGATGTGGCCAAAGCGCACGGGTTGGCCCCGAACCGGGTGCGCGAGATGATCACCCAGTTGCCGTATGGGTTTTGGGCGCGCATGGAAGAGGCGGATCCCCGAAGTACCCCAAACCCCCTAAGAACGGGGGCAGGCGGAGAGGGGCAGGTGGAGACAGGCGAAGGCCAGGAACCGCCCTCCTCCTTTGCCGAACTGCGCCGCGGCCATGCCTCTCCGGCTTACAAGCACATCTTCGACGAGGCGGAAGCGCTGCTCAAGCTGCCGCGCCATCTTTCCGTCCACCCGGGTGGAGTGGTGGTGGCGCCCGGCGCGCTGACCGACCTGGTGCCGGTGAGGCGCTCGGGCAGCAAAGGGGTCACCATCACCCAATTCGACCTGGAGGCGGTCGAGGCATTCGGGCTGGTCAAGATCGACCTGCTGGGCATCCGCGGCCTGACCGTGCTGGGCGACGTGGCGGAGTTCATCTATTATGATAATCGGGCGGGTGAGTACAATAGCCCGCTGGCTGTGCTGGAGTCCACCCCGGGCGACGACCCACAGACTTCCGACCGGGTGGAAAGCGGCGGGACGATCGGCTGTTTCCAGATCGAAAGTCCGGGCATGCGCGCCACCTTGCGGGAGATCCATGCCCGCAGCCCGGACGATATCATGGCGGCCCTGGCGCTCTACCGTCCGGGTCCGCTCTCCGGCGGTCTGAAGGATGCCTTTGTACGCAGGTTTAAAGGAGAGGAGCCAGTCCAGCACCTGCACCCGGCCCTGACGACGCTGCTGGATGAGACCTTCGGTGTGATCCTGTACCAGGAGCAGGTGCTGCGCATCGCCCACGAGCTGGCTGGATTCAGCATAGCCGAAGCCGATTTATTGCGGCGGGCGATGAGCCATTTTGACCCCGGCAAACAGATGCAGTACCTGCAGCAGAAGTTCGTGACAGAGGCGCAGGCCCGCAACGGCGTCCCTCCCGAAACTGGGAACCAGATCTGGGAGATGATGGCCGCCTTCGCCGGGTATGGCTTCCCCAAGGCGCACGCGGCTTCCTACGCCCAGGTGTCGTGGCGGTCCGCCTGGTGCAAGACGCACTTCCCGGGCGAGTTCATGGCAGCCGTCCTGGCTAACTGGGGCGGATACTACAGCCAGCGCGTGTACTTGATGGAGGCGCGCCGGCTGGGGCTGGCCGTCCACCCACCGCATGTCAACTTCTCGGGACGCAATTTCATTTACGCAATGGACGAAGAGGGGCAAAAGGCCTTGTTCATGGGCCTGGACCAGGTGCGGGATCTGACACGGCGGACGATCGAAAGGATCCTGCACGGTCGGCCATACCGGACGCTGGAGGATTTCCTGGCACGCGTCGACCCGCGCGCAGGAGGCTGCCGACCTGGCGCGCGTCGGGGCGCTGGAAGGCTTTGGGCTCATCCCGGCCCTCCTGCAACGCGTGGAGGGAGGTAGTTCCCGTAAACGATTCGGGATGATATGGCAGGCCGGGCAGCCGAGCCTGTTCGAATATCCTTTGCAGGGCAACAAGTTGAGCGCAGCCGGGGAACAGGATTGGACGCTCGAGCAAAAAGTGGCCGCCCAGCAGGAGCTGCTCGGGGTCAGCCTGGAGGCCCACCCGCTCGAACTGGTTGCGGAAAAGGTCCGGGCAGCCGGAGCGATACCAACGGTCGAGGCGGCCGGACGCGTTGGGCAACACGTGATAGTGGCCGGCCTGCGCCAGAGCGGGCACCGCAGTCGCACCGCCAAGGGAGAGGCGATGATGTTCATGACCCTCGAGGACCTCTCCGGGATGCTGGACGTGGTCCTGTTCCCGGATGCCTATCGCCGGGCCAGGGAGGTCATCCACTCCTCCTCGCCGCTGTTGGTGACCGGCGTGATAGAGATGGACGCCGAGCGTGGAGAACCATTCCTGAGGGCTGAGAAGGTGGTTAGGTTGTCGTAGGTGCTTTTGGCCGAACCAAGGCGAGGAAATCAGCATAGGAGCAGAAGAAGATTATTACTGACCAATCTGCAACCAGCCGTCTGGATGCCAACCCCGATCCAAAGCATTTCAGTTATAAAGTCCTGGGTTTGTTCTCCTGGGGAGTGCTTATTTTTTGCTTCGTCAGCCTTGTGGTGGCGAGGCGCCTCTTGTTGGATGTGGCGCGCGGGGTGGCTATTTACATGATGGTCCGCTTGATCGCGTTCACGTTTTTCTATCTAACGGGACTGTTCAAGATCAGGCAGATGGAAATGCGGGTCAGTGCGGGCCCTTACCGGGGGCTTTCCAACCATGAGTTTGCCCGGCATAAGGCTGTTCATCACCTGGTGGTCCTCCCGAATTTCAATGAGCCGCAGGAGATTTTGAGCCGCACTTTGCAGTCACTGATCGTGCAGGCAGGCGCGGACCAATCCATCACGGTGGTATTGGGTATGGAGGAACGCGAGCCGGGGGCGAGGGAAAAGGCCGAAACTTTGATGGCGCAGTACAGAGGCAAGTTTTATGGCTTGATGGCCACATATCACCCTTCCAACCTGCCCGGCGAGGCGCCCGGAAAGGCAATGAACGAGACCTGGGCGGCTCACTGTGCCCGTCAGGAATTGGTTGAGCACCTAGGTATTTCGCCGGACCAGATCGTGGTAACGGTCGTCGATTCCGATTCGATCATCCATCCGTATTATTTTGCCGAGCTCACCCGCCAGTTCGCGGCCGACACGCGCCGTTATTCCCTGGTTTGGCAGGCCCCCATTCTCTCTGATAATGATATCTGGCACACCAGCGCCGCCATTCGACTGGTGACCTTTTACACCAATGCGATCATCACCGGAGATTACCTCAATTCCTGGGAAGCCAAGTTCCCCTACAGCACCTACTCGATCAGCTTGAAGCTGCTGGAAGAGGTGAATTACTGGGATCCCACCGCCATGGCTGAAGATGTAAGCATCTTCATGCGGGCTTTTTTTAAGAAAGGCGGCAAGGTCTTCGTCCAGCGCATCTACCTGCCCGTACACGGCAACCCTATCTACGGGGCAAACCTGTGGCACGCCATCGGTATCTTCTATAACCAAAAAGTGCGCCAGGGTTGGGGCGGCGCGGAGATCGGTTACCTTTTCCAAAAGTGGAATTATCCACTCGGAGCGCCGTTTTTCTATAAGCTTGGTCGACTTCTAAAGCTTTTTCACGACCACCTGTTCTTCTCCACTGCCGGCTTTATAGTCACCCTGGGTACCGCCCTTTCTATCGTTATCGATCATACTGCCATCATCACCCTTCCGCCGGCCAGCTTCAGTCCGCTGCTCTTCACCGTCCTGAACTTGTTGGGCGGTTCTGCCCTGGTGGTGGTCTGGCTCACCGAACGGGTGCGCTTGAGCCGGGGTTGGACAGACTGGAGCCTTAAAACGCTTGCGAGCGAGGTCGCCTCATGGGCAATTTTCCCGGTGCTGTTTTTCCTGTTGATGAACTTGCCGGGTCTGCAGGCCCAAACCAAGATGCTACTGGGACAGCCAATACCCTACACCCGTACGCCAAAAAGACTCAATTCGAAGATCGGTGAGTAACAGCGTGCCAGCATTCGGTGAATGAGGTTTTCGACCAACCAAGCAATATAAGGGCGGTCTAAAAATCGTCCTTTTTTCCTATTCCACCCTGCTTTGAAATTATTCTGAATGCAGCAGTTGAGCTAAGTTCAAATGGCTCAACCACCAGGCCGGCAGAAGGCTGCCGGCCAACATTATCAGACCGATCCAACCCAGGCCGGGGAGCAGGATTCCAGCCGCCACACTCGGGACAATCGTGAAGCTGGAGACGGTCAGGCGGATGCTTATGGCAAAAACCAGCGTGAACAAGCCGCCCAGCACGATGCCGAGCAGGGTGATCCCGACTGCCTGCACGAAAAGGTAACCAACCAGGGATTGAGTGGGAAACCCGCACGTGCGCAGGATGGCCATCTCACGCCGGCGCAGCCAGGCCAGCCGCCAGAGGACATTGGCGAGGGCCAGGGATGCGGCGATCCCGAGCGCCAGGGACACAATCTGCCACATGTTGAGCATGGGCTGGTACTGCGCCGCGATCAGGCGCAGGTCCTGGCCTTTTTGCGTCACGGAGAGGCCTCCGGGGAGGTTCTCGCCATCGTGCAGGATGCCTTCATCCGGGATGATGTAGACGGAAACATCCTGTCCCCATCCCAACAGGGTCTGGGCATCGGCCAAAGCTATCCAGGCCTGGTTGTCCATATAAGTGCCATTCTGGAAGATCCCCACAATGTTAAAATTCCGGTCGCGCAGCGAGATCACATCGCCGGTTTTGAGATGCTGCCGATCGGCCAGAAGCACACCGACCATGGCCAGACGGGAGGGGTCGCCTGATTGCAGGCGGCGCCCGGAGAGCATGGAGAAGGTTTCCAGGTGGGTATATTGCCCCAGGTCGATGCCACGCAGAAGTGTGGCGCTCTGAATGGAAGTGCCGGTCACTGCATGGATCTCGGGGATGATCATGCTGATCCCCAACCCGGAGAGTTTTTCTGACACCTGGCTGGAGATCCGGCTTCCGGCGATATCGCCTTCATTCTGGCTGTCGTGGACCACCAGAAAGTTGTGGGTTTGTTCGTTGAACTCGGCAGCCAGACCGGCGCGATATGCTTCCAGGAATGCCACCATGCCGGCCGCAATGGCAATGGAGAGCGACATGATCAAGGCCAGGCGGCGATACCGGAACAAATCGTGCAGCCCAAGCCGGAGGGTGACCAGTAAACCAGACATACTCAATCGCCCCCATTCAACGGGTTCACCGTAGCGAGACGCCCGGAGGTAAGCCAGACACCCAGAAAGGCAAAGATGACTGCGAGTCCCAGGCCGGATAGGCTGGACAAGAGGGTCAATCGGAGGGAAAGAAAAATAAGGTCAACGGAGGCGTGCAGGCTTTGGTCATCGATGAAAATCATTGAGACCAACCAACCGAGGCCGTACGCCATCAGAGTGAGAACCAGGGCGCGTACAAATAGAAAACCCCGCAGCCTGCTCAAAGTGAAACCGACCAGGCGCAGCAACCCAATCTCATGGCTACGCTCGGTGAGACTCAGGCTGGTGGCATTGTATATTCCGAAAGTGAGTGCCAGCAGGGAGACCAGGACCATCAGACCGCTCAGGACCAGCAAATTGGTATTGGATTGGTTATAGTCATTGGTGAACACGTTTTCGAGATAGACGGAGGTACCAGCAGAGATGCGCGGATCGGCCAGCAACCTGAGGCGGACGCTATCCGGGTTCGCTGAAGGGACAAGCGACAGGTAGCCGACCTGGTAGCCGCGCGAAGACCCAAAAAGCTGCTGGCCTTCGGAGTATGTCATCCACAGGGAACCAAAAGCGTTTTCCGGGGAATTGACCAGGCCGGCCACCAGGAAATCCGTGCCATAGATGTTCACAGTGGAACCGGTCTTCCAGGAAGCCAGTTGGGCGGCTCCTTCACTGACCACCACCTCCCGGGGGCCATCCGGCCAGCGACCCTGGACCAGGGTCAGGGCCAGCGCTTTGGGCATCTCTTCCACTGGCACTGCCCGGACCTGCATGATGCGCCCTTCGATGGTCAGATGGCGAAAGAGGATCGGGAAGGCGTGCCGGATCTGGCCCGGAGCGATCTCCAGGGCAGTATTCAGGACACCTTCGTCAAGGGAACTATCCTGGGGGTCAATGGTGTTTGCAGCGACGATCAGCAGGTTATTGGTGACCTGAGCCTGCCTGGTTAAAATAACCAACGCCTGTGCGAGTGAGGCCAGAAGCAAATAACCAATCACAATCACCGCCAGGCTGATTATGCTCAGCAGACTGCGCCAGCGATCGTGAAACAGGTCCCTGAAGGTGAAATAACCCAAAGCCAGCATGACTTATCCGGAAGTCCGTATATCCAATGATCCATCAACCAGTTGATAAGAGCGGCCAGCCACCTTGAGCAGATTCAGATTATGGGTGGCAACGATGAAAGTCACACCCAGGCGTTGGTTAAGATCGACCATCAAGGCTATGATGCTGGTGGCGGAAGCGCTGTCCAGGTCGCCGGTCGGCTCATCGGCCAGGATGACACACGGCTCGCACACCATGGCGCGAGCGATGGCGACCCGCTGCTGTTCACCCCCGGAGAGCTGGCCAGGCGTGTGCTTCCGGCGGTGGGCCAGGCCAACCTGCTCGAGCATGGCCGAACCGACCTCCCGGGAGGCTCTCCAGCTAATGCCCCTGGCCAGCAGGGGCAGGATGACGTTATCGAGGGCATTCAGCGAAGGCAGCAGGTTGTAGAACTGGAAGACGAATCCGATGTTGTCCCGGCGGAAGCGGGTCAGGGCCGCATCGCTGGAGCCGGACAGGTCGACGCCGTTGACGTGCAGCTCGCCTCGTGTCGGCCGGTCGATCCCGCCCAGCAGGTGCAGGAGCGTGGACTTGCCGCTGCCGCTCGGACCGATAATGACAACGAATTCTCCCGAACTCACGGCCAGGTTTACATCCCGCAGGGCAACGACATTTTCATTGCCACGCTTGTAGACTTTCCCCAATCCGGCTGCCTCGATCAATTTCGAGGGAATTGTTACCGTTGGCAAGCATGCCTCCTTGGGCCAGGCTAAGTCGAATTCGGAAGAAATGCGTTCTCAGCGTTTTGGACTTTGGTTCCGGGTGCCAAAAAAATTTATCCCTGATTATATCCAACAATGCAGTTCACGGTAAAAACCGCGCGCTGGCCGGATGATTGCCTGGCTCGCCCTTGATAGCTTACCAGGACAAGCGTAAAAGCGCCCGCTCGCAATGCCATTTGAATGAGTATAATTAACGGTTCGAGGACTTTGCAATATGACCCTTCCCAAAATCGAAGAATGGATCAAGGAAGTCAAGCAGCGGCCGGGATCGGCGCTGACCATCCTCAAGTTGATCGCCGGGCGCCTGCGCGACCTGACGGAACGCAACGAGGAGTTGCTGGCGGAAAATATCGCCTTGCAGGACGGCAGCCGGGTGGAGGAATACCGCAAGCGCATTGTCCACCTGGAATACCAGCTCGACCTGCTCAAGCGCCGCTATGGCCTGGATCAGGTTCAGCTCGCGACCCTGACTGCCGAACCGGCCCCAGTGTCACTTGACCTGCTGGTCTACACTGCGCTCGGACGCATCCTGCGCATCGAACCAGTCCCCGAAGCCGGCGCTCCGGTTCATCTCAGCGGAGACCTGGCGGCCGGGGGCGAAGCGCCACGCCTGCTGGCGGTCCCGGCGAACGAGGAACTGCTGCTGCTTTTCAGCTCCGGGCGGGTCAGCACCTGCGCAGTGGAGGATATTATCGTACCCGCAGCAGGCGGCGAGTGGGACCTGGATCAGGCCGCCCTGCCGGACGAGCCGCATGCCGGGGAACGCCTGGCCTGCCTCATGCCGCTGTCCGCGCTGGCCCTGGCGGATTTCTTCCTGCAGACCAGCCGGCGCGGTTGCGTTAAAAAGACCATGACCTCCATGGCCGAAACGGTGCTCGAGAACCATTACCTGGGCAAGGGCACCATCCAGAAAATGGACCAGCCGCTTGACCTGACGCTGTGCCGGAAAAAAGAGAACTATGCCCTGGTCACGCATACCGGCCGCCTGCTTGGCCTGAACGTCGACGAGCTTTCCTATTCCATCGAGGAACGCATCAAGCTGGAGGCGACCGACCACGTGGTGGCCGGGTTCATCATTCGACCGGACGAGCTTTTGCTGTGCCTGACCCAGACCGGGAAAGTCGTTTCCAGGAGCGCCGGCTTCATCGAACCGGTGAGATCCCTGGCCAGCCGTGGCCAGGTCCTGATCCCGCCGACGCGCCTGGAGCAGGGCGTACGATTCATCGGGGCGGCGCCGGTGCGGGAGACGGACCGGGTGGCGGTGCTGGAGGCGGCCAGGAACCTTAGCTTTCACGCCCAGGCGGAACTGACCGGCGCAGGCGTGGTGCGCAGCGAGGTCCCGTTGGTGGCATTCGGCATAGTGCCCTTGCAGGGTACCTTGCCCTTTCAGGGTGATTTCCCTGCTCCGGCGGATCAACAGTCCAAGCCATGAGCCTGAAGGTTGGTCTCGATTTCGGGACGTCCAACTCCGGGGTGGCGGTCTACGACCCCGCCAAAACAGCAGGCGGGCAGCAGGTGAAAGTGCTGCCGCTCGACCGTCAGAACCTCCTGCCCGAGGTGGTCAAGTCTGTCCTGTACATCACCCGGGATTACCAGTGTTCGATCGGGCAGGAAGCCATCCGGCAGTACTACCTCCACAACGTCGGCCGGCCGCGCCGCTACGTCCGGCAATGGGCCGGGGAGATCGACGTGGTCGGGGCGGACATGCACTTCGTGCGCGATGTGTATGTCTATGTGGACGAGCTCAAACCGGGTCGCCTGATGCAGTACCTCAAGACGGCCCTGCGCAAAAACAAGCCGGGCGGTTTCGCCCCCGCCAACAAAGGTGGGGCAGGTGGCACGCAGGTCTTCGAGCGCTGGTACAAGGTCGGCGAGCTGGTGCAGATCTACCTGGGCCAGCTCAAGACGAGGGCTGAAGCGCTCCTGGGGGAGACCATCCAGGGTGTCACCCTGGGCCGGCCGGTCAAATTTGCGGACACGCCCGAGCAGGATGCCAAGGCCGAAGAGACGCTGCGCCAGGCGGCTTACGGCGCCGGGTTCGAGGAAGTGGACTTCGAGCTTGAGCCGGTGGCGGCTGCCCTGTACTACGAGCAATCCATATCCCGCCGCGGAGAATGTGGTCATATTTGACTTCGGAGGCGGGACGCTCGATATCGCCGTGATGCGGCTGGGCGGAGGCGGCGGGCGGGAGGTCTATGCCAGCGGGGGCGTCGACATCGCCGGGAGCGATTTCGACCGGTCGATCATCCAGAAACGCATGCTGGGGCATTTCGGCCTGGGCCAGATCAGCCACCAGCCCGAGATCCTGGAACTGATCCAGTCCATTCCGGATTGGATGGCGCTGCCCGAACTGGCCACGCCCCAGAACCGCAACGTGCTCGAAAAAGCCATCCGGGCGGGCCTGGCGCCGGTGCGCTTGAAGGCCCTGCAGGCGCTGATCTACAACGACCTGGCCTTCACGTTCTACAACCGTGTCGAAGCCACCAAGATCGCCCTGTCGGAGCAGGGAGCCAGCGAGATCAGCCTGGAGGACCGGGCCATCCCGCTGTGGGAGCTGTACACCCGCAGCCAGTTCGAAGCCGACATCCAGGAATATACCGGCCGGGTGGAGCAAACCCTGTTGGATACGCTGACGGACGCCGGTCTCGAGCCCGGGGCGGTGGATGCAGTGGTCAAGACGGGCGGCTCGTCCAGTATCCCGCTGTTTACCGAAATGCTGGTGCGGTTGTTTGGAGCGGAGAAGGTAAAGACGTCGAATGCCTTCAGCAGCGTGGTGGCAGGACTGGCGATCCGGGCGGGGAAGGGAAAATAAAACGATTTACCACGAAGGGTACGAAGGAACACGAAGGAAATGAGGAAGAGAAAGTAAAGAATGAATATCCTCTGCACCCGCTCTCGGCGCGCCTCCCTTTGAAGAATGCCAAGGGCAGGCAGCTACCGTCAGGCAAGAGTGGAGGCAGATCGCTTGTTTTTCAGCCGCGAGATTTGAGCATGGAAAATGTACTGTATAATGGAAAATTGCTGAACCACTTACTCTGCCTGTAACTTTCCGGACAGCCTTTTTATAACCCGATACCCGTCACCCTGAGGAGCGAATATGACCGACCTCCACGGAAAAGCATTCTCCACCCGGGCAGTACATGCCGGCGAGAGAATACCGCAAGGGAACTATGCTCCCGTAACCACTCCGATCGTGCCCAGCGTGGGATACCTGTACGAGAGCATGGATGACCTGGATGCCGTCTTCGCCAATACGCAGCCCGGCTATGTATATGCACGCTACACCAGCCCGACCGCGGCGGCCTTCGAGAAAGCAGTTGCAGACCTGGAAGAGGGTGAAGCAGCCCTAGCCTTTGCTTCGGGCATGGCGGCGATCCACACGTCCCTGCTGGCCGCGGGGGTGCGCGCCGGGTCAAGCGTGGTGTCTGCCTTCGACGTGTACGGCGCGACCTACAGCCTGCTGAGGCACCTGTTCGCCGACCTGGGGGTAAGCACACGCATGGTGGAGGTAAGTGACCTGGCCGCGGTTGAGGCGGCCCTGAAGGAAACCAAGCCAGCTGCGTTATTGGTAGAGACGATCTCGAATCCCCTGCTAAAAGTGGCCGATATCCCGGCTTTGGCCGAACTGGCCCACCGCCATGGGGCGCAGCTTCTCGTGGATAATACCTTCGCCACCCCTTACTTGTTCCGCCCGCTGGCTCACGGCGCCGATTACGTCATCCATAGCGCGACCAAATACCTGGCGGGCCACGGGGACGTGCTGGCCGGCGTGGTGGTCACCTCAGCGCCCAACCGGGCGCGCATGTTCGAGCTCAACAAGTTAGTGGGAGGCACGCTCGGCCCATTCGAAGCTTGGCTGGCATTACGCGGGTTGAAGACCCTGCCTCTCCGCGTGCGCCAACAATTCAGCAATGCCCGGCAACTGGCCGAATGGCTTTCGGCACGCCCTGAGATCGCACGCGTCAATTATCCGGGCCTGGCAACGCACCCACAGCACGCCCTGGCACAACGCCTGTTCAATGGGCAGGGAGCGGGCGGCGTGTTATCCTTCGAGATCCGGGATGCCAGCCGTGCGCTGGTATTCCGCTTTATGGAAGCCCTGCAACTGTGCCTGCCCGCCACCACCTTGGGGGATATCTATACGCTCGTGCTTCACCCGGCCACTTCCAGCCACCGCACGCTGACCGAGGCGGAGCGGGAACAAGTTGGCATTAGCGAGGGCCTCGTACGCCTTTCAGCCGGGATCGAAGACTCGGCCGATATCCGGGCAGATCTGGAACAAGCCTTACAGGTGTTGCAAAAGTAAGCGTGGACATGAATTTGTGATTGAGGATTTGTGAATTGAGGATTGCCCCTCCGCCCCTTCGCCCCTTCGGGGTGCCCTGCAAAGCTCGTCCCGCAAATAACGCGGGACAGGCAGGACACCCGTAAGAACCGGGTGCAGGCAGGCAGGTAAGCGGGGCACAGGCAGACAGCGATGGAACCCATGAAGACGATCGTGCCAATGCCAGCGGATATCAGTGATCCTTTTTAACCAGGTACATTGCATTATCAGCAGTCTTTATTAATGTCTCAGCATCCTTGCCATCCTGAGGGAAGAGACTGATACCAATACTGGCTGTAATCTTTATGCGATGTTTTTGCAAAATTAAAGACCTGGAAATAGCACGCCGAATTTTCTGGGTGACAATTTTGGCATCTTCTCTCTGACGAATTACCTCAAGAATAATTACAAATTCGTCGCCCCCAAACCGGGAAACCGTATCACTTACCCGTACGCATTTCGTAAGTCTTTCTGCAACTGCACGGAGCACAAGGTCACCAAAATCGTGTCCATAGGTGTCGTTTATCGATTTGAAATCATCCAGGTCAATATAAAGGATTGCGGAAGTCAAATTGTATCGTTGAGAACGAACCAAGATCTGATTGAGGCGGTCATTCATCAAATACCGGTTCGGCAAGCCGGTAAGCCAGTCGTGTGTAGCAAGTTTCTGTAAATCCGCCTCGATCATTTTTAATTCATTAATCTCCCGCGTGATCCCCATCAAGCCGATCACACTTCCAGTTGTGTCATGGATTGGGAATTTGGTAGTGAGAGTCCAATTGAACTGACCGTCTTCCAAGCGACGGTTCTCAACCATGCCAATGATAGGTTGGCCTGTCTCCATGATCTTCATGTCATCCCGCATGGTCTTCTGGCCAAATTCCTCGCCGAACAATTCAACATCCGTCTTTCCAATAATCACCCTCGAATCCGAAAATCCGAGAGACAGGGCTAATTTCCGGCTGGCGCGCAAGATGCGGCATTGCCGATCCTTGAAATAAATACTATCGGCCGTGTTATCCATCAGCTCACGGAAACAGATATCTTCAGAAAGGGGGGCGTTTTTTTTCATATTTCCTCGAGAAATAACAGGAGTAACCGGTACATATTTTTCCATACGACCAGTTTCCATCCAATATCCTAACAGGTTTGAGACGGTAGATGGCGAAAGATCAAACCTTACTTTAACCAGTATATACCATCCGCCCCCTCATTTCAACAACCTTGTTTAAAATTGCACCATCTACAATCACTTTACGAAATTTACCGGCTGCGGCAGACCAGAATGCCCTGAAAAGATCAATAAACCGAAACAAACCAGATTGAAATTGATAAAGACCGAGGCTGAACGGGAGCAGGTTGGCATTAGCGAGGGACTCGTACGCCTTTCAGCCGGTATCGAAGACCCCGCAGATATCCGGGCAGATCTGGAACAAGCATTACTGGTGTTGCAAAAGTAAGCGTGTGTAGGGAAAGGGGAGGCTGTGGAGGATTTGGAATTGAGGATTGCCCCTCCGCCCCTTCGCCCCTACGGGGTGCCCTGCAAAGCTCGCCCCGCAAATAACGCGGGACAGGCAGGCAGGCAAGCGAAGCATAGGCAGGCAAGCGCCCGAAAGGACTGGGTGCAGGCAGACAGGGGCAGGCAGCATGGCAGATGCTTCTTCGGTAGGGAGGCGAAGCCGGAATAACAGCGCTGCTGGATATTACAAGTACTGCGTATAGATGTGAACCTGAATTAATATATTTAATCGTGTTCCGGTCATTCAAAGGTCATATATTTTGACAGGAAACAGTGGCACAAATTTTCTATTTTGGGAAGGGAGAGGCGGCTTTTTTTTATTGCATCTTCAAGTTCAACCTGCGCAGAATGATTGCCAGTATTTACCGCTTTTACTCGCCAGGCGATCAAGGATTTCTGCATGTCTAGGATCGTAATTATCGTTTTAATACTTACACGGAGGTATTTTGGGGCGGGTGGGCAGTCCGAGTTCAATAAACTAATCCGGGTCGTGCAATTCTCCTTACACCAATAATTCTGTTAGAGAAATATTCTCTCGATTGAGTCTCAGTGTAATCTTGGCGGTTGCCTGAAATATAAAACCTTTGACTGTCTCAAGCCCCATCTCAACCATTCTCGACTTTAACCCTGATACACTTATTGCTGCAATAACATTGTTATTCCAATCTCTAACAGGAGCACCGATACACATCAGGCCTTCTTCTGTCTCTTCATCATCTATTGATATACCTGAATTTTTTACAGAATCCAACTCTTCGAGGAATTCCCTAAGTGTAGTCTTAGTATTCTTTGAAAATCTCTGCAATTGGTTCTCACCAACCAGCGAGATGATAGTTTGAAGAGGTTTATCGGAGAGCAACGCTTTACCCAGACTGGAGGAATGGAATTCTGCGATAGGACCAAGGTTGAGAGTAAACCTTGACTGAGGTCTTCCTTGGACGCTAGATAGCACCAGAACTTTGCCATTATGAATAATACCGATATTTACATCTTCTTTGGTTAAGGAAGCAAGTTCTTCAAGATAAGGTTTTGCAATTCTTATCAAGGTATTGCCGATTTGAAATCTTTCAGTTAAATTTTAATACACTAGGACCCAATTCATATAGAGAGGTGTTTGGATCTTGAATAACAAAATCGCTCTCTACCAGTGTGCTTATTATGCGGAAAATCGCGATTTTTGAAAGATTAAAACTATCACTTAATTCGGTTATCCCTACCTGCTTATTTTGGGCAGCCAAAAAAAGGAGGACCTGTAAAGCTCGCTTAACTGAAACTATTGTATAAGATTGATCGGTCATAGGACTGGTTATTTCCTTCCCAAATTTAGGTATACCTGTTTTGTGAGATATAAGTGATTATTAATGGATGATTATATTGCAGAGTCGTGATATTCAGTAAGGTGATTTTGATAATATGTCCACTGCCAGCCCCGAATATCAACTACTTTAAGAACTATCAGGTTGAAGCCACGAGATTTAATTGAGGTAATATCGGATCAAGATCGATGAGCTAATTTTCAGATGAATATCCATACCACAGATGGGTCAACAGAGACTACCTTTTTTTCAAATGAGTAAGTTTCATAAGGCAAGGACGTATTTACCGTCTGCTATTCATGTCAATAATCAATGTTTTATCAACCTTTTTAACGCAGCTAGCAGTAAGACAACATTTTCCTTCCGAGATGAATATCCCATCAAACCTATACGCCAAATCCGGCCTTTTAGATCCCCAAGCCCCCCTGCAATTTCAATATTGTATTCTTTTAATAAACGAGACCGAATATCTGCTTCGTTGATCCCCTCTGGCACTTTGACGGTTGTCAACGAAGGCAGGCGAAACTGCGCAGGAATAAAGAGTTCAAGGCCTAAATCTTCCAAGCCGTCCCAGAGCAATTGAGCATTGCTACGATGCCTGGACCAGCGCGCTTCCAACTTCTCCTCCCAAACCAACCGCAGCCCCTCATACAAAGCAAAGTTGGCTGAGATGGGTGCAGTATGATGGTAGGACCTTTCAGAACCCCAATATTTTTCGACCATCGAAAGATCCAGATACCAATTTGCTACCTGGGTCTTTCGGTTTCTCAAGATATTCATCGCCCGCGGCCCAACCGTGATAGGTCCAAGGCTTGGAGGAACGCTAAGACATTTTTGAGTTCCGCTATAGCAGATATCAATATCCATTTCATCCACCAGGACTGGTAGACCACCCAGAGAAGTCACAGCATCAACAATCAGGACCCCACCTTGATTATGGACAATCTCTGCAATTTCCTCAAGAGGCTGCTGTGCACCAGTAGATGTTTCGGCGTGAACTATCGCCACCACCTTTGCTGGACGAGCGGATAGGGCATCTCGAATATCCCCTTGAGAGAAGACCTCGCCCCAAGGGCGATACAAGGCAACTGCATCACCTCCATAACGCTTAGACATGTCCAAGAGCCTGCTCCCAAAGTATCCATTGATGCAGATGAGAACAGTGGTCCCAGGTTCTACGAAATTGGCGATCGAAGCTTCCATTGCTGCGCTGCCTGTTCCAGAAATTGGTATTGTGACCTGGTTTTTTGTTTGGAAGGTATAACGAAGCATTGTCTGCGTTTTATCCATAATACTTAAAAATATGGGTCCAAATGACCGATCATCGGAGCAGACATCGCCTGTAATGTCCTTGGGTGAACCATGCTTGGACCTGGGCCGAGTAATATTCTGGGGAACATCTCGAGGCCTGGGAAATCGATTGCATTCGGGGTATTGTTATTGATCATATACTTCTCTCTCTTTCTCGGTCATCAAGTTATTGATGACTTCGTGATTGTTGAAGAAATTCAAGAGCTTCTCTTTTTATGAAGTTATTCGTATTAAATTCAATCAACTTTGCTCCCTCCTTAATGGCTTGTATGCCTGCCTCGATGGTAGAAACAGATGCAACCAACCCCTTGTCTGAAGAAAAGATCTGTCGCTTCGCATTTTTAATTAAATCCTGTATCTGCGGATGATCGCTCTGACCGGGAAGACCCACCGACATTGCTAAATCACTAGGGCCAATATCGATATAATCGACGCCTGAAACGCAAAGAATTTCGGGTAAATTTTGGATGCCCTCGAGTTCTTCTATCATTGTAATTACGACTGATTGTTGGTTTGCTTGTTCAAAATACTGGGCGGGAGTTTGCTTAAGGCCATACCTTGCAGTACGGGCACGAGCATTGGCGCCTCTTTTCCCAAGCGGATAATATTTGACTGCGTCTACAATTTCCTGAGCATCTTTTGCAGTATTTATATGGGGAACAACGATCCCCAGGATCCCTGTTTCCAAGTAGCCAAGGATCATTTGAGGATCGTTCTTAGGTACCCGCGCGATGGGCAGCATGTTGGTCAATTCCGATACGCGTGCAATGGATTGAATTGTTTCCATATTGAACGAAAAATGTTCCGCATCAATAAATACATAGTCGAATCCAAGATATCCCATGAATTCAGCAAAATCCGGCGAGGGGAAAGTCAAGTTAAACCCCATTATAGGTAACCCGGTTCGCTTCTTTTCCGCAAATCTGTACATTATCATATTGTTAACCTTCAGTTGTTCTTAATAAACTCTTGAATTTAGACCATATCGCACGTTGGGTAACAATAAATATGAGCAGCAAAGCCACGAAATCAAGCAATGCAGATACATAAAAGTTTAAATCCCAACCTTGCCGGAATAGCCACGGGCCGATTGCGGTCCCGATCGCAACCCCGGCTTGGTGAACTGTTATTCTAAAAGACAGGGCTGTAACCTTGGCCTCGGGAGTCATACTAACAATCATAGGAAGAATACCAACCACAAAGAATTCAGAGCTTAAAAAAAAGGACGATAGGCCAATGATCGCTCCTATTAATGTGTTTCCAATTCTTGGCATTAAAACAGCAACCACCATATTCATTCCAATGCCAATGCAAACCGCAATACCTGGCTTTAATCGGTCGGTAAGGACAGCAGACAGGCTTTCCCCACCTAATTCTGCCATTCCAAGAAAGAAAGATGTTATCCCCAACGCGGTAACTTGTAAATCAAACGCACTTTCCATCTGTGAACTATATATAATGACAACAGTAGCACTGCTCATTGCCATCAATAAACAAACAAGAAGGATCACAATAGACGATGACCTCTTCAATAAATATTTAATAGAATTAATCATCGACGGAACAGTTACCGGAGAGAGATGCACGGTTGGTAACCACCAGAATAAACCCAATATTGCAAGCAATCCTAATACCACCAGCCATGGAAAGGGTGCAGTCCATCCATACCTGGCAATTATCAATCCAGCGATGGGTATACCGATGATTGAAGCTCCAGACCAGCCAATTTCCGGGATACTCATTGCAAAGCCTCGCCGATTTTGATCCGCCTTGGTGCCTATATAGGTTTGCATTGCCGGATTGAATAACATTTTTCCCAAAATAGCTAGCAATAAGGCAACACAAAACATGGAATAAATCGGTTTTACAGAGAATATAGCGAAGCCTACAACAAATATCAATAGCCCCAGCAACATCGCTTTTTTAGTCCCACGATTTTCGGTATACTGCCCCAGATACGGGGCGATGATCCCCAAGGCATAGCGTAACGATACAATCAGGGCTATCTCTTCAAGGTTTACCCCTAGTCCTCGAGCAAAAACAGGCAAGAACGCGAAAATCATTCTCTGACTTGTATCTATAACGCCTCGGATTAATGAGAATGAAATGAGCTCGACTGTAAATCTACCTTGTTTTTGCATAGGGAAAGTCAGGCTTATAAATTTTTAATTTTTCCCCCTTCCAAAGGTTTCATTTATGGAAGGGATCGCTTTCTTTTCTGGTTTTATGAATTCGCTTCCTCCAAGCTATCCTCAATAATTTGCAGGGCTTGATCTACTTGTTCAGAAGTCACAATGAGTGGGGGAATCAATCTTATGACATGACTCTTATAGCCTGCCATATAAGCAACCAAGCCTCGTCTAAGACAACCTTCAAGTACGGTCATCGCCATCTTGGGATCTGGCGTTTTGGAATCATCGGGAATAACCATTTCCATCGCAAGCATGAGGCCCAACCCACGCGCTTCGCCGATAGAAGGATATCGAGCTTGGAAACCTTTCAAGCCTTTTAGCAACCGGGCTCCCATTTTTTGGGAGTTCTCAAGAAGATTCTCATCGCGGATGATATCCTGAGTGGCGACCCCGGCAGCGCAAGCAACCGGATTACCCCCAAAAGTCGTCCCATGCGATCCGGCAGCCCATTTTTTCATTAAGTCCCGATTCGCTATAGTTGCACCGAGAGGAAATCCAGATGCGATGCCTTTGGCGACTGCTAAAATGTCAGGACGGATATTAAATACCTGGGAAGCAAACATTTCTCCAGTGCGTCCAAATCCGGTTTGGACCTCATCAATAATCAAGAGAATGTCATGTTTATCACATAGTTTCCTCAAACCTTTCAAAAATTCAGGCGGGGGAATAATATAACCAGCTTCACCCTGCACAGGTTCCACCAGAAAGGCAGCAACTTCTGATGGGGGCACAAAATGATCAAAAAGATTTTGTATGCCTTTCAAACTCCAGTCAACAGATTTTCCCGGTTCATTTCCTATTGGGCAACGGTATGGATAGGCAAAAGGTGCAAAGTACACGCCAGGTAGAAGCGGCTCATAATGAAGTCGATATTTGGATTTGACCGAGGTAACTGAAGTTGATCCAAAATTCCGACCGTGGAATCCACCTTCAAAGGCGATAATTGCAGGCCTTTGGGTTACGAAACGTGCCATTTTTAGAGCGCCCTCGACCGCCTCCGAACCGCTGTTCCCAAAGAAGAACATGTTCAAGCCGCTGGGCAGAACTTCAGTCAAGCGTTCGCATAAAGTAAACAATGATTCGTGGAAAGTTACTCCGATCGAACTATGGATCATCTTTTCCATCTGACTGCGAGCCGCATCTATTACACGCGGATGGCAATGGCCTACGTTAGTTACCCCGATCCCGGAAGTAAAATCCAAGTACTTGCGGCCATCGGCCGTATAAAGATAAATTCCTTGAGCTCTTACGACAAGTAGTTTTGGCCAGTCTTCCACTAGACTCGGGGCGAGAAAATCCGAGATATGGGTTGCCATCTCAATAAACGATGCACTCATAGTCTTATCCATTAGTATTTCTCCTGTTATTTTGAATGGTTTGAGTTTCCATAAGGAAATTAGAGACAATAAGAGTATTAAATATCCGTTGAACGACCCTTGATATTGACGAAACAAGTTTCTAGTGCTATTATAATATAAATATATGAAACCGTGTTACCGAAACAGAGTTCCTAATATCCTTCACTCAAACAAGAAAGGAAAATAACATGAACAAGATTGGAAAGTTGCTCGTTCTTCTTGCAATTCTGGTTTTTATTGCCAGCGCATGTTCACCTGCTACGACAGCAACCAGCGTACCGGCAACCAGCGTACCGGCAACCAGCGTACCGGCAACCAGCGCACCAGCAACCAGCGCACCGCCAACCCCCGCACCGCCAACCCCCGTACCATCCAAGCTGGATAAAATCACGCAAGACAAGAAAATGGTTTGCGGAACTTCTGCCGATTTTGCCCCCATGGAGTTCGTCAATACAGATGGTACTTTTGCCGGATTTGACATCGACTTTATCAATGAACTCGCCAAACGTATGGGTGTAACGGTTGAGATTTGGGATATGCCCTTTGACAGCCTTGTAGAGGCCCTAAACGTTGGCAAAGTAGATTGTGTTATAGCAGGTATGGGTCCTTCTGCTGAACGGGCAAAAAAGGTGGATTTCTCAATTAGCTATAAGTTACGGACATATGTTCTCATGGCAAACACCAAAAAGCCTATTAAGATCACAACGATGACAGATGCAGGCCCTTATCGCCTAGGTACTTTATCAGGGGGAGTTCAAGTACAGAAGCTCACAGATACTTTGATCACCCCAGGTCTGATGCCCGCGAAAAATCTTGTCCTGTATGATCGTACGGATAGTGGAATCCTCGATTTAGCAGCTGGCCGCCTCGACCTGTGGTGGACACAGGATATCGTTGCAAAGGTCTGGGCAGAAAAAACCAATGTTTATACAGCCTATGTTGTTCCTCAAGACTACATGGGCGGTGACACTGTTATCTCTCTTCCAAAGGGTGATGTGGCCATGAAAGCTAAATTCGATGAGATCATCACCCAGATGATTAGTGATGGATTTAGGGATCAATTACTAGATAAATGGGGGATCCCGCGCGAAAAATAAAAGATGAAATCGGGAATCAATCGCTCATAAGAATAATGAGGGATTCCATTTCATCTATAATTGGATCAAATTCATAACGACCGGGATTTGATGAGAGGCTCTTTTCGACAGCTTCGTTAGAATATAAGAAGTTAGCGAATTCGAGCCTCTCATCAACCAGACTGACCAATGGCAATGTTGACAGTTTAATTGCTCAATGGAGCGATATTCCTGTGTCTCTACTTACATCGATTAATTTAATAATATTCAATATCCCATGGGATATTATTCTTGGTACCGTTAGAGTACTACTAAAAGGCATGGTGGTTACGATAGAGGTCTCAATTGCTTCCCTGGTAATTGGCCTGGTCGTTGGTTTGTTTTTAGGGATAGGAAGAGTATATGGCGGAAATATAATTGGTATTATTGTAAATTATTATGTTTTGATCATCCGGGCAATTCCCCCAGTTCTTACGTTGTTTATTCTCTTTTTTGCAATCACGAGCATCATTGATTTACCCCCCCTGTTGGCGGGTATCATTTCCCTTGGTGTCGCCAGTAGTGCCTATCAGACAGAGATCATACGAGGAGCTCTTCAAAGCGTAAGCGAGTCCCAGATGATCGCTGCAAGAGCCATTGGTATGAGTAAAAGATCAGCAATTCAAAACATCATCATTCCTCAAGCTTTTCGATTAGCGTTACCCTCATGGTCAAATGAAGTGGCGCTTGTGATAAAAAATTCCTCGCTGGTATATGTCCTGGGAATTCCTGAGATGATGCGGCAAGCCCAATATGCAATCGCGCGAACATTCGAACCCTTCCTAATATTCTCGATTGCTGCCATTTTCTACTTTATTATGATTCTAATTGCAAACAAGGGGTTAAGTGTTTTGGAACGGAAATATAAGATACCCACCGCGGAGTATAGTCTATGAATAATACTTCTGTTCTGACTTGTCAGGAAATATACAAAACTTACGGAAAGACAGAAGTACTCAAAGGAATTTCTTTTGAGATCGCTGAATCAGAAGTGATTGTGATCATAGGACCAAGTGGTACAGGTAAAAGTACACTTTTACGTTGCATTAACCTGTTGACTATCCCAGATAAGGGGAAAATTTGGCTAAAAAGTGATGAAATCACAAAACCTCACACAGACATGAATAAGGTTCGTCAGAGTATGGGTATGGTATTCCAGGATTTCAACCTTTTTGCCCATCTCACTGCTTTAAACAACATAAAGATCGGATTGACCAAAGTCCGCCACATGAAAAGCGAAGAGGCAAGGGAAAAAGCACTCTGGCAATTGGAAAGGGTTGGACTTGCAGATAAAGCCGACTTGTATCCAGGCCAACTCTCTGGTGGGCAACAGCAACGGGTAGCTATTGCGCGCGCTTTAGCAATGGATCCTGATTTTAATGCTTTTTGATGAGCCGACTTCGGCCTTAGATCCCGAATTGATTGGAGAGGTATTATCTGTAATGATAGATCTGGCAAAGTCAGGGATGACAATGATTGTAGTATCGCATGAAATGGGTTTTGCTCGTGAGGTTAGCAGCCGGATTATTTTCATGGAAAACGGAGTTATTGCTGAAGAAGGAACCCCAAACAAAATATTCAATAATCCAAGCCAGCTGCGAACGGCTCAGTTCTTACGAAAAATATCTGAGCTATATGGGAAGAATCAGAATTTAAATAAATATCGATTATTTGCGAAGTATTTTCTTTATCATTTACCAAATATAATCGTGATGGATGTATGAAAGATATCATATATTTATTCGCTCACCACTATCCTGAATTCCTTTCGGGCACCGGGATCACAATCAATGTGACCTTTGTAGGGCTTGCTCTTGGCATGATCTTAGGATTGCCACTATCAATAATGAGAAGTTATGGGGGGAAAAGAATTAATAAAATTGCAGAAGCATACATAGCCTTTTTTCGCGGTACCCCATTACTAGTACAGCTTTTTATCATCTATTATGGACTCCCCGAATTTGGCATCACATTTAATCAGATGACAGCCGCCTATTTAGCCTTAGGCTTAAACAGCGCTGCCTATCAAGCTGAATACTTCCGTGGAGCAATTATCTCAATCGGACATGGGCAAATGATGGCAGCAAGAGCCATCGGAATGAGTAAACTAAAAGCAATCCTGTATATCATCCTCCCACAGGCTGTTCGGTTGGTCATTCCTTCATGGTCTAACGAAGCGATCGGTATGATAAGGGCATCATCAGTTGTTTTCCTCATCGCGATCCCCGATGTAATGGGAGTAGGAAAAATTCTATCTGGTCGTTACTTCACTCCACTGGCTGCTTATATAGATGTAGCTATAATTTACGTTATTATTATCTTCTTCTTGAGTTTTTTATTAAACAAGCTTGAAAAGCGTCTAAGAATCCCAGGGTTGGATGTGGAATTAAGAAAATGAAGGAAATGTAAATTACCGGAGAAAATTGTTAGACAAAGGGAGAAGAATGACATTCAGTACTATGGCTTTGTAATAGAAAGGAACATCATACCTACATGATCGAGAAGCAACACAGCAATCCTTTTTGAAAGTTCACTGAATAAGAAATTGAAATAATCAGGAGAATGAAATGCAAAGCAAAATAATCCCAGGCCTTTCAACAGAGCAAATTGATGAATTAAGTACTTTTGACTCGCCCACGATAGCGAACGCAATTGAGGCATTTAATGTGCGCGATAGAACAGAAGGTTTTGCGTCACTGGAACTGCGCTGTTTATTTCCCGACTATAAACCGGTTATCGGTTATGCCGTTACCTGCACCGAAGACACCGCATCGCCGGGCCGGAAAGGTAATGAAGAAGGTTTTTTGAATTATGAAAGGCTTTATAGAGCAATCGACGCCTCTCCAAAACCTGTAATATTGGTTACCAAGAACATAGGGTCAGACCGGTTGAGATCATGTCACTTAGGTGACATTATGGCTTCGATTTTTCACCGGTTAGGCACAGCTGGATTGATCACAGACGGAGGAATTCGTGACATCGATGGCATAAAAGAGAGAGCGCCCGGTTTCCAAGTATTCGCTGCCGGCATGGCGGTATCTCACGGTATTCCTCGTTTAGTAGAGGTTGGTGTAACTGTCTCAATTTTTGGTCTCACAATAAGACCCGGGGAACTTCTTCATGGAGATGTGTCCGGATTGGTCAGCATTCCGATTGGGATTGCAGATAAACTAGCTGATCAAGCGAGAAAGGTTCTTGAAGCAGAACAAATCAAAATAAAATTCATTAAAAGCCCGGACTTTTCTCTAGATGAATGGGGCAAACGGTTTGGTTTCTAAACTATGATAAGGAAGAAAGAGGAAATACAATGCCCAATGTAGCGTTTTTTACATTGCTAGATCCAGATGTTAAGCAACTAATTTTAGATTGTGCACCGAGAGATTGGACTATCAATACCCAGTCTCTTACAATTTCTGATGACAAAAAGATCGAAATATTAAAGGATGCTGATTTTTTACTTTTATTCCCAGAAGAGATATCCAATAGGGTCTTAAAATCTGCTCCCAATCTCAAGTTAATCCAATTGATAAGCGCTGGGTATGACCTGATTGACATAAATACGTGCAATGAGCTAGGTATACCTGTAGCAAACAATGGTGGTACGAATGCGATCGATGTAGCTGAATACGCCCTGGCTCTTATCTTAGCCTTCTACCGCCATATTATTGAACAAGATCAACACGCGAGAACCGGAAATTGGGAATTTGGTACCCCAAGCCTAGATTTTTATACAATTTGTGGAAAAACCGCAGGAATAATTGGTCTGGGGAAAATTGGAAAGCATGTTGCCAGGCTTCTGGTCGCGTTTGGCGCTAAAGTTCTCTATTATGACCTAAATCAACTTTCTAAGGAAATTGAACAGCAGCTTGGAGTGACTTACACAACGCTGGATTATCTAATCCATAAATCAGACATCATCTCACTGCATGTTCCCATTACTGATGCAACTCGCCACCTGATTGGTAAACATGCATTTTCTCTTATGAAGCCAACAACACTATTAGTAAATACTTGCCGCGGGGAAGTGATTGATGAGCATGAATTAATCAGTGCATTGCATGAAAAGCGTATCCTTGGGGCGGCTTTGGATGTGCTTGATAAAGAACCCCCTGACATGGATAACCCTATCCGGAAGATGGGAAATGTCATTTTGACTCCTCACATAGCCGGAAGAACCAGGGATACTTGGCCACGAAGAGGACATTTTGTCTTCCAGAATATGATGCGAGTTTGGAATAGTGAACCTCCCTTGTCCCTTATTCAGGGATAATATAAAGTAATTTCTCTCACCAAAGTTATTATCTGGATTCCTTATCTGGTTCATCTTGCCAGAGTTCCCATTATCGAAACAACGCATGGGTTATACCCAGGATATTTTTTAGATGGGTACTATTATGGCAAGATTTGGACTGAGGCTTAATTGCTTCAAGCTATTTTTTCATATCCCAAGGTGCCCGGATAATATTTCTGACCAACGCTAGAACCTTCTTATTTTAGAAGAAGAAAAAAGATGAATAAAACAAGCGATACTCTCCGTGAGCTTCTGAATCAACCCGGAATAATCACTGCACCGGGCGCCTACGATGCACTATCTGCGAGACTTATCGAGCGCGCGGGATTTCCTGTAGTCTATTTGACAGGATCAGGAGTGGCAGCTTCGATGTTAGCTTTTCCCGATGTCGGTTTAGTGATGTTAATGGAAATGGTTGAACAAGCCCGGAAAATTGTTTCAGCCGTTAGAATTCCCGTCATTTCGGATGCTGATACAGGTTATGGAAACGCTTTGAATGTACGCAGAACAGTACAGGAATTTGAAGCAATCGGTATCTCTGGGATTCACTTAGAAGATCAATATTGGCCAAAGAAATGTGGTCATTTTGAAGGGAAACGCTTGATAGACAAAGATAATATGGTCCAAAAGATACGAGCTGCTATTGATGCCCGCCACAATCCTAATTTTATCATCATCGCACGGACGGATGCCATTGCAGTAGAAGGTTTTAATCAAGCCATTGAAAGGGGGCGGGATTATGCCAGAGCCGGAGCAGATATGATCTTCGTAGAGGCTCCTACTTCAATAGATCAAATTATGCAGATCCCTGGGCAATTTGATCAACCCGTCTTGATTAATATGGATTTTAGCAGAAAAACTCCCTGGCTCTCCCGGCAAGAGCTTGCACAAGCCGGATATAAACTAATCATTTACCCTGGTCTGCCACAATTAACTGCTCTTATGGCATCCATAGATATCCTAAGAGAACTTAATTCGACCGGAACAATAAAAGAGATCAACGATCATATGGCAAGTTTCGAGAGTTTCCTGGCACTGACAGATTTGGAAGAAGCAACAGCCTGGGAGAGAAAATATGATATTTAACTTCCTGAATATTAGGCCGGAAGATGCTATATATATTTCCGCTGAACAACTGCGCACACTAATCGTTTCTTTAATGGTTGCGGTCAATGTCCCTGAAGAGCACGCCCAAATAACTGCAGATGTATTAGTGATGGCAAATTTGAGAGGAGTTGATACGCATGGGGTGGCAAACCTTCTGGAATATATTCCCATGATCCGCTCTGGAGAATATACCATCCCACAGAAAATCCATGTATTGCAGGAGACTACATCGACAGCGCTAATGACAAACGGAAATGGTCTTGGATTCGTGGGGGCTTATTATGCAATGGGGCTTGCCATAGAAAAAGCAAAAAAAACCGGGGTTGGACAAGTGGCAATATGCGATGGACGGCATATCGGGATGGTTGCTTATTATCCAATGATGGCCCTTAAGCATGACATGATAGGCATGGCTGTGACCAATGGAAGTCGAAGTGTCCGTCCAGCTTTGGGTGCACGTCCAAGAATTGGGACAAACCCGATTGCTTTTGCCGCCCCGGCCGGTAAGGAGCGTCCTTTTATATTAGACATGGCCACGAGTACGGTTTCAGGAAGAAAGATAGAAATGGCATACCTTTTGGGAGTCCCAATTCCAGAGGGCTGGGCTGTTGATTCCAATGGTAAGCCAATTAGAAACCCGCCATTTAGACGCAATGAAGATTGGTCTCAAAATCCTCTAGGAAACACTATAGAGCAAGGCGGTCACAAAGGATATGGTTTGGCTGTGATGATCGATATTTTAGCTGGAGTCCTTTCTGGTGGCGGCTTTAGTGCAGAGTTCAAATTCGGACAAAATATGACATGGGTAATGGCAATCGATATTTCAAAATTAAGACCTGTGATTGAGTTTAAGAAAATGATGGACAGCATGATTCACGAACTCCATTTGACTCCTCCAGAACCAGGAGCAGAACGTGTGCTGGTCGCAGGCGACCCAGAGGCAGATGTCTATGAGTTACGTATCAAGAATGGGATTCCGCTGCACCGATCCCAAGTTATGGAATTGGATTCTTTGGCAAAAGAGTTTGGAGTAAAAAGTTCCCTGAGTCATTAAAAATAAATGCATGATTAGCTCCCAGGCATGTTGAGAGCTATAACAATTTAGAAGTGGTGCTTGAGAGTCAATCTCAAGAACCGGCTTCAATTAGTGGAACTTGACATCGGCACCGAGTAGTTCCGATATTTATAAAGAAATCTCTGGCGACATGGAGGAGAAGGTATGGTCATTTAATTAAAAAGGGGAAAATGAGCCATCACTTGTTGGTAGCTCATTTTTCTATGATCGGCAAATTCGAATCCTTTGCCCCCAGCCTGATCCATTTATTGCCCGTTTTTGTAAAAAAAACCGCTGTAAAAGCGAATTTTTCTTTTGTATTGCATGTAGCTCGGTCTCAGACCTCGATCTTCTCCCCCAAAATTCCAGGAAGGATTTGCGAGAGGACCACGGTGGAATTGACTCCAAAGAAAAAACTTTCGAACATCCCCCCAAATAACGCGGGCAGTCGAGCAATCTCCCTGGTCTGACTTCCGATAGGTATTTTGTACTACTCCTCTGGCAATCCATTTAAATTGGTTATAATTTCACGTATATTATCGGTACAGCAGGAGAAAAATCTTATGGGTAGAATAGCGTCCATACGTCTGAAACGCCGGTCCGAGGGGGGCTCCATCCGGCCCGGTAAATTCCCTCGTAGGAAGATCGCGTTCCTGGCGGTGGCTGTCCTCCTGGCGGCAATGCTGCTGGCCTGCGGCGTGGCGTCCCCGGTCGGCTTGCCGAGCGCTGGCCCGGCCGCAGTAACGCCCCCGTCATCCACCTCTCCCACGCAAGCCCCGCTCCCGGCTACCACGGCGATGCCCACCCAAATCCCGACCGCCACGACAACGGCCACCCCGGTCCCGCCCACGCTCACGCCCACCCCGGCTCTGCTGGCAGCCTGCCAGGGTGCCCCGGCCAGTCTCTCCCCGGATGGACAGTGGGTTCTCTGCGACCTCAAGGATGCTGACGGCAAGTCCATCGCCTTCGTGGCCGGTGGGAATGGCAGGCATTGGGATGTCAATTACCCGAAGCTGGCCGGGCCTGTCCCGGTCTACGGCGACAGCCACGTCCTGGTCTGGACGCCGGATGATCGGTATGTGTATGTCGCGGTGGTAGATAAATTTGATCCCAGCGGCGGCCGGGCCTTCTACAGTGCCAGCGATATCTGGCGTATGGATTTGAGCAGCGGCGCAGTCCGAGACTTGATTTATTACGGGGAAATGAAATATGAATCCTGGTTTTACGACCTGTCCGTTTCGCCTGACGCACAGCGCCTGGCCTATATCAACCAACTCTACTCCCCTCTGGCCCTGGATATCCTCACCCTGCCGGCTGACACGAAGACCGAGATCAAGCTGGACGACAATCCGTGGAACGCTCCGGATAGTTTCACCGCCGGCGAGTTGTTCTGGACGCCGGATGGGAAGTCGCTAGTTTATAAATGGGTCACCAGACATAGCGACAACACTTGCGCGTATGAATACTCCATCCTGATCATGGATCTGCAGAACCAGTCCATACAGACGATCATCCCGGAGACCCATGTACCGTTTTGTAACGGTGTGCCGACAGAATACCATGTCGTGCAGGTGGGGGACCAGCAGGTCACCCTGGTGGTGAAAGGCGTCCAGTGGGTCTACGACCTGGCAGCCAAAACCCTGATCCAGACTGGCACCCTGACGCCCACGCCTTGATCCCGGCGGTCGGTACACCCTGAGACGAAAAAAAGCGGACGCGTGGGCGTCCGCCTTGCATGATCCACTTTCATCAAGCTTCAAGGGTAACCGAATCGACAATTCCCACGATCACTGAGATCACGCAGGCGTCCGGGTTCTTGAGCACCTGGCGCGCCCCGTTGCCCTCCCGGTTGACCAGCACGGTATCCCCGATGCCGGCGTGGGTGGTATCCAGGGCGATGAAATCCTCATCGGGGGTCTGACCTTCCATGACCAGCGGCTGCACCACCAGCAGCCGGCGGTCCTTGTAATCCCGGTGGCTGATGGTGGTCACGACGGTCCCAACAACTTTTCCCAGGATCATATCAGGCTCCTAAGAATAGGAATTCCAGCCGACTTTGAGGGTGAAATCGAACAGCCCGTCCGGGCGTACGTCCAGATCGTCCACGATGCCGACCAGGGCCAGGTCCACGGGCACGAACTTGACCTCCGGCATGGCCAGGGCGGCCTCGCGTGAACGCACCATCACGCACAGGTCATCCGGTCCGGCCTGGACCACGTCCGCGGCCACCTGCAGACCGCCGACCGGCTCGAGCTTTTTATTGAGCGGTTGGACGACCAGCAACTTCAGCCCCTGCGTCCCGGGGTATTTGAGCGTGCAGATCGCGGTCCCTTTGACCCGGCCGAAGAGCATTATTTCACTCCCGTGCTCTTGAGCACCCGTTGGATGATCACATCCAGCAGGGCCGGATCGACCTGGTTCCCGAGCTGCACCTGTACGGCTGCACGGATGCGGGCGGTCAGGTCAGCTTCGGATGGCGCAGGCGGTACAGCTGGAACTTCGGGCGGCCGGACCTGGGAGAGGTAGGGCCGAACCGGAGCGGACGGCGGTTCGACCGGAGAGGCAGCCTGTGCGGGAGGCTCGAATGGGCGCCCGCGCAGCAATTGCACCCCCAAACGGTTGGCTTTCTCATAGGCCAGCTCGGTCAGGACGACATCGTTATTGACCTGCAGCGACAGGATGCCGCGCTTGAACAAATCCTCGATATCCCGTTCGGTATAGAACTCTTTCGGCATCGGTAACTCCTTTCAAGGTGCGCCGCTTAGGCGCCCTTCCGGCCCGCCAGGGCTTCGAGCGCCTGGACCGCCGCGTTCTTCGCCGTCATGATCTCGGCCTCCGAACCGGATAACCACATGCGCCCGAAGCGCCCGACCGAGGAGACGTGGATCAGCTTGATGCTGGCGGTCTTCTCGGCTTCGTTGCAGGCAATGTTGATGTAGGCCGCCGGAGCGCACTCCAGTACCAGCATGGTCTCGCCCGCCACCAGCATCGAACCGCGCCGGAAGCGGTTGAGCAGTTGGGCCTGGTAGGGATCGACGCGCGTGATAACCTGCGTCGAGACCACCTCCGGTTTGATGCGGTCCGCTACGCTCAAGCCCAGGCGGGCCAGGACGATGTTGCCGGATTCGATCACGGCCGCCTGGTTGAGGGAGTGCACTTCGAACATGCCGAACTCGCGTTCGACGATCTGCGCACCCGGGCGGGCTTCGGTGGCCTTGACGGCAATGTCGACCACCCGGAAGACCTCGTTGCCCGGCGACATCTCGACGTACAAGGCCGCCATGCCTTCGGTCGGCAGGTCACCCTGGGTGACCGTCCCGACGAAGGAGGCGAATTGGGGCTGCATGCGATCCAGGTAACAATAGCAGCGCAGGGAAAATGTATCAGCCATGGTTGTTTCTCCTTGGTCCCGGCCATAGTCGGGAAGGAAAATCTCGAGCCAGCGCGTGCGAGCTCTCCCTCACCCCCATGCACCCTTCGGGTACAGGCTGGGGGCTTCCCCCGGCCCTTCCCCCTCTCACCGTACTTTGGGGGAAAGGGTAGAGGGTCAGGGTGAGGGAACTGCCCGGGTCGGGATGCGAGCCGGGCTTAACGGGACAGGTGATGGCATGGAATTGCCTCACCGGTCAAGCCCTTCCAGGATTACTTGGGTTTGGCTTCGGTCGAACGTCCACCGAAGCTGCCCTTGCTGGCCTTGGGCAGGATCATTTCCACGTCCGAATGGGGGCGGGGAATGACATGGACCGAGACCAATTCGCCAACGCGCTTGGCCGCGGCCGCGCCGGCATCCGTGGCAGCCTTGACGGCGCCCACGTCACCGCGCACCATGACGGTCACGTACCCGCCTCCGACGTACTCGGAGCCGAGCAGGGACACATTGGCGGCCTTGACCATGGCATCCGCGGCTTCCACCGCGCCGACCAGGCCTTTCGTCTCGACCATGCCGAGAGCGATCAAAGAGGGATCTAGAGCCATTTTGTTCCTTCCTTTCTGGATATGAAATAAACCTTATAAGGAGTTCTTGCTTCCCAGGATTTCATTGACAACCTGCCTGACCATGCGCTCGATCTGCTCTGGCGCGGGGCCGGCCGGGCTTTCGCCTCTTGAAAAAGCCTCCGCCGGGGGCGGGACCGTCTCGTAGGCCAGGCGCTTGATGTTGATCAGATGGGTGGCAGTGATGTTGTCGCCGGTGATGGCGCCGCCCACGCCTCCCGAGCCGAGCGTCAGCGAGGGCATCACTCCGGCGGTCATGCCGATGGCACCGAGTGTGCCCATGGTATTGACCAGGATGCGGAATACCGGTTTCTCCAGCCCGAAGGCCATGATGACCTTTTCGTCGTTGGCGTAGATGATCTGGGTATGGCCGCGTCCACCGGCGTTGATGATCTCGATGGAGGTATCGCAGCCGTGCTCCCAGCCGTCCACCACGTACCAGGCCAGCACGGTGGTCAGTTTCTCGTGCGAAAGGGGTTCATCCTTCCCGACTTTGGACAAGGGCGTCAGCAGGATGCGCCGGTCGGCCGGGACGTTGAACCCGGCGTAGCTGGCGACGTACTGGGCGGATTTTCCGACCACGGCGGTGTTGACGCTGCCATCCGGATTGAAGAGCGTCCGGCGCAGGGCTTCCGTCTCGGACGGATTGGTGAGATAGGCACCTTCGGCCTGCATGCGCTCCAGTAAGCGGGCGGCGATCGGCCGGTCTGCGATGACGGACTGCTCGGTGGCGCAGATGGTCGAGTAGTCGAAGGCCTTGGAGGCCACGATGTAACGGGCCGCTTTTTCCACGTCCGCGCTGCGATCCACGTAGACCGGCACATTGCCCGGGCCGACCCCGTAAGCCGGTTTGCCGGTCGAATGGGCCGCCCGCACCATGGCAGTCCCGCCGGTGGCCAGGATCACGGCCGTGTGTCGGTGAGTCATCAGCTCTTGGGTGCCCGGCAGGCTGATCTGCTGCAGGCAGCTGATCAGGCCATGCGGGGCGCCGGCATTTTCGGCGTCCAAGGCCATGCTGGCGACAGATTCATAAGTGCAGCGCTTCGCCGAAGGGTGCGGCGAGACCACGATGGCATCGCGCGCCTTGACTGCGATCAGGCACTTGAAGAAGGCGGTCGAGGTCGGGTTGGTGGACGGCACCAGGGCAGCCACCACGCCCATCGGCCAGGCGATCTCGTACAGCCGGCGGACGGTGTCCTGGCGGATCACGCCGACGGTCTTCAGGTCCCGGATGGATTCCCAGACCATGCGCGAACCGAACTCGTTCTTGAGTTTCTTGTGCAGGACGACGCCGAAGCCGGTCTCTTCCTGGGCCAGGCGACCCAGCCGCTCGGCGGCCTGGTAGCCCGCCTCGGCCATGGCCGCGCAGACGCGGTCCACCTGCTCCTGGGTGGCCCGGCTCCAGGTCTTCCAGGCCTCGTGCGCCGCCTCCACCTGGTCACGCGCTTCTTGTATGGATGCGAGATCCTTGTCCATCGATAATATCCTTATTTCTGACCTTCTTGCAATGTTCACGACTTGCGGAAGACCACTTTGCCATCCACTTCCAGCGAATCGATGACCGCCATGATGACGGCATCCACCGGCGTATCCTGGGTGATGGTCGTTTGCCGGGCGGATGAACCGGAGGCGGTCAGCACCAGGTCGCCGATGCCGGCGTCCACCGTGTCCACGGCCACGTAGGGCTTGCCGGTCGGGCTGCCCGTCTCATCCGTCTGGCGCAGGATGAGCAGCTTGCGTCCGGTCAATTTCTCGTCCTTGACGGTCGAGACGGTCGTTCCGATCACTTTGGCGATTAACATGGCGTACTCCTAATAAGTCTTCCCCGCCGTGGCGGGTGTGGCCGGGACAGGCACGGAGGCGGGGGCGGGCGCCTGGCTGGGACCCTGGATGATCTTTACCCCGGCGCTGGCGCCGATGCGGGTGGCTCCGGCTTTGAGCATGTTCTCGGCATCCTCGTACGTGCGCACGCCGCCAGCGGCTTTCACGCCCATCTCCGGGCCAACCGTCTTGCGCATCAGCGCCACGTCATGCACGGTGGCTCCGCCGCTGGCGAAACCGGTGGAGGTTTTGACAAAGTCCGCCCCGGCTTCCTTCGACAGCAGGCAGGCGATGGTCTTTTCTTCATCCGTGAGCAGGACGGCTTCGATGATGACCTTGACGATGGCGCCGGCGGTGTGCGCTGTGGTCACCACGCCGCGGATGTCCTTCGCCACCAATTCCAGGTCGCGCGCTTTCAGGGCGCCGATGTTGATGACCATGTCGATCTCGCTGGCGCCCTGGCGGATGGCGGTCTGGGTCTCGAAGGCTTTGACTTCCGGTGCGGTCGCCCCGAGCGGGAAACCAATCACCGTGCAGACCTTGACCGTCGAGCCCTTGAGCAATTGGGCGCACAGTTCCACCCAGGTGGGGTTGATGCACACCGAGGCGAACCCGTACTTGCGGGCTTCGTAGCACAATTGGGCGATCTGGTCCTGCGTGGCATCCGGTTTGAGTAGGGTGTGGTCGATCGTCTTGGCGAGATCAATATTGCCGGGGATCACGCCCAGCGTGGAGGAAAGCCGCTCCGCACCGGCGTTGACGACGTTGCCGGCCCGGTCGAAGCAGGTGCGCACGCAGACCGAATCGGCGCAGTTGAACTTGCACTGCCCGCCTTCTGGTACCTTGTCTTTTTCCTTCTGCTCCAGCATGGCTACCAGCACCTCACGGGTGATGATCTCCACCAGGTTTTCAACCACTTTTGGATTTGTTTTCAACTCTGTGAGCATGATTTGCCTCTATTTCAGGTACTGCTTTTCAACTGCCATGATCTTGTCGACGCGCCCGGCATGCCGCCCGCCGCCGAAGTCCGTTGTCAGCCAGACCTGGACGATCTGCTTGGCGAGGTTGACACCGATCAAACCGGCACCGAGGGTTAGTACGTTGGTGTCGTTGTGCTCGCGGCTATTCACTGCGGAGGAATAATCGTAGGCCAGGCCCGCCCGTATCCCCGGGACCTTGTTGGCGACGATGCAACTGCCAATGCCGGCGCCATCAATCATGATGCCCCGCCAGGCCTTGCCAATGCTGACCAAGCGGGCCACCTCGTGCGCAAAATCGGGATAGTCGACGGTGCCCTTGTTGTAAGCGCCGACATCCCGCACATCAAAACCCAGCTCATTCAAGCTGGTCTTGAGGATTTCCTTCAACTCGTAGCCCCCGTGGTCCGCCCCGATCGCCACCACTTTCTTGGCCTGGGCCTGTGAGGCTGTCCCGGAGGCTGTCTGCGCCGGGAGGGCAGGGGGTACCGAGGCGGACGCGGGCTGCGACTGCCCAAGCACCTGCTTCAGTACACGCTCTACCATTTGATGGATTTCCGCATCATCGCTTGAGTTCATGCCAGGTATTCCTTAATCAAGGCAACTGGTAGTGACCACATGACCACATTACCATTATAATAGCACGGGAAATGCTGAAAGTCAAGAGGATATCAAGAAAGTAATGAAAAAATTTGACGAGCAAAGCTCGTCAAATTTCAATTTTTCAATATCTGATCCAGCCGCGGAATATTACCGCGTCAACTTGGCGATATAACGATAGCGATCCCCCCGGTACAGGATCTTGACAAATTCGATCACCCGCCGGTATTGTGAGTACGTCGTGCGTTCGCTCAGCAGCAGCGGGCTGCCGGGCGGGATCTGCAACAGGGCGGCCTCGCGCGGGGTCGCCAGGGTCACCTCCAACGTTTCGTCCGCTTCAGTCGGAATGAGATGGAATTTCTCCTGGAGCATTTTATAGATCGAGCCATACTCTTCCAATTCTTCACGCGTGATCGTTTGTCCTTCAGGGAGCAGATAATAGGACGTTTGCAGTCCCATCGGCATATCATCCCCCAGGCGCAGGCGCTCGATGCACAGAACTTGCTTCCAGGTTGCCGGCAGCTCCAAATGCATGCGAACCTGGTCGGACGGTTCCACGTAGCCAATTTCCAAGATCCTCTGTCCAGGAAGGATGCCCCGCTGTTTCATATCCTCGGTGAAGCTGGTCAGTTCCGAAATGCCCTTCTGCAGCTTTTGCGGAGAGACAAAGGTGCCGCGGCCGTGCTCGCGGTAAAGAAACCCCTGCCGGATCAGCAGGTCGATCGCCTGCCGGATGGTCGTCCGGCTGACGGAATACAGGCTTTCCAGCTGGCGTTCGGAAGGGATGGGGTTGTGCGCCTCGAACCTGCCAGCCGAGATACTCTCGCGCAGGATGTTTGCCAGCTGGTAATAGCGCGGTAAATAATCGTCCGGGTCGATCATTTCAGGCATAAAAAGCTCCCAGGCAATCCTGTGGTAATGACCAGTTGGATTATCGGTTTATTCCCTGCGGCTGTCAAGACGGTATATTCATTCTCTTAATCGGCAGAGCTCTCCACGAAAGAATTTATTGGTCTTTTATGAAAATATTCCTAATATTGTGAAAATAATCCCAAAATTGAAATTTTTCCAATTTGCCATATAATGATTTTATGTAACTGGCATAATGGTGGAAGGGCAGGACGCTTCTTAACCACTCTCGTTTACTGATGGATGACAGACTAACAAGGAGAAATTGAATGGATATTTATATGATTATTCTACGGCTGGTCCATATCCTTTCCGGAACCTTCTGGGTGGGAACTTCATTCTTCTTCGTCCTCTTCCTTGAGCCTACCATCAACGCCGCTGGTCCAGCTGGTGGAACGGTTTTGGGACGCTTGACCCTGACGAGGTTCCCCATCGTAATGGCTTTCTCGAGCATATTGACCGTGGTTGCCGGATTCTTGATGTACCTGGCGGACTCAAAGGGTTTTCAGGTGAGTTGGTTTTCCACACCACAAGGCCTAACCATGACAATCGGGGCCGCTGCAGGAATTCTCGCCTTTCTCCTGGGAGGGATTGTTCAAATGCCGGCCAGTGCGCGTATGGCAGCAATTCAGAAGGAAATTCAAGCCGCGGGCAATCCACCTGCGCCATCTCAATTGGAAGAACTCCAAGCACTTCAGCATAGAATTTCAATGGCTTCCCGATGGGGAGCGGTATTGATGATCATTGCTGTCCTGGGGATGACAACCGCACGTGAGCTCGGGACTATTTAGAAGAAAAGAACAATGTATTGAAAAACTGGTTCACCTCAGTGAAAGCAGCAATCATGCTCTCTTCCTTCGCCTTGCTTTCTTTCATCGGATATGCATTAATGGAGATGCGCTATTTCCTCGGAAGATGGATTCCCGGAGACGGTGCTGCGGCGGTGGAGGCGCTCATCATCCTTCTCATCGCCGGTGGTTGGCTGTGGTCGCTGCTAATGGCCTCCGGCAATAGGCGGGGAGGATTGCTGGCTTTGATGGAATTCGGCGGGTTTTCTGTCCTGACCTCTTTTTACGATGTCCGGTATTTTCCCCTGCCCTGGCCTGAGCAGACAGCGGTGATAACAGTATTCCTCTTCCCGGTGGTTTCCTTGGTAGCGCTGGCGCTTCAATACTGGCAGAAAAGGTCAAAGGGTTGACCAAAGGGAAAGCCGCACAACCTCCCCGCAAGCAAAAAACGGCCCGTCCTTGCAGATAGGCCGTTTTGCTGACTTCTCATTTCTTCTATGGCGTTGGGGTGAGCGTTGGGGTGGGGGTAGGGGCTTTGGCGGCGGCTTCCTCGGCCGTCTTGGGCATGCCGGACAGGATCCAGCGGGTCAGCATGTCGATATATTTCTGGTCGAGCAGCTTGGTCGGGGGCATCTGGCGGATGGTATTGCCGGTCTTCGGATCCTTGCCCTCGTGTCCGTTGATAAGCTGGATCAGCAGGCTTTGTGGGTCGCCAGCGGCGATCACCGGGGCGTTATCGCCGCTATTCAGCATCTCGTCATATGAGGTCATCAGGTAGTTATTGTTCGTCTTGCCTTTCTGGTGGCAGGAAACACAGTACCGTTTGGTCAGCAGCTGGATGTGCATATCCCAGGATGGCACCTCGTTCGCTCCAAGGGTCGGGATCGAAGAAATCGCCCCGGCTGGCAGAGTAGCCCGGTCATCCCAGCTGTAGCGCAAAAAGGCCACCAAAGAGTCGATTTCAGAAGGCGAGAGCGCGCCGCCATAGGCTTTACCAAAAGGCTGCATGCCCAGGATCGGCTGCCCGTAGGCGATGATATCCGCCAGGGTCTGGTCATCCCGGGTGTACATTTCATCCTGGCTGTGGATGGCTTTCATGTTGTAGCCGTCCAGGCCTTTCACCCCCTGAATGATCCCGCCTTCGCCATCCGCCCCATGACACTCGACGCAGTTGAGCGAATACAGGTCCTGCCCTTGGGCGATCTGTTCCGGCAGCGTCCCTGCCACCTGTTCCGCGTTGACGGCGGCAGGCGGAGCGAGCGCCAGTACCGCCAGGGACAACGCCAGCATTACCAGCGCAGCGCCCCCCGCCACCCAGATTTGAGCGTGCCCGACCCGCCGGACAGCCTTTTTAGCCAGGAGGGACAGGCCGAACAGGAGCACAAATGCCAGCCCCGGTACGGCCAGTCCGGATAGGAATTGAAGCACCGGCAAGATGGTGGTGGGGATGGGCGCCAGCATGGTCAGGGTGACCACGCTGACCATGAAAACGCCCATCACGGTCAATGCCAGCACACGCCGGGAATAGGCGCGGTAGGGATTGCGGTCGATCAGTGGCAGGATGACGAGCACCGCCACCGCCAGGCCGGGGATGAGCGTCGTGGCGATCCATTCGATTTTTCCCAACGCCGGGATCTGGCCGTAAAGCGCCAGGAACTTGAACAGGAACAGGAAGTACCACTCTGGTTTGGGGATAAAGGCGGTATCGCTGGGATTGGCCTTGGGCTCGGTGGGCACGCCAATAAAGGTTGCCAGCAGGATCAGAACAACGAAGATAGCCAGCGATACGATCAGGTCTTTATAAATGCTGTCCGGCCAGAAGCGTTCCCCTTTTTGCAAGGCGATCTTGTATTTCTCGAGGATGGACTTCTTTTGTTCGTCTTTCATCGCCGTGCTCCTTTAGTCGTCCTTACCCGGGAAATGCGATTCGCCGTGTTTGATAATGAGATACAAGTGCACGCCCATCAGTCCCGCCAGGACGGCCGGGAGCATCCAGATGTGGGCGGCAAAGAAACGATTAAGGGTCAGCGCGCTCAGGTCCGGACCGCCGCGCAACGCCTTCAGGATGAAAGGACCGAGCCACGGGACGCTGCCGGCGATGGAGGTTCCGACCGTGGTGGCCCAATAGGCCTTCTGATCCCAGGGCAGCAAGTAGCCGGTGAAGCCCATCGCCAGCGTACACAGCAGCAGACCCGCACCGATCAGCCAGGTCAGTTCACGCGGGTACTTATATGAAGCAGTCACGAAGACCCGGATCATGTGGATGAAAACCACTACCACCATCAGCGAAGCGCCCCAATGATGGATGCCGCGGATCAACCAGCCGAAGGCCACGCCGTTCATAATGTATTGGATACTGTCGTAGGCATGATCGGGCGAGGGCGTGTAATAAACGGCCAGAAAGATACCGGTGACTGCTTGCATCACAAACAGGAACATGCTGGCGCTGCCGAGCGTATTCCACCAATTGCCCCTTGGTTCGGGGCGATCCAGGATGGCCTTGTAAATATCGTTCAGGCCCAGACGTTCATCCAGCCAGGTGAAGAGTTTTTTGAACATGGGTCAGCCTTCCAGGAAGTGGAGCAATAGAATGTCCTTCTCGACTTTGAGCCTGTCCCCGGAAAACGCATCCAGGGGACGCGGCGGTGGGCCGCCCCGCACCGTGCCGTCCAGCGCAAACTGGGCATCGTGGCAGGGGCAGACGAACTCATTCCGGTCGGCTTTCCAGTTGACGCTGCAGCCCAGGTGGGTGCACTTATTGGAGAGTACCAGGAAATTCGTATCCGATTTTTTAATCACGAAAAACCCATGACTGGTGACTGTTTTTTCCCAGCCATTGACCTGGCTGATTGTGAACGAGACCAGCACTGGTTTGCCAACTTCGAAGGTTTCCAGTTTTCCCAAGGGGTACCAGGCATTGGATTTGGTGGTTTTGAGCGCCGGATCGATCAGGTACGCAATGGCTGGCAGGCCAATGGACGCACCGATGAACGTACCCACGGCTGCAGTGGTCAACTTGATGAAATCACGCCGGCTGATATGACCGGAACCTGCCATGCGAACCTCCTATGAATTGGGATTTGGGAATCGCCACGCGGTTGGGGTAGATCGGAGTGGTTGGGCAGGCTTCGACCGCCTAACCACCCTAGCTATAGCTCCGTCATGAGAATTCCCATTCACCCAGGGTGTTCATAAAGAAACCATAAACCCTTATAATGCATGATTATAAGGGATGTACCAGCCTTCCCCATGAGGATGTCTGGAATGAATATTCCGTGAGTATTGTCACTTTTCCTCACTGAAATGAAGATGGGATAATAGGCTGTATTCATATTATCGCGAGAACGCAGTAACGACTTCAGTTCGGCGAAAAACCGACTACACAGTCCTTGAGTCTGTGCAGGGAAGTCGCTACTACTGTTAAGGAGGCGTGGATGGGCTTGAAAAGGAATGTCAGCCTGAAAGATGCCCTGCGATACCAGGGCAAAGGGCCGATGCTGACCTATATTCTGCACCGCATCGGAGGCCTGGGGATCGTCACCTTCGTTGGGTTGCACGTCCTGGCTTCCTTCGTGGGCGGCAGCTTTGGGAGCTTCGTCAACACCATATACGAGCACTGGGCCTTCCAGATCGTGATCTTCTTCTGCGCCCTATTCCACGCCATCAACGGCCTGCGCATCGTCATCCTCGACCTGTGGCCGAAATTGATCGAGCACCAGCGCGAAGCCATCTGGGTCGAGTGGGCGGTCTTCCTGCCCATCTATGGCATGGCAGTGCTGGTCATCGTCCGCACGGCTATGGGAGGTTAAGCATGGCTGCAAAGAACAGGACCCTTTCCCTCGCCAGGCGCGGCTTCAATTTTGAGATCTTCATGTGGCTCTTCGTACGCCTTTCGGCGCTGGCAATGTACCTGTGCGCCTTCATCGGTCTGGTGGGGGCGCTCATCATGGGAGCGCGCACGCAGGTGAATTTTGCAGACCTGCTGCGCTGGTCTTTCATGCCCAACTCGAACCATGTGTTGATGAATACCACCCTGAACAACATCGCCAATGCAGATGCCTGGGCAAGCCTGTTCTGGAAGATCATGGGCAGCATATTTGTCACCTTCGCCGTTTCCCACGGGCTGCATGGCGTGCTCAGCGTGGTGGAAGATTATCTTCAGAATTCCGTGGTGCGCCGGACCCTGAGGATCCTAGGCCTGTCGCTCACCTTCGTCGGCATTGCCATCGCAATCAATGTAGTCTGGACGCGCTAGGAGCCGCAGGATGAAATCGCATCAATTCGAAGTGCTTGTTGTCGGGGCGGGCGGGGCGGGCCTGATGGCCGGCCTGTACGCCTCCAGGACCGCCAAGACGGCCGTTATCACAAAACTCTATCCCACCCGTTCGCACACCGGCACCGCCCAGGGCGGCATCGGCGCTGCGCTCGGCAGCCAGGAAGAAGACCATCCCGAATGGCATACCTACGACACCATCAAAGGCTCGGATTACCTGGGCGACCAGGATGCCATCGAGTTCATGTGCAATGAGGCCGTGCCGGCCGTCTATGAACTGGAACATATGGGCCTACCCTTCGACCGTACACCGGATGGAAAGATCGCACAGCGTCCGTTTGGCGGGCATACCAATAACGTGACCGGCAAACCGGTCCGGCGCGCCTGCCATGCGGCTGACCGCACCGGCCACATGATCCTGCAGACGCTCTACCAGCAGTGTATGAAGAATAATGTCACCTTCTTCGATGAATTCCAGGCGGTTGACCTGATCATGGTCAACCCCCAAAATCCGGGGGCAAGCGGTACGGCCGCGGGTGTGGTCGCCATCGAACTCGCCACCGGCGAGATGCACGTCTTCCATGCCAAGGCCGTCATCTATGCCACCGGCGGGCATGGCCGCATCTGGGAAATCACGTCCAATGCTTACGCTTTCACCGGTGACGGCCCGGCCATGGTCATGCGGCGCGGCCTGCCGCTGGAGGATATGGAATTCTTCCAATTCCATCCCACCGGAATTTACAAACTCGGCATCCTGATCACCGAGGGTGTGCGCGGGGAAGGCGGCATCCTGATCAACGGCAAGGGCGAACGCTTCATGGAGAGATACGCCCCCAAGGTCAAGGACCTGGCTTCGCGGGATGTGGTCAGCCGCGCCATCTACATGGAGATCCGCAATGGCAACGGCGCCAACGGGCAGAACTATGTCTATCTCGACGTGCGCCCGGAGAGCGTCAACAAATATGCCGCCCTGGATGGCCGTAAGAACCTGGATGGTTCCCCCTACACGGTGACCGGCGAGGAGATCCTCGCCAAGCTGCCCGACATCGTGGATTTCTGCCGCGTCTACCTTGGTGTGGACCCGGTCACGCAGCTCATGCCGATCCAGCCCACGGCACACTATGCCATGGGCGGCATCCCCACCAACAAGTTCGGAGAGGTCCTTTCGGACGAAAATAATACGGTTGTACCCGGCCTCTACGCGGCGGGAGAATGCGCCTGTGTTTCGATCCACGGCGCCAACCGTCTCGGTACGAATTCGCTGCTCGACCTGGTCGTTTTTGGGAAACATGCCGGTCTGCGGGCGGCGGAATTCGCTCAAGGTGCTTCCTTCCAACCCCTGCCAGCCGACCCCACCGAATTCGCCCGGGCGCAGTTTGAACGGATTCGCAACGCGGATGGAAAGGATAATGCTTTCGATATCGCCACGACCATGAAGAAGATCATGTTCGATGATATGGGCATCTTCCGCAGCGGCAAGGGAATGGAAAACGCCCTGAATGTGGTGCGTGAGCTCAAGCAGCGTTACCGGCACGTCACGGTCACCGATACCGGGAAGATCTTCAATATGGAAATGATGAATGTCTGGGAGCTGGGCAACCTGCTCGACCTGGCTGAACTTACCACCGTTTCGGCCATCGCCCGGACCGAAAGCCGGGGTGGCCATTCACGCGAGGACTATCCCGAGCGGGATGACAAGCAATGGCTAAAGCACACGCTGGCCTGGGTGCGTGAGAATGGCCGAATCGACCTGAAGTACAAGCCGGTGATCATCACCCGCTTCGAGCCGAAAGTGCGGACGTATTAAAGATGACCGGTACCATGCGTCCCGGTATTCAATGAGTACGGTTTACGTGACACGGGAGTACAACTGATGGAAGTCACCCTCAAAATCTTCCGCTACAACCCTGAGATGGACAAAAAGCCAGCTTATAAAACCTATAAGCTGGATGCCATCGAGATGGACCGCGTGCTGGATTTGCTCGAGAAAGTCAAGGGCTACCAGGATGGGACGCTTTCGTTCCGCCGCTCCTGTGCGCATGGAATTTGCGGTTCCGATGCGATGCGGATCAACGGCATGAACCGCCTGGCTTGCAAAACCCTCGTGCGTGACGTGGGTGTGAAAATCACTGTCGAACCCATCCTGGGCCTGCCCGTCATGAAGGACCTGATCGTGGATATGGATCCGTTCTTTGATCACTACCGCTCCATTAAGCCGTGGTTCATCAACGACGAGCCCGAACCGGAAAAGGAGCGCTTCCAGAGCCCGGAAGCGCGCGCCCGCTTCGACGATACCACCAAGTGCATCCTGTGCGCCTGCTGCACCACCTCCTGCCCGTCATTTTGGGGCAGCGATGAATATATCGGCCCGGCGGCCATCGTCGCGGCCCACCGGTTCATCTTCGATGACCGCGACCAGGCTGCCTCGGAACGCCTGAAGATCCTGAACGAGGTCAACGGCATCCACCGCTGCCATACCGTCTTTAACTGTACCATGGCCTGCCCGCGCGAGATCCAGATCACACGGGCCATTGGCGAGGTCAAAGCCGCCCTCTCGACGGGCAATCTCGAGTAATGGGTGGGGAAAAGAATGAAAAAAAGGAGTGTGCGGGCGCAAAGCGCCGCTGACCCTTTTTTTTCGAATGTCCTGATATCCCTATGGAGTAATTAAAGGCTCCGGCTGGCGCAGGGCCGCGATCAGTGCGATGGCTGCGTTCTCGGCGGCTTTCGTGGTGTTCCTTCCCATTCGCAGGAGTTGGAGCAGCAAACGTGGTTGGCCGAGGATCATCTTGACGATCTCCCCCATACGCAGGTTGTCCTGCTCGTCAATCATCTCTTCGAGGTTAAAAGGGATGGGTGCGCGCGGCCCATCGCTTATGGCACGCAGGGACAGGAGTGATATGGCCTGTTCCGCAGTGACCTGGGCGATCCCCCACGTCTCCATTTCCAGAACGGGGTTTGTCATCTGCTCCGGTTGAGGCTGGATATTTTGAGAACCTTGCGTGCTGACCGCGGTCCCGGAAACCAGGCGCGCCCGGCGCGGCTGCAGAGCCTGGGCGGCTGCCTGCCAGGCTGCCTCGGAGAGATGGGCGAGAGGCTTGAGCGGGCCCGGCAAGCCCTTATTCAGGTAGCAGGTATCCCTGGAAGCCACCACGTCCCCGATTTCCAGCGTGGTATTGACAGCGCCCGCCACGCCGACCGAGATCAGGAGCTGCGGGCGGATCGCTTCTATCAAGGTGCAGGCGGCCTGCGCAGCCCGCTTGAGACCCATGCCAGACGTAAGCAACCAACAATCCCGGTCCAATAGCTGGAAGCGCTGGCAATGGAATGGGCCAAGTGCGCAATGTTTTGATTGCTCGATAAATCGAAGACATGCCTGCCTTTCCTGTGGCGTGGCTGCAATGATACCGATGCTTTCCATACTATTTATGACCTGATCCATTCCACCCAGGTGGGTTCGGCATTATCAGGTATAACACTATACGCCTGTCCGATTGGGATGCCGCGCACTTTACAAATCGCGACGGCAAGTGCAAGTCCATGGGAGACAATCAGTACAGGGCCGGTTGGATGGATGAGAGCAATATCATCCAGGGCGGCATGTACGCGTTCGGCCACTTCCCTGACCGTCTCTCCTCCGGGTGGGCGAATGCTGGCGGGGTCTATTGTTCGCTGTTTCCATAATTCAACGTATTGGTTCCTGATGATATCCACAGATTGACCTTCCCACTCTCCCTGATTGATCTCACGCAGGCGCGTGTCGATTGAGACAGGCAGGTTAAGAACTTTTGTAATTGCATCGGCGGTTTCCTGCGCACGTTGCAAGTCGCTTGTGAAAATCGTGGTGAAAAGATGGCCTTTTAGCTTTCCGGCCAGATTGCGCGCCTGGAGGCGTCCTTTCTCATTTAGGGAAATATCACTCTGACCCTGGTAGCGGCCTTGAAGATTCCAGTCCGTTTGCCCATGCCGGACAAGACAAAGTTCCGTCATTTCCAGTGCCGTTCCAGGTATGCAGGAATGCTTTTCATGGGAGGGCGTTCCAATTCGGCCACTTCTTCCACATCCAGATAGTAACCGCCATTGGCGGAGCGGATTAATTTCATGGTTTTATTGACATCTTCAATGATGGCGCGTTCATAACGGCTTTCCAGTTTGCGGAGAACGGTTTGGATAATGGCAAAGGACATTTTACCCAAGGCCTCGAGTTCCTGGTTGTGGTGGATGCGTTCCAGCAAATCCACTTGTGCAATGGAACTCAGGCCGTAGCCTTCAAAGATGTCAATCAGTAAACCGGTCTCCACGCCATAGCCTGAGAAAAAGGTCGCTTCTTCAAGCGACTCACGCCGTCCCGCATATTCTCCCGAGAGTGGCTGAATGACACCTGAAAGCTCGGGATAAAACAGGTTCAACAGTGGACGCGCGGTCAGTTCGGTAACACGCCCGCCTCCGCTGGCCTTTACTTTACCCCCTGACCTAAGCGGACGACGATAGAAGCCTTTGATTAATTGAAAACTCTTGTTTAGTAAGAGCGGGCCAATTACACCGTAAACAAACCGTGGATGAATATTTACGATATCCGTATCGATCCAGGCGATAATATCGCCTTTGGTAACTAGCAGACTTTTCCAAAGGGCTTCGCCTTTTCCATGCCGCGCACCCAACTCCGGTAATAATTGTTGGTGGATGTGGACGGGAATGCCAAGCTCCTCAGCAATTTCTCGGGTATGGTCGGTCGAGTCAGAATCGATCAGCACGATCTCATCCAGCAGAGGTACATCATCCATCAGGGCTTTCTTGATGGTTGTAATCACTTTACCGACGGTTTTTTCCTCGTTCAAGGCCGGCAAGGCCAGGCTGATCGTCGAGCCTTGTTTTTCTTTCAGGTACATGAGTTGTTTCAGGTCTGAGAACTCATCAGCATGGAAGGTGCTTTCGGCAAACCACTTATCCACCAAAATGGAGATAGCCCGTGCTCCTGCCCTTTCATCGGATATAAATTCTGAGGCAGGGCGGCACGTCTTCACAACCATCACCGTCGCGGGCGAATCTGATAAAAGTCTTTCGGCCACCGGGCCAAGGGATGAGCCGCGCAAACTCGTTCTGGCGGTTGCGCCAAGGATCACGAAATCATAGTGCTGTGATTCTTCGAAGATGGTTCGTACCGCGTCCTCGGTTGTGATCGAACGAAGATTGACTTCGGGGATGTGCCGTAGAATGTGGTTTAATCCCTTGAAGGGAGCATCATTTACTGCGCCTGTCAGGGCAAGATGCAGTACATCCGTTTGGGCGGACTGTAATCCCATACCCATCTGGAATGCCAGCTCGGCATACGGACCACCACGTACCGCAATTAAAGCTTTCTCCAAATTTAACCGGCTTGGCGCCTCTTACAATGGCAATATTGCATAGAGAATTGGAAAGGATATCTGAGATAGATAGACTGGATGATATCTGCCCTTTTTCCCACTCAATCATCAAGAGATCGGGTTTCTCGTTGGCAATGACACTTTTCAGGTCCTCCCATGGCGTTTCTGACACGATCACCGTGGATTTGAAGCGAATGGATGGACCGCTGCTCAAAGAAAGCAGGCGTTTGCGGACCATTCTGGCTTCCTGCGCTCCTGCGCTGATAGATGCATCTTTCCCGATCGGAACTATACCGACTAGAATTACTTCCCTGGCGATGATCTGAGCGATGGCAAGCGCGGTTTGTCCATCCGTACCGGCACCAATTGGGACCAGAACGGTTTTTATATTGCGTGTAGTTTTTCTCATGGCACCACCTCCTGAATTAGAGGACCGATATGTAGCCCATATATGGAGTCCCAGGCGTAGCCGTGTTTGGCGCGGCGCGCCCAACGTGAAGTGGTTTCGCTGCGGAGCCTGCCGATGATTTGTTTGGCAATGGAACGCGGCTCGGCATCAGGATCGAAGTAACTAATATCATCGCCCCCCAGCTCACGCAGAACAGGAATATCGGTGCAAAAGACGGGTAATGAACTGAAGGCGGCCTCGATAATGGGAATTCCAAAACCCTCTTCGTGACTTGGAAGTAACAATGCATCCGCCAGACGATAGAAATCCGCGATGACCGAATCTGGTATGAATTCAGAACTTGCATCTGCCAGAAAATGAGCTACGCTTTGCAGGTTTAATTGGCTGCGCAGGTTCAGTAGTTTTTTCTTGTAGGCCGCGTTGGCGGGGTTGTGCGGCCCCTCAGGCCCGGTGATCAGTAACATGGCTCTTGGAAATTCAATCTGCAGTTCGACCATCACGCGTAATGCCAGTTCGATGTTCTTACGGGGAGTCAGGCGTACAGGTAGAAGGAAGAGCGGGTTGGCGTCAAGCAGCTTCAATTGTTCCACCAAACGGATCGTTTGCGGTTCAAGCTTAAAGAAAGTGTTTACATCCACGCCGTTGGGAATGACGCGAATGGACTCCTGGGCAATGCCAAGCAGTCTGCCAAGTTCCAGACGACGCAATTCCGAGATGACTACATGCGTCACGTTCCCCCAGTCAGTGCGCAATAAACTCCAGGGATAACCGGCGTGCATTTCGTGATGGTAGCGCGGTGTCGTCCAGGCCAGGTCGTGATGCCATAAAATCAAGCGCGGGAAGCCCGGCATTTTGTACGCAGCGTAGATAGCGGCAGTCAATGCCAAATTTTTATGCAGGGAAGCAACGTTATGTGCGATTAAAACATCAAACCCAACTAACCCGGTCAGCAATTCATGCTTGATTTGATCGCGCAGGCTCTCAAACCCAGGTGTGTATTGCCCGAGGTCCAGTTCTCGCTTGATTGCCATTACTTCGACGTGGCGCGAATCCAAACGCGGCAGGAGGTACACGGGGATGCGTTCGTCAAAGGCCTTGCCGCGCCCCGTAAAAATGGCGACTTCGTGACCGGCCTTTGTCATCAAGCGGGCGTGGTGCGCCAGTACGCTTTCCACTCCGCCAACGATGGGTGGGGAGGAGTAATGCAATAAAGCAATTTTCATATCATTTCTCCGAAGCAATCTGCCAATAAATGCCGGAGTCGGCGTTCCAGTACGCTATACGAATAATAACGGCGCGCAAGTTCATAATTTTGTTCGGAATACTGTTTGGCGATCTCGGGATGCAAGAGCAGGCGTCGGGCATGTTCCAGGGTGGCGTCATTAATATAGCCATCGAACTCAACCACCTGGAAGCCTTTGGGCTTGATATCCGTCTCGTAAATGGAGTAATTATTTACCACCAGCGGGCGCCTGTAATAGATTGCTTCGAGAAAGGCGTTCCCAAACCCTTCCATGGAAGATGGATAAGTGACCAGGTCTGCCTGTGGGTAAATGTCTCCCAGCGTATAGATTTTCCTCCCTTCCGGAGTGACACCGCGTCTGTCGCCGACTATCGCCGACTCAAAATTGACCGTGACATTTAACATGGCGGCAAATTCGCGCACACGCTTTTCGTAGCTGGTTCCCTCATCTCCCGCAGCATGGGAAATGACCAGTTCGGCAGGCAGGCCCAGGCGGCGGGTCAATTCGATGGCGTGTTCGATGCCTTTGCGCTGGATGATGCGGGTTGGCTGGAGGATCAAATATTGGTCAGGCGCCAGCCCGAGATCTTCACGCGCCGATTGCGCATATTCGTCCAAAGCCGCAGGGGGCGAATCGAAATCCATTACGTTCGGAATGATCACTGCATTCACGCCGACGCGTAACGCAAGTTGTTTGGCTTGCACCGAGTTGATGACAACGTGCCGAATGGAGGGCAGGTTGGGTGGAAATGCCGCATCGAGATAGTCTTGAACCGAATTGTTTATAAAGCGCTGGCGTTCCCAATAAAAATCGTGGTGGTGAGCGATGACCGGGTAACCCGTTTCGGCGATGAATTCGGTCAATGCCAGCCCAAGCGGCAGATTGATGGGTATGGTTAGCGCATTTTCGATGATGAGCGCTTCGAGACTATATTGACAGGCGAATTTATAAATGTGCTCTTTGAAATAATCCTTCAATTCCTGCACCTGTTTGGTGACCCTGGCTGGCCGAATGTATACCGAAAAGAAATCCTTGTGCAATGCTTCCATTTCTGGATGCATCTTGCGTCCTCTATGCATCTGCCCCCAGGTGCCGGTAAAGACAGTCTGGTTGATGGCATCGATAATGGGATGACGATAAAAAGCCTCGGGGACAAGGTAACATTTTCCATCCGGACGATCACACTCTCCGGAAAAATAAAAGCAGGCGTGCCCCATCCGTTCGAGGATGGCAGCCCATTTGGCAGTTTCAAGTGAAACGCCGTCGGTCCCAGCAAAACGCGTGGAAATAAATCCGATGGATCGTGAGAGTGTCATATTTTGCTCCTAACTTGTAAAAGGGCACCCCTTGATTGAGTATAGTACAATGAAATGCATGGCGCAATCTTTTTTCACCACATACCTTATCACCCTTTATGGTGAGGAAAATGCCGCCCGGCTGTTACCTCGTTTGCACCATTTGATCGAGCATTACCGAGGGCGAATCTCAATCCCTGCAGAAACTTCCTTGTCGGAGCGCGACTCCATCCTGATTACCTACGGGGATCAGGTGCGTGAGCCGGGTCAACCCCATCTTAAAACCCTGACGGAATTTTGCGATGCCCACCTGCGTGGTGTGGTAAGTGGGATCCACATCCTGCCTTTCTATCCCAGTTCATCAGACGACGGGTTTTCGGTCAAGGATTACCGTGTTGTAGATCCTGCTCTCGGCGCCTGGTCCGATATCGAACGGCTGGGAGGTTCTTTCCGCCTGATGTTTGATGCCGTCATAAACCACGCTTCTGTGCAGGGGCAGTGGTTTCAAGCCTTTTTGCGCGACGAAAAGCCCTATCGCGATTACTTCCTGACTGTCGAAGGTGACCCCGATCTTTCGTTGGTTATCCGTCCGCGTGCCTTGCCCTTGCTGACCGAATTCCAAACTATGGCTGGCAAACGTCGTGTCTGGACCACTTTCAGCTTCGACCAGGCCGACCTGGATTTCCATAATCCCAATGTGCTCTTGGAAATTATTGATATCCTGCTGATGTACGCCGAACGCGGTGCCCAGTTCATTCGCATTGATGCGAGCGCCTATATCTGGAAGGAAATCGGGACCGCCTGTATTAACCTGCCGCAAACACATGCCGTCATCCAACTGTTGCGTGCAGTGCTGGATGAACTTGCGCCACATGTGCGTCTGATTACCGAGACCAATGTCCCGCAACCTGATAACCTCTCCTATTTCGGCAACGGCAAAAACGAAGCACAACTTGTCTACAACTTTGCCCTCCCACCGCTTGTCTTGCACACCTTCCGTACCAGCGATGCGGACATTCTTTCGCAGTGGGCTTCCGGCCTTGAGCTGCCCTCCGATGAGGCTACATTCTTCAATTTCCTCGCTTCGCATGATGGCATAGGATTGAATCCTGTTCGAGGGATTTTAACCCCCGCAGATATTGATGCGTTGGTCGCGCAGACATTGGCACACGGCGGCTTGATCTCGTATAAGCAAAACGCTGATGGCACGCAAAGCCCTTATGAAATAAATATTAGTTATTTTGATGCCCTCTCCAATCCATACGGTCACGAGCCGCTTGCCTCGCAGATTGACCGTTTCATGGCGGCACAGGCTATCATGCTTAGCCTGCTTGGTTTACCGGGCATTTACTTCCATAGTTTGTTTTGCGGACGAAACTGGCTAGAAGGCGTGAAATTAACTGGACAAAATCGTACCATCAATCGTCAGAAACTGGGTCGGGCGGAATTGGATCAAGATCTTGACGACATCAATACGCTCACAGCACAGGCCTTTGACCGTTACCGGCAATTGCTGAATATGCGCGCCGCCTCCACTGCCTTTCATCCGCATGGCATGCAAAAGATCATGGATATGGGGCGTGCAGTTTTTGCCGTGCAACGTAGCTCTCCCAAAGGAGACAGGCAGGTCCTTTGCTTGCAAAACATAACCTCACAACTGCAGTCCGTCGGAAAATACACCTTGAAACCGTATCAAACCCTCTGGCTGGACAATCCAAAGGATTGAATAGGTTTCCATTCAAAGCTGAGAAGTTCTTAGCGTTTGTGCTTGGCCTTCGGGAATAACATAATTGTTTTTTCGAACTCTTCAATGAATTTATCGGCTTATGAACGTGCCCAAGCGGACGCGTTTTCTTATGGCGGGGGGCAGGACGTGTGCCCCGACAGGGGTATTCGAAGACTCTCCCCTTTCGAAGACCCGCGGCGGACTCAAAAACGCGCCTTTGGTTGGACGCGTTTTTGACTGGCGGGGAAGGCGGGGTTCGAAAACTCTCCCCTTTCGGGGGCCCGCGGCTGATTCAAAAACGCGCCCATGATCGGACGCGTTTTTGACTGGCGGGGAGGGCGGGATTCGAACCCGCGGCTGAGTTTTAATCCCAGCACTCACTTAGCAGGCGAGCCCAATCGGCCACTCTGGCACCTCCCCGGATCCATTCTGACTCCCGGACGGCGACGTACCAACAACCCCGGTTGGTACCTAGGCGGAGGGAGAGGGATTCGAACCCCCGGTGACCTTGCGGCCACGACTGATTTCAAGTCAGTTGCCTTAAACCACTCGGCCATCCCTCCGGGAGGAAAGATTTTACCATAACTTACAGAGTACTGCGTAAATATCTGAACCAGGCTCCTCGATTTGCGAGCGATTCGCCTATCCTGTTCGGAAATTTCTGCAGGAAGCAGTAATGGCGCTGCGAGGCATCTTGCAATGCCTTCAGGGACTTCACAAAGTCTGAAAGTGCTTAAAGCCCCACCACCTACCCCTCCCCCTAGTACGGGGACAGGCGTCCCAAGGCGGGGGGAAAAACGTCGCAAGGCACTTAAAACCCTTGACAAAATAGAACCCATGTTCTATAATCCAGCAATAGAATATTTGTTCTATATCCGACCAAAATGACAGGAGGTTGTTATGAATACCAATAATTGGAACAGTCGTAAAATCGGCTCAATGCTCAAGGGGATCACCGTCCGGCGTGGTATGGCCTGGGGCATCATCATTGTCGGTGCCCTGCTGGCTTTTGAGATCTTCAATTACTGCACCACGCAGTTCGCCCTGGCGGATGTTCTCGGCAGCCTGAAATTTGCCGGGATTCCTTGGGCCACCATCCTGGCACTGGCATTCTGCGGGATCGATTTTGCCGGAATTGCTCGCCTGTTCACGCCCGAACAGGGTCGTGAAGAACCCGCCGAAGTCTGGTATCTCTTCGGTGCCTGGCTGCTGGCAGCCGCCATGAATGCCACGCTGACCTGGTGGGGTGTCTCGGTTGCCATCGTCAACCACAACAGCCTGGCCGGTGGCGTGGTCATGACCAATACAACCCTCACCAAAGTGGTGCCGGTCTTTGTTGCCATCATGGTCTGGCTCATCCGCGTATTGATCATCGGCACTTTCTCGGTCGGCGGGGAACGTCTCTTCAGCCAGGGTGAGCCGCGCAGCTCCCAACGCCCCTCCCGCCCGATGCTCCAGCCTGCCAGCTCGTTGACCGCCCATGTGCGCGCTCCCATGCCTTCCCCCTTCCGCCCCGCCTCCAAGGTGGCCCGCCCGGAATCGGCTTATTCCCATTCCCAACCCGAACCAACCTACCACAACCTGTCCATGAACGCCAGGACAGCCCGTAAGGCTGAGTATATCGATACTCCGCGCCATTCATAAAAGGTTTCCGGAGAAATGCCTCCCAGGCACTCCCACCCTCATTCCGACCAGACAGCCGCCTCAATTGAAGGCGGTTGTCTGCCTGGATTCCTGATTCCGCCACTGGCAGTCGTCTGTATCGGGGTTGTGATGGCGTTCCTTTTGCTTGGCTCGGGGCCGGTATCCGCGCTTGCTGCCACCTCCAGGCAAAGTGATGCCGATCTGGCACAAGGAATAGCGGATCAAATGGCGAAGCCCTCGAAAGCCAGCCCAAACCAGGCGGAGGCGATTTCCCCGGTGTTCCGTCCCGAGGTCCAATACTGGAGCGGGGCCATCCAGACCTGGGCAACCGCCGCGGAGCTGGATCCGAACCTGGTCGCCACGGTGATGCAGATCGAGTCCTGTGGCGATCCCAACGCCCGTTCGCGCGCCGGGGCGATGGGGTTGTTCCAGGTGATGCCCTATCACTTTGCTTCCGGTGATGATGCTTACAACCCGGATACGAATGCGGTGCGCGGCCTGGCATATCTCAAGCGTTCCCTGGAAGCCGCCAAAGGCGAGGCCCGCCTGGCTCTGGCAGGGTATAACGGCGGGATCGGTGTGATCGGGCGTCCGGAATTGAGCTGGGCCGCAGAGACGCAGCGTTACGCTTACTGGGGCAGCGGGATCTACGCCGATGCCTCCAACGGCGCGACCGAGAGCCTGCGCCTGCAACAATGGATGGCAGCCGGCGGCGCAAGTCTGTGCCGCCAGGCACATTCCCGTCTTTGGATTAATCCTTAGGGAGAATTCTGCTCACTTTAATGTCGGCAGATAGATGCAGAAAGTGGCACCTTTGTTTTCTGACGAGGCAACTTCTATCCGCCCTCCGTGGTGGTTGACGATCCAGTAGGCAATCGAAAGTCCCAACCCAAACCCGCTGGATTTCGAGCGGGTTCGTGATTTCTCCGCCCTGAAAAAACGCTCAAAAATATGGGGCAAATCTTCGTCGGAAATGCCCTGCCCGGTATCACGGACAATCAACCGGGCATTCTCGCCCACTTTTCCCAGGCTGAGATAGACATCTCCGCCCTTGGGTGTATATTTGATCGCATTCGAGACCAGGTTGATGAGCACCTGTTTCAACCGATCCCGGTCGCCATTGACGATGATCTGATCGATCTCGGTCAATTTAATATTCACACGATCGCGCGCCAGCACGCGCATTTCCTTGAATACTTCCAATAATAGCGTATCCAATTCAACCGGGGCAAAATAAAGTGGTAATTTTCCGGATTCTGCCTGCGCTTCCAGCAGGAGATTCCCAACCAGGCGGGTCAGGCGGTCGGCTTCATCCTCAATGGTATCCAATGATTCCTCATCCACCTGTTTCATGCGGCGCATTAAGTCCACATTCCCCTTGATGACGGTCAGGGGTGTGCGCAATTCATGGCTGACATCCGCCAGGAAACGCTGCTGGGAGGCGAAGATGTGTTCCAGGCGCTCAAGGGTTTCGTTGAATGCATTTATGAAACGGCCTGTCTCATCGTGTTTGGAACCGGGATTTGGGATGCGCTGTGAGAGGTCATCGGCCAGACTGATCTGGAGGGCGGTCTCTGTAACAGTTGAAAGTGGAGAAAGCGCCTGTCCAATGGCAAACCAGGAGGCTGCAGCTGCCATGACCATCGAGGCGGCCGCGATAATGGCAATGATATCCAGCAGGGCGCGCCGTGCCAGGTCAACCACACCCATGTTGGCGGCCACTTGCAGAGTCCCGATCGGACGCCGGCCGGCTTCCAAAGGAACGGTCAGCACGCGCAAATGCCCCCAGGTTGCGTATGCGTCGTGATAGATGGAAGTCTTCGATTGAAATCCAACCGGGTCGAGCGGCTTGGAATAAACCTCCAGGTTCGGGGAGGAAAAGCTCAGGCGGCCATGCTGATCCCAAACCTGATAACTCATATTCGTGGTCAGAGTCAATTCGCTCATGACGCCCGGGGTGATGCCCCCGCTGGCGCTGACGCGCCAGTCCTTCAGCAGGTCAGAATAAGTCTGGATGAGGGCGTTGTCAATTTGGGTTACGAGGAGAACATTGACCAGAAAATAGACCAGCACACCGAAAATGAGCAGGATCCCCCCGGTAAGTGCAGAATATAAGATTGTCAGGCGTAAACGCAGGGACATTACGGATTCTCGCGCAGGACGTATCCCACGCTGCGTACGGTATAAATGAGACGCGGCTCATTCTCAGCTTCCAGTTTTTGACGCAGGTAACGGATATAGACTTCCAGCACGTTGCTCTCGCCACCGAAATCGTAGCCCCAGACGCGGTCAAAGATCACCTCACGCGTCAACACCTGGCGTGGATGACGGAGAAAGAGTTCCAGTAATTCATATTCCTTGGCGGTCAACGGCACCAGACGCTTCCCACGCGTCACCTGGCGGGAATCGGAATCCATCGTCAGGTCGGCAAACTGGTAGACCTGGTTGCGTTCCGTCTGGGTGCGGCGGAACAGGGCGCGGATCCGGGCCGTCAGTTCGTCCAGGTTGAACGGCTTGACGATATAATCGTCCGCACCGGCGTCCAGCCCCTGCACCCGGTCCTGAATGGTATCCTTGGCTGTCAACATCAGGATCGGCAGGCCGCCCTGTAATCGCAGCCGGCGGCACACCTCCAGCCCGTCCATGCCGGGCAGCATCCAGTCTATAATGACAAGATCCGGATGGTGGTCATGTGCCTGGTTCAGGCCGGAGCGACCGTCCATGGCTACGTCCACGGTATAACCCTCATAGGCCAGTCCACGTTGCAGCACTTTCAGGATGGCCGGGTCGTCTTCAATAATCAGGATGCGTTCGTTCATAGTGTGCCTCTGCTTAAAATATACCACAAACTTTTGGTAGAATGGGACCCATGCGCTTCGTCAAACGCGTTTTCGACCTGATAACGACCATCATCGGCTTGATCATCATCCTGCCATTGATGCTGGTTCTTTCCCTGCTGGTCTGGATATTTTTGGGAACTCCCATCCTGTTCCGCCAACAACGTCCCGGCTATAAGGGTCGGCTATTTATTACCTATAAATTCCGCACGATGACGACCCGCACCGGACCGGATGGGAAGCTGCTCCCGGACGCCCAGCGTTTGACCCCCTTTGGACGTTTCCTGCGCTCCACCAGCCTGGACGACTTGCCCCAACTTTTCAATGTGCTGCGCGGCGAGATGAGCCTGGTGGGACCCCGCCCATTATTGATGCAATACCTGCAGCGCTATACCCCCGAGCAGATGCGCCGGCACGATATGCTGCCCGGTATCACCGGCTGGGCACAGATCCACGGGCGCAACACCCTGGATTGGGAAAGAAAATTCAGCCTGGATGTGTGGTATGTGGATCACTGGTCCGTCTGGCTGGATCTGAAGATCCTGCTGCTGACTCCCTGGAAGGTTTTCAGGCGCGAGGGCATCAGCCAGCCGGGACATGTTACCGCAGAGGAATTTAAAGGATCAGGAGATCATAAATAAAGATGAGTTAACCCGAAGTAAATAATTTCAGGTATTTCTCTGAAGAAAAACCTCACCCATGCCCCTCCCCGAAATCGAGCAGAGGGAGTTTAATTTACGTCCCCTTCCCATACTTGGGAAGGGGACGGGGGGATAGGAAAGGATCATTTTCGACATTCTTCACCTTAAAATTATTTTTAGCATGAGCCATGTCTTTCTTATCTATGAGATAAGTCCAACCTGCCGGCCGACCTTTTCAAACATTTTCAGCACCCGCGCCATTTGATCGTCTGTATGGGTGGCCATATAACTCGTTCGCAGCAGTTCATGCCCCTCTGGAACAGCCGGGCACAGTACTGGATTGACAAATACGCCGGCATCGAAGAGCGATTTCCAAACCGTCAAGGTACGGGTAGTATCGCCGATCAGGATGGGGACCACCGGCGTTACCGATTTCCCTATATCGAAACCGAGCCGGGTATACTCCTTGCGCATGAAGGCCCCGACATCATTCACCCGCTGGATGCGTTCCGGCTCATCGCACATGACATGCAAGGCTTCCAGAGCCGCGGCTGCATTCGCAGGTGGAATGCTGGCACTGAAAATAAGCGAACGTGCGTGGTGTTTTATGTAATGAATCACTTGTTCATCGCCGGCGACAAACCCCCCCAAGGAGGCGAAGGATTTACTGAAGGTGGACATGATCAGATCCACCTGGCTGGTCATGTTGAAGGCTGCGACAGTACCATGCCCGTTGCCCAACACTCCCATGCCATGGGCATCATCCACCATCAAACGCGCCCCGTATTTCTTGCATAGCGGAACCATATCTGGCAGAGGCGCCAGGTCGCCTTCCATGCTGTAGAGACCATCGACGACAACCAATTTTCCGGCCTGCTCGGGGACCTTCTGCAGCACCCTTTCCAGGTCAGCCATGTCGTTGTGCCGGAATCGCAGAGTTTCACCCCATCCCAGCCGGGCCCCATCTACAATGGAGGCATGATCCTGTTTATCGAGGATGATTACGTCGTCCCGGCTGACGATTGCGCTGATGACACCCAGGTTGACTTGCATCCCGGTGGAAAAGACCAGGGCAGCTTCCTTCCCAACCCATTCGGCCAGTTCATGTTCGAGTTGCTCGTGCATCTCCAAAGTACCATTTAGGAACCGGGAACCGGTACAGGAAGTTCCATAGTGCTGGATGGCCTCCAGGGCAGCCTGCCTGACCCTCGGGTGGGTGGTTAATCCCAGGTAGTTGTTCGAGCCGCACATGATCAGCCGGCGGCCACGGAAAACTGCTTCCGTGCCATCATTTTCAGTCAATGGGATGAAGTAAGGGTAGTAACCGGCCGCGATGGCTTCCTTTGCCGCGGTGAAATGCGAGCATTTCTCGAAAATGTCCATAATATTCCTTCATCTCTTCCAACTTTGAAAGCCGGTCTGACATTTCCTCTAAATCAGCATGGGAGGCGCGGTACCCTTACTTACCCCTTTGCCGGACCACCTCGAATAATAGGATCGACCCGGCAATCGCAGCGTTCAACGACTCTGTGGACCCTAACATAGGAATAAACACTGATTGCGTTACCAGGGTGCGCGCGGCTGCACTCGCTCCTTCTGCCTCGCCACCGATGATCAATGCCAGGGGAGCCTTGAAATCGGCATTCCAGCAGGATGTGGCACCCTGCATATCCGCCAGGAAAATTTGCAGGTTCGAAACATGGCTGCGAATTTCATCCCACGCCAGTGACAGGATGGGCAGCCGGAAGTGGGCACCCATCCCCGCCCGGAGGACTTTCGGCGCAAAGGGATCGGTCGTTTCCGGCGGGAGCAGGACCGCCTGTACGCCGGCTGCCACCGTGGACCGCAGCAATGTGCCCAGGTTTCCCGGGTCGCGGATCTGGTCGGCGATCAGGAGGAAATCGGGAGACTGGGGAATGGGGAGTTGCGCGAGCTTTAAGACCGCCAGGATGCCTTGGGAATTCTCTGTTTCGGAAATGGAGTTCAGGAGCGTCTCCGAAACCTGTTCCACTTCAATACTTTTTGCTCCCAGCTCTTTGATCAATTCCCTGCCGCGCTCATTTAACCCATCTGCATACAGGACAAATCGCATCGGCCAATCCGCAGCCAAGGCTTCTTCCACCAGCCGCACGCCTTCGGCCAGAAACGCCTGCGCTTCGAGTCGTTCCTTCGGGCGGCCTGCCAGACTGCGGGTCAGTTTGAGTTTGGGGTTTTGGGGTGAAGTGATCATGCCGGTCTGTCCCAGGGAGATCGTTTCCTGGAATATTTTACCCCCAGATCAACTTCACCATGGAATGAACTGCATTGATCAAGAGATCAGGCGGAAGAGCAGACATCCGGCGGTTCTTGGCATTCATCGCCGTTAAACATACGGTCGGGGTTTGAGAACCCCGACCGGTGTTGATCCCTGCCATTTTTTATTTAATGGCCTGCGCCACCACGGCTGCAAAAGCCTGCGGTTCCCGCACGGCCAGATCGGCCAGTATTTTGCGGTTGAGGCTCGATATCCGCCTTCTTCAAGGCCGAGACCAGGCGGCTGTAGGTTGTGCCGTTCAGCCGGGCGGCCGCGTTGATGCGGACGATCCACAATTTGCGCAGGTCGCGCCTTCGGGTGCGCCGGTCACGCGAGGAATACCACATGCTCTTGAGCATCGCCTCGTTGGCGCGCTTGAAGAGCAGGTGTTTGGAACCTCGCTGCCCCTTGGTAAATTTCAATACTTTTTTGTGACGCAGGTGACCCTGCGGTCCACCTTTTACACGAGCCATTCTTTACCTCCTGCGTACCCCCGGGCGCCGGTGCAGGGACCAGCCCTGCGCTCCAGTTGTATACACCCGGTAGCCGCAAATAATATGGATACGTTACATGAAACTATGGCTTCATGTTCGGCGCAAGGCGCCGGACGCGCTTGATATAGCTTTTCCCCTGGACGGCAACCATCTCACCGAACAAGGCCTTCACGCGGCGTGATCTATTGCGCCTCAGATGGGCCTTCCCGCCCTTGGTGCGCACGACTTTGCCTGAACCGGTAATGCCAAACCGTTTGGAGGTGGCCTTATGGGTCTTCAGCTTTAACTTACCATCTTTCGACTTGCGCGGCACAGCTTTTACTCCTTTACTTCAGATTTCGCAGGAGCTTGCTCCTGCGGGCTTTCGCTCTTTTCAGAAGTCTCGTCAGAGCCATCTTTTGTCTTTTTCTTGCCGGCTTTGACAGGGACAAGCATCATGGACATGGCCCGGCCCTCAATGGCGGGCGCCTGTTCCACTGCAGCCACGTCCGCCAGGCTTTGAGCAATCTCTCTCAAGTCTTCGAGTGCAATTTCCGGATACGTGATTTCGCGGCCGCGGAAGCGGACGGTCACACGCACTTTCATGTTATGTTCCAGCCAGCGGCGGGCATCCTCAACTTTGAAATCGCGATGATGGCCGGTTGTCTTGGGGCGCAGGCGGATTTCCTTGACTTCCACTTTGGTCTGGGCCCTGCGTGCCTCACGCTCCTTCTTTTCCTTTTCGTAAAGGAATTTGCCGAAGTCCATGATTCGGCAGACAGGTGGTACGGAGTTTGGGGCGACCTCTACCAGGTCGAGTTCCGCTTGTTGGGCCATCCGCAGGGCTTCGCGAGTGGGAACGACCCCCACATTTTCGCCCGTTGCGCCGATCAGGCGCACTTCGGTAACTCGTATGGACTCGTTAACTCGAAATTCGTTAGCGCTGATACTTCTCTCCTCGATAATAATAGGAACCAGCCATACGGCTGGCTTAAGCGGGCTGATGATACCATGAAGTCGGACGAATTGTCAATAAACTTCCGAAAAAAGATGGTTCCCTGCATGTAGGAATTGAACGATTCATCCAACCTTTTCGGGTATCATCGGATATATACAGTGTGTGTGCTCATGATATTACACCGGCAGGATGATGGACGAACAAGAAGCTATCCGGCAACTGAAATCTGGCGATATCGGCGGACTGGAGACCCTGGTCAACCTGTATCAGGTAAAGGCCGTACGCACGGCTTTCCTGATCACGCGTGAGGTGACTCTGGCCGAGGATGCGGTGCAGGAGGCTTTTCTGCAAGTCTATCGCTCCATCCTGCGCTTCGACCAGGACCGCCCATTTGCGCCTTGGTTCATGCGCAGTGTGATTAATGCCGCGGTGAAGACCGCTCAAAAATCGTCACGCCGGGCATCCATCAAATTTGATCCAGACGACTCCTGGTTGGAAGGTTTGCCGGCGGAAGGTGAACCTGTCGAGGGACAAGTCGAATCATCCGAATTCCAGCGCCAGCTCTGGGAAGCCATGCAGAACCTTTCCCCCCGTCAGCGCGCCGCCATCGTCCAGCGCTATTTCCTGGATATGAGTGAGAAGGAGATTGCCGCAGAACTCAAGGCTGCTCCTGGAACGGTCAAATGGCTGCTGCATGCCGCCCGAAAGAACCTGCATGGCCTGCTTTCGGAAAGGACTGAAAAATGAAAGACGAAAGCATCCGCAAAAGCCTGGAAGCAATTGCCCGGCACAACATCCCGGAGAATACCAACCTGTGGCTGCGTCTGGCGGCCCGCATTGAGCAAAAAGACAAAGTACCCATGAACTTGAAATGGAAACTCGTTTGGACGATTGTGCTCGTCTTGCTGGCGCTTTCCGCGGTCACCGGCGTTGTATATGCAATTGGAAGGATTACCGGATATATCCCCGGAATTGGCTTCGTGCAAACCAATTCCCTGCGAGTGCTGGCAGAACCAGTCAATCAAACCCGCGGAGGGATCACTGTGACCATCGAACAGGTTATCGCCGATTCGAAACGGACGGTTGTCGTTTATAAGACCGAAGGTTTAACGATTGAAGCCGCCAATTCGAAGGGGGAAGGCGCAGCTTTCGGTTCCTCTCATCTTCTGCGATTACCAGATGGTACCACGTTGGAAGAGACACCAGATATTGGTTATGCAGGCACGCCCGAACCACTCACCGGCGATGAACATACCCAGGGCGGGTGGCCGAATTATGTATGGAGGCTGGTTTATCCGCCCGTCCCGCTAAAAGTGGATAGACTCACATTGATGATCCCGATCCTTCAAACCATGCCGGCCGGTGTCGCACCCGAAAACTGGGCACTTACCTTTCACCTGAAGCCAGCCCCAGCGGATATGACCATGGCTCCGATAACGGTATTTGCCCCAGCTCCCAAGCCTGTGGTTGCTGTAACGCCCGTGCCAGGGGAAACCGCTGAGCCCACGCTATCCAATGCTGCGGTGCACGATGGATTTACTTTTCAGTTGGAAAATGTCGTTGAACTCCAAGACGGCTTCGTTTTTACCGGAAGCTTGTCCTGGGATGATTCGGTGTTCCCCACCGGCAAAGGAATGATCTCGCTGGGGACCACCCCGATGTTGACCGATTCCAACAATCAGAATATCCCGGTTGAAGAAGTGCAGCTCGCCAATGGGTCTTACGTGGACGAACATAAAATGGCGTGGTCGTTCCGTACCAATCGTAAAAATTATTCCGGGCCGCTGGTGATAAGTGTTCCAGTGATTAATGGCACAGCATTACCGCCGGATGCCAATTTCGAGTTGGAACTCGGCCCCGCTCCACAGGTTGGGCAGAGTTGGGAAGTCGATCGCGATTTTGTTTTTGCAGGGCATACCCTCCGACTGTTGTCGGCCCAACTCATGGGCGATTTGAATCCGTGCTGGAAGTTTGATATTGGATTTAACTTTGCAGGCGATGAAGCAGGTATTTTTGCCTCTGTAAATGATGTTGTTCCCCAAACAGCCCTCCAACAGGTTTGCTCCGGTGGAGGCGGCGGCGGGGGTGGAGGCCCGGTAGATCCAAAATTATTTTCCACTGGAACAACTTATGGCAGTATCCCGACCGGCCTGCATCACTTTACCATCAGCGCATCCATCCCATATCTTATCTCCGGGCCATGGCAGATTACCTGGAATCCACCGGTCGAAGCAGGGTCCACTCCCTCACCAGAACCAGGCGCGTGCCTCACGCTCGAAAAATGGAATCAATTGGTGGACCGGAATGATCCGCTTCCAGCCGGATTGGGAGGAAAAATCCTTACGACAGTCAACGAGGGTGGCCCATTACCCATGCTATATGTCAGCAACCTGGATGGTACGAACGCGCGCAGAATTGATACGGGTGGATGGGCGTCACTTTCTTCAGATGGAGCGCGCCTGGCCTATAGCGCAGCGGATGGGTTACACATTCTCGACCTTTCGACCGGGCAAAGTACTTCACTCGGAACAGATGGCTACGGTTTGATCTGGTCGCCGGATAACACGCGGATCATGTACACAACAACCTTCAACCTGTATGTGGTCAATGCTGATGGATCAGGATTGCAGAAAATCGACACCGGTTCCGCTCAGATTGTTTCATCGGTGGGCTGGCTGCCTGATAACCAGACGATTGTTTACGGCGCAATGGGAGGAGAGGGGTTTACTTTCACCACGTACAATCTGCAAACCGGTGAAACCTGGAAACTATTCACCTTCCAGAATAAAGCCGGCTTTGGAGCCCTTTCACCGGATGGGCAGTGGATCGTTTTCAGCGACAGAGTATTCGGCGCACAGAACTGGGGCATCTTCATCGCCCGGCTGGATGGCACGGAACGCAAGCTGGTTGCAGACCCTGAAGTTCCAACAGCCTTTATTTCGGTCTGGGGTCCGGGTGGACAGTGGCTGATCCTCAACACACAGGCTCCCAAGGATACTCAAATCCAGGTGTTGGTCAATCCATTCACCTGCCAGAGTGTGCACCTGCAAAATGTCAATGGGATGGTCGAAAGTTGGAGTCCGTAAGTCCCAACATACGCCTTAATCGAGGTGCGGGCGCTCACTACATTTGCCGTGTTAATAAATAAGACGGAGATTTCCACGATTCTCCGTCTTTTTTCATTTTTTCATCCACCGTTTAGTGTCAATTTCTTACAACTCGCCCGCCCGCCTCGCCACCCGGTCATTGGCCCGGGCGATGAACTCGGCCAACGGGATGTTGTCCGCACGGCTGCCATCCCGAACGCGCAGGGAGACCTGCCCGGCGTTGGCTTCGTTCTCGCCGACCACCAGCATGTACGGAACTTTCATCAGTTGGGCATCCCGGATCTTGGCGTTCATCCGCTGGGCGCTCAGATCGGCGCTGACGCGCAGACCGTGTTCGCGCAGGCTGGCCACCACCTTTTCCGCATATTCGTTCTGGTTGTCCGTGATCGGGATGACGCGGGCGTGTTCCGGGCTAAGCCAGACCGGGAAGTTGCCGGCGAAATGTTCGAGCAGGAAGCCGATGAAGCGTTCGTGGGTGCCGAGCGGTGCGCGGTGGATGCACAAGGGCGTCTCCTCGACTCCCTCCTTGTTCATGAAGACCAGGTTGAAACGGCTAGGCTGGGCAAAGTCCACCTGGTTGGTTGCCAGCGAAAACTCGCGGCCGATGGCGCTCCAGACCTGTCCATCGATCTTCGGGCCATAGAAGGCGGCCTCGTTGGCTGCCTCCACGAAAGGCACTCCGCCGTTCGTCATCGCCCGCCGCACCATGTCTTCCGTCTTTAACCACAAGCGTTCGTTATCCACATATTTCTTGCCCAGGCCTTCCTTGCTGTGCAGGGAGAGGCGCATCACGAATTTACTGATGCGGAACATGTCGAGGTATTTCTTATACATGTTCATGACCGCCATGAACTCCTGCTCGAACTGGTCTTCGGTCACGTAGATATGGGCATCGTTCATCTGCATCGAGCGGACCCGCATCAGCCCGAACAACTCCCCGGATTTCTCATAGCGGTAGCACGTGCCATACTCGGCCAGCCGGATCGGCAGGTCGCGGTAGGAGCGTGGCTTGGAGCCGTAGATCTTGTGGTGCATCGGGCAGTTCATCGGCTTGACGTAGTATTTCGTTCCTTCCATCTCCATCGGCGGGTACATACTCTCGGCGTAATACGGCAGGTGACCGGAGTGCAGGAACAGGTCTTCCTTGGCCAGGTGCGGCGTTCGCACCCGCAGGTAGCCGGCCTGCTCCTCCATCTCCTTCGCCAGTTTCTCGAGTTCATCGATGATCACTCCACCATGTGGCAGCCAGAGCGGCAGGCCGGGACCGACTTCCTCGTCGTAGATGTAGATCTCCAGCTCTTTGCCAAGTTTGCGATGGTCGCGCGCCTTGGCCTCCTCGAGCATCTTCAGGTATTGCTTGAGTTCATCCGGTGTCTTCCAGGCGGTGCCGTAAATGCGCGTCAGCATCTTGTTGTGTTCATCGCCGCGCCAGTAAGCCCCGGCGATCGACATCAACTTGAAGGCCGACGGGTTGATCTGGCGCGTCGTCTCGACGTGCGGCCCCCGGCACAAGTCCGTGAAGGTGTCGCTCTGGTAGAGCGAAATTTCCGGCTTTTCAGCCAGCGGGTTGCCGTATTCGTCCAGACCGCCTTTTTCGAGGCCGTCGATCAGCTCCAGTTTGTAGGGTTGATCCTTGAAAACCTTCCGGGCTTCTTTGGCGGAAATGACTTTTTTGACGAATGCATGCCCGCCCGCGATGATCTGGCGCATACGTTTCTCGATCTTTTCCAGGTCTTCCTGGGTGATCGGCTCAGGCAGGTCGAAATCATAATAGAAGCCGTTCTCGATCGGCGGACCGATGGTGTATTTGGTCTCCGGGTAGAATTCCAGCACTGCTTGCGCCATGACGTGCGCAGCCGAGTGGCGGATGCGGTAGAGTTGCGAATCTTCGTAGCGTTCTTCAGATTGTTCGGACATTTTTCTCTCTCCTGATTTTCTAGATCGGTTTAGCCGCGCCGGGGAAGGGCGATCCCGGAGTGCGGCTATCGGTCTCCGGGTCGCCGGTGGGTAAGGGTGGCTTCTTCAGTCATGGCGACCTCCTATAAAATAAAAAAACTCTCGCCCGATCCTGGGGCGAGAGCTGACTCACGCGGTTCCACCCAGATTATGCCTTGACCATGAAGGTCCTCTGGCATATCTCTTTGGGCTGATAACGGGGCCGGCCGTTTCCCTTACTCGCAATCAGCGGTCTGCTGGTCGCTTTCAGGTTCTCGCTCGCGGGTGGTTTTCGGCGGGTTTGCCGGAGCAGGCTCTCAATCATCGGCCGGCTCTCCCTGTTGGCAAGGGAACCACTTACTCGTCCCGGTCAAAGCGTTCTTATAGGCAGGTATTATATGCCTCTTTTACTGCCTGTCAAGCATGCCTGCTGGGTAGACACGGATTATCTGTTCCCTTCTCACTTCCCTGGAGGAATGGAGGCGAAAAAAGGGCTGCGTGGTGCTTTGCGCCAAGGCAGCCCTTTTTTCGCACAATTCTCCCCTCCCCGATGGGGGAGGGGCCGGGGGTGGGGTTTACCCTCTTTTTTTCGATCTTTTCTGTGGGCGGAATAGGGCTCGAACCTACGACCTCTGCTATGTCAAAGCAGTGCTCTAACCGACTGAGCTACCCGCCCGGGCAGGCACATATTATAAACGAGGGATATCGGAATTGGCAATAGAAAGCCGCTTGTAGAACCGGGCTTTCATTTTTCCCCACTCCTTGGGTGGAGAGAAAAAGCAGAAACGGGATATATCCCGTTTCTGCTATCTTCCCCCTTCCTTTGGGAAGGGTGACAAAGGGGGCTGGGGAACAGGCTTGCTGGCAGGAAAGCCCCGGCCTCTAGAACGTGAACTTCCCGTTCTTGTAAACGACCTCCCCGTCCAGCAGGATTTCCGAGTCCTTTTGCAATCCGCAGATCATATCCCAATGGATGACGCTCTTGTTTTTGGAGCCGGTCTCCGGGTAGCCCGCGCCGAGCGCCATGTGGAACGAGCCGCCAAGTTTTTCGTCGAACAGGATGTTATGGGAGAAGCGGTCGATCTCGTAATTGGTGCCAATGGCAAATTCGCCCACGTAGCACGCCCCAGGATCGGATTCGAGCATTTCCATCAGGAAGGCTTCGTTCTTCTCCGCGTGCGCCTTGGTCACTTTCCCGTTGCTGAAAGTCAACTCCACCCCCTCCACCAGCACACCACTGTATATGGCGGGATAGGAGTAGTGCACGAATCCGTTCAGGGAATCCTCGACCGGCCCGGTGAACACTTCGCCGTCCGGCATGTTGCTCTGCCCGCAGGCATTCAGGAACGTTCGCCCTTTGGCGGACAGGCTCAGGTCCACGTTGGGACCGTGCAGGATCACCTGGTCATGTCCCATGATCCGGTCGACGATCTTCTGTTGTTTGGCTTCCACCTGCTTCCAGTACGCCACCGGGTTGGCCTGGTCGGCGTGGCAGGCGCGGTAGACAAAGTTTTCGAAATCGCTCAGGCTCATTCCGGATTCGCTGGCATACCCCTCGGTGGGGAAGAGCGTGGTCACCCACTTGAAGGACCCATCCGCACCCCGCCGCATCTGGGCCTCCAGGATCGAGGCGTTCGCCTTCTGCCTCCGCTGTTGTCTGGCCGGGTCCACGCCTGAAAGGGCGCGCGGGTTCGTTTCCGATTGGATGCGCATGCGACTTTCGAACTGGTCGTAGGCCAGTTTGCGGAAGGGCGGGGTGGCATCCAGTTGTTCGTCCTTGGCGTGCGCGAACAGCAGCTCGTTCTGGTCGGGAAGCTCCAGCAGCAGGTACGGATATCCGCCGCGCTCCAGGATGGTGCCATACAGCGCACGCACCAGCGGCTCGGCGGCGGTGGTCGCCTCGATGGCAACCCGGTCGCCCGGTTTGATCTGCGCCGAATAGTCCACCAGGATTTGAGCAAGTTTTTCAACACGCGCATCTGTCATGGAAAATCCTCCTCTTTGACAAGGTTTGTAAAATTATATCATCCCGCCTTTAGAATAAATAGTAGCGGAAAATGGGCTGCGGGGCGTGAAACGCCCCCGCAGCCCATTTTCCGCATAATTTTCCCCTCCCCGATTCGGGTCTCGTCCCCGAAGCGAAGCGGAGAGGGAGAGGCGACGGGGGTAGGGGGTTGGGATACTCTTCACCCATTCTCCGCCAGGATTTCCCTCATCCTGGCATGCAGTACCGGCGGAGCCGCCAGCACCGAGCACGGTGGGGTGATGAAATCGTCCTGTCCCTCCGCATTCGTTACCGTTGCGCCGGCTTCCCGGGCGATCAGGCCCCCGGCGGCAACATCCCAGGGCTTGAGGCTCAATTCCCAGTAGCCGTCGAAACGACCCGCCGCAACGTAGCACAGGTCGATGGCCGCCGAGCCCATCCGGCGTACCCCCTGCGTCAACTTGGCGAAGCGTCCGTAATACTCCAGGTTGTCCCGCGGCGTGGACCAGGCATCATAAGGGAAACCGGTCACGAGCAGGCTGTGCTGGAAATCCGTCACCTTCGAGACCTGCAAACTGCGCCCGTTGCAGCGCGCTCCCGGCCTAGCTCGGCCGCGAAGAGTTCGTCCCGCATCGGGTCATAGATCACGCCCAGCTTGACGACGCCGTTTTGGGCATACGCGATCGAGACCGAAAAAACGGGGATGCCATGGGCATAGTTAACCGTGCCGTCCAGTGGATCCACGTACCACTGGTCACCCGCCCGCCCCGGCACCAGCCCGATTTCCTCGGAGACGATCTGGTGTCCGGGGAAGAGCCGCTGGATCTCGCCCAGCAGCAGGTCCTCCGACTGGCGGTCCACTTCGGTGACCAGGTCGATCGCCCCCTTGTAGTCCACCTGGTGCTCCTGCTCGTAACCCAGGCGCAGGATTTGACCGGCCTGGCGTGCTAGCCGTTCGAGGTCTGAAAGGCTTGGTTGCATGGCTATTGGCGTCTGGGTTCGTCTGGGATGGTACCGGAAGGGATCTTCATGGTGGCGCTATTGTACCCGGTTTGTCTCACTGGAGGAGTGCAGAGTGTCTGGATGCCTCTTCCCCCTACCCTTCATTTTACCCGCCCATGCATGAATGACCAGTAGCGTAGCTTTTTCGGCATATGGCTGCCCGCCATACCGATCACCAGCGCCGTGGATAAGCACGGAATGGCCAGGTCGGGCCGGAAACAATAGAGAACGAAAAGTCCGACATGCATGTACACCATGACGCCTCGACCCTGATAGGGCCAGTGAAGATTATGGAAAACCTCGGATGCGATCAGCGCGATCCCGCTGGCGATCGCAGGAAACCGCCAGGGCAAAAGCTGGTGGACCGGGATCTTGAAAACTGCTCCACCGAACAATACGCTTATCAGGAGGACATGCGCTGCTCGCAAGGCTACATCCAATATCCGTGTCCACGCGCTACGCTTGGTTTGTTTCCCGGAGATCGTGTCATTATTATCGATCATGCTTGGCTTCCTGGTTTTGGAAATCCAATAACTATCTTAATTCGTTCCTGCGCTTCTTATGTGGGAGCCGATATCAGGCGGCGTTGGTTGGTATGGGCACACAGTAATCCACTTGTTTGACGATCATTCCCTCGACGAATGTGAGAAATGTTGCCACTCGAAACCGGATCGGTGAACCGGCCTGGATGTTCCCAACGGTGGCTGCAGCGGTGCCCCGCCAATCCAATTCAAGCACAACTTGGTCATGGTGGGAAACAAGATTCAGGATTTCCATCCGACGATCAGGGAATAGCGCGAGTATCCGCCGGGCAACCTGACCGAGAAATGCACGATCGCCGTGTCGGCCCGAAGGGGTGGTTGGCAGTGGCAATTCGATCCACTCGGCGTTTGGCGCATAACAGGTCTCAACCCATTCGATGGTTCGCTGGTTGAACAGCTCGATGCACCTTCGTGCCGCAGCTTCGTTTTGCTCGGTTGTCGTCATAAGCTTCTCCTCAAAAAGCGCCGGACGGAATGGCTGCCTCTCCCCGCCTGCCTGCCCGTCACAAGTACTTTCAGGGCACCTCGCAGGGGCGCAGTCGGCACTTCTTTTCTCTATCACCTGCCAAATTATAAAAGCGCACTTGATCAAGTGCGCAGTCGGCACTTCTTTTCTCTATCACCTGCCAAATTATAAAAGCGCACTTGATCAAGTGCGCTTTTGTCAAATCTATGATTCTTCGCGCCTTTTTGTTTCACATCGTGCCTGTGTCCCATCAGCGGAGCCGTTGTCTGCCTGACTCTTTTCAAATGGGGTATTTTTCCTGCAGGCTCTCGAGCATGGCATGCAGTTCTTCATGCCGCCCTTGGCCAATGACCTTTTCCTCATGTTCTTCGAATCCTTTGTAAAGCTCTTCCAATTGCGCTTCCGTCAGCACTTTTTCCGCCGTGGGAAACAGGAACGTATTCTCTTTCTGGATATGATTCCTGAGAAGGGTTGCATATCCTTTGGCCGCCGCGGAGAGTTTCACCAGGTCAACACCGTTGGCGATCGATCCTTCCATATCCCGGATCAACTGCCTGCCCCTGGCATGTTCAGTGAGCATCACACCAATCGGTCCGCCTTGCTCCGGAACACCTGCCTTGACCAACGCCGGGAACAAAAGCCCTTCCTCTTTTCCATGATGGCACTTGTCAGCAAATTCTTTCAGGAAGCCGATGAAATCCTGGACATCCTTTTTATCGATCGATGGGGCTTTTTCCATGGCAGGGATCATCCTGTCAAGGATCTGGATCGCGGACAGGATGGCTTCATGTTCATTCATTAGATCAGCAACAGCCTTGCTCATGATTACCTCTTAGAAAAGTTGTTTGTGATGGATTTTAAAGCATTATACCTCTAGCATAAGTGTTGGGTGTATCATAATAAGGTTGGTGGCATTTAACCACAACCTTGTAGGGGCGTGGGATCGGCTGTATCGTCGGCCCGGCGGATGGGTTTCTGGCCCGCCTGCTCCTTTGTTTTAGCCGAAGGGATTTGCATAATCAGCTTGATAAAGGTATGATTCCGTTAAGGGACCTTGAATTGAATTAAGGAAGAACATTTTTCCAACAATTTGCCGAAGGAAATATATTTTTTAGCAACCATGTCTGTCTTTCTCTGGAGCCAGGAGGAATGAATGGACACTCAAAACCAGGATGGAGGTCGTCTCTCTCCGTGGTGGCGGAATGCGGTCATTTTGGTGATGATCGTTGGTTTTTCGATCCTGATCGGGGTCACGGTCAGCGCTTACCGTGATGCCCCTCCCATTCCAGACCGGGTGGTATCATCTTCCGGCCAGGTGATCTTCACGGGAAACGATGTCCGTTCCGGGCAGCAGGTATTTCTGAAGTATGGTCTGATGGAAAATGGCTCTGTTTTGGGTCATGGCGCGTATCTCGGCCCTGATTTTTCTGCCGCTTATCTGCACGATTTGGGACTGACTGTTGCCGGGAGCATTGCGTTGGAAAAATACAACCAGAGTTTCGCTGCGCTGGATGCTCCTGATCAGGCTGCGGTGCAGGCCGAGACTAGCCTGCTCCTCAAGCAAAATCGTTATGATGCCTCATCGGATGTATTGACATATACCCAGCCGGAGGTCGATACCTTTAAGGCACAGCAGGCGGTCTGGGCTGACTACTTTTCCAAACCTGGTGGTGATGCCGGCTTGCAGGCCAGATTGATCGACGACCCTCAGGAGATCCGCCAGTTGACCGCCTTCTTCGCTTGGGCAGCCTGGTCATCCGTGGCTGAACGGCCTGGGCGGTCGTATTCATATACTAATAATTTCCCTTACGATCCATTGGTTGGTAATCGACCAACCAGCGATGCCATCCTGTGGAGTGCGCTTAGTCTTATCACCTTGCTGGGCGGGACTGCGGTGGTGCTGTTTTCATTTGGTCGTTTTGATTACCTGGGTTGGAAAGGCAAGCGGGAGCATATCCGTCCTCAAATGCTGCCGGGGGGTGAGATGACCGCCAGCCAGAAGGGGACGTTGAAATACTTCCTGTTCGTAGCCGTCCTGCTCCTGCTGCAGGGACTTTGTGGGATGCTGATCGCACATTATCGTGCAGATCCCAGTTCCTTTTATGGTCTGGACCTCTCGCGCCTTCTTCCCAGTAATATTGTCCGCACCTGGCATGTGCAGATTGCTGTCTTCTGGATTGCCACAGCTTATATCGCCGGAGCGCTTTTTCTCGGCCCGGCGGTGGGAGGCAGGGAGCCCAAAAAGCAGGCGCTCTGGGTGAACATCCTTTTTGGTGCTCTGGTGGTGGTCGTGGCCGGCAGTCTGCTGGGAGAATACTTGGGAGTCAATAACTGGTTGGGGAATCTTTGGTTCTGGATTGGGGACCAGGGCTGGGAATACCTTGATCTCGGGCGTTTTTGGCAAATCCTCCTGGCGATCGGCCTGGTGGTCTGGTTGGCTCTCCTTTTTAGAGCAATTGCACCGGCTCGTAAAGATGGGGAACGCAGGGAAGTCGCCTCTCTTTTCTTGTATGCAGCAGTCGGGATCCCGCTGTTCTACCTGCCCGCCTTGTTCTACTCGAGCATGACCAATTATACGGTTGTGGATACCTGGCGTTTCTGGATCATCCACCTGTGGGTGGAAGGTTTCTTTGAACTGTTTGCGACGGTGATGGTGGCAATCATTTTCTACTTGTTGGGCATGGTCACCCGCAAGACTGCTGCCCGAGTGATCTATCTGGACGCCATTTTATTCCTGGCCAGTGGGATCGTTGGAACTGGCCATCATTGGTATTGGAACGGGCAATCCAACATCACGATGGCGCTGGCAGCCATGTTCTCTGCTCTTGAAGTCGTGCCGCTCACCCTGCTGACCCTGGATGCCTGGGATTTTATCAAGCTGACCAGGAACAAATGCGATATCTGTGGGCAGGTGATCTCAGTCCCTCATAAGTGGACCTTTTACTTCCTGATGGCAGTTGGCTTCTGGAACTTTGTCGGGGCGGGCGTATTTGGCTTTCTCATCAATACGCCGATCGTGAGCTACTACGAGGTCGGTACGATGCTGACCCCTAACCACGGTCACTCTGCCTTGATGGGTGTCTTCGGGATGCTGGGGCTGGCATTGATGATGTTTGCCATCCGCCAGGCACTGCCGGAGCAGCAGTGGAAACGCGTCGAGAAATACATCCGGGTTTCCTTCTGGGGGTTGAATATCGGCCTGGCGCTGATGGTCATCCTGTCACTGTTTCCGGGAGGCGTGCTCCAATTCAGGGATGTGTTGATCAACGGCTATTGGCACGCCCGCAGCCCGGCTTATTTGGACACCCGCCTGGCCAGGCTGATCGAATGGATCCGCATGCCCGGCGACCTGGTCTTTGGGATTGTGGGTATCCTTCCAGTG
>CAWHAM010000014.1:0-294013 GCA_963827305.1 uncultured Chloroflexia bacterium
AATCATTGAACTTGCCTACGCACGCATACCTGGGGGCATCTGATGCCAAGGTCGTGGATGCCCAGGCTGGACTGGAAAGTGGCATTTCAGCAATGATTGGAGCTCTGGCGGGTATCAACATGATCTCAGGTGCCGGTATGCTCGATTTCCTGGCATGCCAAAGCCCGGAAAAACTGGTAGTGGATGCCGAGGGGATTGCCATGGCGCAACGTCTGCTGGCGGGATCGAGGTCCGTACCGAGACACTGGCAACGGCTCTGTTTGAAGGTATTAATTTCAAAGGTGATTTTCTCAAACAAAAAATCACACGAGATCTGTTCTCAAAAGAACAGCATGTACCATCGTCTGTCATAGATCGTGACTCCATCCGAGGTTGGCAGGCCTCCGGCAGTCCCGATGCCTTTGCTCGGGCAAGAGCTCGCACCCGAGAGCTATTGGCTGCTTATGAGCAACCACGCTATACACCCGAACAAGAGCGTGAGTTGCGGACGATGGTCGAGAATTTGGCCCGAAAGGCCGGAATGGACGCCCTGCCAAAACGGAATAACCGTATGCGCCTTCAGATGGATTTCGATGTTCCAATGGCGCTTTTTAAACCATTTGGCCCGATAAACAAAGGAGGAAGAATGTCACGCAAATCTGTCTTGTATACCATTTTGGCAGTCCTGATCATTGCCAGCCTGGCCTTGGGGGCTGCACGAATACGGCGCAGACTTCAACAAAAAAAGTGGCAACGCTGATATTCACGCAAGAGCCCGAATCCATGAATACGATGTACACGAGTATGTATTTCTCCGAGATTCTTCAACAGGCCTGTGATGTGTGGGCTTGGCAATATGACGATCAGAATAAACCCTATCCCGTCCTCGTGACCGAAATACCAAGCATTCAAAACGGTGGTATCGCCGCGGATGGCAAGACCATCACATTGCACCTTCGGAACGATATCATCTGGTCGGACGGGCAGCCGATAACTTCGGCGGATTTCAAGTTCACTTACGAGATGTATATCAACCCAAAAAATGCCGTGTCAACCACTTATCCATACAGCAAACTTGCCAGCATTGAAACCCCGGATGCGCGCACTGTGGTGATGAAATTCGCTGAGCCGTTTGCTCCATGGTTATCCTTCTGGAAAGCCCTCCTTCCTGAACATATCCTGAAGCCCGTCTTTGATAAGGACGGCACACTGGATAATGCTCCCTGGAATAAAGCCCCGACTGTCGGGGCGGGGCCATTCGTGTTCAGTGAGTGGCAATCCGGATCATTCCTGCGTTTTGTACGTAACGACAAGTATTGGGGCAAGAAAGCCAATCTGGACGAGATTTTTATTCGCATCGTACCGGACGATGCTTCTCAGGTAGCGGCTCTCAAAACAGGAGATGGCGACCTCGGTATCTTTATCGCCTATCCCGACATCCCGGCACTCGAACAAGCCGGTGTAAATATCGTCTCTGTCAATTCAGGCTACAGTGAAGGTTTGTACTTCAACCTGGGCGACAAAGGTCACCCCGCCCTTAAAGATGTGCGCGTTCGACAAGCATTGGCTTATGGGATAGATCGTTTTAAGATGGCCAAAGACCTGCTGCTTGGAAAAACCCAACCAGGTGCATCCTTGTGGGATAAAATGCCTTATGTGGATCCCTCGCTGAAACCATATCCGTACGACCCGGCGAAAGCCAAACAATTGTTGGACGAAGCTGGCTGGACAATGGGTGCAGATGGTGTCCGCGAGAAGGATGGCGTCAAGTTGGATCTGCGCTATGGCACCACCACCAGGGATGTACGCCAGAACGCCCAGGCGATTATTCAACAGGAGCTTGCGAGCATTGGTGTGAAGGTGGAGTTGTTGAACTATGACAGCGATATCTTTTTCGCCAGCTACGCAGATAAAGGCCCAACTTATTCCGGCGCTCTCGACATCTATGAGTGGTCAGATGTGCCCACGGCTTTCCCTGATCCGGATATTGCCTACTGGCTGTGCAGTGAGATCCCCAGCGATCAAAATCCGCAAGGTGTGAATGCACAATTCTTATGTGATAAGAAGCTGGACGGTCTCTTCCAGGTGCAGACAACACAGGTGGACTTCAATCAACGCGTTGCAACCTTCCATCAGATTACCAAGCTGATGTATGATCAAGTCTACTGGTTAAGTCTGTGGCTGGACCCGGATATCTGGGCACTCAGCAAGCGGCTGGAAGGCGTCAAACTTTCGGGCGCGACACCTTTCTACAACATAGGAGAATGGAATATAAAGTAAGCAAAGACCTTAATCCTTCCTGATACTGGATGTTGCAGGCCCAAGTCGTGCCTGCAACATCCTACCTGTTTCGCGGAAATATCCTATGACCCGATATATCATTCGACGATTTTTGCAAGGAATACCGCTGATCTTCATCGTCAGCATTATCATGTTTGTTATGCTGCAGAATATGGGTGATCCGCTTGCCACGATGGGCGGACGCTCGGTTACCCGCCGCGAAGACCGCGAACGGCTCGCCCGCCAGTTGGGGTTGGATAAACCAATTCTTGTGCAATATGTATACTGGCTAGTCGGGAATGATTGGACCAAGGTGGATATTAACGGCGACGGGATTGCTGAAACGCCCGGCGTCCGGAAGGGTGTTCTGCGCGGCGATTTTGGGAATTCCCTTGTAACTCGGCAACCCGCCATGCAGTTAATTCTCTCGCGCCTGCCCAACACCCTGCTCCTTATGTTGGTATCAGAACTGGTGGTTGTGCTCGGGGCGCTGTTCATCGGCGTATATTCTGCCCTGCGGCAATACTCGTTTGCCGACAACCTGATAACAACTTTATCGTTCATTGGCTATTCCATGCCGATATTCTTTTTGGCATTGGGAGCCATGTATATTTTCGCAGTCAACTTCAAAAGATGGGGATTGCCGTATTTACCGACTGTGGGTATGTTCGATCCACAGGCAGGTCCTACTTTCTGGCAGCTGATCACTCATATGATTTTGCCTGTTGCTGTGATCTCGGTCAATAGTTTTTCAGGCTACAGTCGCTATATCCGAAGTACGATGCTGGAGGCCATGAACCAGGACTATATCCGCACAGCACGCGCCAAGGGGCTGCCTAGGCGTGAAATCGTTTTTATCCATGCCTTGAAGAATGCCTCGCTTCCGATAGTAACCGTGGTGGGCCTCGACCTGCCTTTTCTGCTGGGCGGTGCGCTGGTGACCGAGAAAATCTTCGCATGGCCTGGAATGGGGCGCCTTTTCATCGATCAAGTGTCGCGCGGTGATACACCGGTCGTCATGGGGATCATGATAATGATTGCCGTAGCTGTAGTATTCTTCCAAATCCTCACTGATGTCGTGTACGCCTGGCTGGATCCACGAATTCGCTTCGTTTAGGGTCATCATGACAGCTACATCTCCTTCACCTAATGTACTTTCGATAAAGCCGCTCACTTTGGATGCGTTAGAGGCCCCGCCTCTCTCGCTGAGTAAAATGGCCTGGTTGAAATTTCGACGCCATAAAATGGCGCTTGTCGGAGTGGGCATTCTGATATTGGTAATCTTATATTGCACACTTGGGAGCGTCATTTTTAGCGAAAAATATGCCAACTATAACGATACCGGCATTGCATTGCAATCGCCATCGCGAGCACACCCCTTTGGCACAGACGTGATAGGTCGCGACATCCTAGCCCGCACAATTTATGGCGGACAGATTTCCCTGTTAATCGGTCTCACTGCGGTGATGCTCGAAACGACACTGGGAATTTTAATTGGGGCGGTCTCCGGCTATTTTGGGGGTCTGGTTGACAATCTTTTAATGCGATTTACTGAAGCCATCCTCATCGTCCCGCAAATATTCCTACTATTGGTCATGGCGAAATTCTTCGCAGGCAATATCCCCAACATCACTATCCTCGGCCGGGAGTTAAGCGGAAGTGTGGTTGTCATCATCGCCATCATTGGCTTGACCTCGTGGCCTTATCTGGCGCGCATTGTACGAGCCGAGTTTCTCACGCTTAAGGAAAGCGAATTCGTTCTGGCGGCGCGCGCAACAGGCACTTCCACCTTCGATATCATCTTTCGCCATATCCTCCCGAACAGTATCGCCCCCATTGTCGTGACGGCCACGCTGGGTGTTGCTAATGCCATCTCGCTCGAGGCCTATATCAGTTTCCTCGGACTGGGCGTCCGTCCACCGACTGCCACATGGGGCAATATGCTCGAAGGCGCCTACAATTATATAGAAACTGCCTATTGGCTTTGGCTCTTCCCCGGGATACTAATTCTGCTCATTGTCTTGAGCATTAATTTCGTCGGCGATGGATTACGCGATGCTCTCGACCCGCGTAGCCGCATGGTGTGAGATTAACATGACTATGTTGCTGGATGTCAAGGACCTTAAGACCCGTTTCCACACAGCGGAAGGTACAGTTTACGCCGTCAACGGGGTTTCGTTCGACCTAAAAGAAGGCGGGACATTAGCCGTAGTTGGAGAGAGCGGATGCGGAAAATCAGTTACGATGATGTCGCTCCTAAGCCTCATTCCTATTCCACCAGGCGAGATTGTTAGTGGAAGTGCATATTATCGTGGGAAAGATTTGCTCAAATTGAACGAGAACGATTTGCAGAGCGATATTCGTGGAAAAGAGATAGCCATGGTCTTCCAAGATCCAATGACATCGCTTAACCCGGTGTTATCGATTGGCCGCCAGTTAACCGAGCCTCTGCGCGTTCACCTTAATTTCCCGCCCGAAAAGGCTCGAAAGAGAGCCATCGAATTGCTTGAACTGGTGGGTATCCCCGACTCAAATAAACGCCTGGGAGATTACCCACATCAATTCTCCGGTGGGATGCGCCAGCGGGTCATGATTGCCATGGCACTAGCGTGTAATCCGACCCTGTTGATCGCCGACGAACCGACCACTGCATTGGATGTAACCATTCAAGCCCAAATTATCGAACTCGTCAAGGAATTGCGCGACAAGATTGGTCTGAGCATTATCTGGATCACACACGATCTTGGTGTGGTGGCGGGGCTGTCGGAGCATGTTATTGTCATGTACGCTGGTTACATCGTTGAGAAAGCGGATGTGGAACCTCTTTATGAAAATCCGCGCCATCCTTATACTCTTGCATTGATGGCTGCTTTACCACACGCAGAGAGACGCCGTGAAAGCCGTTTGAAATCCATCCCTGGAGCGCCACCCAATCTACTGGTCAAACCATCCGGTTGTCCCTTTGCGCCGCGTTGTGAATATGTATTAGACAAATGTAAAACGCAAAATCCGTCATTGAGGTTGGTAGGGAACGATCATTCCATTGCCTGTTGGGTGGATGTTGAAGGAGGAGGAGCACAATGACCGACTCCCAGCCTCTAGTCGAAGTAAGAAACCTAATCAAGCATTTTCCTGTAATGCGTGGAATCATGATCCAACGCCAGGTGGGGACTGTGCGAGCTGTTGATGGTATTTCCTTTTCAATCAATCCTGGCGAAACCCTCGGACTGGTCGGCGAAAGTGGCTGTGGGAAGACGACCGCCGGGCGTACACTACTAGGCTTGTATCCGCCCACTGATGGCCAGATCATGATTGACGGCCAAGACCTGCGTAAGTCGCATGGCGCCAGGATGATGGTCATCCGGCGCAAGGCACAAATCATCTTTCAGGATCCTTACGCCTCTCTCAACCCACGTTGGACAATCAGTGCAATCATTGGTGAACCTCTGCGCGTGCACAACCTGATTTCAAATGAAAATGAGCGTACCGATCGTGTTCGGGAGCTCTTGCGTCTGGTTGGATTAAGCCCTTCACATCTCAATCGCTTTCCGCACGAATTCTCGGGCGGTCAGCGACAGCGCATTGGAGTGGCGCGTGCCCTGGCTTCCGCCCCTAAATTCATCGTCTGCGATGAACCAATCTCTGCCCTGGATGTCTCCATCCAAGCCCAAGTTGTCAACCTGCTGGAGGATTTACAGGATCAATTTGGCATTACATATCTTTTCATCGCCCATGATCTGAGTATGGTACGTCACATCTGTGACAGGGTGGCGGTCATGTATCTGGGTGTAATTGTGGAAATGGGTGACCGTGATGAACTGTACGATCACCCGCTCCATCCATATACCAAGGCCTTGCTCTCGGCTGTCCCCATACCAGATCCTAAAAAAGACCGCGCCCGCCATCGGACCATCCTAGTTGGAGACGTACCCAGTCCACTTAACCCGCCGTCCGGTTGTCGTTTCCACCCACGCTGCCCAATTGCGGTTGAGCGATGCCATCTCGATGTACCTGAATGGCGGGAAGTTGCCAAGGGGCATTGGGTAGCCTGTCACTTAGTCTGAAGAAAGAAGGCTATGATTGATTTAGGGGCTTTATTACGCGTTCCTTATGTGGAAGTCGAGATGGGCTTTGACATCTCACCAGACGGCAGGAAAGTAGCCTATTCCTGGAATAAGACCGGGCAGTGGGAGATATACGAAATCTCCCTCACCGGACGCCAGTCTCCCAGGCGGGTCTCCATCGGTCCGGGTGGAAAATTTGGCCCCAAATATTCCCCCGAAGGTTCGCGCCTGGCCTACCTGGTGGATTTCGACGGCAGTGAGCAGAATCATTTATTCCTGCAAGATTTCATCACTGGAAAAAACACCGACCTAACTCCGGGCATTTCATTCTCACTCCAAACGAATATTGCCTGGTCGCCGGACGGAAATGCCATTGCTTTTATAGCAGACCAAAACCAACACTTCGATGCCTATGTGATGGACCTGGACAAAGCTCCCACAAACGGTCAGGAAACGATGACGCTCTTTCCGATCCGTAAGATTCTCAGTATTAACCGCCCGGGATGGAACGTCAAATGGTCGCCCGATGGACAGTGGTTGGCAGTAGTCTTTGAAGGCCCTGGCCAGGATTACCTGACTTACCTCGTCACGCCGGATGGAAAGGAAAACCGGGCGATCATGAGAGACGGGTCACCGATTGATGCCCGCAATCCAGCCTGGTCTCCGGACAGCAAGCGGCTTGCTTTTGACTCCGATCTCTCAGGCTGGCATAGCATTGGTATTCTGGATATTGATAAACAAGAGATCGCCTGGTTCAAAGGCAGCCAGTGGGAACGCTATTCGCCAGCGTGGTCGCCGGACGGAAAAAATTTGGTATATGTCGCTGCTAATGGTGGCGAGACTTGGCTGGAGTTGTGGCAGGAGGGCCATTACCCGCTGCGGATGCAACAAATGGAACCGGGACTACACTATACGCCAGTTTTCACCCCTGATGGTGATTTAATCATCTTCTTATTTGATAATCCAGGTCATCCTGATGATCTGTGGGAAATTTCCTTCCGCGAACGAAACCTCCGACAATTAACTCAATCCCTACCGCTAGCATTGCGTAAAGTGAACTTCATCATGCCAGATGAGGTGATCTATCCCAGCATGGATGGGGAAACAGTCCCGGCGCTGCTATATCGTCCCGCAGACGTGGGCCCACACACCCCTGCGGTGATCATCATCCACGGTGGGCCTACCTGGCACTTTTCATACACCTGGTATCCGTTCATGATTCACCTCGTCAGCCGCGGTTGGACAGTTCTAGCTCCCAATTACCGCGGCTCCACTGGCTATGGTCGCGAGTGGCAAACCCTCAACCGTTTCGACCTTGGGGGCGGTGACGCCGATGACTGCGCGGCCGGCGCACAGTACTTGGTGCGGGAGGGGTTAGCTGACCCGAAGCGTATAGCCGTCACTGGGCGTAGCCATGGTGGGTACCTGACCATGAGTTGCCTCACCCGTTACCCGGCGCTTTGGGCGGGTGGATCGGCCATCGTTCCCTTCCTGAACCTGTTCCACTGCCATGAGGAATTGCGCGAAGACCTGAAACACTGGGATATCGAAAACATGGGCAGCCCTGACGAAAACTTTGAGTTATGGCGTGAGCGTTCCCCGTATTTCTTCCTGGATCGCATCCTGGCTCCGGTGCAGATCATCTGTGGTGAAAACGACCCTCGTTGCCCAGCCAGTGATTCCATCCATGCTCGTGATAAGCTGCTGGAACTTGGTCGCGAGGTGGATTTTAAGATGTACGAGAACGAAGGCCATAGCTTTCTCAAACTCGAGAACGTTCTCGATTTCGGAAATTCGCCGCGTCGCCTTCCTTGCGGGGCTTCTGGAAAAATAACAAGGCGAAAACCACGCAACCGGTCTTGCCTGTTGCGGCTACCGCTGTGACCTCTGCATGGCTAATAAGCCATTGTCATCCGGAATCCATTCAATCAGCGGGAACTGGTTGATGGCTGGTTCAAGTATATTGGATTTCGAATAGCCCCGACGAAGATCCTCTGTGACGGCTGCGTGGGGAAAATCCAAAACTGATTGACCAAAGTTATCCGGTCAAACTGTGTGTGATCGAAAAAGGATTGAATAACTACTCACAATATGTCCTTGAACCTGCTGCTATCAACCGATGAAGTTGAAGCGATTCACCAAGCAACGCTGCGCATCTTGGCTGAGACTGGCGTGGTGCTGACACAACCGAGCAGCTGCGCAATCCTGAGCGAGGCGGGAGCAAAGGTGCTGGATAGACAGGTATTGTTCCCACCGGACCTTGTTGAGAAGTGTATCGCTCAAGCTGGCAAGAGCACAACCATTCGGGGCCGCGGTGGTATGGAAAGGACTCTTGGTGACGGATGCCTTTATTTTCATAACCTGGGCGGCGCACCCAACGTCTTCGATATGGCTTCAGGGAAGCGTCGGCTGGCAACCATCAATGATGTTTGCGACGCCACCCGTTTACTGGATGCATTGGAGAATTGCCACACCATAACACCCTTCTTCACTCCAACTGAAATCCCTGGCAGCCTCATGTCGCTGGGAATGTACCGGCATGCCCTGCCGTATACCCTCAAACCGCTTCAAGGACCAGGTGTACAGCTGGCTGCCGAGGTACGCTATGCCGTAAAGATGGCCGGAGTGATCGGACCACCTGCGGAAATATTGACACTCAGCGTGTCCCCGGTCAGCCCATTGACCATTCCGGACCACGAAGCGGAAGCCATTATCGAAATTGCAAAATCGGGCATCCCCTTCGGACCGTTGCCTTGTCCCACCGCCGGGACGACGGCTCCATTCTCTATCGCCGGTGCAATTGCGCAACAGAACGCTGAAATATTGGCAGCCTTGGTATTGGCCCAATTGGTCCATCCGGGACTGTCGATGATTTACTGTGGTCGATTGGCGATGATGGAACCGCGTACCGGCCTCTCGGTGTGGGGCGGGGTCGAAATGGGAATGGCCTCCGCCGGGACTGTCCAGGTGGGTCACCATTATGGATTGCCGGTCAACGTATATGGTTTCTCGACAAATGCACATACGCTGGATGCACAGAACGGTTTTGAACGAGCCCTGAATGCCATCCTGCCAGCTCTGGCCGGGGCGGATGAGCTGTCCGGGATCGGCGAGATGGAAGCGGGCGTGATGGGATCGTACGCCCAGATGGTGGCGGATAATGAGTTTGCCGGTTCCATCCTTCGGATTCGGAACGGTTTTGGTGTAGAGGTGGATGCGTTGGCAGTGGATGTAGTCGCGGCGGCAATGGCATCCACACGCAACTTCCTCGGCCAAAAGCATACGATGAAAAACCTCAAAGCAGGCGAGGTATTTATCACCCGGCTGGCGGAGCGTTCCTCCTGGGAGAGATGGGATACAAGTGGACGACAAGGACTGGCCGAACGGGCACAGGTTGAGGCTGAGAAGATTTTACGCGAACATCAGGTTCCGCCGCTAGAGCCAGCACAGGAACGCGAATTGGATGCCATCATGGCAGCTGCGGAACATGAATTGGTGAAGTAGTGCACACAAATAAGTGCATATTTATGGAGAGAGAGATGCTTAATAAAGCTAAAGCAATCCAAAACGACCTTATTGCCTGGCGGCGTGACTTCCACATGCACCCGGAACTCGGTTTCCACGAAACACGTACATCGATGGGTGTGGCGGAGGTCATGGAAAAGTTGGGTTGCCGTGTACGGCGCGGAGTTGGGCGGACCGGCGTGGTTGCAGAAATTGGTAAGGGTAAACCGGTCATTGCCTTGCGAGCCGACATGGATGCGCTGCCGCTGGAGGAAGCCAACCAGGTTCCGTATGCATCCCAGAATCCTGGAGTCATGCACGCCTGCGGACATGACAGCCACACTGCCATGCTATTGGGTACTGCCACATTGTTGGCGAATGAAGAACTCCCCGGAACAGTACGCTTCCTCTTCCAGCCTTCCGAGGAAGTGGGCGACGAGGAAGGAATCAGCGGCGCGCCACGCATGATTGCAGATGGAGCAATGCAAGGGGTAGACATGGTCATAGCCCTGCATGTAGACCCGTCCACACCAGTAGGGGATATCCTTGTCGAAACCGGATCTTCTTCGGGCGGGGTGGACTCCTGGTTCGGAAACATTATTGGAAAGGGAGGACACGGAGCGAGGCCGCATGATTCGATCGACCCGTTCTACATTTCCGCGCATATTATTTTCGCATTGAATGCAATTCCGTCGCGCAGGTTGTCTGCTTTTGATCCAGCCGTGATCAGTATCGGTTCAATACGTGGGGGAAGGACGGAGAATGTCATTCCTGACCGGGTGGAAATTACCGGCACGCTGCGATTTACAGAAAGGCGGGTGCAGGAGCAAATCCAAGAGGAGATCAAGCGAGCCTTCGAACTGGCTCATCCGCTGGGCGGGGATTACAGCCTGCGGTTTGAAGTCGGAACGCCTCCCATGCAAAATCATCCGGAGGCTGTGGATTTGATACAGAAGGCTGCTGGAGGTATTCTCGGTGCAGAACACGTGCTCAAACCTGACAAGGATCTCGGGGCGGAGGATTTTGGCTGCTTTTCAGAAATTGCCCCTGGTGCAATGTTCTCCCTGGGAACCCGGATTGAAGGGGATGAGCGCATGGGACATAACCCGCTTTTCGATATCGACGAACGCGCTCTTCCCATCGGCACCGCAATCCTGGCGGAATGTGCATTGCGGTATCTGCATGGAAAAGAATAATTGCCGGGATCCTCTGAGATTTCCGAAAGGTTTCTAAATGATATTCGTTTTGGAGGAACGAAGAGGAATGACTAGGGACTGGTAGAGGGCATCATGATAACTTTCAAGGATATCCAAAGGAATCCAGATGTAATAAAAGTCACTTTCGTTAAAGTTTTATAAAGAACGAATGATGGCAGAAAGGAATTGATTGTAGCCAGTTTTCCATCTTTGTCCGCTTGTATTGTTCATGAAGTGGTCCGGTTACGACGCAAATAAAAAGCGGAAAGAAAATGAGGAATGGGCAATTGAGAGTAAAGGGATATTTACCCGGAGAATTTAATAATAGAACATATGATCTAAATTGTCAAGGGTTTTGTAACCATTTTCCCCCTTTTCTTCAACGTCACTTTAATGCTATGAGAAACCGCCACCCAAGATTATTTTCTATTCGACATTTTATTAATCGCAGGATTTATAGAACAGGCCGTAAATCGGCGAGGTCAGGTAGAGACTAGACTGCCAGAGAAGCAGACCGCCGATGAAGTAAGTGTTGAGAGTGCGGTCGGCCAAGAAGAGGACGGCCGCCCCCATTACCAGGCAAAGCAGACCAATACCCGCCTCCCATTGAGTGGCGAACAGGGCATTGAGTACCCGCACCTTGCCGAACGTCTTAGGCGTGCGAAGGAAGGCGGTACGGGTTTGAATCAAAGCCTGAAAACTGGCCAGTGTGATCACCCACCCCACACTAAACATACTATACATCGAACGGAATGCCATCCCCCATGAGACCTTGAAGGCGTTGCGTATCACCCAGACGAGCCGCCACAAGTTTAGGAAAATGTAAATGGAGGCAAAGCTAATCCATGGAGCAGTGATGGGCAGGATAGTGAAATGTGACGAAACCAGCTTGATAGCTCCGCCCGCCACCAGGAAGCAAATAAAAGCGAAATTGAAAGCATCGGAGAACCATTGCACGCATCCGGCCAAGTAGTAGTAGCGCTGAGCCTGGGTGAGGTGGTTTTCCGGGTCGATCCAATGCGCCCACGGCATCAAGGCTTCCCAATGCTTGCGCAGGAGCTGGACGTTGCCAAAACACCAACGGAAACGTTGCCGCTTCAAGCCGGCAAATGTGCATGGCATCAGCCCACGACCCATGCTCCGATGGAAATACAAAGATTTGTAGCCGCGCTTGAGGACACGCAGACTGGCCTCGGCGTCTTCGGTGACGCACCACTCGCTCCAGCCACCGATTTCCTGCAGGACCGATTTCCGGATCAGACCCATCGTCCCAGAGAAGATAATAGCATTGTGTTCGCTGCGGACTTGCATGGGCACTTCGAAGAAATATTCGTAGGAGTAGTACATTGCCTCCGCAAAGGATCCCGGTTTGTAATCCCGATAATCCTGCGGTGCTTGAATGAAGGCGACCTTTGGATCGGTGAAGGCCGGAACCAATTCGCCAAGGAAACAAGGGTCCACCTGGTAATCGGCGTCGACTACACCGATGAGTTCCACTGATGGAGAAGTCTGAGTAAGGCCGAAATTAAGCGCGCCGGACTTGAACCCCGGCCAATTTTCCAGATGGATGAACCGGAAGCGCGGCCCCAGTTCCTTACAGAGTTTTTCGATCGGCCGCCAGGTTTTTTCATCCGGCGTATTGTTGTCGATAACCAGCACTTCGTAGTTGGGATAATCCAGGACAGCCAGTGCCCGCAGGGTTGACTCGACAACCTCCGGTGGTTCATCGTAGGCCGGGAGGTGCAGCGAGACCATCGGGAAAAAACCCAGAGCCGGATTTAACCGTTCTATCCGGTTATGCCAATGCACACGGCAGGTTACATCGATATTTTCAAACATATGGGTCAGCGCCACCAGGGCAGCGACTGATTGAACGAACATGAACATCTGGGCCGCAATGAAAGAGGCTGGGGTGAGTTGAGCGGAAATGACGGTGGAATAGGCGTACGCCAGAAAGATCGGGGTGATGATCAGCGTTGACAACCAGGCCATCTGACCGAAAGCATTCCAATCGCTCAGCCGCCATATGCAGACTAACCCAAGCAAGACTGCCAAACTTGTGAGAAGGATTACTTCCAACGGCTTACCGAAAGTGGTAAGCGCCCAGACATCGCCAATCCCCAACACAACCGCCAACCAGACGAGCGAGAGCACAGGATGGGTACGACGCAGAGGTGTACCTCCCAGGAACATTACCACCAGGCTGAGGGTAAACCACGCTCCGGACAAGAACAATGCGCGAGTTAGCAAGAAACTCCTTTTATGGAGAGAGATGCGCGATGAAAATCGCACTCATGGGAATGGCTATTCCGAGAAGAACGATGGCTATCCCACAAACAACAATGACCCTCATTTTTTCGCCTTGGGTTAAAGGACGGATGATCAGTAGTGCCAAAGCCCACAACATGGCAAGCGGTGCCAAAACAAGAGCGCCCAAACCAGCCGGGGCCAATCCCACAAAAGCCAGCGCCAAGAGACGAAACGCTGGAGTGAGCGGTTTCGGTGGTTTATCAATAAGAGGCTGAGGGATGCTGCGGTTTTTGGGGAAGTCCAAGTGCGCCCTATCGGGACAGGAGACTAAAAACGATTGATCGTCCTCACCTTCGTATCTCAGAATGAGTGACCGGGAAGGTTGGAATAGATCATCGATATTATTCGGCAAAACCTGTGACATTTAACATTCATCCTCCCGCTTATCGGTGGATCTTCTTCATCGATGAATCCGCATCTATGTAGCTATAATTCAGACACAATCACTCTATTTTACCACGGAATCAAAGCCGGCATCCAACCGGTGGCTACCTGGTTGATAGATGGTGGGAAATAAAATTTGTTCCAGTCCAAATGGACTGGAATCCGCATCAAACTTGGAAGGTGAGGTATTCCATAAACAGGGAAGTGAAGGTGGGGCGGGAGGTCAGTTCGATATAACCGATCCGGCTGGCAAGCCGCTCCGCTTCCCGACGCTTCTTGATCGAGATAAGCATATGCTTCGCACCGACGCCAGCAGCGTTACCAACCTGGCGGTACTTTACCAGAGGCAGCGGCGGAAACATACCAGTACGAACGGCAGACCGTAAATCGAGGTAGGTACCGAAAGCCCCGGCAACGATAAACTCATCCAAACTGGCATAAGTCAGCCCGGCCTCCTGGAGTAGTATCTCGAGCCCAGTTCGGATTGCGGATTTGGCGAGTTGGATTTCATGGAGGTCCTTGCGTGTAACCACCAAATCTCGCCCCAAGCCAGTCTGTGCGGCCGGGACAAGTACGTATCCGGTTATCCGGCTTTGCCCGGAACCGGCCTGAAGTGCGCCATTCGATTTAACCAGGCCTCCATCAAGCAGGGCGGCCACTACATCCAGGATGCCAGATCCGCAAATGCCCACGGGCGGTTGGTCAGCAATTGTCTGCCAAAGGATGCTCCCTGCGGACCAGCGGGCGCGCTCAATGGCTCCGGGTGCGGCACGCATGCCTTCGTGAATGTGTGCGCCTTCGAAGGCCGGTCCGGAAGCACAAGAACAACAGGTAGTTTTACCTTGTGAGACGAGAGCAATTTCGGTATTCGTTCCGATGTCAAGGGCAATAACATTGTGAGGCGATTCCGAAGCCCGGGTGGCGAGTAACATGGCCAGGTGATCCGCGCCGACGTATCCGGCAATGACTGGTGGCAGGTAGACGTTTGCTCCTGGGCCGAGGTTTAGTCCTAATTCTCCAGCGGGGATAATAAGCGACCCGGTAATTGCCGGGGCGAAAGGAGCGTGCCCCAATTGTTCCACTGGCAGTCCGGCAAACAGATGGTGCATGGCAGTATTGCCGACCAGAACCGCATCCAAAACCGAAACAGGGGAGATGCGGGCTTCGTCGCACATTCCTGCCAGGAGTAGATTCAATGATTCGATTAATACCGTCTGGAGCTTCTTGGCCCCATCCGGTTCACGCCCGGCGTAGGCAATCCGGCTGATGACATCCTCGCCATAGGCAATCTGCGGGTTCATTGCTCCAGCCCGGGAGGCGGTCTGGCCGGTTTCCAGATTCACCAGATAAGCAGCCAGCTTCGTAGTACCGATATCGACCGCCAATCCATGCGCGCCAGGGCTACGAATGGCGGGTCGTGGTTCCAGGTGGGTTTCTTCCCCATCCAATTGCAAACGCTGGGAAGCCGTCAAAGATTCAGGCGGCACGTCCAACTTCACATCACTGAGTGGTTCAGCCTGGCAAGCCAAGCGGAACCCGGCGGATAGATCAGCCTTGCTAAAAACGGCTTCTTCAATCAGCGTGGGTGGAGTGAGATCGCCAGAAGCAAGACGCACCCGGCACTCCTCACACGTGCCAACGCCGGCGCAGACGGAGGCCAATCCCACACCGGCAGATTGGGCAGCCTGCAAGAGCGTCTGGCCGGGGCGTGCTTCGCCCCGCCGTCCGAGCGGTTCAAAGTCAATGCGAAAGGGTTCAGGCATGGCCGTACCGGCAGGTCTCTTTCAGGCTGCAGACTTCACACATCCCGGCTTGCGACATCTCCTTTCCGAGGCCGACGATGAAAGACATGGATTTTTTCGGGAGCATCATGCCACCGGAGGTGAGGGTGACACCGGCCTGAGAGGGGTCGAGCAAGGCGAAGATTTGCTGTTGGCCGATTTCCACCGGCCATTCCGGATTGCCGGGACTGAGCGGTGTGGAGGCCTGCAAACCATCGGCTTGGACCTGCTCCCCGATGCGTGCGCAAATCCCTTGGGCGAGCAGATCCACTGCAGCATTGCCCAATCCGTCCAGTGCCAGGGCATAGAGCGGGTCCTCGCCAAGTAAATGGGTGACAGCTTGTTCCAGTTCCGGTCCAATCGTGCAAATAGCAGCAACGACGCGTTGCGCCCCGCTGAGATGACGTGTCACCAACGGACCGGTCAGAATTGACCCGCCTTCCAAGAAAATACGTTCGTGACGGAATTCGCGAACTGCGGTTCCGCAGGTGAGTGCAACCGGATGGATGAGGTTAAATCCCTCGGCAAGGACTCGTTCAGCGATCAGCCTGAGCAGGGGTTTGCTTTTTCGGACAACTTCCGGATCCATACCCTGACCATGCAAGAGGTCATCCACACTCAGGGAAAGCTGCCAATCAGTGATTGCGTTCACGATGCGTCATGGAGGTCATTAAAATATTCGACATGCTCTGATTATAAGTTCAAACCCTGTAAAAACCATAATAGAAGAATATCTTGGTTTATAGAAGGAATGAGTAACTAACAATAACGGAGAAGGGGTAAGAAAAAGGGTAATGGGTGAGATGGTTTGACAGGAGTGAACAATCGCCTTAAACTGGTAATCAGACTGGAGGTTTGCATGCAAAATGAATTGACCCAACCTGGACCCTTGCTCACTCCCAGTGGCGACCTCGCACAGGTAGGATGGTCCCGAGAACCCCTGCTGGGCTGCAACCTGGAGGCAGCACATTTCTAAGCCGCACGATCCTTCCAGCGATTGCGCATCAAACGCTGGGACTATTACGCAGTCTTCAGCCCGGGTTGATTTTTTCCGCAACAATCGCCGACCTGGGGTATGCAGGCAACTTGTTCGTCTATATTATGGATTTTGAGACCGGGGAATTACACGAAGACGGTTTGGTCATTCCTTTTGGGAAAGGCCTCCAGCTTCCGCGCAACAGTACCGAAGGGAACAGCCATTTTACGGACAATAAAGTGAATCTGGACTTCCAAGTCTCCGCCACCCAAAGAAAGGTCTCCGTAAACTGGCCGGAATTCCATGCCGGACGGGGAATCCGGGCGGATATCAGTTTATCTTGTCCGCCGGGATACAAATCGATGGCAATCGTCGGTGTGGAAATTCATCTGAATATGGGGAAGAAGATGCAAGGAAGGAGCAGATTTGTTTGCGCAGAAGGAATTTAAACGGATTAGTTTAAGTACTGTTCACCTGTCTGGCCTGAATATGTCGAAAATCACGCCAGATTGTTGTGGCAGCGGGGTATAATCGGCGCTGGCGTGCGTCGGTCAGTTGTACGCACCTGGTTCGGGTAGGCAATTAACCTGTCATTTTATTTACACCGTCCAATTTGGAGAAGAGATCCATGAAATACGGACATTTCGACGATTCCACCCGTGAATATGTAATCACCCGTCCCGATACGCCCCTGCCTTGGATCAATTACCTGGGCTGTGAGGCGTATTTTGGCCTCATTTCCAATACTGCAGGCGGATATTCCTTTTACAAGGATGCCCGCCTGCGACGCCTGACGCGTTACCGCTACAATAACGCTCCTTACGATGTGGGTGGAAGGTATATATATCTGCGCGATAACGCGGATGGGAAATTCTGGTCTCCTTCCTGGATGCCAGTACGCAGAGCACTGGATGAGTATTCCTGCCGCCACGGGATGGGTTATACCATCATCCGAAGTGTGTTCCGCCAAATTGAGGCAAGGACGCGGTACTTCGTCCCGCTGGGAGAAAACCTGGAAATTTGGGAGCTGACGTTAACAAACCACCAAACGGAAGCAAAGGAAATATCCGTCTTCTCAGCGGTTGAGTTCTGCCTGTGGGATGCCTGGGACGATTCCACAAACTTCCAACGTAATTTCTCGACCGGACAGGTGGAAGTGGCTGATGATGTGATTTACCACAAAACCGAATACCGTGAAAGACGCGATCACTTTGCTTATTTTGCCTGCTCCGAAAAACCAGCCGGGTTTGATACGCAGCGTGAATCCTTCCTTGGTGCATACCGGGGCTGGGATTCGCCTACGGTGGTGGAAAAAGGCAAATCGTCCAATTCGGTAGCGCATGGCTGGCAGCCGATCGGCTCGCACCTTATCAAGGTCCAGTTAAAAGCCGGTGAGTCGAAAAAGATTGTTTTCGTCCTGGGTTATCACGAGAATTCAAAGGATGACAAGTTCGACCCGCCTGGTTCTCAAATCATCAACAAGAAGACCGTCAAACCAATCATCGTGAAGTACCTCCAGCCAAAAAATGTCGAGGCGGCGTTTAGCGCCCTGCGAGATTACTGGCGTGAACTTCTCGGTAAACTTCAGGTAACCACCCCGGACGAACATACCAACCGCATGGTCAACATTTGGAACGCCTACCAGTGCATGATCACTTTCAATATGTCGCGTTCAGCATCGTATTATGAAATCAGGGATCGGGCGCGGCATGGGTTATCGCGATTCCAACCAGGATCTGCTTGGCTTCGTGCATATGATACCCGAGCGAGCTCGTGAACGGATCCTGGACCTTGCGGCAACTCAGTTGAAAAATGGCGGAGCGTACCACCAATACCAGCCACTAACCAAGCGCGGAAACAACGATGTCGGTTCCGGGTTCAATGATGACTCGGCCTGGCTGGTGTTGGCTGTCGCAGCTTATCTCAAGGAAACCGGTGATTGGAGCATTCTCAATGTGAATGTGCAGTACGAAAACGAAGAGGGAAGCGAAACCCCGCTCTACGAACATCTCCAGCGCTCACTCCAGTACACACTCGACCGCCTCGGTCCGAACAAATTGCCGCTGATCGGCCGGGCGGATTGGAATGACTGCCTGAACCTAAATTGCTTCTCGGATACTCCCGGGCAATCCTTCCAGACAACTACCAATAAGGATGGCAAGGTGGCTGAGTCGGTTTTCATCGCCGGGTTGTTCATCCTGGCGGCCAAAGAAATGATCGAAATCGCCAGGCACTGCCAGGATAATCGAGAAGCAACTAAGTTGAAGAAAGCCAATGGACAAATGGAAGAGACTATCTGGGAAGCCGGCTGGGATGGGGAATGGTTCCGGCGTGCCTACGATGATTTCGGACACGTGCTTGGCTCTAAGGAGAACAAGGAAGGACAGATATTCATTGAGCCGCAAGGAATATGCATCTGGGCTGGACTCGGAATCCAGGATGGACGTGCGCAAAAGGCGCTCGACTCTGTTGCCAAGTATCTAGCGACGCCGCATGGCATCGTCTTACAACAGCCGGCATTCAGCCAGTATTACCTGCATCTCGGAGAAATTTCCTCGTATCCCCCCGGTTACAAGGAAAATGCCGGCATCTTTTGCCATACCAACCCATGGATCATGATCGCGGAGACAAAGATTGGGCGCGGCGACCAGGCGTACGACTATTACAAGCGCATCAATCCTTCCAAGCGAGAGGAAATCAGCGAGTTGCATAAATGTGAACCCTACGTGTATCCCCAGATGATAGCCGGGAAAGATGCACCTACGCATGGCGAAGCCAAAAATTCCTGGCTTTCAGGTACAGCGGCCATGAATTATGTCGCCATCACGCAGGCAATCCTGGGGATCCAGCCTCAATTCGATGGGCTTGAAATCAAGCCTGTCGTTCCATCGGATTGGCAAGGCTTCGAAGCCGTGCGGTATTTCCGGGGTGTCCGATACGAGATCTCGGTCCACCGGAAGGGACCAGGGAATAAGGTTGCACTTGTGGTGGACGGCAAACCAATTCCTGGTACAGTCATACCTTTGCCGAACCGTGGTGTGTCAAAGCTAAAAGTTTCAGCCTATATCGGTCAGGAGTAGATAATGAAAAAGGAATCCCTGTTAATAATTTCTGCGATTTTACTTATCTTAAGTCTCTTGCTGGTCGGTTGCGGTACGGATACAAGCGAAGTAACGCCCACACCTTATCCCACTCCGATAAGAAAGACTTACACCGTCGAACGTGGCGATATTGTGATTAATGTGGAGCTATTTGGCCGAGTCAGCCCGCTGACTCTAGCAACGGTGAATTTCCAGATGGATGGACATGTTGGGGAGGTATACGTCCAGGTGAATGACAAGGTCAAGAAGGGGCAATTGCTTGCCGACTTGGTGGAACTGAACACATTACAGTCACAGGCTGTCGAGACAACGGACACCATCAAGCGTGCACAGATCGCTTTGGAGATCGCTCAATTGACCCTTGAGAAATACAAAATGGAAAGCAAATCAAGTTTTGATATCCAGATCCAAGAAAAACAGGTTGAACTGGCGCAGATGGACCTTAACGAAGTGCTGATCAAATACGGCATTGATCCATCCTCAAACGCCCTGGATGTGCTTGATGCGAGCGTAAAAAAAGCCAAAGTCTTTGCCCCGGTGGATGGTGTGATTATCTCAGGAGTAAATCCGGGCAGAGCAGTTGCCGCAACAACAATTGCATTCACGATCGGTGACGGCACCCAATCCGAAATCCTTGCCAGCGTTGATCCGGGTAAAGCCGATGACACTTTCAAGAATATGTTCGAGGGGATGCCCATAATAGCCGCTCCCAACAGCAACCCGTCCTTGAAATGGAGTGGCAAGATTCGCCAGTTGCCATCCCCCTATGGCACCGGAAGTTCCGATGACAAAACAATCCACATCGTTCTCGACCAGATGCCTCCGGCAGGAGATTTGAAATTTGGAGATACAGTTACCGTACTTGTACAACTGGCGAATAAGACAGGTATTTTGTGGTTGCCTCCAGCTGCGATCCGAGAAGTCGGAGGCAGGACTTTCGTAATCGTAAATGGGACAAATGGCCCCAAGCGGGTAGATGTCGAAGTGGGATTGCAGACGGCCGATCGAGTAGAGGTTGTTTCCGGGCTCGATGAAGGTCAGGTCGTAATCGGGCAATGAAAATTCTATTGGTTTTCATAGGGCTTATTCAGCAAACCTGGGCCACAATTGGGGTCGCCTTCAAGCGTCTGCTGACACAGCGTTTTCTCAGTATCGCGGCTATTGTTGGATTAATGGTTGCCTCCGGTTTCATTTTGAGCATCCCGTTGTACGCAGATGCAACGTACTTCCGCCTTTTCCGAGAAGAGCTTTTTGCTGGGAACGAAGCAAAACTCACTAACCATCCGGTTGACTATGCGCCGATGGCTTTTACTTTTGATCTCAACGTGGCGGGGCGGAAAAGTCCACAATGGGCAGATGTGGAGAAGGTGGATCAGTATTTATCCAATACTGCCCTAAAGACGATTCAATTCCCGATCGAGCAGACCGTCCGGCGGTTCCACACAGATGGCTATTACCTTTACCCCCCGTTGGATCCCAATATTACCGGAAGTAAATATTATCTGGCCTCGGTCAATCTAGCCTTTATTACCCCGATGGAAGAGACCATCCGGCTGGTTTCCGGTCAGTACCCGCAACCGTATACTTCCATACTGGAATTGGGGAAGGTGCCAGCATTGGCAAGTGAAACCCTCGCAAACATAATCGGTGTTCAGGCCGGAGATGTTTATTACCTACGCCAGAACGATCTAGAAATCCCTGTAATTATCGTTGGGATTTGGGGACCAGTGGATGCCAGCGCACCCTACTGGGGTGTGGGGTCTGAAAATTGGCTGATTGTAAATGAGTCCAGTTATTCCAGCGCTATCAGTGGCGAAGTGCCGGATGAATTACGGGATGCGATGTGGTATATCGTCGCAGACGGGTCGAAGCTCCATTCAGGGGACGTCGCCGGTCTCGATCAACGTATCCAGGCAATCCAAAAACAAGCTGACTCACTCCTGAAAGATACCAAACTTGTTTCATCACCATTGGATGCCTTGAAACGTTATCAAAAAAACGCCTCTTATCTTACTTACCTGTTATATGCTTTTAGCGTACCGATTCTGGGGTTGATTCTGGCTTTCATTGGATTGGTGACAGGTTTATTCGTAGGGCAGCAGCGAAACGAGATGGCCATTTTTCGAAGTCGAGGAGCAAGTTCCTTGCAGGTCGTGGTAATGTCCATGCTTCAAGGCATTTTGTTAGGCCTAGTCGCTTTAGCTGGAGGAATATTCCTGGGTTATTGGATTGCCCATACCATCGGGCAAGCGCGCAGCTTTATGGATTTTTCGGCAACGGGAGGCCTGAGAGTTAGCCTTACCATTTCCGCGCTAACATATGGAATCGCGGGTATCGGTATAATACTGCTTCTGCAAGTGCTCATTCCTACATTGGGGGGTGCGGGGAACACGATTGTCACTTACAAGCGGGAACGTGCCCGTCTTTTACGGGCTCCATGGTGGCAACGGTATTGGTTCGACATTCTGTTGCTTATCCCGGCTGGATTTGGTCTTTGGCAGTTGCAACACCAGAGCAACCTGGCATTATCCGGAAAGGCGAATGTACCCAGTCCGTTGCAGAATCCATTGTTGTTGATCGTGCCTGCCATCGGCATCTTCGCAGTAGCCCTCTTCACGCTGCGATTGATCCCCCGATTAATGAGTTTGCTAAGCTGGGCGATTCGGAAAACCAAAAGCGTGGGGATGCTAATGGCAGCGCGGTACCTGGCCAGAACACCAGCATTTTACAGCGCACCTCTGGTCTTGTTGCTGCTTACTCTTGGACTTTCATCCTTCACGGCTTCCCTGGCAAAGACGTTGGATTCCCAATTGAAGAAACAGACTTATTATAACGTCGGTTCAGACATGAATGTTAGCGAGCAAGGAACAACGGTCAACATCGACACCCAAACTCCGGTTTACACATTCGGACCGGTTGAGGAGCATCTCAGTTTAAAGGGGGTACTCGCTGCGAGCCGCGTGGGGAGGTATCCGGCTACTGCACTATCATCTGCGGCAGATATGGTTAGTGGAACTTTCATAGGTGTGGATCGAACCACGTTCCCGGGAGTTGCCTATTGGCAAAGCGATTTTGCTTCCCAACCGCTTGGTGAATTAATGAATACATTGGGCGGCGATCCGGATGGCGTACTCGTGCCGAATAGTCTACTTCACAAGCAGAATATGAAAATAGGCGACAAGTTAATACTTGGAGTTCAAACAGGTGTTTCTGGTGTCTCGATCCCGTTGGAATTAACCATAATTGGTACATTTAATCTATTCCCCACCTGGTATCCGGATAACGGACCAATATTTGTAGCAAATTTGGATTCACTTTATCTGCAGGCCGGCGCAGAATATCCACACGAGGTCTGGCTTCGAACAACGGGTAATGCCGACCCTGAGAGCATCGTATACGCCATCCGTGGTTACAGCATCGCGCTCGATCAGCAGGCTGACCAAAGCCGTTTAATTAAGAACGGGTTAAACACCCTGGTGCAGAATTGGTCATCGGCAAGCGATGATATCCTGGCTGCCCAAAAGAGACCGGAACGCCAAGGATTGTTCGGCTTGCTCTCGGTCGGCTTTGTTGCCTCGGCCCTACTCACCGTATTAGGTTTCCTACTTTATGCACTATTTTCGTTCCGCCGGCGTTTTATTGAAATGGGAATGTTGCGAGCAATCGGTTTGTCTGTCAAGCAGATGATCTTGTTCCTGGCGGCAGAATTAGCTTCACTAATCCTGTTCGGAATCGGCGCTGGAACCCTGGTGGGTGTATTCGCAAGCAAATTATTCGTGCCATTCCTGAAGATCGGTTCCACATCCCAGGCGAATTATCCGCCATTCCAAATCGAAATCGCCTGGCTTTCGATTTTCCAGATCTATGGTCTCTTCATCATCCTCTTTATTGCAGCCCTCGGCGTGCTGACCGCCATCCTGATGCGAATGAAGGTTTTCCAGGCTATAAAACTTGGAGAAAGCAATTGATGACCAACCAGCCATTTATTCTATGTGAAAACCTGATTAAGATATACAGGATAGACGATACTAGCGAATCCTCTAACGCATCGCTGGAAGTGCAGGCGCTTCAGGGATTGGACTTAACGGTCGCGGAAGGTGAAATGATCGGCGTGGTTGGGGCCAGCGGAAGTGGAAAATCCACTCTCCTCAATATCCTTGGAGGCCTAGATCGTCCCAACGGCGGTAGGGCTGTGGTGAACGAACAAGATCTGGGCAAGCTTAGCCAGCACGGCCTGGACCAATATCGTCGAAAAACAGTCGGTTTCGTCTGGCAATATGGAGCCCGAAACTTAATCCCGTATTTGACAGCTGTGGAGAATATCCAATTACCGATGACGTTATCCGGGCAAGTTGGGAAAAAACCCCGCCAGTACGCAAATGAATTACTAAATCAGATTTGCCTAGGTGACAGGATGGGCCACCGCCTAGAAGAACTATCTGGTGGTGAACAACAGCGTGTGGCAGTCGCCATCGCACTTGCCAACCGGCCACGCCTTTTGCTGGCTGATGAACCTACCGGCGAGTTGGATACAGCCACCGCGAAAACTATCTATGATTTGTTCCGCGATCTCAACCGGAAGATGGGTTTGACCATCGTCATCGTCAGCCATGACCCAAGCATTGCCCAGCATGTCGACCGTGTCGTGGCTGTACGGGATGGAAAACTGGCAAGCGAATCTGTGAGGCTCAAACCTGGAACGGATGGGCCCCAAGCGGATCATCCGCATGTCTTCGAAGAATTGGCCATCCTCGATTCAGCCGGGCGTCTTTCCATTCCGCGCGAGCACCTGGACCAGTTTAATATACACGGCAGGGTGCGTCTGGAAATTGTCGATGAAGGAATCTTAATCAGGCCTCCTTTGGCCAACCACGCCGATCTTGAACATACACCTGCAATCGAGGCGTCAAGCGGAGTTTCGGTAGAATCGAGAGGGCAAAGAAGATCACCGGATTGGATGGTTCGTTCGCGTAAGTTCTTCCAAAAGTTACGCGATAACCTTCAAAAAGGAACAAGAAATGCAAAATAAACCCCTGGTGAACAGTGCATCCATAGAAACACAATTTTCCCAAGAGACTGACTTTGTAATCGAAACAAAGGATCTGTGGCGCATTTATCCATTGAGAAATAACGACCAAGAGGGCGTAGCAGCATTACGAGGGATCAATCTACGGGTCCGCCAAGGAAGGTTCGTAGCCTTAAAAGGAAGATCTGGCAGTGGAAAGACCACTTTATTGAACTGTCTGGCCGGCCTGGACCAACCCACGTCCGGCTCCATCCGAGTACTAGGGCACAACCTGGTTCATATGAGCGAACAGGAATTGACCATCTGGCGCAGAGAGCAGATCGGCCTGGTATTCCAGTCTTTTGGGCTTCTGCCTACCTTATCCGCATATGAAAATATCGAACTCCTTTTACGAATCCAAGGGGAGGATTACGCCGAGCGTCACAGCCGGGCATTGGAATGCCTGGAATTAGTCGGTTTGGCTAATTGGCGCAATCATAGGCCATATGAGATGTCCGGCGGGCAACAACAACGCGTTGCGGTGGCTCGGGCACTCGCCAACCGGGCCAAATTGATCCTTGCAGATGAGCCGACGGGAGAATTGGATAGTAAAACCACCCAGGAACTTCTAATCTTTTTCCGCAAACTGGTTGAAGATGAAAAGATCACTCTTCTCATGGTCTCGCATGATCCGCTAGTGAACCAGCACGCCCATGAGGTTATTTTCCTCAAAGACGGCAACCTGGTCAAAGATGAAAATGCAAATGCCTCAGATTGTGATAAATAGGAAGTCTGAGCTTATATAATGGATATCCATTGGTAGAACAGAATCTAGCCTCCATTTTTGTATGAATCTGAAACATTATAGGCAGAATAATGAAAAGGACAATGTCTTTTCTTGTTTTAATTCTGGTTGTTTTAGCATCCTGTTCATCGAATTCGACCCAGGCTCCAACAGTTACACTTGGTACACTAACAACCACTCAAACTCCAACTCTTTCGGCCCCCATCTATCCAGACCCATCCCAGCCGGTCGAAGCACGTGTCGATGATTTGCTGCCACGCATGACAATAGAAGAGAAAATCGGCCAGATGACCCAGGTGGAAATGGGAAGCATTCAACCTGGTGATATTACAACCTATTATATTGGATCCATCCTGAGCGGCGGAGACGGAAATCCACAAAACAACAACCCTCAAGCCTGGCAGGATATGGTCAAAGGATTCCAGGCGGAAGCCTTGGCCACACCTTTAAAAATCCCTATGATCTATGGTATTGATGCAGTCCACGGCAACGCCCATCTTTATGGTGCAACCGTCTTTCCGCAGGAAAGTGGAGTGGCCGCCACGCACGATCCCGTCCTGGCAGAACAAATTGGTGCGGCAACTGCCGAAGAAATGCTTGCCACCGGGATTCCATGGACCTTCTCCCCAATCATGGCTGTCCCGCAGGATATCCGCTGGGGTCGAGCATACGAATCGTATAGCGAGGATACACAATTGACGACGGAGATAGGGACGGCTTATATCAAGGGTTTGCAAACCGTCCCGGACGGATATAAGCCATCTCAGGGACAGACGCTCTTCACCCTGGCAACCGCCAAGCATTACCTTGGCGATGGTGGAACCATCTGGGGTTCCTCCAGAACTGATGGATACATGCTTGATCAGGGGAATGTACAGGTTGACGAAGCGACGCTCCGCAAACTATACCTACCCCCATATAAAGCAGCCGTGGATGCCGGCGTAATGAGCGTAATGGCCTCCTTCAGTAGTTGGAGAACCGCCAAGATGCACGCTCAAAAATATCTATTGACCAATGTACTTAAGGATGAGCTTGGATTTAAAGGCTTTATCGTCTCCGATTGGGGGGGATCGATCAGGTTGATCCTGATTATTACACAGCGGTCGTCACCGCGATCAACGCCGGGATCGATATGAATATGGTCCCAACCGACTACCTAACGTTTATCAGCGTGATGAAACAGGCAGTCGGCAATAAAGATATATCCGAGGAGCGGATTAATGATGCTGTCCGGAGGATCCTGCGGGTCAAATTTGAACTGGGTTTATTTGAACACCCATATCCAAACCCCACCTATATCCAAACGGTGCGCTCCGATGTCCATGTTGCAATCGCCCGGCAAGCGGTCCAGGAATCGCTGGTATTGATTAAGAACGATAATGGCGCCCTGCCGATTGCCAAGAATACCCCAAAAATCCTCGTCGCCGGGCAGGGCGCGGACGATATCGGCATGATGTGTGGCGGCTGGACAATTTCATGGCAGGGGCAGACCGGAAGCATCGATTTAGGAACCACCATCATCAGTGGAATAAAAGCAATCGTTTCCCCCGACACCACGGTGGAATATTACTCGTCTGCCAATTTTACGGAAAAAGCTCCTGTCGGCATTGTTGTTGTTGGAGAGATGCCATATGCTGAAGGACTCGGGGACAAGGCCGATTTGAGTTTGTCAGATATGGATATCCAAATGATCAATAATATGCGTCCGATGGTGGATAAACTGATCGTCGTTATCATTTCTGGACGACCGCTGATCATTTCGGATCAGTTATCGACTGCGGATGCATGGGTGGCAACCTGGTTACCCGGAACAGAGGGGGAGGGCGTCTCCGATGTGCTTTTTGGTGATCATCCATTTACAGGCAAGCTTCCCTATACTTGGCCGCGTTCGAACGATCAGCTACCCATTAATGAAAACAATTCTGTGGGCAAGAGTGGTTGTGCTGCGCCGCTTTTCCCCTTCGGGTATGGATTGGGAGAGGCGGGAAGCCAGCCGATTGTTCAGCCTAGCTGTCCCTAGGTTAGCATACTCCATCCAGGAACTGATGAAAGCGAACTGTTTATCTGAGCCTGAAGAGAAATGATTGGCGTGATGGCATTGATTATCGGCGGTTTGGAAATTAGAAATCCAGACGCCGATATTCTTTTTCCAGCCCTTTATAGGACATACCGCAAAATCCATCTTATGATTTATAAAAATTCTTATTTCTTCTTCTTGACCGGGCGAAACCCGCTGGCTGGGGAATTTCCCGATTGTTGATATGAATCTATGAAAGTTTTTAGATTAAAAATAAGAAAGAGAGAAAAATATGGATGAAAAACTTCTTGAGATTCGTGAATTTACCGCACCGGGCTACCAACCAGTGATTGATTTTGATAGCTGGCGCGTAGCCATCCTGAATTACCTGGAGGAAATCCACCCAGAACGAATAAATTATATGGAGCGGCACAACGAGACTGATGAGGTATTTGTTTTAATCAAGGGAGAGGGCATTTTATTTCTGGGAGAAGGGGTGGCAGGAATTGAAAAGATCCATTCACAGGTGATGATGCCCGGTAAGATTTACAATGTAAAGCGGAGCGTCTGGCACACGGTCGTTCTCAGCCGGGATGGCTCTGTGTTGATTATCGAAAACCGAAATACCAGCAGGGAGAATTCGAATTATTTTTCGCTTGATCCAGAACAACGTCGCGTTATCAATGAGACTGCCCAAAGGGAACAATCAGATTGGGAATGATTTCCTTAGGAGAGAAAATCTGTATTTAACCTTGGGCAGGCATCTTTGGAACACCTGCGAGCACTGCTTGAACAATTCGAATAATATGCATAAATATCAGTTGGATGAAAATGGCCAATTCTTGATTGAAGATTACCAGAACGCCCGGCCCTTCGCCAGTTTTCTGCCAGGGATTGCCGGACCAATGGGAATACCTCTGTGGGTCTTTTACGTCAACCGCGGGCAGGCGATTGCGAGTTTTGGGGTGGAGAATAAGGATAAACCCATCCTGGAGTATCAATCAGCCAACCGGGCCTACCAATTGACTTCAAATTTAGGTTTTCGCACTTTTATTAGGATGCAGATAGAAAACAAGCGAGTGTTTTACGAACCATTTAGGCCGGGTGTTGCCTTACAGAAAATGGTGATTGGCGCGAATGAGCTGCGTTTGCAGGAAGAAAACCGCGTGCATGGCTTACAGACTGAGGTCGTATATTTCCTCCTTCCGGGAGAAAACCTTGCAGGGTTGGTACGAATGGTTACGGTGGCCAACCATTCGGATATTACAACCAGCCTTGAAATTCTGGATGGCCTTCCCGCGGTGATCCCATTTGGAGTCAATAACCAGTTATTGAAAGAGATTGGACGGACGGTGGAAGCGTGGATGGAGGTATACAACCTTGAAAATAAGGTTCCTTACTACCGGTTGCGTGCAAGCGTTGCCGATACGACCGAAGTGAGTACATTCGAGGCCGGTCATTATATGCTGGCTTTTCGTGGTGGAAGTAAAGAATCAAAATTACTTCCTGTGATTGTTGACCCAATACTGGTTTTCGGACAGAACACAGCCCTGATTACACCAGACTCGTTTTACCAAAGAGGATTGAAAGAATTGCTAGACCAAAAGCAGATCACTTGCGGTAGGACGCCTTGCGGATTTGCAACCATGCAAGTCGAATTGGATCCCGGCGAATTTGTAGAGATGAATAGCCTCTTCGGACACGTCAATAAATTGGAAAACGTCCAATCTAAGATCGAATATCTGACCAGAACAACCTACTTAGGTGATAAACGCCAAGAAGCCAATAGACTGGTGCGAAATCTGGCAGAAGTCATTTCCTGTCGTACAGGATCACCGGTCTTCGATGCGTACTGTCGCCAGACATTCATCGACAACATTCTGCGCGGTGGTTGGCCGATCATATTTGGAAAAGGAAAAGATCGGAAAGTCTATCATATTTACTCACGCAAACACGGCGATCTGGAACGCGATTACAACGCTTTCTCCTTTTCCCCTGAATTCTTCTCGCAAGGTAATGGCAGTTATCGGGATGTAAACCAAAACCGGCGAGAAGACGTCTGGTTTTGTCCGGAAATAGGAGATTTTGATATCCGCGTTTTCATGAGCCTGATCCAAGCAGATGGATATAATCCACTCGTTGTGCAGGGTAGCCGTTTTATCGTTTTGCCCAGAAAAAGGAAAGGGTTGTTGGCACTTTCCGAGAAACCAGCAAAGTTACGCGGGTTGCTTTCCCAGTCTTTCAGTCCTGGCAGCCTGTTAAAGGAATTCATCGACGAATCCATTTGCCTGAATGTGGAGATCCAAACCTTTCTGGAAAAGGTCATGGAGAATAGTACACAACAGATAAAAGCCACAACCAGTGAAGGATATTGGACTGACCATTGGACATATACCCTGGACTTGATAGAGAGTTACCTGGCAGTTTATCCGGAACGCAAGCATGACCTGCTCTTTTCCCGAAATGATTTACCTTTCTACGATAGTCCGGTGATCGTCCAGCCACGTTCCAAAAAATATATGGTAATGGATGGAGACCCGCGCCAATTGGGCAGCCTGCTCGATGACCATCAAAAAGCCGACTTGATCAGCACCCGCGGAGAGGATTCCGTCTGGATGCGGATCGATCATGGAACAGGCACAATCTATCGCACCAGCCTGTTTGCCAAGTTGTTCAGCCTGGCGTTGATCAAATTCGCAACCCTCGATCCTTGCGGAATGGGGATTGAGATGGAAGCAGGCCGTCCAGGCTGGGATGATGCCATGAATGGCCTGCCGGGTCTTTTTGGCTCGTCGATGTCTGAAACCTATTCCCTGAAATGGCTGGTGGTGTTCCTGCGTGAGGCAGTGCATGCCGAGGGGGCAGGTAGCTTGCGCCTGCCGGTGGAAATAATTCGGCTCCTGCGAGGCGTGGTCAAAGAAATAAAGCGTTTTCAATATGCTAGCATTGCCGAACGCGATTTTCAATATTGGGACAATGTTTCCTCAATGCGTGAGGCGTATCGCGCAAGCATTCGCCTGGGGCTAGACGGGAAAGAGCAAGGATTATCCTACTCCGAATTGGAGACAGTCCTCGGTTCGTTCGAAATAAAATTAGACATGGGGATTAACCGTGCACTTGAAATAAACAACGGTTTACCACCAACCTATTTTACCTACCGTGTTGATAAATATGACTTTCTGAAAGATAAACTCGGTCTTCAAAATATACTCGCAAGGGCGACCAACCATACACATCAAGTGTTTCACGCCGCAGCCTTTGCCGTTATTCCTTGAGGGGATGGTGAAGGCGATGAAAGTCCAGGATCCCGCCTCGGCGGATAAGCTGTACGAACAAGTTAAGTCGAGTTCGCTATATGACCGCAAATTGAAAATGTACAAGATCAACGCCTCACTGAAGAGTTTGCCGAAGGATATTGGACGGGTGCGCGCCTTTCACACCAGGCTGGCTTGAAAACGAGTCCATCTGGCTGCATATGGAATACAAGTATCTTCTGGAAGTCCTACGGAAAGGACTTTACGAGCATTTTTTCGAAGACTTCAAGACCGCCCTGATACCTTTCCTCGACCCGGAAGTCTATGGACGCAGTCCCTTGGAGAATTCATCCTTTCTCGTCAGCAGTGCTCACCCGGATGAATTATTGCACGGTTCGGGATTCGTAGCCCGCCTCAGCGGCGCTTCAGCGGAATTCCTCAGCATGTGGAGATTGATGATGGCCGGGGTTCAGCCATTCTACGTAAAAGAGGGTCGACTTTGCCTGTCCCTAAAACCGATCTTGCCAGGTTGGCTATTCAATGATGACAACACGGTCACGTATAAGTTCCTTGGCCATACCACCGTAACTTACCACAATCCGAAGCGACACGACACATTCGATCCATCAACTAATACTATTTCGGTAATTCTATATCCAAATAAAGGAGACTCATTTGAACTTAGAGGTGGTGTTATTCCGGCGCCCTTTGCACAGCAGATACGTGATGGAATGGTGAAGCAAATAGATGAATATTTCGCATAGGGAATAATCCCTCTTCTCATTGGTGACTTTATGACTCAAATCAATAGTTTCAGCTGGGAATTTATCGATGACGAGGGTACATTTCGCCTGCGAAATCCCCAATTTCACAATTCGCTCTATTTCCCTCTCGTAAATACAGCGGGTATTTTCTCGGCGGTTACCCCGACTTTCCACGGAGACATCAAGACCGATCATAATAGTTTCCTGATGCCGCCAGTTTCTGTTGAGAGCCTCCACGATTCACGCTCCGCAAGGAATTTCTGGATTCAAGTAGATGGGAATGCTCCCTGGTCGGCCACCGGAAACAGCGCTGCACAGGTTGCCCATCACTTTTCTGACGAAGACGAAGAATCCATTCTGGAGGCGGGTTTTTTGTGGCAACGGGTGAAACGAAAGAATGTGCAAGACGGTTTACAGGCCGAGGTTACCAGTTTTGTGCCGGCAAGCAATGATCGCGTGGAATTGATGAAGGTTACGCTTAACAACCTTTCTGGAAATCCTTTGAAACTCACTGCCACAGCCGCCATTCCCATATATGGTCGTTCGGCAGACAACCTGCGTGACCACAGGCACGTTACTTCTCTCCTGCAGAGGACATTTTGCGGAGAATTTGGCGTGCAAGTCAAGCCAACGCTTTCTTTTGACGAAAGAGGCCACCAGCCCAATGAGCTTACATATGCAGTCCTGGGTGTGGAGGAAGATGGTACACCCCCACAGGGATTCTTTCCGATTGTTGAGGATTTTATTGGTGAAGGTGGAAGCCTGGATTGGCCGGAGGCAATTGTTCGGGCGCGCAAACCGGACTTTCGATCTGGGATGAGCGTGGATGGTTACGAGTTTACTGGAGGTCTACGTTTCCGTTTGGTGACACTTTTACCAGGCGGGAAACGTTCGTTCATCCTTGTAATGGCAATAATGAACACAGATGAATCAGAACGGCTTATCCGCGAATACGGCAGTATAGCCAGCTTTGACAACTGGCTTGAAAAAACACAGGAATACTGGCGATCCAAACTCGAAGTACCAAGGCTATTTACCGGGAATGTGCGCTTCGAGGGCTGGATGCGCTGGGTGACGGTCCAGCCGGTGCTACGCCGATTCTTCGGGAACTCATTCCTGCCTTACCACGATTATGGCCGCGGCGGTCGCGGCTGGCGCGATCTCTGGCAGGATATTTTGGCGCTTTTAATAACGGAAAGTGACGATGTCAGTCAGATGCTCCATGATAATTTTGGAGGGGTGCGCATAGATGGTAGTAATGCAACTATTATTGGTTCCCGCCCGGGTGAATTCAAGGCCGACCGAAATAACATTCCACGGGTTTGGATGGACCATGGGGTCTGGCCATTGCTAACCAGCAATCAATATATTAACCAGACTGGCGACCTGAGGTTCTTGCTACGTACTCAGACCTATTTTAAAGATCACCTTGCCGCCCGAACGCAGTGGGTGGATAGTTCGTGGTTACCCGAACAGGGAACGGAATTGAGATGTGCAGATGGCGAGCCTTATCAGGGCACGATCCTGGAACACCTGCTTGTGCAGCATCTGGTATCGTTCTTTAACGTTGGCGAACATAATAATATCCGGCTGGAGGGGGCAGATTGGAACGATGCAATGGATATGGCCAGCCAGCGCGGTGAGAGTGTTGCCTTCACGGCAATGTATGCCGGCAATATCCGCCGATTAGGCGAATTGGTGCTAGATCTTGAAAAATGTGACATCCATGAAGTTGAAATAGCTGCAGAGATGCTTCCGTTGCTGGATACACTCTCAGAAGCAGTGGATTACGATTCGGTTAATGCCAAACTAGCTCATTTGGCAGAATATTACTCAACGGTTACACATACAGTATCCGGCAGGAAGGTTGCTTTACCGCTTGAGGATCTAGCAGCAGATCTCGCGAAAAAGTCAGACTGGTTGTGCAACCATCTCCGAAATAAGGAGTGGCTGACCAATTCTGAAGGTTATGGCTGGTTCAACGGTTATTACGATAACGCTGGGACGCGAGTGGAAGGTGATTTTCCAAAAGGTGTACGAATGACCCTGACCGGCCAGGTCTTTGCATTGATGGGAGGAGTTGCCACCGACCAACAGGCAAGTAAAATTGTTCGCTCAGTTGACCGCTATTTGTATGATGCAAAGGTTGGTGGCTACCGGCTCAATACTGATTTTGGAGAGGTATTGCCAAACCTGGGACGAGGTTTTGGCTTTGCATATGGCCACAAGGAAAATGGTGCCATGTTCAGTCATATGGCAGTCATGTATGCGAATGCATTATACCAACTAGGAAGAGTCAAGGGAGGGTTATAAAGTACTGGATGGCATTTACCAGCACTGCCAGGACTTTGTACGCAGCCATATCTATCCAGGCATTCCTGAGTATATAAACGAACGTGGTCGTGGTATGTACACCTATTTGACAGGTTCAGCCAGCTGGTATCTACTTACCATCGTAACCAAAGCCTTTGGCGTCCACGGGAAGCTAGGCAATCTGGTGCTCGAACCGAAACTAGTTGCCGAACAGTTCGGAAAGGAAGGAAAGGCGCACTTGGTTACCCGATTTGCTGATCGTATATTGAACATCGTCTATATCAATCCAGTCCATATGGACTTTGGTGTTTACCGAGTCTGCAGTGTACGACTGGACGGACAGACGGTCGATTATGCCAATTTACCAGTCATCATTTCCCGAAGCCAGATTCTCGCGCTGGATCCTGCCGTGACTCATCTCATTGAGATTGATTTGGGGTAGCGTAAACAGATAAATATGTCTGAATTGCGTCGAGCGAGTATTCACATTACCGGCATAGTTCAAGGAGTAGGTTTCCGACCCTTTGTCTATGGACTGGCAGTGCGCCTGGGGTTAAAGGGCTGGGTACGGAATAGTTCCGCAGGAGTCGATATTGAAGCGGATGGGACAAACGATGAACTGGATTCCCTGGTCAACTTTATTAAGGATGAGCTTCCGCCTTTGGCAAGAATAGATACTCTTGAAATTACTTATGGAAATCCGGGCGGATTTGCCAGTTTCGAAATTGTCCAATCCGAGGCTGTGGCCGGGGCTTTCCAGCCCATTTCGCCGGATGTAAGCATTTGCCCAGACTGTCTTCGAGAGTTATTCGATCCAGCCGACCGTCGTTACCTTTATCCGTTCATCAATTGCACCAATTGCGGACCACGTTTTACCATCATAACTGACATCCCATACGATCGAACCAACACGACCATGTCGGTATTCGAATTGTGTCCGGATTGTGCAGCCGAATACACCAATCCACTTGACCGGCGTTTTCATGCCCAACCGGTGGCCTGTCCGGTGTGCGGGCCGCAGGTCTGGCTGGAGGATGCAGATGGCCGGTTAATCGCCGAGCGAAGTGATGGCATCCAAGCCGCGCAAAGGCTTATCTCAACTGGGAAAATCGTTGCCGTAAAGGGTCTGGGAGGTTTCCATCTGGCGTGTGATGCGACCAAGGCCGAATCAGTAGCAGAGTTACGTAGTCGCAAGTTGAGGGTAGAAAAACCTTTTGCCCTGATGATGCCCGACCTAGCGACAATTGAGCAGCATTGTTTCATCAGTGAAGTTGAACGCGCCGTACTTAAATCACGCCAGCGACCTATCGTTCTCTTGAGGCGCAGGCCGGACTCTTCCATCGCCGAAGAGGTCGCGCCAAAACAGGACAGCCTGGCTGTCATGTTACCTTATACACCAATCCATTACCTACTTTTTGCGCCTTATGCTTATAGCCAACAATCAACAGATAAGATACAGCCGGTGATAATGACAAGTGGTAATCTTTCAGAAGAACCCATTGCAACAGGGAACGATGAAGCCCGTCAGCGGCTTGCCTCTCTTGCGGATGCGTTCCTGATGCACAACCGGGATATCAGAACGCGTTGCGACGATTCCGTTGTCAGGGTAATAGGTGATCAGGAAAACAAATCCTCCGTTTATTTTCTTCGACGCTCGCGTGGTTATGCACCTGACCCCATCCAGCTGCCAATAGCAGTTCCTTCCATCCTTGCAACTGGCCCGGAACTTAAGAACACTTTCTGTCTCACGCGTGAACGGTATGCCTTCCTCAGTCACCATATCGGTGATATGGAGAATTATGAGACCTTACGATCCTTTGAAGATGGAATACGTTATTTTGAGCGTTTGTTTCGCCTGCAACCGGAAGCAATTGCTAGTGACCTCCATCCGGATTATTTATCAAGTCGCTATGCTTTGCAACGATCGGAACAAAACAACCTGCCGATCTTCCGAATTCAGCACCATCATGCACATATTGCAGCCTGCATGGCGGATAATGGATTAGATGGCAGCCATCAGGTCATTGGATTGGCATTTGACGGTACAGGATTTGGTGAGGATGGTGCCATCTGGGGTGGTGAATTCCTTGTGGCGGATTATGGCGAGTACCAGCGACCTTATCATCTAGCTTATTTTCCGCTCCCTGGAGGAGATGCAGCGATCAAACGGCCAGCACGCACCGCCCTGGCATTGCTCTGGTCATTGGGTGTGGAGTGGGAGAGTCGCCTGGCTCCAGTCAAGGATTTATGTTTTGAAGAACGCCAAGCTTTGCGGATCCAACTCGAGCGCGGTTTGAATACCCCTTTGACTTCCAGCCTGGGGCGGTTGTTTGATGCAGCGGCTGCTCTAACTGGGATCAGACAAAAGGTCAATTATGAGGCCCAGGCTGCAATGGAATTCGAAGCGGCAGTAGATCCTTCCGTATCGGAAGCTTACGGGTTTGGTCTCCAAGAGGGCACGGTCGTAATTAATGAGATGATCCGTAGCCTGTTGGGGGATATCTATTCAGGCATTTCCGTGCCGGTTATTGCCGCTCGTTTCCATAACAGCCTGGCGGAACTTGTGCATCAGGTTTGTGTGGAGATCCGTCGCAAGACGGGTATAAACGAAGTCGCTTTGAGTGGGGGGGTCTGGCAGAATATGGTTCTACTTGAACGGGCGACCCGCAGCCTGCGGAAGGCGGGATTCATCGTTTATTTGCACCACCAGATTCCTACAAACGACGGCGGACTTTCGCTTGGGCAGGCATTAGTCGGCGCAGCCAGGTTTAGATTATAATGATCAAGACGGGAGTTAGCGACTAGTTGTATGAGGGAGGGTGAAAATGCAAAAAATATTGTTGGTAGAAGACGATGCCCCTTTATTGGAGGTGATGCGCTGTCTCCTTGAGGCTGAAGGGTATGAAGTGTCGTCGGCAGTGAATGGGAAACAAGCACTCGAATTATTCAGTACTAACCGGCCTAACCTGGTTATTTCAGATATCATGATGCCCGAAATGGGTGGGTATGAATTGCTCGAATCAGTGCGTGCGTTGCAGGAAGGAATAACCGTACCATTCCTGTTCTTAAGCGCTCGAACGGAAAGGTCGGATGTCGATCGGGCGCGCAGCCTGGGCGTGGACGATTATCTTTTCAAGCCATTTGAGGCTTCCGAGTTAATTAATGCCGTGCGTGCCCGCCTCGACCGACGACGTGTCGTCGAGCTTTTTGATACACGTTCCGCTCACCTGCAGACTGTTATCATGCTGGCGAACGTAATCGAGACGCGGGATCCATATACCGCCGGCCACCTGGAACGCGTCCGCCGCCTGGCGCTTAACATGGCGTTTGCGCTTAATTGGAATCCTGAGGATATTGCCATTCTAGAGTTTGGGGCAATTCTGCACGATATTGGAAAGATTGTTGTGCCCAGCCAGGTACTAAAGAAAACGGGACCCCTAACAGAGGAAGAATGGATACTTATGCGCCAGCATCCAGAGATTGGCGCGAGGATGTTGGAAGGCGTGGACCACTTAAAAGCGGCGATTCCTTATGTGCTTTATCACCACGAATGGTGGAACGGGAGCGGATATCCGGCAGGATTAGTTGGCGAGAAAATCCCACATGAAGGCCGGTTACTGGCAATCGTGGATGCTTTTGATGCAATGACAACCAATCGTCCTTATCACACCAGTATGCCGGCCGCAGATGCCCTGGACGAACTGGCTCGATTTAGAGGTGTGTACTTTGACCCGGACATGGTGGATGTATTCATTCAAACGTATAAGGTGTAACGAACACGTGGTTTCTTGAAAGCAGAACAATACCGGCATCCAGCCATAGACTAATTATTAAACCTGAACCAGGGACTGCCATGGCAAGCAGCCCCAAGTCTATTTTAGACTTTTAAAGACCTTAAGCTTGGTAGAAGGGGTAATCCAAGTACGCATTACCTGGCTGCTTCGCGATCCATTTCACGTTCAGCATCCCTTCGGGCGATGGCTTCGCGTTTATCGTGCAGCTTCTTGCCTTTAGCAATGGCGATCTCAAGCTTAGCGCGTCCATTTCTAAGGTAAACGCGAATTGGAACAATCGTAACCCCCTTCTGACGGACGGCATCCCACATTTCACGGATTTCCTTGTGATGCAATAAGAGACGCCGAGGACGTTTCGGATCATGATTGAAGCGATTTGCCTGCAAGTAAGGGGCAATGTGCGCCTCAATAAGCCAGGCTTGATCCTCGTCCACACGAATGTATGCCTCTGCCAGGCTGATCTGCCCGGCGCGGATGGATTTGATCTCGCTTCCTTTGAGGGCCAAACCCGCCTCGAAGCGCTCAAAAAGGAAATATTCAAAACCGGCTTTGCGGTTCTTGGCAACGACTTTAACATTATCAGGCATATTGGTTTGATATTACCATGAGTTGACAGATAATTGGGTCATCGAGAATTCCCGGTTGGAGGAGAGATTCCCATCGTAAATATGGGTATCCAATAAGATCAATAAGAAGAATATATCCATACTTGTAAAATGAACGATTATAATCATTAGGGAAATATTCCTGATCAGGAGACAACCATGTATTTTGACCTGCCGCTCGAACAATTACGGACTTACCTTCCCCCCCTGACAGAACCGGAAAACTTCGATGGGTTTTGGAATGAGACACTCTCCCGGACCCGGGTATTTCCATTGGATCCGCGTTTCGAACTGGTCGAGACCGGCTTGAGAATCCTGGATGTGTACGATGTCACATATAATGGCTATGGCGGACAGCCCATAAAGGGCTGGTTCCTAGTGCCGCATGACCATTCCGGCCCTTTGGCCTGTATTGTTGAATACATCGGTTACGGTGGTGGGCGCGGTCACCCATATGATTGGTTACTGTGGAGCAACATGGGGTATGCCCACTTGATCATGGATACGCGTGGACAGGGCAGCACTTGGCGAAGCGGCGACACACCAGACCTCGAACCAGATGGTGGCAATCCCCAAATTCCCGGATTTATGACGCGTGGTGTACTTGATCCCCACACGTATTTCTATCGGCGCGTCTTCAGCGATGCAGTACGAGCTGTGGAAACAGCCCGTTCAAACCCGGCTGTGGATGCCCAGCGCGTGGCTGTCTTAGGCGGGAGTCAGGGTGGTGGGATTGCACTGGCGGTGGCCGGCCTCGTCCCAGATCTGGCAGCGGTCATGCCGGATGTACCTTTCTTATGCCACATCCGACACGCCACAGAGATAACCGATTCCTATCCGTACGCTGAAATCCAGAATTATTGTAAAACCCACCGGGGAAAGATCGAGACGGTCTTTCATACTCTTGCTTACTTCGACGGGGTCAATTTTGCCACGCGCGCAAAATCTCCGGCGCTGTTTTCGGTCGGGTTGATGGATGAGACCTGCCCGCCCTCTACGGTCTTTGCTGCTTTCAATTACTACGCAGGACCGAAAGAAATCAAAGTCTGGCCTTACAATCACCATGAGGGTGGTGAAACCTTTCAGAGCGTGGAGAGAATGCGCTTCCTGAAAGGATTGTGGAAATAGTAACGTTGTAGTGGCGTAAATTACATAGGAGCGTCTATTTCACCTGGTAAAAGTTTGTGATCGAACGAATGTCAATCATGGGCATTCGACCGTTTGATCGACAGCGATGGATCAAATATCTGTCCAATTTAATGGGAGTGGGCCTCGCCGCCACCGGTCTCAGGCCCAAGATAAGGACGTAAAACCCCCAACCGATCACTGTATAGCGCCAACAAGGTGGCAATAAAAGTGGAAATAGGCACAGCGGCGATCAACCCGACCGAACCTACGATTGTCCGTACAACCTCCTCGGCGACGGAGGCAACGTTGATCAATTCGGCGTAGTTCCCACGCGCGAGTGTAAACAGTAATAACATCGGCAAAGCAACCCCCGTATAGGCCATAACGAGAGTGTTGACCGTGGATGCAACATGATCCTGGCCGATGCGATAGGCTTTTTGGAAGAGTTGCCACAACCCGAGCGAGGAATTGGCATCATGGAGTTCGAAAACCGCCGAGGCCTGGGTGATGACCAGGTCATCCAGCACCCCCAGGGCGCCGATTATCATACCACCCAACAGCAAGCCACGTAAATTGATTTTTATACCAGGAACCTGGCCCAAGTACAATGCCTCTTCGTTCCCGTTGCCGGTCAAGAGAGCGATCTTCACGAAAGCCCAGGCAAAGATACCGGTCAATGCCAGCGCAGTAAGGATGGAAAATACCGCGGCATGGGTTTTCAGATTCCAACCATAAGTGAGATAAAGGGTCACGACCAGCAGGATCATAGAACCAATGATGCTTACCCGCACCGGGTCCTCTCCGTGGATGACATGCGGGATAATATATCCAATGACGACCACAAAATTGAACGCCAGAGCTAGCAGACTGCGGAATCCTTTCCAGCGTGCAACCAGCAGAAGAGAGCCTACAAAAACTGCCAGCAGAATAAGGATTGGCCGCTTACGTATTGCATCAGCATAATTAGCCCTCAGTTCGCCATATGGGCCCTGTCCGATCGTAACCAGGATCTGATCGCCAGATCGAAACCGGATCCCCTCCGGCTGGAACTGATTCTTGCCATAATTTACAACCAATGAGGTCCCTTTGTATTGCCCCTCGAGAATTCTGACGCTTAAATCCTGATAAGGTTGGATCATTCCACCCAGATTGACTGTTCCTTCGTCGACAATTTGTAGGATCTGTGCCGATACCGTCTCGGCTCCAAATCCAACATCTGTGGGTGCGGGTAAGGAGGTATCAAGAAAATATGGCAACCCCCAGAGGATAAAGGCGATGATCGCCAAGGTAACAAAAACAGCCAGCGCAATAAAAACTGCAAAAGGTTTTTTCATTGTGAGCCTCATTAGCTACTTGGTCGAGAAAGTGGATCGGATTCAATATCGATACAATAAACTACTTAAAATTGCCTGTTCTATTGAATTGGCAGAGAAGGTGTGTCCAATTATAATCGCCTAATTCAATCGTCCTTTTTTACCCACTTTCGAAAAATCCCGAGTAACATATCACTCGACTTGACGGCAAGGAGTGAAGAGGCTATAATTGAAAATGAATTTCAATATCAAGAAAGTAAATCATGTCTGAAGATACCAGAAACTGGTTTGCCGCACTTCAAAGGAACGACTGCCGTCTCACTGCACCCCGCCGAGCTGTAGTCGAGGCGATGATAGAGAGTGCGCATGCCCTCACCCCCGTCGAAGTTTATGACGCGGCACGCAAGTGCTGCCCAGGATTGGGCCTGGTAAGTGTCTATCGTACGCTCGAAAAACTCGAGGAGTTGGGTTTAGTTCAACGTGTCCATCAGACCAAGGGCTGTCAGGCTTTTGTCCGAACTGGGGATGGACACCAACATCTAATCGTTTGCAGCAATTGCGGCAAAGCGGTTTTATTCGAAGGTGACCAACTTGATCCACTCTTCAACTCACTTTCCAAGGCGACCGGTTTTCAGATCGAGAGCCACTGGCTGCAAGTCTTTGGCTTGTGTAAAACCTGTCGAACTGATCACTAGGAGGTAGATATGTGTATGTTCTGTGCAGCCGTCCCTGTTGCTGCGGCGACCGGGACATCCCTGGATAACAAACAGCGCAAGAATGCCCGGGCTCAAGGACAAACCCCTAAACGCATTCGCCCGTTCATGCTATTGACAATAATTGTGATTTTGCTTTTGCTTATTGGATCGGCAATAGTCCACCTGCGTTATTACCAATACTGGTTATAAAAACTGCCGTGAAAGTCGCAGGAAGGTGTATAGCTTCCTCTCAATTGGAAGAGGTATTAATCTTCATGGCCAATAAATCCAAACAACTTTTCCTGACTAATTGTGTGTTGGCCGCCTGCCTTGTTATGACAGCATGCCAACCAACTAAGCCCCAAACTACCGGCCGCCCGTATGTTCTGGCGACCGAGTCATTCCTTGGAGATATTGCCCAAAATGTGGCTGGAAGCCGGGTCAAGGTGGACACGCTGCTTCCGGTCACCGTAGATCCCCACGAATACCAACCCAAGCCTCAGGATGTTACCAAGCTGGCCCAGGCCCAGGTGTTGATCGTCAATGGCCTGGGATATGAAGCCTGGCTGCAGAAGACACTCGACAGCCTAGGCGGCCAACGCCTGGTGATTGTTGCAACGAATGGTCTGGTCCCTGACCCGGACCCGTCGGGTGAACATCCTGAGGGCGATCCACACATGTGGATGAATCCACTAGATACGATCAATTACGTCGACCGAATTCGTGACGGTCTCATCCAGGCGGTTCCGGCTGGGAAAGACGACTTCACCCGGAATGCGGATGCCTATATTGCCAAACTACAATCACTCGACCAGTGGGTAACAAACCAAGTAAATCAACTTCCAATCGATAAAAGACTGATCATTACCAATCACGATGCGCTGGGTTATTTTGCAAAGGCCTATGATTTCAAAATAGTCGGAGCAATCATCCCAAGCGTGACTACAGACGCCTCTCCATCCGCACAACAATTGGCCAGCCTTATCACAACCATCAAAACCAGTGGCGCCCCGGCCATTTTCCTGGACATTGGAGAAAACCAAAAGCTGGCCCAACAAATTTCCTCAGAAACAGGCGTAAAGGTTGTCACTGATCTATACGTGGAAAGCACCTCCGGACCAAATGGACCTGCACCGACATATATAGACATGATCAAACACGATGTCTCGGTAATTCTGGACGCCTTAAAATAATATGGATACTCTTCCTAAATCCCCAGCCCGCCTGGATGTTGACAATATTTCCGTCGCCTATAATGGGACGCCTGTACTGCGGGAGATCACTTTTCAGATCCCACACGGAGCACGCGTCGCCGTGGTCGGCCCGAATGGCGCAGGGAAATCCACGCTGTTCAAAGCACTCGTGGGACTTTTACCGCTGCGGGAGGGAAAGATTTTCATCCATGACCTGCCTCTCGGGCACCACCTGGATTGTGTGGCTTATGTTCCGCAACGCGAAGAAGTGGATTGGCGTTTCCCGGTTACCGTTCGGGACGTGGTCCTGATGGGGAGGTTCGGACACCAGAAATGGCTTCAGGGTCCCAGGCGCACCGACCGGGAGGTTGTCCAGAAAAGCCTCGAGCAAATGGGCATTGCCAATATGGCGGACCACTCCATCAGTGAGCTTTCGGGCGGACAGCAACAGCGTGTTTTCCTGGCGAGAGCCCTGGCTCAGGAACCCCATATCTTCCTGATGGACGAGCCTTTTACAGGTGTTGACGCAACCACCCAAGAAGCAACCCTGGCTCTGCTTGATCATTTGCGCCAACAAAAAGTAACGGTTCTCATTTCAACCCATGACCTCAACCTGGCCGCCAGCCGGTTTGATGTGGTCCTGCTTCTTAACCGCTGCTTGATCGCATTTGGCGATCCGAAATCAGTCTTTACGCCTGAGAATTTAACCCAGGCCTTCGGTTCCTTAATGCTGAAACTGCCGGACGGCATGATCCTGGTTGATGATTGCTGTCCTCCCGAGGATGAGTATTAACATAATGGGAAGGTAAATTGAACTGGCTTTACCAACCGCTTCAATATTCATTCATGGTGCGTGGCCTGCTGGCCTCCATGATGGTCGGGATCCTATGTGCCGTCATGGGGACCTACGTGGTTTTGCGGGGCATGGCATTCCTGGGGGATGCCATGGCACATGCCATCCTGCCGGGTGTGGCGATCGCTTTTCTCCTGCATGGGAACCTGCTGGTCGGCGCGATGATTGCCGCGATAATCATTGCACTCAGCATTGGTTTTTTCTCGAAGGGCGGCGCGGTCAAGGAGGATACCGCCATTGGCATTCTGTTTGCAGCAGCCCTGTCCCTGGGTGTAGCGTTGATCAGTTCCATCCAGACCTATGCCGTGGATTTAAGTCATATATTGTTTGGTAATGTACTGAGCGTAAGTGAAAGCGACTTATGGCTGACGGCCGGCCTGGGTGTATTGGTGCTTACAGCAGTGGGGCTTTTTTATAAACAATTTCTGGTAATCTCCTTCGACCCGATCCTGGCGGCTACCCTGCGCCTACCGGCAGAACTCTTGCGCAACCTGATGCTGATCCTGCTATCCCTCACAGTGGTCGTCTCGTTACAGACGGTTGGGGTGGGGCTGGCTGCCGCCATGCTGGTCACACCCGCGGCCACAGCCTACTTGTTGACACGCCGCCTGTGGCCGATGATGCTGGTCTCGGCAAGCATCGGGGCGATCTCCAGTCTGGTAGGGTTGTATTCGAGCTATTATTTGAATATCGTCTCCGGTTCAGCAATCGTACTGACGGCTACCGCCATCTTCCTATTGGTTTTCCTCTTCCACCCTCATCGGGGGCTTTTGTGGAAGAGAAGGTAAAAATGGTCGACATGGAAAAGGAGCAAAAATGACCCGTATGCCGGCCTTATTCGTCGGGCACGGCAGCCCGATGAACGCCATCGAAGATAACGAATTCAGCCGTGCCTGGATCGCGGCGGGAAAAGCCTTACCGCGTCCGGAAGCCATTCTGTGCATCTCGGCACATTGGGAGAGTGAAGGGACACAGGTCACAGCAATGGAAAAGCCAAAGACGATCTATGATTTCTACGGTTTCCCGCCTGAATTGTACGCAGCCAGTTACCCGGCTCCAGGATCACCGGAACTGGCCGAACGTATCCAGGCCTTGGTCAAACCGGTTGATGTCCGGTTGGATCAGGGGTGGGGTTTGGATCACGGCACCTGGTCTGTGCTGACGCGTCTATTCCCTCAGGCAGATATCCCAGTCATACAATTGAGTCTTGATGTAAATAAGAACGCGCAAGAGCATTACAACCTCGGAAAGCAGTTGAAAGCATTGCGCGATGAAGGGATACTGATCCTGGGGAGCGGGAATATCGTTCACAATTTACGCATCTTGAACTGGAATGATGCCGCCTATGAATGGGCGGTGGAATTTGACACAAAAGTCATGAAATGGGTCCTGGATCATGACCACGAGCCAATCATTCAATATCACAAACAAGGGAAGGCAGCAGCGCTGGCGATCAATTCTGCGGAGCACTATAAACCGTTGCTGTACACACTTGGCGCAGGAGAGGCGGATGAAGTGATACGTTTCTTTGCCGAAAAGGTTACGATGGGTTCAATCTCCATGCGCAGCCTGCAAATAGGCACCTGATGACAGACCATAAGGAGTATGTTTTTGTCCAGATAAAAGGATCCGCCTTCGTGTAGCCTTAACCGGCAATCGAAGCAGCAAGACGGTCGTTTTGTTTAGAAACGGTCCCTTCTTCGGGAGCGTTACACCTCGTAAAAACAGTTGCCAGTCAAGGGACAAAAGAATCAACTCACTTGACCTCCACAAGATAAGTTCTATCCGGTTCCTGCCCGGCCTTTTCGAAGAATGCCAGCATAGCTCCAAACGCACACCCGGAAGGGTCGGTGACCGTGGGAGTTTGTCCCGTATATGGGAATCCATGTAAAAACTATGGCTTAATTGGGAAGCCACCTGCTCGCCAAAAATGGGTGGGGGAACCGGGTCGTATTTACCTTCGATAATCTTGCGAGTTAAATACTCATTAGATGGCTTGTATGGTTTTAGACAGGGAGTCAATTTCCTCGGCGCTCAAGTGATTCCGGAGTGGTTGACGGTTTTCCTGCACCCACTTTCTGAGCGGTTTCGCCCAATTAACCAGTGCACGTGCATCGGCGGGATAATGACTGGGCCGTGTTCCAATGTTGGCCCATTTCAACCCTGCCAAAGTCGATTCCCATTCCTGCCATGGAACCATGTCCGGCGTCATCGAGAATGTTGCCAGTGGGGTGAAGAAGGTCGGTTTCCCTGCCGGGAAATGTGCCCGCATTTCCTTCAAAAATTGCTGGCTGTCAGGAGTATTGTAGATCAGCCAAAGCGGGAGCAAGCCGGCCTGGCGGGCGGCATTGGCATCAAACTGGCTGAACATCTCCACCAAAACGCCGGCCGGAGAGCGGCCTTCCTTTTTGAGCAGTTCCTGAGCCGCCATGAATGCCAAATGGGCAAAGTTTTTCGGGTCCGATAATCGGATACGGACGAAACGGTACCCTTCGGCTTTACAGAAAATCTCCAATGCTTCGGCCAGTCCCGGCTCGGAGCCCCACTCGGATTCAGGTCCGCTTTCCAATGGGTAATCCTTCAATCTCCAATCCGTGTATTTCAATCCGGCGCGGTGTGCGTAGTCCCGAATGCGGTCGCTCCCCTCGAGAAACTCCTCCGTCGAAATCCCGCCCCAGCCGCCAACCTGGAAAACGCTGCGTGGGCCGAGGCGATACCTCAGCCAGGAGGCACCACTGTCCAGGTATACAACCGCACCACCTGGCTCCGCCTTGGAGCGGATGAACTCGGCGTAAGCCGGCGGCAAGTCTAGCAGTTTGAAACGTATATGGTTGATGAAACGGGTCATCCAGCCGTCATGGACCGGGTCATAATGCTGGATGGTCATCAGGCGGGGGTTTTCTTGGGCAATGCGCATAGCAGTCGCGAGCGAGCGATGCAGGTATTCCTTCACATCACCGGCATATGAGCCGTGTTTGAGGCTGACGACATAGGCCTGCGGTAGGAATGGTCCGCCAAGCGCGAGAGACAGATACGCGGTCGCGCCACTGAGCGCCGCCCCGACAAGAATGGCTGGGAAGGGACCGGATAGCCCATTGTAGTCTTCCAGTCGGACCCGGATAAGATCATCCATCGAAAAATCATTCATCACGTGTGGGTTCAAGCCAGAGATGGATTCGAAGCGGCTGATCGCGAAACGCGCCAAACCCTGCGGAAGTGCTCCCATGGCGAGCAGCACGGCTTTTTGCCAGCCGGGGAATTCGTAATTGTCGCAGTACTCGCCACGCAGGCCGGCAGCCACGGCGCGGGTGACTATCGGGGAGGATGATTTTGGTGATTCAATGGGAACTGGCACGGCTTAACCTCGAGCTGAAAGGATTTGGACTATAATCATTTTACATCCATTCCTGAAAAGGAGAAATCCATGCCGTGGGTCACCCGTTCTCATGTTCACGTGGACCGAGTTGCCTGTCCGTGGCTGATCACCCGCTTCATCGATAACCACGCCGAGTTCCTGTTTGTTCCTGTTAGTGAGATCGAGAAAGTTGTCAAAGAGACAGGTGCCATCCCATTCGATGCACCGGGCGTGGAACTTGGCCACAAGGAAGGCCGCTGTTCGTTCGAGGCCATAATCACTAAATATGGTTTACAGGAACCCGGCTTATTACGGCTGGCGAAGATCGTTCATGCCGCCGATGTTTCCGAGGACATAGACAACGACCCCATCGCGCGGGGATTGGAGGCGATCGCCACCGGCTTCAGCTTGCGTTTCCCGAGCGATGAGGAAAACCTGGTTGCTCAGTTCGAAGTCTACGACGCGCTGTATGCCTGGTGCCGATTGGACGCGGCAAGAGGGTAGAGGGACGTTTTGACCAGCCCGGGTCAGAAAGACATATTCATTCTATTTTCGACACGCATAATCCGTCTATTTTGTTACGGATTCCTTTCGGTTGTTCTGGCGCTTTACCTGATCCAGGTTGGCCTGAGTGAAAAGAATATTGGCCTATTGTTTTCATTGACATTGGCTGGGGACGCCGGGATTTCGCTCTGGTTGACGACTTCCGCCGACCGGTTTGGTCGCAAACGGACCCTCATCACTGGCGCACTATTGATGATAGGCGCAGGTTTGGTGTTCATCCTGACGCGTAACCCCTTCGCACTGGCAGTTGCTGCCATCATAGGTGTTATCAGCCCGAGTGGAAACGAGATTGGGCCGTTCCTATCTGTGGAACAGGCTGCACTGACCCATTTATTGCCCGGCGAAAAGCGCACCCAGACGTTTGCCTGGTACGCACTGGCTGGCTCGCTGGCAACGGCGACCGGGGCGTTGTCAGGAGGTTGGCTGGCGCAGGGTCTGCAACATAATGGATTTTCGGCTTTCAATGCTTATCGCATAGTCTTGGGCGGGTATGCATTGGGCGGATTGATGCTGATCGGGCTGTTCCTTTCTCTCTCAAGGGTTGTAGAAATCCCATCTGCAGGCAATCCTAATCATCAACTCTTCCTGGGTTTACACCGTTCCAGATCTGTAGTGTTACGGTTGAGCGGCTTGTTTGCCATGGACGCATTCGCCGGGGCGCTGCTCGTCCAGAGTCTTCTGGCATATTGGTTTCACGTTAAATATGGAGTGGATACCGGCATATTGGGCAGCATTTTCTTTGGGGCGAATATCCTGGCTGGTCTGTCGGCACTTTTTGCAGCACGGATTGCCAGGCGCTTTGGGCTGATCAATACGATGGTCTTCACGCATGTTCCATCGAACATTTTCCTGATACTTGTGCCGTTGATGCCAAACCTGCCGCTGGCAATTGGCATGCTATTGGTACGTTTCAGTATTTCACAGATGGATGTTCCAACCCGGCAGTCATACACCATGGCAGTGGTCGCGCCGGATGAGCGTTCTGCAGCCTCCGGAGTCACGACGATAGCCCGTTCGGTCGGTGCGGCGCTCTCGCCTTCGTTAGCCGGTTTGCTGATGTCTGTTCCGTTTCTGTTCAGCGTCCCGTTTTTTCTTTCAGGTGGCCTAAAATTAGTTTACGATATGATGCTGTTCAAATCATTCCACGGTTTAAGACCGCCGGAAGAAAGCCGGACAGGGTAACCATCATGGATATTTCCCTTGCTCTTGGTGGAGGCGGATCACGCGGGTATGCCCACATCGGGGTCTTGCGTTACCTTGAAAGGGAAGGATTTCGTGTCAGGGCAGTCGCTGGAACGAGTGCCGGCGGCATCATTGCCGTTGCGTACGCAGCCGGGTATACGCCCGACAAAATGGAAGCCGTGTTTTCAAAAGTGGACCAATCCAAACTGTTCGCTCGCTCTCCAGATGAAGGACCCGGCATCCTGGGGCTTTCCGGAGCAGCAAGATTATTTGATGAGTTCTTTGGTGAACGGACCTTTGCCGACCTGCATTTTCCCTGTGCGGTTGTAGCGGTTGACCTAAAGGCAGGCAGGGAAGTTATCTTGAGACATGGTCGGGTGGTTGACGCACTCCTCGCAACTGTTGCTGTACCAGGCGTTTTCCCGCCAAAACAGTTTGGAGATTCGCAATTGGTCGACGGAGCAGTCCTGAATCCTGTACCGGTCTCAGTTGCCCGGTCTCTGGCACCAACGCTGCCGGTTGTGGCGGTTGTCCTGGAAATAATGACCGAAGCATCCAGTGGTTTCAATAGCCTCCCGTTGCCTGTACCTGTGCCTGCACGACTTGTGGAACGGCTCACACGCACGCGAGTTGCCCAGGCTTTCAATATCTTCCTGCAATCCGTAGATGTTGGCAGCCGGAAGATGGCTGAATTACGTCTTATAACAGACAATCCCGAAGTAGTTATTCGTCCAGACGTGAGCGGGATCGGCATGCTGGATAAAGTGGACGTACACGAGATTGTCCTTAAGGGCGAAATGGCCACCGATATCGTCCATGGGGAATTGAATCGGACAGTTGCGTGGCCCAATCGTCTACGCCGGATGGTCCTCAAAAACAGGTGAAAGTCCATCATTCCTTTTCTAGTAGTCAATCAGGAAGAAACATGTCTCGTGACCTGCGAAAATATGGACGTCAAACCAATGTCCGCCTGATAGCTGGAGCGTTATTGCTGATCTTTATTGTTGGCGATGGATTAATATACCTTATCTATGGAAGTGGCGCAGCGCTGATGGGGATCCTGTGCTTGTTGGCCGGGATGGTCCCGGTGCTGCTAACCATTCTCGTCCTTTTTCTTTTAGATTGGATTCGAAAACGTGCCGACCGTGATTGAGCCCCAACTCATGACATTCAAAGATTGGACTTTTCGCCTGCGTACAGCCCAAGCGAAGCCATCCCGATTACTGATTCTCATCCATGGTTGGATGGGCGACGAAAATTCCATGTGGATCCTGGCCCGAAAACTTGCGCCGAATTATGCGATTTTAGTCCCACGTGGACCCTTTCCGGTAACAGAAGGAGGATATTCATGGCGGGAGATCAGACCTGGCACCTGGGGAATGTCATCCCTAGAAGATTTACGTCCGGCAGCGGATGCCTTGTTGGCATTCGTGGACGGTTGGGCAACTCTCGCAATGGTAGATGTCAGTCTATTCGACCTGATGGGTTTCAGTCAGGGCGCAGCGATGGCTTATACGATGACCTTGCTGCACCCGGAACGCGTCCGGCGGCTGGCAGTTCTTTCGGGATTTATCCCCGAGAACGGGGAAGTTTTTCTTACAACAGAGCGAATTTCCGGAAAACCGATTTTTGTCGCCCACGGCAGGCAGGATGAATTGATTCCTGTAGAAGAGGCCCGCAGATCGGTAAGGCTGTTAAAGAGTGCGGGTGCAAAGGTAACATATTGCAAATCCGATACTGGTCATAAAGTGAGCAAGGAATGCTTGAAAAAGATGGAAATGTCATTAGGGTGTTTTTAATCCCTTTATAAGGTGTCAGTTGACTTCCTCCCACTTTACGGGTATCCTTAGCGCCATGACTTTTTCAAAACGACCTATTTCCCGCCGGGATTTCCTTAAACTGGCCGGCCTGGGTGTGGGAGTCCTGGCAATACATCCTTTGAACTCGCGGTGGAGCACTCCTGGTTCCACGCAGAGTCTAGATCTGCCCGACTTCCCCAAATCCGATTTGCTAGGCCGAAACTGCACTTCAGACACAAGTCTACAATGGGGTGGTACGGTCCCGATCATGAAACGTCCGGATGTCAACAGCTCCAAAATCCGTGATGCACACCGCGATGAGGTTTTTCCCTGGACGCGCGAAGTCAGCGCGGAAACCGTTAATTTCAACAATCCCAACCAGCGATGGGTTGAGACACCTGAAGGGTTTATCTGGTCTCCATACCTTCAACCGTGTCGCAACATGCCGAATACCCCGCTAAACACGCTTCCAGTTGGTGTTAATGGCTTCTGGGCAGAGGTGACCGTCCCCTATGTGGACCTCATACTGGATAACCCCGCACCGGTCTCGGGGTGGATGCGTGATCATATTAATTATAACTTGCAGGCCAGGCTATACTATTCGCAAGTCATGTGGATAGACCAGGTGCGAACTTCAGATTCTGGGTCGATCCAGTATCATGTCAACGAACGGTACGGGAATCCGGGAGATCTTTTCTGGGCAGAAGGGGCAGCTTTTCGCCCATTTAACCCAGGACGATACCTCGCCAATCAACCCGGAAGTAGATCCAGCCACCAAAAAGGTGATCGTGAATCTGAACTACCAATCATTGTCCTGTATGGAGGGAGAACGTGAAGTTTATTTTTGTCGAGTCTCAACGGGGATAGAGGATGGCTCCACACCCGTGGGCGAGCACGCGATCTGGCGGAAATTAATATCAGTACGCATGTCTGCCAATACAACCGGAGCCAGTTATGATCTGCCCGGCATGTCATGGACAACCTTTTTCGTTGGAGATGGTGTTGCCGTTCATGCCGCTACGTCGCATAACGATTTCGGTGCGGTCCGCTCGCATGGGTGTGTCAATTGCAGGCCGGAAGATGCCAAATGGGTTTTCCGCTGGTCCCAACCTACCGTCCCACTCGAACCTGGTGACATAACCGTGCAAGATTGGAAAAGCGGCAGCACGCATGTTTTTGTGGTGGATACCTTTTAGTGGTTGGAATATGGAATGAATAATTTTGAGGTATCATCAGGGCTGGCATTTCTAGCCGGTCTGGCATCGTTCCTTTCTCCATGTGTATTGTGTTTGGTGCCGGTCTATATCGGATATCTGGGAGGACGGGCGATCGGGGGTGAATCGAGCAGTCATCACCGCTGGGTTACATTTACACACGGTCTGGCATTTGTCCTGGGATTTAGTCTCGTTTTCATCTTTTTCAACATTCTCGCGGCAGCTTTAGGGGGTTTGTTGTTGGGTATGCGGACATGGTTGGCCAAGATAGGGGGTGTGATCGTGGTTATTTTCGGCCTACACATGATCGGTGTATTCCGCATACCGTTCCTGGAATATGATGTCCGCATCCATTCCCAGGTAAGTCCACGTTGGGGATATATTTCATCCTTATTGATGGGCGTTTTTTTTCGGCCGGTTGGGCGCCTTGCGTGGGGCCAATTCTTGGGTCGATTATGACATTTGCAGCAAATGGTGGTTCGATCCTTAAAGGGATCCTGCTGGGTTCCTCCTATTCTGCCGGCCTGGCGATCCCATTCCTGCTGGCGGCGCTTGGAATTGGTTGGGTAACCATAATCCTGCGGCGATACAACAAGGCCATGCGTATTGCGGAAATTGTCATGGGAATATTGCTGGTCATCTCAGGCATTTTACTTTTCATGGGTTCCTTTTAATATCCTGGCGAGTTATTTCCCCTTCTTAAACTTTGGTCTTTGATAATTGGTAAGAAGCTGAGCCCAGAAGGAGTTTGCAAATGATTTCGGTAACATTGTACAGCCGTGCCGGATGTAAATTATGTGAAGAAGCCGAAGCAGACTTGAAGGCGCTACAGGATGTTATTCCACATAAATTGACTGTGATTGATATTGATTCTGAACCTTCCTTTCGGGATGCTTTCGCCTTGGAAATTCCTGTGGTCGAAGTGGGTCCGTTTACATTAAAAGGGCCATTTACTAGGCAGGACCTTCGAATGACCCTCGGGGCAGCCACAGACAGGCGTGCCCAGTTGGAACGGATAAATGATAAGGCTTTTCAGGTGAATATTTCAGGAAGTGAGAACATCAACGGCTCGGATCGTTTCTCTTACTGGATATCGAAGCATTACCTGGTAGTTTTCAACCTTTTTCTATTGTTGTATGTAGGAGTTCCGTTCCTGGCCCCAGTCTTCAAGAAAGTTGGCTTGAATGGCCCGGCCGAGGTGGTTTACACCATTTATCGCCCATTATGTCATCAATGGGCCTTTCGTTCCTTCTTTTTGTTTGGTGAACAGGCTTATTACCCGCATGCCGCGGCTAAGGTTCCAGGTGTTTTAACTTTCGAACAAGTAAGCGGCATATCCGATCTGACTGACCCGAGCCGGAACCAAGCCAGGCTGTTCGAAGGGTCACCACTGCTTGGTTACAAAGTTGCATTTTGTCAAAGGGACGTAGCCATCTGGGGCGCGATGGCCTTGTTTGGCCTGGTCTTTGCTGCCACAGGTCGGCGTTTACCCAAAATGAACTGGATTGTATGGATAGTGGTTGGCCTGATTCCAATTGGATTGGATGGTTTCTCACAATTATTCAGCCAAATTCCCAGCGCCTTCATTAATACTTACCTGCCTTATCGAGAGAGCACTCCATTCCTGCGTACCATGACCGGTTTTCTCTTTGGTTTTTCAACCGCCTGGTTTATGTTTCCGCTTATCGAGGAGACGATGGCCGATACAAGACGGTTAATTTCCAAGAAATTTGCCACCCTCAAACCAATATAAGGCATGCCCTTCCAATCCTACGAGGGAATTCGTTATTATCAATTCGAAAACCTTGGTGGTAACCTGACCCAGGCAGTTTTCACCCGCCTAGGGGGTGTCAGCCCGGAACCATGGGCTGCATTAAATCTGGGCGGAACGGTTGGCGATGACTCGAAACGGGTGCGTGAGAACCGTACCCTGGCGTTGACAGCCGTGGGCCGGGATCCGAGATCGGTATACGATGTCTGGCAGGTGCATGGTGTCAATGTGGCGATTGCAGAGAAGCCGCGGCCCGTGGAAACACCCCCTCTGCAGGCGGATGTCATTCTGACCGATAAGCCGGAGATTACTTTGATGATGAGATTTGCTGATTGTGTCCCAATCCTGTTGCATGATCCCATCCGCAAGGTGATTGGGATCGCCCATGCAGGTTGGATGGGGACAGTGCGCGGTACTGTCCGGATTGCTGTGGAGGCCATGCATTCGCACTTCGGCTCGAACCCCGGTGATATTCAAGCGGCAATCGGCCCATCGATTGGTCCGGATCATTATAAAGTAGGACCCGATGTGGTGATGCAAGTTCGGCAGGCTTTCGGGCAAAGTTCAGCCAACCTATTAATCGAACGAGGCGGAGCCATTCATTTTGATTTGTGGGCGGCTAATCACCTGGCGCTTGAACAGGCGGGTGTAAAGCAGATCGAATTGATAAGTTTGTGTACGGCCTGCCATACCGAGGATTGGTTTTCCCACCGTGCCGAACATGGCCGCACTGGCAGATTCGGTGCGATCATCGCGTTAAACCCTTGATCAATATGCTGCAAAGAAAAAATATGGCCGAAGTTCTGTCAACATCAATTCGTGACCGCTACCAACGTACGCTTACCCAAATCGCAAATACGGCTGCCAGATGCGGGCGTGAACCGGGAACTATCCGCCTGGTGGTCGTCAGTAAATCCCAGCCGCTGGAGGTCGTCCAAGCAGCGGTCGCGGCTGGGATATCCACATTTGGTGAGAATTATGCTGAGGAAGCTATCGAGAAGATTGCCGCCTTAAGGAAAACTGCGATAGAATGGCATATGATTGGCCATGTACAGAGCCGCAAGGCGGATTTGGTGGCTTCGTACTTTACCATGATGCATTCGTTGGATAGTTTGAAACTAGCCGGACGGCTGAACCGCGACTGCAGCGAGCTGAAGCGGATATTACCGGTGTTGCTGGAATTCAATGTCAGTGGTGAGGAAAGTAAAAATGGTTTTCCGGCCTGGGAGGAAACAGGCTGGCCAGCCTTGGAGCACGAGATAGAAGAAATCTTGGCCTTACCGCACCTACGGGTTTGTGGACTGATGACCATGCCGCCCTTTTTTTCTGATCCAGAACGTACGCGACCATACTTCCAGCGTCTGCGCCATTTGCAGGAATTTCTAGCGAAACAGTTTGCAAGAGTGGAGTGGAAGGACCTCTCTATGGGTACCAGCGTCGATTTCGTTGCTGCCATCCAGGAAGGGGCTACTTTCGTGCGGGTTGGACAGGCAATTTTCGGTCCACGAATTAGATAGAGGATGTATGTTTATTGTAATCGCGAATATAATAAATTTTGTAGCCACCTTATTCATATTTCTGGTCATAGCCAATTCAGTGCTTTCGTTCTTCCTAAGTCCTTATCATCCTGTACGCGCAACAATGGATCGAATTATCAAGCCGTTCCTTGCTCCCATTCGCCGGATTGTACCCCTTGTAGGGATATTGGACCTAAGTCCGTTAATATTAATCATCCTGGTTGAAATATTGGCCAGGGCCATGGTCAGTTTATTATCTGTATTGTGAGGTGAACGATGGCTCACAGAGACTATCGTCTGCATGATGGAAAGCGGGGCGCAGCCCTGGCGTTGCGGGTGACTCCGCGTGCAAGGAAGAACGAAATCGTGGAAATCTTGAGTGACGGGACGGTTAAAGTTCACCTGACTGCTCCCCCTGTGGAGGGCAAGGCTAATGAGGCTCTGTTAAAATTCCTGGCAGAGATACTGGATGTACCGGCCTCGAACCTGGATATTGTAGCTGGAGCGACCGGTCGAGATAAGCTCATTTCGGTAACAGACATGGACGCAGCAGTTCTTCACAGAAAAATTTTGGAACACATTAGTTAAAGAATTATTTCCTAGAGCGACTGGCTCCGGGAGGGATTTTCTTGCATCAGGGGATTGTCCCATATATGGACCGGTACATGTTATATATTTCATAAATGTTGCGAATGTAATCACTGGTCTGCGAATAGCGGATGACCTCCAAAAAAAGATCGGGATCCGGACCGGACAGGTCGCGCCAGATAGGTGCGGCATTTTGGCCACCATTATAGGCAGCCAGGGCAGTGAAAAGTTCGCCATTGAAGCGGATGCGTTGTTGCTCCAAGAATGTTGTACCCAGCGTAACGCTGATCGTTGGCCGGTACAGATCGTCGGTCGTGAGGTTGGACCAACCCAGGTTATTAGCAATCAATTGTCCTGTATCGGGGGTTATTTGCATCAGACCGCGTGCTCCTGCAGTTGAACGAACGAAGCCTTCAAACAGGCTTTCCCACCGCATGACGGAAAACAGGAACAATGGATCGAAACCAGTCTGTTGGGCGGCAGGAACGACGAGATCTTGATAATACAAACCATAGCGGATATGGTTGAAGTAGGTTGGTGCTGCTAGAGTTTGGGACTGGGTGGTCATCCCGGCCAGTGTGAGAACCTGGCGAATGGCATTGATGGCCGGACGATAAAGGCCCAGGCCGATCAGATAATTTGCTAGCCGGTAACTATCGGCGGGATTTTGACCAACCGCAGTACGCAAGTCTTCGAATTCCAGACGGGCGTCATCTTCCAGACCAAGCGTCCACAATTCTGTACCGCGCACCAAGCGTGGGTCTGAAAGGAGAGCGCCCGGGGTGCTGAGATCGGTGTCTGTCGGCAGGTTGAAAGTGACGCGCAACCAGGCCTCTGCCTGAGCCTGTTCGGTGGCTAGGTCCAATGAAAAATTAGTTACAGGGGGTGGGTCGAAGGCAGGACGTTTGAGAAGCATGTCCTGGGAACGCAAACAATAATAATCTGTCGGGTCCAGGGAGGCAGCCTGCTGCCAGGAGGATTGGGCAGAGGCGTTATCACCCATTACCTGTTGTGTTTTTCCGATCCAGAAATAGGCGCGTGCCCGGTCGTCAACAGCCGTCGATAACTGGAGGTCACGCTGGAAGGTGACCAGCGCCTGATCGTATCGTACCGCGCGATAGCGGACAATCCCGGCCAAGAAGAGCGCCTGAGGAACGAGGTCGCTGCCTGGATAGGAATCTGCCAGGCTTTCCCAGACGCGCGCCGCATCATCCAGGCGGCCGGCGCGTTCATAATTCCGACCGGCATTGAGCAGTGCTTGAGGAGCGAACATAATATCTGGATCCGCCTTGGCGTAATCCAGGTACGTTTGGGCGGCTGCAGCATTATCGCCTAGTTCTGACCATTGCGTCTCTGCTTTTTCTCCCCAGGCGGACTGCCAGTTTTTATTATCCGGAAAATTCGTAATAAAGTTTGTTAGCTCATCCACACCTTCCTGGTAAGTACCGAGGTTGAGTAAAGCCAAAGCATGGTAGTAAGGGGCTGTACCATTATTTTTTGGAGTTGCGGTAATAAAGCGTTGAAACGCATCTAGGGCATACCCATACTGACCGGCGAAATAATCCGTCAGGCCACGGTTGAATTCATCAACCGGTACATTGGCGTTCACCAAGGTAACCAGCGCGCTATAAGAATCATATGACATCGGATAATTATTGACTGCATCCAGGAATCGTTCGTAGGCCTGGTCGGTCTGGCCAAGAGAAAGATACAGCCGCCCAGTAAGCAAATCTATTTGGGCCTTGATGTAGTCATTGGAGCTTGCCTTTGTAATGGATTCATAAATAACGAACGCATTGGTTGAATCGCCCGAGCTCACGTAAGCCTGTGCAAGTTTGATTTGCAGGGAGGTATCATCGCCGATGTGTGGGGCAGTCTGGGCAGATTTGAAAGCAGAGATGGCGTCGGTATAATTCCCAGCAGAAATATAGGCATCTCCGAGATTTTCCTGAGCAAGGCTGTCAAGCACGCCGGGACGCAGGGAAAGATAAGTCCCAAATGCCTGCGCGGCTTCAATATATCTTTCCAGGGTCATATAAATTTCACCCATAATAAAATTCGCTCGTGCGACGTTTGGACTGTCCGGGTAGTTGGTGGTCAGATTCCCCAAATCCATCAGCGCTTTGCCATTGTTGCCAGCCGCATATTCGACGCGTCCCAGACCCCAGAGTGCAACGGCACGCATTTCCGAGTCCGTCGCTGATGAAAGGGCCGCCTGGAATTCCGTCTGAGCGCGTAAATAATCACCATCTAAGAAAGCCTGCTCGCCGGTCAACAACCGAACTTCAGGGGTGGGCGTCGGTGAGGGGGTGAGGGTGGGTGTAGATGTATCAGATGGAATGACGACCGAGGTCGGGTTTTGGCCGGGCACGATTGTGGGTGTGGGTGCTGAAGTGGAAATGGCAGGGGAAGGATTAATCGTGCAGGCAGCCAGTAGAAGTACCATAAGGCCTGTGAATATTCGTCTTATATCCATTCCAACCTTATAATTTAGAAGAAGAAGCATGTCAATGCCTGCGAATCAAGGCTTTATGAGCCCATTTCTTTGACAATATAGTGCTCCCGTGTTAGACTTCATCTGCTTTCTCCGGCGCTCTCCCTGAGGGCGCCTTTTAGTGTGGTTCTAATGCGAACGGTATTTTGGGAAGACAACACCCTCAAGATGATCGACCAGCGCCTCCTGCCTACTTCGCTGGAAGTGATCTCCTTACATACCTATAAAGAAGTCAGTAAGGCCATCAAGAATATGGCTGTACGCGGGGCGCCAGCCATAGGCGCGGCGGCCGCCTTCGGGATGGCGATGGCCGCGTTCGAGTCACATGCGCAATCCCCTGGCGCGTTGCTTGTGGATCTCGAAGCCGCCGCGAAGACTCTGAAGGCGGCCCGTCCAACGGCTGTCAATCTGGCATGGGCTGTAGAAAGAGAGATACGAGCAATAAAAGACGAGTTGGACGAGAAAAGTCTTGAAGAGTTACGAGTTCTCGCACTAGAGGAAGCCCAGCGGATCGCAGACGAAGATGTGGCAGTCAACAAACGGATGGGACAGCATGGCGCAGCGTTGATCGAGGATGGTGACACCATCATCCATCACTGTAATACCGGGGCTTTGGCTGTGGTGGATTGGGGCACCGCGTTAGGCGTGATACGGACTGCGCACGAACAGGGCAAGCGTGTGCACGTATTGGTGGACGAAACCCGTCCGCGTTTGCAAGGAGCGCGCCTGACGGCCTGGGAGTTGCAGCAATATGGAATTCCTTTTGAAATAATCAGCGACGACATGGCAGGCCATTTCCTGCACACCGGCCAGGCTCAGAAAGTCCTTTTCGGCGCGGATCGGATCGCTGCCAATGGTGATGTTGCGAATAAGATCGGCACATATATGCTGTCGCTGGCTGCCCAGGATAATGGTGTGCCGGTTTATTCAATAGCTCCAACATCGACGATCGATCTCGCATTTGCAGATGGCAGTCAAATCCCGATCGAAGAACGCGATCCGGATGAAGTTTTAGGGATACAATTCCATGGAGAGCGTGTCGCTCCTAAAGGGGCCAAAGCCCGCAACCCGGCTTTCGATGTTACACCCAATCGATTAATCACCGCGATCGTGACAGAAAATGGCGTGGTGTATCCGCCGTTCGAAGTGAATTTACGAAAGAATTTAAATAAGGTGATAGTGAACACGAAAGAGTAAGCGAAGAAAGGCATATCTTCTTACTTCAATACTTTTACTCTCAATAACTCATACATCCAAGAGGTATCATGGATATTATACTCACCGGCTCTGTTGCATACGACTACCTGATGACTTTTCCAGGCTCGTTCAAGGAACAAATTCTTCCTGAAAGGTTGGATAAGATCAGCTTATCGTTCCTGGTTGATTCCATGTCCCGCCAGAGAGGCGGGGTCGCGCCGAATATTGCTTATAGCATGGCTTTGCTGGGGGAACATCCACGGGTCATGGCGACGGTGGGCGAGGATTTCGGGGAATATCGACAATGGTTGGAAAGCAAAGGCGTGGACACCGCCCTGATGCAGGTGATTCCAGGTCTGTATACCGCCTCATTTTTTGCGACCACCGATCAAACTAACGCCCAGATTGCCAGTTTCTATCCAGGAGCGATGGGAGTAGCGGCACAACAGAGCCTGTATGATATCCAGGAACACCCCAACCTGGTGGTGGTCTCGCCCAATTCACCGGACGCCATGACCAAGTTTTCAGCGGAATGTCGTGAATTAAAAATCCCCTACCTGTATGACCCAAGTCAGCAAATCCTGCGTTTGGAAGGACCAGAACTGGCGCGCGATATGGAAGGAGCGCATTTCTTATTTGTAAATGATTACGAGTTTGAATTAATTTCCAAGAAAACGGGACTTGACCTTGCGCACATGCTCCAGCATGTGGATGTGATTGTCGTCACGCGTGGCAAAGACGGTTCAACAATTCATGCGGATGGAAAGGATTACAATATTCCGATGGTCCCCGAGGTCTGCATCGTAGATCCGACGGGCGTGGGAGACGCCTTCAGGGCTGGTTTCCTGACCGGTTATGCACGTGGTTGGAGTTGGGAGTTGTGTGGCCAGATCGGTTCCCTGGCGGCGACGTACTGCCTGGAGCAGAAGGGCACACAAAATCATTCCTTTACCCGTTTAGCATTTGTAAAACGGTTCCGGCAGCATTTTGATGACAAAGGCATTTTGGATACGATCATCCTTTAATTCCTATTTTGGAGATAAATATGAGCAATTACGATATCAAAGATAAATCCTTAGCCGAAGGTGGGCGACGCCGAATCGAATGGGCCGAACGCGAAATGCCCGTCCTGCGAACCATCCTAAAACGGTTCGACAAGGAAAAGCCGCTTAAGGGCGTGCGCCTATCGGCCTGCCTGCACATCACCACTGAGACGGCAAACCTGGCCAGGACCCTGGTGGCCGGTGGAGCGGACCTGGTTTTGACCGCCTCCAACCCCCTCTCCACGCAGGATGACGTGGCAGCGGCGCTGGTCAACATCTACGAAGTCCCAACCTACGCTATCAAGGGAGAGGACAATGTGACCTATTACAAGCATATTAGCGCAGCTCTCGACCACAAGCCACACATGACCATGGATGATGGTGCAGACCTGGTGAGCACCATTCACAAGGACCGACGTGAACTTCTGCCGGGCATCATTGGTGGTACCGAAGAAACCACCACCGGCGTCATCCGCTTGCGTGCCATGGCTGCTGATGGGATGCTCCAGTTTCCGGTCATTGCGGTCAACGATGCAATGACTAAGCACTTCTTTGATAACCGTTACGGTACAGGCCAATCCACGCTTGACGGTATTATCCGCGCAACCAATGTATTACTGGCGGGGAAGAATTTTGTCGTCGCCGGCTACGGTTGGTGCGGACGCGGTCTGGCTTCACGAGCCCGTGGGATGGGCTCTCTTGTGATCGTGACCGAAGTGGACCCTCTCAAGGCTTTGGAAGCCGTCATGGACGGATTCCAGGTCATGCCGATGATGGAGGCTGCCAAGATCGGCGATATCTTCGTCACCGTGACCGGCGATATCAATGTGATCGACGAATACCACTTCGAGGTTATGAAAGATGGCACCATCGTAGCCAACTCAGGCCATTTCAATGTTGAGATCAACATCCCGGCGCTCGAAAAGATGAGCAAAGGTGAACCTAATCTTGTTCGCCCATTTGTCCAGCAATACACGACCAAAGCTGGTCGCAAAATCAACCTCCTTGGCGAGGGGCGCTTAATCAACCTGGCTTCTGCCGAGGGACACCCTGCATCAGTAATGGACATGTCCTTTGCCAACCAGGCTCTAGCGGCTGAATTCATGGTCAAGAACGCCAAAACGCTCGAGAAGCGCGTCTACTCGGTTCCGGCAGAAGTGGATGCCGAGATTGCCCGCATCAAGTTGGATGCAATGGGTGTTATGATCGATACACTTACCAATGAGCAGGTTAAGTATTTGAATTCATGGGAAGAAGGAACGTAAAGATCAAGATTATTGATCAAGGATTGATGAAAGAGCCTCGCGGAGAAAAAACCGTGAGGCTTTTTATTGTTAGGATAACCGGACAATTATTACATTGGCATAATTACGGAAAGAAATAACCGCTGACAGCGCATAGCCATAATAAATACGCAAGGGGATTTCTATTCCTTATTCTGTGTTTTTTCTGCATAATCGCTATACCCGCCGATATAATCCTTGATCCGTCCGCGGTCCAGTAATAAGATACGATCCACTGTGCGGTCGAGGAAATAACGGTCATGAGAGATGACCAGGACCGTACCGACAAAGTCACTAAGAGCGTTTTCCAGTACTTCAGCGGAAGCGATATCGAGATTATTCGTAGGCTCATCCAGCAGCAGGAAGTTGGCGCCTGAAAGGACCAATAATGCCAGTTGTAGTCGCGAGCGTTCGCCGCCAGAAAGCGTGCGGATCTTTTCATTGGCCTGTTTGTAAGTGAAAAGGTAGCGCAGCAGGAAGGCCACAGCGTTGGATTTCGCTCATCGCATAGGCTCGACGGACAGTATCGATTAGGGTCATGTCTAGATTCGAGTGTCTCGTGTTCCTGGGCATAGTAACCAACCTTGATACTGGGACCAATCTTGATCAGCCCGGCATCCGGGGTTTCCATGCCAAGGATGAGCCGCATCAAAACCGATTTTCCGCTGCTGTTTGGGCCGATCAGCCCAACACGCTCTCCGTGGCGGATGAGAAAGCGAACGCCGACCAGAACCGGGCGGGCGAAGGATTTATATACACCCACCAGTTCAAGGACCCGGTTGGAACCGCGCCAACCGTTGAGTTCCAACCCCATCTTACGGTGTTCGAGTACCGGCCGATCCAAGTGCCTGACTTTATCCAAACGGGTTTGCATGGCGCGTACACGGCTGGCGAACTTGTCGCTAACCTGTACCCATTGCTGGTAGCGTTTGAGCGCCATTTCCATGCGGGCGATGGAACGTTGCTGGATTTGGTAAAGCTCCTCGGCACGTGCCATACGTTCCTGCTTGTCGAGGATATATTCGGTGTAGTTCCCGGCGAAAGTAGTCAGGCGACCATCTTCGATTTCGGTGATGTCAGTGACAACCGCGTCGAGCAGGTAGCGGTCGTGGGAAATAAGGATCACGGCCCCTGGGTAGGTTTGGATGAGCTTTTCAAGATAAACCTTGCCGGGCAAATCAAGGTGATTGTCAGGCTCGTCGAGTAGCAGGATATCGGGTTTGACAAGTAACAAGCGCACCAATCCAATGAGTTTCTTTTGCCCGCCGGAGAGGACGCCAATAGGTTTGGCGAAATCTTCTTCAGGCAGTCCCAGCCCATCCAGCAATTCCCGGACACGCTCCGGATAGGATGCACCACCCAGAGATTTATACTCAACCAAGGTCTTCTCGTGCAGTTCCAGGGTGCGGGAAAGTGTCTTTTCATCCTCATACACGGATGGCTTGCCCAGCCGGGATTCCAGCTCTGCCAATTCCCGTTCAAGCTCGGCCACGCGTGGGTTACCATCCAACGCCAAATGAAAAGCCGGTGTGGACGGATGAAACTCGGGCTGCTGGGGCAGGTAACCGACTGTCACACCCTTGGCACGGGCGATACTTCCGCCTGGTTCAGCGATATATTCCCCAGTGATAAGTTTAAACAGAGAAGATTTCCCGGCGCCGTTTGGACCGACCAATCCAATCTTCTGGTCTTGCTGGATTTCCCAGGAAAGATCACGGAAGATTGTTTTGGCGCCCAGGATCAGTGTAAGGTTGGAAAGATTTATGGATATCATGGTACTCCGGCAGGTGGTAGTCCTTTCGATTGCATGGGCTCCGAGTAATAAAAAACCGCAGGAAACGACCTGCGGCATGAGATAATATCGTACAGAAAACGTAGTTTATGCTCTCCGACCGACAGGCGCGATTCGAGGGACCCTGGTGGGGATGAAGCCGTTGACCACCACGAACTGCACGGATAAATTGCTACGGTTGGCGTGAATCATAACGGCGGCATTATAACACAGGAGACCTTCCCCTGCCCATTTCCTCCACAATCTGATAAAATACAGCCCGCACGCCGGTAACCTTTGTTAAATCATGCCCCGGTCTCTACTTCCGGGGTTTTTGTATGGATTTGAATAAGCGGCTACGAGGGTCGCCATGGGCAGGGATAAATCCCGCTCAATAGGAATCTATAATGCTCAAAGAACGAACTGATCTCCGAAACATTGCCATCATAGCCCACGTGGATCACGGCAAGACCACCTTGGTGGATGGTCTCCTGCGGCAATCGCACACCTTCCGAGACAACCAGCAGGTGATGGAGCGCGTGATGGACTCTAACGATCTCGAACGGGAACGCGGCATAACGATCCTGGCGAAAAACACCGCCATCTCCATCCCTGATCCGGTGACTGGAGAAACTGTGAAGATCAACATCGTGGATACTCCCGGCCACGCAGACTTCGGCGGGGAGGTGGAACGCGTGATGAACATGGTGGACGGGGTGCTCCTGCTGGTGGATGCCGCCGAAGGCCCCATGCCGCAGACCCGCTTCGTTCTCAAAAAGGCATTGGAAATGGGTCATAAGGCAGTTGTTGTCATTAATAAAGTGGATCGCAAGGATGCAGAGCCGGACCGTGTGGTCAACCAGACCTTTGACCTGTTTATAGAACTGGGCGCGACCGACGAGCAGGCGGATTTCCCGATTATCTATACCCAGGCTACCAGCGCCAAGGCAGGTTTCACCCCAGAACTCGGACCCGACCTCCAGCCGTTGTTTCAGACCATCCTGCGTCATATTCCATCCCCGAAGGTAGACGCGGATGCTCCGTTGCAGATCCTGGTTACCACCCTGGGCTACGACGATTACCGGGGGGTGACTGCCGTGGGCCGAATCCATGCCGGAAGGATCAAGGTCGGACAAGCATTGTTAAGGCTAAAGATCGACGGAACGAATGTGCCGGAGCGTGCTGTATATTTGTACACTCATCAAGGCTTGAACAAAGTGGAAGTGGAACATGCCGAAGCGGGCGAGATCATCGCATTGGCCGGGCTGGAAGGGATTGCGATTGGCGAAACCCTGGCTGACCCGGAGAATCCGGTGGCTTTACCAACAATCAAGGTGGAAGAGCCGACCGTCCGGATGACGTTCGGGGTCAATACTTCGCCTTTTTCAGGGCGGGAAGGCAAATGGAGCACTTCGCGGAAACTGCGCGAGCGTTTGTTTGATGAATTACGGATAAATGTCTCTCTTCGTGTAGCAGGAACTGAGACTGCGGATACTTTCCTTGTCTCCGGGCGGGGAGAGTTGCACCTGGCGATATTGATAGAGACCATGCGCAGGGAGGGGTATGAGTTCCAGGTCTCGCGCCCGGAAGTGATTTTCCGCCAGGCAGAGGATGGCACCCAGCTCGAACCTTATGAAGAAGTCCATATCGAAACCAGCCCCGAGACTGTTGGAGTGGTTGTAGAAATGCTTGGAGAACGGCGTGGCAAAATGATGGACTTGCAGGATATCAGGTCAGGGCAGCGTACGGTTGGTGTACATAGTCCCAACGCGCGGTCTTTTAGGATTTCGTTATCAATTTCTGACAGCCACGCGTGGCATGGGCGTGATGAACACCCTATTCCATGGCTATGAGGAAATGGCCGGGCCCATGGCCAAGCGATCCACCGGTTCTCTGGTGGCTTGGGAGGTGGGTAATACAACAGCCTATGCGATTAAAAAGTGCCGAGGAGCGTGGTAATTTGTTTTACGGTCCGGGTGTTGCCGTGTACGAGGGTATGGTAATCGGCGAGAATGCACGTCCCGGCGACATCCCGATTAACGTCTGCCGCAAGAAGCACCTGACGAATGTGCGCTCCTCTCGCGGAGATATGGAAATCCGTCTGACCCCGCCGCGCCAGATGAGCATTGACGAGGCAATTGAATATTTGGCCGATGACGAGCTACTCGAAGTGACACCGCTTTCGTATCGGATCCGCAAACGCATCCTGAATACGGATGAGCGCGGAAAGCAGCAGAAGAAAGCCAAGGATGCGCAGGAGGAATAGTAAATAGAACATCCCGCAGCAAGAACCCATCAACCACTCTGGGCAAGCCTGCGGGAGGTTGTCCTGTTTTGACGGGGAAGGTTTTATTGTTTAGGATGCGTTTTGAAAAAATCCCAGATCATCTGAGAAACGGGCAGCACATATTGGGATGGCCAGTTGGCTCCCAACACGTCGATAGTATAGAGTTCGACAGATGAACCGCCTTTACAACCCGGGAAAACAGTGTGCAATGCGATTCCTTGCTGATCATTTATCGCTGGAGAAGAGCAGCCGTCCAATTGCGCCCATGCGGCGAGACTCAACTCTACTGCAGGAAAGATGTATTCCCCGGTCATAAACCCTCCCAGACCGCCAGTATACGGAACGGACGTGTCACGTTTTCCGTGGACCTGCATTATAGAAACGGGCTGATTCGGCTGGCAAGGAGAAAAGACCAGCGCGCCAGCCACCGGCGCGATCGCCGCAAAAGTATCAGGCATTTCACAGGCGAGGCGGAATGCCATCATCCCGCCTTGCGAAAACCCTGAGGCATAGATACGATTTGTATCAATGGTGAAAATTCTTCCGAGATCCGCCAGGATTTGCCGGAAGAAACTTGCCTCATCAATCTTGTTCTCAACAGCTGTTCCGCAGCAAGTGCCAGCGTTCCAAACCCCTGAAACTCCGGATGGATAAACCGCGACGAAACCGCTCTTGTCGGAGATATCGTTAAAACCGGTCATGTGCTCCAAGTCGGAAATTTCGAAGTGAACTTCGTTGTCATAGCCGTGCAAGATAAGAACCACCGGCACAGGATGAATGATATCCAAACCTGGTGGGATGTGAACCAAATATGTTCTATCCAGGCCGTTGACCACCACGTTATGTTGAGATTCGCCAGGTTGGAGTGTGGGCGCGGGAGTTGCGGTGGGCAGGGATGTTGCAGTTGGACCGGTGGTGGGTGTGGGGGTGGAAGTTGCTTGACCACAAGCCGTGATACTGATGAGAAGTGCGATTGTGATTATCGCCAGTGATCGACTTATGAAATCCATTTTCTTTCCCTCAAGAACGACAAGGAAATTATCTCCAAACATAGTTGCTCCCTTTCCTGTGTGAAAAAAACGGAATTAGGGTATATTACCGATTCTATTCTAGTAAATTTAAGGAAGGTCTACAAGCATTTTTATGAGTATTTCAAGGTTTTCTAAATGAAATTTGAAAATTATTAGTGCGGCAAGATGTCCATTATCGGCCAAGGAGGCTCATAGCGCGGATTTATTCCGGTTTGATACGCACAATTTTTCCGTGCGTGATTCTCACGAGATCGGATGGTGACAATTCGAATACGGCATTGGGAGTGCCGGCGGCAGCCCAGACGTGTTCGTAAATTAATAAGTCTTCGTCGACATAAGTTTCCAAAGACTGGGTATGACCGACCGGTGGAACGCCGCCGATGGCAAACCCGGTCAAGGAATGAACAAATTCTGGGTCAGCACGACCGATAATCTCGTTTGCATATTGGCTGACCTTTAATTCATCAACCCGGTTCGCACCACTGGTCAGGACCAGGATACCCTTGTTACTCTCCTGGCCTTTGAATATCATGGATTTGACGATTTGGCCGAGAAGACAACCCACCCGGTCGGCGGCTTCCTGAGCCGTCCGCGTACTCCCGGTGAACTCGATCACCTTAAAACTGGGTCCGAGTCCGGTCAAAATATCCTGAATTTTTTGGGCAGACGGACTAAGTGGTCCCATTTTCCCTTCTCCTATTCAGTGTGAATTGACCAAGTTTATCATGCAACGAACGGTATCCCCATGACTTTACAGGTTTTAGCGAATAAAGGCTTTATCCATTCCAACCAGTGCATCACGGATGTGCTCAGTATGACTATGGAATAAGTCCATCTGCAAAGCTTCAGCGACGGTGAAGAATTGTATGCCCGTTGTTTCGGTACTTAGAGCCATTTCTCCTCCGAGCTTTTCGACCTCGAAATTTAGAACAACGACTTGGGCTTTGTTCCCCTCGGGATAAACAATCAACCGGTTTGGATTACTATACACACCGACCAGCCGTACTACCCGAACCAGGAGCCCGGTTTCCTCGAAGAACTCACGGACGCATCCCTCGGCAACAGACTCGCCCGGGTCAATCTTCCCGCCTGGAAGGCACCATTGGCCGTTATCGGCACGGCGGGTGAGCAGGACTGCCTGACGCTCGTTGTCAAAAAGAATGGCCGAACAACCCAGTCTGAGCTCACCCTGTCTACCGATGCGATCGCCATAGACGACCTTGGTGGAATTATTAACGGATGAAGGCTGCATTCTGGCCTGCCAGTGTATCGGAGATGAATTGCCTGTGGTGCGGAAGTATATCCAACGTTTCGATTTCGCTTAAGGAAAAATACCCAATATCGGTCGTTTCGTCGCTTAAATCAGGGTTCCCGCCAATTCTCCGGACTTTGAAATTTAAGGTGATGATCTGGAATTTGTTGCCGTCACTGTAGATGACTAACCTGTCCGGGCTGCTAAAAATACTTGTCAGACGTTCCACCTCGATTCTAAGTCCAGATTCTTCCAAAGTTTCCCGTACGCAGGCTTCGAGAACACTCTCGCCGGGTTCCACTGCACCACTAGGCAGGCACCATTGGCCAGTATCAGCGCGGCGTGTGAGAAGAACTTTTTCCATGTTGTCATCGAATAGTACTGCCGAACAACCCAGGCGAATTTTGCCCTGGCAGCCGAGGCGGTCTCCATAAAGAATTTGAGTCATGCTTATCCCTTCAGTACTGAGACGATTATTACTTAAGCCCAAACCCCTGTTTTTCGATGACTTCTCGAATTCCGGTTCGGACCGCCCGGGAGACGCGCCGGGCGGTGTGCTCCGTCCAGCCATAATCTTCGATCTCGCCTGGTTTAACAGAGACCGGTACCTGCCGGCCCTTGTAGATTCCAGTAGCTATCATGGTCCGATCGTATTCCAGCAAGGCTTCATCTTCGTGGGACCGGTCGTAATGATCCCAATGCAATATTGTATTTAACGCCAAGCGTGGACGCAGGTGGGGCGGTTTCGATGGCCAGCCAACCGTCATACCGGTGATAGGGAAAGTCATGCGAGGCAATTCCAGCATGTCAATCACATCCTGAGGATTGTTACGAATAGAACCAATGTAGCAGATGCCCAGTCCCATGGACTCGGCTGCCAGGGCGGTGTTCTGAGCAGCTAGGGCTGTGTCCACCACAGCAACAAGGAAGCTCTCGATGTAGCTGGTATCCTGTATGTAACCTCGGAGCTGGCAAGCCCGGTCGAGGGCGCGCCAAGTCTGCGCACCAGGCCAGGAAGACAGGCGCTTCGGCAATGAACTGTTGGTTCCCGCACAGGTCGGCCAGGCGCTGGCGCTTGCCAGCCTCGGTTACGGCGACTACGGAATATGCTTGCATATTGGAAGATGTGGAGGCGCGCTGTCCGGCTTCGACGAAAGTTTCAATTACCGAATTTGGGATCCGGTCCGGCTTGTAATGCCGGACGGAAGCGTGAAGATGGATCAAGTCGATGATGGGATTATCCATAATTCCTCCAGAAGCCGATTTATCTATTTTACGCGCAAACCCCAATTTCTCAGAGTTGCCTCTTGACAACCGTTCTAAAAGTGAAATATATTAATAACTTTGCAATACAAAGTATTATGTGATACAAAGGAGAAGCGTATGGCTAATCAACTAAACCTCAAGGAATTGGAGCGCAAGGCGTTCCGAGCGAACTACCAGGATGGGCTATGGGACATGTACTTTGGTCTGATCGTGATCTGCATATCGATATTTGTCTACCGCCCAGAAACCGGATACAGTCCAGTGAATGTCGTCATGGCGATATGCGCCATGGCCGTAGGATATGCACTTTTCTGGGCGGGGAAGAAATTCATCACGCTGCCGTGTATGGGTCAGGTCAAATTCAGAGCGGAACGCAGGAGGCGTAAAGTCACAATGGTCATCGCCATGAGCATAGTTGTCTTGCTTCAGGTGATTCTATTCCTGTTCACGCTAATGGTGTGGGCGCATCCTGAGTGGAGCGCGAGATATAAAAGTATCCTTCCAGAAAGAAATATTATGGACCTGATCGTGGCTTCAATCGGTGCATTATTAGTCGGTCCGAGCATGATCCTAGTGGCATATTTCAAGAATTTCCCAAGGGGTTATTTTTTTGCAGTCATGATGGCTCTGGCCGTCTTTTTGATGCTCTTCCTGAACCAACTGGTTTATCCGATCATCATCGGTATTCTGATCGCGCTGCCCGGCTTAGTTCTATTTGTGCGCTTCCTGAAGAAATACCCTTTATACAAGAAGGATGCACTTGATGCCTAAGCCAGCCGAGAGCCCCAACCTGATTTCCTTAACTGAAATCGACCGCCTCATCCACGAACCGGCCCGGCTGGCGGTGATGGCACTGCTCTACATGGTCGATAACGCAGATTTCATTTTTCTGATGAACCAGACCGGACTTACGTGGGGGAACCTATCGGCCCATATGAGTAAACTGGAAGAGGCTGGGTACCTAAAAGTTGAGAAGGCATTCAAAGGAAAACGACCGAACACCATATTAAGCCTCACTCCGAATGGCCGTGAGGCTTTCAGCTTGTATACCGGGAGAATGCGCCGACTTTTCAAGGATTTACCTGAATAAATTGAGAGAGGTAGCGATATATCTGAAGATGTGGAGGGATAAACAATCTTCTGCACATTTCTTATAGCCACATCTCCAGCTCGAGCTCATCCCGAATTGGGATGCCATCGTTCCCGGTTAAAGGGATTTCTGGTTTGATTTTACGAGACTCTTCTACTGCGTTCACGCGAATTGTTGAAACAACGAAGCCATGTTTCTGGTAGAAGCGCAGGGCGTGGGTGTTGTCGTTGGTGGTTACCAGCCAAAGCCGCTTACAACCATTCTGGCGGGCAGCCTGTTTGACTGATTCGATAAGTACGGTACCTACGCCCTGACCTTCGTTCCAGGAATCGAGTGTAACGATCTCGCAGGCTGTGCCTTCAAGGTGATAAGTGAGCAAGCCGACAATATCGTCTGCCATCAGTGTCACAAAACCTGGCAATTCAGAGGGATGAAAGATCGTTCCATGTACAACAACTATTTCTGCCCCCCAAGATTCGATAATGCGTTGTCTGACCCAGTCACGGTCGGAAATAGAGAGTGGGCGAAGGATATATTTCCCCATAAACAACCTATTGTACAATTATCTTGATAAAAAACGAATCCCCAAACGGAAGTCCGTTTGGATCAAACGCCTGCCATTCGCTGACATACTCCCCGACTTTCTGCGGAGAAATAAAAAGGATGCGAATGTTGGCCTGTGTCCCGGCGCGCGCCGGATAAAGGGACTGCTCGGCTGTTGCACCCATGGCATCGCCGGAGATGAGTCGCAAGCGGTAGCGGTTATCCCAATTGCAGTCCCCACTATTCTGGACGAGCCATTGTTTATCAAGGGTACTGCCGGGAGCAACGACGGTATTGTCTGGAATGGTTACATCGGTAATGAACGAAAGATTATCTGTACAAACGAGCGTTGGTGTCGGCCTCGATGGGAGGAGAGGGGTGGGCGTTACGACAGTTAGAAGTTCCTGGGTTGAGGTAGAGGATGTGATCGGAACGGTTGAAGGAGTTGGGAGTTGGCTAATTCCACAGGCAGCCAATTCCAGCCAAAAACAACCGAAAAGCAGGACATAAAAACAGATGGAAATGGACCTGAGAGTAAATTGTCGTATATCCATCTATATCCTTCGAAATCCGCCATTCGAAATTTCACCAGCTATTCTTCCCCTACAGTTTCATCACTACTTTCCTCGCCGATCGCCAGTGGGAGGGCTACTTCGCCGCCGGTTGCACGCGTGCGGATGGTAGCCTCAATTTCATCAGCCACTGGCGGGTTCTGGCGCAGGAATTCCTTGGAGTTTTCACGTCCCTGGCCCAGGCGAGTTTCACCATAAGAGAAGAATGCGCCGCGCTTATCCACGATACCAAGCTGGGTTGCCAGATCAATCAGGTCGCCTACTTTAGAGATACCTTCGTTATACATAATGTCGAACTCGGCAGTACGGAAAGGTGGTGCGACTTTGTTCTTAACCACTCTTACACGGGTGCGGTTGCCGACAATTTCCGCACCAATCTTGATGGATTGGATACGGCGCACATCTAGGCGAACTGAAGCATAGAATTTTAGGGCATTCCCTCCCGTAGTCGTCTCCGGGTTGCCAAACATGACGCCGATTTTCATGCGCAATTGGTTAGTGAAGATGACGGATGTCTTGGTCTGGTTGATAGCGCCGGATAGTTTTCGGAGCGCCTGAGACATCAAACGGGCCATCGCACCCATCTGCGCATCGCCCATATCACCTTCGATCTCGGACCTGGGAACCAGCGCGGCGACCGAGTCGATCACCACTAGATCCACAGCGCCGGAACGAACGAGCGTCTCAGTAATTTCGAGGGCCTGTTCACCGGTGTCGGGTTGGGAAACCAAGAGGTTGTCCACATCCACACCGCATTTGGCTGCATAGATTGGATCGAGGGCGTGTTCCATGTCCACGTATGCGGCAGTCCCGCCGAGCTTCTGAACTTCGGCAACGATATGCTGGCAAATGGTGGTCTTCCCGGAAGATTCCGGTCCGTAAATTTCAGTGATACGGCCACGCGGGATGCCACCAATTCCCAATGCAAGATCGAGGGAGAGCGAACCGGTTGGGATGGAATCAATGGTCATTTTGTGTGCATCCCCCAATCGCATGATGGAACCATCACCGTAGCGCTTAACGATGTCTCCGACAGCCTTATCAAGCATGGCACGGCGGCCTTCGTCCATCGAATTGCTGGAAACAGAATCAGGTTTTTTTGCCATAGTTTTCCTCTTTAAACTCAAGTTATTCAGAGTATAGCACAGATGTTCGATGCGTCAAGGGATTCGGGTCGATACCGGCCCAATGGTAGGAGCAGGTGGTGTAGCAAAATTATAGGCAGAAAACCCATAAAATTGGAAATATGTCACCTGACCAGGCAAGATCTGTATATTTATCGGATTATTCTGCCCGGCATACTGCACGTTGAGTTCATAAACACCAGAAGGGAGACCACCCAGCACAAGGTTTTCGTTGTAATATGCATCGCTATGGATTGTCGCATCACTGGCGTAGGTATAGACCAACCATTTTTTATTTGTTTTTATATTCTTGAGAATGACAAGATAATTCTTTAGTGTAGTTCCGTAATCTGCCATCACACGTCCAGCCAGAACTCCATACCCTTGAGGTGGAGCAATCCACAATTCGGGGTTGCGGGTAGAAAAGAAGCTGTTTTCACCAAGGCGAACCTCAAAATGGAGATGAGGGCCAGTTGTACTGCCTGTACTTCCCACTTTACCAATCACATCACCGGTATTCAACCATTGACCGACGACTACCTCGATCTCGTCCATATGGGCGTAGACGGTATAGAGTTGCTGGCCTTGATAACCGAAATCATGACGGATGGCCACAGCCAAGCCATAAGGATCGTTTAGACTGTAAGGTGAACCGGTGTACAGACCAATACCCGCCCAGACGACCGTTCCCGGCGCGGCCGCCTGGACAGCAGTCCCACGCGGGGCAGGCAGGTCGATACCTGTATGAATAATATTAGGTCCAAAGAAAACGCCACCGTAGCGATAGTCCCATTCCGGATCGGCTGGGTAAGACGCGGCTATGGGAGCGGCGAAGTAGAAATGGTCGAATGGTGAAATCGCCCACGGAACAGGATAAAGTGGTGGACGATATTCTGCACCTTGAACCGGAATGAACGTGGGAAAAAACAATTGCATAACACCTGGAGTTGCAGTGGGGATAGGCGGAGGTGCCTCCGTCAACGGAAAGGGTGAGGGGGGCTCAACGGTCTTCGAAGCAGTATTCTCTGGAGAATTGGTGACAACAACCGTAGGAACGAAGGTGGCAGTTGGGGAATTGGGAATGGTTTGTGGTGTGGAGGTCAGATTGGCAGCGGTCGCACACCCAGAAATGAAAACCATTACTATCAAAAGAAGGACTCGCAAAAATTTCACGGTGTATTGGTCGGGCGAAACGTTGGTGTGGAAGTAGGCGTCGGTGACCGATACCACAAGGGAGTCCGCGTAGGAGTGCGCGTGGGTGGAACAATCACCGTAGGTGTGATCAGAAATTCGGGTGAGTAGAGTTGAAGCATGGCGGTGCGCCAGTCCAACCCTTGAGTGAAAGCCAGTTCGTTGAAGCGTGCCCCGGCATAATACGTACGCCAATCCGTGAGGGCTGGCAGACGTTCCCATCCATATTGATTAGCGAGGGTGGTCAGGTCAAACCAGTAACCAGATGGAATAAAACCTGCCAATTGTCCGCCATTTTCATAGGAAAAGGGGTCCTTCGTACGAGCGTTAAAATCCCAAGGAACCTGGGTAAGTGGAGTGCCTAAAGAACCATCCTGTGCAGTGGTGCGTAAGTAGATCCGCCAGTAGGTTTGTTGACCGAAATCCTCACGAATAATTACCATCCATCCGGCTTGAATAAGTGCCGGATTAATTGTAAAAGCCCTGCCTGTATAAAGCCAGTCCTCGCCCAATCCGGGTTCAAGCGGAGCCGTGAGGGGAACATAAGCATTTTCCAGACTGGCAAGGACATCCCAACCAGTCTCCCTGGCAACCTGTGAGCGTAATGCCTGGAAGGAATCATACGCCAGCTCATGGATTTGCGGGTAAGGGGCTTGGATACCTTTCAGAACGACCAGCGAAGAGTGATCAGGCAAGGAAGTTGGAAGAGAAGTAGTCGCTGGATTGTACAACCCGACTGGCGTAATCTTCGCAGTTCCCTGGAAAGGGCCAGGCAGCGATGCGGTTGTGTTTCCGAACGACAATCCATTAGCCAGACCCGGCAGCAACAGGGGTGGGAGGTTGATCGTTCCATTGACATCATATCCTGCCAGAAAGGTCTGGTTGGGGGCAGTCAAGCGAGTGGCAAAATTGCTGCCGTCCTGCCAGACTGGCCAATCGCCGGAACCAATCCGATGTGCCGATGCGCTGGGGTTGCGGGCATCCCAGATATAAATACCGGTCAGGCCGGAAGCAGGATCTGTGGAGGCCCATGCCAGTTGATTACCATCTGGCGACCAGGCCGGATGTGATTCCACACTTTGGGGAGATCGACTCACATCAATAAACCTAGCATTCCCTGATTGATCCAGGTCAGCTATCCAAACCTCGGGTTCATTATTGCGATTCGAAATGAAAGCTATTTGCCTTCCACGAGGCGACCAGACCGGCGATGTATCAAAGGCGGTTTCTTGCGTCAGGTTATAAACCTGTGCGGAATCTGTAACGGAGCGAACGAAAATGTCCAGATTGCCATCCTGGAATGATTCATAGGTCAGGTAAGCCCCATCCGGGGACCATGATGGCTCAGCATCGTATTCGGGTGTGTCCGTCAAGCGAGTAGTTTTTCCGCTGGCGAGCTCAAGCAAGTATAGGTCCCAATAGCCATTTTGGTTTGATGCAAACGCCAGAAACTTACCATTCGGACTAAGCGCCGGGGTGATATCGTCCCAGGCATTTGCAGTGAGACGAGTTAGCGGCAGGGTTTGCGGAGAAAAAGCAAAAAGATGGTAATACCCGGCTTCTGCCAGAGATAGGAAGAATATTCCTTGAGGTGCTGAGATAGTGGCGCCTATATCCGGAGTGGCGGTAATGATGTATGGGGTCTGGGTGGGAGCCTCCGAAGGAGTTACGCTGGCCGTAGGTGTTGCACTTGGTGGAACAGATGTGAAAGTGGATGTGGGAGTGGGTGAGGGATCGGGTGTGGGTATCAGTCCACAAGATGAAAGAAAAAGCAAAATCCATAATGTCAGAAAGAGACTACTGAAAACAGGATAGGTACTGCGAGGAGGTTTGTTGAGAAGATAAGTCATTTTATATAGCCGAAACAGGGAATTCTAAAACTAGAATACGCCGATCTACTTCACCCAATTCTGGGTAGAATAACCCGGCTGAAAGGCTGTATTTTCCGGTTGCTAAAGTGGTTTTCCGGATGTGTAAGGTCAGTTCCAATTTCCAACTGACCGGCTCGATTATACTAGCCGAGGCGATTTCGTTCCCGGCAGAATCTTTCAGACTGAGTTCGATGTAAGGTCTTTTTTGGAATGGGAGCAGCTCCAGGACAACCCGCAGGCGTTTCCCGTCTGAATCAGGTTCGGCTCTTAAGTCGAGCAGACGTGTATCAGAAGGAGGATATCGCAAGATATTTGGGTCATTGATGAAAGACTCCATGTGTTTATTATAACCAGAAACTGGTTTTCTTACGGCTGGTATAATTCAGCTATGCCTAATAAATTGTCCCACGTCGATGAAACTGGCCGTGCTCATATGGTGGACGTGGGAGACAAGCCAGTAACCGAGCGTCTTGCGATTGCAGGGGGGGAAGTCTTAATGAAAAAGGAGACACTGGGTCTCATCCGTTCAGGCGAGATGAAAAAGGGAGATGTGTTAACTGTGGCCCAGATCGCCGGCATTACTGCCGCCAAACGGACTTCGGAACTAATCCCACTTTGTCACCCCCTGCCAATCACTCATATTGATGTAACCTTGACCCTGGACGAGGCACTTCCCGGCGTTTTGATAAGGGCAGCAGTCAAAACAACCGGCAGGACGGGTGTTGAAATGGAAGCCCTGACTGCAGTCTCGGTGGCGGCGCTGACGGTCTATGATATGGCCAAGGCTGCCGAAAAAACCATGAAAATCCAGAATATCCGCCTAATTAAGAAATACGGAGGGCGGTCCGGGGATGTGGTCAATGAATAGGCATGCCTCTTGTTATAAATAAATCAGAGGAAATATGAGAATCAAGATCTTGTTTTTCGCGACCCTTCGTGATTATGTGAATGCGAAGACAATTGAATTGGATGTTCCGGCGGATACAACTGTGGCGGGTTTGAAAGAATTATTGGTGAAAAGCTATCCTAAAATGGTACCTGCTCAGAATTCCATTATGGCGGCAATCAACCGAGAATATGCCGCCGATGAGCAGGTAATCCCGTTGAATGCAGAAATCGCCCTATTCCCCCCGGTTTCAGGCGGTTGATGGAATTATGGATTATCCGACAATCATTTCCATTATAGATGCGAAACTTGACATGGACGCGCTACTAGCCAAGGTCACAGTATCATCCTCAGGCGCGGCGGTGGTTTTCTCAGGTATCGTCCGCGGCGTGACCAACCGAGGAGATCAGCACGAAACGTCCTATCTTGAATATGAAGCTTACCGCCCAATGGCTGAAGCCAAAATGCGACAGATAGCGGAGGAAATCCGTTCGCGCTGGCCGTCCGTGGAGGGGATAGCAATAGTTCAGCGTGTTGGCCGGCTTTTTCCGAGAACACCGACAGTTCTAATCATCTGCACGGCAGCCCACCGCGATACCGGCGTTTTCGAAGCGGTGCATTATGGGATTGACAGATTGAAGGAAATCGTTCCGGTCTGGAAGAAAGAAGTTGGTCCGGATGGCGAGTTCTGGGTGGAAGGCGAATATATTCCGAAACCGGAAGAATAACAATGGCTTTTCCCCTTGAAATGGAGCGACTGAGTCTAGGACAACGTTGCGACTTCGATCTGAAAGATTTTCTTTTTTCCGACCTGAATCTACACCAGGTCGCTGCAGAATACGATGTCGATAATCTTGCGTCTTCTGCAAATCTTGATCGGATTGGTCTTAGGTGTGAAGCGGAGCTTATCGAGAAATCTTAGGTTAATAGGTGCTTGGGGATGTGAATATCACTTCGCCAAGCTGCAGCATGAGGGGAAGTAGACATGAACAATCCAGAAGTATTTTGTACCCATTGCGGAAGTGCGTATCCAACAGAGGGTGTTCCATACCGCTGCCCAATTTGCGGAGGGTTGTATGATTTTGACGGGGTTTTCAATTTTAAATCGGAAAAGGTGGATCGATCCCAACCCGGTATATGGCAATACCGCCATACCTTTGGCCTCCCACCAGATCTTGAACCAGTTTCCCTTGGTGAAGGAAATACCCCATTGATATGGGCGAGAGCTTTTGACCGACAGGTTGCTTTCAAATGCGAATTTCTCAATCCAACCGGTTCTTTCAAAGATCGCGGCTCGACGGTCATCACTGCTTGGCTAAAGTGGCATGGTGTGACCGAAGCTGTTGAAGATTCCTCAGGGAATGCAGGAGCTTCCTTTGCGGCTTATGCTTCCCGTGCAGGAATCAAGGCACGCATATTTGTGCCCGATTCCTCTGGCGGACCCAAACGGAGACAGATTGAGGCTTACGGTGCGCAATTGGTCCCTATTGCTGGTTCGAGATTGGCAGTGGCTCAATTCAGTCAGGAAGTTCGCTGAAACCGGAATTGCATATGCCAGTCACGCCTATCTTCCATTCAACCTACCTGGTTATGCCACCTCATCTTATGAGATATTTGAACAATTGGGGCAAATGCCGGGCGCGGTCTTGGTGCCTGCAGGGCAAGGGGGATTACTACTTGGCCTGGCACGCGGATTCGATTCTTTGCGCATAGACAAGAAATGGAACACGAGTCCCAAGATAATTGGCGTTCAAGCACGCGCTTGCTCTCCATTATGGGACTTATTCTCGGCGGTAGGTAAAGTATCAGGCACCATCTCTGAGGATTTCACTCTGGCGGAAGGGGTGCGGGTTATTAATCCTCTGCGAAAAGATGCGGTGCTGTCAGCAGTGATGGCAAGCGGAGGTTCCGTGTGTGTCACGGAAGAAAACGAAATCCTGCCGGGGAGGGATGCACTTGCAAGACTTGGTCTCTACGTCGAACCGACTTCTGCCATTATCTGGGGGGCACTGGCAAGACTGGTGGATAAATTACCCGATCCGATTGTCGTGATCCTGACGGGTTCTGGCTTGAAGTACGGGTAAAATAGGGATATTCTTTTGGACAAGGACGTAAACCATGACTGACATTAAATCTTTTTGCAGCAAACTCATCAGTAACCTTGAGAAGGTCATTGTCGGCAAGCATCAGACCGTTGAATCGATCGTCGTTGGTCTACTTTGCCAAGGGCACGTACTTATCGAGGATGTACCGGGAGTTGGAAAGACAGTATTGGCCCGCAGTTTGGCAAAATCGTTGGGATGTTCATTTAATCGTCTTCAATTTACTCCTGACATGCTACCCAGTGATGTGACAGGTGTCTCAATTTTCGACCAGTCGAAGCGTGTCTTTGAATTCCGTCCAGGGCCTGTTTTTTCACAGATTGTACTCGTCGATGAAATTAACCGAGCCACGCCCAAAACTCAAGCCGCATTGCTTGAGTCAATGGAAGAAAAACAAGTCACCGTGGATGGCGTTACGCATCCTTTGCCCAACCCATTCATGGTCATGGCAACCCAAAACCCAATAGAATATGAAGGAACATTTCCTTTGCCGGAAGCTCAGCTTGATCAATTCCTAATGCGGGTACGACTGGGATATCCCAACCAATCGGATGAAATTGAAATTCTTGACCGACAACAATTGCGCCACCCAATTGAAACCTTGGAAGCCGTCGTTTTGGTCGAAGAATTAAGAATGTGATGGATGAAATTAAGACAATCTACGTTTCTAACCCAGTCAAGCGCTATCTGGTTGATTTGGTGAATCGAACGCGGCAAAATCCTGATGTTTATCTGGGTGCCAGTCCGCGTGGCAGCCTGGCATTGTTCCGCACCGGGCAGGCATTGGCAGCCCTGGCCGGGCGCGATTTTGTCTTACCTGATGATATCAAGAGATTGGCAATACCTGTATTGGCACACCGTGTCATTGTCGGACCGGCGGCTCGCTTGCGTGAGTTGAGCGCCGAAAAAATTGTGGAAGAAATTTTGGAGAACCTGCCGGTACCCGGTGGAGATTTCCAGGCTCCTTAGCATATGAAGTTATCCCATGCGTCACGCTGGTTCCTCGCATGTTTGATTCTGGCCGGTTTGACGGGAAGGATTGTAACCGGCCTACTTTTTTATACGCGCATGGCTTATCTCGGTATCTTTTTATTGAGTGGTGCGGCGATCTGGACAATCTTTTCGATGAATGGCATCCGTCTGCGTAGAAATACACGCACTCTTCGAGCAAGCGTGGGTGACGTTTTTGAAGAACATTATGAGATCAAGAAGGATGCGTGGCCAGGGTGCGCCTGGTTGGAAGTGATTAATCAATCCACCCTCCCAAAAGCCGCTGGTTCCCGTATATTTACCCGGATTGGCGCCCACCAATTGCGATACTATTCCGCCAGGACAGTCCTGACACGGAGGGGAGCTTACCTGCTTGGCCCAACCACACTAACTTCCGGTGACCCGTTGGGAGTATTTGCAATTCAAAAGAAGTTCATTAGTGGAGATATCCTGGTCATCCTGCCAATGACGTTTCCGATTACTACATTTCCCCCACCCATAGGGCTTCTCCCAGGTGGAAAAGCGATCCGGCAGAGGACTTTTGATGTTACACCGCATGCCGCGGAAGTGCGCGAATACGTTCCGGGAGACCCGATGAAGCGTATTCATTGGCCCAGCACAGCACACCGTGGGCAATTAATGGTGAAAGAATTTGAACAAGATCCACAAGCGGATATATGGTTATTTTTGGATGCATATCGACCGGTTCATGTTTCAATGCCTGACTTGGAAATTAGCTATCACGAGGAAAATTTGTGGCTGCGCCGTCCGAAGATTTCCCTACCAAGAGACACATTTGAGTATGCTGTCAGTGTGGCATCCTCACTCGCAAGCTTCTTCCTTATGGATCGACGTACGGTTGGCTTGGCTTGCGCAGCCGGAAAATTCACCATTGTCCCCGGCGAACGTGGAGAACGCCAGATAAATAAAATCATGGAGACTTTGGCCTTTCTAAAACCTGAAGGAATCATACCTTTGTTCGGATTGGTAAGTCTTCAAGCTAAATTACTGCCTCTCGGCAGCGGTGTAATATTAATCACAGCTTCTGCCAGTTCGGACCTGCTGCCGGCAGTTGAAGATTTGCAACGTCGCAACCTGCGACCGGTCGTAGTCATCATCAAATCGGAGACTTTCGGCGGACGAGCAAGTAATGAAAATATGATTTCCAATCTGTTATCCAGGAATATTCCCGTATGCCAGATTGGTCTTGGAGATGACTTGGGGGTTCAGTTGGCCTTGCCAACTGTATATTTCCAACGTTCATATGCACCGAAATCCCATTATGACAATAGAATATAAATTCATCACTACCATTGGGATTTATGTCAGATCAAATGGGAAAAGTGCTGGAGGATTATTTCTCTTCGACTGCTAGGACGATAGAACAATGAACACGCAGGAATATATAGAAATTGAAGAGCAATACGGAGCCCATAACTATCTTCCATTGAATATTGTGATTGCTCGTGGAGAAGGTGTATGGGTCTATGATGTCGAGGGCAGGAAATACCTGGATTGCCTTTCCGCGTATTCAGCACTCAATCAGGGCCACGTTCACCCGAAAATCCTGGCAGCATTAATCGAACAGGCTGGAAGAGTTACTCTTACTTCACGAGCTTTCCGAAACGATCAATTACCCTTACTTTACAAGGAACTCTCCGAAGTTTCAGGCTATGAAATGTCCCTGCTGATGAACTCGGGCTCAGAGGCAGTAGAGACGGCCCTTAAGCTGGCTCGTAAATGGGCTTACACGGTCAAGCAAATTCCACGACATAAATCTGAAATTATTGTCTGCGCGGGAAATTTCCACGGGCGTACCATCACCGAAGTTTCTTTCTCCGGTGAACCTCTATACCACGATGATTTCGGCCCCTTTACTCCAGGATTTATCACCGTACCTTACGGGGATGCCAAAAAAATCGGAGATGCGATAACTCCAAACACTGCCGCGGTTCTTGTTGAACCTATCCAGGGGGAAGGTGGTGTCATTATCCCTCCAGTCGGATACCTACGGAAAATTGCCGAAATTTGCAAGGGAAAAAATGTTCTTCTCATGGCGGATGAGATTCAAACTGGTCTGGGGCGAACCGGGAAACTCTTCGCCGCACAGCACGAGGATGTACGTCCGGATATAACCATTATTGGAAAGGCACTGGCTGGTGGTTTTTATCCTGTTTCGGCAGTGCTGGCCGATTCACAATTGCTTGGATTATTCCAGCCGGGCGAGCACGGTTCGACCTTTGGTGGTAATCCCTTAGCAGCTGCGATTGCACGCGCCGCTCTAAGTGTTATTATTGAAGAAAAATTGATCGACCGTGCTGCAGAGACAGGTGAATACTTTATCGACCATTTGTCCGAAATCTCCAGTCCACATGTCAGAGAAGTGCGCGGAAAAGGGCTTCTAATTGGAATAGAATTAAAACAGAGCGCAGGAGGAGCGCGACGGTTCTGTGAGGCATTGGCAACGAGAGGTATACTGGTTAAGGAAACTCACGTTCATACCATCCGCTTCGCGCCTCCATTGTTAATTGATAAGGTAATCATTGATTGGGCACTTCCTTTTATTCAAGAAGTACTCAATATGAAATAGAATGCCGGTAAGATCATGAAAAATTCTCCATACAGAATAGTCAATATTGCTTGCCTAAAAATTTGATCAAATTGGAGGTGCAAAATGAACATTGGTATCCCAAAAGAACGACGGCCATTTGAGTTTCGTGTAGGACTTTCCCCCGCTGGCGTGGAAATATTAAGCCAACACGGTCATACTGTCTTCGTGGAGCATGAAGCAGGGCTTGGATCCGGTTTTACAGATGAAGAATATGAGCAAACCGGGGCCCACATTGTCTATTCCACAGACGAGGTGTATGGGAGGGCCGATTTGGTGTTGAAAGTTGCCCGTCCAACCGAGGAGGAGATAACTTTCCTGCAACCAGGATCGACGCTCGCTGGATTGCTGAGCCTGCCTTCGGCCAGTCAGAGTAAGATTGATGGATTGCTCAACAATAAAGTCACTGCAATTGCTTACGAACAGATCCGGGAACCGGATGGCTCTTTACCGGTCTTGCGACCCTTCAGCCAGATTGGCGGCGCGATGGCGGCGGAAGTGGCGGCCCGCCTGCTGCACAGCGACCAGGGTGGGCGCGGCATCCTGCTGGGCGGCATACCCGGTGTACCGCCGGCAGAAGTGGTTATCCTGGGCGCGGGCACAGCCGGTACGTACGCGGCACGTGCGTTTACAGGGCTGGGTGCGCATGTAACAGTGCTGGATAAGGATATCAATGCCTTGCAACGTATCAGCCAAAGCGGTATGAACGTCATAACCATGCTCTCCACAGAGCGAAATATTGTGCGTTGCTGTGTGTTCGCCAACGTATTGGTTGGAGCTGTGCTGGTGCCTGGAGCGCGCGCACCTATCTTGGTTTCACGGGCGACTGTGCAAAAGATGAAACCCCGCTCGGTCATCATTGATATCAGTATCGATGAAGGTGGTTGCGTAGAGACTTCCCATCCAACCACGCATGACCGACCTTCTTATATCGAAGAGAATGTAGTACATTACTGCGTGCCGAATATGCCAGGCATCGTGGCGCGCACAGCCACGCACGGTTTTGTGAATGTAGCCACACCATACATACTCCAGATTGCAGACCTGGGTGTGGAAAAAGCAATGGCAGAAAACCCAGCCATCGAAGCAGCCATCAACACTTACCACGGTGAGATCCATCACCTTTCGCGCTGGAATAATTGAGGAGCACTATATGGACTGGCATTCGATCTATCAATCTCGCGTCACCACTGCAGAAGAAGCTGTCAAGTCTATTAAATCGGGAAATCGTATTTTCATGACCGGGAATGTATCGGTACCGCAGAAGTTACTTGGTGCGCTGGTAGACTACGCACCCAAGGTCAAGAACGTGGAAATCTGCCAGGCGCTTTCCGTTGGACCGGCGGATTACGTCAAACCGGAAATGCAAGGGCATTTGCGGGTCAACACCTTGTTCATAAGCGCCAATGTCCGGAAGGCAGTTCAGGAAGGACGGGCTGACTTTACCCCGGTGTTGCTTTCCGAATTCCCGTTGCTGTTCAAGAACAACATCCTCCCGGTGGATGTGGCTCTGATCCATGTCTCGCCACCGGATGAACATGGATTTTGTTCGCTGGGCGTGGAAGTTGGGCTGACCAAATCGCCGGCAGAATCAGCAAAAATAATCATAGCCGAGGTTAACGAGCAAATGCCGCGCACACTCGGTGATTCCTTCATCCACGTCAGCCGTCTGACCCATATGGTACCTGTCAGCTATCCCATACCGGAGATGCCCATGTCTGAAGATGAAGCTGACCAGGACACCGAACACCTGGCAGGCCACGTTGCCGATCTGATCCCGGACGGTGCGACCATGCAGATGGGTATTGGCGCCATCCCTGATGCAGTGCTGAAATTCCTTTTTCACAAGAAAGATCTGGGAGTCCATTCCGAGTTGATCTCGGATGGTGTGATTGACCTTGTAGAAGCGGGTGTCCTGACGAATGCTCGAAAAACATTGCATCCAGGCAAGATAGTTATTGGTTTTATCCTCGGTTCACAACGTCTATATGAATGGGTGAACGATAATCCACTGTGTGAATTCCATCGAACTGAATACGTCAACGATCCTTTTGTAATTGCCCAGAACGAACGCATGGTAGCCATTAACTCTGCCATCGAGGTGGATTTGACAGGCCAGGTATGCGCCGACAGCATTGGACCCAAGTTCTTCAGCGGCATCGGTGGCCAGTTGGATTTCATTTATGGTGCTTCGCGTTCGAAAGGCGGTGTACCGGTCATTGCCATGTTAAGTACAACCACAACAAAAGACGGCACGTTGACCAGCAAAATTGTTCCAACGTTGAAACCGGGTGCAGGTGTGGTGACCGGGCGCAACCATGTTCACTATGTGGTGACCGAGCATGGCGTCGCCGATTTGTATGGAAAATCAGTTCGCCAGCGCGTCAAGGCGTTGGTGAGTATCGCCCATCCCGAATTCCGAGCAGACCTGGAGAGGCAGGCCAAGGAACTGAATTGGATCTAGATAAAGAATAAGGTTTCTTAATAAACTCTTTTGATCAATCAGTTGGTTATAATACCTCTATGATTAGAAAAGCGAAAATTGTTGCCACCATAGGCCCTGCCAGCCAAGAGGATTCCGTTATCGAACGTCTACTCAAGGCCGGGATGGATGTGGCCCGTTTAAACTTCTCGCATGGTACCCATGAAACCCATGCTGCCCGGACGGTGCAACTGCGGGCTCTATCCACGCGTGTGGGTCGACCCCTGGCAATTTTACAGGACCTGCAGGGGCCAAAAATTCGAGTAGGCGTTCTATCTGCGCCGTTGACATTGGTTTCGGGCCAGGTGATTCATCTTTATCCAGATGGTGACAAACTATCGTCAATTATAAAGAATCAATCACCTATTCCCGTGGATTTCCCGCAATTATTTGACTCGGTCAAGACAGGCAACCGCATCCTGCTTGACGATGGACGGATAACCCTATCGGTCATTTCGGTGCAAAAAAAACTGGTAATCACCGAAGTGCAGACCGGTGGAGTATTGACCTCCAACAAAGGCATTAACCTTCCGGGCGTATCGCTCGATATCCCTGCTTTCACTGAGAAGGATGCCGAGGACCTAAAGTTCGGGTTATCACTTGGCGTGGACTTTGTGGCGATCTCGTTTGTACGCCAGGCCGAGGATGTGGTGCAGGTCAAACAGAAAATTACCTGCCAATCCCTTACAGATTGCCCTTTAGTGATTGCAAAGCTCGAACGACCGGAAGCACTCGATAACCTTGAAGCCATCCTGGATGCAGCCGATGGAGTGATGGTAGCGCGCGGCGACTTGGGGGTAGAGATGGCTCCGGAGGATGTACCTGGAGCGCAGAAGCGCATCATCCAGGATGCCAATCGCAAGGGGAAACTAGTTATTACGGCTACGCAAATGCTTGAATCAATGATTCACAATCCGCTCCCGACGCGTGCTGAAGCTTCGGATGTAGCGAATGCGGTTTTCGACGGCACGGACGCAGTGATGCTCTCTGGAGAGACAGCGGCGGGTGAGTACCCTGTCGAGGCGGTAACTATAATGGATCGCATCGTCGTCCAGGCCGAAGCAAGTTTCGATTCTTGGGGACATATTCAGGTTGTTGAGTCAGATGAACACGATGATGCAATAGCATTGACGCATGCAGCCCGTGAACTTGCACATGATCAGGATGTAGCTGCAGTGGCTGTTTTTACACGCATGGGTCGTTCGGCTCTTTTCATGGCAAAATCCCGACCATGTGTACCCATTCTGGCTTTTACACCCGAAGAACGCACCTACCGTCGCCTGGCGCTGGCATGGGGCGTCCAACCACACATTGTCCCGTTTGTTGAAACGGTCGAGGAAATGTTCCAGTGCGTGGAAGCGGCGTTGCGGGATTCAGGGTCGGTAAAACCTGGCCAGCAAGTGGTTTTGGTGTGTGGTTTCCCGATTGGAGAGATGCGCCCGCCGAACATGGCGCTGTTGCATACTGTTGGGTGAGGGGAAATAAGAAATTCCCAGGAAGTATTTAAATGAAAACGTGGCTGCCATTGTTGGACAGCCACGTTGATTTTGGCTTAGCTCTTTAAGAACTCTTCGAGAGCTTCCCGGCTGATACGATAGGCATTGCCTAGTTTCTTAGCTTTCAGGCTTCCATCATTAATCGCGGCCAATACATCCTCTTCGGAGACTTTCAATGCAGCCGCCGCCTCGGAAGGTGTCATCACATCAGACATGCCACCAGTTTCCGGAGCGCCACCAGCGGGAGACTTTGGTTGCTGTTGACCTGACTGGATTCCGCCCTGGAGCGCCTGTCCCATCAGATTGCCAATACCCATCCCGGCTCCGATACCAGCTGTTAGGCCTGCTCCACCGCTCGGGTTATTGGCAGCATCGCGCATCGCATCTGCCGCCTGCAATTGGGTATAAGTGGCCATATCGAGCATACCCATGTCACGCAGTTCCTGTGCGGATTTCTCAGAAGGCCTCAGGTTGGCCAGAATGAAAGATTTCAGAGTCAGACCTACAGCCTGGAACTCTTCTTCGCAAGCTGACCGGATGAAGCCGGCCATTTCCTCTGTCTTTGCGAGCAATTGGGGTAGGTTCAGTTTACCACCCCATTCGTTCAGCGTATCCTGTAAGCGTGACAGGATGATAAACCGCAAGCGGTCTTCAATCTGATCAATGCCGTAGGATGCCGTCTTTCCGACAATCTGTGTAACAAACTGCTGTGGATCTTTTACCTCGAATGAATAGGTTCCGAAGCCTTGGAGCAGCATCACACCCAAACCCATCCCTGGATTGCTGACCAGGATCGGTTGGGGAGTGCCCCATTTGCGCTGGGGAAATTCCTTCATTGAGACGAAGTAGACTTCCGCCGGGAAGACCCCCTTACCGCTGGTGAAAATATCCTGTAATTTCTGGGTCAGCAGGGGGATGTTGGCTGTAGCGATGACATGGCGCCCAGGACCGAACATGTCCAGCGCCAGACCATCCCGGAAGAAGACCGCACTTTGTCCGGTGCGTACGATGATATTGGAACCGAGACGATAATCTCCGGTGGAGCCATCATCTGGGAAACGGTGGACGAGTTCTTCATTCATTTCATTTGGATATTCAATGACATCAAAGATACGAGCCATATTCTTTCTCCTTGTTTAGGTGGTCATCTTTTTATGTGATGATTATACTGCCTCGATGTTACAAAATACAAGTCATTTTCTCCTGTTTAATCTACGTTAGTACCCCGTAAAGGTTTTATCGACCTAATTTGGCAACGTCCGCATTAAAAACGGAACTATCGCTTTTCAAATGATGCAGAACATTCATTTGGGCTTCTGCATTGGCAATCCCGATCCACCGCCCCGAAGCATGAGAATCTCTGCCAGGATGCTGACTGCGATCTCCTCGGGCGTTTCGGCTCCAATACCCAGGCCAATGGGAGAATGAATTCGTGCCAGCTTTTCGTCCGAAATACCCTGCTGGTTGAGCTCTTTGACGGTAGCATTCCAGCGTTTACGCGACCCGATCACACCGATATAGCCAGCCTGCGTCTCAAGCAATGCCGGCAACCCGGCAACATCGATATTGCTGCCGCGTGTCGTCAGGACGAGGACAGTTTGCGGGGTGATCGTCAGATGCAGAGGCAGTTCTGAAAGTGGAATGGGGTAGAACTCGTCCGCGTCAGGGTTGGCTTCCGGCGTACAAAATTCAGGGCGATCGTCTGAGATAGCCACACGGAGTCCGAGCCATTTGGCGAGGTGCGCCACTGCCTTGCCAACATGTCCACCACCAACGGTGACCAGCATCGGAGAAGGAAGAATTGGTTCCACAAATACCTCCACTTGACCTCCGCACAGCCCGGGGTCGCCACGTCGAGTGTCAGCCATACTGTATGCAAGGTTACGCGGCTTACCATCCTGCAACGAAGCCAAGGCTTCCTTGACGACGCGGTTTTCCAACTCCCCGCCGCCGATTGTGCCGAGTGTATGCCCATCTGAATAAACCAGCATTTTGCTGGTGCTGTGGCGAGGTGTCGAGCCGCTGGTCTTGATGATGATACACAGGGCAGCAGGTTGGTGGGTGATTTCAAGATCGGCGAGGGCTCGGTAAATGGAATTCATGGTCTAATAAAGCGGCATTTGCGTATAGCTGATATTACCTGCCTGGCACTCAGGAAAAATCTTTCGCCTGCACGCGTACACGGATAGCTTCCAGCAGGGCGTGGACATAGACCAAGCCGGCCTTGCTGGGATTTTTCTCCAAATGTTTCCACCGCCGGGCTTCAAAAAACAGGCAGGTACGCAAATCGGTCAGGGATTGGGCCAATTCTTGTTGCGATTTATGGAGGACAATCCCGTGTCTGGCAACCTCACGGCATTTCTTAACCGAACCCCAGTGTTCGTAACCGTTAAATGTATGCGCAAAGGGTAGAATATTCTTCCAGGCAGCACGTCGGGATGGAATATCTTTTTCGATCAATTGTGTATTTGGTATGGTGTTCATTTTACCTTTCCTTTAACCTCGGTATGACCGATAAAAAATGCTACTTGTGCGAGACCACGTCTTTGGCTATAAGGCATTTCAACCGAGGTAGTTCTATTATAAACCCAGCCTGATATAAAGCGGCACAATAAGCTCCTGTTTCTGGGACAATCCGTGGAACAGACACACAAATTGGCATGAATTTTTCACTGAAGAGTTATTGATTATCACGTTGTCTCATTTGTTATTATCTATTCGATTTTAGTGCTTTCCAAACTTTCTCCGGCGTAATCGGGATTTCGTCGACGTTTATACCAATCGCATTGAGTATTGCGTTTCCCACCGCCGGTGCGACCCCGTCCATCGGAATCTCGGCAACCGCTTTTACGCCAAATGGGTGGGTCGGTTCGAATGTCTCGACGAAGATTGCGGTCAATTCGGGCATCTCATCGGCACGGAAGATGTGATAGCGGTCGAAATCGCGTTCACGCGCCTGACCCTTCGGGTCATATACCATCTCCTCGCAAATGGCATAGCCCAAAGCCTGGGACATCCCACCCTCGATCTGCCCGGAGGCAGTCAGCGGGTTGACGATGACACCGCTGTCAACGGCCATGACAAGTCTATCCACCCTTATTGCACCAGTTAGGGTGTCCACCGTAACTTCAGCAAATTGCGCCGCGAAGGGTGGCGGGGCAGAAGGGGAGACGTAGGAGGCTATGCCCATTATCTGTTCCTGATCGTTGTGGTGAAGCGAATCCAGTGCAATTTCAGCAAGCGTGACCGAGCGACCGTCCATGGCCGAGGCGTGTTTGTCCTTTAGAATGATTTCGGCAGGGTTATAGGTGCGATTGGTGGGGGCATCCTTGGAAAGCATGGAGGCGGCACGTTTTCTGATTCTCTCCGCCACGATCTGAGCAGCCTTGGCGACAGCCGTGCCTGAGATGTATGTGGTGGAAGAGGCGTACGCTCCTTTATCGAAGGGCGTGAAATCCGTGTCGGATGAATAGGTGATGATATCGTCCAGGGGAACACCCAGCACCTCTGCGGCCATCTGTGCCAGGACGGTGTCAGATCCGGTTCCCAAGTCGGTGGCCCCGACCAACAGGTTGAAGGATCCGTCGTCATTCATTTTTATTGAAGCGCCACCCATGTCCAAATATGGTATTGCGGTACCCTGCATTACCAACGCGACCCCAATTCCTTTTCGGCAAAAAGGTTGGTTGACAACTTGCTGCCATACCTTATTCCCAAACTTATTATTCCAATCAATAGATGCCTTGCCCTGGCGGACGCACTCTTCCAAGCCGACGGTATGGACTATCTCCGGACGCGGCTCGCGCCCTTCGTTCCAGGCTGTACTGAATGGGTGATATTCACCAGGGTGGATGGCGTTCTTCAGGCGGAATTCCAGCGGATCGAGTGCGAGCGCCCGCGCAATCTTTTCCATGTGACGGTCTACAGCCCAATATCCCTGCGGTACACCATAGCCGCGGAACGCTCCCGCAGGTGGTGTGTTGGTGTAGACAATGTCGGCGTAGAAACGGATATTTGGCGACTTCCGGTATGGTCCATCCCCCACATATAATGCCATGGATTTGGAGCCGGTGTTGCCGGTCACAGTTGCAGCGTGACAACCATAGGCTCCGGTATCACTCAACACACGCATCTCATTGGCAGTCATTGTCCCGTCCCGTTTAACACCTGTTTTCATCCAGAAGCGCATCGGATGGCGGGAACGTGCGGCTATAAATTCCTCTTCTCGGCTGTATTCATAGATTACCGGATGACCAGTGGCGATGGTCAGATGCGCTGGGACGTCTTCGATAAGTACTTCCTGCTTGCCGCCGAACCCGCCGCCAATCCGCGGCTTGATGACACGAATTCGTTTAACCGGCAGGCCCAACACCGGAGCCAGTTGCCTGCGGACATGAAACGGGACTTGGGTACTGGTGCGGATAACCAAACGATCATCTTCGTTCCAGTAGGTTATTGTCACATGCGGTTCGATATGGGCTTGCTGGACCTTGGGGACTGCGTATTCGGCCTCGAAAATTTCGTCGGCTTCAGCAAACCCTTTTTCCACGTCTCCGATATCAATACGAATTTCGGCGGCCAAATTCTTCTTCGGTTTGGAATCGGCGAAGTTGACATATTCAGGCTCGTCGTGGAGAAGAGGCGCGCTGGGTTTCATGGCATCTGCGGGGTCAAGAAGGGCGGGAAGGATCTCATAGTCCACATTGATCAAGCGGAGTGCCTGTTCAGCGATCTCGGGTGTTTCAGCGGCAACGAAAGCCACCCGGTCACCCACAAAACGGACTTTATGATCCAATGAAAACGTATCCAATGGACCGGGGATTGGATCAGACTGACCGGCAGTGGAATAAACCACGCGTGGAATGTCCTGCCAGGTCAAAACGGCAGCCACGCCCGGTAAAGCGCGCGCCTGGCTGGCGTCAATCCGTGTGATAAGTGCATGGGCATACGGAGAATGCAAAACTTTGGCGTATAACAAACCACGTATTTCGAAATCTGCAGTAAAGGCAGGTTTCCCTTGGGAAAGCTTGATGGCGTCCACCTTTGGTTCGGGTTTGCCAACTACAACATAAGGCTTGGCTTCTGGTGCAAGGATGATTTTTGGAGCGATCTGTGCTAAAGTGGCGAGGGATTGGGCATCCGGTAATATGGAATTGTCGGTGAAGGGGATTTCAACCATCCCCAACCCCTGCTCACCTGGTTTCTTCTCACCCCGCAGGGCGGCCGCAGCCTGTAAAATAGCCTGCACCGGTTTCGCGTAGCCAGTGCAACGGCATAGTACCCCCGCAATTGCCTGGCGGACATCGTCTTCCGTCGGGTTTGGGTTTTTATCCAGCAAGGCTTTGGCGGACAGGATTTGTGCAGGAGTACAATAACCACACTGTATGGCGCCGGTCTCGATAAATGCTTGTTGGAGGGGATGCAAACCGCCAGTCTTCTTCCAACCCCGATCGGAAATTTCACCCAGAGCCTCGATGGTGACGATATTATGGCCTTCAGCTTGTGCAGCTAACAGCGAACCTGCATTGGCGGGATTCCCGTCCAATATAACCGTATCTGCGCCGGTCAATCCCTGCTCATCACCGAACTTGACGCCATGTAAGCCGAGACGTCGTAGAACGGCGAATAAGGTTTCGGATGGAGAAATTGCAATATTATGTTGTTTACCATTAATTGCCAGATTAATATCCATGTTACCTCCAAAATTCTCCTTAATTCACGAGCGGCCGGGGAATATAACGGGCGAATAGACCGGCTACTCGTGTCAAAAGGAATTGTTTCAAAATGGATCTCCTGTTTCAATTTGTGTTCGAATTTGTTGCCGTAGATTGTCAAGTGGGACCCGATCACCTTTTTTGTCTTCAATGAACCAGCACTCCCAGCCATTGGCAGGCGCACCGTTTGATAAGGACTTGGCAACTCCATGGATCGATCCGGACAACTTACCACACTGGATACGACCGTCAGCGAGCAGAGTGCCAGTAATTCCGTCCTGGATAAAGTATAAAGTTTGTCCAGGCACAAGCAAGCCGGACTCCAGCAACATTCCGAATGGGATGCGTTTCAAATAGCGCTGGTCGGGTATTTTCAATGCTAATTCCGGAGCGGATTTGACGGCAGAAATGCGTTCCTCAGCAACTTTGATATAACCTTCATCCCGCTCGATGCCGATGAAATTCCGTCCTAGTTTAATTGCGGCCGCACCGGTAGTTCCGGATCCAAAGAAAGGATCCAGCACCAAGTCCCCGGGATTCGTGCTGGCAAGCAAAACGCGGTAAAGCAGCGCTTCCGGCTTTTGAGTAGAGTGCACCTTTGTCCCGTCGACCTTTATGCGCTCTTTACCCGTCACAATTGGAAGAACCCAATCAGAACGCATTTGAAGGTCGCCGTTTAAAGATTTCATAGCGTGGTGGTTAAAAGTGTATTTTGCGCCCTTCTTCTTTTGTGCCCAGATCAGCGTTTCGTGGGCATTTGTAAAACGAACTCCATGGAAATTTGGCATGGGATTCGTTTTTATAAAAACCACATCATTCAAGATCCAATAACCCAGGTCTTGCAGGATCGCTCCGACGCGGTAAATATTATGATACGTTCCGATGACCCAGAGTGTGCCGGTATCTTTCAAGACGCGTTTGCAACCAGAAAGCCAGGTGCGCGTGAACAGATCATATTCCTCAAAACTCGTGAACTTGTCCCACCCATCCTTCACTGCCTCAATATGCGTACGGTTGGGGCGCCATAGTTCCTGAGAGAGTTGCAGGTTATAGGGTGGGTCGGCGAAAACCAAATCCACCGATTTTTCAGGCAGCTCGGTGAGCATTTCAATGCAATCACCACGGAGGATTTGGTTGGGAGCTAGATTCTTATTCATGGTATTCCTGAACTAAATAGGTTTCCTTTCATTTCCAATCATCTGCCGGCCGCTGGAAGAATGCCGGAAGTTGGTCAACCAATGACCATTAATGTACACTCCAGGATTGAAGATTGCGGTGTGACGAATCTTATTTTTATCCAGAAAAAGGATCAATTCCTTATGATCCTAAGTGGTATTTATTCCGTCCTGACATCGCTTCGTCAGTATTCCTGCTATCTCCATCCTATACTCAGCACTGGCCCATTCATCGACAGCTTCAGCGGAGGCGTTACGGGCTGCTTCAGCCAGACCACCAGAGTCGTTCCCATCCAAAGCCAGCGAAGGAGTTCTTCCCCATCCGCCAAGGGCCAGTCGTGTACGTCCCGATGGCCATTGGGTCAGAGCAGCGCAAACGATCGGTTTATCGGACGGTGTACGGGCGACGGCCTCAAAGGCGAGTTTAATATTCAAGGGAATATCAATTCTGGAGATGAGTATGCCGCGCAGGAGGTCTTCTCTAAAGGGCAGCAAGTCTCCCAATCTGATCGTGGAAGTCTTCTCACCCAGAAGCGTGCATTTCGCGTCCAAGGCCAGCATGACAACCGTAAAAGGTGAACGTCCATCAGACGTTACCAACGTGCCCGCCACCGTTCCCAAAGTACGCAAGTTGAGTGGTGTTTCCAGTTTAATGGCCTTTTTTAGTGCATTTAAGGGGTATGGCGATTCGAGTAGAGCTTGCAAGGTGACAGTTGCACCAATTTCGAGATTGTTTCCTGATTTACGAAGCTTATCCAAACCAAGTCCTTGCAGGTCTACAACGGAGAAGGATTCCTCGCTTCGTCGTGTAAGTACTGTCCCACCGCCGAGCGGTCGTGTATTCGATCGTGCAAGCAGTTTCAGCGCCTCTTCCATGTTTTGAGGTCTGTGATATTGAGTAATCATAGGGATACTCCCTGAAACAAATATATATTTATTATACTCACTCTGGAATCCGCATGGAGATTGGTCCACAATTACGTTTGCTTAAATGCAGTGTGAATGTACATATTTTCAAGATTGAATACAGGTTAGGTAAAAAGACATTTGTTTGAAGAGGAGGACGGGTGATTTGAAAAAGATTATTACCTATTATAAATCGTGAAGGAATAGTCCCTTTGCCAGTAAATCGGCAGGACTTTTCTAATGTCAATCAGTCGGGGTAGATTTTCCATCCCAAGTCTACAGAGTCGACGTTGTCAAGAAGATCGGGGGGAACGTCTACTAAAAGTGAATTTCCTTCAGCAAGCAATGCTCCGGATTCATCGTAGATGCCAGCCCAGCTTTCCGCCATCCTTCCTTTAATTTTGCCAGCCTTCCCCACGATCCGTAGTGGTTTTCCGATGGGGACGTTTTTGCGGTATTTCACTTCCAGTTTAGCGGTAAACATGAAGCGCGGCTGGGATGGATCGCCCATATGTGCACGCCCACTGACTTCATCCAGGATCGAGGCAACGATGCCTCCGTGCAATACGCCGGGATAGCACTGGAAATATTGCGGAGCGGTAAATGTCGCCTCGATAATGCCCTGATCGAGTTCATAAATTTTCAAATGAAGTCCCACCGGATTTTCCACCCCGCATACAAAGCACATTTGTGAATTGGGTTGTTTTTTCACTTATCAGGTTTCCTTAGAATCGGTTCTTTTGGCCCAAGTAAAATTGCCAGCTGCTTTAATTGCGAAGCGTGAACCAAGGCCAGAATCTCGTCAGCGGGCTGTAATATCGTATCACCATGCGGTATGAGCAGTTGGCTTTTTCGGATTATTGCGATTATGACGCATTCACTTGGTATTTGCAGGTCGCGAAGATTTTTGCCTGCGGCAGGTGAAAGAGGATGAACTTTTTCCTCAACCAGCGAATATTCGCCTTTGCGCAATTTAAGCAGGGTCATCATATCGCCCAGAGACATTTCCTCGGCCACCAAGCGTGCCAAAATATCGGCTTGATTAAGTGCTACATCCACACCCATTTCCGAAGTAAACAACCAGGCGTTTTTGGGATTATTGACACGGGCGATGACACGAGGAACTTTGAATTCGAAGCGAGCGAGCGTTGTGATAACAAGGTTGGTTTCATCGGATCCAGTAACCGCTGCCAGTACATTGGCCTTTAGCAAGCCGGCGGCTTCGAGGGTTTGCGGTGAGCTACCGTCGCCTGCGATGATCGAGTTCATTGGAATTTCACTTTTCATTTTTTCCAAGACAGCCGGTCGTTCCTCGATAACCTTGACAGTATGCCCAGCGTCAAGGAGCAATTTCGCCAGATACGAACCTGTGTTTCCTCCACCAACAATGATTACAAACATGCCTACCTCCTTTCCAGTCCCAACATCGCCTCAAGACGTCCCATCGCAGAGGACAAAACGACAAGGTTGAGCATGTCACCTTCCTGGAACATCGTCCCGATGATGGGAATGAAGGCCTGTTCGTTGCGCGTAATAGATGCCACCAATAATTCACCAGGCACATTAAGTTGATTGACAGTTCGGCCGATTAATTGAGACGACGCTTCCAGATGGACAAGGGAAACCTCGCCACGTCCGAAGGTATCCCACACATCCAATTCAGAGTGGGTTAACTCCTGCAGGATGCGCTCTGCTCCCCAGTTATTGGGGGAGATGGTGATCAAGCCCAGACGTTGGTATATTTCCGCCCGAATTGGGTCAAAGAGGCGGGCAACGACGCGGGGAACATGGTAGATATTACGTGCTATTCGTGCAGCGACAATATTGGCATTATCGGAATGACTGGCTGCCACGAAAGCCTCGGCTTCTTCGATCCCGGCCTGGATCAGGATGTTGTGGTCGAAGCCGAGACCCCGGATGATACGCCCTTTAAAATTCGGGCCGAGTCGCCCGTCAGCATCGGCATCATGATCAATAATAGTGACGTCGTGCTGTTGCTCGGTAAGCAGCTTACCAACTTGCGAACCAATTCGACCGTAACCCATAATGATAGTTTTCATATTTCTTACCTCCTCTCATCGAGAAACTGGTAGACGATTTCCGCGGGTTCTTTCTTTCTGACGTACGAAACTCTTTCGTAACCATTCCAATGTGTAAAGGACCAATGCAAAAAGAGCAAGGATAGGCCAAAGAATAACCGGAAAGGCTTGATTTTCAAAGGCATTCGCCAAAAATGGAATATAAATCATGCCAGCAATCATGAGCAAGGCCAGTGCGATGCCGAGCAGTAAAACTTTATTGCTACCCCAGCCCATCTGGGTATTGTGAGCTTTGGAAGTCCGGCATGCAAAGGTGTTTCCAATCTGAACCAATACCACGCCTGCAAAGAAGGCAGTCCTGGCTACTGCATTTACATCTCCGCGAATAACCAGAAGCTGAGGCAAGTTTAGCGTGTTCAGGAAGGTTTGATTAAGTTGATTGCCATTTCCCGAAAAAAGATATATGGAGAGAAAACCAATATAACATAATCCAGCTTCCAGCAATCCCAGCCAGAGGAAGGATCTTGTAAGAAGACCCCTATCCAGAAGAGGCTGGGAGCGACGTGGTGGATATGTCATGATGTCCGGTTCGGGTTTTTCACTGCCCAGTGCCAGGGCTGGAAGAATGTCGGTACCCATATCAATTGCCAGGATCTGACGTACCACCAATGCAGGCGGAATCCCAAGTGCCGACGTCAGAAGGAACGGCAGGACCTCCGAAACATTGCTCGAAAAAATATACGTAATGAATTTGCGGATATTATCATAGATTGAGCGACCTTCTTCAACAGCGATCGCAATAGAGCCGAAATTGTCATTTGTAAGAATGATATCGGCAGCTTCTTTTGCCACATCTGTGCCGATGATTCCCATTGCGATTCCAACGTCGGCTTTCCTCAGGGCTGGTGCATCATTGACGCCATCGCCAGTCACGGCAACTACTTCACCACAAGCCTGGTAGGCAGCGACCAAACGCAATTTATGATCAGGGGCCATGCGGGCGAATATAATCTCATCATCCAGGAGTTGTTGTAACTTTAGATCATCCATAGTGTCAAGTTCTGCACCGGTCACGATGGTTGGATGTAATGTGGTGACCATACCGACACGTCTCGCAAGTGATTCGGCAGTGAGACCATAATCGCCAGTAATCATAACGAGACGGATGCCGGCCTCGCGGCAGGTTTGAATTGCCCTTTCTACCTCAGGTCGGGGTGGATCCATCATTGCTATAAGGCCTAGAAAAGTCAAATCCTGTTCGACTACTTCGGCTGTGTAAATTCCTGACCGGGGCGGTAATTCGCGACGGGCTATTCCGAGGACACGCAATGCACGGCGAGAATATTCATCATTGGTGGACATAATATCGCTTCGGGTTGCTTCCCTGAGCGGTTGAACTTCCCCGTCCTCCAGAATATGGGAACATAGTTGCAAGACTTCGCGCGGCGCGCCTTTAACAAAGGCAACCTCGTGATCAACGTCGCGATGGATGGTTGTCATACGTTTTCGCCGCGCATCAAATGGGATTTCGTGGATGCGCGGTAGGAACATTGTTTCCGATTGTTCGTCCAGATTGTATTTCATTGCCGCCACTTTGAGGGCTGCTTCGGTCTGGTCACCGAGGCTCGTCCATGTGGGATGTTCCGGCCCGGGAGGATTAATCCTGGCATTGTTGCAGCACATGGCAGCTTCCAACAGACTGAGCAGGTCTTTTTCAAAAGGAGTGCCTTTTGGAGACGGAATAAATTGGCCTTTAGGTTCATAACCAACGCCAGTAACTCTGAGCTGGCGGTGTGCCACCCAGACCTCACGTACGGTCATCTGGTTTTGGGTAAGAGTTCCACTCTTATCAGTACAGATGACGGACACATTCCCAAGTCTTTCGACAACATTCAGCCGTTTGGCTAAAACACCACGCGAAGTCAGCCGTTGGACAGCCATTGCCAGGGAAAGTGTCAGTGTTGCAGGAAGACCTTCCGGCGTGACAGCGACAATAATACCCAGGGCAAGTAATAGTGCATTCGGGAAGTGCTGGCTGATATGCGGTTCGAATGTGGCGAGCGCCCAAGCGATTCCACCTATGATCACTGCGATCAATGTCAACCGACGGCTAAGGCGCGCCAGTTCTTTTTGGAACATGGAAGATTCTTCGTGAACGGTCTGTGTAAGTTGGGCAATGCGTCCAAATTGAGTCAACATACCGGTGGCGTAGACAATTGCCCTACCAGTGCCTGATGCGACCGATGTGCCGGCAAATATCAGATTGGGGCGTTCCAGATCACTAAGCCCGGGAAGAATCGATGCTTCGGCAGTTTTACGCGCAGCGACCGCCTCGCCTGTCAAGGAAGCGTTGTTGACCCTCAAACCATATTCTTCAACGACACGTGCGTCAGCTGGAATATTATCGCCTTCTGCGAGAATCAATAGATCACCCGGCACTACCTCGCTGGCTGGGATGTGCATGTCTGTCCCATCACGGATGATGTGTGCGAAAGACGGAAGCAAACGACGTAATTTATCGATGGCCTGTTCAGCACGATGCTCACGCCAATAGGAGAACGCACTATTGGCGATGCTCAAAAGCAGGATTATGAGCGTCAGAGGCCAATCTTTTTGCCAGAGGCTGATAATGGCCGCCAGGATCATAAGGAGGATAAATGGATGTCGAACCTGTTGAAGAAATTTCTGCCATTCAGGAGGATGGGGTGGTTCCGAAAGGACATTCTCCCCATAAAGCGATTGGCGAGACAATACCTCGACAGAGGACAGGCCATTTAGAGAAGTTTCCATGCTCTGGAATACTTCCGAGACACGCAGGGTATAGATTGGAAGAGCGCTCATCGTCTATCGCGAAAAAGGAGACGAATCACTGGTGACCGTCTCCCAAAATAATTTCCTTCCTCCATAATTCAATGGCAGTATGTTGAGGGGCGACGCCTGCTTTTCCATAAAAAAAGATCTACTCACTGATTGACTCGAAGGCATCTCCCAGCATCTGGAGTTCAGCCATCAGATGTGTACGGGTGGAATGACTGAACCGAGTATCCTGGGCAATCTTCGCACGTTCTTCAAGTGCAGCGCGTACTACAAAGGCCGGGACAAACATGATCCGCCCAGCGGGAATGATTACAAAATTGTGGGACTTAATTCTGAGATCCTGATCGTCGAAATAAGGCAGGCTAAGGCTTAAACCCCGGTTCAAGCTTTGGGCTTTTGCGCGCTCATGGATGGTATGTATGATTTCCCTGGTTTGGTAACGGGCCAATGCCCGACCCTGGTTGACCAGTTGACCGAGCATCCCATAACGCTTCTTTTCAAATTCTTCATCAGCAACCATATACGGAGCCAATGAGCGGGCTGCAAAGAGGATGGTCAGGAAGCGCTGCATGGAAGCAATATGCGCTTCGGCTTCACTAATGGAATTTACAATCAATCTATCCTGGTTATCGAAAGCGACCCATTGCGGTAGGTAAAAGCGCCGGGCTGCTGGAACGTATGGCACTTGCAAGGAACCACGGCCAAGCTCAGCATTTCCTTCCTCTGCAATCGCATCTGTTGTGGCAGTGATTGCAGATTCAGGAGCGGTTGCATCGCTGACTGGAATGGAAGGGATATCTTCGTCCTCAGCTGGAACATACGAAATACTCCTACCGGATGGCAGCATATTATGTACCATATGTGCCGCCGAGGCATAGCGGATTAGATCTGCGCTGATCGAAACGGATTTCTCAGAAGATTGGTCCAATTGGGTGATACGTTGACGCAATGTTTCATGTACGTCATGGCTGCCAAGCCGGTCGCGTAAAGTGCCCACCCGCTGCTCGCGTGCGGATGGGTCTACAGTTAGTGGCTCGGTCTTCTCCGAGATGGCTACCCGGTCCGGAAGTTTGAAACGGACAGTGTGAGCGCGTTCCACATAGGCCTGGGCAATTTGCCTGGCCTGCGCTTCGAGGAAGCGCTGGACGATAGGTGGTTGGGTATCAAATAATGCTGATTGCCGTTCATACTCCTCGCGCAACTGGTCAATGGGTGTTCCACCATTTTTTAATTGCGTTTTTTCAGCCATAAATTCATCCTCTCTGGAAAAGCAAGTCGGCTTTCATAATACGATTCTGGGGCTTGTCAAGCCTTGCCGGAAAAATGTTCCGATGCTTCAATTGTATATTACTTTCGCCCAGAAGTGGGGACGAAATGGCTTAGATAGCAAAGGTATCAATCAACAGTTTTATACTCCCGCCAGCCGGGTAAAGGATGGGGCAGGTGGCGCCTCTATTGATGTATTCCTGCACCCTGGTTCGAGCTTCATCGGGTGTGCCTGAAGCGGTGATACGGTGGATGAGATCGTCAGGGACGAAATGCTTGGCCTTGTTGATCTGTTCCTTTGTAGCAGGCCAACCCAGAATTGATTGGATTTCAATAATAATATCCTGCGAAACATTACTGGCTTTGGCGATATGCGGCTGTTGAGCAAGGTACTGACACAGGAGCATTTTGCTTGCGTCGATTGCCTTGTCGTGATCCTCGTCCACCGAGCAGACAATCAACTGCGGACGGTCAATTTGGTTGAGACTTCGACCAGTTCTTTTTGCCCCATTTTCGAGTAGCTCCAGCGCCCGGTCGTTGTATTCCAACGGGACACAATAATTCAGGATTGCACCATCAGCGATTTCGCCTGCCAATTCCATCATCTGATCGCCAGTGGCACCGATCATGATGGGTATATTGCGCGGTTCCCTCCGTCCATGCACTACATCCAGCTCGATGTCATTGACATGGATGAACTCACCCTGAAAGGTTACCCGCTCCATGTTGAGCAGCTTCTTCATCACAGTGACTGTCTCCCGCATGGCTGTGAGCGGTTTTCTGCGGTCAATTCCTACCTGTTTTGCCAGTGGATCCCACCAAGCGCCAATGCCACAGATAATACGATTAGGGGCAAGGTCATCCAAGGTGAGGAAGGTGGAGGATAGAAGACCGATATTGCGTGTCCAATTATTGATCACAGCCGAGCCGACCTTGATGCGTTCAGTCACAGCGGCATAGGCAGCCATTGGGACGATGGCATCGCGTACCAGCCGGGATTCGGCCTGCCAGATGGCTTCGAAACCACGACTTTCTGCATAACGGACGCAATCCAATCCGTCGCGTAGATCATGAGCATCTTGTAAATAGAGGGCTACGCGTTTCATTATAATTATCCTTATGAAGATATAATTTGTAATATTATAGTATATTATTCATGTGAATCTATCAGAGGATTTATTTTAGATGCAAAAGGGCACACAGGATTAACCTGTGCGCCCTTTAGTTTTAGTACAATAGAGACTTATTGGAGTTTCTGCAAACGGCTCCACATATTCGGCGCCAGTTCGCGCGCGGGCGGCAAGGCGTTCCTCGTCCATAATGATTATCTTTTTCCCCTGCATGAGGATCTTCCCGCGGCAGATGGTTGTATCCACTACGGCATCCACCAGCCCAAAGATGAGATGACCGAGGAAATTGGCCTCGCTGAGCGGGGTTGGCGGACAGTAGTCGATGATGGCCAGGTCGGCAGGACGGCCCTCGGCAATTTCGCCAAGGTGCAGACCAAACTGGCGCTCTACAATTTCTGCGTTGTTTTGAAGGAGCATTTGTGGGGCCTCCATAAAGGCAACACGCGGATCGCGGTTCGCCAGACGATGAAGGAGATATGCGCAGCGCATTTGGGCAAGCATGTCTGACCCCATGCCGTCGGTGCCGAGGCCAACAAGAATGCCTTTCTCCAGCATTTTCAGGATTGGAGTGACACCCACGGCGTTGTTCATGTTCGATTCAGGATTGTGGACGACGATTGTACCGGACTTGGCTAGGACGTCCATCTCATTCTCATCGATATGCACACAATGGACGAAAATGGATTTCTTGCCGGTTGCGCCCAGCTTTTGCAGACGGTTGACGATAGTGGTGTTGTATTTTCTGAGTGAATCTTCCCGGTCAGAGAGATCTTCTGCCACATGGATGTGGCATCCAACGTTGCCGTCTTTGGCAATGCCAACACATTTTTCCAGGGTTTCATCCGAGAGGGTGAACGAGGCGTGGAGGCCCATCATGGCAGCAATCTGACCGTCACCTTTGCCGACTTTCTTTATGAAGCGTTTGTTTTCGTCAATCCCGCCGCCAACGACATTTCGGTCGGAGACTTCGTAACAGAGCGAGGCGCGCAGACCGGCCTGACGGACAGCGGTCTCGATCAGATCAAGTGAGCCATCCCGCATGGATGGAGAGGCATGGTGATCAATTACGGTAGTCGTGCCGTTGCGGATGCAATCAATCAGTGGGAGTTGGGCCGAGAGCAGGATATCCTCTTCGCCCAGCGCCCGATCAACTTTCCACCACAGCTTCTCGAGTATTTCGACGAAATTCTTCGCCGGTTCTCCTGGAACGGCCATGCCGCGTGCCATGGTCGAGTAGAAGTGATGGTGTGCGCAGATGAATCCAGGGAGGATAATCTTTCCGGAGCAGTCAACAGATTCGGCGTCCGGGAACCGGCGCTTCATCTTCAATAGAATCACCTACTGCGGCGACCAATTCCCCAGTGGTGACGACTGTAGCATCCCAAAGGACGCGATTCTTTTCTCCAAGCGTAACAACGATCCCATTTTCAAAACGTGTAGTCATAGTTCGTCTCCTAGCGTTCTTTCAAAACAGCCAATTCTTCGGGGCTGCGGATACGCATGAGGATGGCTCCGGTGAAACATTTTTTTGCGCAAATTGAGCAGCCGATGCAGAGAGCCGGGTCGGTGTGCGGGATGCCTTGCTCGTCAAGCAGGATGGCCAAGTACGGACAGCGGGCGCAATTCCCACAGGAAACGCAGAATTCAGGGCGAGCTACAGAAATCTTTTTGACAGGCGTCAGTGCCATGAAATCGGTGATGGGGTGCGGTTGAGCGATGCCGATAAGTTCCTTCATCGAGTGAATGCCGCGATCTTGCATGAGGAAAGACGTACCTGACTCAAGGTCGCTAATGATGCCGTAACCCTGTTTCATCACCATTGTGCAAAACTGGACGGTCTTGACACCTAATGCCAGGAAGTCCATGGCGGCTTTGTAATTCATCGGGCCTCCATTACCGGAGATCTCGATACCTTCCGGGACGGCCTGTGACAGCGTCAGGTACGAAATGGGCGTCACTCCTTCGCCACTCATGCCGACGATGACCCCTTCGTCCCAGGCGCGATCGGGAGCCGTTCGGAAAGCCAGTGTGGGGAAGGAGTTCGCCAACGTGATGCCGGCTTTCTTGTTGGGGTATTTATTAAGTACTTTCCGAATCGCGCGCAGGATCGGTACGATGGACGTTACCGCGGCAGACAACTTGAATAACTTGGGGATGTCTGGATCGCCAACTTGCATGATCCAATCAATAATCTTGGCGGTCAAAGCGGCATTCTGCGAGACAATGGCACCCTCTGTGCCATCGCCACCTTGCGGGCAGGATAGGGAATACTCGATGCCCATCGCACCGGCGGATTCCAATTTAATTGTGTTGGATTGCCAGCCAACCGCGTCGAACTCATCCTTACCGGAGACTGGACCGCCGGTCGATGCCATGGTTAAACGGTCAGGCCATTGCTTCACCAGCTGATCCACCTCGCGGCAAACCCGATCCAGTGGGTGGCCGGATACATTGTCCGAATTGGCGTACGTGTAGGGGCCGAACGTGAACATATACTCGCCTGGAATGTGAATAGGAACGTTGTCGAAAGCGGTCTTCATCACGCCGCCTGCCCAACCGGCTTTGTAGGCCTTGGTCATCTGATCCAGCCCGTCAGTGGACGGAGATGCAGAAATAAGGAAGGGGGAAATGATCCTGCGTCCAAAGAACTCAAACTCCAGCGAGACGGGCACTGGGTTGTAACCGGGCAGGCTGAAATAGGACTTGTTAGGTTTCTTGATTTCCGGCCTTTCCTTCCTCTGCAGCCAGGCATCTATCTCCACCGCTGCATTCTTCCCGGATGCAGTTGCCTCGACGACTGTCTTTGGTCCGGTTATGAAATCGCCAGCGTAAAATAGACCCTCGGCCTGTTCGCTGCGTGGCAAGGTAGGACGCATCCCAATGGCGATGACGACCGCGCTGAAACCGGTACGTACCCCATTCGATAGGGCAATGTCACGAACATTCGTGGGACTGAACCGTGTCCATTCAGGGAGTTCCATTTTGATGGTCTCCAGACCCGTAACTTTGCCACCTTCGGCCAGGATTTTGCTGATCCTTATGCGCCCGTTGACTTCGATGTCAAAGTCGAATAGTTCCTTGCGTTCCTTCGAAGTTAGCGGCATTTCGGAGAGCTTTTCCAGCATAAAGAGTTCCACATGTGCCGCCCCACATTTCCGGGCAGTGACAGCGCAATCGAGTGCAGTTGCGCCACCACCAATGACGGCCACGCGCCCGGTAAAGTGATGGTCAGATGGGTTCGATAGCAAATCCACCATTTTGATGCTGAGGTTCTCGTTTTGGATACCGAGTTCGATAGGTTTCCATAACCCGGCGGCGATACAGACAGCATCGTAACTTTTTAATAGTAGTTTTGGATCTTCTACTTTTGCAGATGTTCTTGCATTAATATTTCCTAATGAGAGGAGGAACTTGATGTCCAATTCGACGACCTTCTTGTCCAAGCGATGGTCAGGGACCAGGTTTGCCATCCCGCCGAGACGGTCGCGGCTTTCGAATATGTCCACCGTGTAGCCCATTTGGCCGAGAACCGCTGCCGCCCCCAACCCTGCCGGGCCGCCGCCAACAACGGCTACTTTCATCCCATTAGGTTTAGGTCTCGAGAAATCCGGGATGCCCCCCTGGTTCTTAGCCATTTCAACGATAGTAGCTTGCACCAAAGGAATGTTGATCGGGCCATCGAATTTCTTGCGTGTACAGGCCGCCATGCAAAGCATATCCGGGCAGACCATACCACAGACGCCTCCGAGCGGGTTGGCATGCATGATCTCGGCAGCCGAACGCCGGAGATCCGACAGGTTGCCCACGCGGGCAGCCATTATGAAATCAGCTGGGGAGCAATTTACAGGACAGGCTTCCCGGCACGGTTTCTCTTCGCAGAACTCACAGCGCATTAATTCCGTCTGGAGCTGGGCGAGGGTCATGATGAGTGAGTGGTCTTTCTCATTCTGCATTGTGCACCTCTATTGAATTGTCTGAGATCCTAAAGAGATTATAGTATTTTAGAAAGAAAGTGACACGCGAAAGCGTGCCCTATTCCAATTTCAATCCTTTTAATCCGCCAACCATTTCCAGGTCCTCAGGAAGATCCAGGTCCAGGCCGAAGCGATCTGAATGAAAAACTTCCAATCTGGCACCGGCTTCGGTGGCTCGGGTACTATGACGCCGAAATGAGCCAGGACCATAGCCATATTCGAGCAGGCCGGCAGGATTGATTAAAAGTCCATTGGTACCATCGAGACGGCGATCGGGGGCAATGACAACGACCGGAGGATTGTTGCCTTGCAAAAGGAAAGCCTCCAGATCAGATTGTTCAATCAGTGGCAAATCAGCCGGCAAGACAAGGACGGCACGTGCTCCCTGGGCCTGGGCCACTATCGTCGCACGCTTGATCGCTGTATTGAATTGAGGAGCACCGTCTTCCAGAACCGTGCGCCCACCCATACTGCGAGTCAAGGCAAGCGCGGCTGGATCTCGGCTGACTACCAGGGTGTGTTCAATATCGGAAATTTCATTGAGTATGGTAAGAGTATGCTCGAGCAAGTAGCGATTAAGATGGGTACGCTGCTCTTCGGTAAGCAACCCGGCTAAACGGGATTTGCCTCGCCGTAATGGTTTAACAGGTACTATAGCCCATATGGTCATAAGAAGTAAGTAAGAATGTAATGTACGAGTAAAATCATTATCACGAACTCGTTAATTTCTGAATCAAGTTTAGCACTTCTTGGGCTAAACGGAACCGGTCATCACGTGATTTCATAATTGTATGTGTGAAGGTTACACGGACTGAAAAATCTCCAGACAGGTTTGAATCTACATTATCCAAGACGAAGCCAGACAATAAGTCTGCATAATGATGTGCAACCGCCAGGGCCGAAGGTTGGATGCCCAATTCGCTATACATTTTCGCTGCCGGGCCCCTTATGGTTTGCCCTGAAATAATGGGCGAGACAGCCAGCACAGTTTTCCCATGAAGAGCAGGTCTGAGTCCTCTAAGTATCAGAATTGGATCAATACTAACCCACGGATTGGATGGACAGATTACGATTGCATCAGCTTCATCGATAGCTACCAATAATCCAGGAGCCGGTTTGGCCGACTCAACACCTGCGAAACGGAACCCTTTCACTTGCGGTTCGCAATTCATCTTAACAAAGTATTCCTGAAACGCCAATTCCCCATAGTTGACGGTATTAACCATTGTTCGAACAGGTTGGTTGCTCATTGGAACAATCAAATGACTGACCCCCCAAGCCTGGCAGAATTTCTGTGTGATTTGGTTCAGCAACTGTCCCTCATGCAATAGACGCGTCCGCTCAAGATGGGTGGCCAAGTCTTTATCACCGATATGGAACCAGCTTGGACCTCCAAGTTCCTGGATGTTTGACAAGGCTTGGAAGGTATCTCCGTGACGACCCCATCCTGTCTCGGGATTTACCAACCCGGCCAGCGTGTAGCAAACGGTATCCACGTCAGGAGAGATGTAGAGTCCGAAGTGCTCAAAATCATCGCCTGTATTAACAATAATTGTTAATTCATTTGGGAGAAGAATATGGGCAAGTCCATCAGCCAGCTTAGCACCTCCAACCCCACCTGCCAATGCCACGATTTTCATAAGTAGCGGGTCACTTCCTGCACTGATTTTCTTGCTGGTATTTCAGGGCTTTCGGCAGGATAGCCGAGAAAAAACATTCCTTGTGGTTCCCAATTGTGGGGTAGACCCAATGTGCGGCTTGTTTCATCGGGAGCAAAGAGCGGCCAACAGATCCAAGAACCGCCCAGACCTTCAGCGTGTGCTGCCAGCAATAGTTGCAGGCCAGCCAGGGCGACCGATTGTGCTCCCATAAGCGCCTCGGCCTGTTCGCGAACAACATCAGACTGTGGTTTGACGCTCATCCTGTCTCGGCAAAGGACAATGATAATGGGTGCCTGACTGGCACGACGAATTGTCTGTCTGACACGAACCTGGATCTCTGGTTCGGGAACACCATCAGCGATCATATCCTGCCGGAATTTGGCCGCGAGGGCTTCAGCTAAAAGTGGTTTGGTTTTGGCATCCATTAACACAACAAAGCGCCAAGGTTGCAAGTTGTGTGCAGAAGGAGCACAGATGGCTGTTTCCAGGATGCGCTGGATCATTTCAGCAGGTACGGGGTCCGTTTTGAATGAGCGTACGGAACGGCGTGAACGCAGGAAAGCATGCCAATCGTTTTTCATTTTTTCGCTTATCCGTGGGCATCGATCTTTTCTGGGAGAATTTTATAGATGACCCGTCTTTCACCCGGCTGGTGGTGTTGATATTTAAAGGTGCCGGTATACTTGCCCGCTAGTGCGTCGATATACGCTTCCGCTCCTTCTTCGTTGATTTCGACTACCCTCCCACGTATTTGCAGGTAGCGATAAGGATTGGCTGTGTCCTGGATGCACAAAGCCACTTCCGGGCGTCTGCGCATATTCATATCTTTCACACGGCCTTTAGCCGAATTTACCAAGATCGAATCGCCAATTGTGTTAAACCAGACAGACGTGATCTGAGGCGAGCCATCCTTCATGCTTGTTGCAAGATAGGCGAAAGCGCGGGTATCGTCCTTGAGTAAATCGTAGTGGGATTTGGGTAATGGATTCATATCTTGCCTCGCTAAATTAATGGTCTGCGAATCAGAAGTGCTCGCATGCTCCGGCCGTTTTGGAAATCAAGAATTAGCTGCATCTCTGCATCGTCACACCCCAATAACATCTTTATCTCCGCATCGCGTTTGTGCAGATCAACGGTCATAATAATGGCGGATACATCATGAGAACCGGATACGCCCAACCAAACATCCACCCCGCCTCCATCAATTGAGGTAGTACCATCCAAGTATCCATAATCCCGCGGATAAACGGTTTCAGGGTAGTCCGGGTGAGGGGATTTAAAGGGTCGGTCAATTATTATTGAACATGACGCGACCATTTGGTCCAAATAGTCCCAAAAAGAATCAGATACGAGCGATTTATTTGTATTAGGGTCCAAAGTGAAACCTAAATGTTTCAAATAGGCTTTCCCCGAAATGTATAAGGAACTTTTCAAGCAAATAGACAAGGCGAATCATTCTATCGAAACAGGTCCTGATTTTTGGGGCGAAGAAGTTCGCGTAAAGAGCCTTCGCGGAAAGGGTAGGGGAATCCGCGGACGTGAACGGCTGGTGTTCCTTCGGCGGCCTCGCCCATCACAAGTGATGCGGCCGCGGCTAATTCGTCGGCTGCGGCGACTATTGTGATTTTCAACCTGTAACCAAACAAGTCTTTCCAGCCTCGCTTGTCCACCAGACTTGGCAGGCCGGATATGCCAATGGCCGTACCAATAGTACCCACCCTCCAAGCACGTCCATGCGAATCAATGATCATGACACCCAAGCGGATTCCTGTGGCAATTTTTATTTTGCGTCGAATCTCAAGGGCAGAACGGTCAGGGTTTTCAGGCAACAGAAGGACCCAATCTTCGGACGTGCCATCTTCACCCATGACATTTGAATGGTCGATCCCGGCGGATGCGCATACGAACCCCAGACGATGTTCAACAATAATGGTGCCCGGACGGACACGAAGCACCTCCCGACTTTCCTGCAGGATAAGTTCAACCAGACGCGGATCTTTTTCGCTGCGCTTTGCCAATTCCAGCGCCTCTTTTGTTGGTTTAACGCTAGATAGATTTTCAAGCCGGCCTTCGGCCTTGGAGACGATCTTCTGCGCTAAAACCAGGATATCACCATCTTCCGGAGTGATGCGTGCGTTCTGCAATGAAGCAAGGAGGATTTCTGCCAGGTCATCACCTGGATGGATAAGCGGTATCTTGGGAAGGGGGGTAAAGGTGAGGGGCATATATTATTCACCCTTTGTTTACACCGATAATTTTTATACCGGCATTTTTCGAGCCGTATTGTTTATTGATATTTATGAGAACACTGGTAAGCCCTTCAATAACTGCAGAATTTTCAAGTGGGCCGGCATCCCAACCAGTCAGGCCAGCGGCAGCAACAAGTTTAAGAGTTTCGATACGCGCTTCCTTACTTGTGCCGGTCACAAGAACGTCGCACTCAATCTCTTCATTCTTTAGAAGATTATCGTAAGCGATGTTCTGGAAAGCGGAAGCCACCTGAACGTTTTCGCCAAGAATTTTGTACGCCTCCTGTGCTGCGCTGCCAGCCGGGGGCATCTGGACTTTCGTTACTTTGGGAGGGGCGAGTGGGACCGTTACATCTACCAGTATTTTTCCCTGAAGAGTATCTTTTAATTCCTGAAGGGTGGGACGATGGGCGGTAAATGGAACTGTCAAGACAACGATATCGGCTGCTTGGGCAGCTTGAAGGTTAGTGGTTCCCTCAATGAACGCATTCCTGCCAAGCAAATCCAATATTTCCAAGGCAGTAGATCTTGCTTTCTCAATTGAGCGCGAGCCTATCAAGATGCGATATCCAGCTTTTGCCCAACGAAAGGCCAAGCCTTTACCCTCTCTTCCCGTACCTCCGAGTACCGCAATGGTCAATAAATTAGGAGATGCGACCATTTCACATGATCCTCATCGTGTTTCCAATTCTTAATGGCCAATAGGCGACTTGAATGATAAATATCAATAGCCTACTCCGAATTGGACCGGGTCCGGAACATCCACACCACGAGCAGCCATTTCTGAAACAGCCTGAAAAACTGCCTCACGTAATTCCGGTTCTCCTCCATACATGGCTTGATAGAGAGCGCCAAAAACGCCTTCCACCGGCATCATACGCAAATACGAGAGGGAAGCCAGTCGTTCTTCCGGGTTATCCACTTTAAGAGCCATCAGTAACAGGTCGGTGGGTGGTTTCTCGGGTGAGATACCCATGCCTTGCTTTCCAGCGAAAGCAATTAGCCAGGGCGATTCGGAAGGAGGGGGTAATCGATTAGGGATGTGCTTATTGGGTTTGCGGTGGTTCTCAAGCATTTCTGTGGCGGCATTGCGCACGACCCATTGATCGTCCTCGACCTGCAATTTGGTGAGCAATTCTTCCGCCCAAGGCTGTCGTACACGACCCAGACCGTAGGCAACTGCGCGGCGTACGTCCAGATCGTCTTTCATCTCCGCCCCTTCACGGAGCATGTTGTGACCCTCGCCAGCTTGATTTGACATTGCTTCGGCCGCAGCCCTGCGGAGTGTTTCATCGCCATGCAAGAGTGCAGTGGCAACATAATCCATCCCTGCAGTTGTCCCGATAGCAGTGAGTGCAAGGCATGCTGCACGACGGACATTAGGAATGGGATTTCTCAATAGAGTAGAAAGCAATTCGATGGATTTTGCATCCCGCAGAGCTCCGGAGCCAAGCGCAGCCAGATGTAAAACCTCGGCGTCCTGTTCTTCTAGCATTTGTCGAAACAAAACGGCCACTCCCGGATCTCCAGATTGAACGAAAGCAGCCAATGCCTGGCCACGTAACCCAAGGGGCTGTCCGTTCTGTTGCAGGAGTTCGGCAAGCTTCGCCATTACTTGTTTGCGCCAGATTGCTTGAACAGGAGCATCACGCAACCAACGGGCCGTGGTAAGAAGATTACGGGAGAGTGGCCGGTCCAATTGGGAAAGGAGTTCGTTTGAAATTGGTGTGGCATCTCCCCTAGCTGCCAAGAAGTGCATCGCCAAGTATTTGCCAATCCAAGGCGGCTGTTCGAGAATTGCGTCGGTGTAGCTTGCCAGGAGTTTTCCAGCCAGGTAGCCAGCGAAGATGGGGTGAATGAAGCACATTCGATTATTTCGGTGCTGGCCAAGTAGCCCACTCTCGGCCATTTTGGTGATCAACCCAAGTGAGGGAGTATTTTGGATCTCTAATTTACCAGATTTCTTAGTCTTCTTTTCCTCTTGACGTGTTTCGTCAACAGGCTCTGGTTCATTTGGTTCAAACGATTTTATCCATTGCCGCGCTTTACGAGGATCGAAGATTGGATCAGCGGCGAGGTTAACTTGGAGCGCCAGTGATTCAAGTGCTTCTCGCGGGGTATTCACAGGTGTGATGCGTCGAACGTGAGTCTCAATTGCATCCAGAACATGAGGACCGCGAATATCCCCGGCATAGGCCGACCAAGCTCTAAGGGTAAGTTCCAACGGAGTCAAGTTGTTACTATCGGCATTCAACCAGCCGTTTAGCAAGAGTGGATCCACTTGGCCACTTTCCTGTGCCCAGGACTCAACGGCAACATGGTGGGTCCATAAATCGCCCCACCTCTGAAGGAAATTTGCCTTTTGGTCCGAATTCCAGGCAGCCAAGGAGAAAGGAATAAAGTTCAATGAAACCAGCCCGTCCAGATATTCACTGGAGGCAGTGGTGATCATACGTGTTTTGGGATAAATACTTTTTATGGACCGGATAAATTCAACGACGTTTTTCAGACCTTCTGGCGTCAACTCGTCTGTCCCGTCAAGCAAGAGAAGAGCGGTCCCTTCGGTGAATGACCGACGGATAAAGTCGGGGATGCGCGATAGGTCAAAGACAGAAGCCTTCTCTGAAACCGAACCAATAAGTGCGTTTAGTGGCTTTTCTTTGTTTGCCGGCAAGTCAAGGTCAGCCACATGGACCAGGAAGGGTAGTGTATCCACTGGCAGACCGGATTCCGGATCCCGTCGAGCCAGGCGGGAGGCAAGGCTTGCGAGTGCAACTGTCTTTCCCATACCTGTCTGCCCAATAAGGATGATATCTGAATTACCAGAAATGGCCTCGGAGATGGTTAGAGTGGGTGCTCCGTATATAGCAGCCAATTCAGGCCATGCAGGTAAATAAGGAAGGGTTAAGTCGATGATATCCTCAGTATAGGGAGACTCGCCTGGCTCCACGCGTGGAGGTGGAGCGAGAAGCCGTGGCGGCTCGAGGATTTCGTCCAAGGAAAAAAGTGGAGCGGCTAAATGAAGCCCCTGGGCCTTAAGTAGGACATTTTGACGGAAATGCTCTTCGACCACATTAACAGAACGGCTTTTTTCCTTCTTTTCGGCCCTTCTTATTCTGGCGTTTGCACGCAATTGTTGGAAGGTCGGGCGTAGCATGGAAATGACCCACCAGATGAGAGCTGAAAGAATAAAGCCCAGCAAAAAGGAGAAATAATCGATATTTGGTACACGTAAATGCATGTGGCACCTGTAAAAGAAGTCAACTTCCGTAAAGGATACGTCCGCAAGATGGGCAGAGCATCATTTGACCTGAGGAGCGAGCGGATTGGATTTGCGCAAGACTTAGAATGGAACCACAGGCACCGCAGGAATTTTCACCTATCACCGCAACAGCAACGCCGCGCCTCTGCTTGCGTAAATTATCATAAAGACCGAGTTCAGCTGTCGGAATAGAACCTGCAATGGCGTTACGCTCGACTAAAAACCTTTCGAGCTCATTCATAAGCATCTCCTGCTCCTGTTGAAAATCCTTACCAAGTTCAATACGCTCCTCGTGAGCAGTTCTTAATCCTGCTTGAGCGATTTGTTGGTCTGCTTCGGCGTTTTCAAATTCCTGCATCGCTTCGATCTGCCGGTCTTCCAAAGTAACCAGGTAGCGTTTGAGAGAAGCCACATCATTTTGAAGATCCTGCAGTTCTTTTGGACTATGGGATTTACCACCATAAAGGTCGGATTGCGTTTGTTCGATCTTAATTAGCTGACTCTGGACATTATTCTCTGCTTCTTTTAGTGCCTGTTCAGCGGACCGACAACGGGCATCGGCCGATATAACCTTTTCCTTCAATCTCTGCACTTCTGTATCATTATCCAACTCTTTCTGAATGTCCTGTAGACGGGCCTTAATGCGATCAATCTGGTTGTCGACTTGCTGGAGACGATAGAGGCTTAATGTCTGGCTCATTGCATCATTATATACTGATTGCCATTTGGGCATGGCAAATTTGGTCAAGAGAAGTGTTGTAGATCAAAGACGTTGAACAGGTTCATTGTGATGGCAAGTTAAAGAAGTTGTACACGGCACGTGAGATTTCGGCATATATGGGTGAAACGGTAGACCAGTTTCCTCCGCCAGGGTTATAAACATATATTGCAAGAATGTAATTACCGCCTGGTGTATATACAATACCAGCATCGCTATATTGAGTCAGGTCTATATCCCAGCCATGTTTGTGTGCCACGATGGTTCCTTCTGGAACACCTGCCTGAATCAGTGCCCCAAGCTTATCCTCTTGGAGGTATTGGATCATCTGCTGACAAGCCGCTTGGTCAATTTGTCCGGGAAATACTGCAACCAGAGAACTGCCACCGGTCTGAGCACACAGGTAAATATCCTCGAGTAGCATCCCCATGTCAGACGGAGTTGTCTGGCTGTAAATATCCGGATCAGTATTTACATCAGTCCGTTTGTTGGCAGGTGTATTGAAAAATTTTAGAACACCCGCGCCTGGATAAAAGAAACCATTGATGAAGGTATTTTCAAGGCCCAAAGCCTGCATCGTATCCGTGACAACCAAAGGACCGTGTGTCTCGTCGAGGGATTTCATTAGGTAATCGGATGCATCGTTATTCGATAAAGCAATCATATCCTTTAGCTCGACACCTGTCTGTGTGTCGATTTTACTGTTGAAATGACGGTAGACAGAAATCATGATGGGAATTTTTATGGTGCTGGAGGCAGTAAAGGCAATATCCGGTTTAATGGATAAATCCTTTCCGGACTGATAAGCAAATTGCATTTCACCAGAGGTCTGGAGGTCAAGAAAGTACAGGTCCACTATTCCTGTAAATCCACTTTGGCCGATAATCTGCTTCAGCAGGATTTGCAGAGTTGTCAATGTTGGTCGGCTTGCAGGCGTACGTTGGGATGAAAGCAGGACCACTCGCTGGTCAGGGGATTCCAATGCGCTAGCAATCAAAGTTACTGCACGGTCAATATCGAGGGTCTGCCCTGGTGTGCCTGAGGTAAAGTTCACAGTTCCAGGGATTGGTTGGGCTGGCAACGACGCCTGGTCGTAGCGTGTTGAAATTTCATTTTGTAGATAATCACGCAGGCGTTCTTCTGAAAATATCGCCACCAATGGGATCTGGCTTGCCGGGGAATGGCAATTCCATAAGTAATCCCAATAACCGAGCCAGAAAGATGCGCCGGTGCGTTGAAGATCTGCAGCAGCCAACATGCTTTCGGTATTTAATTGGAAACCAATCAAGCCAGGTTCAAGATCAATCACCGCATCGTTGTAATGGATTTCGATTGGAACGGAATAAACTTGAAGGAGCCTTTGGGCGGCTGTTTGCGGGTCCAACCCGCCGACTGGCACACCACCGATAGTCATGTCGGTGGGATAATTGGAGCGAGATATGCTATATTGAACAAGCTGGTAAACCATGAATACAGCCGCCACAAGAATGAAAATCAAGGAAACCCCGCGAAGAATAAGGGAGGAACCACGTAGTCTCACAAAGACTCCATACCGACCAAAGTAGTGATGTCCATCATGTCTACCGGGTAAAAAGTATAACACACTCACTCGAGACAGATGTGCTAGAATAAATCTGTGGTTGTCATACATTTAAGAAAAGAGGGTTCATGCTCCGGTCTTTCCTGATATCTCTTTCGAAAGCTGCCTGGGCGCAGCGGCTTGTTACTGGCTGGAAGTTTGCTTGGCATGCAGCCAGTCGATTTGTGGCGGGGAATACAATTGAAGAGGCGGTTCTTGTTGTCAAAGAGCTCAATGCTAAAGGCATGAATGTCACCCTGGACCACCTTGGGGAAAGCACCACCACAAGCGAAGAAGCTATCAAAGCAGCCGAAGATATCCTCGAACTTCTTGATCAAATCGAGCGGGCTGATATACGGGCGAACGTGTCAATCAAGCTGACTCAAATTGGCTTGGCTCTGGACGAAGAGTTGTGCAGTCAAAACCTGGAACGTATCCTCGTCCGCGCAAGAGAATACAATAATTTTATCCGCGTAGATATGGAAGATACGCCCTACACAGAAAAGACAATACAACTTTACCTGAAGATGCGCGCCAAAGGTTATGATCTGACCGGATTAGTCATTCAGTCATATCTAAAGCGATCAGAAAAGGATATCCAAGCTCTACTTGCCGGGGGAACACGAATCAGATTGGTTAAGGGCGCTTATAAAGAGCCTCCCGAACTGGCTTTTCCAAAGAAGGCGGATGTAGATTCCAATTTCGATTTACTGGCTCAAAGATTGGTTGATTCGGAATGCGCGGCCAGTTTGCCTAGCGTGAGTGCGGACGGACGAATCCCGCCCATACCGGCGCTTGGCACCCACGACCCAAGGCGCATTCAGATTGCCAAGGATTATGCAACCAGGCTTGGCCTACCCAAACAAGCGCTTGAATTCCAGATGCTTTACGGCATTCGTCGCGACTTGCAGAGTCAATGCCTAGACGAAGGTTATCCGGTACGGATCTATGTTCCATACGGTACACATTGGTACCCCTATTTCATGCGGCGGCTGGCGGAAAGACCGGCGAATGTTTGGTTTTTTGTCTCGAATTACTTCAGGAAATGACCAATTTCCTTAATAGAAAATGAGGTTGGACAGGTCAAGCCATAAGCCAAACCGTGGCAAGAATTCAGCGAGTACCAGGGTAATAACCAAAAACCTTCTTTTTTTGTGGTAAAACATAAGTATGGTGGATTATCCTCTCGCCTTGGTGACTGGTGCAGCGCATCGTTTGGGCCGCTCATTCGCATTAATGCTGGCGCGGCACGGATATGCCATACTTCTGCACTACCACCACTCAACAGAAGCTGCCGCTGAAACAGCAGATGAAATCCATACCTTGGGGGTGCCGGTTCATACCGTGAAAGCCGATTTTAACCGACCCGGCTCAAATCCAGTTTTTATTTTCCACTCTTAACTCATTAAATCTACGATTGAAGATATTGGTTAATTCGGCAGCCGGAATGAGGCGGGCTCACCTTCAGACGGTTTCGGTTGAAGATTGGGACGCCACTCTCAATTTGAATTTGCGCGCCCCTTTTTTATTATCGCAACAAGCGGCCGAACGTATGGGTGAAGGCGGCCTAATTGTTAATGTGACGGATTCCGGAGCAGGAAAGACTTGGACTGGCTTTCCTGCTTATCTGGTTAGTAAAGCCGGGTTGGAAGTGTTGACGCGTCTTCTTGCTAAAACATACGCGCCGAACATACGCGTTAATGCCATCGCGCCAGGCCTAGTTCTGCCATCGGCGGATATTACAACGGATAAATGGATGAGGCTGGTCAACCGTCTTCCACTTAAGCGTCCTGCATCCTTGGAAGAGATTTCCGGAGCCCTCGACTTTCTGATTAGGAACGAATCCATAACTGGACAGACGATCGTTGTGGATGGCGGTTACTCCTTGCTCTGATATTCTCCTTTAGTTGGCTTTGTCCATGATTAACTTTCGAACATTCGTTAGACTTCCGCGACCCATCCACTTATTGTTGGCAGCACTAACCTATTGTCTCGGAGCGGGGATTGCCCGCTACCTTGGTCGTCCAGTTCAATGGGCGGCTTTCGGATTGGGTTTGTTGGTTGTGCTGGCAATCCAGGCGGCGGTATATTGGCTTGTTGAATACTTCCGCCTGCGATTAACTCCTTAACCAAAGATGAAGCACCCCGGGACCGTGCTTTATTTCGGACTAGTCTGTTTCAATCTGCCACTGCCTTGCTGACTGTTGCCGGTGCAATTATTGTCACTTTGCTCATTGCCCGGATGCTGACTCTTCCAGCCGGGATTCTTTTGTTGCTGATAATCTTCATCTTTATTGCTTACGCAGTCCCACCCATGCGGCTTTCGGAAGCCGGATACGGTGAATTGATCCAAGCAGTTGCATTCGGGACACTATTCCCGGCATTGGCATTCTTCATACAGTATGGCGACTTTCATCGCTTATTGACATTTGCAACGTTCCCGCTCACATTACTGGCTATGGCCTACTTACTGGTTAATGACTTCCCAGGCTACGCGACAGACCTGAAATTTGGACGCCACAGCCTATTGACTCGCTTAACATGGCAGCGTGCCATTCCCATCCATCACCTATTGGTACTTATTTCATTCCTGCTCTTTGCCATTTCGCCGTTGCTTGGATTTCCCTGGGGGTTGGTTTGGCCGGTCTTCCTGGTATTGCCCTTTGCCGTCATTCAGATCGCATGGCTCCAGCAAATTGCAAGGGGTGGGCGTGCACGCTGGAGGTTTCTTATTCCACTTTCGGGAGCAGTCTTTGGGCTGATGGTCTATTTATTGGCATTAACCTTCTGGATCCGTTAATTAAAATACGACATCAACGGTATCATCTGGAAGAAAACACAACCTGGAGAAGCAAGAGGGCAGTTGTGCTTGTATTTGTAGACAACAAAATTACCACTGAGACATTAATCCATTTGTTGAAGAATTGGGAGATAGCCGCCCAAACTTAATCATCGATATAGTCGATGATTAGCCGTAGACAATACAACATTCTAAGGCAGGGGGAGCTGATGCTGTGGTTCTCGTTTCGTCTTGGATGGGAAGCTGGAAAACGCATAAAAAACATCCGGAATAGTAACGTAGCATTATTCTAGAATTTCCTTTAGATAATACGGCAGCGGACTGGGCAATTGGCGTAGAATTGTTTATAATCGGATAATCATTATCTATAATACTACCAGACCTTTCGATAATGCTTGACTATTGCCGATAAAGTCCTTAGAATGTCGAGAATTCGTTATCGGAAAATTGTTCAGCCTAATTTGGAGCCCTTTATGCCCATTTCTTCTGGAATTCAAGCACCGGTTTTTTCCCTACCCGACGAGAACAATATTATCCGCCGATTATCTGACTTTCGCGGCCGACCGGTTGTGCTTTATTTTTACCCCAAGGATGATACTCAAGGTTGTACCACTGAAGCCTGTAACTTTCGTGATGACTATGGCGTTTATGTGAATGCAGACCTTGTTATTATTGGGGTTAGTCCGGATTCCCCCCAATCGCACGCTAAGTTTAAGGCGAAATATTCACTGCCGTTTCCTCTGCTGGCGGACGATGGTCACAAAGTTTGCAACCTGTATGGCGTTTGGGGGCCTAAGAAATTTATGGGGCGTGGATATGAGGGGGTTATACGGACAACGTTTCTGATCGATTCAAGTGGACGAATAGCCAAAGTCTTCGAAAATGTCAGGCCGGCAGAGCACAGCGCGGAAGTTCTTGAAGCGGCTAAAAAGCTCTAACGCTGGCTAGGTGAGGGGCGATCATTGTTTGTTTACAATCCCCTTCGTTCGTCATTTCATCGGATGAATATTATGCTTCTATCGTCTTTATAGGCAATTCGCCAGCCCGGAGATTGGCGGAGCATGTTTGCCAAGGGTGCATTGGATTCGATGAGAACAATTTGAACGGAATGATCATTTAGTTTTTCTTCCCAGCCTGGTTCTGAGCGGTAAATGGTCATGTAATCGAAGATAAATTTGTCCCCATAGACGTCGGCGCGACCGTCGATATAGACTTGATAATCTGGATACATCCGCCAGATGAGATAACCACCCCAACCATACGAATTGAATAGATTACCGTGGGGTTTATTCTCCAATAACCAATCGACAGCAACTTTAGGGAAGTTTTCTGCCTCTATTCTTGGTTGGTCCTGGATTGCCTGGATAAAGCGAAAACCGATGATAATAAGCATACCTACGATAAGAATCGGAACTAACCATCGGAATAAGCGGCTTGAAGTACGCCTCTCTATCGGTGTTCTTACCAGCGAGCCGACCTGTTCTGATAACGTTGGAATGACGATTATAGCGAAAAGGGGAATGTTTCGCATCGAGCGCAGTGCAGCATACCCGAAGAAGAGGGTAAGTAGGATATTTGTCGGAGAAATGGATTTATTGCCTACCATTCCGATGCCGAGTAAGACCAAGATAAGCCAGGCGAATGGTTGCCACATCAGCTGGTGAAAATCCGGCGAGAACCATTCCTGGATGAACTGCTGCATGGAAGGGCTGACCAGAGTCTGGAATGGATAGATTATGATTTTGATACCATTCGGATTGGCGAGAGTTGCCAGAAGGCAGACACACAGGAAACCGCACTGGATCCAAATTGATTTAAGGGTTGGTATATTATTGGTTACATCTCCTTTGTGAAATTCGGCCACAAGGATCTCTGTCAAGCCACCGACTATATAAAGTCCGATGAGGGCGAGGCCAATCAAATAACCTGCATGCAGGTTGACCCATATCAACATAATTATTGGTAGTGGGAGAAGAGATTTATATTTATTATTTCGCCTGTAATCGTCAAGCAAATATAGAAATACACTGGTAAGAAGAAGTGAAATCATTTGTGGTCGAACTCCCCAGGTTGGAGCAGACGAGATAGCCCCCAGAACAAGCACAAATCCAGCGATATATGGCCGTGTCTCTACCGGGCTGCGAGAATAGGAAATCAAAAAAGCTCCAGTGATGATGCACGAAAAAATAAATATGAGCAATCCATATCCACCAAATTTATACAGGCCGTATATCAATACCTCTGACAGCCATTCGTGGGTTATCCATGCCAAGCCACCTTTGGTGAAGGAAAACGGATCGGTGTGAGGGATGGAACGCGTTTGAACGATCAGCTGGCCTGTACGTAGATGCCACCAGAAATCCGGGTCGGCAATCGGACGTAGTGTCATCAGGAATAAACCCAGAAATAGGACGATAAAGAAGATTCGGCGGGTTGAGAGGTTCATGACGTTATTTTACTGCTTTAATCCGTATGAATATCCCCGCCACTTTCGTAAATGGCGGGGATACGATATTCCTTATATGCTGGTTCGCAAGACACAGCTATTATTCACCCAGATAATCGCGCAGTTTACGGCGAATGGATGGATGCCGCAGGCGACTTAATGCCTGCGCTTCGATCTGACGGACTCGCTCACGTGTTACGCCCATCTTGCGCCCAACTTCTTCAAGTGTGTAAGCTTGTCCGTCGAGTAAACCATAGCGCAATTGCAGGATGCGCACTTCGCGTGGAGGCAAGCCATTCAATACTTCACCCAAGTGCTCTCGCAGTAAATTATATGTAGCCGTCTCGTCGGGTGGGGCGGCCTCATCATCTTCAATAAAATCACCTAGTACTAAATCTTCTTCGTCATCCGTTGGCGTTTCCAATGAAAGCGGACGGCGCGCCACCTGGATCATATTTTCCACTTTCTTGGGTGGTACTTCCAACGCTTCGGCAACTTCCTCGACGGTTGGTTCGCGACCCAGACGCTGGGTCAATTGGTGTTGGACGCGTAGAAGCTTGTTAATTTGGTCGCCCATGTGGACAGGGACGCGAATAGTGCGTCCTTGGTCAGCAATGGCACGTGTTACCGCCTGGCGAATCCACCATGTCGCATAGGTGCTGAATTTATGGCCACGGCGATAATCAAATTTCTTGGTGGCACGGATGAGGCCGATGTTGCCCTCCTGAATCAAATCCAGGAAGGGTACTCCGCGCCCCATATATTTTTTAGCGACACTGATCACCAAACGAGAGTTAGCCGTAATCAGGTGTTCGCGAGCCGCCCAGCCGTCTTCGATGAGTTTACGTAACTCGATCCGGCGACGCGAGCTGACGTTGCCACGCGCCAATTCTTCACGGGCCATACGTCCGCGTTCAATGCGTTGGGCTAGCTCAACCTCCTGGGTGGCAGTCAGTAAAGGGACACGGCTGACTTCTTTGAGATACAATCCGATGGTATCATCGGTATCGATATTGGCGAGGTAGTCATCCAATGATAGTTCTTGCTCAAGTTCGGTCTCGGCTTCTTCGACGGCAATTAATTCATCTTCAGGAGGCTCGGTAGCGGGTGTGTCTTCAACGAAAGCCACACCTGCGCTTAGAAGGGCAGCAAAAGCTTCCTCCAATTGCTCAACATCCTGTTCAGCTTCTGGGAAGAAGTGAAGGATGTCATCAATAGTGACATAAGTCTTCTGGCGTCCCAACTCAATAAGCCGGGCAATCGGCGAATACTCTTCTTCCTCCTCAAGCAATAAAGGGTTTTCCATTTTACTTCCTTACAAAATTGATTTTAATTAGAATACTCTCTTTTCGGATGAAATTCAATACCCTTGCTAAGGTGTTGGTGAGGCAATCGCAGGTGTTGGGGATCCTATGGATTCAGATGTTGGTGAAGGAGTTTCGGTGGCAGGATATGGTGGTGCCGTTAAAAGGTTCAACAGAGCGTCAATTCCTGATTGGTTTATGACGTAGATCTTTCCTCCATCATACCGAACATAGTATCCACTACTGGTCGGTGTCAGATTCCCGACCTCGATTTTATGGCTTGAACCATTGACGAATCCCAACTCCATGGTATATGCTGGAGCATCCAATCCAATTTCACTAAGTTCAGGAGGCGTTTCAAGCGTCGTAACAATCTGCAAAGCGCCGACCTGGGTCTCGGCTGCACCTGCCAAGCCCTGATCAGCCGCGCTGGTGGTCGGTGCAGTAATCACCCAGTTTTTACTCAGATCCCGCTGCATTTGGATGTTATTGCCTTTTTTGTCGTAAATATGCAGACTCTGTAAGACGCCATCCACCTGGGTCACAAGGTAGCCATTTACGGAAGTTGTGGGCGTTGCTTCAGTCTTTTTTAGTGGATGGTTCTTTATCAGAAAGTACGCGCCCACCGCCAGGGCCAATACGATAAGCAATATCCACGTAGGACGTTTGATCATGGGATTATCCTCGAGCGCGCCGCGCCAGCCAGGAAGCCACGCCACCAGCAATGACCAGACCCGGGATCAGAATAACAAATACGAAAGCCAGCAATAATATTGTAAAACTGTTTGGCAGGCGCATTTGCCGGCTAATCGGTTGGCTGGATGTCAGATTGATCATGTTCACCTGGCCTGCAGCCCAATCAACCGAGTTGATGAAAAGATCACCGTTTCCATACTGGTCGAAATAAATGTCGCTGGCAAAAGCTGCGTCACCAATCACAACTACACGTCCCTGTGTAGTAGAATTCTGAGTGGCGGCTGCAATCGTCAAGGGACCAGGAAAGTCAACTGTTGAATCAAAGGTTGCCTGGTTGTTTTTCAGTGCGGAAAAGTCTGTCTCTCCCCAGGCGCGATCTACTGTCGTGACTAATGCGGTCGTTTGCACATCTTTGACCGTATTATTCAATGTCAGACTCCGGGCGGTGGGGAAAAATGAAACCATGTTCTGACTCTGCAGCTTGTCGGTAATTGGATGGGAACCGTAAGTATTCTCGATCGTGACAATCACCTGGCTTGAACTTGGATCAATCACAAGGTCATTATTAATGGTAATTCCCCAAGTAGTTTTAAGATAATCAAGCAATGGATCCGGGGGGGTTCCGGTATCAGACACAAGGGATGCATCTTCCATCACAACAAGAGCATTCCCTTTTTTCACAAAAGCTTTAAGCAGAGACAGCTCCGGGCTGGAAATTGGTTGGGTTGGCCCGTCTATAATGATTGCCAATGCATCGTCCGGAATTTTATTTGCGGCAAGCAAGTTAAGAGCCTTCACAGTGTAATTCTTCGATTCGAGCACCGTCCTAGCACGTGTATAAGCCTTATCGGCAGAGTTTTGTATGTCTCGTTCACCGTGTCCGGTGAGGAAATATACCGCTCGTTGACCAGGGTTCATCAGGCGCACCAAGGCGTTGGTAAATTCTTGTTCGGTAGGGTTGGAAAGCAATTCCTGACGACCTTGCATCACTAAAACAACTGAAGCGTCTTGTGTAATCTTGTATTGCTGAGCCTTCGCTGGATTGGTCTCCGGATCTACAAATTCATAACTGAACTTGCCGCTGCTCTTCGATTTGATTTTAGTAAAAAGATCCAGAGTGGTACTATTGGACGAGCGGGTCGTAAAGAAACCAATCGCATGCACTGGGGCAGGGAGTGCTTTAAGAGTATCGACTGTTTCGGTGGCAAGCGTATTTTGCTTGCCTTCAGTCCAATCCCATTGAGAGGGATTTTGATAAACGATAGCGTTGACAACAACCAGGATAAGGATGAAAGCAATAAGCATGATTAAGGCATTACTGCCGTGGCGGGCTTGTCTCCCGGCAAGAAACTCTCTAAGTCGCTGAGGATCAAAAAGAGCAAAGAGAGCGGGACCGATAACTGTCACCCCCAAACTAATCCATAACGCCATGGTAATCCATTTTTGATCAGTAGGAGAGTACAAACCAATGAAGATGAGAAGTTTAACCACGAGCACAATAACGACACCCAAAACGCCAATACCGGCGACCCATAAACCGGCTGGTGCAAACTGCCGTAAAGTCATTTTTCTTGGTGATTTCGACTTTGTTGCCATTATTTCCACCTTCTGATTTCAACTGCTACAGTACCCAGGAAGAGGCCGAGTGCAGTCAGGCTTAGGTAATATACTATATCGGAGAGGGCAATGATGCCACTCTGCATTGATGAGAAGTGTTTGCTCATGCTTAGAAAGTCAAAGATACCACCACTGCCTTGCATAACTACGGATGGCCAACCAATGACTATCCAGAGAAAAAATAGCGTGGCTAGTGTGGCAAAAAAGGCCGCAAATTGGTTGTTGAAAAAGGAAGAAAATGCTGTGCCAATGGCCAGAAATGCGGCGGCAACAAGAATTAGGGCCAGGTAGTTTGCCATCATCAGACCTTGATCAATGCCAGGAGTGACCAGGCCATTGAGAACGATTGGATAAATAAATGTGATGGCTATTATGATGAGAACAAATACGAATGAACCCAACCATTTGCCAATCACCAGCTCCCATTCATTGATGGGAGCGGTAAGCAACAACTCAAGGGTTCCGTTGCGATGTTCATCAGCCATTAGTCGCATGGATAGCGCCGGAACGGCAAAAAGGAAAAGGAATACCATAAGCCCAACCACTAAATCGGGGCCAGGCGCCGCAGAGGAGCCTGATGTGTAGGCGGACTGACCAGCGAGATAGACAACCAGTACAAAATAGATGCCAGATATCAACAGAATGAGTAATCCGATGATATAGGCAACCGGACTGGCAAAGTACAAACGAATTTCACGACGTGCGATTGTCCAAACGTTGCGCATCTCTACTTCTCCTTTTTGGTGGACGCGCCATCACGCGTCAACTCCAGGAAAATTTCCTCCAGACTTAGCCCAATTGGGCTGAGTTCCAGTAAATCGTAGCCGGACATAATGGTCGTCTTCGCAACCTCCGGACGAACATCCACTCCAGGTGCAAATTGGAACTCCATAGCGCCATCCGGTCGAATTCTTGATGTCTTGTACGCCATTAATCTTGGCAATTTGAGGGAGGAGATCTTCAACATCTCCTTTGATGCGTAAAACACCGCGTTCTGCCCCCACCAACCTGGCTTGCAGGTTTTCAGGCGTGTCCTCAGCAACAATGCGACCCTTATTAATGATGAGAACACGGTCGCAGAGTTGTTGAGCCTCAGACAAGATATGGGTCGAGAGGAGAACTGTGCGCTCTTTGCCGATCTCTCTGACAATGTTTCTGACCTCGACCACTTGAGCAGGATCGAGGCCGATGGTTGGCTCGTCCAATATCAGGACTTCTGGCTTGTGGAGTAATGCCTGGGCCAACCCAACCCTCTGACGCATCCCTTTCGATAAATTGACGATGTAACCGTCGGCTCGCTGTTCCATCTGGACCAGTTCGAGCGCATTATCGACCATTTCATCGCCATTGGGTAAATGCCGCAAATCGGCCATAAATTTCAGATAATCAAACACGGTCATGTCGGGGTAAAGCGGAACTGTTTCGGGTAGGTACCCGACCCGGCGGCGTACTTCCAAGGATTCCTCCACGACGTCGAAACCGGCAATTTGTGCTGACCCGAAAGTCGGGGGCATATAGCCTGCCAGAATACGCATCGTAGTGGTCTTACCAGCACCATTTGGGCCAAGGAACCCGACAATCTCGCCTTGATTGGCTTCGAAGGTCAAGTCTTCAATTGCCCTTCTTGAGCCATAGTCCTTTGTGAGACCAGTAGTGCGAATCATTTATTCTCCTTGTCCTCTATTGATTTTGTGCGCAAGAAAAGGCACAGCAGCCAGGCGGCAGCAGTGCCGGAATGAGACGGGAATCAATCGAAAAGACTATACAATAAATCGCGATACAAAGTCAATAGGTTTTAAAATTTCTAATGAAACCCTAATGCAACCTTGAATTTGAGACTAAACGTCGATGTGTATTCTCGTAATACTTCCATAAAGTGGTAAAATTGCGTGAATTTGCTTGAGAACCACTGCGAAAATGATGTAAATTCCTTATGTCTTCGGAGGTTAAATGAATATCCTTTGGCTCCAAAGTCGTCATGGCCTAAACAATTTTGAACAAATTGCCATTTTTTTTGTCTTGGTTGCTGCATTTATCAGCCTGGCATATGCCTGGTGGTTGCGCGGCATCGTGCTCAAGAAAGACAAGGGCACTGCTAAAATGCAGGAAATATGGAATGCAATTCGCGTTGGTGCGAATAGCTACTTGAGCCGCCAGCTCAAGACCATCCTTCCCTTGATCGGTGTTTTGACTCTGGTGATGTTCTTCAGTGTATATATTGTTCCGCCCAGCGCGGAAGCCATGCAGGAATTCAAGGCTTTCGGCACGCAGGGCATCACACTTATCATCGCCATTGGTCGTACCATTGCTTTCATCATGGGAGCGTCCTTTTCGTTGATGGTTGGTCAATTGGGTATGCGCATGGCGGTCCAGGCGAATATCCGTGTCGCGGCGGCTTCCCGGCGGGGATTTAATGAAGCGCTCTCGATTGCTTATTATGCCGGCACGATAACGGGTATGCTCACCGATGGTCTCGGTTTGCTCGGCGGCACGCTGATCTTTATCGTCTTTGGTAGAGCTGCTCCGGATGCACTGCTCGGCTTTGGATTCGGCGGCACACTGCTGGCGCTTTTCATGCGCGTGGGTGGCGGTATCTATACCAAAGCTGCGGATGTCGGTGCTGACCTGGTTGGTAAGGTTGAGAAGGATATCCCTGAGGATGATCCTCGCAACGCCGCAGTCATCGCTGACCTGGTAGGTGACAACGTGGGTGACTGCGCTGGTATGGCTGCTGATATCTTCGAATCCTATGAAACGACCATCGTGTCTGGCTTGATCCTTGGTCTGACGCTTGTTGCGCTGACCGGCAAATTGTATTGGATCGTTTATCCTTTGATCATCCGCGCAATCGGCGTAATCAGCTCCATGCTTGGAACGTTCACGGTGCCGATCTGGGAGAAATTCCCATTAAAGTTCCTGCGGGCTCACGATGCCGAAGGGGCTATGTTCCGCTCATATGAGGTCTCCAGTGTTTTCACGGTGACCATGTCGATTTTCCTGGCGACTATGTACGCGCATGACTGGCGCCTGGCCGCCCTGACCGCGATCGGTGTGGGTCTGGCAGTTGCATTCAATCCGCTGACATCGTACTTCACATCGACGAAGAAATCCCCGGTCAAGGAAATCGTCAAGTCAACCACCACTGGCGCAGCCACCACAATATTGTCCGGTCTTTCAGTCGGCATGGAATCCAGCGTTTGGGCGCTTTGCGTCATTGCGATCAGCTTCATTCTCGGCCTGTTGCTTTATGGAGGTTCCGGTGATCCGAAATATGTACTCTATGCCATTGCAATGGTTGGTATCGGTATGCTCAGTCATACTGGTAACAACGTTGCCATGGACTCTTACGGCCCCATCTCGGACAATGCCAATGGTATTGGCGAGATGGCCTGGCATGATATGGAAGATGAAGAGACTAAAAATGCCCGCCAGATCATGGCTGACCTGGACGCGGTTGGGAATACCACCAAGGCCATTACCAAGGGCGTTGCCATTGCCTCGGCAGTGATCGCGGCGGTCAGCTTGTTTGGCTCTTACATTGCCGATGTTGGGCGTGTACAAGCTCAACTCGGACAGACTGTGATGGAAGCGATACGTGTTTCCGATACCAAGGTGTTCATCGGCCTGCTTCTGGGTGGCGCATTACCCTGGTTGTTCTCCTCGCTTTCCATCCGGGCGGTCAGCCGTGCAGCTGGCAAGATCGTCGAAGAGGTTCGACGCCAATTCAGGATACCCGGTATCATGGAAGGCACTAAGCAGCCCGATTATGCCGAAGTGGTTGGTATTTCCACTGCTTCCGCACAAAAGGAACTTATTCCGCTGGCGACCATCGCAGTGTTGATGCCTCTTGTGATTGGGCTGGTGCTGCAAGTGGAGGCCCTGGGCGGTTTTCTGGCAGGCATCATTCTCTCCGGTCAATTGTTAGCGGTTTTCATGTCCAATGCAGGTGGTGCTTGGGATAATGCCAAAAAGACTATCGAAGATGAGCCGCGTGACTTGAAAGCAAACACTGGTAAGGGTTCCGAACGCCACAAGGCTGGTGTGGTTGGTGATACGGTTGGGGATCCGATTGAAGGATACTGCCGGTCCCGCCCTGAACCCAATGATCAAGGTAGCCAACCTGGTCAGTCTGCTGGCTGCACCGATCATCGTTAAGTACCCGATCCAAAACGTGGATGGTTCCATCAATTTTGTTGTGGTTGCAATCGCAATCGTACTCCTGGGTGCCACGATCTGGGCGATTTCCCGCTCGAAGGCTTCGGCGCCTGACTTGAAAGTTGGGAAAGCGAGCTAATAAGTTATTAAACATGCCATGAGTAAAAAGAACCTCTCATCACTTGATAAGAGGTTCTTTATATTTATTAATATTGCGCGTAGTCATGATAAAAAATAAAATTACTTCTTCTCCCCCAAAAAATTACGTTGCCATTCATACAATTTATTGAGTGCCTCAATCGGTGAAATGGAGTTCATATCCAATTTGCCTAATTCGTCCAAAAGGGGATTGGTTTCAGGAAATAATGCTACCTGCTGAGCCATTTGCGGGTTGAGGCGAACTGCCTGACCGGAGGATTTCTCGAGATCACCCATGATCTCAGTCGCCCGCTGGATAACGGGACGGGGCAAGCCTGCCAGTTGTGCCACGTGTATCCCATATGACCGGTCTGCACCTCCAGGGATAATTTTATGTAAGAAAACAACGTTCCCATCTGCTTCAGTGACGGCCACATTGTAATTGCGGATACCCGGGAGTAAATCCGCCAGTTGAGTCAATTCGTGATAATGGGTCGCAAAAAGGGTTTTTGCGTGTAGTTGTGGATGATTGTGGAGGTATTCGACAACAGCCCAGGCTATAGAAACACCGTCATATGTACTGGTGCCGCGTCCGATTTCATCAAGAATGAGCAAACTACGCCAAGTTGCATGGTGGAGAATATTCGCCACCTCAATCATTTCCACCATGAAGGTCGACTGCCCGGCATGAATTTCATCCTGTGCACCGATCCGGGTAAAAATACGATCCACCAACCCAATTTTCGCAGAAGCGGCCGGAACAAAAGAGCCCATTTGCGCCATCAGTGTAATCAAAGCAGCCTGCCGCAGGTAGGTGGATTTTCCTGACATATTAGGTCCGGTGATTACACGGATCACCTCGCCTTTTTCAAACGTGATGTCATTCGGTACGTAACGTTCACTTTTCAGCATTTGTTCGACAACCGGATGACGCCCTTCTCTGATATCGAGGGCATCATCTTCACCTACCTCCGGCCGAATATACTTTCCTAGGGCCGCTGATTCAGCCAATGCCGAAAGAACATCCAATTCGGCCAGATTGTGGGCAGTATTGAGTAAGCGACCGGTGGATTTTGAAAGTGCTGAACATGTCTCACGGAACAGGCGCAACTCGATCTCATGAATACGGTCCTCGGCATTCAAGACCAGAGTCTCGTATTCTTTCATTTCGGGTGTGATGTAACGCTCGGCGTTGACCAATGTCTGTTTACGAATATACTCAGACGGAGCGTTAGCAACCTGTCCGTGTGAGATTTCTATATAATACCCAAAAACCTTGTTATAACCGACTTTTAGGGTCTTAATGCCGGTGCGGTCGCGTTCGGCAGGTTCTAGGTTATTAATCCATTCGCGTGCATGGCGGGACGCCTCAAGAACACCATCGAGTTCGGACGAATATCCTGGCCGGATTATTCCGGTATTCTGAAGAGTTGCCGGCGGATCGTTATCAATTGCGGATTGAAGTAGAGCCAGTTCATCCACACAATTGTCAAAGGATGGTAAAAAGGAACCTACTGGAATTTCTCCGGCCAGAGGGCTTTCAACATTCCGACTCATAGTTTTTTCTAATGTCGGGAGTCTTGACAATGTTTCCCTCAAAGCCACAAGATCACGCGGCAGGGCATGGCCTGATAGAATGCGGTTGGTGAGCCGTTCCAGGTCGGCAAGAGGTTTGAGGGTTGCGCGCAGTTCAGTCCGTAACATGGGACGGCGAACGAAATACTCTACACCATCCAATCGTTTGCGTATTTGATCGACCTCAAGCAAAGGCTGGCTGACCCATTGCCGGATACGTCGTTTTCCCATGGGAGTTACTGTCCAGTCGAGCACCCCTAGAAGAGAGCCTCTGATCTCACCTCGTAATGTCTCGGTCAATTCCAAATTGCGCCTGGTTGCGGCGTCGAGGGTCATAAATTCGCCCAGATTGTAGACCCGCAACCCTGACAGTAATGGAAGTGCAGCCGGTTCGGTTTCATTAAGGTACTGGAGAATTCCTCCCGCGGACCGTATAGCCAATGCCATCCCTTGCAACCCAAAGCCTTCCAAGGTGGAGGCATCAAAATGCGAAAGAAGGGTCTCCTGACATTTACCCGATTCGAAATGCCATGCCGGCCACGCTGACAGGTGACCGGGTATCCCGGTGGGGAGGATGATATTGTCAGGGTGGATAATTTCGGCGGGACGAAGGCGCGTCATTTCAGCGCGGACCGAAGCGAGGTCCGATGAGGTTTCGATTTCGGTTACTGCAAATTCGCCCGTGGTGATGTCCACATAGGCGATACCGGCACGGTTGTTCTCCAATACGATGGAAGATAAATAATTATTGGAATCTGTGGAGAGAAGCCCCGGCTCGATAATTGTCCCCGGTGTCACGACACGGACGACTTTTCGCGGAAAGATACCTTTGGCAGGTTGATCGCCAACCTGTTCACAGATGGCGACGTGATACCCTTTTTCAATGAGCCGCGAAAGGTAGTTTTCGATTGCGTGATATGGGATCCCTGCCAGCGGAGCACGTAAACCCTTGCCTATGGGACGGGAAGTTAATACGATATCCAACTCACGTGAAGTGGTTTCGGCATCCTGATCAAAGGTTTCGTAAAAATCTCCGAGCCGGAAAAGAAGTATAGTATTGGGATATTGTCTCTTGATTTCCAGATACTGCTGGCGGATTGGTGTGACATCATCATTCATGGTTCCATTTTACTGCTTCTTTCCGAAAACCGTATACTTTACATGCAAATGATTGATGTAAACATCGAAGTGAACCATTGGCGTTAATACAATATTGCTTTGCACCTCTGTTTCCTGCCAAATCGATGTCATGATCCCAAAAATCCTGTACACACTTATTTAGCATTTGGTATAATAAAAGCACTATACTCTTTCGAAACGGAGGTTCAAATGGCAAGTGTAACGTACGATCATATTACCAAGGAATTTGGAGAAGTCGTGGCAGTTAACGACCTTAGTCTCGCCATCGACGACAAGGAATTCATCGTTCTCGTCGGCCCCTCGGGCTGCGGGAAGACCACTGCTCTGCGAATGCTGGCAGGCCTAGAGGAGATCACCAAAGGCGAAGTAAAGATTGGCGACCGCATCGTTAACGATGTGCCGCCGAAGGATCGTGATATCGCAATGGTGTTCCAGTCTTATGCCCTGTATCCGCATATGACGGTGTACGACAACATGGCCTTTGGCCTCAAGTTGCGCAAGACACCCAAGCAGGATATCAAGCGGCGTGTACAGGAAGCGGCGGAAATACTGGGCATTCAAGACATGCTCACACGAAAACCCCGCCAGCTCTCCGGCGGTCAACGTCAACGTGTGGCACTTGGTCGTGCTATCGTTCGAGAGCCGAAGGTTTTCCTTTTCGATGAACCACTCTCCAACCTGGACGCAAAACTGCGTATTGCAATGCGCTCTGAAATTACCAAGCTTCATCAACGCCTGCAGACGACATTTATTTACGTGACCCACGACCAGATCGAAGCCATGACCATGGCAACCCGAATCGCGGTCATTAATAAAGGCGTCCTGCAGCAGTTGGATACTCCTCAAACCCTTTATGATCGACCTGATAATATGTTTGTGGCCGGTTTTATGGGTTCCCCGGCGATGAATTTCTTCAAGGCAAAGATTCGAAAAGATGGCAGCCAACTGTTGGTAGAAGCTGGCGCGTTCAAAGTGCCGCTTGTAGCCGAAAAGAAATCTTATCAAAATTTTGTTGATAAGCCAGTCGTATTAGGCATCCGCCCGGAAGATATTCACAACCCGGCTTTTGTGGCTCCAGGCATCCATGCTGCTCCGGTTGATGCCAAAGTTGATGTGACCGAGCTAATGGGCAACGAAATCAATCTTTACCTGTTGGCTGGTCAGGACAGCATTGTAGCCCGTGTTGACCCTCGTACCGATTTCCGCATGGGCGACAAGGTTCAAGTAGCTTTCAACATGGATAAGGTTCATCTATTCGATCCCGATACCGAAAAAGCCATCCGCTAATCTTGATTTTAATGAGAACCGCCAGGTGCTCATCAACCCTGGCGGTTTATCATGCGTATTTTAGGTGAAGTATGGAAACGAAATATACAATCGTTCTGTTACGACACGGCCAGAGTACCTGGAATCTCGAAAATCGATTCACAGGGTGGACGGATGTTGACCTGACAGACCAAGGCATCGGGGAGGCGCATACAGCCGGCCAATTATTGCGCGACAATAAATACATATTTGATTTAGCATATACATCGGTCCTGAAGCGTGCCATCGAGACCCTTTGGATTGTCCTCCAAGAAATGGACCTGGAGTGGATCCCGGTTGTCAATGTATGGCAATTGAATGAACGCCATTATGGCGCCTTGCAAGGTCTGAACAAGGCTGAAACTGCCAAAGAATACGGAGAAGCACAGGTAAAAATATGGAGGCGCTCATACGACGTACCGCCTCCGGCATTGGAATGGGATGACCAACGTCACCCGTATCATGACCCGCGTTATGCCGGCCTGAGCAAAAACCAATTACCAGCCACCGAATCATTAAAGATCACGTTAGAGCGTGTCCTGCCCTATTGGCATTCCACGATTACACCGGAGATTAAGTCGGGAAAGCGTTTGCTAATTTCTGCACATGGTAATAGCTTGCGGGCTTTGGTGAAATATCTAGATAATGTTTCGGATGAGGAGATTACGGAGCTCAATATCCCGACAGGTATCCCATTAATCTATGAACTCAAGGCAGACCTCACGCCTGTAACGCATTACTATTTAGCAGATGAAGAAACTGTCCGGAAGGCTGCAGAGGCGGTAGCTGCACAAGGTAGAGTGAAATAAAAAACTGACGCCGATGAGGCGTCAGTTTTTTATTTAATAATAAATGGAGGATTTGCCGAAGGTTGTCTTCCTTATTTTTGTTTGTGACCAAGTGAAGCAATCAATCCAGCAAGCAAAAGGGCGGAAACCATGATTAATGCTACAGCCTTTTCGGCAGCCGAAACTGGTAAAGCCGGTGAAGGAGTTGGGGTGGGAGGAATAGCGGTTGCTGTGGTTGTGGAAGTAGAGCTGGGCCAAGGTGTGATCGTGGGCGGAATGGTGGGGGTGGAAGTAGGCAGGGTTGGCGTGGGTGTGTATGCTGCCCGGATGATGATTTTCTGACCCACATAGATCGTAGATTTGATCGTCAGTCCGTTAAATTTGAGGATATCTGCCAATGGGACATTGTAAGCCATGCTGAGTGAGCCGAGAGTGTCTCCTCGTTGGACAATATGAATAATGGATCCATCCGCGTTAGGGGTATTCGGGATAATCGTAGCTGTGCTTGGGTAGAGCGGCGCAGGTGGAGTGTAAGCTACCGGCGTCCCGCCTGTGGAGAGGCTGGCATCAAGAACGTAATAATATGTATTTCCATATGTACCCACGCCGGCACCGATGTCCTGGAGTACCCCTGAAAGCATGGTGTTCTTATGTGCGTCGTCACCCATCCAAAGATTAACTGCCTCTTGGGCTGTCTGCCCAACCCCAGCGGATAGGTTCTCCGAGTACCAACCGCCCAAGCTAAGATCGCCAGCCACCAGGTATCCGGCAGCCAAGGCACGTTGAAAGGGGCGCGACCCGTCAGGACCGGTGTGGGTGATTGTGCCGATGGAAACGAGATACTCTGCTTGCGCCTGAGCAACTCCCATCAGGATGGAATTTGTCTGGTAGGATGCTAGTCCAAAGGTAGCCCTTTTAGCGTTGACGGCGCTGATAAGATCCGAAGCGGTTGAAAAAGTGGGTTGGCGAGCAGCTGATTCTGCCAGTGATTTCTGCGGAGATGAGAAAACGAACAGGATTAAAACTAGTATGCACGACGCTTTGAAAGTTTTATGCATGATAATATTATAATGGAAGCATGCCCGGTTAAGTGAAGTACTATAGAAGGGGCGTTCTGGGCAGTATCAGTAACCCTTGGGAAAAAAAACGAGGTACACACGGAAATGTTATATTTTACTTATCCACTTGACATTTTGATCTTGTTCGCCATTCCCATCGCTCTCGGGATTTTCCTGGTCCGAAGATTCGACCTGGAGGGGAGATGGTGGTGGATTGGCGCGATTGTGTATGTCATTTCTCAAATTGTTTTTCTGCCTTTGGAGAATTATATTGTCGATCCATTTTTGAATAATCTCAATTATTCCGGAGCTCTGCCATCCATAGAAGTATTGATTTTCGGAGGTTTGGTCATCGGACTGAGCGCGGGTGTGTGTGAAGAGCTCATGCGTTACGCCATGTTTCGCTGGTGGACGAATGACGCCCGCTCTTTTAAGAGTGGTCTGTTGCTAGGAACGGGTCATGGTGGGGCGGCGTCTATCATTTTGGCTTTTCTGGTCCTTTACAACTTTATTAATATGGTAATGGTTCGGAATAATGACCTGACCACTCTCGTGCCGGCAGATCAGGCACAAATGCTTCAAACCCAAGTCACCTCGTTTTGGTCTGCCCCCTGGTACTATACCCTCCGTGAGGCGATCGGGCAAATCTTCATGCTTACAATCCAGATTTGCCTGGCTGTCATGGTTCTGCAGACCTTTATCAGGAAACAATGGCATTGGGTTCTTCTCGCAATTGGTTTTCATACCCTTGTGGAAGCTGCCCGGGTTATTACGTTGAATTTATCAAATGAATATACGATGAATGGTATGCTTGGATTATTTGCATTCTTGAGTGTTATGATTATTTTGGCTTTACGCAATCCGAAAACCTCAGAAGGGTCGCCTTCAAGTTCCTTGAACAAGTCTGTATAACCGGAACAACCAGGAAAATAGTAACAATTAATAGTTATTTATCTTAACCTTCAAATAGAAACCAAAATAGTGACATGGATATTCTCTTTGTTGCTCATTTCCTCAATGGATTCTTGATGATCGGCATGCCGACCGCGCTGGCAATTTACCTGACGCGCCGATGGATGTTGGGTGGGCGGATCTGGTGGGCCGGTGCAGCAACATTTATTCTGTCGCAAGTGGGGCATATCCCTTTCAACTTGGCCATGAGTAAGCTGCTAAACCAGACTGGTTTGGTCGCCTGGAGTCCTACAGCCCAGTTGATTTTTAATGCTGTTTTCCTCGGTCTCAGCTCCGGTATTTTCGAAGAGGGAATGCGTTACCTGGTATTGCGTTGGTGGGCGAAAGATGCGCGCTCCTGGCGAAAGGGCGTTTTGTTTGGTGCCGGTCACGGAGGAGCAGAAGCCATTATTATCGGTGCATATGTGCTTTATGGTTTTTTTCAGATGGCAGCCCTCAGAAATACGGATCTTGCAAAGCTTATTCCTGCCAACCAGTTGGCTCTTGTCCAAAGCCAAGTTACGACATATTGGAACTTAACCTGGTATGGATCACTCCTCGGAGCCTTGGAGCGCTTCTTTGCCATTCCCGCCCAGATTGTCCTGGCGGTAATGGTGATACAAGTTTTCACCCGTAAACATATCCGATGGCTCTTCCTGGCGATTGGCTACCATGCCTTGTCAGACGCCTCGGCAGTCATCAGTATAAAATACCTTGGAACCTATGGGACGGAAGCGGTAATTTGTGGGTTTGCCATCCTCAGTGTAATTCTGATATTCGTGTTTCAGCAACCCGAACAAAACGTGGAAATTCTGGGTGCCGAACATGAGCCGGTGGTCAGCTTGCCGGCGCCGGTTGAAGAGTCGTCGGAGAACCTGGAAAAACCGAGGTATCAATAGAAATGATCCATGCGGAAAACTTGACAAAACGCTTCAAAGAGACCCTTGCTGTTGACGGCCTCAACCTTGACGTAGCCGAAGGTGAGGTTTTCGGCTTTCTCGGGCCGAACGGTGCCGGGAAGACAACCACAATCCGCATGTTGACCAGTCTTATCGTCCCGACCAGCGGTTCAGCAATGGTTGCTGGTTTTAAGCTCGGCAGGAACGATACAGAAATCCGACGAACAGTTGGCGTTTTGACCGAGACGCCGGGGATGTATGACAACTTGTCCGCCGAATATAACTTGCGGATATTTGCCGAACTCTACGAGGTCAAGAATGTTAAGAAACAGGTCGAAAAATATCTCAAGATGCTAGGACTATGGGAACGCCGTTTCGATGCTGCAGGGACATTTTCAAAAGGGATGAAACAAAAACTGGCGATTGCACGTGCCTTGTTACACGAACCACGCATACTTTTCCTGGACGAACCAACTGCCGGGTTGGATCCGGAAGGCGCTCACCTCGTGCGTGAATTTATCGCGGAATTAAGAAAAGAAGGCCGGACGATCTTCCTCTGCACCCACAACCTGGATGAAGCCGACCATCTGTGCGATCGTGTCGGTGTTTTTAAGACGCGCTTATTGGTGGTGGATACTCCAGGAAGATTGCGCGCTTCCGTCTTTGGGCGAAAGGTGATTTTCCACCTGCGGTCCGCGGATGAGATTGTTGCGGAAACAGTACGCAAGTTGCCATTTGTGCGTGAGGTCAAGGTGGTTGAGAATAAACTGGTGGTATCTCTGGATGAGCCGGAGATTCGCAACCCCGACGTGGTACGAACCCTCGTCAAAAGCGGCGCCGATGTCCAATTTGTGGGTGAATTGCGCCATACCCTGGAAGATGTCTACCTTCAATTGGTAAAAAGCGCGTGAGGCTGGAATGAATAAAATAAGAACAATCATTCAAAAAGAATGGGCCGAGGTTTTCAGAAATCGCATGGTGATTTTCACTGTCGCATTACTGCCCCTTCTCATGACGGCCATCCCTCTGGGAATAATCTATAGTACGCGCAATACGACCTCGGCAGCTGGAAATGCTATGGACAGCCAGTTGCCATCCGGGGTGACTCAGGCCATTTGTCCAAATGGTTTAAGCGGGTCTGATTGCTTCCAGGTATTCATGGTCAGTGAATTCATGATGTTATTCATGCTTGTACCGGTAGCCATCCCAGTGACCATAGCTGCCTATTCGATTGTCGGGGAAAAGACCACACGAAGCTTGGAGCCTCTCCTGGCGACGCCCATAACCACATCAGAGTTACTGGTGGGCAAATGTCTGGCAGCTGTCATCCCCGCGATCCTGGCGACGTATGCGGCCTTTGGAATTTTCGCGTTGGGATCATGGTTGATCGTCGCGAATAAATTGCTTTTGTCGGCACTTGTAGATGCGCGCTGGCTGATCGCTATTTTTGTCGTTGGGCCCTTGCTGGCACTCCTGGCGGTTGTCTTTTCACTAATGATATCGTCGCGGGTTAACGATCCGCGCGTCGCATAACAGATTTCGATGATTATTATCCTGCCAGTGTTGGGGGGCTTTTTCGGTCAGGTGGCTGGCTTTTTCGTTTTGAACAAGCAAATCATCTCGGTTATCGCTATCGTCATACTTGTACTGGATGGTCTGATGGTTTATCTGGCAACCCGCGTTTTTCAACGCGAGCAAATCCTCACAAGGTGGAAGTGACACGATGAAAAAGCTGCGATTTCCTTTTTTGGCTGCAATCCTCTTCAGCTTAATTGTTCTCTCTGGTGCGCTTGCGCAGGCGAACCAATTGGCACTTCGAATTTCGCATGATTGGGGCTACGGCGGTTTCAATGGTGATATCGAGGGTTTATTTTCAATGCACGTGGCTGGGCCGGCAGACCTGGTGCGAGTGGAATATTACATTGATAGTACGATGATCGGCGAGGTGACTCAATCACCATTTACCCTTCAGTTAACGACAGGCGATTATCCACTTGGCATCCATAAGTTGTTCGCTGTAGGATTTTCCAAAAATGGGCAGGAATATAGTTCGAATAATATTTCTGCGAATTTCGTTCCGAAACAATCTTACATGAAAATTATCCTACCAGTTCTGGGGGTGGTCGTAGCAGCGATCCTGCTTTCGACACTGGTTCCGTTGCTTACCAGACATGGCAGGCGCCTCAGCATCCCACCGGGAACAGAACGAGAGTATGCTGCTGCTGGTGGAGGAATCTGTCCAAATTGCCATCGTCCCTTTGCATTTCCTATGTTTAGCACACGCTTCGGGTTTGCCAAACTGGCGTCCTGCCCGTACTGTGGCAAGTGGAGTTTGGTGCGAACCGAGTCGATCTTCAAGTTGCGTGAAGCCGAAAGAGCCGAATTAGAATGGGAAAAACCTGAACACCCCTTTGAAGTTTCCGCGGAAGAAAAGCTAAGCAAGGAAATAGACAATTCGAAATTCCAGGGCTTGTAAATCCAAGATCTTCACAATTGGTGTCATGGCAGGGATTGTATCAACCACCTCTCATATTACATAGTCAGAGAGCATTGGTAAGAATAGAGATCAACTCTGTATCGGTCAAGACCAGTGGATTTCCCTTCATGCTATTGGCTTTTTTTGACTGCTCCAGAATTGTTGGAAAATCTTCTGGATTCAACCCATATTCTCTCAAAGGACGGATATTCAAAACCAGGCAAAGATCCTTCAGCCAGGAGGTACCGGCATCTGCACTTGCTGTTTCGTTCCCAATCAAAAAACGCGCAACCTCATTCTATCGTGCAATTGCAGGCGAGTCGGGCAGGCGGGTGCGCAGCGCATGCAGGTTCGTTTCCATTACCAACGGAAGCAAACGAGCACAGACAGCCCCATGCGGAGCGTGAGACATACCGCCAATAGGGTTGGCCATCCCATGGACGGCACCCAAACGGGCGTTAGCCAGGGCCATCCCGCCGAAGAGGCTGGCCAAGGCCATATTCTGCCTGGAGTCCATATCCAACCCGTTTTCAAAAGCCGTCTCGATCGACCGTGCGGCCCGGGCAATTCCGTCCCGGCAAAGGGCGTCTGTGATCGGGGTGGGGGAGTTGGAGACGAAAGGCTCGATGAGTTGCGTCAGTGCGTCCATGCCGGTCGAAACAGTAATTGGTGGAGGCAGGCTGAAGGTTAATTCAGGGTCAACAATTGCTATCTTAGGCAACATGTACTGACTGCGCAGACTGACCTTGAGGCGTCTTTCTGGGACGCTGATAACCGCATTTCGTGTCACCTCTGAACCAGTTCCTGCAGTGGTGGGAATTGCGATGTAAGGAACGGATGGATTTTCAAGTTTTTTCCCATTCCCGATAACTTCAAGGTAATCAAACAGGCTACCCGGGTTTGTCATTAATGCAGCAACAGCTTTCCCGGTATCCAATGCGGCTCCGCCGCCAAAGCCAATTACAAGCTGACAATGAGATTCTTGTTCAATGCGCGTAGCCATTAACACACAATCTAAATCTTGCCCATTCTCTACCAAAAATGTTACAAAAAATAAACCTCGTGCCTTGAGGTCTTCTAAGAGACTTTTACAGCGCTCGTCCAAATCAGTAACAAAAAAGGTGCGTTGTCTCAATGTGGCAACCAACGCAAGGAGCTGTGCACAAGTTCCGGGCCCAAACAGGATGCGGGTGGCAGTGGCAAACTCGAAGTGCATCTACCAATCCTGATCTGGAGGGAAAATATTATTGTAAATTGTACGTGTACGCGGTTCGGCCAGCATTGTCTCGGCTTGTTGACGCCATTTGTAGTAGTGGGCAGTTTCCTTATGTTTTCCAGAGTCTTCTGGCGTGAGATAAACCTCAATTAATTCGAACCGGGTGGGATCATCTGCCTGTTGGATCAAATCGAACTGGGCAACTCCCGACTCCTGAAGACTTTTCAGAGCATTTTCAGCAGAGGCGGATTTAAAAGCCTCTATACATTCAGATTTGACGTGAATATGGACTTGGACAATGTACATCGTCGCCTCCTGCTTGCGAAATTATTTATGAAGGAGCCTGGCCGCCACGAAGCTTAAACCTGCCTCTGTCAATGCACAGGCAGAATGATTACAGGCGTCTACTTTATCCATAAAGTTCAATTGCATTGCATCCCAATCGCCGGCATCGATAACTTCCTTCTTTTCACGAAAATAGTCAAGTATATCCGACTGGTGATTACGAGTCTGTTCGACTTCCGGATCGCCGCCCTCATGTTTGGCAGAGATGTTGGCCACGTGATCCGCAATCTCGACCAGCTCGGCACGTCGGTCGTATGGCTGGACCACAATGCTTTTCCAGGTCTCAGTGATGTGGTGCTCGAAACGGACAACGTCCTCAAAACCGAGTGCCTTGCGGAACTGGGCAGTCAATTCCATGGTCTGATTGTTTATTGAGTTGGACCAATTGAAGCCAATCAGTGGGGATGTGCCATCGTCTCGGCTGAAAAGCTTGGCAGCGAGCATGATCCATAAGGCGTGGTAGGGGTTATCGGAGCCAAAGAAAACAGAGATCTTGAATTGTATATTCACACCCAGACGATAAAGCAGGAATCCCAGCAGGATGGTCCCAGCATTGAAGTTGAGCACATGTTGGACCCCAAAATTTGTATAATAATACAGGAATTCATCCAACCACATCAATGCGTGGTCATTGGGCTGGCCGATGCCGCCAAAATAGCCGGTTATGGTGGCCGGACCTCCCAAGTGCGGGTTCGATCCATCGGTGCCCTTAGTATCGAGTGTCTCAACGAAAGAGGCGCCAATAATGTCCAGCGCGGCAACGATGGCGGGTAGATCACCGTCGGCCTCAGATTCCTTCATCTTGCGCACTGCTATAAAACGGCCCGGAACGAGAGTCCCGTCCATGATGGCGCGCTCGCACATTGGACGAATCCAGGGAAAGTACTGTAAAGCCGATACTTCCAGCGTGACAGCAAACTCATCTTTGAAATTCATTTTTTCAGCCCTGGCACCGAGGATCTTACGACGGTAATCAACCACCGGGATGAAAGCACCTGTATCGCGTTGTTTTATCAACCACTCCAGGTCCTTAATGTAGTCCGGATTCCCTGCTTCCACCTTTTTCAGCAGGTTCGGCAATCGACGGGATTCAGCGTGCCGGCGGTTTATCTCCTCCGGAGTACCGTACTTCGCGACCACTTGGAGGAAATCGCTGATGACGCGCTCGTCTGGGTCGAGTAAAACCTCATTGATAGAATCGAGACGTTCGGATGGGATATTTAACAATATACGCAAGTCTTTTTCCATTATAGCCTCCGGTTATGGCTAGTATAGGACACCCCCGGGAAGAGGACAAGTGATGAAAGGCACATGCCTGGCATAGAAAATCCCACCGGTGTCTTTCCGGTGGGAGATAGTTCAACCATCCTTTTGATATTGTTTACTTCAGCATGTTCTTCAATTCAGTGAACTCTTCATCTGGGATTCCGAACCAGTTCTCCGGCTGGGGGAACTGTTTGCCAATTACCTCATCATGGTAGTTCTTTAAACCATTCAGAATTACCTCGCCGGCATTGCCGTAGACTTTGGCCATTTTGGGTTTGAACTTCGGGTACAGGCCGAACATATCATGATAAATGAGGAGTTGGCCATGCGCATGGGGACCGGATCCCAAACTCATGATGATACAACCTACAGCGCGCTCGGTGATGATCTCGCAAACCCGGTCGGGCACCATTTCCAGTAGGATGGCGAAAGCGCCGGCTTGTTCAAGCGACTTGGCGTTATCAATGATCTTCTTGGCCAGCATGGCATTCTTGCCCTGTACGCGGTAGCCTCCCAGCGCGCTGACTGACTGTGGCGTCAGTCCAAGATGACCGATGGCCGGAATGCCTGCACTGACGATACCTCTAATCTTGTCGGCCTGTTCGATGCCGCCTTCAAGCTTAATTGCGTCGCAACCACATTCAGCCATGAAACGACCGGCATTGCGGATGGCTGTTTCGACACTAGGTTGATAGGTCATATATGGCATATCACCAACAATGAAAGCAGTCAGAGCACCACGCCGGACCGCCTGGGCATGGCGGACCATGTCATCCATTGTCACTGGCAGGGTGGAGTCATAACCGAGCATCGTCATTCCCAGGCTATCGCCAACCAGTATCATTTCGATCCCAGCCTGCTCCTGCAAGTAAGCGGTGGTGTAATCATAGCAGGTCAGCCATGTAATAGGGTTGCCTTCGGAGACTTTCTTGAACAGGTAGGGTAAGGTTATTTTTTTACGGGGTTGAACGTTTACCTCTGGCATATTTCTCTCCTTTGGGAAAATGGTTGGCTTACGATTGAATTATATCTGCATACGATACTGAAGATGATAATAAAAATCCGTATTAAACCAACTAATTTCTTTTCTTCGAGGCCCAATCCGCCTCGATGAACAGCAGACCACTAATAACCATGGGGGCGCACATCAGAAACATTGGAATATATGCAATGTATATGTTAGGCAATTTCAGGTTGAAATACACCACCAATATAACTGCCAACGAAGCCGTGATTATTCCACCCAAGAGAAGACGCTTCCAACTAAACAAGATAAGACCTAGCATCACTAAGGATAAAATCAGATTCAGGATTCCGCCTTGAACTTTGCCAAGAATGTCCGCGATTCCCTTGAATAACCAAAAGATGGCGGCCAGACCCAGGATGCTTGCAGCTGCAATTTTATAAATGTTGGAATGCTTCATCATTTACGGATCCTTTCTATTCAGCAAACCTTACTGCTATTATAAAGCACACCCGGGAAATAACCGCACATTTCCAAGTATATGAACCAAAGAAGATCGTAAGGGTTATACAAGGAACCTCTATGCCAATGAATAATACAACTTGACGGTGCTAATTACCGGTGATAGACTCAACTCTGTAAGAAAATCATCCATGAAAGGAGGCTTGAACAATGTCAAACATCAAATTGGCTGAATTGGCTTTGTTGAACGCGCCTCCTGTGCAGAGATGCAAATAATCTTGTTGCTTTATGCCATCATGCCGCAGGCGCGCAGCCTGCGGCTTTTGATTCTTCAATATAGCCTCGGGCGAGAGATTGATTCCGCATTTATTCTTTGGGAGTCTCACCGATGGATTCAAGTAAGAACATCAAATATTACGACGAGTTGGATAATGAAGGGCAATTTGCCCTTCCTGGAAATGGGCAAAAGTCTTATCCGAGACACAATCCGAAACAAACTCCCGTGGCAATCCAGCAATTTATCCGTTGCCAGGACGACAGTCGAACCGCTTTTGGCTTTACCTATAAGGCGGCTCGTTTCGAGGAAAGCTGGTTGCTCGATTCGCTCGGATATTTTTACGAGCAAAAATGGATCTCCGACGTCTTGTTCAAGATCAAGATTGGAAAGGAAGCCTCGGTATACCTATGCCGGGCCGGGGAGCAGGTGGATGCCCCGCTGGTGGCTGCCAAGGTTTATCGTCCGCGCATGTTGCGAAACTTACGCGATGACCATCTTTATCGCGAAGGCCGGCCGGACCTGGACGAGGATGGTCATGAATTACACGACGAAAGTTCCATCCACGCTGTTCTAACGCGGTCGCGCTTCGGGGAGGAAATCCGCCACCAATCGTGGATTGCACACGAGTTTACCGCCATGCAAACCCTTTTCAAGGCCGGCGCGGACGTACCGCGACCATACGAAATGGCACATAATGCAATTCTCATGGGCTACGTGGGTGATCCAACCATGCCGGCTCCGGTACTTAATGCAGTAACCCTTGAAAGAGAAGAAGCAATACGTCTCTTTACACGGTTGATGTACAACCTGGATATCTTGCTGGCCCACGAATTTATCCACGGCGATCTGTCCGCTTATAATGTCCTATATTGGGGAGGAGATATCTCACTGATCGATTTCCCGCAGGTAATATCGCCACAGCACAACCGAAACGCGTATGCTATTTTTGAGCGTGATATTACCCGGCTATGTGAATATTTTATCCGACAGGGACTATTGCTCCATCCCCGACGCCTCACCGCAGACCTTTGGACAGCGCATGGATATCATCTCCGGCCTGAGGTCCATCCTCAGGTTCTGGAAGGTGATGACCCGGGCGACTAGACTGGTCACTCACTAACCGGTGCTGCATTTGGCACCGTCACCCCATATACCTGTTCCTTTTCGAACTTGAACTGTTGAGTGTACAGGCGATAGTAATGGCTGCGACGGCGAAGCAACTCAGCATGGGTGCCCATTTCGGCAATGCGACCCTCATCAATAACTACAATGCGATCGGCACGCCGGATGGTGCTCAAGCGGTGAGCGATGATAAAAGAAGTACGCCCTTGCATTAAAGCTTCCATCCCTCGCTGGATCAAGGCCTCGGTCAATGTATCGACGCTGGAGGTGGCCTCGTCCATGATAAATATCTCGGGTTTGGCCAGTACAGCCCGTGCCAGGCTGATGAGTTGTTTCTGTCCAACCGAAAGCAGGTTACCTCCCTCGCCGACGTCCTGTTCGTAGCCTTTCTCGAAAGTTGTGATGAATTCGTGCGCTCCGGCGACTTTGGCTGCCTGTTCGATGTCAGCTTCTGAAGCATCCAAACGACCGTAGCGGATGTTTTCCCGGATTGTCCCTGAAAATAAATGGGGGGTTTGGAGCACGATGCCAATTCGTGACTGCAGGCTCTGCATGGTGTAATCGGTGTAGTCGTGCCCGTTAATGCGGATGAAGCCGTTCTTTGGTTCATAAAAACGACACAGCAGATTGACGATGGTGGTCTTTCCACCGCCAGTCGGTCCGACCAAGGCGACCGTTTCACCTGGTTTTATCTTTAACGAAAAATCGGTCAGGATCGGTTTGCGATCTTCATAATAGAAGTCCACGTGGTCGAACTGGATCTCACCTCGCATTGTCGCAGCCGCGAATGCTTCAGGACGATCATTCACATCTGGTGGAGTGTCAATCAATTTGAATATCCGTTCCGCGGAGGCAATAGAATGCTGCATATCGGCATAGACACGCGCCAGGTCCTGTATTGGCCAAATCATGAAGGTCAAATATGAAACGAAGGCATTGATAGAACCGACGGTAAGCCCACCATACTGGCTCTGTAGTCCCCCATACCATACAATGGCGCCCAACGCGAAGGCAGAAATGATCTGCACCGTCGGCAGGAACAGTGCCGAGAGCCAGGCGGCACGGTAGCTGGCGCGGAACATAGTATCGGTCAGCATTGAGAATTCCCTCAGGTTTTCCTGCTCGCGTCCCAGGGCTTTGACCACGCGCACACCCTGGAAGTTCTGATTGTATTCGCCTGTGATCTTCGAATTGGTTCGGCGGGACTTGCGGAACTCTGCCAGGATTTTCTTACGAAAGTTGACTGCAATGATCAATAGGATCGGGATGATGCTGAAGACAATCAGTCCCAATTTCCAGTTGATGATCAGCATGAATATAGTCGAAGTGAATACGCTCACGACGGCCCAAGTCACATCAAGAAGACCCCAAGTCATCAGGTTGGATACACGTCCGGAGTCCGAGGTGACGCGTGCCATCAACCTACCAACCGCGTTCTGGCTATAATATGAAAGCGAAAGATCCTGCAAGTGATTGAAGGTGGATTTGCGTAGGTCGTATTGGATTCGTTCACCCAGAATACCAACCAAGAAAATGAAAGTGAACACCAATCCGGATTGCATCAATTGAATAGCGCCATAAATCATAGCGTAGTGCATCACCAGGTTGAATTTTCCAGGAACGATGCCCTGGTCTATGATTAGCTTGTTGATGTAAGTGAAAACTGCATCCAGGGCTGCAGTCGCCACGATGGCTGCCAGGAATCCAGTCATCCAACGCCAGTGAGGTTTAACCAGGGCGGCAATACGGGAAAATATCGGGGCAGTCAGTTGACTGGTATATTCTTCTTCTTCGAGTTCGATAAGTTCGTCAGTCATTCGTCATCTCCGGTTGGGACGCAGCATCCCTACCTCCCAACCATTTCAATTTACAGAGGAAATCTCAGTCTCCAATTCCTCGTCGATGCGGGTTTGGATATTGTAGATTTGCCGATACATACCATCCCGGGACACCAATTCCTCATGCCGGCCCATCTGGACAACCGTACCTTTATCCATCACGAGTATCAGGTCGGCATTCATAACAGATTGGATGCGATGGGCAATGATGAAAGTAGTCCGGTTAAGCATCAGTTGATCCAAGGCGGTGCGGATTTCGGCCTCAGTTTCGGTATCCACGGAAGAAGTCGAGTCATCCAGAATAAGGATGCGCGGGTTCTTGAGCAGGGTACGTGCAACAGCCACGCGTTGTTTCTGACCGCCGGAGAGTGTTACGCCCTTTTCGCCTACCAGGGTGTTATAGCCATCCGGGAATGAAAAAATGACCTCATGGACCGCAGCTGCCCTGGCAGCCTTTTCAATCTCTTCCTGTGGAATGTCCAAGTCAACGCCATACATGATGTTCTCGCGTATGGAACGGCTGAATAGGAATGGTTCTTGTTCAACGATGCCGATTTGACGACGTAAGTAATCGCGCGAATAATCTTTTAATTCCACGCCATCCAAGAGGATGTGCCCGTCCGTGTAATCATGAAAGCGCGGCAGCAGGTTCACCAGGCTGGTCTTACCTGATCCGGTTGAGCCGAGTAATGCGATGGCCTGTCCGGGTTTGCAGCGAAATGAAATATTTTTGAGCACTTCGCTTTTCCCATCTTCGTACTGGAACGAAACATTATCGAAGACTATTTCGCCGTCGACTGGACCATTTGGCTGAAATTTGCCATCTGTCAGCGGTTCACGCTCCTGCCTGACAATTTCCATCAGTCGTTCATGCGAAACCAATCCTGTTGAAGTCTGTACCACCAGCCGTCCCAAGTTACGCATGGGCCAGATCAACCAGACCACCAGGCCGACATATGCCGGGTACGTCCCAATGGAAATCTCGCCATGAATGGCCAGATGGGCTGCAAACACAAAACCAACCAACATCTGGAAACCACAAGCGAGGTCGGATAGAGGCCAAAAGAGCGAGTGCATCCTGATGAACTTCCGTCCTCGCAGGAATTTTTCCAGATTATCCTTCTCAAACTTGTTTTTTTCGTAATCCTGGCGGGCAAATGCTTTGACCACACGAACACCCGTCAGGTTCTCCTGAAGAGTCGTGGAAAGGATTGCTTCCTGCTCCTGGTAAGCTTCGTACGCTTTGGTTACCTTTTTAAAAAACCATAACGACACAACCAGGATGACCGGGACCACTGCAATGGAAACCAAGGCTAATTTCCAGTTCAAGTCCAGGATGGCAAGGAAGTTAATGATGAAGAGCAGGATGATGCGACCCACGCCAATGGCTTGTTCATTGAAAAAATTGCGTACAGAGTCCATATCTGAAGTGACTCTCTCGATCAAATCACCGGTGGGGGTTTTACTGTGGTACGCAAAACTTAGCCGTTGGATATGGTCATAAAGGAAGTTCCTCAGGCGGCGGGTGATCCCCTCCGCAGAGTAGGCAGCCAGGCGACCGGACAGGAATGCGAATCCGCCATCAAATAAAGCCAGGATGACAAATCCGGCCGCAATCAGTATTAGAGAACGAGAAAGGGTTCCGGCAAAGGGTTGGGTGGTGCCCAGGATGGTATCGGCGAAATTGCGGAGCAATATGTACGTTGCCATTTTTGCGATTGCCGAAATACCCAGGGACAGGTTCGCGGCTGCATAGGCCAGCCGGTAATCCGGCATCATCCGCCACAGGCCGACCAGCTTGTTTCTCGTGAGGGCTTTGCGGAAGTCAAAGTAGGTTTTTGGGGATGCAATGATAGCCATAATAATTCTCTTTGTTCAATTCATGACAAAAAACCACGGTGCAGGGAGTGCACCGTGGTCAAAACAACGTACCTGGATGACCTTACCGGTCTACAGGCGCACTCCGCGAATGAACAACCGCACCAGCAACAGAATTGATGCGGATTCGCATGACACGAACGGTGCTTATGAACATCATGAAGTGCGCCTCCTTTCCTTAGAATTTCATTAACGATGTCGAGTTTATCATTGAAATATGGGATATGTCAATGCCAGAGACAATATTATTCTCGAAATCCGAAGTTTCCTTGACAGCCATTGTTTGATGCATATAATTGAAATATTCTTAATATATATTATGAAGAAAGGAGGTCATACCACATAACCAATCTCTTAGTTTATTTTCCATATTCTTCGTCTCAACCATAGTGAAAACCCAAGAGGAGAAAGTATGAATCGCCAAAAATGTTTTGTAGTAATTGCCCTTTTGATAGTGGCAAGCATGCTCTTTTCGGCCTGTGGAACGCCAGCGACTTCCACGACTGCCCCGGCCACGGTAGCACCGGCACCGGCTACAGCGGCCCCGGTGGTACCCGTTTTGCTTCCCACCAATACCCTAGCGCCCGCTCCTGCATTTACAGCCAAGTACAACTTGAGCGCACCTGATTGTACTTATGGCGGAGAGATCCAGTCCATCGAGGCCGTAGATCAATACACGGTCAAGTTCACTTTATGCACACCGGATCCAGCCTTCCTGTCCAAAGTGGCATTCGGTGCTTTCAGCCTCCAGAGTGCTGCATACCTTGAAAAAACCGGGGGCGGCGGGGCTGATTTGCTCAACAAGCCCCTCGGCTCTGGCCCTTATATGGTTAGCGAATGGGTTCGTGGAGACCACCTGACTCTCGTTCCTAACCCGAACTATTTTGGTCCCGCGCCCAAGAACTCAAAGTTCATCATTCGCTGGAATAGTGAAGCCGCTGCCCGCTTGCTGGAATTGCAAGCCGGCACAGCAGATGTCATTGACAACCCCAGCCCGGATGACTTTGCCAAGATCCAGGCCGATAAGACTTTGAAATTACTGCCGCGTGTCGGACTCAATGTCTTCTACCTGGGCTTTAACAATACCATCAAGCCATTCGATAATGAAAAAGTGCGCCAGGCACTGGCCATGGCGATCGATAAGAAACGCATTGTGGACAACTACTACCCAGCTGGCTCCATCCCTGCCGAGCAATTCGTCCCGCCTGTCATGGTGCCTGGCTACGCAGATGGCTTCAAGTGGTATGACTACGATGTCACGGCTGCCAAGAAACTATTGGCCGATGCGGGCTTCCCGAATGGGTTCTCGACAACCCTGTCCTATCGCGACGTAGTGCGTGTTTACCTGCCCCTGGCCGGGAAGGTGGCACAGGAGATCCAGTCGCAATTGGCTCAAATCGGTGTCAGAGCCACGCTCAAACCGATGGAATCCGGCGCATACCTGGCCTCAGTTGCCGCAGGTGAACAACCCATGTTCATGTTGGGTTGGGGCGCTGATTATCCCGATCCGACAGACTTCTACGACTTTCACTTTACCGGCGCGTCCAAGAACTTCGGGAATGTATATCCCGATCTCGTCGATGCTATTCATGCGGCTGGCCAGGTGGCTGACCCTGCGCAACGCAATACGCTCTATGCCAAAGTGGCCGAGTTAGTCAAGCAGCATGTGCCGATGGTCCCGATTGCACATGGCACCAACGGTATCGCCTATAAGGCGACCGTGGATGGTGCGCAGGCTAGCCCACTGGCCGACGAAATGTTCAACCTTATGTCGGTGCCAGGCCAGACTACATTGAACTTCATACAAAACGCTGAGCCAATCAGCCTGTACTGCAATGACGAGACTGACGGTGAGACACTGCGTCCGTGCTACCACATCTTTAATACGTTGTATTGGTACAAGCCCGAGACGGCAACCCTCGTACCGGATGCTGCCGATAGCTATGTAGCCAGTGCAGACCTGAAAACGTGGACGTTCACCCTTAAGAAGAACATCAAGTTTAGCGACGGGACTGCCATGGATGCTAATGATGTCGTACAGACCTTTGTCGTTGAGTGGAATGCTGCAAATCCACTACATAAAGGCAACACGGGTGTCTTTGAATACTTCAGCGGTTTCTTCGCCAAGCAGTTAAATGCACCCAAATAACAGTTTGATTCCAGTTTAATCGTGTTAGCGATGGGGCATTGCTAGGTGCAATGCCCCATCGCTCCAAAATCTCTATTGGAGGTCAGTCCGACGGATGATTAACTTTCTTGTCAGACGATTAATACTGGTCATACCTGTTCTTCTCGGTATATTACTGATCACTTTCGCTTTGGGTCGGCTCATTCCCGGCGATCCTTGCATGATCGCTCTCGGTGAACATGCCACTCCTGAAGCTTGCTTTCAATACCGCGAACGCACAGGCCTCAATGATTCAATCCTGGTTCAGTTTGGACATTACTTGGGCAATCTGGCGCAGGGAAACCTGGGAAACTCGCTGCGTACCAGTCAGTCTGTCCTTAGTATCGTGCTCCTGCGTTTACCCATGACAATAGAGTTGACGATCTTCGCTATGCTATTCGCGACAATAGTTGGAGTTACATTGGGGATAATCTCCGCCACCAGGCACAATTCAGTAATCGATGTATTGACGATGGTCATTGCTAACTTAGGTGTTTCGATGCCGGTATTTTGGTTGGGGCTTATGCTGGCGTACCTGTTCGCAATCCTGTTAAAGGGCACACCCCTCTGGCTGGCACCATCCGGGCGGCTTACCCCGGGGACAAGTGTGACATCACTAATCGAAACCTTTCATCTCCAACACCTGACCGGTTTTCCACTGGCGGTAATCACCTTTGCGTCGAACCTGGTCGTGTTTAACTCGCTCATATCCGGGAACTGGAAATTGTTAGGAGATGCACTCCGGCACTTGATCCTGCCTTCTGTGGCAGTGGGCACGATCCCAATGTCCATTATCGCCCGAATGACGCGTTCCAGTCTCTTGGATGTGTTGGGATTGGATTATATTCGTGCTGCTCGCGCCAAAGGGCTGCACGAGCGGTTGGTTATCCTTCGCCATGCACTGCGCAACGCCATGCTGCCGATCATCACCATTGTCGGGCTGCAATTGGGTACGTTGCTGGGTGGCGCAGTCCTGACGGAAACCGTGTTCGGTTTACCGGGGGTGGGTACCTTCCTCGTGTCTTCCATCTTTGCACGCGATTACTCCGTCGTGCAAGCTTTCACTGTCATCATCGCACTCATTTTTGTAACGGTCAATCTCATCGTGGATGCATCTTATGCTTATCTCGATCCGCGCATTCGTCTTCAATAGCGGAGTCCTGAATGAAACCCGATAATACCCTGGATGTCCAGGTTTTAGCCGGGCCTCCGAACAGTTTGTGGCGCAATGCGCTGCGCCACTTACTTAAGAAACGCTCCGCTGTTGTAGGGTTGGTGATGTTGGGAACGCTGGTCCTGATTGCGATCTTCGCTCCGGTTATCGCCACGTACAACCCGGACAGGATTTTGGACAATGCCAAACGCAACACCCCCCCGTGTATCCATTTGCTGGGATGTCCGGCTGATCAGACAGAGCACTACTTTGGTATTGACGGCAACAGCCGGGACTTTTTCAGCCGGGTGGTTTTTGGCGCCCGACTCTCCTTGCAGATAGGGTTTGTGTGTGTAACGTTTGCTATCGTGGTGGGAACCTTTCTCGGCGCGGTATCCGGTTACGCGGCGGGCTGGTTGGACAACGTGGTAATGCGTATGATGGACGTACTGCTGGCCTTTCCGAGCCTGCTTCTCGCCATCGCCATCGTTGCTGTATTAGGGCCGGGATTAATCAATACGCTCCTGGCTATCAGTATTGTTTCCATTCCGCAATACGCGCGCATTGTGCGCGCCAGCGTGTGCTCGATCAAAGAGCTTGACTTTGTAACAGCTGATCGAGCCTTGGGTGCGTCCCCATCCCATATCTTATTCGGCCGCATTTTGCCTAATGCCATGACTCCCCTCATCGTTCAGGGAACACTCGGTATTGCGACGGCTATCCTCGACGCCGCAGCCCTCTCCTTTCTGGGACTGGGCGCACAACCACCCACACCCGAGTGGGGACTGATGCTTGGCGAGGAGCGCAATAATTTGTTCAACGCACCACACCTCTTGTTCATTCCCGGCATTGCCATCGTGATCACCGTGCTGGGGTTCAACCTACTTGGCGACGGCCTGCGTGACGCGCTGGATCCGCGTTTGAATAACTAACGAGTCAACAGGAATCGGGAAGCAGTGATTTAGGAGTGATTCTTGGCAGATATTGAGCGGCATGATTATACATTGGTCTGGAGCTTTGGACATCAAATCGTGCGGATCGACCCCAGAGGTCAGACAGTCTTCGGGGGCACGCGATTGAGAATGCCGAGTAATATATTCAATCATTCGTATAATGCTTGTACCCTAGAAAATGGAGTATCTCCGTGCCGGGAAACCCAAACCTCCCCCTATTGGACGTAAGAAACTTGAAGACATATTTTTACTGTGAAGACGGCGTTGTTCGCGCCGTAGATGGCGTGGATTTGTGTGTCTATCCCGGTGAGATCGTCGGCCTGGTTGGCGAGTCCGGGTGCGGAAAAAGTGTCACTTCGCTCTCTATCCTGCGCCTGATCTCTCGGCCAGGAAGAATCGACGCTGGAGAAATATGGTTCAATGGAATAGATTTATTGACTTTGTCTGAGAGCGAGATGAGGGACATCCGAGGAAACTCCATCTCGATGATCTTTCAACAACCTCAGACAAGCTTGGACCCAATATTTACTGCTGGTGCGCAAATTGCGGAAGTCCTTCAGATCCACGAACATATTGAGGATAAAGATAGCTGGTCCGAAGTGGTAAAACTTTTACGGTTAGTTGGGATCCCAGATCCCGAACGACGGGCAAAATCCTATCCGCACGAGTTGTCGGGCGGACAGGCGCAACGGGTCATGATCGCCATTGCGCTGGCGCTCTCTCCACAATTGCTGATAGCGGATGAACCGACAACTGCTTTGGACGTTACCATCCAAGCCCAGATCCTCGACCTGTTGCGCGGACTACAGGAAAAATTCAAGACAGCGGTAATCCTGATCACTCATGACCTGGGGGTGATTGCTGAAATGGCCGAACGTGTTGCCGTGATGTACGCTGGAAAGATCGTGGAGCAAGCAAGTGTTAAGCCATTGTTCAGTCAACCATTGCATCCATATACTCAAGGGCTGATAGGCTCAATCCCAGTATTGGGAAAGATCAAGGATCGGCTGGAAGTAATCCCTGGTTCGGTGCCCAATTTGATCAACCTGCCACAAGGCTGCCGTTTTGCAGCGCGTTGCCGCTCTCGTGTAGAGTATAAGCTGAATATTTGCACTTCTCTGGAACCTGATTTATCCGAAATTATGCCTAAACACTTTGTTCGCTGTTGGCTTTATCAGGACTCAACGGACCACCAGGCCCCCTTGGCGGATCGTTATTCTAGTAATCGGAGCTACCTTAAATGATCTTGCCAACAAACAAGAGTGACGAAAATAAAGACTTGGTCCAGGTCAAGAATCTTGTGAAGTACTTCCCTTGTCGGTCTGGAGTATTGCAGCGCGTAGTCGCCTGGGTTCAGGCTGTTGACGATGTAAGTTTTACGATACGCGAGGGGGAAACATTGGGCTTGGTGGGTGAATCCGGCTGTGGGAAAACGACAGTAGGTCGCAGTATACTACGTTTAATTGAACCTACTTCAGGCTCCGTAATATTTGATGGTAAAGATGTCTTAACTTTGGGAAGAAATGAATTGAAGCATCTCCGGCGGGAAATGCAAATTATCTTTCAAGACCCCTTTTCATCGCTTGACCCGCGTGTTCCAATAGGCAAATCGGTGATTGAAGGATTAAATATACACAAAATCGGCAAACGCCAAGATCGTAATAAAAGAATGATCGAGACATTACGTAAAGTCGGCCTGGAGGATTATCATTCCCGCCGCTATCCCCACGAATTTTCCGGAGGCCAACGTCAGCGTATTGGCATCGCACGTGCTCTGAGCCTGCAACCAAAATTTATCATCTGTGACGAACCTGTCTCGGCCTTGGATGTATCCATACAATCGCAGGTGTTAAACATCCTGAAAGATCTTCAAGCTGACTTCAACCTGACTTATCTATTCATTGCACATAACCTTAGCGTAGTAGAACACATCTCTGACCGTGTTGCGGTTATGTATCTTGGCAAAATTGTCGAGTTGACTACGCGCGATACACTTTTCAAGATGCCATTGCACCCATACACACAAGCTTTGTTGTCAGCTATTCCTATTGCCGATCCATTGTTAAAACGTAAACGAACTATCCTTAAAGGGGATGTGCCCAGCCCATTGAATCCTCCTTCTGGCTGCCGTTTCCATCCACGCTGTCCTGTCGCACAGCCGAATTGTTCAATCGAAGAACCGCCATTAAGGGAAATCCGTCCTGGTCATCAGGTAGCCTGTCATTACGCGGAAGATTACCTGAAATAGGCCACTTTTCAAGGAAAATGCCGTAAACGCTATATATAAGGCCCTAAATTTCAGGTAATCGCAGAGTTTGATTGTGTCAGGTCTCTGGGGTAGGGGGCACGACGGTGACCGTCTGTGCCAGGTCGTGGATCCAATTTTTAGAAAAATAACGTTGCAAACCGAGGATGCACTTCGTCAATTCCTCCGACATCACCATCAGATAGACCCAATAGACGGGGAGGTGGAGGATAAAGCCTCCCAACACAGCCATCGGAACTCCCAATATCCAAATTATGACGCCATCCAGGAAAAGCGAATAGCGCGTATCCCCGCCACTGCGCATCATTCCAACGACCAAGATCATGTTTTGAGAACGAACAATCATCCATAATGCCAGGATGATCAGCGCTGCGATCTACGTAAAGGGCCACATCCGGCGTTATTTTATAAAGACCGATGACCGGCTGTCTGATAACGAGGACAACTCCGCAAACCAGGAGAGCAAACAGCACCGTCAAGCCCATGGTTCTGCCAACATCCCGAAAGGCTTCCTCTTTCTCGCCAGCACCAATTTTATGGCCGGAAATAATTGCAATCGCGCTGGAAAGGCCGAAAAAGGGGACCAGAGCCAGGTTATCAACGGTCGCGACAATGTTCATGGCGGCAATGGATGGAGTTCCAATTCGAGCATAGACAACATTATAGACTGTGACTGCCAAGGACCACATCAATTCATTGAGTATCACGGGATAAATAGGCTTAAATATTTTGACGAAAAATCCCAGATTAAAACCAAGCAGCTCACTCATTTTTGCTGCAACCGGATACTTTTTCAGGTAAGTGATTAAGACTAATGTAAAACATTCCGAACCGCGCGCAATAACGGCTGAGAAAGCTGCGCCGCGAATGCCCATGGCTGGGAAACCTAAGGCGCCGAAGATGAGAACATAATTGAGGGCGATATTTAAAGCCAGCGCTGATACCATCACGAACATGGGGAGCTTGACTTCACCAACGCTGCGTAATACTGCGGCAAAACCGGAAGTGACGGAGAAGAATAAGAAAGCCCAGGCATAGATCCGCAAGTATTCGCCACCCAGAGCGATCACCTGCGGATCAATTGTGAAAATGCCAATGATCCTGCCAGGGAAGATTTCACAGGCTAATAGGAATATACCTGCTGTGAGCAACCCCATATCCAGGCATAATCCAAACACTTTCCTGAGGCTTACAATATCTTTATTTCCCCACAGTTGCGCCGTAAACATGGCTGATCCACTGCCGATCCCGAATAAAATCAAGGTAAGCAGGAAAAAAACCTGTCCAGCCAATCCTACCGAAGCTATGGCCGCATCCCCAAGCTGACCTACCATCACACTTCCCACCATGCTCAGAGAGGCCGTCAACAGGTTTTGTAATGCAATCGGCGCAGCCAAATAATAAAGTTGCGTCAAAAAAGCTTTATCCCGATAAAAATTCACAACACTACTAACTGGGTTCCTGGTACAGCTTACCAAGCCGTTTCTCCTCTCCAATTGCCCAGTTATTATACTTGACGGCCTGACCGGAAGTTTATGATAAGATAACCTGGAGCATTATATGCCTGTCCACATGGAAAGTCCTGCTGCAGCACGGACCGTTTTCAACGGTCGCGAGATGGATTATTTTGCCGGTGCTGGTTATCTGGGCCTGCAGAACCACCCCGCAATATTACAGGCTGCAAACGAAGCTATGAATCGCTACGGCTTCTCTACTGCTACCTCGCGCGGCGGGTACGGCGAACATTCGATATATGACGAGTTTGAAAAGGAAGCCTGCGCTTTTTTTGGGGCTGAGAAGGTTCTTTATTTTGCTTCAGGTTACATGGGAATTTCCATCCTGACACAGGCAACCGGCAACCGCTTTGAACATATCTTCATCAACTCGGCAGCGCACTTCAGTCTTTGGGACGCAGCCTATGCAACCAACCTGCCGATCACTCCTTTCCACCACATGCAGCCACAAAGCCTGGCAGAGAAACTGCACAGCGAATTGCGTCGCCAGGAACGTCCATTGGTTCTGAGTGATGGGGTCTTCCCAATCTCTGGCGAAATTGCACCTCTTCCTGAATACTTGGATTTGGTCCGCCATTTACATGGATTGGTCTATCTGGACGACGCCCATGCAGTAGGCGTACTTGGAAAGAATGGAGGTGGTACACCGGAATATTTTAATATCCAGGACGCAACTTGCCGTACCTCTGCAACTTTAGCCAAGGCGCTAGGTGGTTTTGGTGGCGTGATTTGGGGGACGGAAGAATGGGTGAAAAAAATCGACCGCTCTTCCCGTATCTGTGTGGGTGCCAGCCCGCCTCCCCTTGTGGTGGCGGCTGCCTCAGCACGTGCGCTCACTGTGGCACGGACGAGTCCTGAATTGCGATACCGGTTGTGGGACAATGTTAATCAAGCCCGCAATGGCCTGCGGGGCTTGGGCTGGCAACTGGCTGATATACCTGTTCCAATAATTTGCCTGGAAGCTAGCCAGGAAATCAGTCTTGAGCAAATAAGAAAGACATTATTCAATCAAAACATCGCCTTGGAACTGGTCCGATCCTACACCAGCACTCCAGCGGGTGGCGCATTGCGGATCGCCATTTTTGCCACTCACTCCCGCGATCAAATCGATCGGTTGATCGATGCAATCAGCCGAAGTTTATAGCTCTGGGATCTAATTCTCAAAAATATCGTGATAACCTTTATCAAGTTCATCATCCGAAAGATGGGCATAGCGTTGGGTTACCTGGATACTGGCATGGCGGGCCAGTTCTTGAGCCAATTTGAGATTTCCAGATGCCCGCAGGACAGTGGTGACGAAGTAGTGCCGGAATGAATGGGGGGTGATTCGGCCCTCGGCTTCGTCGCCCAGTGCTTGGCGGACATGCTCACTGACGATATTTCGTCCTGTCGTGGTTGTAATTGGTTTGACTTTTTTCCCAGCTCCTTTGTCATGACGGGCAAAGAGGGGTAGGGAGGGTAAGGGGCGTCCAGACGCACCGTCCAAGGAAGCGCGGGTTGAAAGGTAGTCTCTTAGCGCATGCAAACTGCGGGTTGAGAAACGTACCACAGCTTGCTTGTCACCTTTGCCAATAATTACAGCGCGTCCTTCATTCCAGTCTATATCACCACGCCGCAGATTGCATGCTTCATGGACGCGTAATCCCGTATCTGCCAAGGTTATTAAAAAAGCCCGATCTCGCATTGCGCGTAACCGAACACCCATATTGTCAGACAACCTGTTCGTGAGCTTAATCACAAAATCGAGGACACGTTCTATATCATCCCGTGGGAATTGGGGCAGGCGCTGTCCAGAACGCCGGGCACGTTGTAATCGCAGTAGGTCCAGACGGGGAAGGTTGACCTCGGATAATCGTTCTGCTGCTAGAAATTTAAAGAAACCGGTCGTTGCAGCAAGATAGAGTTGTTCGCTGGCAGGTGAAAAATCCTTGAGCGCAATTGCCATCCAGATCACAACATCTTCGGTTAATTCAGACACGGGGGAGACCCGCGAATCCACGCCATTTTCCTTCAGCACGTTGCTGAGGACATTCATGGCATTGCCATAGGTCCGGCCAGTATTGGGACTTCGGGCCATCCTGACCGATTCCAAATATTTTTCAATAGCCTGGGCAATTGTAGGATCGTTCATCGGGTTTATCCTTATGCTTATGATAATAATACTTATCGAAAGCATTAATAGTATAAAGCCGATTTCCTCTTTTGTCAACCTCCCCCTCTAGCAAAAAGAAATGTGGAAACGAATATGAGAATGATTGCTGGACATCATCTATAAGTTACTTCCTGACACAACATTCAATGATATTTAAAAGATATTATTATTACTACCTCCTCCCCCACCCCATCAATGCGAGTTCCCCATTAAGCGCTGGATAGCAATCGTTGGTTCAGTTCTTGTACATCCAACGGATATCGCGATAAATCCTCTTGCAAATGGTCTTTATCTGTGCCATACCTCAATCGTTTGGCTAAGAAAGCGAATTCTTCACTATCAAATGGTGGGATAGTTATATCCTTGGCATTACCTCTAACGACACGCAGGGAATCTATCAACCATCGCAGGAAGGTATGTGCTTTGCGCAGACGGGTATAATCGTCTTCTGATAGTATTCCCGCCTTGGCCAAAGCAGCCATCGCCAAACGGATGTTGGTCAATCGCAAGGAGGGATTAACTGCTCCATATGTGATTTGCAACCCTTGGACCAGATATTCCAAATCTACAAGGCCTCCAGGACTATATTTCGCATTAAATGTTCCGGCATTGACAAGATGACGAATTTGTCTTTCACGCATCGCGTGCATGGCGGTCACGTTGAAAGGCTCACCATTGTATATAAATTCGTCTCTTAACTTACTGATCTTTTCTCCAAATGTCTGATCGCCAATGATGGGACGTAACTTTACAAGAGCCTGGCGTTCATATGCCCACGCAGGACCTTGAGGCATGAAATAGCGTTGAAATGACTCCAATGGGACTGCTAGACTACCGGCTTTACCATAAGGACGCAATTGTAAATCGATGTGGAATATCCCTTCCTTCCTGGCCTGGATCGATTGCATAAAGGAACGGATCAATTCTTCAAAATATCCGCTTGTGGGAATAATTTGCGGACCTGTAGTCTTGCCTTCCCCACCATAAATCAACATTAATTCAATATCAGAAGCAAATCCAAGCTCGCGACCCCCACATTTACCAAGAGCAATAACTGTGGCCGGGCATGTATTGCCATCCTCTAATAGAGGGTTACCATGTTCTCTGCACATCTCTTCCGCACATCGCTCATATGCTGCTGTTACCACCACCTCAACAAGATCCGTCAATGAATATGAGAACTCCCAAAATTCCGGAGTGTATCCCAGGATATGGCGCAGATCAATCCGGAACATCTCCCGGTCTTTGAATGCATTCAACACACTGCGCCAATCTTCTGCACCCTCTAGTAATTTGGCAAGTTCACTATGCAATTGCTGACGATCTTTGACAACTGCCAGACCATTCATATCACTTACAACTGGAAACAAATTCGCGGTATTGCATCCTTAAGAAGTCATCCCACAAAAAATCACTGACACCAAGCAACCTGGCAAGACCGTCCAATACTTCCGGCTGTTCAAGATTCACCAGTTCATCTGGCCAATTTGGCCGAGAAAAAAGCTGGCCAAGAAATTCTCGGAAGTGCAATAAAGCTGATTCCGGATTGGGTGAATGAGGCAAAAGATGTGTAAAATGCTTGATGAGCACCGTGGTAGAACGTAGTTCACGCTGTTTCTCTAGGGACGTAATTTTCAGTCCTTCGCTATCAGTGACATAGATCGTATCGTTCACTCGATTCCCGATTGATTGGACGAACATGCGGGCTATATTTATATGATTTAATGCCAGGGCGTTACTGAATTCGAAAAGGAAACCGAACGTGTCGGTGGTACTGATTCTTAAGATAGTGTAAATTTTGGACGAATCATTGTCAATCATAATTTCAATCGGATACAGTGGGGGTATGCTTCCGGTCATCCCTTGGAAGACTTCCCCCACACGTTTTACCAGTTCGCCTCGAGCTTCACGAAGCTGGCCGGCTTGCATTTTACTAAGCAGGCTATGCAGATCGTTGGTGTAATGAGTCCACTTTTCTGGGTCATAGATTCGGTCATGCATAGACCTAACCGTGAAGACATCAACAATTTTCCGTCGGCTGTTTTTGATATGTATCATTCCATTTTTAGTAAGCGATTCAGGGCCCTCTATTGGTTCATACGTGAAAGCCTGGCTTTCGATGATATCCAAACCATATACGAACAACAAGACCGCATATCAGAGAGAGTTCCCCGAGGCAATCATATCCAACCACCGTCACGCGCCAGCGAATTGCGTCCAAAGGTTCAGTGTCGACGATTACGATGGTTTTACTATCAAGATTATTGGCGAGTTGGGTATGATGTCGGATTTCATTTGGGCTGAAAGTTGCAGCGTAGGAGGCATCCATACGTGAGATGTGTTCAAGGACCTGAGGAGCTGCTTGTGAAAAATTCGGCACATCGTTTACGGTTTCATTCCCCACAAATTTCAAGAAGATCGACCGAATGGCCCAGCAGTGCTGCTCATATCGCTCGATGAATTGCACTCCTACCTGCGGACCTTCGAATCCCAACCTGCGCGGCGAGTAATTCAAGGGCGGCTGGATCAGTGGGTAAAGTATCCGTCTGGCGATAGTCTATCATTTGCAAGTAATGCTCTATGGTACGCAGAAATGAATACCCATCAGCCAGGATATGTGCGTCCTTAGGGGGTAAAAAACCCTCTTCACGTAAACGCTGGATTGCTTTCAGGGTGGCCCGTGTACGAACCAATGGATGGGTCATTTGCAGGAATTGAACGACAAATTCGATATCCCTGATCGAACCCTCACCAAGTTTGACTTCTCCCCAGCGTCGCCCTTTTTCCTGAAGAAATTCCTCCGTCCGTTGCTTCATCGCAAAGATGCCGGTGCGAACCTCTTCAGTAGGCTCAAGGAATAAGAATGGTTCTATCTCGTTGCGCAGCTGTTCGCCAAAGGAGATGTTACCTGCGATCGGTCGAGCCTTAAGAAAGGCCTGTTTTTCCCACAATCTTGCATCCTTCTGAAAGTAGTGCAAATAACCGTTCAGAGAAGTAATCAATGGTCCATCGTTTCCCCATGGACGCAGGCGTAAATCCACACGATAAAGAAAGCCTTCCGGGGTTGTGCTGGAGATATTCTTGATTAATTGTTCAGCCAGCTGGATATAGTCACCTATTCTATTCTTTGCTACAAATAGAAGATCGATATCAGAACTATAGTTAAGCTCCCACCCACCCAACTTTCCCATTGCCATGACAACAAAACCGCCAGATGAAATACCAGTCTGTTGAGTAGCAAGGGCCAGGCACGCACGCACCATCCCGATTGCCATCCTGGAGAGTTGGGAAAAAACGGATCTCAGGTCGTATAAACCAAGAAAGTCGGAGGTGCCAATACGGAGGAACTCGCGCCGTTGGTATCGACGCAACGCATCGAGTTTGTCATCATCTGTACGAACAGATTGGACGACAGAATTTGCCTCAGACTGAAATTGCTCGATGGTCTTCCGTTCTGATTAAGGCGTGTCGATTACTTAGTAAATCGAGCGCCTTCGGAGTACGTAGCAGGATCTCAGTCAGAAATGGACTGGCAGAGAAAAGTGTAACAAGGATCTCGATAACCCTTGGATTTTTTTCCAGTTCTGGAAAAAGTGTGGGTCCGTAACTTTCCAGGAAGCGTTCAAGGTTGATCAGGGAACGATCCGGGTCAGCCGCGGACCCGAGGGCTGGCAATAAAAAAGAATAAATAGCTGACAGGCCCTGTTGATTTCGCGATTCCATTCGCCGTAAAACGGTCCAGGCAGTTTTCCAGTCCGCAAACCCGAATTCCGTTAAGTAGGATTGCGCTGTTGACTCGTCATGTAGAGCCGTTAAAAATTGGGAGGCCTCTTCCATCTTTAACATCACGAAGATTATACCGTAGTGAACAAATCAATGATTAAGATCTTATCTGAAACGATTTTCGAAGATCCGAATTGAACCCATCCACGCAATGTACGGAAAGGTCCAAAATCCTTATAATATCAATGATGTCTTTTCGCGCGGTAGTTCTGGAGTAAAACCGACCGAATAACAACAAAAAGATGGTGTAAAGAAGTAAAATATAAGGAATTTTGGTAGATCGTATTTTCATACGCAATTAATACAAAGGAGATTCTCATATGGCCAAAACTGTTAATGAAGTGCTCGATATGGGGAAAAATGTGAAAATGGTGGACCTGAGATTCGTCGACCTGCCAGGAACCTGGCAGCACTTTTCCATCCCAGCCCACCGTCTAAATATGGAGCTCTTTCAGGAAGGGATCCCGTTCGACGGTTCATCCATCCGCGGCTTCCAGGAAATCCATGAGTTTGACATGCTGCTACTATTGGAACCTGATACTGCCTTTCTGGATCCTGTCGCAGAAATCCCCACACTGGTGATCAGTTGCAATGTTCATGATCCGATCACTCACCAACCTTACAGCCGTGATGCTCGTTATGTAGCCAAGAAAGCAGAGGCCTATCTTAAGCAGACCGGTATCGGCGACACCTGCTTTTTCGGTCCTGAAGCTGAATTCTTCATTTTTGATAACGTTCGTTACGCCAGCAACACCAACGAATCCTTCTATGCTATCGACAGCGCCGAAGGCTGGTGGAACAGCGGCGACGCCACTAAACCTAATTTTGGCGGCCAAATTCTGCCTAAGCGGGGTTACTTTCCGGTTCCACCTGCCGACTCCTTGCAGACCCTACGCAGTAAGATCGTGATGGCGCTCGAGGAATGTGGCGTAGAGATGGAAATTCATCATCATGAGGTTGCCACCGCTGGCCAGGTGGAACTTGGCATGCGTTTCAATACTCTCACCCGCATGGCTGACCAGCTCCTTATATATAAATACATCGCGAAGAACGTCGCTCGTCAGAATGGAAAAACCGTGACCTTTATGCCCAAACCGGTTTTTGGCGATAATGGCTCCGGAATGCATGTTCATCAATCTATCTGGAAGGGAAAGAAAAACGTATTTTATAGCGCCTCGGGGTATGGTCAACTCTCCGACATTGCCAAGTACTATATTGGCGGATTGCTCAAGCACGCTCCTGCGCTCCTCGCAATCACAAACCCGACCACAAATTCCTATCGTCGTTTGGTTCCCGGTTACGAAGCACCCGTCAATTTGGCGTATTCACAGCGGAATCGTTCAGCTGTTTGCCGCATCCCTGTGACCAGCAGTGAAAAGGCCAAACGGATCGAGTTCCGCGCTCCTGACTCGACCAGCAATCCGTATTTATGTTTTGCAGCCTTGTTGATGGCCGGCCTTGATGGTATCCAGAACCGGATAGATCCAGGCGAACCGGTCGATAAGGATTTATATGAACTTCCAGCTGAAGAGGCCAAACTCATCAAACAGGTACCCGGTTCTTTGAGTGAAGTATTCGACGCTCTTGAGAAAGACCACGACTTCCTGCTCAAAGGTGATGTTTTCACAATAGATCTGTTGGAAGCGCATGTTGCCTATAAACGTCAGAACGAACTTGATCCAGTGCGCATCCGCCCTACTCCCTATGAATTTTCGCTGTATTACGACATTTAGGCTACCCCAACAGTGAGAATTATTAGGTGGGAACAGGAGGCCGAGGGAAATCCTCTCGGTCTCCTGTCAATAATATAGCCAATAGAATCAATGTTTGTGTTCTATCAATAAATATGATACTTGACAATTAGAATTTTTGTTCTATAATTAGAATATGGATAATATTGTCCGGTTGAAAGTGCTTAGTGAACAGATGTCGTTCGAACCGGCCGAGGATCGCAGCCCGGTCGGAACCCCCTACCTGGATAAAACCGAGAACTGCCCCGACGCAGTTTTTGTACATCCGGCGGTACTTCCGAATGGGCAACGAATTAAACTCCTCAAAACTTTGCTTACTTCAGCCTGCGAACGGGATTGCAACTACTGCGCCTTCCGTGCCGGGAGGGATTTTCGGCGCGCTACTTTTCAACCTGAAGAATTCGCTCGTTTGTTTGTCATGCTCTCGAATAAAGGGATTGCCGAAGGTGTCTTTCTAAGCTCAGGAATGGTTGGCGGCAGCGTCCGAACGCAGGATAAATTAATCGACTCCGCTGATATCATGCGCCATAAACTCGGATTCCGCGGTTACATTCATTTGAAGATCATGCCGGGCGCTGAACGCTCGCAGGTAGAACTTGCCATGCAACTGGCTGATCGAGTTTCGATTAATCTGGAAGCACCCAATGACAATCGACTGGCAATACTTGCCCCTCATAAGTTGTTCGCCGAAGAACTACTCCAGCCGCTTAAGTGGATCGAAGAAATTCGCCGTACGCAATCGGCACATTATGGATGGAAAGGTCGTTGGCCTTCTTCGGTAACCCAATTCGTGGCAGGTGGATCAGGAGAATCCGACCTGGAACTATTAACCACAACTGACTATCTGTACCGCCATCTCAGCTTGCGACGAGCTTATTTCTCCCCTTTCAACCCAGTCCAGGACACCCCCCTGGAGAACCAGCAAGCAACACCAGTCATCCGTGAACATCGGCTATACCAGGCTTCTTTTTTGTTGCGTGACTACGGATTTGACCTCGAGGAAATGCCGTTCGAACCAGACGGCAGGCTTCCACTCGAGACCGACCCGAAAGTGGCTTGGGCTCAAAAAAACCTTTCCCAAAACCCAATTGAAATCAACCGTGCAGAATATCAGACACTGCTCCGTGTGCCGGGAATAGGAATCAAAGGAGCACAAGCCATCATGCGAGTGCGAAAGCTAACCAAGATACGGGATTTAACCACATTGAAAAAGATGGGTTTAATGGCTGAACGGGCTGCACCGTTCTTACTTTTTAATGGTCGACATGCTGCCTATCAGCCTGTTCTGTTATGATATAAGGCATTACTGGCCTCGATTAGTGAGGAACTTTTTTGGTATTGTGACGTCCTAACCATTAGGGCAACACAGGACCAAAAGCCTTTATTCGGGGCTTTCATAGCCTGACCATTGACCTGTTAATGCAAAATCAGTAAACTATTAGAAATGAGAACCGGAGGTGCCTTATGGAAAAAGTTTCGTTCGGTCTTATTTTTATACTGATCCTTGGCCTGGTCGGCTGTAACCTGCCTGGCAATCAATTTATCCCGGAGTCACCCAACGCAGCCTACACCCAGGCCGCCGAAACTGTCGCAGCCGATTTAACCCAGGTGTCTGTACTGGCTTCCCCAACTCCATATATCCCAACAAATACACCACTTCCCAGCAATACTTTCACTCCTAACCCTACCAATACCCCCGTTTTTACCGCGACAAAGACACCTATTCCCTGTAACCTGGCAAGTTTCATCGCCGACGTGAATTACCCGGATAACACCCATGTGGCCCCTAATCAGGTCTTCGCGAAAACTTGGCGTCTCCGTAATATCGGTAGCTGCTCTTGGACTTCTAGTTACTTGCTCATTTTCGACCATCAAGATGGAATGGGCGTCACGAAAGGTTACACGCAGCCTCTGACCAGCGGCGTAGTCAATCCGGGGCAGCTGGTCGACCTGACTGTCAATTTGACTGCACCGGCTACACCTGGAACCTATACAGGATATTGGCGCTTGCGTGACCCGGGCGGAGTGGTGTTTGGCATTACACCATCGGGTGGAACGTTTCTTGTAAAGATAATAGTTGTCTCTAGTAATTCTATTACTCTCGTTCCAGTCGCCGGGGAAAGTGGAACCCTTCGCTCGGATGCTGGCCCATTTCCGGATTATACAGTTGGCGAGTCGAACGCTGATATTACTAGAACTTGCGAGGCTTTCCTCAGCTTTGATATTAGTGACATTCCATCGAATGCCACCATCGTCGAAATTAAGATTTAATTTTAAAGACTACACGATCACTGGAGATCCATTTGGAAGCTTGGGTGTTTTGAATGGCTATGTTACCAACTATGGTTCCACGCTTACAACAGCTGACTTCGTGTCAGGCTTCCCATCCGGAAATACCGTTGACTGGGGTTCGGTTAATCCGCTCAAAAAATTGGAAGTCTCTCCTGAACTTAAAGTTGCCTTGCAAGCAAAAGTCGGTAAGAACCGTTTACAACTGAGGCTGCAATTCGCCGGGTCGAACGGCGATGCTGTCAAGGATAGGATCACCTTCAATAATCCAAGCCTGATTGTGACATATACAACACCCTAGGTGCCGCCAGTAAATTTTTCAGATGCCCGGATGGATTATCCGGGCATCTTTGTTGTTACATACTTTTTTTGCAGTTCGTCCCATGCACCCACCCATGGTTTTCCCAGACGATGTCCCGGTGGTACAGACACTTTATTCATTTTTTGGGCGATTTGTGCGGCGACTTGAGCTACGCTTCCCCATTCGTCATTCAAAACCGCCTGTTGCATTTTCTCGGCATATCTGCCAGACCAGACCCAATCCATCCGGAATTTATCGGCTTTAACCCAATAGTCGCGTTTTTCCCAGGCTGCCACAGATATATCGATCGTTTCAGAAATATCAGCCAGAGCCAGCGCTATGAAAGCGGCCAGATCGCGGGATTCTGCTCCGGGTTCACTTTGCTGTGCCAGTTCCCGAATCGCCAGAACAATACCTTTTGTCAAGCGTATTCGTTCTTTTCCAGCACTATCGGGATTGATTATTCTACTCACAGCTACCTCCGGGCAAAAGACTTGCGCCATTATAATGCCAAAGAACTGTCTGAAGGGTCTCGTAAGCAAATGGTTAACGTTGATGCCTCTTTGATTGACGCACATCCCCCTTACGCTTATAATCTTGCAGTTCCGGGGAAGTGGCGGAATTGGCAGACGCGCAAGACTTAGGATTTTGTGCCGCAAGGCGTACGGGTTCAAGTCCCGTCTTCCCCACACTTCACCATATAGTCATAAAATTATTAGAAGGAATTTGAATTGAAAATCGAAACCCAACCACGTGATGACCACCAAGTCACTCTAACAGTCCAGCTTGAACCTGAGCAATTGGAAGGTGCCAAGCACCGCGCTGCTCGACGCATTTCTGAAAGGAAATCAATCCCTGGCTTCCGACCAGGCAAGGCTCCTTACGAAGTTGTTGTTCGTAGCTTTGGAGAGACCGTCATCGTCGATGATGCTGTAGACTTGCTCCTGGATGAGGTTTATCCAAAAGCCCTCGAGGCAGCCAAGTTGGAGCCGGGCGCATCTGGCTCTCTGGAAAAAGTCGAGGACCTCGACAAAAAGCCTAAGTTCATTTTCACAGTCCCACTTGCTCCAAGCGTAGAATTGGGCAATTATCGCTCTATCCGCTTGCCGTATGATTGGAAGGAACCTGGCGAAGATAAAGTGGATGAGTCTATCGAGGAATTGCGCCAGATGTACGCTAAAACCGAGACGGTGGATCGTCCCATCCAAAAGGGCGATTTTATAATGATTGACCTGATAGGTGTCAAGGCAAAGGCCGCTGAGGGCGAAGCTCCGTTGATGGATCGTCCCGGTCTCCCAATATTCGTACGCAAGGATGAAAAGGCCGAGGAATTTCCCTTCCCTGGATTCTCGAACGAACTCGTTGGTTTAAGCGCAGATGAAACCAAATCATTTACCCACAAGTACAAGAAAGATGACAAAGACGAGAGTCTGCAGGGTCAAACAATCCATTTTTCTGTGACTGTCAAAATGGTGCGCGGCAGTAATCTACCAGAGCTGAACGACGATTTTGCAAAACAGGCTGGGCCTTTTGAGAATCTGCAAGCCTTAAGGGAGGCAATCAAGGCCAACCTGGCAACCCAGTCCAAGGCTCAATACGATGATGATTATTTCGCCAAGTTAATGGAACAAATCAAAGCGGGTGCGGTAATAAAATACCCACCACAGGTGGTTGATCACGAGGTCGAGCACGTAATGAAAGATTTACAGTCCCGTCTGGCAGGCCAGAACCTTGATATGGCTGCTTATCTGAAATCACGCGAGATGGATAAAGAGAAATTTGTCGCTGAAGAAGCCAGACCCATCGCGGTAAAGCGGCTGGAGCGTTCTCTCGTCATGGACGAGATAGCCAAAACCGAAAAGATCGAGGTAAGCCAGGAGGAATTGCGATCTTCTTTCCAGCAGACCTGGGGTGAATATCAGGGCGATTCCAGTTTCCAGAAAATGACACGCGGAAAGGCTCAGCCGCCTAAACAAATAATGAATGCAGTCGCCATGGAATCAGCCAACCGGGCCTACGTCCAGCAAACCCTTAATCGTTTGAAGGATATTGCAACTGGTCAGGCGCCAGAACTTCCCACCGATACTCTACCTGCAGAAGGTAAAAGCAAGAAGACCGCAACCAGGAAATCCAGTCCAATTAAGGTGGCAACTGGGGACAAGAAACCTTCCAGCAAGAAAAAAACCTCCCCTGAGGCAAAGAAGCTGACCGAGGAGGCGGCAAAGGTTGCAACATCCCCGACATCCCCCAAAGCGAAGAAAACACTTGCCAGGGAATAAATCCGTTTTTACTGTTTGGAGAAATGGAGCAAATATGATCCCCGATCCTAAAAATGTTATCCCGATGGTGATTGAGTCCTCTGGCCGCGGTGAACGCGCCTACGATATTTATTCGCTCCTACTAAAAGAGCGGATCATCTTTCTCGGTACACCGATTGATGACCAGGTCGCCAATGTCATCGTAGCACAATTACTGTTTCTGAACCGTGAGGACTCCGAACGCGAAATCCAAATGTATATTAACTCGCCTGGTGGCGTGATCTACTCTGGTCTGGCCATCTATGATACGATGCAGATGATTTCCAACCCGATCAGCACTGTAGCCGTTGGTGTGACTGCCTCGTTTGGGACAGTGTTGCTGACAGCTGGAACCAAGGGCCGACGTTACGCTTTACCGAATTCCACTATCCACATGCACCAGCCTCTGGGTGGTGCACAAGGTCAGGCAACGGATATAGAAATCCAAACCAAACAAATCCTCCGATTGCGAACCCTCTTGAACGATATCATGGCGAAACATACCGGCAAGCCGGTTGACGTTATAAAACAGGATACCGAACGAGATTTTTATCTGGATGCACAACAAGCTGTGGATTACGGGCTTGTCGACCAAGTGCTCGAAATCCCGAAAAAGAAATAAACCCTGTTGGGGCAATGGAAATTGCCCAAACTTCGTCATAATTTGCAGGACAAATCCCTGCCTTGCCTTTCTCACCAGGAGGAGAACATGATATACCCATCCACGTTCTCAATTGTTGCGTGCGACTTGGCTAGCAAGATTTGGGGTGTGGCAGTGGCATCCAAGTTCCTTGCCGTCGGAGCTGTGGTGCCCTGGGCGCAGGCTGAGGCCGGAGCTGTGGCCACGCAGTCGTTTGCCAATACTTCCTTCGGTCCGCGCGGGTTGGACTTTTTGGCAAGCGGCATCTCCGCTGAAGATACACTTTCCAGCTTGCTGGCCGATGATCCTGAACGGGAACACCGTCAGGTAGGGATTGTGGATGCACGAGGAGGGTCTGCCACGTTTACTGGCAAGGATTGCTTTGCCTGGGCTGGCGGTGTGACCGGAGCCGGTTATGCCATCCAAGGAAACATCCTGATCGGTGAAAAGGTTGTCCCGGAAATGCAAAAGGTTTTTCTCGAAACGAAAGGGGAATTGCCAGACCGCCTATATAATTCCCTGCTGGCGGGCGATCGACTTGGTGGAGACCGGCGCGGTCGCCAGAGCGCAGCCATCTACGTGGTCAAACCACAAAGTGGCTATGGCGGTTACAGCGACCGTTGGATAGATTATCGTGTTGATGACCATTCAGATCCCGTTCTGCGGTTGGGTGATTTGCTGGAATTACATCGTCTGTATTTCGGCAAGAGCCCGAAATCCGAACGTCTGACATTGACCGGCAAGAAACTTACCAGGTTGCAGGAAATTCTTGCGCTTACAGGATACTATCAAGGACCGGCACACGGACAATTGGACGGGCCCACTCGTTCCGCGTTGGCCGCATTCGTTGGTAATGAAAATTTCGAAGAACGCTGCGACACCCAGGCAGGTTGGATGGACCGGCCAGTATTCGATTATCTCGTGAAGAAATATGGGAAATAAGGTCCCTCGTTTCTTGCCTGAATATATCAGGTCCCTCATCCTTGACATGGACGGGGTCTTGTGGAAAGGTGATGCGCCGATTGGCAACCTGCCCGCTATCTTCGATTGCATACACGCACGTGGCTTGAAAGTAGCGTTCGCCACTAATAACGGCTCGCAGACACCTGATCAATATGTGGGGCGATTAGCCAGGTTCGGTGTTGATATTGAACCTTGGCAAATCGTGACATCTGCATTAGGAGTAGCTGACCTCCTTTCTAAGAAGTTTCCGTCGGGAGGACCGGTTTTCGCTATCGGCGGAGCGGGTGTCATGACGGCACTACATGATAAAGGCTTTGAACTGCTTTCCCTGGAGACAGCAGCTCAGGCTCAAGCTGTTGTATTTGGCATCGATATTAAGATTAATTTCGAAAAGATGCGGGAAGCGACTTTGCTGGTGCGAAGTGGCGTGCCATTCTATGCTACCAATTCGGATAAAACCTTCCCCACTCCACGTGGCGAAATTCCGGGTGCAGGAGCTTGGATTTCGGTAATTATCACTGCAACCGGGGTGGAACCGATCTATGCTGGAAAACCTGAACCGCTTCTTATTGAGATAGCATGCGAACGGCTTGGGACAGAAAAGGGACAAACACTGGTTATTGGAGACCGCTTAGAAACAGATATCGCTGGAGGACAGGCGTCTGATTGCCCAGTCGCACTGGTATTGAGTGGCGTAACCCGGCGAGAACAAGCGGAAATGTGGAGACCGCTTGTAAATATAATAGCCAAGGATCTAGCGGAATTAATTGAGTAATAACGATTCGAGCTCTCGACCCCCATTACCATCAATATATATTAAGATGAATGGAACAAAGAGAAAAAACGTCCAAATCATAACTGTTCAATGTTTATACGCAATACAATGCCAACCCAGATATATGGACTTTCACTCCCCGATCTGATTTTACTTATGAAAGAATGGGACGAACTGGATTTCCGCGCCCGGCAGGTTTGGCAGGGACTCTACCGCAATTTATGGGATTCACCGGTAGAGTTTACCAATCTCCCAGCTCGCTTACGTGTTAAGCTGGGTGAATCCATCCAATTTGACATCCTGAGGCCACTCACCGTTTTCAAATCCCTCGATAATAAAACTGTCAAAACCCTTTTTCAACTTTACGATGGTCGGGCCATCGAAGCCGTGCTTATGCGCTATGATAAGCGCAATACACTGTGTATCTCGACACAGGTGGGTTGCGCCATGGGCTGTGTCTTCTGCGCCACCGGCCAGATGGGTTTCAAACGCCACCTTTCGAGTGGGGAAATAGTTGCCCAAGTGATGTTCTATGCCTGTCAACTCCAGGAGGAAGGCGAAACGGTAACAAACGTAGTTCTTATGGGTATGGGCGAACCTTTTCATAATTATGACAATACCATGGCTGCCATCGACCGGCTTAACGATCCAGATGGCTATAACCTCGGTGCACGCCGATTTACTATTTCAACCGTAGGCCTGATTCCAGCCTATCAGGCGCTTCTCATCCGAAAGACGACAGATTAACCTTGCAATTTCCCTCCATGCCTCGGAAGATGATTTGCGTGTTTCCATGCTGCCGGTAAATAAACGCTATCCCATTGACGATCTTCTCGAAGTCTGCCGCGAATACATCGCTGTCACCGGTCGACGCATTACTTTCGAATGGGCATTGGTAAATGAAATCAACGATTCTCCCGGGCAGGCGCACCTCTTGGCAAAGAAAATTAAAGGAATGCTTTGTCACGTCAATGCCATTCCACTCAACCCTACTCGAGGTTACTCCGGCCAGGCGACCACACGTGAGAGAGCTGATAAGTTCAAAGATATTTTGATTATGAATGGGATCCCTTGTACGATCCGATTGCGTCGTGGAATTGACATTCAAGCCGGATGTGGACAATTGGCTAGTGGAATTTATATTTTAATTTATTATTATTTATTTATTAATTGTGGTTATATGGCTACACGCTATTTAAACAGAAATACAAGCCTCGCTTGCCAGATAGACTACTTTGAAGTATCCTCCAATTATCAATTTTTCATCACAGGTATCATTGCATGACAGATAATCCCGAAAAATCATCCTGGCTCGACCGCCCCGTTTTGTCGATCTTCCCTGCATTAACCGGAGAACTGTTTATTTTCGTTCTGATAATCATTCTAGCCATAATCAGCCGCTTGTACGACTTGGGGGCACGCGTCATGAGCCATGACGAGAACCTACACATTTATTTCTCATGGCTTTTTTCGATAGGAAAAGGCTACCAGCATACTCCTCTCATGCACGGTCCTCTACAATTTCATTTGCTGGCGCTAACTTATCTTTTTTTCGGAGCCAGTGATTTTACAGCCCGCTTTCCTCATGCCATAGCCAGCATCCTGACCATCCTCATGATCTGGAAATGGCGCCGATACCTTGGTCGTTCCGGCACGCTGGTGGCAGCCGGATTGATGCTTATTTCCCCTTATATGCTTTATTACGGTCGTTATGCCCGGAATGAAGCTTTTATAGGTTTGTTCTTTTTATTGATGCTCTATGCAATCCTGCGCTATCTCGAGACTGGCAAAAAACGTTTCCTCCTCCTTCTTACCATCGCTACCGTCCTGCATTTTACTTCCAAAGAAACCGCTTTTATTTACACGGCCCAAGCGTTGCTTTTCCTGGCAGTCTATCTCATCAATCGTGTCACTCGAGCTCCTTGGAAAAATAATGCGCTTCTGAATAGTTTCATTGTTGTTTTATCAATAGGGGTTTTGGTCGCAGGGGTCGCCTTGGGCCTGACAATCTACAATCGCATCCAGGCCACCACAGATGCTTCCCAGACTGCTGCCCCGATCATTCCAGGCCAATTTCTAGGTGCCTCCTCCACACTCACCCGGCAATTATCTTCCGCTTCGACACTCCTTCTCTTTGCAGGTGGTGCTTTCCTTCTTGCCATTATTCTGCTTATTGTTGGGTATGGCTGGAAAAACCTGTGCCGCGAACGTTCCTTTGATATGCTTATCCTTTTGGGTACTTTTGTCCTGCCACAACTTGCTGCATTCCCGGTCACCGCGTTGGGATTGAATCCTTTGGATTATCAATTCACTTGGCCGGGTTGGAACTTTTCAGCACTGTGGGCCCAAGCGCCTGTGCGGACAGCCGTGGTCTTTCTTGTATTGTGTCTAATTTCAATTCTGATTGGTTTACTCTGGAATAAGAAGTACTGGCTTGCTTATTCTGCCTTGTTCTGGGCGATCTATATCTTCTTCTACACCTCCGTATTCACTAACTGGCAGGGTTTTTTCACCGGTACGGTTGGCTCGCTCGGCTATTGGCTGCAACAACAAGGCGTCCACCGCGGCGATCAACCCTGGTATTACTACCTTCTTATCCAGATTCCAGTATATGAATTCCTCCCCGCACTGGGGATCTGGGTGGCAGCATATTTCGGACTGCGTCGGAAGGCCCCTGCCCCTTTACTTTCCACTGAGATCACGGAACATGGCTCAGAAAGCAATGACATTGAGGCAATGGGTTACGAACCAACTTCTACTAAGGAGACATCCGTAAGGAGTGAAGGGACTTACACGTTCCCCCTCTTGTTCTGGTGGACATTAAGTAGTTTGCTTGCCTTCACTCTTGCGGGGGAAAAAATGCCTTGGCTGACCGTCCATATGACCTTGCCACTGATTCTAATGACAGGTTGGGGTCTCGGGCAGATCATCGAGCACGTGAACTGGCCGGAATTTCACAAACAGCGCGGTGGATTGGTCACTATTTTGTATGTGATTCTCTTCTCAAGTCTGGCCGGCGTATTGGTCACGGCGCTGGGAGCACAGCCTCCTTTTCAAGGAAAAACACTGGAACAGTTGACTGCGACAGGCGCATTCCTTCTTTCGGCAGGAATAACTCTCGCCAGCTCAGGCGGGTTGTACTTTCTACTCTCTGGCTGGAAATTTCGGAACGCACTAAGGATAGCCGTGATCGTTACCTTTGCCTTGCTTGCGATTATGACTGGGCGCACAGCTTTTCGTGCAGCCTTTTCCAATGCGAATGATGCCACGGAATACCTTGTCTACGCCCATGGTGCCAGTGGCATCAAGGATGTCATGGACCAGGTGAGTAGAATTTCAAGCCGCATCGCTGGAGAGCAGAACCTGCAAGTTGCTTACGACAGTAATTTACCAAACCAGGGTGTTTCATGGTCGTTTAAGTGGTACTTGCGAAATTACCCGAACGCCTTTTCGTTCGACAAGCCTGGCAGTAATCTGCGTGACATACCAGTCATTATTGTCGACCAGGAAAACTTCGATAATATTAAGCCCATTGTAGGCGATAATTATTACCGAATAGATTACATCCGGATGGTTTGGCCAAACCAGGACTATTTTTCACTGAACTGGGCTCGCTTAAGATATGCTCTTACAAATCCTGGCATGCGGGATGCCATCTTTCAAATTTGGCTCAACCGTGATTACTCGGAATACGCCAAGGTAACTGGCAAAACTGGCCTAACCTTATCCGACTGGCAGCCATCAGCTAGGATGCAATTGTATATTCGCAAAGACATCGCCGCGCAGATGTGGGACTATGGCATCTTCCAGACGACGCCACTCCAGACTGATCCCTACGAAAAAGGAATGGTTACTTTGCCAGCAGACTTAACGTTCGGGACCGCCGGGAGTGAAAGTGGTCAGTTCAACGCTCCGCGTGGTCTGTCTGTTGCTCCAGATGGCAGCTTGTATGTTGCTGATTCACGCAATAATCGCATCGAACATTTCGATGCAACTGGCAATATCCTCCAAACGTTTGGTCAAACCTCGCCAGGTTGTCCGTATGCATCTGTTCCACCATCAAATGTAGCTCTTGGAACCTTCTGCGAACCTTGGGGGGTTGCTGTTTCCCCTGATGGGCAATGGATTTACGTGGCGGATACATGGAACCACCGCGTTCAGAAGCTCACTGCAGACGGAATAGCTGTCAAATCATGGGGAACTCCAAACTACAATCCGGTTTCAAGCGGTCCATATGACCTTTGGGGTCCCCGCGGCATAGCCGTGGACTTGCTTGGCCACGTCTTGGTAGTGGACACAGGCAATAAGCGTATCGCTGTTTATGACGCAAACGGAAATTTCATTTCTCAGTTTGGCGGTGGAGGTATCAATGCAGGTCAGTTCGATGAACCGGTTGGTCTGGCCATTGATTTTACTGGCAACCTGTACGTGGCCGATACCTGGAACCAGCGTATTCAGGTTTTCATTCCCAATGAAAATAAAACGGTCTATACTGCCTCATTTCAGTGGGATGTTGCAGGTTGGTCCAGCCAATCATTGGACAATAAACCCTATCTCGTTGTTGATCAACAAGGCCATGTATTTGCCACAGATGCCGATTCATTCCGCGTGCTCGAATTCACCTCTGGAGGTGTATTTGTTCGCGCTTGGGGCGGATATGGTAATGGGCCGGTGAATTTTGGATTGCCTTCCGGGATTGCCGTAGACAGTCAGGGTCGGGTTTGGGTTAGCGACTCAGCCACCAACCGCTTGATGCGCTTTACTCTGCCGTAATTCATTTTTGGGAAGAAAGAAAATTTGCAATATATTTACGTCTATTCTTTACACGTATAAAGTGTAGAATGTAAGATGAAAATCATCACGTACAGTGAAATAATACCTATTCGTTAAAATGATCAACAATTTTTATGAAGAGGAAAAGGTATGAAACTCCATGAGTATCAATCAAAACAGATCTTTTCCAGGTATGGCATCCCCATCCCAAAGGGACGTGTGGCAGCAACTGCAATCGAGGCTAGACAAATTGCCGAAGAGTTGGGTGGCCGCGTTGTCATAAAATCCCAGGTGTTGGTTGGCGGGCGTGGTAAAGCTGGCGGTATCCGTGTCGCCAAATCTGCTAAGGAGGCCGAAGAATTCGCCACTCAAATTCTAGGCATGGAAATCAAAGGTCTTCCAGTTCGAAAAGTACTGGTGGATGAGGCCGCTAACATTGACCAGGAAATCTATCTTGGCATCACGAACGACCGTGCTGCCCGACGTCCGGTCTTCATGGCTTCCGCTGCCGGCGGCATTGAGATTGAAGAAGTAGCCCGTACCAACCCTGAAAAAATCATTAAAATCCACATTGATCCATTGCTGGGCTTGCGCGATTTCCAGGCACGTGACATCGCAATCGGCATTGACCTTCCGAAAGAGTTTTGGAAACAATTCTCCGAAATTTGCCGCGGATTGTGGCGATCGTATGTTGAATGTGATGCCACATTGGCAGAGATCAATCCGCTCGTCATTTTAAAGGAAAAGCATCTTATGGCGCTGGACGGAAAAATGCTTATAGATGATAACGCCCTCTTTCGCCATACTGATCTGGCGGAGATGCGGGATGTTGATGAAGAAGCTTCCGTCGAAACAGAGGCACGCAAGTACGGACTTTCATTTATAAAGTTGGATGGACAGATTGGCTGCATGGTAAATGGTGCTGGATTGGCCATGGCCACCATGGATATTGTTAAACTCTTTGGCGGCGAACCGGCTAATTTTCTGGATATAGGAGGCGGTGCCAGTGCAGACAAGGTAGCTGCGGCGCTCCGGATCATCCTTTCGGACAAGAATGTTAAAGCTATTTTGTTCAATGTATTCGGCGGCATCACCCGCTGTGACGAAGTAGCTAAGGGTATCCTTTTTGCCCTCAAGGAGGTTAAATCCAATATTCCGATGGTTGTCCGCCTGGTCGGTACGAACGCAGAAGAAGGCCGTAAGTTGTTAGTAGATGCGGCGATGATTACCGCTGATACCTTGGTAGATGCAGCACAAAAAGCTGTCAAAGAAATTAAGGCACAGGAGGCCAAGAGATGAGTATTCTAATTAACAAGCGAACCCGTCTTCTGGTACAAGGGATCACAGGTAATGAAGGTTTCTTTCATACACAGCAAATGCTGGCTTACGGAACCAAGGTCGTGGCAGGTGTAACCCCCGGTAAGGGAGGCGAATGGGTATTGGGTGACAAAGTTCCCGTATTCGATTCCTGTCGCGCTGCTATCGATGCAACCGCTGCCAATGTTACCGTTAGTTTCGTGCCTTCACGCGGTGCGCCTGACGCAATGTTCGAGGCTGCCGACGCGGGCATTCCGCTTATTGTCTGCATCACCGAGGGGATTCCGGTACAGGACATGATGCGGGTACGCGAGTATCTTGACCAGAAAAAGGTCCGTCTACTCGGTCCAAACTGCCCGGGGTTGCTGACACCTGGTGAGAGTAAGGTGGGAATAATCCCTAACGATATTGCGATTCCCGGGAACGTGGGAGTTGTCTCGCGCTCAGGTACCCTGACGTACGAAGTACTTTACGCGCTTAAACAAAATAAGATGGGCGTAACCACATGCGTGGGGATAGGTGGGGATCCAATCAACGGAACAAATTTTATTGACTGCCTGGATTTGTTCGAAGCTGATCCGCGAACCGAAATGGTTGTCATGATCGGTGAAATCGGAGGAACGGATGAAGATAAGGCTGCCCAATTCATCGCGGCAAAAATGACCAAACCTGTAGTCGCGTTCATTGCTGGGCAAACTGCCCCTCCCGGCAAACGCATGGGTCATGCCGGTGCTATCATTGAAGGCGGGTCTGGTACTGCTGCCGACAAGATCAAGGCACTCGAAGCGGTTGGCGTTAAAGTTGCTCGCTACCCGGAAGAAATCCCCTCCTTACTGAAATAACAACTCAGAGGCGGCTAAGTTGGCGGCCACTCCATATTTAAAACAAACAGGGGCACGTCGGCGTTCGTGCCCCTAAGGGTTTTTTGTGAGGGGTTATTTCTTAGCTTTTTGAGCTTCGACGAATGTCACCGCATCCCCTACTGTGGTAATCTTCTGGGCATCTTCGTCAGATATTTCTGTTCCAAAAACATCTTCAAATTTCATTATGAGTTCGACCAGGTCGAGTGAATCGGCTTCCAGATCCTCACGGAAACGGGCTTCTGGTTTGATCTTGGTTTCATCCACGCCCAACAAATCGATAATGATACCCTTTACTTCATCAAAAGTGTTTGCCATGGGTGCCTCCTAGAAATAATCTGCCCCAATTGTAACCGGGATGCCATTATAATTCAATAGAAGGAACACAAACCCATGAAAAAAGTTGCGTCCATCGAGGCTCGCAAATCTGACCACATAAGGATCAACTTGGAACAGGACGTTCGCTCCGCGCTGACAAGCGATTTGGAAAGGTATCACTTTGTCCACGAAGCGCTTCCTGAGTTAAATCTTGAAGAGATTGATACTTCTGTTACGCTATTTGAAAAGAGACTTGCCGCGCCTATCTTGGTCTCCTCCATGACCGGGGGAACAGAGCAGGCCGGGGAGATTAACCAGCGCCTGGCTGAAGCTGCCCGCGAATGCGATGTGGCGATGGGAGTGGGAAGTCAGCGCGCCGCCCTGGAGGATCCGCGACAAATTCCCACTTATTCCATCACTCGGAAGGTCGCCCCGGAAATCCTGCTTTTCGCCAACCTGGGGGCGGTTCAGTTGAACTACGGTTATGATATTGATGAATGCCGTCGCGCCGTGGAAATGATCCGGGCGGACGCACTTTTCTTGCATCTCAATCCATTGCAGGAAGCGGTTCAGTCTGGTGGCAACTCAAATTTTTCCAGATTGGCAAGGAAAATAGAAGTCATATGTAAGAAGTTAGAAGTGCCCGTTATCGTAAAAGAAGTCGGTTGGGGCATCTCGTACAGGACAGCCAGGTTGCTAGTCAATTGTGGCGTTAGCGCCATTGACGTGGCCGGCGCGGGAGGAACAAGTTGGTCGCAGGTCGAAATGCACCGCGCTCCCGAAGAATTCTCTCGACAACTGGCAGCGACTTTTGTCGGTTGGGGTATCTCCACAGCGGAATCAATCTTGAATGTAAAAAAAGCTGCCCCGGGGATGATCATCTTTGCCAGTGGTGGGATAAAAGATGGTCTGGATGTTGCCAAGTGCATTGCTTTGGGAGCAACCCTGGGGGGTATGGCGGGTCAATTCCTGAAAGCCGCATCAGTTTCGACCGAGAAAGCCATTGAGGTGATCAAGTTGACGAAAAGACAGTTACAAGTCACGATGTTCGCCGCTGGTGTTGGAACAATGAATGACTTACGAATGGGCAAGTTGTTATAATAATTGGTAGACCCTAGAGAATCAGAAAAAAAATGTTGACCACTAACATCCGTGCCATCATCTTTGACTTTGGAGGCGTCCTTATCAAATGGGATCCTCATAAATTATTTAACAAATACTTCGCCAACGACACAATAGCAATCGATAAATTCCTGGCAGAAATCAATTTTTCCGCCTGGAACCTATCCCAGGATAGAGGCTATCCTTTTGGCCAGGCTGTGAAAGACCTCTCTGCCCAGTTCCCCCAATATGCACATCTTATCCGCGCTTATGACGAAGAATGGGAAGAATCCATCACCGGTGTTATCTCGGGTACGGTTGAAATTCTTCAAAAGCTCAAAACAGCCGGTTACCGGCTCTACGGACTGACCAACTGGTCTGCCGAGAAATTCGCCCTTGTCAGATATAAATATGAAATCTTCAATATATTCGACGATATCGTGGTTTCGGGGGAAGTAAAACTCATCAAGCCTGATCCAGCCATCTTCAACATGCTCCTCCGGAGAATCCATTGCAAACCAAAAGAATGCCTGTTGGTGGATGATTCACAACATAATCTCAATTCGGCCCAGAAAATTGGCTTTACAACCATCCATTTCACCTCCCCGCCCAGCTTGAAATGGAACTTATACAGTTGGGCGTTATTATTAATTCTTGATTGGATATTACTTTATAGGCTATAAACAATACCCAAATAAACATGACCACCTTCGCTATCCAATATCTCGAAAGTCCCTACCCGGAGGCCACACCCGCCAGCGTGCGTCTCCGATTGCGCCAGGCTTGTGAGCGCCTGCCAATCAGCCTCGTCTTGCTTGGATGGGAATTGCCCCCGGCCATTGAAGAAGCCGTTGCTGAAGAAACCACTCGCCAGCACGCCCAGCTATACCGCTGGCAGCCGCTGCTTACTGGCGACGCCCATACAGACCTTCCACCCGACTGGGCCACTTACGGCCCCGACGGCAATCCCATCCCCGGTCATAGTGGAATGTCGGAGTTTACTTTCATTTGCCCCAACCGCAGCGCTTTAGCTGACTTTCTTACTGAGCGGGTGGAGACTGTGGCTGACAGCGGCCTATTCCAGGGATTATTCCTGGACCGCATCCGCTTTCCCTCCCCCAGTCTTGATCCGCTGCGTGACCTGGGTTGTTTCTGCAAACACTGCACCCGCCTGGCCGCCGATATGGGACTGGACTTGGAATCTGTACGCCAAAGCATTCAATCACTCTCTGCAAAAACCATCATCCTCAGCCTTTTGGGGCATCCCACAAAAGCCGCCTCTTCGCTTGAGTCGTTCTTCGATTTTCGCTCCGCAAGCATTACTCATACCGTTCAGATGGTGGCAAAACAAGCACAAGCACTCAACCTGTCAATAGGTTTGGATTGCTTCTCACCGGCCTTAACCCGCATGGTTGGTCAGTCCCTATCCGAGCTGGATGCCTACGCTGACTGGATTAAAATCATGACATATCCACGCGTCTTTGGCCCGGCAGGGATTTCATTTGAATTGCTTGGTTTGGCTGAGTGGCTGATCCATCATGGCGTGGCTGATGCCGAGGCAATGCAGTTACTGAGACAATCCAGCGGATTGCCCGTCCCGGTGACCAAAGCGGAATTACACCGCATTGGTCTTGGAGCTGAAACGATCAAACAGGAAATCCGTCGAGGATATGAGCTGGGCATAACCAATCTACTGGCAGGTATTGCAATGGTCGGGGTGGAAAAAATTCATGAATCCACGCCAGAACAGATCCATATGGACCTGGAAGCCTGTCGTAGCGCGGACGGCCTGGTAATTTCCTGGGATCTTTGGTTAACCCCCCTGGCTTACTTTGATAGTATTCGAACCTTGTGGAGTTGAAATGACTTTGAAATCGCTCATAGAAAGCATGTTATCTGCCATCGAAACAGAGCTCCAGCGGGTAGTGGCCCGGCTTGACGAATCGACCAACCATCCCTTCCACGAGATGCTTACATACCATATGGGCTGGAGCGGTGATGGCTCCGGTTCGGAAACTACCGGAAAACGAATTCGCCCTCTGCTGGTATTGTTATCCTGCGCGGCTTGCGGAGAAGATTGGAACCGTGCACTGCCAGTAGCCGCCAGTTTCGAACTTATTCATAACTTTTCCCTTGCCCACGACGATATCCAAGATAGCTCTGAAATGCGCCGTGGACGGCCCACTGTCTGGAAAAGGTGGGGCATGGCGCAGGCAATTAATGTAGGAGATGCCCTCTTCATTCTAGCCCACCTGGCATTACTTGAAACCGGGGACACTTATCCACCTGAAATAGTGTTGCATGTGGCGGGCCTCATCGACGAAGCTTGCCTGGCATTGAGTAATGGGCAATTTCTGGATATTTCCTATGAGAAGCGGGTTGATCTCTCCATTGAAGATTATTGGCGAATGGTTTCCGGAAAGACAGCCACTTTGATCTCAGCCTGTACACAAGCCGGAGCGTTACTGGGCGGTGTAGATGAACCGATTAGGGAAAATTATAGAAATTTCGGTTATTATCTAGGCATGGCTTTTCAAGTGCAGGATGATTATTTAGGTATTTGGGGTAATTCATCTTCTACGGGAAAATCCACGAAGTCAGATCTGGTGACAGGGAAAATAACCATGCCGGTTCTATATGGGCTGTCGAATAATGGACCTTTCGCGCGCAGGTGGGCAGAAGGCCCAATCCAGGCAGAGGAAGCTGGTCCACTATCAGAACAGTTGGCCCGTGAAGGCGCTAAATTACATACCCAGGAAATCGCTGATCAGATGAACGACTTGGCATTGCACTCTCTGCGCGCTGCCGTTCCTCGAGGCGCTGCCGGGGATGCATTATTCGAACTGGCAAATACGCTCTTAAACCGCCAGGCATGACTTCACCCCCACAAACCATAAAAATCTTGATGGGCAATTAATTTGGTATAATTTACTTAACTTGCGGGTGTAGTTCAGTGGTAGAACGCTTGCTTCCCAAGCAAGATATCGTGGGTTCGAGTCCCATCACCCGCTCTATATGAGAAAAACCCTCTAAAAAACGCCATATCGCCTAGATATGGCGTTTTTTTATGTCCACTAGAACAGCAACACAACAAAAATGGATTCTTGTCTCCGTTGCCCTCAAGTACGCCTATACCGACTTTATTTTGAGCCGTCAGGCCATGCAATGCACACGAGCCACCCTTGACTTTTATAAGTATACGGCAGGCGTTTTCTTGCCTAGGGCCTAACAGCAAGGTATCACATCGCCGGAATAGATAGAAGCGCGCATTGTTCGTAAGTATCTGGCGGAATTGGCAGGGAAAGACAAAGCAGATAAAACCCTATATGCCTATGCAAGGGTAATAAAAACCCTACTTCGATTCTGGCATACTGAAAAATATTTCCCTGCTCTTGTAACCTTTTCCATGCCACGTATGAAAAAGAAACGTCTTCCCTGCTTGACGGCTGATCAACTAAACACCGTTATATCTAACTGTAAGAATCCCCGTTAAAAGGCCTTATTATTTTTGGCTGATTTAGGTTTGCGAAGGGCAGAAGTAATCTCTTTAAAATGGGGCGATGTTGATATTATGAACAGCTTTGTAAAAGTCAAGCGGGGCAAGGGTGGAAAAGCACGTAGTGCAGTAATTGGCGCAATGACATGGCGGGTATTGTTAACATATCGTCAAACACTTGATAATCCTAAGAATGAATCGCCTTTTTTTTATTCCCGTAATGGTGCACACTTTCCAGGCCCTGGCTTCTTGCAAATCTTCCGTAGGATTTCAAACCACGCAGGAATTCATGTCACCCCCCCCATGCATAGCGCAGAACCTTTGTCATCTTATCGCTACAGGCCGGCAAGGATGTGCTTCATTTGCAAGCCATGCTTGGGCGCAGTAGTTTAGACATGGTGCAACAATACGCCCAGTTGGTTGATGAGGACCTACTTCAAGCATATCAAGCACATTCGCCAATTCATAACTTGAGGCATTTAAAATAATATCCCACACTAATCGGGACATCGCTAAGATCAATAATAGATCCGCATATGTTCAGGTAATTATCATCTTTATTATTCACCCCCATAATCGAATAATATTAGGTGTATCTGCTTAGCGATCTGCCTGGGTGGATAACCCAAGGATGGATAGATAGAATTAAGAATCCTTATGGGTGGAAAGAATTTGTTGCTTTTCCGAGAAATCTGTCCTATACTGATTCTAATTATAATGGAGGTTCAATTATGCCTATTGTAAAAAAGATTGGAGAGTACAAGAAGGAAGATATTGTGCCTAAGAAGATAGTTGCTTCCAAAGAACAGGCGATTCTTGCTTTAGATATGTATCGACTTGAAGCATTGCAAGTGGAAGGGCGTTCGACCGAAAATCAAAGATTCTATTGGGACAGCGAATATATAAGAAAGTATGGAGACACTGATTGGCATAAGATGGCCGAGGTGATAATGGACCAGGTGAAGGAAAATATTCACACCCTATCTAAATCAGATTATAGAAATATACTCTATTACCCTAGTGGTACGATTTATGAATTTTACCTAGTTGATAGGAGTGAGAGAAGTGAAATACGTAATGATGAACCCAGCCAGCAAAATCATAAAGAATTTGGAACTGTGTGGGTTTATAAAGGCAGTATCTATAAAATCGATGGTAAATATACCAACGAACAATCAAGGTTGTTAATCCTAGAGGAGGAGGACCAAGAACAGAGACTTTTTAAAAGATTGAATTTAAAATTTAATAGCCCGTATTCGGGGGAAGATACTTTGAACTCCCGTCTACGCATACCCGAGAATGTCCGTGTTGAAGTTTGGAGACGGGATGGAGGAAAGTGCGCTAGATGCGGGAGTAGAGATAAATTAGAGTATGACCACATTGTGCCTGCTTCCATGGGCGGAAGTAATTCAGCAAGGAATATTGAGTTGTTGTGTGAGAAATGCAGAAGTAAGCATGATAATGTTGTTTGATAATTAATCTCCATGAGGATAAAAACAAACCCAAGAATAATGGTTTGAAGGAGGTGTATACCCCACGAACGAAGATTCTTGATTCCGTTTTCGGTATGGGTAGAAAAAGAGAAGCTTCCCTTGATAGTCGCCGTGTAGGGTGTTAATATTCAGACATAATTGGTAAAGTATTTATTAATTTAATTCGTAAAATTGAATAATTTCTTTTTGAAAGTATATTATCAAGAAAATCCCGTTGGTTGGTGTAACATTCTTTCTGTAAATTGTTGAACCTTAACAAGAGTGGTGAGTCAGAAGTATCCTTACACGGCTACTAAACCAAATAAGGAGAACCTAATGACTCACCAAACAGATTATACCTTTCCAAGTGGACTTGCAGAAAAAGGACTGGAAACCGTTCCTGAATTGCTGCGTATTTTGATCAACCAGGCTATGCAAGCGGAACGAGCAAATTACCTCAATGCAGGCCAGTATGAACGTACGGAGGACCGAACTGGTCACGCCAATGGTTACAAACCCAAGACCGTTCGAACCCGGGTTGGCGAGATCACCTTTGCAGTACCTCAGGTTCGAGAGGGTGGCTTTTATCCCTCTGCGCTGGAGAAAGGCCTGCGGAGCGAACGGGCATTGGTGATCGCGCTGGCCGAGATGTATGTGCAGGGAGTGTCCACCCGCAAGGTAAAAGCGATCACTGAAGAACTATGTGGTGTGGAAGTCTCCAGCATGCAAGTCAGTCGTGCAGCTGCACAACTGGACAGTGTCCTGCAGGAATGGCGGGAACGACCGCTTGGAGAGATCGCTTATCTATACGTGGATGCCCGTTACGAGAAGGTGCGAGAAGCCGGACAAGTGCGTGATGCAGCCGTTCTGGTGGCTTCCGGGATCACTCCGAGGGTGAAAGGCAGGTTTTAGGGGTTTCTGTGTCCCTGAGTGAGCATGAAACCCACTGGAAAGCCTTCCTGAAGAGCCTGAAGGAGCGTGGCATGCATGGTGTGAAACTGGTAACCAGCGATGATCACGAAGGCTTGGGAGCAGCCAGACGAGCAGTGTTGGGCAGTGTTCCCTGGCAGCGCTGCCAATTCCATTTGCAGCAGAATGCAGGAGCATACCTTCCCAAACAATCCATGCGCCTGGAGGTGGCTGCCGACATACGCTCCATGTTCAATGCCCCAGATAGACAGACGGCTGAAAAGTTGCTCTATGCGGCCATCCAGAAGTATGCTGTTTCTGCACCACGCTTATCAGCCTGGTTGGAGGAAAACCTTTCAGAAGGATTTACGGTCTTCGATTTTCCACTTGAACACCGGCGTTCCATCCGGACCACGAACAGCTTGGAGCGCATCAACAAGGAGATCCGCAGGCGTACCCGGGTGGTGGGTGTCTTCCCCAACGAGGCTTCCTGTCTTCGATTGATCTCTGCACTCTTGATGGAGATCAGCGAAGAGTGGCAGATCGGAAAGCATTATTGTGCAGGCAAGTCATCGGTTTGTTAAAGTTCGATGGATACTTCTTACTCATATTTACAGAAAAAAGGTTGCGTAATCGATTTAACACTTTAAAATAAATCTATCTGTTTCTAATTGATTCCACTGACAGCTTAAGTTGAATAAATCAAGACATTCATAAAAACGGAATGTATACCAACTAATATTTGCATGGTATCATATCTTCCTTGCATAATTCTGGTAAAGTTATCGGACTCGATAGATACAAAATCCTTTTGATTTATTCGTAAACGCCATTGTGATTCGCAATAGAATCTAGGTAATAATAGCATTTGGAGATCTTGTACTATATTGAACCTTTGGGGCATCGGGCTAAAGAACATTATGACCAGTTTATGGTTGATCTGGGAAGTAAAAGGAATTTCCTTAAAGGGCAATTCATAGAAAAATATTGTACTAAGGGTGGGGTGATTGATTAGCTAAAAGTAGTCCAAGCAAATTCGGGTAATTATGATGTGGGCTTGCCCCAATAAAGTGGACACGATTAATGTCCTGACGAAAGCTCGAAATCCACTGGACTAAGATAATCCAGGGTTGAATGCAATCTTTGGCGATTGTACCAGCCCTCGATGTAATCAAAGATGGCTGTACAAGCCTCAGCCTTGCTTGTGAATGGTTTAGTTGCGCACTCCGCTTTCAGAGTGGCAAAGAAACTCTCCATGGCGGCATTGTCATAGCAATTTCCGGTGCGGCTCATGCTCACCTGGCATTGCAGAGCGGCTAATTGTTCCTGGTAATCTTCACTGGTGTACTGGCTGCCCCGGTCCGAGTGATGCAATAAGCCCGCGGATGGTTGGCGGTTGAGCAGTGCCATCTGCCAGGCTCCTTCTACCAGGTTCTCGTCGATTTGTTCACCCATGGCCCAGCCCACCACGCAACGTGAATACAGATCCAGGATGACAGCCAGATACAGCCAGCCCTCAGCAGTGCCAACGTAGGTAATATCGCTGACCCACTTCTGGTTCGGAAATGCAGCCGAGAATTCGCGATTGAGCAGGTTGGGTGCAATCTTGGCACCTGAGCGTTGTTGAGTAGTCGTAGGATGGCTTCTATGCGCTTTTCTGGCCACGATCTGGTGCTGTTGCATCAGGCGTGCTATCCGATTGCGCCCGTAAAAGTACCCTTTCCGCCGCAAATAGGCATGAATTCTTGGGCTGCCATAGGTTCTGCGACTCTTCAGATACACTGCACGGATCTCTACCAGCAGTGCTTCGTTGGCGCGTTCACGCAAACTCGGCAAACGTTGTCTCCAGGCATAATAACCACTCCGCGATACCCCTAATACCTGGCTCATCTGTTTCAACGAGTATTCCTGCTCGTGCGCCGCCATGAAAGTGTACTTCATTCGTTTTTTCGCGAGAAGATGTTTAGCGCTTTTTTTAGGATCTCACGCTCCTCCTCTGCCGCACTCAGCTCACGCTGTAATCGGCGAATTTCTGCCTTGGCTCCTTCCAGATCACTCGGCCCTAATTGCTTCTCATCCACCCCTTTCTGAATCACTTGATAGCGTTGACGCCATTTCAACAGCAGCCCTGGCGTGATCCCCAGTTCACGTTCGAGTGCTCCGGCGCTTTTGTCTCCACGTTTCAACAATTCAAGTGCCTCCAGCTTGAATTCCTTTGCATAGGCGCGATATTTCCGATCGTCCATTCCGTTTCTCCTGATGGTGTTAGTCTACTCCATCAGGACATTTTCTGTGTCCATTTTTTCGGGGGAAGTCCAGATGTAGACAAACATGGATTTGACTTTTTATTTTTTTTATACTAATTTTATGTACCCAATCGTAAGTTCAATGAATATATCAAATATTGTCTGTTTGACATTGGTGTATTACTAAACAGTCTGTAATATTTCGATAAATTTTTTGGAAAAATATTCCACCTGCAATAGTGTTATCTGGGCGTACTGATCAAATTGCAGATCTGATAAAGAAGGCTGCAACACCTGTCGTAATTCCAGTTTTCCATTTTCACGCCCAATTGCCAATTTAAACGTTACCTCAGGCATTCCTTTATTAGGATGTACCAATAAGCTTCGAAAGGTTATTGCCTTATCAATCCAAACATTTTTTTGTTCGTTCATGAACTTATGTTAATTTACCTGCTGTATCACTTTTATCTTTTTTGGCATTGTTTTCAAGAATGTGTAAAAGATCGCCACCAATTATTTTACCTTTCGTGTGAAAACCATGAATGATAGGATTGACAATGCCTTCTGTTGAAATCAGTTGGACAATCAGGTCAAGGAAGGTCTTAAGCGTTTCAAGATAAGCAGTGATGTTTAGATAATATTCTGGAATTTCTACAAGGTAATCAAACTTGTCAACATTCCATGATGCCTTTTCCCACTGGCTTTTCAAATCCAGAAATTCTGATTCGCACATCTTTTTAGAATATTGAAGTAATGAAGGTATCTTTGATACTTGATAACCAAGAAGGCCGTATTGTGACGCACACGACATGATGATCATTTTACTGTTGCCAGTCCAATCATTTTGATTAAAAATCGAATAGACGGACCAGCTTGTACCATTAACTGCTATTATGGGGATCTTGTAGTAATCTTCATTTGGCGAAATCATTAGGCGACACTTCCGCAGGACAACTTTAAAATCGTAGCTTAATTGGATGTTAAGCAGTCATATGATAGATCAGCAGCTTGTTTGCTGTTACAGTCTGTTTCTAAGAAAAATATAGGCAGCAATCTGCAATTGATTAGAACGGGGCATAATCTCATTTACAGTATATACCTCCTCCTCCTTGCCCGCAACACTTCGGTAATATTAAATCCTGCCACCTGCCACACTTTACCCCAAAAAGTCGGAATAAAAATTTTCTTCCTTAATAAAATATTCGATCCCCAAACCTAGTCTTCTTCCGCTATCATAATTTCACCACAGCATAAAATAGAACACTTGCCTTCCGAAGTTTGTTAGGTGGGACGCGCCAATTAATCACCAGATATGGGTGGACCAGGACATTAAGAAAAGTGTATGAATTTCTAATTTTAAAATTCTGTTGGAAAGTCTCCCATAAGATTGCAAGGATGCTGATATGTGTCGCGGTCAGCGGCATGTTAAAATTCTTAAACCGAGGCTTTTGAATTATTATGAGCGGATCCGTTATCCTTTATATAGAAGATAATGTCGACAATCGAACACTTATTCGTAGGATTCTCAGCGCAGAAGGCTATGAGGTTATAGAAGCCGGGGATGCTAATAAGGCACAGGAAATTCTTAAATTATCACATCCAGCTTTAATCTTAATGGATATTAATATGCCCGATGTAGATGGATATACTCTCACAGCTCAAATCCGCTCCATGCCTGGTTTTGAGAGTGTTCCAATTTTGGCACTTACCGCCAATGTAATGCGCGGCGATCGGGAACGCTCCCTGGAAGCCGGGTGTGATGGATATATCCAAAAACCGATTGACATTGATTTGCTCCCCCAACAAATAGATCGCTATCTGAGGAAGAATTGAATATGGCCGACTCACAAGACACCGTTCGAAATCCTAAATCTGATCCACAACCAAATCGTAAGTTGGCCATCCCTAAAGATTGCACCGTTCTGGTAGTTGAAGATAATGTATCTAATTTTATTTTAATCGCTAGAATGTTGGGCTACTTGGGTGTCCATTGCGAATGGAAGACATCGGGGTATGAGGTAGTTGAATATGCCGACACATTACCTCGACTTGATTTAAATTTTAATGGACATCCGTCTTCCGTATGAGGATGGCTATGGAGCACTAAAGAAAATACGAGCATCCGAACGCTTAGAACAGGTCCCAATTGTGGCGGTTACTGCTGAAGCCAACCTTGAACAAATGGATAAAGCTCGTTTATCTGGATTTGATGGTTTTCTGGGAAAGCCACTCGATCCTGACCGCTTCCCGGACCAAATCCGCGCTATTCTTAATGGTACGCCGGTCTGGGATTTAAGCTGACATCCATATAGGCACTCCCCCTTTCATTCTTAGTAAAATCCCCAACATTAATGTCTTGATTCATCAAGAAAAGATAAGCTGACGTTTAATATATTGATGGAGAGATTTCCTTAATTCTTGTTGGACTACAAACCACCGAATGGGAACTCTTGATTGGCCAAATCAATTCAAAATAAAACCGTTCTTCTCAACAGGCAAAAAACGAGAAGAATAAGAGATCTTTATTCTGCACTCCCACTAACAAAGCGTCGATTGTTTTTTACCCTTGGATCTATTACAGTCGCATTTGTTATTTTCAGTTTGGTTACATCCCAGGATTTATTATCACCATCTACTGCCTACGAAGCAGTTGGCAATTTTGTACCAATCGTAATCAGCATCCTTGAAATCATTGCCAGTCTCATGGTCTTGAAGGGAAAGTCGCGTTCTTCCAGCTACTTATTGATGGTGGGAGTGGTCGTTGGTCTGAGTATAACCGCCATATTCGAATCCAGTGGAATATATTCGGTTATTGCTGGATTGTTGATAGTGGTTATTCCGGTTATGATCGCAATTCAGTCTTTATCTGAAAGAGAATTCACTTGGATTGTTATCCTTACCCTCTGCGTCAGATCTGCTATCCAGATTTTGGGCACAAATAAATCCTCCGGTTCTGCAACCGGTCTAAGTGCTCAAACAAAACTTATAGCCCATTGGGCTTCCGCAATAGGTGTGGTATTTTTAGCTCTATTCGTCGCCTTCAACCTAAATAATTATCCCCTCCGGGTAAAGATGATACTAGTATTTGGGCTCTTCACGATAATCCCCACTTCGATCATCACATCCCTTTCCAGCCGAGATCTTGAATCAAACTGGGTTAACCAGGCAAACCGAAATTAAGTGTTCTCGTCCGATGAGTTGGCGTCTGCAATCGATACATTTACTCAAACCAACCTGAATATGCCGCGGACAGCTGCGCAGGACCCAACCTTTATTAGTTATCTAAGTCAATCTGCGGGTGGGTTAGAGAGTCAGGGGAAATTATTGCCACGTTGCACTGTCATTGAACAAGTGGGTGCTCAAACCCTCCTGGCGATAGTGAATTTGGATCCGGCAAACATTATTTCATGCAATATTCTCGATGTCTCTGCAACGGTTCAACTTAGCACAAATCAGGCTGAGATAGGGGAAAATGAAGGGGGCCAAGATTATTACATGGTTCCTTACATGAGCTGAATTCCTTACGCATCGCCTGTCATAATTTCAGAAAACGGAAGTGGCACTATTAACTTCAGCGCGCCAATCCGCTCCGTTGTTGGGAATACAATTGGTGTACTGGATATCACGTATTCTGCTTATGTGCTTCAGCAATCCATCGTCCAGAATATTAGCCAGTTTGGTTCTGATGTAGAAGCTATGCTTTTAGATGAAAACTATATCATCCTGGCGCATAGTTCAGATCCAAAATTGATGTATAAAATAATTAATCCAATCGACGAAAAATCTATTTCAGCCTTAATTTCCAAGAATCGGCTGCAAAATATCCAACCTAAATTATTATCCATTAAGATGGATGGGTTGATCCCAGGTCTGCAAAATCTTTCCACAATACCCACTTTTTCTGGATATTTTAAGCTCCAAAAAACCACAAAATACTCAGGGTGCTTCAGAACTTGATCAGGCCGGTGCTGCGAAATTATTTTCCCATAATTGGTATGTCGTCACGTTTATTCCCCAAAGAACTTACTTGCTCCGATCAAAACGCAGACGCGGAAGGTGGTGTTGATCAGTATCATAATTAATCTTATTGGCATTGGAATTGCGCTTGGTTTCACACAAGTTCTCGTATCACCGCTCATAAACTTGACACACGCCTCTGAAGAATTTTTACATAGGGACCTCAATTCTACCGCAACAGTAAATACTCAAGATGAGATTGGCGTATTGGCAACAACCTTTAATTCCATGACCGGTCGAGTCCGGGACTTGATTGGCAATTTGGAACAACGGGTAGTAGAACGTACTCAGGCTCTTGAGCACCGCGCTATCCAACTACAAGCTGCGGCTGACGTAGGTAGCACAGCCGTCCGCATCCATGATCTAGACGAACTCTTGCGGCAGGTTACATACTTGATAAGCGAGCGTTTCGGTTTCTATCATGTTGGCATCTTTCTTTTAGACGAGAAGGGTGAATATGCAACCTTGCGAGCTTCCAACAGCAATGGTGGACAGCGCATGCTTACCCGAGGACATAAATTAAGAGTCGGCCAAGTCGGTATCGTGGGTTACGTTACCGGTTCAGGACAGCCCAGGATTGCACTGAACGTCGGTGAAGATATTGAGTTCTATAGTAACCCTGATTTACCAGACACACGATCCGAAATGGCACTTCCATTGGCCGTGGCCGGTAAAATCCTGGGCGCACTCGATATTCAAAGTTCGCAGGAAACAGCTTTTTCACAAGAAGATATTTCAACGCTAAAAGTACTTACAGACCAAATTGCGATTGCAATTGAAAACGCCCGATCTAATGAATTGGCCCAAGAAGCTATCAATGAAATGCGTGAGTTGGATCGTCTGAAGAGCCAGTTCCTGGCAAACATAAGTCATGAACTACGCACACCTCTTAACTCCATCATTGGCTTCTCGCGTGTTATCATCAAAGGAATTGACGGCCCTGTGACCGATCTCCAGGAACAAGATCTTAGCGCCATTTATAATTCAGGCCAACATTTGCTTCGCCTCATTAACGACATTCTTGACCTTTCAAAGATTGATGCCGGAAGAATGGAATTGGCCTTTGAAGATGTTAATCGCGGTGAGTTGCTTCAAAACGTTATACCGATAGTTAACGGCCTCATTAAAGACAAGCCCATCACCCTTGCCAGTGATATTGAACCTGGTATACCTATCGTTCGTGCCGATGCAATGCGCCTGCGGCAGGTATTGATAAATCTACTTTCGAACGCTGCCAAATTCACGGATGAAGGCATCATCACCTTATCGGCAGCTGTAGAGCCAAGGTCAAATGGACAAAAGGAAGTAATAATAAAAGTCTCAGATACTGGATCTGGAATTGCTCCCGAGGACATAAAAAATTATTTCAACCTTTCTCGCAGGTGGATGCTTCGCCAACTCGCAAGACAGGTGGCACCGGTCTCGGTCTTTCAATTTCACGTCGCTTGGTAGAACTACACGGCGGGCATATTGACGTCTCAAGTGAAATTGGCAAAGGTAGCACATTCTATTTCACCCTGCCTCTCCTGTAGAAACCGGAAATTCGATTGTGAATAGCTTGGACTCCAGAACAAGGCTCCAGAATACAATAAAATGTAGCCTCACCATCGGCCAATAGAGAAACTCCACAAAAAGTGTTATTGGCGACGCTCAGTCAATGGGCTCCCGATTATCTCCCATCTATTGCTCTAATGGATGACAGCCCTAAGGCAAGAAGACTTTTTCGTTGTAATCTTCAATCACTTGGAAATTTTTCGATTCGCGAAGCTGGAAATTGAAATCAAACGCTAAGGTTAGTTGCTCAGGAACGCCCCGATCGCATCCTCAATTTGTTTATGAGGCCCGAGATGGTTGGTTTTTCGGATCTGGATGCCCTCAGAGCCAATCGGGAAATTACCAACATTCAAATCATCGTTTCTACTGCAAAAGAACTAACAGCGCAAGAAAAAAACAGGCTCAAGGGACAGATCCGGAGCATAATCCAGAAAGGAAATTTCTTAAGTGCTAAATTCTTGGATGAGGTTCGTTCCTTTATGGGTTGAGGTTTATTAAAAAGGAATATGACATGAAAAAAAGGGGAGGCCAAATTCAAGGGATAGAGGCCGCGTTGTCATCCGCGCTTTTCCTTGGACTTGCACCTGTCTTTGGGAAGCAGGCAATCATGCTTTGATTCACTCCCATGGCGGTAGTTGCTCTTCGAACAACCATGGCTGCTGGACTTCTATTAGGGATTGTCGCTCTCTTTAAAAGAAACTATCTATATATATATCCAGCCGGTCTATTAGGGTGTACATTGGCAGGTACATTAAACGGAATAGGATCCTTATTTTACTATTTAGCTCTTGGTCGTCTTTCAGTAAGTGTAGGCCAATTACTCTATTCCCTTTATCCTGTCTTCTTGGTTATTTGGTTGGTTATTGATCGTCAACCGCCCAATCGCCTTACTTATTTTCGAATTGGGTTTGCTCTGGTTGGCATTATTCTTTTAACATTATCGGGTTCAGTACAAATGGATTGGTTGGGAGTCATTTTGATGCTCGGTGCATCTCTCATGTATGCCATCCATTTGCCAATAAATCAACGCGTATTATATGATATACCTGCCCCGACTGTTACCTTGTATACTTTGCTCGCGATGAGCGCAGTAGTTGTACCTGTCTATCTTGTTTTTGATCATAATCTCCCGTCAGCCGGAACTCCTTGGACACCGATTCTGGCTTTGTCATTAGTAACCTTCTTCTCAAGGCTGATACTATTCTTAGGTATAAAGAATCTCGGTGGCATGCAAACCGCCTTGCTTGGATTAAGCGAATTATTTGTTTCGATTTCGATAAGTCATTGTTGGTTACACGTAAGTTTGAACTCGATCCAATGGGGTGGAGCCGCATTTCTTGGGCTTAGTTTGATATTAATTGGCTTTGAAAAAAAACAACCTGAAAAAAACCGTATTCACGGTCTTCTTTCTTGGCTACGCCCACCTGAACCTACATCTGATATACCCTTAGGGACCTCACGACTAGTAATTCGATTTCACTCATTTGTCCGGCATTTCAGACGTATTTCTTTCGTCTTCGAAAACATAACCTGTACCTCGGACACTTACAACCCTTTCCATTAATGATGGAATTTCGGATAACTTCTGCCTTAAGCGGCTAACCAGGGGGCGAAGTATTTCCGGTGCCTCCTGTTGTGTCGTGGAGTAGCCTTGTACAAGTAAAACCAAATCTCGGTGTGTAAATACCTTACCAATGTTTTCGACGAAAATTCGAAGCAATCGCCCTTCGGCTGGAGTTAAAAAGATTGTTCTGGTTTCAGAACGAACAAGTCGACGCCCATAATCAACAACGATACCATCTCTTAGTGTTACGACAGCATTTTCTTCTTTACTCACATCAGTTTGCTGATGTTCTCGCTCTTCAAGTTTATTGCTCCGTCTCGCCAATCCACGTTTGACGCTATCAATTATTTGCGTGGGCGAAGCTGGTTTGAGCAAGTAATCATGAACCTGGCTGCGCAAGGCGTCAATTGCCAATTCCATCGAACCATGAGCTGTCAACAAGATGATTTCAACATCTGGAGAAATCCGGGTGAGAACTTTGATCACATCTAAACCGCTCATGCCGGGCATGCGGAGATCGAGAATAATTAGATCCACCGCGTTTAGTCTGATGTAGTCCACGGCTGCCTCGCCATTGGATACGGCAGCAACATGATATCCTTCCAACTTAAGGATATCGGTCAATGTTTGTCGTTCAATTACCTCATCGTCCACGACAAGAATATTGGCTTTGTTCATGATTCTTCCTTTATGGGTAATAATACGCGAAAACATGCTCCAGGTCCACGTTCTGGAATTAGATCCAGACTTCCTCCATGGGCAGAGACAATTCCGTAGCTGACTGACAAACCCAAACCTGTCCCACCCTGTTTAGAACTGATAAAAGGCTCAAAAATTCTACCGCGTAGATCTTCCGGTACCCCCGGTCCGGTATCTTGAAAAACGATTTCCGCCATTTCCTGCACAGGTCGTGCGCTGATGTGCAATTCACCGCCGTCTGGCATCGCATCGTAAGCATTGAGAATAAGATTGAGGAATACTTGTTCCAATTGGCTGCTAACCGCAAGTATAGGTTTCAATTTTGAAGAAAACCCTGAGCTAATTCGAATCCCTTGCGCTTGCAATTGGGGAGATAGCAGGCTGATGACATGGCGAAGCAGTGTTACTAAGTCAACACGTTGTGGGGCCACAGCGCCTGGCCTATAGAAATCCAGCATACGTTGAACAGTGCTCATGAGACGATTCAGTTCGATATTGGCAAGATCAAGGTATTCTCTTCGTTTCTTCTCTGTAACTTCACCCCGTGTTGCAAGATGAAGACAATTTTGAACGGCTTGCAACGGGTTATTGATCTCATGAGCAATCGATGCAGTTAATCTTCCCGCAGCTGCCATTTTTTCTGCCCGGATTAACGCCTGTTGTGATTCCTCCACCCGTCGTACGTACTCACGTAGTTCTTCATACAAGCGTGCGTTTTCCATTGCCACCGTTGCCTGCCTGACCAGTAATAGAAACATCTCCCACTCGACTTCACGAAAAGAAGGGGAATTGTTATCCTGTCCAGCATACAACACACCGTGGAGTTTAAGTCGTGAGATCGGGGCGCACATAACAGAACTCAGTCCTTGGGAGTTCAGCAATGCTTGAAGGTCAGGTTCCCCTGGTCCCTTTGCGTTAACCCATAATGGAGTATTAAGTGCATCAACACGTCCAACAATTCCACCATTCTTATTGCTGTCTTCTTCTACCAAAGTTATTCCTCGTCCGGAAATGAGAGACAGGTGATTGCTATCAACAGAGCGGTGGTAAAAACCAGCGTGTCCACAATGAAGATGCCCGCAAACAGCATTCAATACAAGGCCTAAAAGATGTTCCGGGTGAGTTTCTGCCAAAAAAGATTCGATGATATTAAAAAGAAGGCGTAATGCTTGAATTCGGGCGATATCGCGTTTCTTCTGGTTATCGTCCAATGCCTGTTGGACAGAACGTACTAACTCACCACCAGTCTCGAAAGGCTTTAGTAACAGACCGTCCACTCCCTGGTGCAATGCTTGGATGGCCATTTCAACCGTGCCATAGCCTGTCATAACCAGAACTGCTATGTCTGGCTGGTGTTGCTTGGTAAAGTCAATCAGATCAAATCCGCTGATCTTCGGCATTCGAATATCAACCAGTAGAAGGTCAATTTTATTCTGAACCACGAATTTCATGGCAGATTCAGGATCAGTGAATGAGGTAACCTGAAATTCCTTTCGTTTAAGTAATCGCTCGCAGAGACGGGCAATTCCAAGCTCATCGTCAACAATAAGAATATTCTGGGCTGCCATCAATCCGCCTCGACCGGAAGCCAGACGGTAAATATCGAACCCTCACCAACTTGACTATCTACTTCAATAAGACCGCCATGATCTGTAACGATTCCATAAGTTACAGACAAACCTAATCCAGTTCCGCCGTCCATCGATCGCGTGGTGAAGAATGGTTCAAAAACACGCTCAAGATTTTCCGGTGCTATACCAATCCCGGTATCTTTTAAACAAATTGTTAACCATTCTCGCCCTTCGCGGTATTGGCATTCTGTCTTAATGGCGAGTTCACCACCTGTTGGCATCGCATGTAATGCATTATGGATCAAATTTAGAATAACCTGCTTCATCTGGTTGCGATCAACTGATATCCATGGGAGTCCTTCGTTTATATCAGTAACCAATTGAATTCCGCTGATACGTAACAGATGGTTCACTAATGCCAGAACATCCTTAATTATCTCATTAATATCTGAACGAACGCGAGCGCTTTCTCCCTGGCGAGCGAAATCGAGCAGTCGGCGTACTACACCACGCGCTCGATTGGCTTCTCGTAAAACCAATTCCATGTCATTCCTGACACCGGACGCTTCGGGTAATTCTTCGAGCACTAATTCTGTAAAACCTGAAACGGTCGTTAAAGGGTTATTCAATTCGTGAGCAATCCCTGCGGCCATCTCGCCAACCGCTGCCAGTTTTGCTGCCTGAACAAGTCGACTCTCTGCCATGCGTTGTGCGACTATCCGTTCTTGAAGTTCTTCGCGTGCAGACCGCAACTGATCTATGGTTGCATGCAGTTTCTGATACTGCCCTGCACTTGACATCACACTTGAGAGGATGCCTGCCAGTGATTCAAGAACAATCAAATCGTTTTGCGAAAATGCGTTTTTCCTCTGGCTTTCCACATTAATCACGCCTATTATTTGATCACCATCTTTAAGTGCTACGCACATTTCCGATCTGGCATCCCAATTCGGAATAGGACGATAAAATGGGCTTTGAGAAACATCATTGATTAGGATATTTTGCCCAGTAACAGCAACGCGCATTACAATGCCGTCGTTTCTTGTCTCGTCCATATAAGGAAAGCCTTGTTGCACAAGGTCTGCAGCATTGCCACCTATCCCCATAACGGTTAAGTTTCTCTCCGGACCCTCAAACAGGGCGATTGCCGCCAACTCATAGGCAAAATTACGCGCCATCAGCTCAGCGGAGATTTGTGACACCTCCTTTAAATCGGTTAGACTGATGACTTGCTCGATTACTTCATAAATCAATTTAAGATTACGGGCTCTGCTCTCAGCTTCTTGTCGCAAGCGTCCATTTTCAAGCAACCCTGCCAGATGACTGGCAACAACCATCAACAAATGCTCATCATAAACAGTAAACGCTGCCTCCTCGATACTTTCTAATGCCAATATCCCGATTAACTGCCGCCGGTAATTCATGGGAATTACCAATGCCGAACGAGAGCCAGGATAGACTGGTACATAGCCCAACTCGGGCATGATTAAATCCACCCTGTGAACCTCGCTTTTCCCCCTCAGACTGGGAACTGTTACACTCCTCCGCTGACATCGTCTGCAAGACAATTGTCCCGTCACGATGGACATAATTCTGTGTACTATTACCATCCAATGACAGTACAACCAGATTAATTCGTTCGGTCCCAAAAGCTCTCTGCAATAATGCGAACATCCTCTGGGCAATCTGTTCAGGATCGAGAGCGGATGTGATGGTAACCGCAAAATCATTCAGCAAAGCCATTCGGCCAAGATGTTCCGTAAGGTCAGAAAATGTAATACTCGCTTCCACTGAAGGAGACACCCGTATGGCTAGCTGCTGTAGTCCTTGCCACTCATTGTGAGAGATCGGAAGTGTCCGCCAAAACACAACCAAACCGATTAAGCGCTGCCCGATAACAAGTGGCAAGGCTGCCCAATTTTTACCTAATTCACTAAATCCTATGCGAGGAACCATTGCCCATTCAACATCATCCTGTTCAACTAGTCGCCCTTGGAGTTTATTGGATATTTCACGCAGAAGAGGATTCGCATCGATGGAAATCCGTACACCTGAACAACCTTCACAATTTTTACACGCCTTGATCTCAAGAAAATCTCCAGAACGTATAGCCAGCCAGCCAACTTCGCTTTCCGCTGTCTGAAGACTCAATCCTAATACACGGTTCAACACTTCTGGTAAAAAGTATGGGGTGCCCAAATCGGGTATGGATAAGGCGGGACTGGATGACGGGTCAAGAAAAGAACGATTGGAATTCCCCAATGCAACTACGCGCCAGAAGCGTTGTGCTACGTTTGAAAGTACCGCCGCACCGACTAATATTACCCTCTGTGTCATCTGGTCAGGAAAAACGTATACCTTAGAGCCCGGCAAACCGCTCGAATGCGGGATCGGGCGAGAGCGGCGACGACTACCAGACAGCGCTCCATTTACCCAACCCTTGACAGTCGTCGTTTGAATCAAATGCATCAGGACGGAGCGATTCTGAGCTTTTAGCTTATAAGAAGCAAGAATTTCCCAATCAGAAGTATGTTCCAGCCAGATTGCCCAATAAGCCCCTGTCAATTGGCTAGTTTCTTTTAGTTGAATATCCATTTGGTTTTTTGACATTTTATTTCGACCTGTTGAATTATATATCACATCCACATAAATCCAAAATGGTACAATACCTGTTAATATAATCATCCAGATTTGACTATCATCGGTGACGGTTTAGCCGGAACAGAGTCGTCCCGGCAGGTTGCCCATCTTGGAATATGCGTTCGTATTTACATGATGTTACTCACGAAACCTACCAGAACTCACTGGACTTCAGACTTGGCTGGACTCGTTTGTTTAAATTCACTTAGTCTAAACTTGCTAGATCGTAAGTCAAGTATTTTTAAAGAACAAACTTCGTTTTTTAGATCGCTCTTGCTGCAATGTGCTCCATTTTTTTGCACTACAAGCATTCTTGAAGGAATAAATGCAGCACAAATCAGCAAATGTCGATAACATTTCATTCTTCCTGAAATGACCATCTTGGTTTCACTTTGTCACTACCTCACCCATACTATAAAAGATTTCCTTCCGAAGAAGGCCAACTTTGGGATACTGCCGGCACTCTCATCATCCAACCGATTGGAATACGAGAACGTACCAGACTATTTGTTTTTCGGGCTCAAATTGATTTAAGTAATTTTTTATAATTAGGACTTTCGCTTAGGCAGGGATAAAGGCAGGAATATGTGGCTGATGCAGTTCTGCTTGCAGATAAACACGCCAAAGATCTGCCTTGACCTGATAAACGGTTTTGCCGAGTTTCTTTGCCCGGACTTTCAGAGAAAGCCAGGCATGATAGCAACAAGAGATATGATTGCGCTGAAAGCGGCCGATCCGACACTGGCATTTTTCGATCCCGGTCAATTGCTTGAGCTCGCGGTGCAGTTCTTCAACTTGCCAGCGTACGTTGTTCGCTTCTTGAACAGCCTGCGTGGTCAAAGTCTCATCTGGACAATTCGTTATCGCCCAGTCAATGTCGCCATTTGTAGCGACCACCTTGAATAACCGCACCTTAAAAGGTACTTCTTTCAGTTTCACCATCAAGCCATTCTGCAACTGCTCGGGCGTCCACTCAATCTGATCCAGGTGAATGTAGCCACCTTCTTTGCTCAGGCTCACCATGCGGTTCTCTTTCAGTGTGGTGAAAAATATCAAACCCAGGCGGTGAGCCAGTTTCAGATTGTCGGCGGAAGCGTACCAACTGTCAAACAGAAGGTATTTGGCCAGGATGCGCTTGTCGTGAATGGCATTCGTGAGCATTTCTAAAAAATGGTCGTTCTTACTCTTGCCATCACTGTCTGGCGCATAGATCCGGTAGTCTAACGGGTAGAAGTCACCTTCGGCTCCCGTCGTATGCACCAGATTGACCACACCGATGCCGCGGATCAAACCATGCACTGCACCACTGTACTGCAGTTTGACCAGCTCGACAAAACGAGAGTAGCATTTATCCTGCACACTGTCATCCACGATCAAGAATGTTTCTGGCCCATCCTTGATCAAGCCATTAACAAGTTCCCATAAACTACGTGCGGTCAGACGCTCACTCCGTAAATAATCCGTGATGGTGTCATGACTGACGCCATACAAGTGGTTGGCAAGGTTCGTGCTCGTAAAATTGCCAACTGTGCTTATCAAGTATTCTACATATTGTAGCTTCGTGATCACGCATCAATGCTATCATCTCTGCGGTTCAAGCGAAAGTCCTAATAATATAAACATCGGATAGAATGCCTATGCGCAAATCACGTATTTTTTTCTTGGTTTTGTTCAGCTTTTTAGTTATCGCGTTGTTTGCCTGGAGATTATCGTTACTTTACTTACCTCCTCATCACTTTTAATGGGCAACGCGCATATCGGGACGTGCTTGCTCAGGTGGCTCCCGGCCCACGAGTTCCGGATAGTCAGTCACACGCCAAAACCGTCCTTTACATTCAGGAGGTGCTCCATAAGGCAGGCTGGAATGCCGAGATCCAGGAAACTTCCTGGGAACGCTTTTCCGTCTTGAATATCATCGCTTCACACAATAGTCAAATACCGCAAATCATCCTAGGGGCACACTATGACAGCCGCCTGCTCGCTGATCAGGACCCAGGGCCAGGTCGCACTTCACCCGTACCTGGCGCGAATGATGGAGCCTCAGGCGTCGCTGTACTGCTCGAATTGGCGCGCACTATCCCGCTTGATAGTATCCCGACTTGGCTAGTCTTTTTCAATTCCGAGGATAGTGGCGGGCTACAAGGTCGTGACTGGATCATGGGCTCTCGAGCGTTCGTTACAGGATTAACCTTTCATCCGCGTGCCGCCATTATCGTGGACATGGTCGGGGATGCTGATCTGAACATCTACATTGAGCGCAATTCAAATCCAACTCTCGTATCAGAAATTTGGGGGCAAGCCTAAGCTGGGATACGGACACCAATTTTTACAGACGGTCAAGTACAGTATGCTGGACGATCATACACCTTTTCTGGAAGCAGGCATTCCGGCTGTGAACATAATAGATTTCGATTACCCTTACTGGCATACAGCTGCCGATACTCCCGATAAAGTTTCACCGAAAAGTTTGGAAATCGTCGGTGAAACGTTGCTGGATTGGATGGCCACTCAGAGATAATTGAAAATTCCATTCATTCTTCCGAAATTGGAATTGTCAAGAAGGTTATACTGACTTACACTTGCGATCAATCTGCTGCAAACCAATCCGAAATCATGTATCATTCGGGAAATCACTAGACTAATCTGATTGGAAATTAAATTTACTTATATGTCCAAAAAAAAACCTGTACCAACCGCTTCACCTCGCGAACGCGCTTTCCTGGTGGGTGTTGACTTATTCGGACGGGATCACTTGCTAACACTTGAAGACTCGCTGGTTGAACTTACCCTGTTGGCAGATACAGCCGGTTTAAAGGTGATCGGCGAGTTGACCCAGAAAATGGATCGTCCAAACCCGGAGACGTTTATTGGTTCAGGGAAAGTGGAGGAACTCAAGGCCTTGGCCGAAGAAACACTTGCACAGGTTATCATATTCGACGATGAACTCTCTCCTCGTCACCAACGTGAACTGCAAAAACATCTTGGTAAATCGAGCGCGTGTTCTTGATCGCACGGCGCTTATTCTCGATATCTTCGCCCAACATGCCCATACCAGTGACGGTCAATTACAAGTTAAACTGGCCCAATATGAATATTATCTCCCACGCCTGACCGGTCAATGGACTCATCTTACCCGGCAAGCCGGTGGCGGTGGTGGACGATCCGGGTCGGTGGGTGGAGTAGGATTGCGTGGCCCTGGCGAAACCCAATTGGAAGTGGACCGCCGTGCTGTCCGGCACGAAATTGCCCATCTTAAAGAGGAACTTGAAAAAGTCCGTGCTCACCGGATGAGATATCGCGCTCAAAGGAAACGCAGTCGCATCCCAACAGTTACCTTGGTTGGATATACCAATGCCGGTAAATCAACACTTCTAAATCGTATGGCCAAGTCGGATGTTTACGTGGCAGACCAGTTGTTTGCTACACTCGACCCAACAACCCGGCGCGTGGAATTGCCAGGCGGCTATCAGGCGCTTTTCACAGATACGGTAGGATTTATCCAAAAGCTCCCCACCACCCTTGTGGCGGCCTTTCGTGCAACCTTGGAAGAAATTGCAGAGGCCGACCTGCTGCTGCACATAGTCGACATTTCCCACCCAAATGCCATGAACCAGGCCGAGGCTGTCCACCAAACACTCGAGGAATTGGATGCCGATCACGTTCCAATTATCACCGTGCTGAATAAAATTGACCGCCTTTCAAACCCCGAGGCTGCCCGCCGCGCTGTGGAACGTTTTCCACAAGCCGTAGCCATTTCTGCTCTCACCGGAGCAGGCATTGGTGACATGCTCAAGCATATCCGTAGCGAACTTTATGAGACTCTCACACCCATTCTTGTCCGCTTGCCGTACCAAAAGGGTCAGCTTATTTCACTTTTCCACGAATTTGGGCAGGTGGAACGTCTTGAACATGGACGAAAGGGGGTTTTAATGCAAGGTAGCATTCCAGGCAGGCTCCTTGCTCAATTTAAACCATGGCAGGTGAAGGCAGGAGAAAAAGAAATGGACCAAGAAGATGTCCCTATGGTCGATTAATATCGTACAATTTATGAATTATTAGGAATGCGATCATTTTGGCAAATTGAATGATTTATTGTTTTTCTTAACAATCATTAAAAAAAGGGTACCGATAGGCTTTCACGCTAACAGTACCCTGTTCTTTTTTCACAATCTTCGGTTATTCTTTCTTCTTCAGGATGATCCGGGCATCCACTACCTTGACACCCTTGCCTTCCTCGTAGACAAGAATCGGGTTGGCATCCGTTTCTGATACTTCATCGGACAAATCAGAAATCATAATGGCATACTGGTAGAGTACATCTACTAAGGCAGCACGGTCGCGTGGCAACTCGCCGCGTACACCCTTCAACATCGGGGCACCACGGATCTCGGTCAGCATCTGCTCTATTTGCGATTTGTTGACTGGTGCAACACGGAAAGTAACATCTTTGAGTACTTCCACAAAAATGCCGCCCAGACCGAACATGACCGTAGGTCCAAAAGTGGGATCGTTTACTGATCCAACAATAACCTCAGTACCCCCGGGTGCCATTTCCTGGACGGCAATCCCGTGGATGTTCGCATCGGCTTTATAGACTATCGCATTCGCCAGGATGGTTTTATAGGCATCCCGTACGCCCGCCTCATCCTTGATATTTACCATTACTCCCTTGGCATCGGATTTATGGACAATATCTGGTGAGATGATTTTCATCACCACTGGGTATCCGATCGATGTAGCCATTTCGACAGCTTCATCTTCAGATTTCGCCAGCCAGGTTTGGGCAATCGGTAGATTGTAGGCAGAGAACACCTGTTTCGCTTCGGTTTCCGTCAGCGCATTCCGTCCTTCTTCTCGAACAACCGCGATGACCTTGCCAGCCTTGGCAGCACGTTCGGGGTCGGAGACAACTACGGTTTTGTCCAACATGGATTGGATGCGGTTTAGTTCGCCCAAGGCCGCCATGGCGTTCATTGCTTGGTCCGGTGCACCGTAAGCCGGGATGCCGTTCTCAACCAGCCATTGCATGGCCTTGTCGCAACGAGTACCCCCCACCATCGAAACAACCATGGGTTTCCTCTTCGCACCGCTGTCGTCAATGGCGCGCTTGATAGCCTGGGCGATTTCAAATGGATTGGTGATGGCAGTTTCGCAATAAAGAACCACTAATCCATTTGTCCAGCGGTGGGCATAGGCAAACTTAACGGTTTCATAATACCAATCATTCCCTGCCATGCCAGTCATGTCCACCGGATTCTTGGCCGAACCAAAATCGGGCATATGCTTCTTGAGCTCTTCCTGCACATCCGGCGGAGCAAATTTTAATGGTATCCCGAATTTCTCAGCCGCATCAGTGGCAAGCACACCCACGCCGCCACCATTGGTAACGACCAATAAATTGGTGCCTTTCAGGGGGGGCATCAGCGAGAGAGCCAGTGTGCGATCAAACAGGTTATTCAAATCCGAGGCTTCAACCACACCAGACTGCTGGAATGCCGCCCCATACACCTTGGCAGAACCAGCCAGTGAACCGGTATGCGAAGCCGCGGCCGCCGCACCATGGACCGAATTTCCGGCCTTGAGAGCAATGATGGGTTTCTTAGCCTTCCGGCAGGCGTCGATGAACTTGCGCCCATCCTTGATACCTTCAATATAAAGGCAGGTGCAAGCAGTGCTCTCATCTTCTTCTAGCCAATCGATCAGGTCGGCGAAGTCCACGTCTGCCATATTGCCAATCGAAATCATCTTGTCAAAGCCGACCTTGCGGGTATACGTGATGGCATCCATTGCGATCAGCAAGGCGCCGGATTGGGTGATGAGAGTGGCAGAACCCTTGAACGGCAGGAATGGTGCAAATGAAGCGTTTAAGTTGTCCGAGTTGGATAGAGAACCGACGATATTCGGACCAAGTACACACATTCCGTACTTATGTGCAATGTCAACTAATTCATTTTCCAGATCACGTCGCCCAGATTCGCTGTACCCGGATGTGATCACACTGACCGCTTTGATACCTTTCTGTCCACATTCCTCGACAACCTGGTTCGCGATTTTTACAGGGACCGTAATGATGGCAAGATCCACGGCTTCTGGTAAAGCCGTAACCGATGCGCAGACGGGCAGGCTGAGGATTTCAGTTGCTGCCGGATTGATCGGGTAAATCTTTCCCTTGTATCCGCCCTTGATCAGGTTCTCGACAACGGTATACCCAATTTTCCCCGGCTGGGAGGATGCTCCCACAACAGCGACCGACTTGGGCCGCATAAGCTTATTGATCGCTTCTTTGTCCACGTTAACTCTCCAAGAAATAGACTAATTTCCGCACCACGAGCGTATTAGTTCCCATCTTCACAAACCAACGGGCAATTATATCCGTAATTGGGATTTCGCCTAGGCATATTGTGCTACATTCCCCATGATAAAGCTCCCCTTTCCTGGTCAGAGGCAGCACTTCAATAATATTCGGATAAGCTTGCAAAATAACTTCCCGACAATTGAGGAGCTTCGGTGAGTCAACGTCTGAGATTTGGTTACCTACTCCACCATTTTTTTAAATTTTCGGCCCTGCCGTTATCACCTCTCGCGGGGTATCCACTTCAAATTTCTTCATATTGCTGACAAATCGTGATGCCAATTTCTTATATTTCTTCCAGTAATCGTCTTCTTTTTGCCAGGACCGAGCCGGATAAAGCACTTCTTCGGGGACGTCCGGACACGTTTTGGGTACCTGAAAACCAAATACCGGGTCTGTATAGAATTCAACATTTTCCAAAGAATTGTTCAAAACCGCATTTAGCAAATTGCGGGTGTGTTTGATGCTGATGCGTTTTCCGATCCCATATGGCCCACCCACCCAGCCGGTATTTACAAGCCAGCATTTGACGTTATAGCGCACAATCTTGCGCCGTATCAAATCGGCGTAGAATGCTGGACGATGTACCATAAATGGACCGCCGAAGCATGCACTAAAGGTTATCTCCGGTTCATCGCGCAGGCCGATCTCCGTCCCGGCGATTTTAGATGTATATCCGGAGATAAAGTGGTACATGGCTTGTTCCACACTTAACCTGGCAATCGGGGGCATTACGCCGGATGCATCGCAGGTCAGGAGAATAATATTCTTTGGATGCCCGCCGCGTTTCTCCTTAACGGCATTTTCAATGTAATCAAGCGGATAGGATGCGCGTGTATTCTCGGTCATTGAAGCGTCATCCAGGTCTATCGCGCGCGATACCGGGTCCCAGATCACATTTTCCAGGATCGTTCCAAAACGGTTGGTACAGGCATGGATTTGCGGCTCTGCTGTTGGCGAAAGTTCGATTACCTTTGCATAGCAGCCATCTTCAAAGTTGAATACGCCGTTGTCACTCCAACCGTGTTCATCATCGCCAATCAGACCTCGGTTGGGATCTGCAGAGAGAGTCGTCTTGCCAGTACCTGAGAGTCCGAAGAATAAGGCTACGTCCCCAAGCTTGCCGACATTGGCTGAACAATGCATGGTCATTACCTCATTATCCAAAGGGAGAAGGTAATTCAACACAGTAAAGATGGCCTTCTTGATTTCTCCGCCATAAGCCGTGTTGCCAATGATGCACATCTTCTTTGCAAAATTGAGCACGATAAAAGTCTCAGAAGGGGTCTGATCGATCACGGAGGAAGCCTTAAATCCGGGGGCGCAGATAATCGTGTACTCCGGTACATGCCGGCGGTATTCCTCGGCAGACAGCGGTTTGATGAACATATTGCGGGCGAACAAGCTGTGCCAGGCATATTCGGTGATGACGCGGATGGGCAGTCGGAAATCAGGGTCGGCCCCACCATAGCAATCCTGGATAAAAACGTCTTTTCCTTGAAAGTACCCCTGCATCCGAGCGAACAACGCGTCGAATTTTTCCGAATCGAAAGGCCTGTTATACTGTCCCCACCAGATATAGCCCTCCGAGGCCGCTTCCCGGACAACGAATTTATCTCCAGCTGCCCTGGCAGTGTGTTTTCCGGTATTGACGATCAGTGGACCCATTCGTGAAATGTTCGCTTCGCCACGGAAGATGCTCTCTTCATACAAGGCTTCCATTGGCAGGTTCCAGTACGCCTTGCGCAGGTTGGTTAGGCCCAGGTTATCCAGGCCGTAATCACCTCGGAGTGAGGCAGCCTGTCCTTCAGCAGGAGTTTTTATGTTGTAGATGTTATTCATGGATGTCTCCTTCGGCTGTTACATCCAATCTCTAACCAGCTTTCGATCTCCAATATAAATGTCTGATGGTGCATTTGGATCGAGTGCCCATTTCATTCGCTCAATCCCTTCCGTCAAATCTTTAACCGTGCCGGCATAACTTAAGCGCAGGTGGCCCTCCATGCCAAACTCCTTGCCTGGTACTGTAACGACCAAAGCCTTCTTGAGCAAGAGGTTCGCAAGTTCCACCGAGTTTTTTATCAAGCCATTTCCGCAATAAGCCCGGAAATCGGGCAAGCCATAGAAAGTCCCTTCCGGTTTAAAACACCTCACACCTGTAAATGCACTCAATTCTTGTATAAGGATATCACGGTTGTTCTGCATTGTCAGACGCAAGGCTTCGACATTGGACTGGATGCCTGTCAAGGCTCCCTCAGCGGCTGCTTGCATCACCGGAGAAACGCAAGTGGTTGTCTGGGATTGGATATTGGTCATTACCTCAACCAGTTTCTTGTGCGTCACTACCCAACCGACTCGGAAGCCGGTCATCCCGTACAACTTTGCCACGCCATTGACAGCCACGATCTTCGAATTTTCAACATCCTTGGTGCTAAATCTGAATGCTGGAACGGCCACATTCCCATCGAAAACTAGTTTGTGATAGATATCATCACAAATCATATAGATGCCCTTGCTCTCGCACAGGCCAACGATCTTGGCAATCAATTCTTCTGGGTAGACTGCACCCGATGGGTTATTTGGGCTATTCACGATGATGGCTTTTGTATAAGACCCCACCACACGTTCAATCTCCTCGTATGTCGGGACAAATGAGCCATCCTCTGGAGTAACGACAACTGGAATGCCTCCGATCATGCGGATCATTTCGGGGTAACTGACCCAATATGGCGCAAGGATAATCACTTCATCCTGTGGATTCAGGACTGCAAATAGGACATTCCAGATCGACTGCTTGGCTCCATCAGAGACAATGACATTCTGGGGTGACACGACGCGATTATAGTTTTCTTCGGTATAACGTATGATCGCTTTTTTGAGAGACGGATTCCCATCTGTCGGTGCATATTTAACATCTCCGCTATTTAATTTGGCAGCCGAACCAAGGATGGCTGCAATCGGTGTCTTATTCTTTGGTTCACCAATTCCAAGATGTATGACGGGTTCGCCTTTTTCACGTAAGAGACGTGCCTCTTCATTAAGCGCAATGGTTGGCGAGGCTGGGATGGAACAAGCAACTTGACTAAGGCTCATAGGTACCTCCTACTATTTTTCTTAGTTTTATATATATTCTAGCGAAAGATATACAACTGTGCAAGCATAATTATCGCTCAATTTCCTCCTGGGATATGCCGCACCAAATTGGTTCGCGATTCCCTGATAAGAAATCACGGGCTGTTCTTTCACAGCCCGTGATTTTGGTATGCTATTTCTTTTTTTCCGCTTTCTTTACCGCGATAACCTCCCTGCCCTTGTAGAACCCACAATTTGGACAGACAATGTGTGGAAGTATCATGGTACCGCAATTGGTGCAGGCAACCAAGTTGGAGGCTTCCAGTGCATCATGGGCGCGTCGACGGTTTCGGCGGCCTTTCGAGAGTTTACGCTTCGGCTGTGGGGGCATTCATACTCCTTCTTGGGTGCAATAGCATAACAACGGTATTGCAAATGGTGTTGTATCACCCCAATACGGTATATTGAGATAACACTTTTCTTGGCTTAAGCGGGCTGATTATAGCATGAAGTTCTATCGCGTCAAGTCTATTTACCTTTCCGCAAATACGCTTCCATAAATCTGTATAAATCACCGTCAAGGACCGCTTGGGTGTTGCCGGTTTCGTATTCGGTGCGGTGGTCTTTCACCATTTGGTACGGATGCAGTACATAGGAGCGGATCTGGCTGCCCCATTCAGCTTTGGTATATTCACCCCGCAATACAGCAATTTCTTCATTCTTTTCCGCTTTCTTGATTTCTAGCAAACGCGCTCTCAGGATCCGCATGGCAAACTCACGGTTCTGTGTCTGTGAGCGCTCGTTCTGGCAGGTGACCACAATCCCGGTCGGCAAGTGCGTGATCCGGATGGCCGTGGAGTTCTTCTGGACATTCTGACCACCCGCGCCCGACGACCGGAAAACATCCACTTTCAAATCTGCCGGATCGATCGATACCTCGGGGTTGTCAAAGGCAATTTGCGGCAGTACTTCCACCAAAGCAAAAGACGTATGCCGCCTATGGGCTGAATCGAACGGAGAAAGCCGTACCAACCGGTGGACCCCTTTTTCTGAACGTAAATAACCGAATGCATACCTGCCGTTGATAGCGATCGTTACGGATTTTATGCCTGCCTCTTCCCCCTCCGACATATCCCAGACATCCGTTTTATAACCCTGCTGCTCAGCCCAGCGTAAATACATGCGCAATAGCATGGAGGCCCAATCTTGTGAATCGGTTCCGCCTGCACCTGCATGGATGGCCAGTAGGGCATCGTCAGCATCGTAAAGGCCGGAGAGCATGGCGGTGAAAGACCGTTTATCCAACTCGGATTCCAGGCCGGCTATTTCCGTTTCCAATTCAACACGCAAGGTTTCGTCATTCAATCCAGCCAGTTCCGAAGCGTCCTTCAAGCGGTGCTCGAAATCCACGCCAATCTTCTATCTGCTCGCGCAAACCAGCCGCTTGCTTGCTCACCTGCTGGGCATGGCTTGGATCATTCCAGAACGCCGGAGCATTGATCTCTTTTTCGAGTCCGGCAAGCTGGGATTCTATCGCGTGTAAGTCAAAGACGCACCATAAGCTGGCGAAGTACGTCTTGCGCAGTTTTCAATCGATCAAGCAGATCCTCCATAACGATTATCCCTTCTTCTATCTTTTTATGTCCGTGCGACCGGCGTATTTTGCCGGTCGAAATTATCTCCGCGTACTCTCGGGATAAGGTTCTATTTGCAGTAATGCCCTTTTATGCTTGAATACTTCCGTAGGAAACGTAATTGAAGGTCAACACTGCCATACCTTCACCAAATTGCACCAGCGGATTAAGCAACTCAAAGCGATCGAAAACGATTGTGCCGCGCAATGCTTCATAATCCTCTACCAAAGCATCCAAACCGTCCACTCGGCGAGCAAGATACGGATTGAAATATACAATATCCGGTGCGGAAATCTCCAAAAAACCTGATGGATCGCCATTCCCCATCGTACTAGTGGCGCCTTTTCCATTGAAATTATTTCTTCTGCAGGTGCATCCATATTTACTCCGTAAGAATTCCCTTCACGAACGCATCCGGATCGAAAGTCGTCAGATCCTGCGCCTTTTCACCCAAACCGGCAAACAGGATCGGCAAGCCCAGCTCACGCTGGACGGCAAAGGCCATTCCGCCGCGTGCCGAAGAATCCAGCTTTGCAAGGATTACACCCGTCACGTTGACAGCCTCCTTGAAAGCGCGCGCCTGAACCAGTGCATTCTGTCCGGTCGTGGCATCCAGAACCAGCCAGATAGCATGCGGTGCACCAGCCAGGGCTTTGCTGGCCGCACGGTGCACTTTCTTGAGCTCTTCCATCAAATTATATCGGGTATGTAGACGACCGGCCGTATCCACCAGTACCAGGTCATAACCCCTCGCCAGGGCTGATTTTATGCCATCGTAAATAACGGCTCCAGTATCGGAACCCAACTGTCCAGCGATGATTGGTAAATCAAGCTGTTCCGCCCAGACCTGTAACTGGTCCACCGCGGCGGCCCGGAAGGTATCTGCCGCTACCAGCAGGACGCGTTTACCTTCATCGGCAAAATGACGGCCCAACTTGGCGGCAGTGGTTGTTTTTCCTGAGCCGTTTACTCCGACAAGCAAAATAACGGTTGGACGGGCAGTCAGATCCACCAATGGCACTGAATCCAGGCGGGCACGCAATTCGGCTTCTAATTGGACTCGCAGTTCGCTCGTCCGGGTCAACCCCAGAATCCGGAAGGTGTTGCGCAAAGAATCGATGATTGCTCCGGTGGTCTCAAGCCCCAGATCGGCTTGAATGAGCAACGCTTCCAGGTCATTCCAGGTCGCCTCGGTTATCTCTGTCGCGCCAAAAATGCCCGCCAGCCGTCCAAAGGTGGCTTTGCTGCTGCGGGATAATCCTTGTTTCCAACGAGCGAAAAGGTCGGCCATAACGGGGGGATTATACTGCATAGAAAGCAGTATACGTACTGCATAGGGCTTAATACGCGTACCGTATTCGTTCCTCGTATCGAAAAAAAAACGAATATAAGTCTGCTAGTTTGGTTGTAGGGTATTTAGGAAAGGAAGGAATTATCAAAGAGAGTTGAGCAGCCATAGGTGTTAATATTAGAACATTATTTCTATTTTGTCAAGGAGGAAAAGGAATGATAATCATGCAACCTTTTTCACCTTCGTGCATCATAAGATATAATGAGAACATTAACTCACTAACAACAGGAGAACTTGTGACCGAAGGTTGGATAGAAGTCGCTGCCACATGGAAAAGTGAACTAACCTTCGTTGGTCAAAACACATCCGGGGGTACTGTCCAGATGGGCACCCTGGATGGCAAGCCCGGGATCAGCCCCATGCAGTTATTGCTGGTGGCAGTAGCTGGTTGTACCGGCGAGGATATCGTTTCCATCCTGAAGAAGAAACGTCTCACCCCAACCGATATGCAAGTACAGGTGCGTGGATTACGTGCCACAGATTATCCAATGATTTGGACGGACATCCATCTCAATTACTTGATCTGGGGTGAGAACATTCCACTAAAAGATATTGAACAGGCGATTCAGCTTTCGGAAGAAAAGTATTGTTCAGTAGGACTTATGCTTGGTAAAGTTGCCAGGATTACTTCAGAATACCGTCTACTAAAACCCGGCGAAAAGGCCGAATAAAGGAGCAAGGAATGAACGAACCAATTCACGTTACAGATGCAGCCTTCGAAAAAACCATATTGCAGAACCCACTGCCAGTCATTGTCGATTTCTGGGCACCCTGGTGTACGCCATGCAAAATGGTCAGTCCGATGTTGGACAAGATCGCCCAGGAAATGCCGGGCAAAGTGATTATTGCCAAGGTCAATACTGACGAAAATCCTGAATGGGCCACCAAGTACGGCGTACAGGGCATCCCGACCATGCTGTTTGTTTATGCGGGGAAAATCGTTCATCGCCAGGTGGGTGCACTGCCAGAACGAATGTTGCGGGATGTTGTGAACCAATTCATCGAAGTGACTGCCCAGCCAAGCAATTAAGTTCGAAATTCAAAAAACTGGTTGTTGCTTGGGCAGCACCCAGTTTTTTGTTGATCCAAACCGAAAATCATTTTTCGATCAAGCGCTCGATGTTCGCACCCAGGGAGCGCAACTTCTCATCCACCCGCTCGTAGCCGCGGTCGATCTGTCCGACATTGCGAATCGTGGATTTTCCCGGGGCTGCCAGTGCCGCCAGAAGCAGGGCCATTCCTGCGCGGATATCGGGACTCTCCACCTTCTCGCCGTATAGCTTGGATCGGCCCGGTTACGATGACTCGGTGCGGGTCACATAAGACGATCTGTGCGCCCATGGCAACCAGCTTGTCTGTGAAATACATGCGTCCGGGATACATCCAATCGTGAAACAAGACACTGCCGCGGGCCTGGGTCGCCATCGTGATGGCGATGGAAATCAGGTCGGTTGGGAAAGCCGGCCAGATATTGGACTTGATTTCCGGGATGGCATTCCCAAGGTCCGGTTCGATTTTCAAGCGTTGCTTGGCCGGGACAAGGATGTCTTCACCTTGCACTTCCCAATCCACACCCAGTCGACGGAATACGAACCGGATCATGTCCAGATACTGATTCCCGGCGTTGCGGATGCACAGCTCGCCACGCGTTACCACCGCCGCGCCGATGAAACTGATAACTTCCAGGTAATCCGGTCCGATGGTAAACTCACCCCCGTGGAGACTCTCGACGCCCTCGATTCGCACCGTATTGGACCCGATCCCGCTGATATTTGCCCCGAGCGTGTTCAGCATCAGGCAAAGGTCCTGTACATGCGGTTCGGAGGCGGCATTCCGCAGGATGGTTGTGCCTTTGGCGGTAACCGCAGCCATCAGGACATTCTCCGTCCCGGTCACAGACGCTTCATCCAGCAGGACATCCGTGCCTTTGAGGCGTTTGGCCTGGAACCCAAATGCGGCACGAGCATACTTGACCTCTGCGCCAAGCGCCTTGAGAGCCAGAGTGTGTGTATCCAGACGACGGCGGCCGATGACATCTCCACCCGGCGGCGGAAGACGGAACCCGCCTGTGCGCGCCAGCATGGGTCCAGCCAGCAGAATGGAAGCTCGGATTCGCCGGCACAGGTCAGGGTCAAGGTCGGCCGGTCTCACAGTATGTGCGGCGATGCGCCAGGAATTCCCACCTATGTTTTCGATTTTGACGCCCAGGCTGGCTACCAACTTGCGCATGTCGTTCACGTCACGGATGTTCGGGACGTTATGCAGGATGACCGGCTCATTCGTCAAGAGCGTTGCCGCAAGGATGGGTAACGCGGCGTTTTTGTTGCCCGATGGTGTCATCTCGCCTTTCAGTGAAATTCCGCCTTCGATGTGAAACTTCTCCATGTAAACCTCCTGCGCAGGATTGCGCGGCTAAAATCATCTCATAAGTGGGAGGTAGGAAGGCGGTTTCGTGCCCTTCGGGTAAGTCAGGCCACCTTCCACACCCCCAATTCTCCAGTCAATTGAGATATTCGAGCGGCGGTATTGTAAGGCACTTTTTCCTTTCCGCCAAGTATCGTTTTGGGTCTTGGGTAAATCAGCTCCATGACTGATTTTTTGAAACCTTCTACAAATAATTCGTTTATAATTGACCTATGACTGGATCCCTTATTATCGCCCTGATCCTTGGCTGGCTTTCCGGCTGGCTGGTCAACTACCTGGCAGATGTATTGCCGGTTACACGAAGTTTCAGCCGCCCGGTTTGTCCGCACTGCCAGACACCTTTCCACTGGTCCGATTATTTGGCCTTACGGAATTGCACTTCGTGTGGCAAACCGTCGCGGTATGCGCACACTTTTCCTGCAGGCCATTTTGACGGTCGTACCGGTCTTATTATGGCTATTTCCACGCCACGGTTTCCCTTTTATTTTGGCACTTATCCTCTTCATTTATCTCTCACTGGTCTTTGTGATCGACCTGGAACACCGTCTTATCCTGCACCCGATCAGCCTCACCGGTGCGGTCCTGGCCCTTGGCATTGGTATCTACATACGGAGCGAGACATCCATTCCTCACGGCATCACGAGCACTCTGATTGGCGGCGCAGTCGGTTTTGGCATCATGTTGGTCTTTTACTTTGTAGGAGAATGGTATGTGCGTTATATGGCCAAAAAACGTGGCATGTCCAGCAGACGAAGTGGCCCTGGGCTTCGGTGATGTTAATCTCGCTGGAATCCTTGGTCTGCTGCTCGGTTGGCCTGCCATCGCAAGCGGGCTGCTTTTCGCGGTATTGGCCGGCGGCTTGATCAGCCTTTTTATCATAGTAGGAATGCTGATCACGAAAAAATATAAAGCCTTTACCGCAATCCCGTATGCGCCATTCCTAATACTTAGTGCGCTTTTTTTGCTCTATGTAATTTAGTCATCTGCACTGTATTTTACTCACCACTCCATCAAATAAGAATAAATAGAACCGGGAGACCGGTTCTACTTTTTCCCTGGAGGTTTATCGTCCTCCGGCAACTTGAGTGGACCGGTACCCAGGCGATAGCCAAAGCCGCGCACTGTCCGCACCCAGATGGGTGAAGAGGGGTCATCCTCCAGTTTTTTCCGCAGCATCAGGATATAACGCCGGACCAGCGCCGGATCGCTTCGCCCGGAGCCCCACACCTCCCGGATCAAATCCCCTTCCGAAGCCACTCTCCCCTTCCGCTTTACCAGGACTTCAAGCAAGCGGAATTCGGTGGGCGTTAAAACAAGCGTCCGGCCGGCAAGCGAAGCCTGAAATTTCTCCATATTCAGGATAATCTCTCCATGCGCAATATAGCTGATCTCTTTGCGGTCCTTATGCACGCGCCCCATGACTGCCTGAATGCGCGCCACCAGTTCGACAAAACTGAATGGCTTGGTGACATAGTCATCCACGCCAAGCCGGAACCCGCGCAATTTGTCCGCCTCAGCTGCCTTGGCGGTGAGCATGATGACCGGGACATCGCTCATCTCGCGCAGGCGAGCGCACACTTCCCATCCATCCATGCCAGGCATCATTACATCCAGCAGGACCAGGTCGGGGTGATCATTATATGCCAGCCGCAGGCCGGCTGGTCCAGTAGACGCTTCATACACCTCAAAATTACTTTCCCGCAAATACTGGCTCAGGAGATTTAAAAGCGTTTGATCGTCATCCACCAGCAAAATTCGGATTTTCATCGTGCCACCTTCAAATAGAAGTAAAAACGTGCCCCGCCCTCCGGCGGCGCTTCGTATGACAAGTCGCTTTGCATGGCCCGCAACATGCGTTTGGATAGGTATAATCCCAGGCCATATCCATAAACAGATTGGGAATCTTTGGCGTCCAGGCGTTGGAAACGCTGGAAAAGCAGGGGTCTTAGCGTCACGGGTATCCCCGGTCCTTTGTCAGTGACCTGGACGCGCACACGGTTTCTTCTACGAACGGCTTCCACCACCACGGGGCTTTCGGGCGCATACTTCATTGCATTATCGATCAAATGATTGAAGATGCTGCTCAAAACAACTTCATCTGCCAAAACGTGTGGCAAGTCTTCCGGCAAGCAGATCTGTATTTGTCGGGCGCCAGGAGCTACGCCGAGCTTTTGACAAACAGTTTTGAGGGCTTCGTCGAGGGAAATCGACACCAGATTTAATTGGATATGTCCGGCTTCTGTTGCTGAAAGGTTAAGGATGGTTTCTACAAATCGCGTCAGTCGTCCAACTTCACCTTTCATCAGAACAAACGTGGAGCGGTCTGGTTCGGACCGGCCTTTCTTGAAGGAGCAATTCCAGTCCGCCGGTCAGACTGGTCAGTGGTGTGCGTAATTCGTGCGATACCATCGAAACAAAATCACTCTTCAACTGGTCAAGTTCTTGTAATACCTTGTTCTGTTCTTCCAGCTGCTGGTAGGCTTCGCTCAGGGTATGTGTACGCTCTTCCACCTTTCGTTCCAATTCCTCATTCAGGTCTTCCAATTGCCGGTGGACCACTTGAAGCTCAGTGTAACCCTTCTGGATGGCAGCCTGTTGGTGTTTCTGGTCGCTCAAGTCATGCGCCTCTCCCGCCAGTAGCACCTTTCGGCCTTCGGAGAAGATCGGGCTGAGAGAAAGCAGGTACGGGGTCCGCTTCGGACGCAGCCAGACTTCCAGGGAGCATTCCTGCCGGGCAGCCTGTTGGAGCAAATCCGCTGGAAAATTCTGGTCATCGAAAATGGCGGATAAAGGCCTGCCTGTGATCTCATGCGCCTCGCGCAGACCCATTGCACGGATCAAAGCCGGGTTCGCTAAAAGGATTTTTCCGCCTCCGTCGCATATAAAAATCGGTCCTGCCATGCTGCTGAACAATTGCCAATATTGATGCAGTTCGATTTCACCGGCACGCACACCCATTCGCACCACGAGCACCAGAGTCATTAATAGGCCAACCCAGACACCTGACCAGGGGAGCTGTCCACTCAATTGCCAGTCAGCCATCACAAACCAATCTAACAGCATTACAAATGCGAAGGGCAGGATGTTTTGTATACGTGTACCCAGGTCAAAAGTCTGCGTGAAAAAGCGGCTTTGCTCGATGGGTAAACTAGCCAGGAAAACCGCCCCGCACCCAAAAATGAGTCCTCCCACCATCCAACCGAGGCTCTCGGGGCCTCCTGCCTAGGTATCCATTTACCGGGGAAAGCAGACTGTAGATGTAATCAGAGACGAGGAAGAAAAATAGACCGCAGCCCCACAGGAACAAGGTCCGGCGTGCCTGGCGATTCGCCAGCAGCATGTTGACCAGGATCATCAATAGGATGAGATCGGCGATAGGATAAACCAATGGAGTCAATTCAGCCGGCTCCAAAGAAGACGCGGACCTGCCCAGTATCAGCCATACCAGCGTAGCAACCACACTCGCTGAAATAGTCACATCCAGGAGGAAACGGAAACGTGAGGGGGCGTAGCGGTTTTCAAATGGATATACGATCAGGGCGGAAAAGAAGAGAGGATAGGCTAGAAAACTGAAAATATCTGCCAGCGAAAAGATCGGCGTGGGTATTCCGCGCACCCCTTCGTAAAAAGCCCGCACCAGGTTCCCCAATGACCAGCATACCAACCCAAACCCCAGGAAGCGCCAGGCACGCTGAGAGTTGGGGGGGAGTTGTGGTACAGATTGAAATACCAGAATTACTGCGGTGAGCCCTGGAACCAGGACTGCCAGACTGCCGATAAACAAACGACTCTGGCTTTGCGGAGATCGAAAAATGACCCAGACGATATAGGCGGCCACGAACACCAATGACTCGAGCACGACCCCCTTCCACTGGATCTGCCAGGGGAATAATTTGCGCAAGAGTTTTTGCAACGTGGCCTCCTGTCAAAAGTCTGTACTATGAAAGCATTTGCCATTATTAAACACTTACCACAGACAATCCAGGGAAATTATAACCACGTTCTCGTTCCGGCACATGGTCGATTTAGTCCTCTCATGGTAATCCCCAGGTAGATAAATTTCAGGAGGCCTGCCCGGCATCTGGACAGGCCTCCTGAGGATATTTCACAGCCCTTCGTGGTTCCCACTTATGGGCAGTCGAAGCAGATCGTAGGCACGTTTGTATATGTGGCGGTGGGGGTCGGAGTCTTTGTAGGTGTCTTGGTAGCTGTTGGTCCCGTGGTAGGCGATGGAGTAACGGTGGGCGTACGCGTCACGGTGGGTGTGGGTGTGCGGGTAGGCGTCGGTGTGATCGGTGTATTGGTGGGCGTGGGCGTAAATGGGGGCGTAGGCGTAGGTGTGGGCATAGGCGTAGCAGTGGCCGTAGGCGAAGGTGTGGGCGTGGCTGTAGGTGGTGGCGTGGCCGTAGGGGTGGGCGTGGGTGTGCGGGTGGGTGTGGAGGTAGGCGTGGGCGTACGCGAAGGCGTAGGTGTAATGGTGGGTGTATTCGTTGGCGTAAATGTTTTCGTCGGCGTAGGGGTTATCGTTGGCGTGAAGGTTTTCGTCGGCGTAGGTGTATTGCTGGGCGTATTCGTCGGCGTGGACGTTTTCGTCGGTGTAGGTGTTATTGTTGGCGTGAATGTCCTCGATGGTGTAGGTGTTATCGTTGGCGTAAATGTCCTCGTTGGTGTAGGTGTTATCGTTGGCGTTTTCGTTATTGTTGGCGTATTCGTTATTGTTGGCGTATTCGTTATCGTCGGTGTTTTCGTTGGCGTACTTGTATTTGTTCGTGTTCTCGTTGGTGTTCTAGTCCGCGTAGGCGTCCGGGTGGAAGTGTTCGAAGGTGTAAGGGTGATCGTCGGAGTATTGGTTATGGTGGGGGTATTCGAGGGAGTGACCGTCAGCGTCGGTGTGGAAGTGTCGGTGGGGGTATTGGTGAATGTCGCCGTAGCGGTTGGAGTTTCAGTCGGGGTTGGTGTGTTCGTACTCGTCGGCGTTAACGTAGGCGTATCCGTCTCGGTCGGGGTGAGGGACGCCGTACTTGTGGCTGTGGGGGTATCGGAGGGTGTAAAAGTTTCAGACGGCGTAAAGGTTTTGGAGGGCGTGAAGGTATTCGTCGGCGGCCTGGGCGTCGACGAATTAACCGGTCCGGGCGGCGGAAGCGGTGTGTTGATGAATTTGGAAATTCGGAACTTTTCTATGTTACCTTTATCAATTGATACCAAGTGGGTCATAACCCAGCTTGTATTGGCAGAATCTCCAAACAAGCTGGCCAATTGCAGGAAAGGGGTAATGAATGGATGGTTGAAATCCACCATTACAATTACTTCCTCACCCGGTTCGCCAGCGTCATCCCGGGAGGCGCCAATTGGGTTTCCATCCGAGTCTACACCAGAATAACAGCCACTGTATTTATCCGAGAAGGTCTTTCCTATGGCGGAATAACTACTGCTGGAGCAGATCCATACCTGCAAATAGCCCGGTTGTGACTGGGTAGCACCATCTTCAACCAACATACCGGCTGTATAGTGCTTGGCCACGGCGTGAATGGATTGGAGGCGGGCCTGGTCCTGGTCAGCGCTATCCGTGCACCCGGTCTGACAGTAGACCTGTTCCCACCCGCCGGTTACCGCGTAGCGCACTGCCTGTCGGGAGATATTCTGGATCAGCAGCCAGGCAGAGAATAGCAGGGAAAAATCAATAATAGCGAACAGCAGCATCAATAGGATGGGGATCGCAAGGGCAAACTCGACCACACCCTGCGAACGGCCTGCCATTTTCCATAACCGTTTTCCATCCCCCGGGAGGGGAAATCCTGGAGCTTTCATGCCCATTCTCCTAGCGCGTCAGCCGGGTGGCGATATTATCGCCGATTTTCTTGAAAATGTCACCCAGGTTTGCGGCACTGGCTTTATAGTACAGGCCATTGCCAAATTCTGCAGCATACTTGAGCAATCTTTGGCCGGCCGGGTCAGATGCCGGCTTGTCCACTAGATCGCCCAGACCAATCGAAAACATCAATGATTGCAGGTCTATGCCGACGTAATCAGCCATATCACGAGCATAATCGTCGGCATCGTAATTATTGAGATCCCACACGCCTGCATTATATGGGTATAAGGGATCATAGAACGGGTTCGTAGGGTCCACCGGGGCGCCGTTGCCGTTTAGGATGCAGCGGTCGCGCGTAGCCGCAAGTGCGCAATGGCGGGTCGAAGTCGATAAATCTCGACAGAATGGGGTGGCACCCCAGGTGGAATTCGGACAAATTGGACTGTCATCCAGATTGGTCCCGCCGTTCGCCGATCCGTCGGTCAGCAGGACGACCACCCACAGTGACCCCTGCCGCGGAGATACACCAAACTCACTCCCGGCCACCTTCAGGCCGTCTCCAAGGTCGGTGGTCGTACACCCGGAGGGGTCCTGGGGATTGCCCGGGTTGAAATAATAACCATCCCCGCAATCGAAGACCCCTTTATAGAGCGCACCACTGACAGTGGAAGCGAGATAGTTGAGGGGATGGCCGGGTTGGTTGTCACAGTAACCATTCTGGATGGTTGTTTTAGTACAATATGGGCGGCAGGGTTGGCCGTCCGGGCACTCATCTTCCCCGCCGTAAACATTCAAGTTCTTGATCTTGCCTTCAATGGTTGCTTTAATCTGATCTGTCGTGCACGGACCAGGAGAACAATTCGCCAGGAAATCCAACCTGCTATGCGCAGCCTTGTCAAAAGTAACCACCGCGACACGGTCATACGGAAAATACAAACGGTCGACAAAATCCACTGCCGCCTTTTTTACCTCCTCGAACGGGTGACACTCTCCGGGTATGCCATCGGTCTGAATATCTGCTATATACGCCGCCTTTAATACCGGATCCATAGTGCTTGCGTTGATGGCATTGATGCTTTTTTGGTCATCATTGCAAATGCTCGGATCGCGCAGAGGCCACAGGGGGGAATCGACATTGTTGTCGAAATTGGTCTTATCGATATCCTGGGTCATAGACTCAGAGGTATCGATCACCAGCACCAGATCCAATGAAGCCGCTTCCGAGGTAGCCTCGGCAGAAATGGTGACGTTGTTAATCCCGATCACAGGCAGGAAGGCCAGTTTGATCGTGGCTGTATCACGCACCCGAACCAGCTTGCGAGCTACAAATGTCCCATTGCTATCGAGGCACAGGCCGGGGTCAGTGATGCACGTATCAACCGTTACAGGATGGGCGGCATCCAGGGTAACCCCGTTCAAAACCAGAAACTCGGTTGCGACCTGGTCCAACGTAGTAGTTTGGACTCCAATACGGTATTTCAAGGCAGCCGCCAGGGCTGCCGCGTCGGTCGCCCGGCGCAGACGGGCGTTCCCGATAAACATGAGGCCCACATCCATCACCAGGCCAACAATTGCGATAAGTAATATTGCCGACAGGGCCACGATCACGATCACCTGGCCGCGTTCCAGTTTTGCTGTTGTTCGACTGGCTTTCAGAATGGGCTTTAACATTTTCAGTGGTCCTTACTTGGGTTCAGCCGAGGAAATCGGCATTATCGTATAGAGATAAAGAGGGACCGGGTCCGGAACGATGGTAAATTGAACACCAAAGAACGCCAGGTTGGAAAAAACCGGTAATTTCAACATTTGAGGATAATTATAAAGTATCTCCACCAGCAAGAGACCAGCGTTCGGCGCATCAGGATCCACGCGATCAAGAATGGCAGCGTCGTCAAGCCGCGAAGCATGCGCCGGGCATAAATACCAGTTTTGATCAGCCAGAGATGATGGAACAGATTGAAGAGGGTCTACTGGGCTGTTAGGGTCTTGTAACCAGTAGAACTGGACAAAGGCAGTGTAATTGGCGCACAGGCTCCATCCGTTTGCAACCGGGTGTCGCACAATATTAGTTCCGGAAACATTGAGCACGGAAATAATAATGTCATCACCCTTGGTCGGGTCAAGCTTGACCGGTTGCATTGTGTTCGCGGCTTGCACGGCAGTATAGTAGTAAAACGGATAATATTTAGGAGTGGTTATCCCAGTATCCAAATCATAAGCAATGGCAACACTGGAATAGCGTGCAGCCTCACGCGCTCCATCCAGTACGTGCAGATAGTTGTTCAGCAGAAAACCGTATTCCACCACCCCGGCCAACAACATCATCAGAATAAGCAGGATCAGCATGAGCTCGACAAAGCTCTGCCCTTTGTTATTGGTTGGAATGCGGTAAATAGACCGTTTATTCATGGCGGTTCAACCTGGAGAAAGATTAGCACCAGATTAATCATATCTCGATGGAAGGCGCTAGTCAACAATTGTACGGAAACTGTAATGGGGTATGGATGTGGAATTCACATAATTGCGACATTTCAGCCGTTAAAAAGCGCGATATAATCCTTTCTACACAATATTTTACAGGAGGCACACCAATCATTTAGGAACGGGAAAGCTAGCGCATGATCCTTGACAGTTCTGAATAAGATCAGGGACCGTCGAAGGATGACGAGGATGAGGGTTCTCTGCCACACGGCGGAGCTAATCCCGGCAGGAATATCGCCGGGAGAAAATCGAAAGATCAGCGGATGCCCTCCGGGGACGCCACACTCCCCGCAGCCTTTCCCTCCAAAAGCAAATCCTGCCACAACGCTCACCGGGCAACCGCAGAGACAAACACGCAGGAGGTGGCATTAAAATCCATATCATTGCGAGCTGCATCCTTTGCAGCGAAGCAATCCCCTGGTAAGTGGGAGATTGCTTCGTCGCATCACTCCTCGCAACGACATAAAATTGGAGGATCTCCCATGTGTGGAATCGTTGGTTACATCGGCCCGCGCGAGGCGACGCCGATCCTTCTCAATGGCCTGAAAAGGCTGGAATATCGCGGCTATGACTCGGCCGGTCTGGCCGTCCTGGCGGATGGCCGCATTCAGGTGCGGCGTGAAGCCGGGAAATTGGCCCGTCTGGTCGAATTGGTGGAACAATCACCCGTCAGTGGGTCACCAGGGATTGGGCATACGCGCTGGGCAACCCACGGCGAACCGTCTGCCCGTAATGCCCACCCCCATCTCAGCGCAAATGCGCGCGTCGTCATAGTCCATAACGGCATCGTCGAGAACTTCCTGGAGCTGCGGGATGAGCTGTCCGCCGAGGGCGTAACCTTCCAGTCAGATACGGATACCGAGATCATCGTCCAACTGGTCGAAAAGCACCAGGCGACCGGCCTGAACCTGGTCGAAGCAGCCCGGCGTACTTTTCTCCAGATCCAGGGCTCCCATGGCATCGTCCTGATGTCAGCCGACGAGCCCGACAAAATCGTCTGCGCACGCATTGGTAATGCCGGGGGTGTCGTGCTCGGCCTGGGCAAGTCTGAGAATTTCATCGCCTCCGATATCCCCGCCATCCTGGAGTACACCCAGAGAGTCGTCTTCCTGGAATCCCAACAGATGGCGGTTGTAACGTGCGAGAACGTGCGGATCGAGACGCTGGAAGGCCAACCCGTCCAACCTAAAATCCATTCCATCCGCTTTGATGCTGCTGCGGCCGAAAAGGGAGAGTACCAGCATTTCATGCAAAAGGAAATCCACGAGCAGGTTCGTTCTTTGACCGATACGCTGGCCGGGCGCGTGGACTTTAAAGCCGGGCGCGTTCGCCTGCCGGAACTCAAGTTGACGGCTGAAATGGCCCGAAAGATCCGGAAAATCTATATTACTGCCTGCGGTACGGCCGCCTACGCCGGGATGGTCGGGAAAATATTGATCGAAAAGATTGTCCGCCTGCCCTGCGAGGTTCAGATTGCCTCCGAATTCCGCTACAGTGATCCGCTTGTTGATAAAAACTGTGTTGTCCTGGCCATCAGCCAGTCCGGCGAGACCGCCGATACACTCGCCGCCATGGAAGAGGGCCGCCGCAAGGGCGCCAGCTTGTGGAGCATCGTCAATGCTGTTGGCAGCCAGGCCATGCGAATCGCAGACGGGAGCCTCTCAATGCAAGCCGGACCCGAAATCGGCGTGGCTTCCACCAAGGCCTTCACCGCCCCGATGGTCGACCTGTACATGCTCGCCGTGCTCCTGGCGGACTTGCGAAACGCCCTCACTGAGGCGGACCGTAATGCCCTAGTGGCGGACCTGCGGCTGGTCCCCCATCTGGCCAGCCTGGTGCTTAATAGGGAACCGGAGATCAAGAAAATTGCTTATTCCTTAAAAAACGTTCGGGATTGCCTGTTCCTGGGACGCGGAATCAATATGCCGATCGCCTACGAAGGTGCACTAAAACTCAAAGAGATCTCCTATATCCACGCTGAAGGTTACCCGGCCGGCGAAATGAAACATGGCCCGATCGCCTTGATCGATAAAGCCATGCCGGTCGTCTGCATTGCTCCGAAAGATCCCTGGCACGAAAAGATGATCAGCCAGATCCAGCAGGTCAAGGCGCGCGGCGGAACGGTCATTGCTGTGGCAACCGAGGGCGACGAATTGGTGGCCTCACAAGCCGACCACGTGTTGTGGGTTCCCGATTGTCCCTGGATGCTCTCGCCTGTAGTAACGGTCATCCCATTGCAGATACTGGCCTACCATATAGCCACCCTGCGCGGCCTGGATGTGGACCAGCCCCGCAATCTGGCGAAAAGTGTCACGGTGGAATAGTTCCATAGTTCGCTAGATTGATAGTCTGATAGGATGATCTACTAAAAATAAGCCGGAATGATATAAAATAGAAATACAACCAATCCCTTTCGGCCATTTCAGGAGATTACAGGCATGTCAAATAGAAGAACCAATATTACCAATGAAAAGCGCCGTCGTAGAGCCCGCCAGAAGACTGTTCAGATCATCGGCGTAGTCCTGGTTGTACTGGTCGTGGCGGGTGTCATCTGGATTATCATAGCTTCACAACCACCCAAAGCGATTACCAGCCCAAATGCACCTGCCGTAGCCATCATGCAGTTTGCGACTCCACCTCCGATGCAGATCGATGTCAATAAACAATATTTCGCCACCGTAAAAATGGCAAAAGGTGGTGAATTCGTCATTCAGCTCTACCCCGATAAAGCCCCCACCACCGTGAACAGTTTTGTCTTCCTTGCGAACAAGGGATTTTTCAATGGCACCACTTTCCACCGGGTGTTGGAAGGTTTTATGGCCCAGGGCGGTGATCCGACTGGTCTCGGCAATGGCGGGCCCGGCTATTCCTTCGTCAACGAAAAGAATGACCTGCTTTTCGATAAGGCTGGCGTCGTTGCCATGGCAAATGCCGGTCCGGATACCAACGGCAGTCAGTTTTTCATCATGTTCGGGCCATATGGCCTGTCGGAAAATGACTATACGATCTTTGGACAAGTTATCAGTGGCATGGATGTGGTCAATGGCCTGACACGTCGCGACCCTCAGCAGAATCCCAACTTCCCCGGTGATGCGATCGAAAGTGTCACCATTACGGAGAAGTGATCGTGGGGTTAAATTTTGTTAAAAAATGGCTGCGTGTGGCGCAAAGCGCCCAGCAGCCATTTTTCCGTTCCTTTCCATGAATGCAGGTCGGGTTTCATTGACATGCTATATAATAGATTGTATAGTCTCACCAAAATCTTCATGGGAGAAGTGGAATGCCCAACCAGGATGTAATTCCCCACCAGGAGCTGAAAGCGGTTATCCTGGCCGCCGGGAAAGAATCAGGCACCACGGATGACGGATCGCTCCTGCTGCAAGCACTCGGCTCACGCAAAGTGATCGATTATGTCATCCAAAATGCACTGCAGCTTGTCAGTCCCAAGAGCTTGTATATTGTAGTCGGCCTTGAAAGCGCGGCGATGCGTGCACACCTGGGGAGCCAATATCAATATATTTGCCAGGAGCAACAACTCGGCACCGGGCATGCCGTCTTGCAATTGAAACCCCTGCTCGCAGATTTCCACGGTGACCTCTTCATTAGTTATGGTGACACACCCCTATTCCGACCTGATTCCATTCGCGGTCTGCTTAATCGTCATCGCTTGCGCCAGGCAAAGTTGACCCTCTTGAGTGCCATGGTGGATCGGCCCTATCCGTATGGGCGTATCATCCGTGACAGCAAGGGCCAAATAATCGATATTATCGAAGCTTCCGAAGCATCCGATAGCGTGCGTGCCATCCACGAACTGAATATCGGCGCTTACGTTGTGCGTGCCGATACGATTTTCCCGGCATTGGAAAAGCTACCGCTTGCGCCCGAGTTCGGCGGTATGCGATTGACAGATTGTGTCCACCAACTCGTCCGGTCCGGCCTGCTGGTAGAAAGTTACCAAACCTACGACCAGGACGAAGTCCAGGGTATCAACACACCGGAGGATCTGGCAAATGCAGAATTTATCCTGCAAAAACGGCTCTTCCGACCCCACCGCCCGGAGGCCGAGGAGCAGGTCACCTTCGGGACCGGCGGTTGGCGGGCGGTGATCGGCGAGGGCTTCACCATGCATAACGTCCGTAGGCTGTCGCAGGCATTGTCCAATGAGATCACCCGCCAGGGACAGGAAAAACGCGGCGTCCTGATCGGCTTTGACCGCCGCTTCCTTTCGGATCGTGCCGCCGAGACCGCCGCCGAAGTGTTTGCCGGGAACAATGTGCCGGTAACTCTGCTTTCCGAGGATTCTCCCACACCGCTGGTCACCTACGCCACCACCCTGTTGAACTCCGCCTACGGACTGGTTTTCACCGCCAGCCACAACCCTCCGGAATGGAACGGTCTGAAAGTCTTCCGTGGCGACGGCTCGCTGTTGCTCGACGAGGAAACCCGCCAAATCACCACCGAAACCAACCAACTCAGCTCAGCCGAGGTCGTGAAGCTCGACCTCGATCTGGCTGTGGAAGCCGGTATCGTGAAACGGCGTGACATGACCAATGAGTACGTTGATGCCGTTGAAAGAATAATCGATATGGAAGCCATCCGCAGGGCTAACTTGCGCGTCATCGTCGACCCGATGTATGGTGTGGGGCAGTTGACGTTGGGCATCGTCCTGACCGAGGCGCGCTGCCGAGTGACCTTCATCCACGAACGTCGCAATCCGCTATTTGGCGGGCGTTCCCCGGCTCCCGACCTGGAATCGCTGCGACTGCTGATCACCGATCTGGAAGAAGGACATTTCGACCTGGGCCTGGCTACCGATGGCGATGCCGACCGTATCGCCATCATCGACGAAAAAGGCCGCTACATTTCAACGAACGACCTGCTTTTACTGGTTTACTGGTATTTACATGAAGTGCGTGGCCAACGCGGCGGCGTCGTCCGCAACCTGGCGACCACCCACATGCTCGACCGGATGGCTGCGAAGTTTGGCGAAGAAAGTTACGAAGTGCCGGTTGGTTTCAAACACATTGCCGCCGGCATGCTCGAACATAATGCACTCCTTGGCGGCGAATCCAGTGGCGGTCTGACTGTACGCGGCCACATCCTTGGCAAGGACGGTATTTTCGCCTGTGCACTAGTCGTCGAGATGTTGGCCCGTACAGGAAAAAAGATCTCCGAGATGCAGGCAGAGGCCTGGAATATTTCCGGGCACTTGTTCAGTTACGAAGAGAACATTCCTGCAACCCCCGAAATGCGCGTTGCCATCCCCAGGCAATTGGAAGAAACCCCCATTACCGCCATTGAAAAATACCCGGTTTTGAATATCTCTCATTATGACGGGACGAAATTCCTACTCGAAAATGATAATTGGGCACTCCTGCGCTTTTCCGGCACCGAACCGGTTTTGCGGCTGATGGTGGAAGCCGATAGCCTCGAAAAGGCGCACGCGATGATTGATTGGTTAAAACAGTTCTGCGGCACTTCAGAATTATCAAAAAGGAATGCTAATATGGTTTGAGTTATGAGGTATTTCTTAATTAAAGAAAATAGGGAGCATTCGTTATGAAATACGGTTATTTCGATGACCTCAACAAGGAATACGTGATTGACCGTCCCGATGTACCCGTCTCATGGACCAATTACATCGGCGTGAAAGACATGTGCACAATTCTTTCACACAATGCCGGTGGCTACTCCTTTCATAAGTCTGCAGAGTACAGGCGCATAACCCGTTTCCGCCAGAACGGCGTACCGCTCGATCGGCCCGGGCATTACGTCTACCTCCGGGACGATGAGACTGGTGAATTCTGGACCATCTCATGGCAGCCTACTGGAAAGGATCTATCCAAAGCGAAATATGAGTGCCGCCATGGCCTTTCGTATTCAAAATTCTCCTGCAACTACCAGGGTGTCCAGGCCAGCCAGGTCGTTTTCATCCCGGTCGAGGACGATGTGGAGCTCTGGGACGTCAACCTGCGCAACACATCCGAAAAACCGCGCCAGTTATCCATCTTCTCCTACGTCGAGTATTCCTTCCATCAAATCGAGATCGATAATCAGAACCTGCAGATGTCCCTTTACTCCGCCGGCTCAAGTTACCGGGACGGTGTCATCGAATATGACTTATTCTACGAACCGTCGAATTACTATTATATGACCGCTAACTTTAAGCCAAATTCATATGACTGTCTCAGGGACAGTTTCATCGGTATCTATCACACTGAAACAGATCCCGAGGCGGTCACTCGTGGTCATTGCTCAGGCAGCTCCGAGTTGGGCGGCAATCACTGCGGCGCACTGCACAAAATAATTGCCCTGAAGCCCGGCCAGCACATCCGGCTGGTATTCATGCTGGGTGTGGGTAACCGCGCGGTCGGTCAGAGCATCCACTCCAAATATTCCAATCTCGCCAACGTGGACAAGGCTTTTGCAGGGTTGAAGTTGTACTGGCAGGCCAAGCTGGATAAATTCCAGTGCAAGACCCCGCATGCCGGCCTGGATTCGATGGTCAACATCTGGACCCTCTATCAGGCTGAAACCTGTGTCGTCTGGTCGCGCTTCGCCTCATTCATCGAAGTGGGAGGCCGCACTGGCCTGGGCTACCGCGACACCTCCCAGGATGTAATGTCCGTGCCACACACCAATCCTGCCAAGGTGAAGCAACGCATGGAAGAGCTGTTCAACGGCCAGGTCCAGCAGGGCTATGGCCTGCACCTGTTCGATCCGGAAGCATTTAATAAGCAGTCAGCCACCATTTCCGGCGGCAAACTCCTCACTGTCGTCCCGACCCCCAACAAGGCTGACATGATCCATGGCCTGAAGGACACCTGCTCTGATGATGCCTTGTGGATCGTTGCCTCCGCTTGTGAGTACGTCAAGGAGACCGGCGATCTGGCTTTCTTCGCCCAGGTCATTCCCTTCGCCGATGGCGGAGATGGGACAGTCTACGAACATCTCAAGCGGTCGCTTGATTTCTCCACCGAGCAGATCGGCAAGACCGGCATCTGCCTGGGCTTGCGCGCCGATTGGAATGACTGCCTGAACCTGGGCGGCGGGGAGAGCGCCATGGTGTCTTTCCTGCACCATTGGGCGCTGATCAACTTCATTGAGGCGGCGAATTACTTGGGCCGCACAGAAGATGTAAAGAAATATTCTTCCATCGCTGAAAAGGTTCGCAAAGCCTGTGAAGACAATCTTTGGGATGGTGAGTGGTATCTGCGCGGCTTCACCAAAAAGGGCATCAAGATCGGTTCGCATGAGAACAATGAAGGCAAGATCTTCCTGGAAAGCAACTCGCTGGCTGTGCTTTCTGAAGCAGCTTCGCCAGAGCACGGTCTTAAGTGTATGGATTCAGTCGACAAACTCCTCTATTCGAAATACGGCATTCACCTGCTCTGGCCATCCTTTTCAAAGCCCGACGATGACATTGGTTACGTCACGCGCGTGTATAAAGGCGTCAAAGAAAATGGGGCTATCTTCAGCCACCCCAATCCGTGGGCCATTGTAGCCGAGTGCAAGCTGGGTCGCGGCGGGCGTGCCATGAAGTTCTACGACGCCACCCTGCCTTACAATCAAAATGACGTCATTGAAATCCGTCAGGCCGAACCATACTCTTACTGCCAATTCGTGATGGGACGCGACCACACTGCCCATGGCCGGGCGCGCCATCCCTGGCTGACCGGTTCAGCCGGCTGGGCCTACCACGCGGTTACACACTGGATCCTGGGCGTGCGTCCCGGTTACGAGGGGCTGATCGTCGACCCCTGCGTCCCGGCTGAGTGGAAAGAATTCGAGATCACGCGTGAGTGGCGCGAAGCCACTTACCACATCCTGGTGAAAAATCCGCAGGGAGTACAAAAAGGAGTCAAGACTGTCAGCCTGAACGGTGAACCCGTCAAGGGTGCAATCCCTCTGCAGAAGGCAGGCAGTCGTAATGAAATAGTTGTTTATATGGGTGAGTAAATAAAAAAGAATTCCCCGGTCGAAAGGCCGGGGAATTCTAAATACATGATTATTAATTCAAGAAATACAAAACCCCGGCAGAGCCAGAACCGTAGTGGCGGGAGATGACGCAACCGGCGTGCGTGATACATCTGTACCCAGGTGCGCTGGACTGTCAGTGATGATTGTAACCATTTTATCTCCAGCGGGGAATTTTGAACGAACCAACTATACATGAAACCTTTTTTTGGCGCAAATGTCACATATCCTTATTACTCATGTTTCTATCACCATCTCTCGCAGGATTTTATCGGTTGCCGGTGACCCGGAAGGCACAATAAGGATACCCTTTTACGGTTTTCTTCATCATGGCTGTCTGTTCAACCGGCGAACCGGTCCATTGCTCCAAAAGGAATGCGTCCATCCGGCATAGCTCGGGGTTCGAAGCAATAATGGCTGCATACGGGCAATGCCCCAGGATGATATTCGGCCCGTTCACGCCGGCCTCCCAACGTGACTGGTAATGCAGCTCATTCAACCGGTCTACCATCTGGGTCAAACGGTGCGTGAGCAGGATATCCGGCCCCGGGAGTGTATCCCCTCCCAATTGTAATGCGACGGAACGCAGACCGGTTTCGAGGGCAGTCTCCGTGGCATTCTTCAACCAGGCAAGCAGCATGGCCTCCGCCAGTTCGTCCAAGCCATCGCCTAGGACCCGCCGTGAAAGGCCGTATACGTTTTCAGGTCTGCCTCGTCCTTCCCTATGCTGGCTAATAAATTCAATCAAATCGTTCAATTCAAGCACTGCCAGGTGATAGCGGATATTCGCCCCCGTCATCGCCAGGGCGCAACTCAATTCCCGGGCAGTGGCGGTTTCTTGTTTTCGCAAGTAATCCAAGATCCTCAATCTGGTCGGTGTACGCATGCAGTAATTATACTATTTATGCAAATATATATTTGCATAATTAAATTGACAGGATTCTCTCCGGCGGCTATAATCCATCCCGGCCCGGCAAGTAAAGGACAATAGCATATGGAGAAGTAGTATGGCTGCAAATGAATTGAATGCACCTGGTTATGAGATCCCACCTGAAATGAAAGGGCAGATTGCCATCACCAGTCTCGATCGCATTTACAATTGGGGGCGGAGTGCCTCGGTTTGGCCGATGATGTTCGGACTCGCTTGTTGTGCCATTGAAATGATATGCACCGCGGCCAGCCGTTTCGACCTGGCCAGGTTTGGCATGGAAATCATGCGTCCATCCCCTCGACAAAGTGATTTAATGATCGTTTCAGGCACGGTGACCAAAAAAATGGTCCCAATCATCGTCAGGCTGTACAACCAGATGCCTGAACCAAAGTATGTGCTCGCAATGGGCGCGTGTGCCTCCGGAGGCGGGCCTTTCAAGGATGGTTACAATGTTGTCTCGGGCATTGACCGGTTTGTCCCGGTGGACGTTTACGTGCCCGGCTGCCCTCCCACACCTCAGGCTCTTCTCAACGGGCTGATGAAAATCCAGGAAAAAATTAAAGGCGAGTCCATCAGGAATTCCCGCTGGTATAAAAAGGGCCCGGACATGGCTGAAATCCCGATCCCCATGCTTGGACCGGATTTAATCGACCCGCGTAAAAGCCACCTGATAAAGAACGCTGAGAAGGTCTAGGAGACAGACATGGCAATTCCCGCCTCCGTTCAAACCCTCGACCTTTCAGCCCGCTTCCCAAATATGCTCAATGCGGATACCCGCCAGGGTTATTCCGGTTGGCTGCTTGACAAATCGTACTTGCTCGAATTCACCACTGCCCTGAGGGATGAATTTGGTTACGACTATCTGTCATCGATAACAGGCGTGGACTATCTCCCTGAAGGGAAGATGGAAGTCGTTTACCAACTTTACAAGACCACCGGCGGCCCGGGAATGTTGTTCAAGGTCCAGGTGCCACGGGTGGATCCGGTGGAAGTCCCATCGCTGGTGTCCATCTATCCTGGCGCGGAATTTCAGGAACGCGAAGCCTGGGACCTGCTTGGCATTAAATTCACCGGTCATCCCGATTTACGGCGCATCCTGATGTGGGAAGATTTTGCTGGTTTCCCCCTTCGCAAGGATTGGCATGAAGCCTACTTTGAAGAAGATGTCAAACCGTTCCGTAACCGCTGGCCGGACGGCAATATTGTTGCTTCCGAAACCAAAAATAAATACGGCGACAATATTGCTTATCCGGGCGGTTTCATTCCTGATAACCAAACTTTCGATCCTGAAAAAGCCCTGTACGAGGCACTACGTTCATACCAAAAGAACGAGATCGGCTTGGAGACCGATCACATTATTGTCAATTTGGGCCCGCAACACCCCTCAACTCATGGGGTATTCCGGGTGGCGGTAATGCTGGATGGGGAAACGATCGTAAATCTAAAGCCGGTCATGGGCTATCTGCACCGTAACCATGAGAAGATCGGCGAGCGCAATACCTATATCATGAACATGCCCTACACCGACCGTCTGGATTATCTGGCCTCCATGAGCAATAATTTTGGCTATGCGCTGGCTGTCGAAAAATTGATGAATGTCGTTCCTCCTGAGCGCGCCGAATACATACGCGTGATCATGGCCGAGATGACGCGAATCTCCAACCACCTTTTTCTGATCGGTACCTTGCTCAACGATCTGGGTGCCTTCTTCACGCCCATGTTGTATGCCCTGGAAGAGCGCGAATTGATCCTGGACATTTTCGAAGCCGTCACAGGTTCACGCATGATGTGTAACTACTTCCGCTTTGGAGGTGTTGCACGCGACTTTCCAGATGGTACACTCTTAAAAATCAAGGAGATCTTTTTCGAGCGCCTGCCTGGAAAAATCGACGAACTCGAACGCTTCCTGAGTGAAAACGAGATCATCCGTTCACGTGGAGTTGGTCAGGGCGTCCTGACCAGTGAAGATGCCATCCGCTACTCGGCCGCTGGCCCATTATTGCGCGCCTCGGGGATTCCCTACGATGTACGCCGGGCTGAACCTTATAGTATTTACGATCGCTTTGAATTTGACGTATGTATGCGTAAGAACGGTGATATTTATGACCGCTTGATGCTTCGGTACGACGAAATCCGCCAGAGCATTCGCATCATCCAGCAAGCCACCAAACAAATTCCAGAGGGTCCCGTGACGTCGATCAAGCCAATGTACCAGGTCCGCGTCCCACCCGGCGAAGCCTATGGACGGGTGGAGGGTCCGAAGGGAGAATTGGGCTTCTATGTTGTCTCAAATGGCAAACCCAACCCCTGGCGTTATCACGTACGCGCGCCGTCCTTCATTAACCTGACCGCTTTCGGTCCGATGTGCATCGGTCAAAAGGTAGCAGACGTGGTGGGCGTTCTCGGCTCGATCGATATCGTGCTTGGCGAAGTGGACCGGTAAGACAACACGTTTCGTGTTTCAGGGTCACGTGTCAAACCTGGCACGTGATTCAGGACACAGGAGAACTCAATGAGTGATATGTATGGTAAAGGCATTCTGAAAGGACTTGGCGTCAGCCTTAAACGGTTTGCCGAAACCTATCTCGACGACTTAAGCTGGATTGGCAGACGCTATGGTACTGAAAAGGGTATTGCCCATCGCTCCGGCAAGGATGCTCGCGGGATATTTACGGTCCAGTATCCGGAGGAGAAAATCCCAGTCCCGGAAGAATTCCGGTTCATCCCCTTCCTGGTATACAATGAAGGTCCGAATGGGGAGAAAAACCTGCTCTGCACTTCCTGCGGCATCTGTGCCAAGGTTTGTCCGCCGCAGTGCATTTGGATTGTCCGTTCGACCGATCCTGCCACGGGCCGTCCCATCCCGGATCCCGCTGAATTCTATATCGATGCCGATATATGCATGAATTGCGGCCTATGCGCAGAATTCTGCCCCTTTGACGCCATCAAAATGGACCATGATTATGAATTGGCATCCTTCGGGCGCGATATTTACAATAAAGCCCGTCTCTCCAAACCCGCCAAGTATTACGAGAGCATCCGACCGGATAATGCAGCGCGGGAAAATGCCGCCCGCGCAGCCAAGCAGGCCGCACGTATGGCAACCGTCTAGGCGGAATAGCTTTTCACTCATGTACAACCCCGACACCGACCTGCTTTTCCCTCCACGCATTCTTCCGACTTTACGCGATTTGCGCGGCATGCCATGGCAAGAGCTGGTCACCAGTGTCATCTCGGCTGGGCCAGGCAGCCTCGAACAGGTTGCCTTCGTTCTTATGATGGCACGCTTGAATAATTGTGCCACCTGTAATTCCAACTCGTACCGGGCAATCAATGGTTGTACCATTTGCGCCAAGCAGTCGCTGAAGCGTTTCCACGAGATCGATCAAAATCTGATCGAGATTTTTAACGCAACCAGGGGCGAGGTCGAACAATATTTGTAGAAGAAAGCTAGCCTTTATCAAGGTGAATCGTTGGAACACAATCAGACAATGAACAGGTAAAAATGCCAAAATCCATCACTTCCGAATCCATCCTGGACGCTTTGAGTAAGGTGCAGGAACCCGAACTGCATCGCGACCTGGTTACTCTGAATATGATACGCGATATCGAAATCCAGGGTGCCACCGTAAGCTTTACCATTATATTGACCACTCCTGCATGCCCGCTCAGGGGTAGCATTGAAAAACAAGCCCGCCAGGCTGTAATGAGCCTTCCCAGCATCAAGGCTGTCAATATCAGGATGGATGCCAGCGTCCCGAACGATGGTCGCAACCGCGGGCTGCTGAACCTGCCCATCCGCAATGCGGTGGCAGTTGCTTCCGGGAAAGGCGGTGTCGGTAAAAGCACCATCTCGGCTAACCTGGCTGTAGCCCTTGCGCAGACAGGTGCCTGCGTGGGTTTGATGGATGCCGACATTTACGGACCCAACATCCCCACTATGATGGGCATCCATGATATTCCCGGGACACAGGGCAACAAGCTCATCCCGGCGATGGCCTACGGGGTAAAGCTGATGTCGATGGGTTTCCTTGTCAAGCCTGGTCAGCCACTCATCTGGCGTGGTCCGATGCTTAATTCCGCCATTCGTCAATTCTTGGCTGACGTGGAGTGGGGCGAGCTCGATTACCTTATCATTGATCTACCACCTGGCACCGGCGATGCATCCCTATCCCTTGCGCAGATTCTCCCGCTTTCAGGCGTGATCATCGTGACCCTACCACAAGCGGTCTCTCTTGAAGACGCCAGCCGGAGTTTAAGCATGTTCCAGACTCTGGAGGTGCCTATTTTGGGAGTCATCGAGAATATGCGCGGTGAATTTTTTGGTTCCGGCGGCGGAGAAGACCTAGCCCGTATCGCCAAGGTCCCTTTCCTGGGCGCGGTACCAATGGAACAGACTGTCAGGGTTGGCGGAGATACCGGAGAACCAGTCGTCGCGTCCAAACCCAATTCTATCGCGGCAATAGCCTTCAAGTCCCTAGCCGGACAGGTGGCTGCCCGCATCAGCGTTGAGGCGCTGAACCAGAAGAACGCACCTGTGATTAATATCGAGTAATTAGGTTCTGAAACTTTTCCCTTGAACAGAAAAGCTAAAAAAGGAAGTCTGCTATAATCGCCCCTATGCAACCTCTTGTCGTTGGAATCCGTTTCGCAGAGATCGGGAAATCCTACCATTTTGATGCATCCTCCGTACCTCAGATCAAAGTTGGTGACCGCGTCATCGTTGAAACCTCGCGCGGCAAACAACTAGGAGAAGTGGTACAGATAATAAAAGATGCCACTCCCACTCCGGAGGGCTGGAAACCCATCGAACGTATCGCCAGCCCGCGCGATCTGCTCTTGCGTCGTACCTGGGCCCAAAAGGAAGTGGAGGCAATGATTGCCTGCCGGGAACGTGCTTCGCAATTAAAATTACACGGCGTTAAGGTTGTGGCTGCTGAATATTCATTTGATGGGACACGCCTGACCCTGATGTTCAGTACCGAATCGGAAGATAAGGCCGATCTCAAATCCCTTCGGCACGATATGCAAAAGCAGTACCAGCCATCTCAAGTGGAGTTGCGGCAGATTGGACCACGCGACGTGGCTAAAATGCTCGGAGGCATGGGCGCCTGCGGGTTGGAATCACGCTGCTGTTCCAAGTTTCTCACCGAATTCAGCCCCATTTCTATCAAAATGGCCAAAGAGCAGGGTATTTCCCTCACACCCCAGGAAATAACCGGAATGTGCGGACGCCTACGCTGCTGCCTGGTCTACGAATACGAACAATACGCTGCAGCCCGTAAGGAGCTCCCAAAACGCAATAAAAGGGTCGTTACGCCATTGGGCGAAGGCAAAGTGGTCGAGGTATCGCCTCTGGTTTTGACCATCCGGGTCGAATTACCGGGTATCGGTGTGCGTGAATTCCAGCGCGAAGAAATCGAACCGTGGGACGAGCTGGAAGCGCTTCGGCGCAAATCCCAACAACCCTGTGAAAATTGCCCCAATCCTGAATTAACCAAACCATGAGTAACGACAACCTTATTGCTCCAGATTCTTGGGAGAATCCCCAAAAAGTCCTGGTCATCCTGGCTCATCCGGATGACCCGGAATTTTTCTGTGGAGCCACCTTGGCGCGTTGGGCCAAGGCCGGCCATGAGATCCATTATTTCCTGCTGACTTGCGGCGACAAGGGGTTCGATGACATTCACGCGAGTGCGGACCAGATCTGCAGGACCCGCCACGCCGAACAGAACGCGGCAGCAGCCATCATCGGGGTAAAATCCGTCCGCTTTTTGGACCTAGAGGATGGTTTTGTATTACCAAGCATAGACTTACGCCGCGAAATTGTCCGTGCCATTCGCCAGATTAAGCCAGATATACTGGTCACCTGTGACCCAACTCATCTCTTTGCAGGTGATTATTACATCAACCATCCTGATCATCGCTATGCTGGCCAGGTCGTGCTGGATGCTGTCTTCCCTGCCTCAAGCAACCCTTTCTTTTTCCCGGAACTTATCAAGGACGAGGGTTTGATGCCGCATCGGCCACGAGAAGTCTGGATCTCCCTGACCAGTAATCCGAGTGTAATTCTGGACGTGACCGATACCTGGGAGATAAAAATCCGGGCTTTGAAAGAGCACAAATCCCAGATTGGCAATCCAAAGGAATTCGAGGAACGGATGCGGGCACGCAAATCGGAAAAGAGCACTGAAGAGAATGAGTATTATGAGGAAAAATTCAAGGTAATAAAATTCAGATAAGCAAGAAGTTGGCATTTTTAAATCAAGAGAGGGATCCATGGACGAGTTTGTTTCCGAAGCCCAATCGATGTTTGAATATACGCAAGCCCTGCGCCGGGATTTTCATAGGCATCCCGAACTCGGCTTCCACGAAGTGCGTACGGCTAGGATCGTTGGCAGGGAGCTCAACTCCCTCGGGTTGGAAGTCCATACCGGGCTGGCCGGGACTGGAGTCGTCACCTTGCTCGAAGGTGCAAAACCCGGTCCGGTCATACTCGTGCGCGCAGATATGGATGCCCTGCCAATTATTGAACAGACTGGCGCCGCTTATGCTTCCCAGAATCACGGTGTCATGCATGCCTGCGGTCACGACGGACACACAGCCATCCTGCTGACGGTGGCTAAGATTCTCCATGCACACCGACACGAACTGGCCGGTACAGTGAAATTCATGTTCCAGCCTGCTGAGGAGGGCATGGGGGGCGCAGAAAAAATGATCGAAAGTGGCGTTCTCGAAAACCCCAAAGTGGATTTAGCACTTGGCTTGCATATCTGGAACGAGCAGCCCGTTGGTTGGTTTGGCATTGCCAATGGTCCAGCCATGGCTGGAGCGGAAATATTCAAGGTCAAAGTAATTGGCAAAGGTGGCCACGGCGCCGCCCCACACCTCGCTGTGGATCCGGTACTGGCCGCATCGCAAATTGTCTCAGCCCTGCAGGGAATTGTTTCCCGCAATGTACCGCCCCTGCAAACTGCCGTCGTCAGTGTTTGCACCATCCATGGCGGGGAGACCTTCAATGTCATACCTCCAGGAGTAGAGCTTACCGGGACAATTCGGACTTTCGAATCGGATGTCAGGGAGCGGGTGCTGCAACGCTTTGAAGAGACCGTGCGCGGGATTGCCGGCGCGCTGAATTGTCAGGCAGAAATAGAATTGCGGCGTCTTACGCCGGTGACTGTTAACCAACCGGAAACTGCCGGCATCATTCAAGAAGTCGCCCATCGTCTTTTCCCGGAGGCGGAAATAGATCCTGCCAATTTCGTCACCATGGGCTCGGAAGATTTCGCATTTATTCTTGAAAAGGTTCCTGGCTGTTTCTTCTTCATCGGATCGGCAAACCTGGAAAAAGGGTTAGACGCTGCCCACCATCACCCAAAGTTCGACTTTGACGAAGTTGTTTTATCGCGCGCCGCAGCATTGATGAGCGCCGCTGTGGTTAATCTATTATCAAATAAATAGATCCCACCTCTCACTTCTTTTTTCTTCCCTTGACCCTTGCCCGGGTTTGATTTATCATATTTTCGCCTATTTTTGTCGAATATAGTATTCAAAGTCTACAGGAGTTAGCATGGTTGTCAAGAAGGTTACAAATGATTTTTCCATCACCATCGCCACGGTCAATGGGTCCGGTTCACAGACTGCCAATGTGACCCTTTTACGCGCTCTCTTTAAAATGGGGATCCCGGTCTCCGGCAAGAATCTTTTCCCCTCCAATATTCAAGGACTGCCCACCTGGTACACCATCCGCTTGAGTAAAGCCGGTTACATCGCACGTCGCGATGAGCAGGAGATCGTGGTGGCCATGAACCCAACCTCCTTCGCAAAAGATCTGGATTCTGTAAGCCCTGGCGGGGTTTTCTTTTACGCAGATGATATCAAAATTCCGTCCGAGCGCAGCGATATTACCTTCTATCCCATGCCCGTCAAGACGCTGGCGCGCAACTCGGATGTATCCCCAAACCTGCGAGATTACATTGCAAACATGGTCTATGTGGGAGTGTTGGTGCAGATGCTCGGCATCAGTATGGACGCCATTAAACAGGCTCTCACCTTCCATTTCAAAGGCAAGGAAGGGCCAATCAACTCCAACCTGGGTGTGATTCGTGCCGGGGCGGAGTGGGCCTCCCAGAACCTTAGGAAAAGCGATCGTTTCTACGTTGAGAATCACAACCAGACCAATGACCTGATCATGGCGGATGGAAATACTGCCGGAGCGCTGGGTGCGATCTACGGCGGCGTCCAGTTCGCCGCATGGTATCCGATCACGCCAGCCTCCAGTCTGGCCGAGTCGTTGAATGTTTACCTGCCGCAGTTACGCAAGACGCCGGAAGGTAAACAGACCTATGCAGTCCTGCAGGCCGAAGATGAAATTGCCGCCATCGGCATGGCCGTGGGAGCCGGGTGGGCCGGATTAAGGTCGATGACTTCCACCTCCGGTCCTGGCATCAGCCTGATGTCCGAATACGCGGGATTGGCACACTTCGCTGAAGTACCCATAGTTATCTGGGATGTTCAACGCATTGGTCCTTCCACCGGTCTGCCAACCCGCACCGCCCAGGGAGACTTGACAGAGGCCTATTTCCTCGGACATGGCGACAAGCAGAATGTGATCCTGCTTCCCGGATCGGTGCAGGAATGTTTCGAGTTCGGCTGGAAGGCTTTCGATCTCGCGGAGAGGTTGCAGACGCCTGTTTTCGTACTTTCAGATCTTGATCTCGGCATGAATCAGTGGATGACCAAGCCTTTTGAATATCCTGAAATACCCATGGATCGAGGCAAGGTTCTATGGGAGGCCGACCTTGATAAGCTTAACGGTTTATGGGGACGCTATAAAGATGTGGATGGTGACGGCATCCCCTATCGCACTGTGACTGGGAACCGGCACCACGCAGCAGCATATTTCCGCGCGGTACGGGCCATGATGAGAATGCAAAATACAGCGAGGAAGCCGGCAATTGGGAAGCCAACATGCTGCGTTTAAAGCGCAAGTATGCTGCTGCCAATTTACTGGTTCCGAAACCAGCCATCGAAAAGACGACTGGAGCGAAAGTGGGACTACTGACCTACGGCTCCTGCGAAGCTGCCGTGCGGGAAGCGCGTGTCATGTTGAAACAGGCTGGTGGTCCAAAGACCGATTTTCTACGTATGCGCGCCTTGCCCTCCACAAAGGAAGTGTTCGATTTCATAAATAAACATGAACGTGTCTATATCGTTGAGGCCAACCGCGATGGCCAGATGCGACAGATCCTTTCCGCAATCATGCCTGACCAGGCACCCAAGCTTCGTTCTGCCGCTCACAGCGATGGTCTGCCTCTGACTGCCAGGTGGATCAAGGAAACCATCTTTGCCCAGGAGGAAGTAGAATGACTACAGCAGTTCCTGTTTCCATAGGCCAGGCGAATAAAGCCGGCCTGACTAAGAATGAATACCGCGGCTTGAACTCCACACTCTGTCCTGGCTGCGGGCACAACTCGATCGCCAACCAAATCATCAGCGCCTGTTACGAGCTGGATCTCATCCCGGAAAACTTGATGAAGTTCAGTGGTATCGGTTGCTCGTCAAAAAGCCCGGCTTACTTTCTAAATCGTTCCTTTGGTTTCAATGGTCTGCATGGACGCATGGCCTCCTTGGCTACTGGCGCCATCTTTGCCGATACTACTGTAAAGGCCATCGGCGTTTCCGGTGACGGCGACACCGCTTCCATCGGGATGGGGGGGTTCAAACATACCGTGCGTCGTAACGTCCCGCTTGTTTACATTATTGAGAACAACGGCGTGTATGGCCTCACCAAAGGCCAATTCTCGGCGACTGCCGAAGTGGGTCTGAACTTGAAACACCAGGGCATCAACCAGTATATGCCGGTAGATATTTGCATGGAAGCCCTGGCAGCAAACGCCACCTTTGTGGCACGCTCCTTCGCCGGCGATTCGAAACAGGTGAAGGAACTGATCAAGGCTGCTATGAGCCACCATGGCATCGCTGTGCTGGATATCATCAGCCCCTGTGTAACCTTCAATAATGAAGAAAACGCCTTCCACTCTTATACCTGGAGCAAGGATCATGAAGCCCCACTGCACGAAATTTCTTATGTGCCTAAACTCTCCGAGATCATCTTGCAGGAGGAGTTCGAGGAAGGCACCGTGCGTGAAGTGACTATGCACGATGGTTCTTCAGTCAAACTCAAAAAACTGGAACATGACTACGACCCCACCAACCGCTGGCGTGCCCTGCAGGTGCTGGAAGAGGCTCAACGCGAAGATTGTCTGGTAACCGGATTGATCTATATCGAAACCGGACGTCCGGCTTTGACCGACCTGTATAATCTTGTGGATCAACCCCTCAACCGTCTCGCCGAGCCGGATCTGCGCCCAGCCCGCCAGACCTTGGATAAAATTAATGCGATGATGTTTTAGGGTGATCCTTTAGTCAAAGAATCGAATATCTGATTTTTCTCCCCATGGAAATCACGTGTACACTCTCCATTTCTGATGGCGAGCTGACATTCACTTTCGTCCGTGCCTCCGGACCTGGAGGGCAAAATGTCAACAAGTTGGCAACAGCCGTTCATTTGCGTTTCAATATTCGTAACTCCCCCTCTCTGCCTGGAGAGGTGAAAGAACGGCTGGTGAATTTGGCTGGTAACCGAATGAGTCAGGACGGAGTGTTGGTGATCGTAGCCAAACGTTACCGCACCCAGGAACAGAATCGTGCAGATGCTGAACACCGGCTGAAAGTTTTGGTCCAGAAGGCCGCCCGACGACCCAGAGTCCGTCGCCCCACAAAGCCCAGTCTGGCTGAGCGCGTAAAAAGAGTGGAGTCTAAAAAGAAAAGAGGGGTGGTAAAGAAACAAAGACAATCGGTTGATGAATAATAATCAAAACCCCGGCTCATTGATAGTCCGGGGTCAAAATCATCTTTACCAGGTGTAATCTTAATCCAGCTCTGCAATCACATCCGGGATTGTCTCCAATACATCCCCTGCCATAACCGAGGCAGTACTTCCCTGGAACCTTGCAGCTGATAGTCCCGCCTGTGCATGGATCCAGGCTCCTCCGCGTGCAGCGTCATAGGCATTCACCCCCTGGGCACGCAGGCCGGTAATAAGGCCGGCCAGTACGTCTCCTGTACCAGCGCGCGCCAGAGCGGGGCTCGCTACCGGAATGGTGGTTGTACGTCCATCTGGTGCGGCTATGACAGTAAATGCACCCTTCAGCACGACAACATGTCCCCATTCCTGGGAGAATTTGTGCGCTACCTTCAGGCGGTCTTTCTGGATTTCTTCAACTGGCATGCCGGTTAAGACAGACATTTCCCCCGGGTGAGGTGTCAGAATGGCCGGTGCAGGGAGCAATTTCGGCCAATCAGGTAGTTTTGAAAGCAATTTTAATCCATCAGCGTCGAAAACCATGGCAGGCAAGGTCGCAGGTCTGATCTCCGCTTTTTCCCCGCTCCCATGGACAAAGCCCATCCTCCCATGTGCAGGCTTTTCTGTCGTTCCGTTGAGTAAATTTTCAATAAATTCCCTGGTTGTGTCTTCCAGACCAAGGCCGGGACCAACCAATAGTGCAGTGGCACGTTCTAGGTTTTTAATCAACACATCCGCAGCTCCGGAAGCGATAACGCCCATCTCGTGGGGAAGCAGCACCCAGGTCGCTTCAGGGAACTGGCCTGCCAGAGTTCCGTGCAAAGAGGCGGGAATGGCCAAGGTCACCAAGCCTGCTCCGATACGGTAGGCCGCCTTGCCAGCCAATAATGCTGCGCCAGTGTAATTGATCGATCCGGCTGTAATGAACGCAGTGCCGAAAGTTCCTTTATGGGCATCGGTCGGACGGAGCGGCAGGAGCGACAAAGCCAACCTTTCGTCCGCTACTTCATCCTTGACCGCTTGCCAGGCTTCCAGATCCTCCAGCCGGCCTATTTCAACTACACGCAGTTCACCGATCAGGTCATAAGCTGGCAATTTCAGCAAGCCTTGCTTGACAGCTGCCATCGTGACAGTCGCATCAGCAGGAATTGTTTGCGGGGCAGCCTGGCCGGAATCACAATCAACTCCGGATGGGCAATCTACAGCAATAATATAAGGGGGCCATTCCATCTCTGCGACAATTCCCTGAACAGCCGCCAGAGTCGCTCCAATCTCACCCTTGAGTGGAAGCTTGAATCCAGTGCCAAGTACTCCATCCAGAACAACGTCGGCATTTTCAAGAAAAGCTTGTAATTGTTGGAAATTTCCATCCTTTTCGGCCAGGTAGATCTCCCCTTCGGCTTCCTCCAACCGCTTGACCAGATCATCGCCAATCGCCTTGCGATGAATGAGATAGGCCCGCGCTGTCCAGCCCTTCTCAGCCAGACGAGCGAGCGCGACGAGCGTATCTCCACCGTTATTGCCGGGACCAACCAGACCCAGCACCTGAATTTCCTCTTCGTCATCCTGGGCGTAAGCCAGTCGCAAGACTTCACGCGATAGATTGTATCCGGCATTTTCCATCATTTTTTCGTAGCTCAGCCCATTGCTATCCGCTTCCTGCTCGATCAACTTCATTTGGGGAACAGTCACCAGCTTCATTTTTTTCTCCAATTCTTAATCTACCCATTCATCCATTTACCAAAATCAAACCGGCATCATTATAACTTTAATCAGCATGCATGGCCCATGATTTGAATATTCCATTAATAAAACAATTACAAACTGATATGCCCAATACTCTTGCAATAATTCGAAAGTTCGTCTATGCTTAACCTCCAACGGAGGCCGGCGCCGAACCCTGGACTCCAAGTCAGAAACGGCCATTACTAAATCATAAGGAGAATAGAGATGAAGAAATTGGCATTTGTGGTAAGTGTGTTAATGCTCGCCAGTTTGGTCCTGACGGCCTGTGGAACGCCGACAGCTGCGACCGGTGGAGGCACAGTAAAAGCCGGAATGCCCGACCTGAAGGGCAAAACCATCACAGTCGCCTTGGAAAACCAATACCCGCCATTTAACAGCATTGACCAGGCCACCAATAAGGGTGTCGGCTGGGATTACGACATCGCAAGAGAGATCTGCAAACGCATCAACTGCGTCCCTCAATTCAAGCAGGCAGCCTGGGATGGCATTTTCCCCGCCATGCAAGCTGGAGAATATGATATGCTGGCTGATGGAGTCACCTTTAAGATGGGACGCGCCTGGGCTGTGGATTTCTCGATCCCTTATACCGCAGTTGCCCAGCAACTGGTGGTAAGGGCGAATGATACCCACACCGTCGATGATTTCAAGAAGGATTCCAGTCTCAAGGTTGGCTCCCAGATTGGAACAACCAACTACATTGCCGCGACAGAGGCATTTCCAAATCGGACCATCCAGTCCTATTCCGAATTCCCGGCGGCAGTCCTGGCTTTGATCGCTGGCGACATTGATGGGGTTGTTCTGGATGATACTGCGGCATTTGGCTTTATCCAAGAAAATCAAGGTAAGATAAAAATTGCAGGTGTTGTCTCGACCGGCGACCTGCTGGCTTTTGTCTTCCCACCCAACAGCCCATATCTTGGCCCGGTCAATGCTGCTCTGCGTGCAATGCATGATGATGGAACATTGGCTGCGTTGAACAAAAAGTGGAATCTGGCCGACCCCGGATCGACAGAACTCAAGTAACGAAAAACAACCGTTTCTGATTAAGGCAGGATGGGAGATACGTCCCCCATCCTGCCAATTAATCTAGGTTCGATGGAGTACGAATTATGGAATTCGCAGAGAACAGGAAACGTCCCGGTATCATCCCTGGTGGTTTGAACGTTTCAAAATGGCCCTGGTGGGCAATCATATTGGCTCTGGCGGGCCTGACACTCGTTTATTTGGTCCTGGGAAGCCATAATTACCAAGAAACGTTTCTCTATCTGACGCAGGGAATAGTAACAACCTTGCGGATCACGTTCTTTTCGTTTTTGCTGGCTACCGTGCTTGGTCTCTTCACCGCGCTGGCACGTATCTCGAAGAATGTTTTTTTTCGGAACCTTGCAACCCTGTATATAGAAATTGCGCGCGGGATTCCTCTGTTGGTCCTTATCATTTACATTGCTTATGCCCTTTTCCCCCTATTTGTGGGGTTGGTGACAGCTCTAGGGCACTGGGGAGTGTCCTTATTGCCAAGCAGTGGATTTTTTCAATCGCTCTCAATATTTACCATCCGTGCCGTTTCGCCAGAAGGACGCGCCATCGTCGCGCTTGGGATCGGTTATGGTGCCTTCGAAGCCGAGGTTTTTCGTGCTGGCATCCAATCCATCAGCAAAGGCCAGATGGAAGCTGCCAAGTCGCTGGGAATGACCTACTTCCAATCGATGCGCTTCATCATCCTCCCGCAAGCCATTCGCCGCGTCCTGCCTCCTCTGGGCAACGACTTCATTGCTTGTCTAAAAGACTCCTCCCTGGTCAGCGTGCTTGCAGTCAATGAACTTACGCAGATGGGCCGCTTGCGCACTGCCAGCACATTCCGAGCCCTTGAGACCTATAATATGGTGGCTTTCCTTTACCTTTCAATGACTCTTCTTCTTTCAAGTGTCGTCCGTTGGCTTGAGAACAGGATGAAAATCGAGGAGTGAATAACAGAGAAAACCGCCCACGGGCGGTTTTCTTCACAAACCAAAATGCGCTGGGGGGGACTTGAACCCCCACGCCTTGCGGCACATGGCCCTCAACCATGCCTGTCTGCCAATTCCAGCACCAGCGCTTGAGCAGGTCGTATTATAATCGGGTTCAGTTGCCTGTCAAGAAACCGTATTATTGTGTCGCTGGAGGATGTATGACCCAAATCGTAGTTGACGCCATGGGGAGCGACGCGTTCCCAGTCCCGGATGTCGTCGGGTCGATCTTGGCTGCGCGCGAATACGGCGTGGAAATCATCCTCGTTGGTGACGAGGCCCGGATCAAGCCCGTGCTGGCTGCCCAAAATCCCGGTGATTTGCCCATCCGCGTCGTCCATGCCCCGGAGATGTTGACCATGGAAGACAAGGGCATGGCTCTCGTCTTGAAGGCGCGGCGACCAAATTCAAGAAATTCGATGGCGGTCGGCATTGACCTGGTCAAAAATGGCGTGGCGGATGCTTTTGTAACCGCAGGCAACACCGGTGCAGCTTCTGTAACCGCATTCTTCAGGCTGGGCTTGATCCTGGGCGTCGACAGACCCGGCTTGGCTCCGGTCTTCCCTACCGCGATCGGATCCTGCGTCGTCCTGGATGTCGGCGCGAACCCCGATTGCAAGCCCGAAAACCTGCTTCAATTCGGCATCATGGGAGCAGTCTACGCCGAGAAAGTGCGCGGTGTGAAAAATCCCAAGGTCGGGTTACTCTCCAACGGCGAAGAAGCCGGAAAGGGGAATGACCTTGTCAAGCACACCTATCCTTTATTGAAGGAATCCGGCCTGAACTTCTACGGAAATGTTGAGGGCAAGGAAGTCATCGGCGGCGTGGTAGATGTAGTCGTCACGGATGGTTTCACAGGCAATATAATGTTGAAATCTTCGGAAGCTGTTGCAGAATTGATCCTTGATAAAGTCAAAGAACTAATAAATCATGGTCCGCTGACCGCAAAGATAGGTGGCGCTCTGGTTCGTCCGACTCTGCGGAAGATCAAGAAGCTGCTTGACCCGGAAGAAGAAGGAGCGGCGCCGTTATTGGGTATAAATGGCCTGGTCTTTATTGGCCACGGCCGTTCGAATGAGGTCGCCATAAAGAATGCCGTCCGTCTTGCCAGGAACGCCGTTGAGACCGGTGTTCTGGAGTCCATCCGTACAGCCATCGAACAATCCTTTAAAGAAAAGTAGAGAGAAAATGAAAACAGTCACGAACGAAAAATTGATAAAACGAAATGCTAAGATTGGGCAATATACCAGCATGGGTTCCCTCGCTGTTCTTGGGGTTGGCCTGTACCTGACATTCAAAATGCCGGATAAGTTTGCTTATTCCCTGACCGCCTTGTTGATAGGCTTCTTCATGTCCCAGGTTGGTATCCATTTCACCAATCGATGGGGGCGTAACCCGCGCCCGGATGATATTATCGATAAAGGCCTGAAAGGCTTGGGGCGGGAATTCACCATTTATCATTATGTGACCCCTATCTCGCACCTGCTAATTGGCCCGGCGGGTATCTGGACGATCATGCCGTATTTTCAGAATGGAACAATAATTTACGAAAAGAAGCGCTGGCGGGTGAAAGGCGGTGGATTCCTGCAGTCCTACATGCGTATGTTCGGGCAGGAAAACCTGGGTCGCCCGGACTTGGAATCCGGTGCAGAAATCGACTCGGCTAAACGTTACCTGAAGCGCGTTTTGCCCGAAGGGACAGGTATCCCGGAAGTTAGAGCTGCCCTTCTTTTTGCCAATCCGAAAGTGGAGCTAAAAGTGGAAGATGCACCCATCCCTGCCATGACACCCAAGGATCTGAAGGATTTCCTGCGAGAAAAAAGCAAGGAGAAAACCATCGGGGAGTTGATGCTTTCCACCATCCGTGCCGCTCTTCCACAAGCGGAAAAAGAAGAATAGTAAAATAGTGAGGAATGAATCGGTTTTGACGGCCTGACAGGTCCTCAAAATCTGTCAGGCCGGTCTTATGGTACACTTGTTCTACTATGATTTCCATCGTTGCTCTGGACCTCGAAACCACCGGCCTCGACCCGCAGGCAGATGCCATCCTCGAAATTGGCGCACGCCGTTTCGATGCCAACCGGGTCGAAAATGAATTCTCCACCCTCATTAATCCGGGACGTCACATTCCGGAATTCATTACCGGTCTGACCGGCATTTCGGACGAGATGGTTCGCCAGGCTCCTCATATCCGCGATGTGTTGGATGAGCTGGCTGCCTTCATCGGTGATTCACCCATCCTGGGGCACAATATCCAATTCGATCTTTCGTTCTTCAAGAAATATAAACTATTCGAGTTGAACGAACGCATAGATACCTACGAGCTGGCTGCAGTACTTATGCCCTCTGCCAGTCGTTACAACCTTGGTTCGCTCGTACAACAGCTTGGCGTTGCGCTACCAGCCACACATCGTGCACTGGATGACGCCCGCGCCACGCATGGGGTTTTCCAGCGCCTTTTCTCACAGGCGCGCGAATTACCGCTCGATCTGCTGGCTGAAATTGTACGTCACAGCGAACCGATCGAGTGGGACGGTGCCTGGGCTTTTCAGCAGGCACTGCAGGCGCGCTCCCATGAAGGTGTAAAAGCCAAACGGGTCAAAAAACAGCCAGAAGGATCTACCGCTGCGCGTTAAATCGAACGGATCCCTATACGAACTGGCAGAAGTTGAGAAACGCAAAGGACCACCCATCCAGGTACCCAAGGAACCCATCCCAATTGATCCGGAAGAGGCTGCTTCGGTTCTGGAGCATGGCGGGCCATTTTCACGCTATTTCGAGAGTTTCGAGTACCGCCCAGAACAAGTCGAAATGCTGAGGGCGGTGGCAAATGCCTTGTCGTACGGGCAACACTTGATGGTCGAAGCGGGAACAGGAGTGGGTAAATCCTTCGCCTATCTCGTCCCGGCTGCTATGTTCGCTTTACAGAACAACACCCGTGTGGTCGTCTCCACCAACACGATCAACCTGCAGGACCAACTGATAAAGAAGGATATCCCCGATCTTTGTTCGGCGCTCGGCCTAGACCTGCGGGCGACAGTGCTCAAAGGTCGCTCCAATTACCTCTGTCCGCGCCGCCTGGAACTCCTGCGCAAGCGTGGCCCGGCCAGTGCGGACGAGATGCGCATTCTGGCCAAAGTGCTGGTCTGGCAACAGGAAAACACCAGCGGCGACCGCACCGAAATCAACCTGACCGGTCCATCGGAACGCGACGTATGGGTACATATCTCCGCCGAAGACGACGCCTGTACCACCGAAACCTGTCTGGACACGCACCGGAGGAGCCTGTCCATTCTTCCGGGCCAAACAGGCCTCGCAAAATGCCCATATCCTGGTAGTCAACCACGCCCTTTTATTGACCGATGTGGCGGTTGGCAACCGTGTCCTACCGGATTATGATCACGTTATAATAGATGAAGGCCATCACCTGGAATCCGCCACCACCGACTCCTTATCCTTCCGGCTGACCCAATTTGACATTGAACGTTTGATCCGTGAGGTTGGTGGTTCCAGTTCCGGCCTCCTCGGGCACCTGCTTGCCACGACGCGTGACCAAGTCCGTCCCTCCGATTTTGCAACGTTGAACCAGAAGGTCGAACGTGCCACCGATCTGGTTTGGCGACTTCAGGAACAGGCCCGCATTTTCTTCGACGCCCTGACCGAGTTTATCGCTTTCCAACGTGAAGGCCAACCCACCAGCACTTACGCTTACCAGGAACGTATCCTGCCAGCCACCCGCACGCAACCAGGCTGGGATGCCGTGGAAATCGCCTGGGGTGCCGCCGCCGAGACTTTGGCCTTGCTGGTGGCCTTGCTCGGAGAAATCCAGAAAGGCGCTACCGAACTCTACTCTGACGGGCTGGAAGCTCTTGAAGATACCATCAGCGACCTGGGCAACCTATACCGGCGGTTGACCGAAGCTGAAAGCATGGTCGGCTCGATGATTTTTGAACCTGCCATGGACTATGTTTATTGGGTGGAAGTTAATCCGAACAGCAACCGACTGGCACTCAATGCTGCCCCGATCCGCGTGGGTCCTCTGGTGGAGAAGTATCTCTGGCATGAGAAGCGCAGCGTCATTCTGACGTCTGCCACGCTGACCACGCACGGGGAATTCAATTACATCCGCAACACGTTGACCGCTGACGAAGCCGACTGAACTTGCCCTCGGCTCTCCTTTCGACTTTGAGACGGCCGCTCTCTTGTACATTGCGAATGACATCGCCGAACCGAATTCCCACGAGTATCAGGGACAGTTGGATCGCACCCTCGTCAACCTTTGCCAGGCGAGCGGCGGCCGGACCCTGGTCCTGTTCACCTCGTACGCACAACTGAAGCGTACTGCCAAGAACATTTCCAGCCAAATGGCTCAGAAGGATATTGTTGTATACGAACAGGGCGAAGGTGCTTCTCCGAATACGCTGCTCGAATCATTCAAGAGCTCTGAAAGAGCCATCCTGCTGGGAACCCGTTCCTTCTGGGAGGGTGTGGATATTCCCGGAGAGGCCCTCTCTGTCTTGGTCATAGTCAAGTTGCCTTTCGCGGTTCCTTCGGATCCACTGATTGCTGCCCGCTCTGAAACCTTTGAAGATCCCTTCAACGAATACCATCTGCCAGAGGCGATCCTGCGGTTCCGCCAGGGTTTTGGGCGGCTGATCCGTACCCAATCTGACCGGGGCGTTGTCGTCATACTCGACCGGCGCGTGTTGACAAAGGCTTACGGAAAATTCTTCATCGAGTCCTTGCCGCACTGTACCTTGCGGGTTGGCTCATTGGCTGAACTGCCGCGTGCTGCCGCCAAATGGCTGGGATAATGATGATTCCAACGGAGTGAAACTATGGATACAATGAAATGGGATAGGCTTACTGAAGTCCAGGGACGACTCGAAGCTGAACTGATTGAGAGTTTTCTGGAAGCGAATGGGGTGGATGTGGAACTTATCCAGGAGTCAGTCGGTCATTCGGCCTTCCCCGTTATGGTGGACGGGCTGGGGCGCGTCCAGATTTTTGTGCCCAAGGACAAGATCCAGGAAGCGCGTGAATTGTATAGTGATTTCAAAGCGGGTATAAATTCGGAGGAGTAATTCCCACTCGTAGTACCATCATTTTCATAATTAATAATGGGATCTGCAAGCTCGTATTTGTGATTTAGTAAGCCCCCTCTTGAATCACGATGGTAGGACGATATTTACATTCGTATTTCCTTTTCTGCCACCAGGTAGATATTGGATTCTTCATGAGAAATACCAACCTTAAGGTCCGGAGAAATAAAAAGAGAACTTATCTCTCTACCATTAAGAAAATGGCTGCGCATCAAGAGTAACTTTTCACCGAGGGCGATCACCTTTACAATCAATTTGTGGATATCTGGCTCGACAACCAGAATTCGTCCACCGGGGGCAAGAACACGCTTGAGTTCATCAGCCGTTCGGCGTTGGTCCATGACGTGGTGCAGTGCATCTATCATAATGATTCTGTCAATGCTCCCGGTCGGGAAAGGCAGAGATTCCGCCGGTGCACAAACCGCCGCCAGACCCTTGCCTGCTGCTCGCCGCAGCATTCCCTCCGAGACATCCGCAACGAACACTTCCTTTACCAATCCTCGTAATGCCGCTGCAACACGCCCCGTCCCACCACCGGCATCGAGCAAAACACTCCTTGGGGTCAAGGATAGCAATCCCAGCAATGATTCTGTGATATTTAATTTTCCAACCCGGTCATAGAAACCGGCAATTAGATTGAAATGATCGATGGGCATGTTACGGACCGACGGTTATGTAATCCTTGATGAGCGCATAAGTGGCTGGCCCGATTCCTGGAACATTTTGGATGTCCTGAATAACCTGAAAGTTACCATGCTGAAGGCGATAATCCACAATTGCTTGTGCAGTTGTTGGCCCTATTCCTGGCAAAGTGTCCAGTTCAGTTACCGTCGCGGTATTGATATTCACTCTACCAACGTTGACATGGCTGGTATCCACGATTCCAGGAATATTGATCTGCTGGCCGTCCGTTAGCAACATCGCCAGATTGACATTATCCTTCTCGGCGCCGGGAAGTAAGCCTCCAGCAGCCTGAATCGCATTGTCCACTCGGCTGCCTTCCGGCAAAGTATACACGCCTGGAGTTGCCACTGCCCCACTTACATAGACTGTCAACATACCTGGCGTGGCAGTCGGTAATAGTGTGACCGCTTCTCCGCGCGGACGAGACACAGCCAACCAAATGATACCTGCCGCCAGAAGTCCGATGAGCACGCCATAAGTTATATGGATGAATGTTTTCATTTTTTTCCTTTTTCTAGCTTAGTCGCATGACGGACAAACGATCCTCAGGCCGCGCTCTCGCATTAAATATCCGTTCAGCACGCCTTATGCGTTTGAAATAAGGAGGCATATCTTTCAGGTCTATCGTACGAAAACAAAATTTAACGTACATCGGCTCCAACCTGGCGCGACACATTAAATATAGCGGACGGGAGGTCTCTCGTGCTATTAATTCCTGTATGACATCCCTTGCCACCCCACGACCACGTGCCTGCTCCTGCACAGCGATGGAAGCGAGTTCATGTGATCCGTCGAAATGCGGTTTGATCTGCCCGCAGCCTATCAATTCGTCCTCAGAGTTTACAGCAACCAGGAAATGCCGCCAATCCAATCCGGTCGGATTGATCTGAACTCTCAGAATTAGCTCACGAATTGCCGGAAAATCTTCTTTTATGGCTACACGAATCAATCTATCAGCCAAACAGACCTGCCGCAACTATGATCATAAAGGAACCAACGAACCAGTGAAGGAGCAGCGGGTAGACGAATGACTTCGTCCGCCAAGCAACCCAGCCAAAGATAAAACCACCAAAGATTGTCGTAAGCGTCTCGATTTCAGGTTTACCGATATGGGCTAGGGCGAAAGGCACCGCTTGAAGCCAGATCGCCTCCGGCCCGAACTTGCGCGCGAATCCAAAAAGCAACCACCCCCTGAAGAGGAATTCCCAACTGAACAGGTCGAGGAGCGTGCTCCAGGGTAAACCGGGAAGGAGAGGTTTATAGTAGTTCTGCATGGTTGCATCGCTCCGACCGACCAACCACAGCACCGGTGAAAAAATTATTATTCCTCCCAGGGTCAGGATCAACCCTGCCTTCCAGTCCCCAATCGCAAATCCGAACTCACCAGGTTTCTCACGGAAAACCAGCGTTATGATGAGCATTGGAATGACGAAGAAGAGCAGGATATGGTCAATTATCTTGGTTGAAAGTCCGGTGGCTTTCCAACCTGGGAGCCATCTCAGCCATGGTGCTAATTGCATATGATAGGAATTGATCATTAACGATAGTGTACTAATCACAACTAGCACAGCTATTTTCCAATCAAGCTGAAGTTTTTCTCCAAATAGCTTCTTCACGTCTTCCCTAAGAAAAGTATACATCGGGGAAGAGATCGGCCCATAGTGTGAATGCGGCTTTTCTGCTCGCAGCCTCTCTGCTTCCCTGTTTACTGAGATGCAATGTTTGATGGCATGTCGGTTGGTTTGGCTCTGAACCAAAGAACCATGCTTAATCCTATACCCAAAATAGATAGCAGGATACCGGCCCAGACATCCCACGGTCTGTATCTGAAATGGTAGGTGTGTTTCCCTGCAGGCGCTTCCGTACTTAGCCAATCTGAACTGAGCAGTGGTGTACGCGTTTGATCCATCCACGCATACCAGCCTGTCCAATTATTCTCATATACGATCAATTGTCCTTTTTCGGATTCCGGACAATCGACGTCGATATTTCCGCCGACGGCTTGCGCTTTGCAGGCAATCTTCTGATTTCCACTTTGAATGTAGGTGTATTCATTTTCAGGATGGGACAAAAAATATAATCTGTTGAGAACTCTTTTTAAATTAGGCGTTAAAGGATCAACTGCAACAGGTGTGGCTTCCTGATTGATGGGGGGATCCTGTCGATTTTTCCAAAGCCAGGTCCGGATTCCATTACTAATCTTTAAATTCATGTCGAAACCGGGAATTAACCACATATGCTCGCCAAAAGGTAAATTCACCCACTCCGAGCTCGCCGTCTTCAAATAACTTATACTCTGGGATAAAGTCGCATCACTTTTATGTGTGACAAGCCAATTTTGACCAAATACATACGCCTCTCTTAATGACCAGATCAGCGGAATTGCTAGGATCAATAAGACTATCTTCGAGATTGGGACAGAACCCGAATGGTTGGTAATTTTGAACTCCAATTGGGGCAATTTTATTTGTAGAAGGGCATTCAATCCCCAGGCCGATAACCCCAAGATGAGAGGGTTCGCCAGCCCGGCTATTTGCGGAGAATTACGAACGCCTGCTACCAGCGGCAGGAACTTTACGAACAATTTCAATAAATCGGCACTCGCGATTAAATAGACCAAAAGAATGGCGACCAGGAAAAACAATAATAATCTAAATTTAGACCTGGGAATAAAACGCCAAGCTAGGATCGCTAGAAGGATTGGTATCCACCCCAAAAAGGTCGCATACAAAGAAGGATAAGGCGTTGGTTTTAGCGCAGTGGTGTTATAAAAAGTGGGGTCATCGATTAGATGGTTAAGAGGAATATACTTAAGTGGCTGTGCTATTTGAAATAAAGGATCTTCAGCCTTTGTCATATTAGGATAGAAATGGATCGTGGGAATGAGAAATATCCCGGCGATCAAAATGGCTAGGCATCCGGCCAGCAGATATTCCTTCCAAAGATGCTTGAATCGGGGCTCGCGGCCCGGTAAAAAAATCAGCAATGCTGGTAGAATGCCCACCATTAAACCAACCTGCATATAACCCTGTCCGGCCAGGAGAGCCAGACCAATGGTAACCCCCAGCAAAACGGCATAACGGCGTTTCCCAGTTAATCCAAGCGCTACACCAGGCGACAGAACGAGACTGCACGCAGCCGTCGATAATAGGACTCCGAAAGCTCCCAATTCCATAGCTGCGGCAAGATTACCAGCCACAACCGCCAATAATCCGCTCCACAAGCGCGGAATTCGACCAAATCCCATCACTTTTGCCAGCCACCATTGGGCGCAGCCTGCAATGATTAAGCCGGCGACAAGTGTTAGCTTGGCTCCGTTTACGACACCCATGATGAGAGTGAATAAAATCACCAAAGGATAAAGCATACTTCCATGCATGTCGGCAAAAGCCGGCGCACCGCCATGGGAAGAGCCGTTCCAAAAAACACATGGTCCGCATTTAAATAGGTTTGTCCAAATATAGTGTGTTTGAATTGAAGAGGGAAATTCCAAGCCAAACGGCCAGAGCGACGGATCCAAGTTCAAAAAAGCCCGACCGACGAAAATTGCCCAAATGATAATTAAGCTGATTTCCAGACAATATCCCAGACGGGTGTCTCTTGCCCAGGGTGCTTTCAGGCTTTGCCAGGCGCCAGGAATGAAACGGTTTGTCCACCACGCTCTTATTTTTTCAATCATTTGTGTCATTTGCGTTTTTATCCACAGGTTTCTTTTCCTATCTTCCAGCAGTAAATTCTTAAATTTTAGATTATATTTTCGTATGAATATTATGAAGAAAAAGACCATGAACATATAGCCAACGCAAAATAGACTGGTTATTCCTGTTGACAACCATCTTATGGTATTAGCTGTAGTCGCCATATTATCCCTCTACAGTTTGATAATGACAATTCCCTGGCATGGTTGCCTGAAACCAGCTATGAACCGAGATTAATACAATCTACACATGACATGATCCGAGTCACTGCTCGTCCGCACCCTCCCGCATGTTTATTCAGAACCCAGATCTTATACAGTAGATAATCTGATTGTAGGTGATTTTAATTAATGGCGCAAGGTGCCAGAAGAGGGTGGGACACCTGATTGTGGCAACTTATCAAAATCGATAAAAGTCCTGAAAAACGCACTCGCCTTGCGTGATTTATAATCTTGCATGCTATAATGCCTGCAAATAGGTTCTGTTCGCAGCCCGCCTCTTTCGATCATTTTTATCAAGACGCCATATTCACACCTAATGTATGAAAACGGAGCGAAGTTGACCTCATGCAGCTAAAGAAATCACTGGTACCGATTGTCCTGTTCGTGATGGGTGGGATCCTCGTGAGACGACTTTGGCCTTGATTCCTGATAAGATTAAGAATATCAGCAGCACTACGTCCGCACCCAAAGGAGCGGGCGATATAACCTATCTCACCTATGTGGTTATTACTGACAAGGGAATGGGCACTGCCTGCATCGAAGCGATGGCAACTAATGAAGATTTGCCCTAATAAGAGACCCCCGTTAATGTTTCAGGTACTGCCACCCACGGAATAATTATTCATTTTCACTGGAGAACCAAGAAATCACTTTGCCGCAATAAAAGGAGCAGCCTTGAATATTACTGTCGTCATTCCGACATACAACGAGGCAGAGAACCTGCCCAAAATGATCTCGGCTTTATTTGCGCTTCCTTCGGAGTTGAATATCCTGATCGTTGATGATAACAGCCCTGACGGCACCGGCCGCATCGCCGACAATCTATCAAAGATCTATCCTGCTCTTATGAAGGTGATCCATCGGGATGAGAAGCTCGGGTTTGCTTCGGCATATCAGCAGGCTTTCCGCGTTCTTTTTGATGACAAGGTGGATGTTATTGCCCATATGGACTGCGATTTCTCACACGACCCGGCTGTATTGGTTGAAATGGCGAAACTCATCGAAACATGTGATGTGGTTTTGGGGTCACGGTATATTCCGGGCGGCAGTACGGATGTGCGCTGGCCGCTCTGGCGCAAGGGCCTTTCAGCTTGGGGGAACTTCTATGCCCGTACCATTCTCAGCTTGCCTATCCACGATGTGACCGGCGGATATCGGATGTGGCGGCGTGAGGCACTACAATCCATACCGCTGCAACGAATTAAATCCACTGGATACATTTTCCAGGTCGAGGTTGCATACATAGCTTATTGCCTTGGCTTTAGAATATGTGAAGTCCCTATTTATTTTGCCGACCGGCGCTGGGGCAGGTCGAAGATGTCATTCAAGATCCAGGTCGAAGCAGCAATTCGGGTCTGGAATGTTCTGTGGAATTATCGCGATCTACGGAGCAAAATGCGAATGACCAGGGAAAAATAGATTGGCAAAAATTAATATTGACAGCAGGATGAGAAATGTATCTCCTGTTTACTATTGTGTGTGTCTTGAACTTCACATAATAAAACTCACCCCCTTCTTCCAAGTATGATGTTAATGCCCATTTCATTGTATCTATCCCCACGGCGAAGAGTAATTGTTCAGCTTTGGCTGTGGCAATCATAAGACCATGCGAAAGAATATTGAACATCTTCTTTTTACTAAAAGAGCTTTTCTTAATTTATTGGGAGAATCCAAGAATGCGGTGGGGATTACCGGCTAAGTCAGGCCTTCCGCGCACAGAATAGTTTAATCCACTTTAGGTGCAAGATAAAATGCTTCCGCCTGAATATATGCCACGATTTCCGAGTCGCGGTTCAATTCATAATGTCAGGCGTTATTCAGCACCCATCCGATAGAGGAGACGATTGACTTGTTCTCTCGACTTCAAGGATATTGTGTCCATGGAATATAAGCGGATATCGAAGGGAATCAAACATGCTATAATCCCACGAAGTAAATCTGGGGAAGTAAACCCTAACTTCAGGAGAATAAAAATGTTTAAAAATCACGCAATCCTTCTGCGAGTAGCCGGTTTGTTCGGGTCATTTATTCTCGTTATAGTCGGTATTTTGATGTTAAAACGGTTATCAATCGTTCCGGGGATAGTCATAACCATTTTGGCAACCTTGATCTTTGTGCTGACCGCTTTCTTTAATGAAAAATATCCCATGGGAGATGAAGAGGCACAACCTTATAAGCCTTATCTCGCCCCAGTCCTCTTCTGGTTGGGCAGTGCAGTCTCCTTAATTTTTGTCATCAACGCCTTGTCGTACGATTATAGAACAGGCTCGACAAATTATCTGGTCTCTGCCGGTTGGGTTGGGAGTATCTTATTCCTGGTTATTGGCATGTTATGGATCTCCCATTGGAAGCCTCCAAAATGGGGGAAAATCAATGATTGGATTGTTCAGAATAAACATGAACTATTCTTTGTGACAGGATTACTCCTGGTTGGCATGTTCTTACGCACGTACATTCTCACTCAACATCCTTTCCCCTGGTCAGGTGATGAGTCGTCGGTCGGGATCGAAGCAACCAGGATTCTTAGCGGAGAAGTGACTAATTTCTTTGAGGGTGGCTGGTCGGGGCAACCAAACTGGTCGTTCGTACCAACCGCACTGGCTGAAATTATTTTTGGAAAAACCATTCTGGCTGTCCGCCTCGTAAGCGCGTTGGAAGGCACGTTGACTATCCTATTCACCTTCTTATTGGCCCGCGAGTTATTTGAAAGAAATAAATCGATTGCTTTAGTAGCCGCTGGATTCATGGTCGCTTTTCCGTTGCACCTCGAATTCAGTCGACTCGGTGTGAATGACATTATGGACGGCCTGAATGTTACTATGGTCCTATGGCTAGTGGTACGTGCCATCGGCAAAGATCGCTTTTGTGATTATCTTTGGCCGGGGATTTTGGGAGGTTTGTCATTCTATACTTACATAGGCAGTCGGTTGGTATTAGCACTGGCAATTATAGTACTCGCGAATGCCGTTATCCGTCAACGAGGCTACTTGCGTTCCCATCTGGCTCACCTTGGGTTTTTTTTAGTTGGAGCAGGCGTTGTTATAGCTCCCGAGGGATATTACTTTTTCCATCATTACGATGTCTTTTTGACCCGCTGGGCGCAGGCAAACATCTTTTCTAACCATTGGTTGATCAATGCATCACAAAATGCCGGTCTAAGCGTCCCTGCTTTCCTTTGGAAACATTTCACCGATACGATCTTGGTATACATTTCTAATCCTGCGAGTGGTGGTATCTTTAATTCGCCCATGCCTTACCTGACTATCATTGGGGCTGTCTTTTTCGTGTTCGGAATGGGGTATGCTTTTCTAAAGATCCTAGATCCGAAGATGATGACTATACTTGTCTGGTTTTGGTCTGTGGTTTTATTAGGCGGCTTCATGACGCAAGACGCGCCAGCCAATTCCAGGCTGATCATGTCTCTTCCAGCCGTTGCGCTCCTCGTCGGATTGGGAATTTATGAATTAACCGATTTTCTCCTGCGAATGAGAATAATTGGCCAACACTGGCAAAGAATAATCAGTACAATAATTGTTCTGATCCTGATAGGACAAAATTTCGCCTTCTACTTTGGCGTTTATTACATCAAAGATTATAACGAGGACGCCAATGCTGAACTTGGACAAAAAACCGGCCTCGAATTACAGCATCTAGGGCCGGATTATGACCTATACCTCTTCGGAGTGCCAAGAGTCTTTGCGAGCTTCCCCACGACGGTTTTCCTGGCTCCTGAAAACGGTTTATTCGATTTGACAAGCGACAAAATTGACAGTCTGACTCTTAGGCCAGGGAAAAGAAATATCTTCGTTGCCATTCCCGAAAATCGCAACGACCTAGTGACAATTTCTCAGAAATATCCTGGTGGGACTTGGGAGAAAACCCAAAGAAGTTTCAAACAGGAAGTTTTATACTATGCGTATCTTATCCCGTCAAAATGAATTCTTTTTCTGAAGTCAGATGCCCCATTCGTGTATATTTTTTACTATTGTTGGTGCTGGTTGTGGCAGCATGGAACGGTCTGCGGTTGGGTGAGGCGCTTTACTTTTGGAAGACGCTTAACGAATATGGAGCGCACCCGCTGTATATTTCCATGAGTGGTGGAATTTGGCTGATCATTGGACTGGTCCTTGCTTGGAGTCTTTGGCGGGGAAAAACCTGGGGATGGCTTTCGACAATCTTGGCTACAGCAGGTTATTCATGCTGGTATTGGTTCGACCAGTTGGTCCTGCAAGAACCTCATACCAATTGGCCTTTTGTCCTAACCACAAATATCATTTTAGTGCTTATAATTCTTTTTATATTATTTTCGCGCAAAACAAGGCGCTTTTTTATGAGGCATACCCATGAATATTAACCCGAAACTCCAAAACCTGCGTGATCGCAAAACCAGCACCCGGCAGGGCGGCGGTCCGGAGCGGATTGAGACCCAACATCAGAAGGGTAAATTAACCGCCCGCGAACGCCTTGACCTTTTACTTGATAAAGGTTCATTCCACGAGACTGATCCATTTGTTGTTCACCGTTCACACGATTTTGGATTGGAGGAACAAAAATACCCCGGTGACAGCGTCGTAACAGGCTGGGGGACGATTGACGGAAGACTGATTTATGTATTTTCCCAGGATTTCACCGTGTTCGGCGGCAGTCTGGGTGAGGTACATGCGGAGAAAATTTGTAAGATTTTAGACCAGGCACTTAAAAACGGTGCACCAGTAATTGGGTTGAATGATTCGGGAGGCGCCCGGATCCAGGAGGGGGTTGTATCGCTGGCGGGGTATGCAGAAATCTTCCTCCGCAATACCCTGGCTTCCGGTGTCATTCCCCAGATTTCGGGCATTCTTGGACCGTGTGCCGGCGGCGCAGTTTATTCGCCAGCTCTGACCGACTTTGTTTTCATGGTTCGCGGCACTTCCAATATGTTTGTAACCGGTCCAGATGTAGTTAAGGCCGTCACCCACGAAAAAGTCACTGCAAACGATCTGGGTGGGGCAGATATCCATGCAGAAAAATCCGGGGTGTGTCACATTGCTTCTGAGACCGAAGCAGATATGATGTTTCTTATCCGCAAGTTACTCGGGTATCTGCCACAAAATAATATGGAGGATCCACCTTATATGCTTACCGGTGATGACCCACTTCGCACAGATGATACACTCGACTCCATTATTCCTGATGATACCGGAAAGCCTTACGATGTAAAACAAATTATCCATCGCGTGGTAGACAATGGCCAATATTATGAAATCCAGGAGGCATTCGCCCAGAATATCGTCGTTGGATTTGCCCGCTTGGGTGGTCATTCGGTCGGGCTTGTGGCGAACCAGCCACAGGTATTGGCAGGTGTGCTCGATATTGACGCCAGTGAAAAAGCCGCACGTTTCGTCCGTTTTTGCGATTCGTTCAACATCCCGATCGTCACCTTTGTGGACGTCCCCGGTTTCATGCCCGGAACGCTTCAGGAACATGGTGGTATCATCCGTTCTGGTGCAAAACTATTATACGCATACTGCGAGGCGACTGTCCCAAAAGTGACCATTGTTCTGCGTAAAGCCTATGGTGGTGCTTACATAGTCATGTCCAGCAAGCATCTGCGTGGCGATGTGAATCTGGCCTGGCCAAGTGCCGAGATTGCCGTAATGGGTCCGGAAGGGGCCGTCAGCATCGTCTTCCGTAAGGAAATGGAAAAAGCTGACAATCCTACGAAGCGCAAAGCAAACTTGACGAGTGAATATCGCACAAAATTTGCCAACCCCTACGTTGCTGCCGAGCGCGGTTACTTGGACGACATCATTGAACCGAGCGAAACGCGCCCACGGCTTATCAATGCTCTGGAAATGCTCAAGAACAAACGCGATTCCAATCCTTCGAAAAAGCATGGAAATATCCCCTTGTAGGGTAAACTGACGGTAACAGGAAATATTAATATGATTAGCAAACCCAATGCCCGGCTTCAAAAAATCGCTGATTTTGGTCAAGCGTATCTGAATGAGAGTTACCAGAAGCGGTCCAAGAAGGCTAAGGCCAACCTGGACCGCTATCTCTCAGGAGTGGATTACCGCTGGCAGCATACTTTGCGGGTGGCACAATTTGGCAAGGTCATCGCCGAAAATGAATCCGCGCATGTGGAATTGGTTCTGGCAGCCTGCCTGCTACACGATATGGCTTGGTTTGATACCGACGTCGAAAACAACCGAGAGCATGGTCGCCTGGGGGCAGAGAAAGCCAGGCCTTTCTTGGAAAACCTTGGATACAGTTCAAAACATATCAAGAACATCTGTTATTCCATCGCTGCCCATGTGGATGATGATAATCCCAATACCCTTGAAGCAAAAGTGGTTAGCGATGCCGACAACGTGGACCGTTTTGGACCTTATCGGATTCTTCAATGGTGTTTTTCGGATATACGTGATTACGAAAAATTGGCTACCAAATTGGACGAACGTATTCAGCGTCTCGAGCAGTATCGCGAGGAGAATCCGCTCTATACACCCACCGGTCAGCAGCTCTTCGCCGAACAACTCAATTTACAACTCCGATTCTTCTGCGAATTTGTCGGTGAAAAAAAGCTGAGTGTGATGCCACAAATTTGACATGTTCACGAAACTGCTTATCGCCAATCGTGGCGAGATCGCTGTCCGGGTACAGCGCGCCTGCCGGGAACTTGGCATCAAGACAGTCGCTGTCTACTCCGAAGCCGACCGGCAGGCGATGCATGTCCGATACGCCGATGAGGCCTACCTGCTGGGGCCTTCACCAGCCCGCGATTCCTACTTGCGCGGCGATAAAATCATAGATATCGCTCGCAAGTGTGGCGCAGACGCAATCCACCCTGGGTATGGTTTTCTGGCCGAACGCGCAGATTTTGCTGCAGACTGTGCAGATGCTGGGTTGGTCTTCATCGGCCCTCGACCTTCGGCAATCGCTGCCATGGGCGATAAAGCCATTGCCCGCGCAACGGTTGCCAAGGCGGGAGTAGGGATCGTACCTGGAACGGAGGGGGAAGGACCACTTCAGGATGATGACTTAATAGCCATTGCTCCGAGAATAGGCTTTCCATTACTCATAAAGGCAACTGCGGGAGGAGGGGGGAAGGGCATGCGCGAAGTCCGGAGCGCTGAAGAGATGCCAGAACTGCTTCAGGCGGCGCGGCGCGAGGCCGAATCCGCTTTCGGAGATGGAAATATCTATCTGGAGAAATCCATCGAGGCCGCCCGTCATATCGAGTTTCAGATCATGGCCGACCAGTATGGAGATGCAGTTCACCTGGGCGAGCGCGAGTGCTCAATTCAACGTCGGCATCAAAAACTGATCGAAGAGACCCCCTCTCCTCTCCTTGCCGATAACGAAGATCTGCGCCAACGTATGGGTGCCGTAGCCATCCAGGCGGCTAAAGCTGTGGATTACGCTAATGCCGGGACGATCGAGTTTCTGGTAGACAAAGAGAAGAAATTTTATTTTCTGGAGATGAATACCCGCCTACAAGTCGAGCATCCGGTCACGGAAGCAGTCACAGGGATGGATATCGTCGCTGAACAAATCCGTGTCGCCGATGGTCGGCATTTAAACCGCCGGCAGGAAGACATACAGCCACGTGGAGCGGCAATTGAATGCCGTATCAATGCCGAAGATCCTTATAACGGCTTCCTCCCCTCGAATGGACGTATCACGATGGTTCAGTTGCCAACCGGTCCCGGTGTCCGGATAGATACAGGGGTGTACGTCGGATTTGAGATTTCGACATTTTACGACCCACTTATTTCCAAACTGATTGTCTGGGGTGAAACGCGTCCTCAGGCCATTGTCCGGATGCGACGCGCCCTTGAGGAGTACCGTTTCGTTGGTGTGCGAACGAACATCCCATTCCACCAAGCCATGATGAGCACCTACCCTTTCATCACCGGAAAGTACGACACCCGCTTCGTGGAAGAACAATTTTCCATGATTGACGCTGCCGAGAATCGTGAACTCTACCTGGATATCGCTGCCCTTATGGCCAGCCTCGTTGCGCACGTTCAGATGGAAAGACGCACCCAAGTCTATCCAAATTCTGAGCAAAAATCCAATTGGAGATGGTCGAACCGCCGCGAAAAGCTTAGCCGATGATATATATATCTGAAGTGGATGGTTTGGAATTCCCGGTCGAAATTATCGATGAGCACCACGTCCGTTTTGGTGGAGCGGTGCTTGAAGTGGACTTGTCTGCCGTCAGTGGTGAGCCGCTCTACTCTCTCATTGTTAACGGCGAATCTTTTGAGGGATACGTTTATCCCGATGAAGACGGCTGGCAGGTACTCTTACTTGGACAATTTTATCAGGTGCGCGTGGAAGACGAGCGTGAAAAACGCCTGAGAACAGCCTTCCGGAGTGCCGTCCTTTCGGGTGTAGAATTTGTGCTCAAAGCACCCATGCCGGGATTGATAATCTCGGTTCCGATAACTGAGGGGCAGCTGGTCGAATCAGGCCAAACTCTGGTCATCCTCGAATTGATGAAAATGCAGAACGAGCTACTGGCGCCTTATACCGGCAAAGTGGCACGTTTGCGGATTAAGGCTGGTGAGAGTGTCGAGCAAAAACAAATTCTATTAAATCTATTAGCTCCTTCACCTGGCTCGCCTGGTTGAAATATTATCGCAATGAAAGATTATTAACCTGAACCAGCAACAGGAATGATGTTTCCAGTTTCGGTTAATGAAGAATGGAGGATAGAATGCCGGAGCTCATCCTCGGTCCCATTGTAGGTGGCCTCTCGGATTCATCTGCAAATTTATGGGGACGCGCTGATTTAACTGGAACGATTCTTGCCTGGCTTGGCAGGAAGGAAGATCTCAGTGATGCTTTACCCACTGCGGCTTCCGCTCCCCTTCGGTCCGAGGATGGATATGCAGGCGTCGCACCAGTAACAGGTCTCGAACCGGAAACTACCTATTACTACTGTTTACGCCTCGATAGAAGCATCCCCCCTGTTCAAAATGGTTATCCGAAATTCACCACTTTCCCCACCTCCGGCAAAGTACGCGATTTTAGTTTCGTATTTGGCTCATGTTTCCGCCCGGAAAATACTGACCTGGGCGGAAGGATATTTTCCAATTTGGATGCGATGCGGTCCGACTTGGAAAAATCTTCTGCCAGGAAACTCCGCTTCGGTTTGTTCATTGGAGACCAAATTTACTCAGACGACCTGGATTTCAATGGCTTATGGCAGGTACACCAGGGCAGGAAGAAGATCTCGACAACAATTGACGATTATCGCTATGTTTACCAACATACCTGGTCCAACCCGTATTTCCATCACCTGCTAAAAAACCTGCCAGCTTTCATGACCCTCGACGATCACGAAGTGGACGATGACTGGCGTTGGAAGGATGCCCACAGGCTCTCAGCCACTTTTTCAATTTATACCCGATTTATGCGCTGGCTGCAGGGTCGTCCGCACGAAGAACTCACTTTGACTGTTGAGCGTGTTCGGAATGCCCTTCAAGCTTACTGGGAACACCAGGGCATGCACGCTCCGATGATGATCCTGCCCCCCAAGGTTGAAAATGATGGCAAATACTCCCTCGAACGCCATCACCCTGGCTCATTGGCCTATACGTTTACCTATGGTGCCGCAGCTTTCTTTGTTATGGATACACGCACGATGCGGGTAAAGAACTGGCGGGAAGATCGTATGTTGGGCGATGGTCAGTGGCATAACCTCAAAGAATGGCTACTGGCTGATCGTGACACATATCCGGTCAAGTTCCTGGTTTCTTCCTCTTCCGTCCTTTACAGCATGTTCGGTGATTTTCTTGGCGATCGCTGGTCGGGTTTCAGATCCGAGCGTGATACGTTGTTACGCTTTATAGGTGACAATCATATTGAAAACCTTTACATTCTTGCTGGAGACCTGCATTCCTCGCATTCGATGACCGCTGAATGCGGCCCTCTGGATTCACCTGTGATCATCCGCGAGTTCTGCTCAACCCCTTTCGAGCAAGTCTGCAACAAATTCGCCCCGCTGCTGTATACTTCCATCAAAACCGGCTCAGTCCATCACCTCCAGCGCCATTTCGTTATCTCAAAACCAAACTTTGGTGTCGTCCGTGTACGGTTTCAAGAAGGCAACCCGCAGGTTGACTTCAGTCTCTACGGGACAGATGGCGAATTACTGGTGCCTAAGTAACGAATTTCATTCCTCAGCCAAGCAATTTGTTGGACTTCCCCCGTCTCACCGAGCAGCATTGGTAGTTTTGACTCGAATTGTGCCATTTCCCCGCTGGTAAAAAAGCGCAGCACACCCATCCCTGAATTGCCATTTCGAAAGCCCGCTTTTTCCAGTAACCTGGCTGTTTGACGAGCTACGGCCGGTGCCGGGTCTATTACGCGCACTTCCGGACCGACAATTTGCTTGACCAGTGGGATGACGTACGGGTAATGCGTACAACCCAGGACAACGGTATCAATCCCATTCTCAATCATTGGGTTCAGGGCTTTTTCCAGAATTTCGCGAGTAATTGGAGAATCCAGTTCGCCATTCTCGATCTGCCCCACCAGCCCAGGGCATGTATCCTGTAGGATAATAACTCCATTGCCAAACCGCTCCACCACGGATGCGTACAGTGCACCCTGGAAGGTGGCCGGGGTCGCCAGTATGCCTACCACGCCGGTCTGGGTGGATTCGGCTGCGGGTTTGACTGCCGGCTCCATGCCGACAAAAGAGGTCGTGGGAAAAGTTTTGCGCAAATGTTGGAGAGCTGCTGCAGAGGCAGTGTTACAGGCTACTACGATCAATTTCGCTCCCAGACTTAGCAAAAACCGGGTGATCTCCATCGAGAACGCCTGTACTTCCTCCAGCTTGCGCGACCCATATGGAACATGTTCCTGGTCTGCAAAATAGAGCACGGATTCAAATGGTATTTGGACACGGATTTCCCGAACCACAGATAATCCGCCAACACCGGAGTCAAAGATGCCAATCGGTGCATTGTTTAGAAGCATTTGTTTATTCCTTGCCAGCTGCTTCGATAAACGCTTGAAACAAACGTCGAGACACTGCCTGGTCCGTCAACCATTCCGGATGCCACTGGACTGCTATCCCGAAAGGGTGATCGGGCACTTCTGCGGCTTCCATCAGTCCGTCCGGAGCAAAGGCAGCCTGGCGCAACCCCGGAGCTGACTCTTTTATGCCCTGATGATGCAAACTATTCACTCTTAATTTGACTTCGCCCAAAATACCTGCCAATCGGGAGGTTTTTTCAACCTCTACCTCATGGGCAAGGAACTGGCGTTGCGAACCGGAATCGTAATCATGCTTGAGCGCGCCAGGAAATTGGTCTTGGATGTGCGTGTATAAAGTTCCCCCCAATGCCACATTGAACACCTGAAATCCGCGGCAAATGCCAAGAAAAGGTTTGCCGGATTCTACTGCAGCTTGTATCAGGGCGAATTCGAGCTCATCCCGTTCAGGGTCTACTCCCTCCAAGCGTGGATGGAAGCCTCCGTTAAAACGGTCGATGGCAATATCCCCGCCGCCAGTCAGAAAAAGACCATCCAGGCTCTCGAAAAGAGAATGGCGGGCTTTCTCCGGCAATCCGGAAGGGATCATCACTGGTATGCCGCCCGCTTCGATCAAGACGTCAATATATTTGTGCATCAATGAAGCGATTGGAAAACTGTACTTGTTTTGGTCATTACGGGTTGTCAGTCCGATTATCGGTGGATGCATATTCATTTCTCATAAAACATAAAAGGGCGCAGTTGTAAATCTGCACCCTTTTATTGTAAGCTATTTTTGATCTACTCGAATTTCTGTTTGAGGTGGGCCTTTTTACCAGTCAACCCACGCAGGAAGTACAACTGCGCCCGTCGGATGTGGGTATGCCGTTCCACCACCACTTTATCGATGCGTGGTGAGAGCATCAGGAATGTCCGTTCCACACCGATTCCGTTGGAGGCCGTACGTCTGACGGTGAAATTGGCGTTGTTTCCGCCTTTCCGCATACGGATGACCGTGCCTTTAAATTCCTGGATGCGCTCGCGGTCACCTTCCTTAATGAGGACGTGCACGCTCACCTGGTCGCCGGGTTTCAGTTCCGGGATATTCATGTTCTTGGTCGTGTTAAAGTTTTTATTTAAATCAATCATTTTCAATCTTCCTCATAAGAAATCTTCGCCTTGCGGCGCGGGGCGAGATTATAACATGCGTTCTGGAATGGAGCAAGTCCACAATTTCGAGTATAATTTTTTGGTCTGCCCCCGTAGCTCAATGGATAGAGTAATGGACTTCGAATCCAGTGGTTGAGAGTTCGAGCCTCCCCGGGGGCGCAGAAAACAGGAGATCGATTAACCGGTCTCCTGCTGTTGTTTAACCGGCAGCCACACTGTAAATCTTGTCCCGCGGCCGTTCGCTCCACTCTGAACTTCAATCTGACCATGATGATGGTCAACGACCTGCTTCACGATCGCCAGACCGAGGCCTGTTCCTGGTGCACCGGTCTGACGTCCAGCTGCGCCCCGGTAAAATCGTTCAAATAAGTGAGGCAAATCTTCGGCGCTGACACCCAATCCCGTATCTTCCACGCTGAAGCCCACCTTGGGTTTACCGTCCTTCTCTGTGCGAATCGTTCTGATTACAACCCGCCCTCCGGATGGAGTATAGTTCAAGGCATTTGTAAGCAGATTGGATACAGCTTGTACCATGGTTGGCTCATCCAGGATGACGGGTTCGAGATTTACCCGGAGCTTTGTCTGTAAGGCCAATCCACGGTCCACGGCAAGAGCCCGGCGATCATTTACCAGGGTTGTGATTAATGCATTGAGGTCGCACAAGACTGGACGGAAAGTCACATATCCGAGATCAAGATGGGAAAGGTTGAGAAGGTCTTCAATTAGACTTCGCAAGCGTTGGAGTTCCCGTCCAATCACATCCAAACGCTCTTCTGTCTTATTATTCGGTTGAGCGCGCAACATTTGATAATAAAGAACGAGGTTGGTCAATGGCGTGCGAAGCTCGTGGTTAATATTGGCAATAAACTCTGATTTCACACGGTCAGCCGCCTGGGCTTTCTCTAATGCAGTCTGAAGTTCGGCGGTACGTTCCGCCACACGCGTCTCCAGTTCGGTGGCATGTTGAAAGATCTTCTCGTTCAACCGCATACGATTAATGGCGCTTCCTGCAATTTCAGATAATGTGATTAATAATCGTGCATCTTCACCGGTGAACTCGCGTGGCAATGGGGTTGACACCATAATCACCCCGATCACCTCTAACTCGTTGCGGATGGGGACACATACTGCACTCCACCCAGACGGTGTACATTCACGTAATGCTTTTCCTGCATTAGGATCCTTGGCCACATCACCCGAGAAATAAACATCCTCAGTTGTCAAAACGTTTCCAAATAAGCTTTCACTGCTCTCCATTTCCAATTGTGCCGCCTCCAGGCACCATCCGCGCCCAATTACTTGACGCAATTTACTACGCTCAGGATTAAAAAACCAAATTCCGCCAGTCTCGGTGTCGAGGGCATGCAAAGTCTCGGCTACTAATTGCGGAAGCATCTCATTCAAAGTCTGCGCAAGGCGTAAAGCCGTGGAAACCTTGTTGACAGCTTCCATTTCTTTAAGGCGGTCTGCAGTTTCTTCAAAGAGCCTGGCACGTTCCGCCGCCAAGCCGACCTCTCGCCCGATTGCTTCTACTAAAGTGATTTCGTCTGTCGTCCACAGGCGGGCATCCGGAGAGCAAACTGCCATCCCTCCAATTCGCTTGTCTTCTGAAAGTAATGGAACCAGGGCAGTGGAATGTGCTCCCAAGGACAAAAACAACTCACTATACGGATGGTTTGTTTTCTCCCAGTCGCTCACTGCCATGGTCCGGGAAAGCGACACATTCCGCCCTCCAGACACACCAGCCATCAAAGTATTGATCGCAGATGGAATTCCTTTAGATACGACCCGCTGAATACCGCGCGAGGACCAGGATAACCAGATTGCGCCCATGTCGAGGCCCAAAGCTCGTAATGTCTGTTCCAAGGCGATGTTTAGGATTTCGTTGAGACTGGTTTCTGTGTGTGTTGAGGCACGTATAATCACATTTAATGCAACCTGCCGGCTCGCGCGCCTCCGTGTTTCTTCAAAAAGGCGGGCATTCTCAATCGCAACTGCCGCCTGATTTGCCAGTGTGGTCATCAACCGTTCATCATGTTCACCAAAAGCATCAAGGTATTCACTTTCAACGTTAATACAACCTATGGTTTTTCCGCCCACGGTAAGCGGCACGCACAACTCCGAATTAACTTCCTCCCTTTCTTGTAGATAAAGTGGATTATCTTTCACCTTTCCACTCCGAAGCGCGCGTCCGTTCTTGCTTACCCAACCAATGATCCCGTCGTCCAAAGATGTCAATAATCCAGCGAGCCGGTCGAACATTTCTTTAAATGGCCGTCCGGTTAAACCCATCGTACTGACCGCCAAAAGGATCAGTCGCTGATCCTCGACCAGCCATATGGAACCCGTCCAATTTAATAAATGCTCCAAAGTATCCACAATCCGTTGTGCTACGGCACGCGGACTATGAATCTGCGCAGCCGAAAGGCTGGCCTGATAAAGCAATTCTAATTCAACCAAACGTTGCCTTGTCTCTTCGATTAAACGGGCGTTATGGACTGCGCTTGCAGCGGCTCCCGCAAAAAAAGTAAGCTGCTCCATTTCAGAACTTGTATACTTGCGAACAGCTTTGCCATTTCCTGGGTCAACTTCATTCAAAGATAGGACGCCTACCAATTCTCCGCTATAAACCATTGGGATTGCCATCACGGCGGTAATTGGAATCGCATCGAATTTTGGAGAGCGATTTTTCCAAACACGATAATCATTCAATACCACAGGCTGAAGCGTCTGCATTACTTCCCCCGGCAACCCTTCTCCCGGCAGGAATTTTGTTCCGATAAATCCCTGATATCCATAGGCGACTTTCAATTCCAATTCATCGTGCTCGGCATCCCGCAAATAAATGGAACCTCCAGCCGTGTTTAGAAGTAAGGCTGCCCGGTCAACAATTGTTTGCAATAGAGTTTTCGTATCATGTTGTGAGGCAATCTCGCGAGTGGTTTCGTAAAGGGCAGACAACTCTTCTGCACGGTTGCGGAATCGGGATTCACTTTCGCGCAATGCGTCTTCTACCTTCTTTCGCTCGGTTACATCTTGAAAGACAACTTGAGTAGCCGGCTTTCCCTCATACGCAATCGGGATCGCAGTTACTTCGACATCGATGATACTCCCATCCAATTTCACGAATTTCTCATAGATGGCCGCTTCGACCTTTGCCTCTTCTTGTGTCTGTCTGATTCTCTCCCGGACGATTGTCTCATAGTCTGGGTGAACAAAGCTCATGACCGGTCGGCCAAGAATTTCTTCAGCATTCTTTGCTCCCAACAAAACAACTCCTGCCTGGTTGATATAGACGATTTTCCCTTCGCAATGGACTGCAACGACTTCCGGGCCATACTCTATCAACCGGCGATAACGTTCGGCTGAATCGCGCAGGGCATCTTCTGATTGCTTGCGACGAATAGCCATCGCCACCTGGGAGGACACAAATTCAAGTATGTGTTGTTCCCTGACCCCGTATGTATCGGCATTCTCATAATCCTGTAAAACCACAACGCCTATGACTACGTTGTCAACAATGAGAGGCACTCCCAGCCAGATTGGGGAAGGGTGGCCGACCAACTCGATTTCTCCTTGCTTTTCTAGAACTTGATGGAGGTCAGCATTACAGAGCAGGGATTTGCCGGTCTGCAGGACATATTCTGTCAACCCCTTTTCAGGTCTTACTATCTTTTCAGGATGATCGTATTCATCCACATAATAAGGATAGATAATATAGCTTTCCATACGATCATATAGCGCAATAAAGAAATTCTTTGCAACCATCACTTCGGAAATTATCGCATGTAAAGCCGGGAATAGGTCATCCAGCTTCTTGGACCTGTCAGCCGCCAGCGCAATTCGATAGACAACATCTTGCAGAACTTCTTCTCTCCGCTGTTCGTTAATTTCAAACGCAGTCCCAATCACTGCAGGTTTACCTTCATACTCCATCGGTACTGCAGTGAGATCAATCCAACTGGTATCACCGTTCCTGGTTCGTATATTAAATTCACCATGTGCTGGAAGTTTGTCACCGCTCTGAACCTGCATACACCAGTCGCGCATAATTTTCTTTCGACCAGTAGGAAAAAGATCGCTAAAATAACTATTCAACAATTCGAGCTTCAAATAACCTGTAAGTCGCTCTGTTCCAGGGTTGACATATTTAAACCGCGACCCCTGAAGAATGAAAACAGCTAAAGGAGCCATTTCCGCTAAAAGGCGAAATTTGGTATCGTCTTCATTCAGTGCACTATCGACTTCTTTTCGAATGGGGGTATCTGTTCGGTTTTTTTTCATAACTGGTCTTATTTCCCAAGATGACCATAAGTATAGCACGAGAAGGAAGTTGCGACAAAAAAACAACTTCTCACAGCCTTTTCTTCTTTTTGAATGGATACTATTTTTTTATCGGGTTATCCGATACAATTACCAGGATTGGAGTCATAAAATGACGAGGAGCTTACCAACAATAGTGCTGGCACTCTTACTGGCAGCCTGCAACGGAGAGAATATTTCTCTGGCGGTTTCCACGCCTGTAGTCTCGCCGTCGAATCAACCGGCAATTTTTTCGCCAACTCCTCCATTTATCCCAACCACAACTTTAACGAAAACCTTCACACCCGTTTCGACAACATTATCCGAAACAATTACTTATACTTTGACAAATTCCCTCACATCCACTTCTACTCTCACATCCACTCTCACCATGGTACCCACCCTGCCATCGGACCTGGGATTGGATATCCTTGGCTGCAATACCAGCCTCGACATTCTCCACCAAATGGGCGAGGTTACCAATGCTTACCCAATCGTTCGTAATTATTCGGGTAAAAACCTCACAAATGTCTGCGCTACGCTCTCCGCTTCTGACGAGGCGCGGGTTCACCCCGGTAAAACTGCCTGTGTCGTTGAGCTTCCGGCAGGCGATCAAGTAACTTTGAAATTGACAGTTGATACCGGTTTAGGGCAGGATACTGCCATCAAGGTGGTTATAACCACAAATGAAGGTCTTGGAACAATTGCATCGCGCTCCAGTTGTAGAGACATCGGCCTGCCAGGTTGGTTACCTGATAAGGTCGGCGTGATTGAACAAATGCCATAATCAATAAAACTATTGCCAGAACTGTTTCCCTCAAGCAACACCCTTAAGAGTTGATTGATCGAAGGGGCGAACAAGCGAGAAAGCGCTTATAATGATATCAAATCAACAATTATTCGGGTGAAACCATTCAAGAAAGAGAATATTATGCCAGATGAACAACTCTCTTCAAGACACAAGATCGCAATTCTGATCGACGGCGATAACGCTCAAGCCAACCTTCTACCGCAAACCCTGGTTGAGGCGGGAAAGTACGGTCTGGTGACCGTCCGTCGCATCTATGGGGATTGGACCACCTCCAGCATGAATTCTTGGAAAGAGGTGCTTAACTTTCATGCCGTGCAGCCTGTCCAGCAATTCCGTTATACTGTTGGCAAGAACGCCACTGATAGTGCCATGATCATCGACGCCATGGATTTGCTCCACTCTGACGTGGTGGACGGCTTTTGCCTGGTGTCCAGCGATAGCGATTACACCCGACTTGCCACCCGTATTCGTGAATCAGGGGTGTTCGTCATGGGCATCGGCGAGAAAAAGACTCCAAAACCCTTCGTCAATGCCTGCGATGTTTTCGTCTATACCTCCAACCTGGTGGCGGAACACAAAATAGCCCGTCCGGCTGCACAAAAGCAAACCCAGCGTGCTAAGAAACCGGTCTCGGCTGCCGCTTCCACTCCAGTCGTAACAACTCCCATCGCCTCCCCGGCAATTACTCCTCTCCCGGAACCGGAAAACGAGAACGATCCGATGCCGCTCATCCGTCAGGCATACGAGATTGCCCAGCAGGAAGACGGCTGGGCACGCCTCGACCATATGGGCAACGCTCTCTACCAGCTCGATCCCGGTTTTGACCCGCGTACATACGGACACCGCCAGCTTTCACGTTTGATCGCCAGCTATAAGGATTTATTCCAGATGCGAACCCAGGAAATTGATGGTTCGACATTATTCTCGGTGAAGCTGAAAGAATGAGAAACGTCCGTTTGGTAGATATTTATTCATCCACCTTTGATTAGAGCTCGTTATCTTCGAATACAATCCATGTATTTCCAATGTGGGGAAAATGGAATTGAGCCCGCATAACTCAATAGGTAAACAATGAAACGAACTATGGGACGTTCTGGAATAGAAGTCAGCGCACTTGGTATGGGATGCTGGGCAATTGGTGGCCATTTTTGGGCTAGTGAAACTCCTCAAGGTTGGGGGGAAGTGGACGATGAGGAATCCATCCGTGCTATCCACAGAGCCATGGATCTTGGAGTCAATTTATTCGATACGGCTAATGTTTATGGGGCTGGGCACAGTGAAAAGGTATTGGCACGCGCTTTTATAGGTCGCCGCTCGCAGGTTGTGATTGCAACCAAATTCAATGCAGTTTTTGATGAAACCACGCGTCATGTCACAGGCAGCGATACGTCCCCGGCTGGCATTCACGCTGCCTGCGAAGATTCGCTGCGCCGCCTCAACACGGATTATATCGACTTGTACCAATTCCATGATAACGGCTTTCCAGCTGAAAAAGCTGCAGAAATACGCGATACGCGAGAAGTCCTTGTGAGGGAAGGAAAAATCCGCGCATATGGATGGAGCACCGACTTCACCGAGCGGGCGGAGGTTTTCGCCCAAGGACCGCATTGCAGTGCGGTGCAACTTCAACTCAATGTCCTAGATGATAACCCCGCCATGCTCGCCCTATGTGAACAGTTCAATTTAGCCGCCATTAATCGTGGCCCCTTGGCGATGGGACTATTAACGGATAGATATACTTCTACAATAAAGATCCCAGATGAGGATGTTCGCGGTAAAAAAAGCCCTGGATGGATGAAGTATTTTAAAGAAGGAAAACCTAACCAGGAATGGGCTGCCAGGCGGGATGCCATTCGTGATATTTTGACAAGCCGGGGACGTTCCATCGCACAGGGTGCTCTTGCATGGAATTGGGCTCGAAGTGAAAAAACTCTTCCCATCCCAGGTTTCCGTACTGTCGCACAAGTATAGAAAAATGACGGAGCCATGCAATTCGGCCCTCTCACGACAGAACAGATGGAAGAGATCGAGATATTGCTAGAGAGGATTTGATTAATCTGATGTCTAAGCCAATCTATCTGGTAGCCGGCGCAAGACCCAATTTCATTAAATTAGCCCCGTTGGTGTGGGTCTTGAATTCCCGCCGGGATATGCCATTCCAGATCGTCCACACCGGACAGCACTACGACCATGCCATGTCAAAGACATTTTTCGACGTGTTGAATATTCCTGAACCGGATATCAACCTGGAAGTTGGTTCGGGCGAGCAAAGCATACAGACGGCGCGCATCTTAGAACGCTTCGATGGATTGCTACACGAAAAACCGCCGGAAATCGTGGTGGTCTTCGGCGATGTCAATAGCACGCTGGCTTGCTCGCTGGCGGCAGCCAAACGGCTCATCCCGGTCGCCCACGTTGAAGCGGGATTACGTAGTTTCGACCGCAGCATGCCGGAGGAGATCAACCGGCTGGTGACGGATGCTCTTTCAGACCTCCTACTGGTCTCGGAAAATTCAGGGATTGTTAACCTGAAGAATGAAGGCATACCAGACGAAAAAGTCCGGTTTGTGGGGAATATCATGATCGACTCACTTGTCCAGATGCAACCGAAATCCCTTGAGAGGCAAACTGCCGAGCACCTGGGAATCGAGCCGGGTCGATATGCATTACTAACTCTGCATCGGCCGTCCAACGTGGATGATCCAGCTACGCTTTCACGACTCCTCAATTTATTTTCGGATCTATCCCGAAATTTGCCGATTATTTTCCCTGTCCATCCACGAACGAAGAAACAGATAGAATCCTTGGGCTTTAGGCCGCCGGTTAATTTCCGGTTGGTGGAGCCGGTCGATTACCTGGACTCGCTTTGTCTGCAGAAGCAGGCCAAATTGGTCATGACAAACTCGGGTGGAATCCAGGAGGAAACCAGTTGCCTGAGTGTACCCTGCCTGACGCTTCGACAGAATACCGAACGTCCGGTCACAGTGGAGCTGGGTACTTCAACCATTGTGGGAAACAATGAAAAGCTCATTCGGGAATCCTTCGAGCAGATCCTGGCAGGTCGATACAGGCAGGGACAGCTCATCCCACTCTGGGATGGACATACCGCCGAACGGGTGGCAGATTGTTTATGGGAATTACTTCAGGGCAATTGATCCTACGGTGGTGCTGATTACATCTTTATAAACCCCAACAATCTTGAGCGGCTATTTTCTCCCAGGCGTAGTTCTGGGCATATTCCGCTGCATTCCGGCCCAAAGTCTGCCGCAGCGATGCATCGCCAAGTAGAGCAGACAGTCTTTCGCACAGGGCTTCGTCATCGCCTTCCGGGACATGGTAGCCTGTTACCCCATCCTGCACCAGGAAAGCCAACCCTCCCACCTGTGAAGCCAATACAGGCGTTCCACAAGCCATCGCTTCCAACGCCACCATCCCAAATAACTCATAGTGAGACGGCATCACCACTACCTCCGCGGCCGAATAGTAATACGGCAGGGTATCCTGGCTGCGTTTTCCGAGAAATGCCACCATCTTGCCCACCGTCAGGTCATCACACATCTTTTGGATGCGGGCCATTTCCGCTGACATTTCTTCGGGAGCAGCATCCGGGTCGCCTCCGATGACAACCAGGTGCACCGGTTCGGCCAGATCCTTAACCCGCAGGCAGGCGACGGCTTTGATGAGCGTATCCAGACCTTTGAGTGGCTCGATCCGTCCGACGAACAGAATCATGCGGGCGTCTGGAGCCCAGGCCGATGAACTGGCGTGCTTCGTCCACTGGAATGGGATAGAAGTGGCTCACATCCACGCCGGGAGGGATAACAATCACCTTACGCATATCGGCTTTGTATAGCCATTCGAGTTGCGCCTGTTCTGCCGGGGTGGCGGCGATAACACGGTCGGCACGCGCGATCAACACATGACGCTCGCCATCCAGTGCGGTATGCGCCTTCCCGTTCCTCCTCACTGCGAGCTACCCGGTTTTTCATCTCGCCCAGGGTATGAAACATCTGGATGATCGGCAGTTCCACCCCAGGCATCCGAAAGTGCTTCGGCGGCCAGACCCGACATCCAGTAATGGCTGTGGATGAGGTCATAGTGGATGCCCTTTTCTTCTGCAAACTGTTTTACGCCCTCCACAAACTGCGGGATATGATCCGCCAATTCCTGCTTCGGCAATGGCGTCTCGGGACCGGCTGGAACGTGGACAACACGATTGCCATACCCCAGGTCATGCAGCACATGCGGGACGTGCTCATCCTGCGAGCGCGTGAACACATCCACGTGGATGCCCATGCGGCCCAGTTCGAGGGTCAGGTCGCGCACGTAGACGTTCATCCCGCCGGTATCTTTGCCGCCCAGGGTGGCCAGCGGGCAGGTGTGATAGGAAAGCATGGCCACTTTCATAACATATGAGTATAATCGCAAAAGGGTAAACTTGCCTGATAATAAAAAATACTGGTATAATCCCGCCGCTCATCTAAATCGCCACCATAGCTCAGTCGGTAGAGCAGACGTTTCGTAAACGCCAGGTCAAGAGTTCAAATCTCTTTGGTGGCTCACTATTTTTTCTCCCCCATCCTGGTGATAGGGGAGATATTATTATTATACCGAAATGAATGGCCAAATCTACATCATCCCGAAGCAGGTATAATCATCTCATGGCCAAACGCCGAACCCCACTCGTTATTGGTATTGCCGGCGGATCTGGCTCAGGAAAGACCACTGTCGCACAGACCATTCTTCAACGCGTTGGTCCGGATCGGATTTCCTTCCTTCAGCACGATGCCTATTATAAAGACCTGAGCGGCCTGCCACCCATCCAGCGTGCAGAAGTCAACTTTGATCATCCCAACTCGCTCGAAAATGAATTGCTCATCGGGCATATTCTACAGCTTAAGAAAGGCGAGGCGGTCGAAGTCCCTATTTATGACTTTTCCACTCATAGCCGCACAGACCGGACGTTTAAGGTTCAGCCTCGCAGCGTGATCCTGGTGGAAGGAATTTTGATTTTCGCGGAGGCTTCCTTGCGAGACTTGTTCGATGTCAAGATTTTTGTGGATACTGACTCGGATTTGCGATTCATCCGTCGTTTGCAGCGGGACATTACGGAACGCGGCCGGACCACGGAATCGGTCATCAAACAATACCTTGCCACTGTCCGACCGATGCACCTGGATTTCGTCGAGCCCTCCAAGCGGTATGCTGATGTGATTATCCCCGAAGGCGGGTTCAACACCGCCGCCCTCGATATGGTCGTCGCGCGCATTGAGAATATGCTGCAAGTAGTGACAAATTAGACTGGCTACAATAAAATTCGTCCGAAAGGAAAATACATGAGCAAACAATGGAAAAATTCACCTGAAATGGTCATTGACCCCAGGAAAAAATATACAGCCACCCTGAGCACTGACCAAGGCGATATCGTGATGGAACTCTTCGTAGACAAAACCCCTCGCACAGTTAATAATTTTGTTTTCCTGGCGCGGCAGAATTTCTATGACGGTACCATTTTTCACCGCGTCATCGCCGATTTCATGGCCCAAGGCGGTGACCCAGCCGGAATCGGTACGGGCGGCCCTGGTTACCGCTTCGCAGATGAATTTCATCCCTCCTTGAAACATGACAGACCCGGTATTTTATCAATGGCGAATGCAGGACCGGGGACGAACGGCAGTCAATTCTTTATCACCCATGTTCCCACGCCGTGGCTGGATGGCAAACATAGCGTCTTCGGGCAAGTCATCCAGGGCATGGATGTACTGCTTTCAATTCCACCCCGTGACCCGTCGAAGATTGCTTCTCCGGCGGTTAAATTATCCAAAGTCACCATCCGAGAAGAATGAGCGACAAACGCCGCCTCACCATCCTGCGGATTCTCGCCCTGGTGGGCGTTGTGGCGTTCATCACAGCACTATTCGTATTCCGCGACCAGGTTAAGAAGCTTGAAAATTACGGTTACATCGGTATCTTCCTGATTTCCATCGCGGCCAACGCAACCATCATCATCCCGTTGCCGGGAGTAGCCTTCACAACGGCCATGGGCGCCATCTTCAGCCCAATCGGTGTGGCGATTGCCGCTGGTTTGGGTGCTGCCATCGGTGAATTATCCGGTTATCTGGCTGGCTTTAGCGGGCAAGGCGTCGTCGAGCGTGCGGCACTATACGACCGCTTGACGAAATGGATGAAGGAACATCAAAACCTAGCTTACTTGATGATATTTGCACTCGCATTCATCCCCAATCCCCTTTTTGATCTGGCTGGAATGGCCTCCGGGGCGCTCAAGTTACCCCTTTGGAAATTCCTGATCACCTGCGCCATCGGCAAGATCTTCAAAATGCTGATTTTTGCATATGCAGGATACTATTCCTTCGGATTTGTCAACGGTGTGTTATATCGATAAGCGATCAAGACCGGCCTCAGTGGCCGGTCTTTGATTTTTGCATTTTGGTTTTTGGCTTCGGCGCCGTAGCGGGTTCCTTAAAAGCCGCTACTTCCTGCGATGTGAGATATCTCCATTCTTTCGGCTTAAGGCTTCCCAGGCGCAATTCCCCAATCCGGACACGCACGATCCGTACCACTGGCAGACCAGTTTGGCTACCCATCTCACGGATCTGGCGCTTGTGTCCCTCTTTCAGGGTAACGTCCAACCAGGCGCCTTTCCCTTGCTTGGAAACCACATACACACTGGCTAGGCTAGTGCGGAATCCATCCTCCAACACGATGCCGCGCCGCCAGAGGTTCAACTGCTCCGGGTCCGGATGTTTCGCAACCAGCACGTGGTATTCCTTCTCGTGCTCGTAGCGCGGGTGGGTCAATTTGTTCGCAAGGTCGCCATCGTTTGTCATCAGGACCAGACCTTCAGAGTCGAAATCGAGACGACCCACAGGGTAAAGGGTCCCTAGTACTGGCACCAGGTCACGCACCGCCGGTCGCAGATCCGGATCGGAAACGGTGGAAATCACACCACGAGGCTTGTACAAGGCAATATAAACGAGTGTTTCTGCATCCTTGACCAGGTACCCGTCCACTGTAATTTTATCTCTGACGGCATCGGCTTTATCCCCCAGGCTGACGGCTTGACCGTTGACCCGCACCCGCCCTGCAGAGATCAGTTCTTCGCAACTCCGGCGTGATCCGTAACCGGCACGTGCCAGTATTTTTTGTAGACGTTCCTCCATCTCAACCTTTCAGCATTTCATTATGGCCGTTACCGTTGCCATTCTCGTTATCATTTCTGGCTTCCGGCAGTGCCAGCGGCGGTAATTCGGTCAGAGAGTTCAGTCCGAAATGCTGTAGGAAATCAGGGGCGGTCCCATAAAAAATGGGACGGCCCGGTCCATCTGCACGTCCAACTTCCTGAATGAGGCCTTTGCCCAGAAGGGATTTCATAACACCGTCGCTGCTAACGCCGCGAACTCCTTCGATATATGGACGCGTAACCGGTTGTTGATATGCAACAATTGCCAATGTCTCCAAGGCTGCGCGGCTTAAGCGGCTGGTGGCTTCCAAGCCAAGAAAATGCTCCACCATTTCAGCCATCTCCGGGGCAGTGGTCATCTGCACACGGCCGCCATGACGTTGGAGGCGTAACCCGCGCATCTGGAGCTCGTCTTCTAGTTGCTTTAATCCTTGCTCAACTGCTGAAATGGAAAGATCTAACGCCGTAGCCAGTTGGATAGGTGTTACCGGTTCCGCGGAAACAAACAAAAGCGCCTCAAGAGCCGCCGGTATATCCAGCGGAATGGGGTTTTCAGATTCGCTCATGCTATAATAACTCCATTAGAGAATGCTATGAATGTTCGGAAGTTATCACTTCTCACCGTTCTATTGATTCTTGTCCTAGCAACACTTGCCTGCACGATCAACATTGGCGGGCCTGCCTACCCGGACAAACGCATCCCGGTCTCCACGGAAGCGATCGGTGTACTCCAATCTGCCATACAGACTGCTATAGCCGCCGGAGAGATCTCTGGGCAGGTAACACTGGTTATCAGTGAACCGCAATTGACCTCCTACCTCGCTGCTCACCTCCAGACGCAGACCAAGCCGATATTCACAGACCCGCAAGTCTACCTGCAAGACGGTCATGTCCAGATCTATGGTACGGCCCAGCAGGGCTATTTTCAGGCAACCATCGAAATTGTCTTAACAGCTGGCGTGGATGAGCTAGGTCAGCTCAAAATCGAATTGACTTCTGCCGACTTCGGCCCGCTGCCTGCGCCGGCCGACTTGAAGGATGCTGTTACAGCCACCATCCAGGAGGCTTTCACTGGTGCAGTCGGTCCGGCTGCCATCGGTTTCCGCCTGGAGAGTATCACAATCGCAGGTGGCACAATGACCATAGTCGGCCGGACGAAATAGAGCGTTTGGATTATACCAGTATCCCCATGACCAATTTTTCCATACCCTTACCCGAGAAGCGGACCCAACCTGAGACAAAGCATACGCGGGGCTATATTTATTTTCATGACCCTTTTGGTTTTTCTTGTAGCTTGCGCGCAGGCGGTGCAACAGACGAATATCACCGTCAACGTAACTGCGGATGGATCCAGCCAGCCTGTCACACTCCCCTCCGGCAGTACCGTCCAGCAAGCCCTCAAAGTAGCCAAAGTAAGTCTCGCTGCGAACGATCGGGTTGATCCGCCCATCTATACTGCGCTTTCAGATGGAATTTCTATTGTTGTCACGCGTGTACGCGAAGAGTTCGAGACCAAACAGACTGTGGTCCCATTTGAGCGCCAGGAGCTCCGCAACGAATCCCTGACTTCTGGAGAGACCCGCCTTGTTCAGGCTGGACAGAATGGATTGAACGAAATTACCATCCGGCATGTTTTCGAGAACAATGTGGAGACCAGCAGTTCGGTTGTTTCTGAAACCATCCTCCAGGAGGCGGTACCGGAGATAGTAATGGTCGGTGTACAATCACCGTTTGCACCAATATCCATCCCTGGTAAACTTGTCTACCTGACCGGTGGAAACGCCTGGTTGATGGATGGCTCCACTTCAAGTCGCCGCCCTCTCGTTACCAGTGGCGATCTGGATGGCTACATCTTTTCGCTCTCGCCAGATGGCGCCTGGCTGCTCTTCACCCGAAAATCAACTTTACCCCATGATCAGCAGATCAATACGTTATGGGCCGTGAGCACTGCTGGACAACCGGCTGCTCCAGTCAGCCTAAACGTTTCAAATATTGTCCATTTCGCAGACTGGCAACCGGGAGAAGAATACGAGATCGCCTACTCTACCGTTGAACCACATGCCGCTGCCCCTGGCTGGGATGCAAATAATGATCTCCATATCCTGGATCTTTAAGAACGGAAAACCCGGCAAGACGAAGGATATACTTGACACAAACTATGGTGGAGTGTATCCCTGGTGGGGAATGACCTTCGCATGGTCACCGGATGGTCAGAACCTGGCATATTCCCGTCCGGATGGGGTTGGGCTGGTAGAAGTCAATAATGCAGCATTAACACCTCTACTGAACATTACCGCATTGAACACGCACGGCGACTGGGCCTGGACACCTGGCCTGGCTTGGGGCGGCGATAGCCAGACACTCTTCATGGTTATGCATACTGCGCCATCCGGTTTGATCACCCCAGAAGAATCGCCCAATTTCGCCCTGAACGCGATATCCCTGTCCAACAATGCAACAACTACGCTCGTTCCGCAGACAGGCATGTTTGCCTATCCGGCTGTTTCCTCCCAGCGAAAGGATAAGCCGGGAGTCACATCCTATCTGGTCGCTTACATGCAAGCCATTTTTCCTACTGCCTCCGCCACCAGCCGTTACCGGCTGGTGGTAATAAACAATGACGGGACGGCCCCGCGCTCACTTTTCCCGACCGAGGGACAACCTGGCCTCACCCCACAGACACAAGCACTGGCTTGGGCACCGCAACTGCTCGAAAATGGCAGTGATTTTATCGGCGTCATCTATGAAGGTAATCTATGGATCGTGGACGCCGCCAGCGGTCAATCCCAACAGGTTACCGGTGATGGTTTGACCAGTAATATTAATTGGAAGTAAATTCCAATCACGGGATTGGTTTCCTACGTTGGCTTATCCCTGACAAGGAGCAATTCATGCGAATTCTTATTACCGGTGCAGCCGGTTTTCTCGGCTCCCATCTCTGCGACCGCCTCCTGGCGGAAGGACACGAAGTGGTTGGGTTGGACAATTTTGTGACAGGCAATCCCGACAATATTGCCCACCTGGCCGGAAACGAAAGGTTTAAATTCATCAAACAGGATGTGTCAGAATATATCTTTGTGCCCGGCAAATTGGATGCTGTCCTGCACTTCGCTTCGCCAGCCAGTCCCAATCCGGATTCCCCGCTTGGGTATTCCAACCTTCCTATCCAGACTATGAAAGCGGGGGCTCTCGGTACGCATAATTGCCTGGGTGTGTGCCGTGTCCACGGCGCACGGTTCTTATTGGCGTCGACATCCGAGATTTATGGAGATCCGCTTGAACATCCACAAACCGAAAACTATTGGGGCCACGTTGACCCGGTCGGACCACGCTCAATGTACGATGAAGCCAAGCGTTTTGCGGAAGCCATGACCATGGCATATCATCAAATGCACAACTTGGATACACGCATAGCTCGTATTTTCAATACTTATGGCCCGCGCATGCGCCTGGATGATGGGCGCGTTGTCCCCAATCTGGTCCAGCAAGCCTTGCGCGGCGAATCTTTGACCATTTATGGCGATGGGAACCAGACGCGTTCCTTTTGTTACGTGGACGATTTGGTTGATGGAATCTACCTTTTATTGCTTTCTGAAGAACATATGCCGGTCAATATTGGTAATCCCATTGAAACATCCATTCTGGAGTTCGCAAAAATCATCAATCGACTGGCCGGGAACAATGCCTGTATGGGTTATGAACCTGACAAACGTTTTGGCAATGACCCACAACGCCGTTGCCCGGATATCACACGTGCCCGATCCTTGCTCGGGTGGTCTCCAAAAGTGGACTTGGTGGAGGGACTGACGCGCACACTGGCTTATTTCAAAGAAAAGATGAAAGGGTTATGACTTCCATCTTAACCAATCGCCAGGAGCGGACGCGTTTTTTGAAATTCATGCTCGTTGGCGTCATCGGCGCAGTGGTGGACTTCGGGATCATGAACCTGCTCTCAAAAATGGTGGGCCTGTCTCTGGTTTGGGCCGGGACGATTTCATTTATCTGTGCAATTATCAGCAACTTCATCTGGAATCGCTATTGGACGTATCCGGATTCGCGATCACGACCCATCTCCAATCAGTTGTTCATGTTCTTCGTTGTCAACGTGGCTGGCCTCGTCATCCGCTTGCCGATTTTGCACTTCCTCGAATTGCCCATGCGGGGATTGTTCGAGCGCCTGTCGCTGAACCTGTTCACACCGGTATTCCTCGGAAAGAATTTCACCCTGGCGGTTGCGGTCGGAGTGGTCATGCTCTGGAATTTTTTTATAAATCGTTATTGGACGTATAATGATATAGATAAGGTGAAATCATGAATAATCAAACCCGTCACTCCATCGTCCCGATTTACACCACCCGCGGTGATGCAGAAGCCTTCCTTGTCTATCCTTACCTGCATAACCGGATGGGTGACTGGATTGGTTGGGTAACCGCCGACCGCCAGGTCTATTCGGTGCTTGGCTCATATGTGGGTGAAATGACAGCTGAGCCACGCATCATTCGTAAACGCATCACCGCCTCCCTTAGACCGCATAAAACCCCACCCACGCCTCCAGAGCGCCTGTTTGTACCTGCAACCATCCCGCTGCCTCCCATGATGCCCGACCTGCGCTTTGGTGTTCTGGATGTATTGCTCGAGGAACCGGAACGTTTGCACACCCTTGACTCGATGGAAAATCGTGAGGAGTTGGACTGATGGAACATCGGCACGAACCTAAACCTATGCGCCTCTCACGGATCCAGTTGGCGCAGATGATGCAGCCGGAACATGCCAACAGCCAGGGTAACGTGCATGGCGGCTGGATCATGAAATTGGTGGATGAAGCTGGGGCTTTGGCCTCCACACGCCACGCCGCGCACCGAACGGTGACCGTGGCTATTGACCAGATGGTTTTCCACCAACCCATCCATATTGGCGACCTAGTCCTTTTCAACGCGGTTGTGACCTATGCAGGTCATACTTCGATGGAAGTGGAGGTGGATGTCGTCGCCGAGAACCCCATTACCGGACAGCAGACCCACACCAATGCTGCTTACCTCGTCTATGTGGCGATTGACGAGAATGATAGACCCACCCGCATCCCACCGCTGTTGGCTGAAACACCTAAAGAGCAGGCTCTTATGTTTGCTGCGCAGGAACGCCAACAAAAGCGACTGGCACAAAAGGCAAAACAATAAGAATAGCGACTTTATTGAACGGGACATAGCATGTCTTCACCCGAGATTCCTCCCGAAGAAAGTCAACCGAAAGAACGCCTCGCCCACCCTTTCCGTACATTACGCGAATTGGTGGACCACGTTTCCGGCAAGAGCCTGCCAACTCTCGGCGTTGATGAAGGTAGGCTGGCCGAGCCACTCCCCTTCCCCTTCCTGGCGATCGTCGGCCAGCAGGAAATGAAATTGGCTCTTCTGCTTGGATTGATAAATCCATCGATTGGCGGGATCCTACTGGTCGGTCCGCGAGGCACTGCCAAGACCACTGCCGTCCGTTCGCTGCTCGACCTCCTCCCTAAGGTTGACCGTTCTCTTTGCTATTATGGCTGCCTGCCCGAAGATATCGAAGCGGGCGGTATCGAAGCAGTCTGCCCGGATTGCGCCAGGAAATACGCCGAAGGTCAGCCGCTGGTTGCCCCGGACCGGGTCCGGCTGGTCGAGCTGCCGCTCAACTCCCGCCTGGAGGATGTGGTCGGAGGGATCGATCCTCAGAGCACCGGGGCAGGCGATCAGGTTTCCAGCCATGCACGCATGCGCGTCCGGCGCGGCCTCCTGGCTCAGGCCGACCGCAACCTGCTCTATATCGACGAGATCAACCTTCTGGCGGATGACATCGTCGACGCAATTCTGGACGCAGCCGCCCAGGGCAGTTACACCGTCCGGCGGGGACTGATATCATCCACTTACCGGGCGCGTTTCGTTTTGATCGGCTCGATGAACCCCGAAGAGGGCTGCCTGCGCCCGCAAATATTGGATCGTTTCGGGTTGAGGGTCATCGTGCGTGGCCTGGAGAACCCGGCCGAGCGTCTGGAGGCCTACCGCCGGGTTCAAGCCTACCTGACCAGCCCGCGGGCATGTCCGCCTCCTACGCTGACGAAATGCTGGCCGCCGCCGAAGAGATCCAATCGGCGCGAGCCAATCTCCAGAAGGTCGTTCTTCCGGACAAAGTTGCCAAACCGGCTATAAAAATCGTCCATAAGCTGGGAATCGACAGTCTACGCGCCGAGATAACCTGGTTCGAAGCCGCCCGTGCCTACGCCGCCGCAGATGGACGGAATAAGGTCTCGTTTGAGGATTTGCAGGCTGTTGCACCCATGGCGCTTCGCCTGCGCCGCAGCCAGTTCATGAATGAGTATTTCAGCAGCCAAGAGGGGGAGGAAAATGAAATGGGCAAATTGGTCAGCCAATTGGGGAAGAGGCCTCAGATCAGTAAAAAGCTTGATGAATAGATCTCGTAATAAGAGAAGGCATGGAGTATGGCAGAGTAATACGCCGGTAATGTTCGAGATTTTTACAGCTCTGATTATTATGCCAATTCACCTTCCCGGAATCCCACTGGACCGTAATCACAAGATGTAACTGCAAACATTTTCTGCGGAGGAGGTTTTTACAATTCGGCCAAGTTTCTGCTGGCAAGTCATCGCAATAATATGGCACTAAACTTTATTGATACCGGTCTCGGCTTCCGCTGCGCTCAGAGCTCAATCCGTTAATTATCTGGTATAATCCTTTTCGCATTGACTGGTCCCACCCGCGGCCAATCCTGCTGGTGCGGAGACCTGCTCAAAATCTAAAGAAAGGATAGCAAACGTCATGCCGCTTACCAAGGGAGTCAAAACCAAGGCCATTACGGATTACCATCGCCATGAAAGCGACACGGGTTCACCCGAAGTCCAGGTGGCAATCCTGACCACCCGCATCCTCCAGCTAACCGACCATCTCCGTACACATAAGCACGATGAGTCCAGCCGCCGGGGTTTGCTTCAAATGGTCGGCCAGCGTCGTAGGTTGCTAGCTTACTTGCGCCGCAATGATTATAAACGCTATCTGGCGTTGACCGATCAGCTTAAACTGCGCCACAAATAGAAATTGGTTCGCCCGGGTAGATGGGTCGATGCCCATCTATCCTTTTTATTCATTTGTGGCCTGGGCAAACTCGGGTGTCAGTATCGATACGTTTTTTGGTACGGCATCTGCCTCCACAATCGGCCCGACCGTCAGGAATTGAAACATGGTTACAACTCAAGTTGCCTCCATTTTTCAGTCCCTGAAAAGGCGGGAAAAGGAGTAATTTATGAAACCCGAAAGTAAACGCTACACCACTACCGTGGGCAGCCGGACTATTACCATTGAAACTGGTAAACTGGCTGCGCAAGCCGGCGGAGCCGTCACGGTACACCTGGACGATTCGATTGTCTTTGCTGCTGCCACCATGGGCGGCCTGCGCGAAGGCATCGACTTCTTCCCTCTCAGCGTGGATTATGAAGAGCGCATGTACGCCGGCGGCAAGATTCCCGGCTCATTCTTCCGGCGTGAAGGCCGCCCATCCACAGATGCCATCCTGACCGCCCGTCTCACTGACCGGCCTCTGCGCCCGCTCTTTCCTGAAGGGATGCGCAACGAAGTCCAGATCATCATGTACTCGCTTTCTGCGGACGCCGAAAACCCTCTTGACATCCTCGCCATCAACGCCGCCTCCGCAGCCATTATGATTTCCGACATCCCTTGGAACGGTCCCGTCGCAGCAGTACGGGTCGGGCGAGTAGATGGCCAGTTCATCGCCAATCCCACCTTCCCTGAAATGGAAAAATCCGAACTGGATCTGCGCATCGCCGGGACGCGCGAGGCCATCCTCATGGTCGAAGCCGGTGCGGATGAAATCCCCGAAGATATCATGGTGGCTGCATTGGAGTTCGGTCACAAGTCCATCCAGCCTCTGATCGACCTGCAGCTCAAAATGCAAGCCGAGATCGGTAAACCCAAACGCACAATCGTTCTTGCTTTGCCTGACCAGACCCTGCAGGAAAAAGTTTATGCGCGTGTCAGCGGCCCGATGAACGAACTGCTTGGAAAGCCACTGATGAAAGCGGAATTCTACGCTGGGATGGATGCCCTCCTACAGAACCTGGTCGCGGAATTGATTCCCTCCTCTGGAACGAAAGTAACCGTCTCGGACGAAGAAGATGTGGAAGAAATCCCCGAATTCGCCGTGCCCGGGACTCCAAGCCTGGCAAATGTCAAAGAGGCCTTTACCGAGGCTGAGAAAAAGGTCGTTCGAGACCGTATCCTGAATCTAGGCAAGCGCCCGGACGGCCGCACTCCTACAGAGATCCGCCCGATCTGGTGTGAAGTCGGGTTCAGTCCGCGTGCACATGGCTCCGGCCTCTTTACGCGTGGCGAGACCCAGGTCCTGACCCTGGCCACGCTCGGTACGTTGCGTGAATCCCAGGAATTGGATACGCTCACCCCCATCGATACCAAGCGTTACATGCACCATTACAACTTCCCCCCCTTCTCCACTGGAGAGACCAAAATGGTGCGCGGCCAGAGTCGCCGCGAGATCGGACACGGTGCGCTGGCCGAACGTGCCCTTGAACCGGTCATACCTTCCGAAGAGACCTTCCCCTATGCCTTGCGCCTTGTTTCCGAGGTATTGGCTTCCAACGGCTCTTCCTCCATGGCTTCCGTCTGTGGTTCGACTTTGGCGTTGATGGATACCGGTGTTCCGATCAAGGCTCCTGTGGCCGGCGTCGCCATGGGTCTGGTGATGGATGGCGCTCGCTATCAGATCCTGACTGATATCCAGGGTACCGAAGATCACCTGGGTGATATGGATTTTAAAGTTGCCGGAACAGAACAGGGCATTACTGCTCTGCAAATGGATATCAAGATCTCCGGTTTGAGCACCGAGATCATGCAGCAGGCACTGGAACAGGCCCGCCAAGCCCGCCTCTTCATCCTGGGTAAAATTCTGGAAGTAATCCCCGCCCCACGGCCAGAACTTAAGCCGCATACTCCTCGTATTACCACGGTCAAGATCCCATCCGACAAAATTGGTGCCATAATTGGCCCTGGCGGTAAGAACATCCGTGCATTGCAGGAGGAGACCGGAACCAAGATTGACATCGAAGAAGACGGCACTATTTACATTGCCGCCACTAATGGTGAAGGGGCTAAAATTGCACGTGAACGTATCGAAGCCATCACCGAGACTCCGCAATTGGGACACATTTACACGGGAAAAGTGGTGCGTGTCGCCGACTTCGGCGCATTCGTGGAAATCCTGCCCGGTACCGATGGTATGGTCCACATCTCACAGCTCGACAGTGAACGCGTGGAGAAAGTCGAAGATGTCTGCAAGCTCGGCGACGAAATTTCCGTCATGGTGACCGGGATCGACCCGATGGGCAAGATCCGCCTCTCCCGCCAGGCCGTGCTCGAAGGTTGGACAATTGAAGAGGCCCAGGAGCGTGACGCCAGGAAAAGCGGCGGTGGACGTCCTGGAGGCGGCCATTCAGGGGCAGGTCGTCCAGGTGGCAGCCGGCGCCCTGGTGGCCGCGCTGATGAACTCCGCAGTCCTCGACGATGAACCCGCAGGGGCGACACCCAGGTGTCGCCCCTGTTTTATCCGCTAATGGTTAAACGTTTCTCCAGCACATTTGTAGAATATCCGCCCCAATTCTGGTTGATGGCCGCCGGGCTGCTGATCAGCTCGACCGGATCTTCCATGATCTGGCCGTTCCTGATGATCTATGTTAGCGAAAAGCTCAGTCTGTCGCTTAGCACTGTCTCTACATTAATAACTATTAATGCGGGTACGGGCTTGCTTACATCCTTCATCGCCGGAGCGGTGACTGACCGCCTGGGCCGAAAACCGGTTATGGTGCTCAGTCTGGCGACGAATGGCCTTGGTTACCTGTTTATGAGCCAGGCCCACACCTATTTTGGATTCGCCTTTCTGATGTTCGTGATGGGTGCCTCGAATCCGCTTTACCAGGTCGGGGCGGACGCCATGCTGGCTGATATGGTCAGACCGGAAAAGCGCACGAACGCCTATGCGATCATACGCATGGTCAACAACGCCGGGATCGCCATCGGACCTGCCGCAGGCGGATTTCTAGCCTCTCAATCCTATACGTATGCTTTCATGGGCGCAGCCTCCGGGATGCTGATCTACAGCTTGTTGCTTTTCTTCCTTGCCCGCGAGACTCTGTCCAGAACATACCAGGTCGAAAAAAGTCACGCTCAGAATGGGCTGGGTGGGTATGAACGCGTTTTTCACGACCGGCCGTATATAATCTTTTCACTACTGATCGGTATCGGCCTGATCGCCCCTTCTATGTTATGGACTCTTCTGGCAGTCTACACCAAACAGAACTTTGACCTATCAGAAAGTCTGTATGGCTGGCTTCCCACTACGAATGCCCTGATGTGCGTGTTTGTGCAACTTTTCGTGACTCGTATTTCTCGGCGTTTCCGGCCTCTGCCCGTCGCGGCTATTGGGATGTTGACCTATGCCTTGGGTGTGGGAAGTGTCGCCTTGATGAAAAGCTTCTGGGGTTTCTGGGCGAGTATGGTATTAATGTCCTTTGGGGAATTGATCCTCATCCCTACAGTCAGTAAATACATCGCGGACCTTGCCCCCGTAGATATGCGTGGACGTTACATGAGCTTTTACTGGTTTGCCTGGGGGATCGCACGCGCCACTGCACCGTTGATTGGTGGCTTTCTAAATGATAACATTGCACCGCATGCCATCTGGATTGGGGGATTAACGATCGGGTTGGTTAGTGCGATCGGTCTGACCGTTTTCAATCGGCTTCCCAACGCAGGCGGCCGCCATGAATTTCTTGAAGGTCCTGCCGTGCAATAGGATTTCACAGTGAAAAAATCCAAACCGATTTTTCCCATCCTTCTGGCAGTTATTTTGGTTCTTTGCTGCTGTTTGATCATCATTCTGGGTGGCGCCTACTATTCCTTCCTTATTCTCGAAAAAGCGCTCCCAACTCTCGCAGCGAATTTACCTATCTCCTCATATGGTCCCACCCCCACACCTTTCGAGATCACGCGCCAACCGGCCGACCAGATCCCCACCGGAACCCTGCAATTGCTCAAGCAGACGAATATTCCGGGTGACAACCTGGCCGAGCTGGCCTGTCGTTTTAAGGCGGTCTGTGGCATTTCCCCGACGCTGGCGCCACCTTCCGAGCCAATTTCCTTGGGTACACAAGAGACTTTTTGGGCGTTAAATTCGGATACCAACTCCAATTTTCAGGTACAAGCGACGCTTCGTTATATCACGCCGCATTCCTATTTCTGGATCGCTGACAGTTTGCACTATAACCTGTCGACCATTAAGAAACTGATGGATGCATTCGAAAACAAGATTTACCCAACCGACCGTGAGTTCTTCGGCTCGGAATGGTCGCCCGGTGTGGATGGAGACCCACACATTTATGTCTTATATACTGGCGGACTTGGGGGAAGTGTAGCGGGCGCCTTCTCCTCGGTCGATGAATACCCTCCTCAGGTCTTTCAGTACTCCAATGCGCACGAGATGTTTTATATCAGTTCGTCCGAGTCCCTTTCAAGTTCATATACTTATGGTTCTCTTGCGCATGAATTCCAACACATGATCCACTGGTACCAGGACCGCAATGAAACCTCCTTCTTGAACGAAGGCTTCTCTGAACTTGCAACTTTTCTCAATCATTACAATACTGGCTTTTTTGATAGGATCTATCTCGCCAATCCCGATATGAATCTGACAGATTGGCTGGGCAGTTCAGGTAACAACTCTGCACATTACGGTGCCAGTTTTCTGTTTGTCACATATTTCCTGGATCGCTTCGGTGAAGCAACCACCAAGGCCTTGATCCATAACCAGCAAAATGGCCTGGATAGCATCGATGGCACGCTGTCGCAAGCCAATCTCAAGGACCCATCGACTGGTAAAGCCATCACTGCCGATGACTTCTTTTTGGATTGGGCCATCACCAATATCATCGAGGATGGTTCGGTTGGAGACGGACGTTATATATACCACAACTATCCCACGGATCCTAAGGCTAATCCGACAGACACCATCAGCGACTGTCCGTTGGATAAAGCCACCAGGACCGTCAACCAGTACGGCGTGGACTACATCCGCATCAACTGTCCGGGTAATTTTACACTGCGCTTCGAGGGCGCCACATCCACGCGCCTCCTGCCTGTTGATTCCCATTCCGGTTCTTATGCATTCTGGTCAAACAAAGGGGACGAGTCTGATATGACGCTGACACGCTCGTTCGATCTGACTGCAATTTCCGGCCCGGCTACGATGAACTATTGGACCTGGTACGATATCGAGAAAGATTACGACTATGTTTACGTGGAGGCCTCTACCGACGGTCAACACTGGACCATCCTGACCACCCCTTCCGGCACTGCCAGCAACCCCAATGGCGCCTCTTACGGTTGGGGCTATACCGGGCAGACTGATGGCTGGATCCAGGAATCGGTTGACCTTTCACAGTTTGCAGGTAAAAAAGTATCCGTGCGCTTCGAATACCTCACCGACCAAGCCGTGAACGGCGAGGGTTTTCTCCTGGATGATGTAACCGTCCCAGCCATTAACTATTCCACGGATTTTGAGACCGAAGACAGCAGTTGGCAGGCAGACGGGTTTGCCTGCATTGAAAACACTGTTCCTCAGACATTTCGGCTGGCACTCATCACACAAGCCTCAGGCAAGACAACGGTTCAGATGATCCCCGTGACCGCCGACCAATCTGCTGATATTCCGTTGACTATCGGGCAAAATGGGGTACAGGATGTCATCCTGGTCGTCACTGGCACGACGCGCTTTACGCGTATTGTGGCACCTTATCAATTCTCTATCCAATGATCAGAAAGCCGAAAACCGTCCACCAAAGACGGACTTTAATTTCCTGAATTGGAGGAACCCATGTCTACCGCCCCAATGTCCGAAATCTTGGAAATAGCCTCCCTCGCTGAATACCAGACCGGCGCTATCGTCTCCCGCCAAATCACCAAAGCTGAAGGAGGCAATGTCACCCTGTTTGCCTTCGACGAGGGTCAAGAACTCAGCGAGCACACAGCCCCATATGATGCCCTTATCCACTTACTGGATGGAGGCGCAATCATTATCATTTCTGGCAAACCACATTTGCTCAAAGCGGGCGAAGGCATCATAATACCCGCCAATGAACCACATGCTGTCAAGGCGGAAAAAAGGTTCAAGATGGTCTTAACAATGATCCGCACCTGAAAAGGCCCTCCCGCAAAATAACTGCGGGAGGTCTTATTTCCTTTTTCTGGGTTGAGTTTCCCTGTCTCAGCTTAAATCAACCGATGAGTTTCATGTTTAATTGTTGTTTTAATGGGACCAAATATTTTAAGAGAATAACTCGGGGATCTGTTTCTGGAGAAGCCAAAACCTCCGCCCAGATCTGTCCCAGGGCAGTGTGCATTCTATCTTCCAGCATGCCGCTGAAAGGACAGTTGGGCCACGCGCGTCCGGTTTCAATGGCCTGGTTGAAAACTGAACTAAATTCGCGCCCTGCAACTTCGGGCAGATTGAGCAAATTCCTTTGTGCAGGTACCAACCCAGTAAACCGGAAGATGGTCAGGACGACTTCCGGTTCCAGCATGAATTTGAGTAGATCTAGAGCTGCTTCTTTGTCGATGGTATTGGTCCAGACGACCAGGTTGGAACCACCAACGAAGGATGGACCCGGTAAAAGTGCAATACCCAGATTCTCCAGAACTGCCGGGTTCGCTCTGGATTTTTACGCCTGGTATATCCAGGTTCCATCAATCGTAACGGCCGCCTCTCCCTGCCAGAATTGATTGATTGCGTTCTCGTAGATTCTTTCCTGTGGAGAGGACCCGAGATAACGGCCTAAAGCGAAAAAGTTCCTCATTCCCTCCAGAGCTTCCTTATCGGTGAAAAGGATCTTCTGCCCATCGCTGGAGATGAAATCGCCGCCTGCAGCCCAGACCCAACTGGAGATATAGTGCATGGTGTTGACCGAAGTGATGGTCGGGATCGTCAAAGGCAGGGCGATCCCGACGGAACGTAGCTGCGCCATGGTATTCAATAGAGCGGTAGGATTGGAGAAAGCCGTTTCCGGATTCAGGTCAGCTTTCATTAGTAAATCCTTGCGGTAATACAGGACACGTGCCCCGCTCACCCAGGGGACAGCCCACATCTGGGGATCATTGATCTGGAAACAACTTTTCCAACTTTGCGGAAGAAATGCCTTTTCGCCTCCCAGAGATCGATTAATCGAGTCTGGTAAAGCGTGTAGTGCGTTCATTCCAACAAGATCGGAAACCCAGGATGTACCCACTTCTGAAACGCTCGGGGATTTCCCGTATAGACTGGAACGCACCATCTGCACCCAGGCAGTTTCCCAGTCCATGCTTGTGACGTGAACTCGAAAACGGCCGCGTTCCTCGAAGCGCTTTAGCAGGAGCTGGATGTCACTCGCCCAAGCGTCGTTGGAGGGTCCCATCAGTGAGAGTTGGAGTTCAAGCATTGTGCTGCTCTGTTCTAAATTTGTATTC
>CAWHAM010000015.1:0-349756 GCA_963827305.1 uncultured Chloroflexia bacterium
AGGTTTAACCGTTTCCGTGGGAAGATCGAAAACGAACCTTCGCAAGGGCAATTATACAAATGGCATCAAACCATTACTTCGTCGTTGAACTTAATTCCTCGGTTTCTTCCTTGTCTTGTTTCCTTTGCATGCCTGCGCGATCGATCAAGTAGAACAGGATCAGCGACAGCAATGAAAAGACCAATACTGTCAGGTACGGATTGAGATTCCAGATCTCAGGGATCGTTACATTGCCCAGTCGTGCCAGTTTTGAAATCTGTGGGAACACCTGCTGGTAAGTGAGACCAAAAATTATCGCACCGGTCAAGAAACCAAGCAAACCAGGTATCAAATAATCAAGTTTTCCTTCGCCGGACCCGGCGACACAGGTGCCTGGTCAGTAACCCACCAAGGACATACCGATCCCGAATATCAGCCCACCGGCAAGATTTCCAGCGATATAGGTTGCTGGCACGGTGGGGAAGGTAACCAAGCCAAGGCCATGCAAACCAAATAGTCCGATCATGGCCACAGCCAGGGCCGTCATGATGTATTTCATAACCATCATATCCTTAAAACGGAACTGGTTAGCGATCCTGTGATATTTGGTCAGACCGGCTTTATTCAAGGAAAAACCAAAGCCAAGACCGAGTAATACTGCAAAAACGAAATTCATGTCTTCTCTCCTTGATGACTTAGTAGCGCTTGCCGTAAACGATCAAGGCAACAATGATTCCCGAGGCGAACATCCCTCCCATGAAGAGGAATGCTGCCGGGACTAATAAACTTCCACCGGCAATCAGCAAGCCACTGGTGCAGCCACCCGCGATGCCAGCGCCATATTCCAGGACGATGGCGCCAAGAAAGCCCAATACCCAGCGTTTCCATGGCTGTGGTCCAAAGACGCGTTTCCATTGAGCATCGTCAAGCGCAGCATCTTTCTTTCCCCATTTCAGGGTTTTGCTGGTAGCAGCCCCAAACATCCCGCCGAAGAACACGCCTATCAATAGGATGACACCCCAGGTGATTCCAGGTTGCATCACATAATTGAAGTACGTATTATTGAAGGCTGCCGGAGCAATGGCCTTGCCGATCATACCTGCAATATTTTCGAATCCTCCAGACGCACCTAGCAGTACATGGGATAAAAGTACGGTTAGAATGACGACTATGCCAAGCAGAACCCCAGCGGCATATGGCGACCATGTTTCCTTACTGATCTGTTTCTTGATCCAATTCATGGATTCTCCTTTTCTTGATAGAGGAATGGAAATTATTCCGGTTTAGTTTCTACCGGAGTAGCTGGTTCTCCATCCTTAGAGGTCAATTTTGTTACCAGCGCGAAGAGTTCAGCGGCCGTGGCGGGCTTGGAAAGAATCCGGTGCAGATCCTTACGGGCAGCCGGTTTTAACCTGGCAAGCTCCGGGATCATATCCACCACATCGGCTGGATAGCTGCTCTGGATCACCTTGGTCTCCTGGAACGAAACCTTGATCCAGCCTTCCCGGCGCGCCACGAAATAGCCACCGCCGAGCACAATGACCGCCAGCACGACGATCAGGATGATGTTGCCAACGTTGACGGGCTGCTTTCCCAGGGCCACTTCATCGTAACGCTGGGAATAATCCACCATATTGGCAGCCGGTACAACTGCTGCCTGGGCAGCAGTCGGGGCAGCGGTCGCCACGACATTGGAGGTGGTTGGTTGGCTGGCAGACTTGGTTGGGGCAGGAGTGCCTGATCCAATCTTTACCCCTAAAGTGGTGGCGTATATCTGGGCTTTGGCTTCATAATCTTTGGCGTGGCAACTCTTGCAACTTGCCACCACATCCGAAAGCGGATCCACCATGCCGGCATGGGCAGCCGTCTTGTCGGTGGCCTGGTTGTTCCCGGCGTGGCACAGGTAGCAAAAATCGCCAAAGGCGTGCTGGCTGTGCCACGTGGTGCCGTCATTGTTGACCGGATCCTGTGCCTGGGTTTCGTGGCAATTTTTACACGAAGAGGCCTGGGAGCCGCATTGGGCGCTGACTCGCTGGGCCGGCAACATGAAGAAAATCCCGGTTATTACCAGGAACAATATCCCCGCTGTGATGAGCCAAAATGAAATCTTATGATGCTGCATCCACCTTCCTCCTGAAGTAGAATTTTCTCCATCAACAGCCTTATACTGAAATTTCCTCGATATAACTGGCACGTTTTTGAATGCTGTCCCGCATGATGCTGCGCAAAATGTCCAATGCATCGATAACCCTGCGGTCCGCCAGGGCATACTGCACCATTGTGCCTTGCCGGGTGGCTATCACCAATCCACGCTCGCGTAAATTCTTCAGGTGCCGCGAAATGGTTGGCTGGGGCTGGCCGAGTTCCTGGGTTAATTCGCTGACATTTCGTGGAGTGTCTGCCAGGGCATATAAAAGGATCAGCCGGGTCGAGTTTGCCAGAGCCGAGCAGAAATCCGCGTGGAGTTGAGTAATTTCTTGAACGAGAGTTGATGAGACCATAGTTTATGACCTTATTCGGATAAGCATATATATGCATAATCAATAATACGCTTGTGACAATGGGTACAAAAGTGTCACATGTCATCCGCGTGCCTTGCAAATGTCATATTATTATATTTTTCACAATGTTGCTGATGGGGTGGTTTGGAAATTCCCTGGTAAAAAGAACTGCTTGTATACTCGTAAGGCTCAGGGTATGATTGGAAAAGCTGCAGGTTCAGGAAAGGGAAAAATGATCAGTCCAAAGCAATTCGATCAACTTGTCCACGTCCTGCCGGTTCTGAATCATGCCAACCCGGAACTTTTGAGTGAATTTCAGCAGAAGGCTTTCTTTGCAAAGATTCCAGCCGGTCGCGATGTTTTCATCGAGGGTGATCAAGTCGATGCAATTGCGCTTTTAATCTCGGGAGTTGTCCGCGTATATAAAATTGGCGAAACCGGCCGGGAGATTACACTATATCGATTTGGGAACGGCGAATCCTGCATCCTGACCGCCAACGCCATTCTGAGCCAGAAGAATTTCCCGGCGGTGGCGACAGTAGAGAAGGAAGCCGAGGCGGTCATGGTTCCAGCAGAGGCATTCCGGGCTTGGGTCAAGCGATACGACCTGTGGCGAGAATTCGTTTTCGAACTACTATCTCTACGATTATCTTCCGTGATGGCCATCGTGGAGGAGGTGGCATTCCGCCGTATGGATGCCCGCCTGGCGTCACTACTGATGGAACGAAGCCAGAAAAACGAAATGATCCACATCACCCATCAAGAGATCGCCGCTGAACTGGGCAGCTCACGCGAAGTCATCAGCCGCATCCTGGAGGATTTTTCTGCACAAGGTATAGTAAAAGTGTCCCGGGGAAGCATAAAGATACTGGACAAGCAATCCTTACAAGACCGTTCGGTTGTGTGACATTGTCACAGACAGGATCACCTTAATCTCCTATACTAGGGGTACAAACCAATTCAAACCAAATAGGAGATATAAAATGAATCCCTTCGCAAAGTTTATGGCTTCCCCTGCTGGCCGCATCATCCGTGTTGTGGCAGGAATCGTTCTGGTCGCCCTGGGCATTTTCATGCACAACACAGGCGGCACCATTGTGGCTGTAGTCGGTCTCGTGCCGCTGGTGGCCGGTCTGTTCGACTTCTGCGTCTTCGCCCCGCTGTTTGGTGCTCCGATGAGCGGCTCGAAAATCCGCGCAGGAAAATGATGTAACAATATACTTATATTTCATGATCGTTTCGTACGAGAAGAGCTCCCGGCATTTACCGGGAGCTCGTTTATTTATAAAATCTGATGTACTTCATACTCATTGTCGAAATAATTTCATTCGGCCGTCCATACGCACAACTTCCATCTCCCTTTTGAAAGCATTATTATTCCGGAGCAATGAGTAAAACAACTATTTTATTAGTCTATATATTGATATATTGGTATATTCGTACTATAATATTAGTTATAATACACAAATCAGGATAATTCTATGGCGAAACAAACTGTTCTTAATGTACCTTTTACCAAGAGCAACCTTGCCGATGAGATTGATGTAGGACAACGTCTGCGTGAATTGCGCGCCACCCGCGGACTTTCCTTGCGGGCCCTGGCCAAACTTAGCAGCCTTAACGTCAATACCCTTAGCTTGATCGAAAATCGGCGCACATCTCCCAGCGTAAGTACACTCCAGCAGTTGGCGCAGACCTTGCAGGTATCCTATCTCGGCCTTTTTTGAGACCGACCAGGCAATAAACTCGTTCACATCAGAAAGCCGGCAGTCGCCCGCACGCCGCTTTCACCCACGGCTCACGATTGAAGATCTGGGGGCGGGTATGTCACGTTTCGGTGCAGAACCGTTTATCGTCACACTCTCCCCAAAAGCAGATAGCGGCAAGACCCCCATTGTCCACACCGGGCGCGAATTCGTCTATTGCCTGGAAGGGCACATTGCTTATACCGTGGATTCTCACGACCTATCTACTTGAGACAGGAGACAGTCTGCTCTTTGAAGCCTACCTGCCGCATCATTGGAAGAACCTAGGCGCCACCCCTTCCAGCAACCTGCTGGTGCTTTGCCCGATGGATGAACGCGATAACCCAACTGAACGACATTTTTCAAAGTAGGCTAATAAACACCTTGAAAGGAGCCATGGTATGTCAACGAAAGTATTGTCGTGATGGTTCGCCGCTTCATCACTGGTTGTGATCCTACTGCTCCTGTGGGTTTTGACAACGCCCGTTCGGGCTGATTGTGGCGTTCCACATCCCTCATCGTGTATTACCTGCCACGCCCAGGCAGACCCCGTGAGTGGCAAGGGCGAATGGCACAGAATTCATGCCAGCAAAGATATCTGCATGAATTGTCACGGGGGCAATGGCAGCACACTGGACAAAAAACTGGCTCACGAAAGCTTGGTGGCAAATCCATTGAACGATATCTACATGGATTGCCATAGCTGCCACCCCCAAGACTATGTAGGACGGGCGGAATTATTTTCTGTAACCCTGGGTATCACGCCCGCAAGCTGTGCAACGTCCACACCTGTGCCTGTAAGCAATATCCCCGTCGAACCGCCATCGGGAGGTTCTGTTTTACCCACCAACCTGGTCAGCACAACTTCATCTTTGCAATCTTTCCTGGTCATTTGTGCCATTATCTCGATCTTGCCGCTTTTCTTTTTTGCACTGGGTTGGCTGGACCGACATAATATAAATAACTAATTTGCAAACAACCTTTAAAAAAACAAATGGCGGATTTTCCAGGAAGAAGAAGGTGAGTTATGAAAAGAAGAAAACTATCTTTACTATGCCTGTCGATGAGTGTGGTGTGCATAATCCCAACGCTCTTAATACTTATAATGGCTTTGAACACGCAGGCGGCATCAACTCATAATTGGTCCCTTATGGAATGTTCAACTCCGACCCTAATGCTTGGAATGGCATTGACAATCTATTTTATTCACAAGCGGCGTTCAGCCTCATCATTTGGCAAAGGAAGAAACTTATGAAAATTGCAGCAATCACAGACGACGGGAAAACCATCAGCCAACATTTTGGACGTGCACAATATTACCTGGTTGCCACGGTTGAAAACGGCGAAATTATCGACCGCGAACTGCGCGAGAAGCTTGGCCATGCCCAATTTGCCAATGAACCACACGCAGCAGACAAACCCGGGCAGCCACACGGCATGGATCCCGCCTCGCATGACAGGCATATCCTGATGTCGCAGGCCATTTTGGACTGTAAAGCCTTGTTATGCCGGGGCATGGGCATGGGCGCCTATGAGAGTATGAAAGTGGCTGGCATCCAGCCGGTGGTGACAGACATCATCACGATTGATGAGGCTGTGCTGGCCTATATAAGCGGTCAGATTAAGGATCATGTCGAACGCCTTCACTAATACTATATGAATAAATCCATTTTTGAAATTCAGGCGGATCTTTGCCGGTGCATGTCAAGCGCCATTCGTATTGAGATCGTCCATTGTTTAAGGGAAAGACCTCTGCGGGTGAGCGAGATCGCTCGCATCACCGGCCACCCACAGGCGATGATCTCCCGGAATCTTGGTTTGCTTCGCAATGGGGGCATCGTGATTTCGGAGCGCTATGCTCAGGAAGTCATCTATCAAATTGCCAATCCAAAGATTGTCGATATTTGTGACCTTATGCGGGAAGTGCTGGCAGAAGAAGCATCGGATAGATCCAGACTGGTTAAAGGGTTTCAAGAAGTTCATCCTGCATAAAACAAAAAGAATGGCCATGATTGATGCAGGCATGACATTCGTTATATTTTATAGTGACCTACGACATACGATAATTTGTATTACAAGACCTATAATTTGCTATAGCATAACATAGCAAACTATTGCAAAAAACCTTATCTAATGCTAAAGCTTCCATGGATAATACCCTTCTCACCGCGAAACAAACCCAGGAACTACTCAAGGTGGATCGGACAACGATCTATCGCATGCTCAAGGATGGGCGCCTAAATGGTGTCAAAGTCGGCCAGCAATGGCGGTTTTACACGAGTGAGGTGAATGATCTACTTGCAGGTGTAAGACGATCGAGTGAGAACGAGGTTCCTGTCTCTGCAGAAATGTTGCCTCTGCAGTGCGTGCAGTCTATTCAGGATGTATTTGCTGAAATTGCCCGGGTAGGTTCAGTGACTGCAGACAAGGAAGGCAAACCCCTCACAAAAATCAGCAACTCGTGTGATTTCTGCAAGTTGATTTTGGGAAGTGATGGGGGACGCCAAGCATGCAATGAGTTCCTGGAAGCACCTGGTCAATCAAGAAGAGCCCGCACCGGCGCTATATCCGCTTCTTAGATTTCACCTGCTTCACTGCGTCCTTTTCGGGCAGGTGAAGCAAATCCGAGTTTTCGGGCACGTGTACAAAACACCGGATGGTTATTACAACATCGAGCGTATGATTAAATGCTCATCCAGCGCAGCCAAGTGGCAACCTGAGCGTCTTGCTGTGAAGACCGTGGGCTCGCGCTTAACAATTTTGTAGAAGGAGTGCAGATGGGCATTCTCCAGATGATGGAGGTTGGACATTGGAATCAGAAAAAGCGCTGGTGCACTGAGAGGGAGCTTAGCCAGGCAGTCCCGATGGCAATCAGCTGGTTCAAGGAAAATGGAGGCAGAATGAAAACAATAAGGTATGTGATGAGAGTAAAACGGAAGGAGATATGGACCATAACTCCAGACACTACAGTATTTGATGCGCTTAAGATCATGGCTGAAAAAGATATAGGTGCACTGCCTGTAATGGATGGCAAGAAGTTGGTTGGAATCTTCTCGGAGCGTGACTATGCCCGTAAAGTAATCCTAAAAGGCAAATCGTCCAAGAATATGCCAGTAAGTGAAATCATGTCCACTAATCTAATCCTGATCACACCTGACCAGACCACTGAACAGGGATTGGCCCTGATGAACGCCAAACATGTTCGCCACCTGGCGGTGATCCATAAGGAAAAACTGGTTGGTTTTATCTCCATCGGCGACCTGGTAAAATCCATTATTTACGAACAGGATCAGGATAACGAGAAAATGGGAAAGTACATCGGCGAAAAGATTGGTTGGTATTGATCCTTATGCTCCATCCTTCACAGCGGTGATTCCTCATCCCTAATATGGACAATGCTGCTTTCTGCAATATGTCTGACACATCCTTACGAGGTTGGCATGCCAAGAAAACACACAAAATCAATACAGCCTTCTGTTAAACCTGTCTCTCACTGGCGGTATAAAACTTACAGACGAAACCTGACCTGGCTGTGGGTCGGATTGGGAGCCTTACTCGTCGTAATGGTGGGAATACTGCTGGTCAGGTCCCAGGCCCTTCAAACCGCGGGAACCTCTTCCTCTTCGACTGCTTCTTCTGTTGAAATCTCTCCGGCCCAGGCATATGCGAAGTTTCTGCGGGGAGCGTTCTTCCTGGACGTACGCACCCAGGAAGAATACAATCAGTTCCATATCAAGGGCAGCACGCTAATCCCATTGGATCAGCTCCCAAACCGATTAAGCGAATTGTCGAAGGACAAAGACATTGTTGTGGTGTGCCTGTCAGGTCACCGCAGCCTGAGCGGGTCGGCCATCTTGCAGCAGGCCGGATTCACGCATGTCTCTTGTCTGAGCGGCGGGCTGCAGGCATGGATGGATGCAAATTATCCAATCGAGAAGGGAACGATATAACCAATAAGAAAACCTGCCACCCTGGATGGATGGCAAGTTAATTTACCAAAGGAAATTTATTAGTCCCCATTAATCTACTTTTGTTGTAATGGTAAAACGGGGCGGTTTTTCGAGGTGCTTTTTCACCGCGCACAGTTCCGCCGAGCGGATTAGCGAATCGCGATATTTCTCCGGGAAGTCCGCAGGGATCTGGATTTCTAGACCGATGGTCTCTACCATGCCGGTAATCCGGCTGTGGTTGATCCGCTCGATAATACGGATGCCTTTGGCAGGTAGATTGCGCTGATTGCAGAAGCCCAGGACGTAGATCCCGGCACAGGTCCCGATGGAGGCAAGGAAAACCTCGAATGGGCTGGGAGCACTGGCGACCGGGGGCTGGTCGGTGGCGACGGTGATGGGTCCGAAGTGGGCGTCCACGCGTGAGCCGCCGGGGAAATCAATGATCATTTCCATATTTTCATCTCCGATGAGAAATTATCTTATGGGTTTTCTATTCAGCTTCTTTGATGATTAGACTCCCCTAAAGATACATATGCATACTATCTATTGTGAACTGGGTCATATAAAGAATCTATTGGATCCCCTCTTGTCCAAAATAATCAGAATCTAGAAGTATCTATCTTTTAAATCTGAAACCGGTAAAGCGATTTGTCCCTCTTGTTTATCTCCGATGAATATTATCTCCTGCGGACAATTTTCAACACTGTAGGCTAAATAAGCTGCCATCAAAGTATCCAATTCTTCGGCACCATAAATAAATTCCACAGGGAGGATTCCGTGAAGCAATTTGTGCCGGGTAATTTCCTCGAAAAACTCCATCGGGTCATGAATACCCAATCCCTGTTCATATAGCGCAATCTGACGCTGGAGACGTCCTTCCAGAGTTGGCTTGGGAAGAGGCAATTGCCCTAACAAAGCGCAAAAAGCAGCATGAGGATGAGTCTCCATGTATAGGCGTGGTGATTTATCCGAAGGATATTCCCTAAATCCGGCCTGCTCTAGGCGTAGGTATAAATCAAAACCCATTTGCATCCATGCCGGACACGTCTCTTTGCGAGAAGGGGTGGGTAAAACGGATATTCCACGCTCACGCAGTTCGCTCTCCGCTAGGCGCATATCCGACCCACGCAACTGTCCGGGAGCCAGGTTCAGTTCTTCCAGTTTTTTTCGGACCAACCCGTGGTTTGGACGCGGCGGAGAATTGATTGCCACAACAGTAGCCTGGTGGTCCGTCAGGAAAGTAAAAACATCTTCAACATCACCGGCTGCCAGTGCAACCAAGTGGCAACTCTGGTCCAATGCCGCAAAAGTGAACGGATACCGTCCGGCAGTCGGGTCAACACCAACGAAAGTCAGGGATGGTTCTAGCATAAATACCAGACAAGGGAATTATTTTTTATGCTGCTAAATAGTTATTAATAGTTTAGAACAAAAACGGTTTCTACGCAACTGATTTTACGTTAAATATTACAACAATAAACGCTCCTGTGGAAAGAACTCGTCAATCCAGGGAAGTCCTTCCAGCATCGGTATTTTCGGTTTACCTCGATCGTTTGCAAATCTAGAAAATGACGTCGATTAAAGAAATCTCAATCGAAGTGGAGTGTGAACATGACGGTTCTTAGACCTGCAGTGGTGAGGCACCGCGTCCAATGTTTTCGAGAAACTCCTGGCGCGTTGCCAGATTTGCTCGAAATGCGCCATGCATCGCCGAAGTGGTCATCCTGGCATTATGTTTTTGAACACCCCGCATCATCATACACAAATGCAGGGCTTCGACTACCACTGCCACCCCTTGTGGGTGGAGCAGGTCACGGATTAGGTCTGCAATCTGACGCGTCATGCGCTCTTGGACCTGCAACCGTCGGGCAAATAGGTCCACAATTCGAGGGATTTTGGAAAGGCCAAGTACTTTTCCGTCGGGAATATAAGCCACGTGGACAGCGTCCCATAAAAGGTAAAAGGTGATGCTCGCACAGGCTGTAGAACTCTACATCCCTCACGATGACCATCTCATCATATTTGACTTCAAAGATAGCATCGTTAACCACCGCGTTCGGGTCGGCGTGATAACCGGATAGTAATTCTGCATACATCCGGGCCACGCGTTCAGGAGTACGTTTCAGACCATCCCGTTCGGCATTTTCGCCGACCGCTTGGAGGATGTGCAATATTGCATCCTTGATAGCAGGTACATCAACTTTTCCGTCGATCAGTCTATCGTCAAACAAGTTATCGTCAAACTCGAGATGTTCCATAGGTTTCTCACAAACAGACTTATTAAATTACGGGTGGGAGCGTTAGTACGGCAGTAAAGCCTAACAAAGGCCCGGGACATTCCCGGGCCATGGGATGCCTAATAAAGGTCTACCCGAGCTTCGGCTCGATCAATCCATAAGTATCGTCTCGGCGGCGGTATAAGAACACTGATCGTATCAGTCTCGATGTTGAAGAAAATAAAGAAATTATCATGCCCAAGCAATTTCATTTGTTCAAGCGCCTCGGCTTCGCTCATCGGGAACAAATCAAAAGTCTTGCGTCTGGAGATAATACTGGCCTGCTCTCCGGTGCTCTTTTCAGGTAAAGGTATCACTTCTACCGCTGAGCGGCCGTCGCCGCGGCCTCGATAATGTTTGCCTTTGTAACGCTCCAATTGCCGTTGCATTTTATCAATCGTTAAATCGAAAGCAGTCGTTAGCTCATCAGAACGTTCTTCAGTGCGGAGCAAGGCGCGATGGCCTCGTACAGTAATTTGAGCTACATATCGATCCGTGGCATTTCGCGCTGATTTGATAAAATCTAAATCCACTTTGACTTGTTCGATATCGCTTAAATAGCGATCCAGTTTGGAAGCTTTCTTGGTGACATAATGTTTTATCCGTTCATCTATTTCCAAATTTCGTGCAAAGATATCTACCTTAACTGTCATATTGTTCCTCCTCTTGAGATTTGGATTTTATCAAACAATCTGCAATCCGTGGTACGGCAACGCCCTCGCCAATGTCAGGCCATAGACGGCCTTAGCACCAGCTTTTAGTAATGCATCCGAACAAGCTGCAAGAGTAGCGCCAGTGGTAGCGACGTCATCGATCAACAAAATAACTTTTCCACACACACGCGAGGTATCCGCACGGAATGCACTGGATAAATTCTCCTTGCGTTCAATTGCTGATAGTCCAACTTGTGATCTGGTCTCGCGTATCCGTAAAACCGCTTGAGGTGAGTATTGCCAACCTTGAATGACTGATAGCGGCTGTGCTAAAAGTCCGGCCTGATTATATCCTCGCTCCTTCATCCTCTGCCTGCCTAAGGGTACGGGTACCACCATGTCCGCTCGCCAACCCAGTTTTTTGACATATTCAGCCAGATATCGCGCCAATGTGTCTCCCAGAACCACATTCCGACGATATTTCAAGGAATGCAAGGCATGCCGAATAGGCCCTTCAAATACTACCCAGGATCGCATAGCCTTGTAAGGGGGAGGTGAAACGATACAGATTGCGCACAAACCAAGACGGGAAAGAGGCAGACCACAGGTCTGACAGATCGGCTCTGGAACAGACAAAACGTGTTTTTGGCAATCCGGACACCAGCGGAATCCCGTTCGGTCACAACCTCCACAAACAGGCGGGAAGAGCCAATCCAGAATAACCCAGAACCATTGTTTAAGACGATATGTCAGGAACACGCCCTTCAGTCGGCCTACTGAAAATATCTCAAGGCTCCCGCCAACCGTAAAAAGGCAGGGGTCAGCAGAACGATCATAAGGGCAGGGAAGATTAATAAGCCCATTGGGAAAATCATTTTTATCGGGGCCTTATGGGCTTGTTCTTCAGCATACTGGCGACGTCTAACACGCATCTGGTCTGATTGAATACGCAATACTTTCGCCATGCTAACACCCAACATCTCAGATTGAACAACTGCGGCAACAAAACTGGTCATCTCGGCTAAGCCAATTCTTTCAGCCATATCCCGCAAAGCATCACGGCGGAGCTTGCCTAATTGGATTTCCCTTATCACACGACCAAACGCCATTGATAGTTCGTTATCCCACTTCTCATGAACTTTCGACATGGCGGCATCAAAACCAAGGCCTGCTTCCACACAGATAGTCAATAAGTCAAGTGCATCAGGCATGGCTTTTCGCACTTGTCTTTGTCGACTATTAATCATGCTCCTAATCAACAAATCCGGAAGGAAATAGCCCAGCACTGTAAAAACCAGAACCAGCAACAACCTGATTGGGAGCGTAACAGTCTTTGAAAAAAGTGTAATGGCAAAAATCAAGCCCCCCAAAAAAACGGCTGTCACAAAATGCAATAAAAGAAAGGTGGAGGCATCCATCCTTCCTGGGTTTCCTGCCATCTCCAATCGCACTCGAGTGGACTCTAGTACATGTTGAGGGGTAAAGCGGGTTGATAATTCACCCAATCGGCGCATGAATGGCATAATAACGCGGTCAGAAAAAGGTTGCGCAAGTTCTATTTCTTCAAGTGATATCGCTTCACCGCGCTGGCTATATTCAGCTAGACGTGCAGCCAAAGGATCTTCTACTGCGGTTCTCGACTTCCGGATACCGGCAACTACGAGCAGGACGGCTGCGACGATAATACCAACTACAATCAGAATTGTTATCACTGTAAACATGTTACACCTCGACATTTGCGATGCGGGTCATCACAAAATACCCAGAAACAATTAATGATCCAGCAACTCCCAATGCAATTCCACCGCATAATAAATTTTTCTTATTAAAGAATTCCATAATATATGATCGGTTTATGAACCACAGGACACACATAAGGATAACTGGCATAAGTGCAAGTGCGCGACCAGAATAGATTGCCTGTGCCGTTAATGCACGAATCTCACCTTTAATGCGCACACGTTCACGGATCGTATATGAAATGACATCCATGATTTCTGCCAGGTTTCCACCCACCTCACGTTGAACATTGATCGCCGTTACAACAAAATCTAGGTCCTCGCTTGGGATTCGGCGAAGCAGATTGTCCAACGCCTTTTCCATGGAAATACCCAATTGCATTTCCTGGACCACGCGCCTGAATTCGTCGCAAATGGGGGATGGTAATTCCTTGCTCACGGCTTCCATCGCTTGCAGAGTCGAATAGCCCGCCCGAAGGCCATTTACAACCAGATTGAGCATATCGGGCAATTGGTCATTAAAATGAACCAATCGCTTCGATTTTTGGGATCTAATGTAGAATCCAGGAAGTAGAGCTCCAATTCCCGCTCCGATCAATGCCGAGATGAGAATCCTTCCACCTGCCAAATAAGCAATCAGTGCCACACCCAGCATTGCAATAATGTAAAGAGCAATGTATTCACCGGGTTTTATTTTCAAATCGGCTCGCGCCAGGTCACGTGCAATGCGTTCTCCAAAGGACGTCTTCTCAACGCGCTTATTTACCCAATCCCCTATCACGGTTTTTGATTCTTTGTCACCATCTTTCTTCTGCTCGTCTTCAAGGTATTTGTTTAAGCGATCATCCACCAAAGATCTCTGGCCAGAAGTCGTGACAACAACTCCTACGATCAGCAAAACAAGTGCGATGCCGCCTCCAACAATTAAAATCGTTATCATGGTTCACCACCTATACCTAAAGGCATGGCTCAAGTCTTTCTAATATCTTTGCCTGCTGCCAACGCCAAAAATGGATGGTGGCAGGTGAATGCCAGCACTCTCAATTTGATCCATGAATTTCGGTCTGAGACCAGAGGGTCGCAACCGGCCAAGTACTTTACCATTTTCAAAACCTGTTTGTTCAAAAATAAAAATATCCATCATGGTGATGACATCACCTTCCATTCCGCTCACCTCAGTTATGTTCGTAACCCGGCGAGATCCATCACGCATCCGTTCCTGATGAATGACAAGGTTGATTGCTGAGGCGACTTGTTCCCGAATGGCTCGAACTGGCAGCTCCATCCCAGCCATCATGGTCATCGTCTCAAGACGCGCCAGGGTATCTCGAGGGGAGTTCGAGTGCAAGGTTGTCATCGAGCCATCATGACCCGTGTTCATTGCCTGCAACATGTCCAGTGCAGCGTCATCGCGGATTTCGCCAACGATAATTCGGTCAGGTCGCATGCGCAGAGCATTAACCACCAACATTCTAATGGTTATTTCACCACGACCTTCAATGTTAGGTGGGCGCGACTCGAGGGTGACAACGTGCTCCTGTCGAAGTTGTAATTCTGCGGCATTTTCTATGGTGAGAATTCGCTCGTCACTCGGGATAAAAGTTGAAAGGATATTCAACAATGTGGTTTTCCCAGAACCGGTACCACCAGATATGACAATATTCATTCGAGCTTCAACACAAGCCTTAAGGAATTGCAGAGCTTCCGGAGTAATTGTTCCAAATTGAATCAATTGTTCAAGCGTAATCGGCACTTTGGCAAATTTACGGATGGTAATTGTCGGACCGATCAGGGAAATTGGAGGAATGACAGCATTTACGCGCGAGCCATCTGCCAGCCGCGCGTCAACATATGGGCTGGATTTGTCAATACGGCGTCCCAGCGGTGCAACGATACGATCAATGATACGCATCACGTGGTCATTGCTTTCAAATGTCACTGGTACGCGATGAATTTTCCCTTTACGCTCGATATATATATTCTTTGCTCCGTTGACCATGATTTCGGTAACAGACTCGTCTTCAAGGAGAGGCTGTAATGGACCTAATCCCAGGATTTCAGCGGAAATCTGTTCGAACAAGCGGGCACGTTCAGGTCGGGAAAGAACAATATTTTCTTCGCTCAGGATCTGTTCATATAGGGTCTGAATCGTTTTACGGACATCGTCTGTTTTCGTAATGTCCATTGAGGGGTCCAACTCAGCCAGCAGCCGGTTTTGAACACGCGTCTTCAAATCGAAATATGTCCCTGCTTGGGGAGCGGCACTTGGAGCACTCACTCTTCGAGCCTGTAAAGATGACAACCGTGATGCATCTCCGCCAGATGTTGGAGGAGTACCGCTTGATTGTTCGGTAGAATTTCCCTGTCCCTGTTCAATCCGTTTCAATAAAGACATCGCGCCTCCTAGGTCACCTAATTACCGTTTGATTGCTTTTTCCGGCTCTTCCACTTCGACTTTTATGAACCTAGCTCTTAATGCTTCAACAAGAGAATAAACCCCTCTTGATGCTGGTTGAGTTTTATTATCGAGCATGAATGGCACGCCACGATTTACGGATGGGATTACCGTCCGTTCATCAAGGGGAATGACAGCCGCCACTTCCTGTTTGAGATTCTCGCCAATCTTCTCAGGCAGAATGGCGATGCGTTTATCATACTTATTCATTACCAGCGCCACTTTTTCGATAGGAATACCCAATGTCAATAAGAGGTCAAGGAATATGCGGTCATTCTTAATGGAAGGGATGTCCTGGACTGTCACCAGCACAACCGCGTCAGCAACATCCAACACCGATAAAGTGACATCATTCACGAATGTGCTTGTATCCACGACGACATATGGATATAACTGACGTAGATAACGCAATAGCTGCGAAAATTGGTCTGGGCTTACCTTTTCGCCATGTTCGGGGCGGGACGGCGATGCCAAGATGTGCAGACCTGTCACAGCATGTTTGATAACCACTTCTTCAACAATGCCGGGGTCCAATTCATCCGCCCGTGGAGCAAGGTCAAGAATTGTGTTTTTCCCCTGTTCATTCAAGAAAAGAGCCACATCACCAAACTGAAGATTCGCATCCACAATAATTACACGCGTCTCCTCGTTACAAAGTGCTACAGCAACATTAACTGCCAATGTGGTGCATCCCGTGCCACCTTTTGGGCTATAAAACATGATGATTTTCCCCTGTGTGCTCATCCCAGTCATGGCAGAGTAGTTGGTGCCACTCGGAGCTGCAACATACCCTTGGGCGGTCTTGGAACGCTCTTCACGGGCCACCTTGCCTGCACGCCGGATGGCTGCAACCAATTCGTCCGGCATCGGAGGTTTAGTCAGGAAGTCCCTTGCCCCGACTAACATTGCCTTGCGCATATAGTTTTGATCCCCCTGGACTGAAAGAATAACCACCTGGACAAATGGCATCTTTTGTCGGATTATTTCAGTTGCAGCAATGCCATCCATGTCAGGCATATTAATATCCATTAGTACGACTTCAGGATTGGTTTCCTGAGTGAGTTGGATTGCCTCCTTTCCAGTTCGAGCTACTGAAACAACCTCAATATCCGCTTCAAACTGTAATAATTTTCGTATATTTTCACGCGTTTCAGCAACATCGTCAACAATCAACACGCGGAATTTCTCACCATCAGCCATCCAGGTTCTCCATGCATCAATCAAATAATTGAATTATCGAGCATAACCCAATTCTAAGGTTAGGGGGTTGCATCATTTGGCAATTTAGGTTGCTGGAGGATTATCCAAACGCGGCTGCATGGAATATGGCAATTTCGCAGGAACTGGGATGCTATATTGCGTTAATAGATATTCCAGCATGGCGGCATCCGGCTGCGAGATCGGGGTTTGATCATTGGGATTGCGAAGCGACAATGTAATTTGAGCACCGCTATAAATCAAATATGTCAGTGTAACAGCATCTTGCGGCGTAACCATTAGCGTGATGATGTCTGGTCGCACAATAACCGGGGCGACCTGCGTTTGGTTTGCGGGCAGGGGGGTTGCGGTTGGCGCGCCGAGCTCCTGCAACATTCAATTGATCCGAAGAAGCCTCGCCTGGGAGGGTAAAAGTTCCCAGTGTGCAACACTTGGATATTTTGCATGATCATCTGCGTGACGAGGCGCCCACGTTGTTTCTCGGAGGGTTGAACATATAACAACACATTTGAAGGAGGTTCAGTTGAAACTTGATCCACCTCAAAATGGCCTTGGGTAACATCCCCTTGCGTGATCTTCAGTATGCCATTTGAGCGAGGTTGGTAGTCTGTCTCTAACCCCGCTATATTATTGGGCAAAACGGTCTGCAGAGCAGGATCAACATCCACCAGGAGCATGGTAACGATGACATCGACATAATCACCATCACGGATTCCATATGCTGCTGAAGTTAGGCGGGTAATCGGTATCGACACGGCGGTCAGACCTTGGGGAATGAGTGGCGCCCAGGAAGACCCTGGCAGGCTGACGTTACCAGGCGATGCCGAAACCATCGAATCGGTTATAGGGACTCCCTGCGTGATCGCATACTTGGCATACTTATTCACCAAGTCGGCCTTTTTTGTGAAAAGCCCCTGTACGAGTTTATCTTCAGGGATTTGAAAGGAACTAAGCATTGCCTCGGTGATGATCGTGCCTGGATATATGTTTTGCCCCGCTGTAATTATCCCGACATATCGTACTTGCGGTGTTTGGGTTCCAACTGGTGGTTTTGAAGCAGCTGGGCGGATTCTCCAATAATAAAGTGCTGCTCCAGCCACCCCAACGATTATGATTAAAGCCAAGTAAATGAATATTCGTCCGCGGCGCATAGGATACTCCTTATAACTTGGATTTGTAAATTCATTATACAGTAAAAATGAAGTCTTTACTACTTACCCCAAAGTATGTTTTATCTCTTTGGTGGATTTGGTAACAGGTAGAAGACTCTATCATTGGATGTTTCGCCATGCTAACAAACTCTCTCGATGTATTCGGTATGGTAAAAAAAGTGGGACTTTGCTCGTACAGAGTCCCATCTCTTCTGGGCTCAAAAACTGCCATTATCCTGGAGCAATCAGTGATGAGTTAATCTTCGTGAAGACATTGCCGATGATCGGGCCGAGGATCAACAAAACAGCAATTACAACGACAGCTACCAAAACAAGGATTAACGCATACTCGACCAGGCCCTGGCCTTTTTCCTTAGGGGCGAATAACATGGGATTTCACCTCCTTTCCGTTTTGGGATTTCTCTGAAGGCCGTTCAGAGATGTTAGACATTTGGATTATATATTGTTTCTTATTCGAAAACAGAAAGTTTTCATTGCAATTACTTAACAGTTATGTTAAGTTCTGCCAGAAATAAAGAAAGGACTCCAAAAGAACAGAGTCCCATCTCTTCTGGGCTCAAAAACTGCCATTATCCTGGAGCAATCAGTGATGAGTTAATCTTCGTGAAGACATTGCCGATGATCGGGCCGAGGATCAACAAAACAGCAATTACAACGACAGCTACCAAAACAAGGATTAACGCATACTCGACCAGGCCCTGGCCTTTTTCCTTAGGGGCGAATAACATGGGATTTCACCTCCTTTCCGTTTTGGGATTTCTTTAAAAGCCGTTCAGAGATGATAGACTTCGGATTATACAACAATTCCTATACGAAATCTAAAATATCTACGGTCTAATTCTTTTCAGTTTTGAATAGTGTTTCTTTCGACAGGCAAGTGGGTCTTTATCAGTTCGAAGTCCCATTTTCATTAAAGGTTATGCATGTAATGGGATTGTCAAGGTTACACGGGCGCCTTTTCCCGGAGCAGTATCAATATCAAATTTGCCACCAAGCATTTCAACGCGATCTTTGATTAATTTCAGTCCGAGGTTCGACTCCTTCGCAAGTGAGTCAGTGTCAAAACCTTTACCATTATCATCCAGAGACAATCGTACGATAGTATCCCCCATATCAACTTGGATTTTTACCTGGGTGGCCTGGTTCTGGTGAACGGCATTGCTTAACAGCTCCTGCATTGAACGGAAAACCATAACTTCCACATAGGATTCCAAACGGCGTTCATTGCCTGAGATCATTAAATTCACTTCCACCCCAGCCTGTTCTTTGAAAGAATCTGCATAGCGGCGGATGGTCGGGGCAAGTCCAAGGTCATCAAGCATCATGGGGCGAAGTTCAAAAATAAAATTTCGGACCTTCTGGAATGTACTCATTGCAGCAATTTTCAAGTTGTTGAGCTCGTTGCGCGCCTGTGCAGGATCTACATCAAAAAGTCTCATGGCGATTTCTGTCTGAAGAATAAAATTTGAAAGCGCCTGAGCAGGTCCATCATGCATTTGACGTGACAATCGTTGGCGTTCTGACTCTTGTGCATTGACCAACAACTCTACACCTGACATACCTCCCCGATCGCCCTTTCCGCTTATCCCCGCTCCGCCCGTACTGGTCGCAGCCTTGAGGCGCTCCAGCATTTCTTTATACCGTTTCAAATGATTATGATCGCTTTGAAGTTTTTCCAGTTGTCCACGCATTTGAAAAAGACGTTGCTGGGCATCCAACGCAGAATCATAAACAGTCCTGACCTCTTCAGAAGGTAATTTATCTAATTGATCGTGCATCTGCTGCAAATGCGCATTAACTGCCGTGTTACGCTGGGTTAATTTTCCAAGTTCCACACGGCTTTGTTCCAACATTAAATTGATTTCCTTCAGGGCACGCGTTGTATCATCAAGTTCTGATTGGATCAATTGTTGCGGATTTTCAATAATAGATGTCTCTGGCTTTTCTTCCTGGGGTTGTATCATAAATTACTCCTGAGGTAACGAATACTTGTCAGTTAGCTTAACCCAGCCGCGTTTTAATGCATAGACAACCGCTTGTGTACGGTCTTCCACACCGAACTTGCGTAGAATTGAAGTTACATGATTCTTTACTGTCTGATGACTTATTCCGAGGGAAGAAGCGATCTCTTTGTTGCTCATCCCTTTAACAACACAGGTAAGCACTTCCATTTCGCGGTCTGAAAGGGGATGAAAAGGACTGCCTGGCTCGCTATAAAGATGCCGCGCTTTTTCCATCTCTTCCTCTAGCCAATATTCTAATTCCTTCTGGTCAAAGACATGCCCTTCTATCACGAATTTGCCTGCGACGACTTCCTTTATGGTCTGGATAAGTTGAAGTGGATCAACATCTTTCGCACAATAAGCCGCTGCTCCTGCCCAGGCAGCGTGGATAATTTGCTCATGGTCGTCATATGCAGTCAATAGTACGATCCGGGTGGGCAATTTCTCCTGGACAACCCGCCGAGTCACCTGCTGCCCATTCATCCCCGGCAGGTTGATATCCACTACTGCAACACACGGACGTAAATTGCGGATGAGGGTTAGTGCATTAGTACCGTTCTCTGCTTGTCCTACGACCTTAAAGCCGAACTCAAGCGAGAGTACATTGATTACACCCTGACGGAACAATGGGTGATCATCCACAACAACTATGCTGACTTCGTCCATAGTAATCAAAGTATAGCACAGGTCAATCAGGCAGACAATTTTTCCGTTGCACGTTAAGGTCCCGGCCACCGGTATACAGCCATATTTTTCTCTCCTAAAGCTGGGGAGTATGGTGCATCCGTCGTGAAAATCGGGGATAGTTTCGCAGTCAGGGATGGATACCAATCTGGAAACGCGACAAGGTAGCTTACACCGCGCCCGTTCAGGTAGACCGCAATCTGCTGCTCATCTCTTAGGAAAGGAATAACCTCAGGTGAAATCAGACCGGCCAGATCAACCAAATTATGCTTGCCATAGTACCCCAATGCCCCGATATCGTGGGCCGCTACAAGCGAATCGGGTGGTACATTCACGGAAACCCATTTTGCCGTGGCAACCATCTCGCTCTCAATTACGGCAACATCCTGGGCATATGTAAAAGCCCCGCGTCCCCAGAAAATAACCAAAACGACTAAAGCAGCCAATCTCCAAGAAGTGGTGATAACCCTCCAACTACCCGGCCCGATTATCAAACCATTTTTCACCAAGCCTGCCAGGCCAAGCAAAAAAAAGATTGGCATGGCCGGCATAACATATCGCCCGTGCTGGTAGGTGACTGGTAAACGCCAGGCAAATAGGATCAGAAAACCGGCCAGCCAGGCTGCCGCTGCCAAGATGCCCCAAGCCCGCTGGCGGACGGCAGATATGATTAGTAATACCACACCTGGAAGTAGGATCACACCTACCCCGATCAAAGGCTGAAGTGCTTCGCCTCCCAACCGTTCCCAAAAAGGCAATCTCAGATAAACAGCATATTCGGCTTGTTTGGCATAAAACGTGTTTGGCCATGGATGGCCGGATATGACCAGGTTGAAAAACAGGTAAAGCGCAAATGGACTTCCAAAACCTAGCCCTAAATTGACTAACGCCCGCAAGCGATTAAACCAGGAAGGTTCACATAAAAAGATGACCACTACTGCTGGGCCAAGCAACGTAATTCCATCCGGCCTTACCCAGACGGAAAGACCGATTAGTAAACCCAGGCTGAAATATCTCTTGGAACCAGAAATGAGGAAGACAAGCGCGCTAGTTACCAATAGGGCATAAAGGAGCGTTTCCATCCCGGAGGCTGCCGCCCAGACGAGATGCCATTCCAGCGCCAAAACCGTGCCCACCCACGGGAAGCGTGTGCAATAGGCCGGAATCAATCCGCGTGCAGCCTTTTCACCTAATAAAGAGATGCCCCACAGTGCCATTGCGCCAAGAAAAAATGTCCAGGCAAACGGTGCCAGCTTGAGCAGAAACCCAATTGTCAGCAGCGCCGACCACAGGGGCGATGTTGAGCCGCCCGAAAACTTTCCGGGGATGAAGGCCCATTCTCCGTGCAACGCCAGGTTGCGGGCATAGGTTTGATGGATCCAAGCATCGTCGAGTGGAAAACCGGTCCGAAAATATATGGCGCTGACAAGTAAGTAACTTCCCATGCTCATTACAGAGATGAGGGCAAGCACCACCCATGCCGGCCAGACCCCCTTCTGGTTATTGGGAGGATTTGATGAGGAGGATGTGATTGTCATCTAGGACTCCCAGGGGAGTGAATTGTGAATACCTTTCCGGATGCTCGAATAAATCATGAAGAGGGCTGTTTCCACCGATTTGTTCCAGTATTACATAGGGTGCATTATATTTCCGGGATACTGCTATAAGGGTCTTCACGTCTCCATAAGGAACCACAATCGCCTGGCGACCGGTCATTATGAAATAAGCTGGTGGGTTGCGGACCATGGTAATCTCATCCGGTTTGGCACCTTGGTCTCTTAGGATTTGCTCAGTTTTCAGGTAAAGAGTTTCACCCTCATTCCAACCCGAATCTACGACACGCAACTTTACAAGCAGGATGCTGAACGAAACCATGATTACCACGAGTAACATTGGGAAGAGTTTGGCTGCTGGGGTAAATTTCTTGTGGTTACTCACAATCCAGGCAAGAATGGCATCCAAACCGAGTGGAGCGAGTGCAAACCAAAGCGGCTGGAAAGCGGTCCCGGCATGGAAAAATCCGCCCCTCACGCTGGCAAATGGAAAGAAAAGGCTTTCAGCCAGTAGCACGATTAGCCAGCCTATCACACCCAGCTGAACATAGAAAAAATGTCGGCTTTTCCAAATGCCCACTACGATCAGGGGGGATAAAAAGATCATTCCCTGTGCAAAAAAAGCGGTTCCCAGGTTTTGCCATATTGCCACTGCTCGCACTTTCATAGCTTCTTGAAATCCGTTTGCAAGCCAGGATTGAAAAGTATATACCTCGGGAGTGAAAGAGAACATCTGGTTGTAACTCGTCATCCATAACACGTAACCACTTCCGGGGGGCATCACTGAGTTAAAAACCATAAGGTTCCGCACAAACCAGCCACCCATTACTAGAAGATACCCAAGGAGGGCAAAAAGCCCGTTCTTAATTGAAGGAATGATCCGGTTTCTTAGCGAACCTGTTGGAGTTTGCCGGTAGGTCAGCAACGTCACTGCAAAAAGAGTTAAGGGCAACCAGAGCAACCCGTCCCCACGCGCCAGATTGAAAAATCCAGCCAGTAAGCCGAGTAAAATTGATTTTGGTACAGATAATCGATCGAGTATCAGAAAGTATAACGCACCTACAACCATGTAAAGGCTATAGTTGTCTGTAGTAACAATGAATGGCAGGTAGTAACCTGAAAAAATTGTTAAAAAACCGGCTACTAGCGCAAGTTGCCGTCGCCGGGTAATGCGGTATGTAAGCGCCGAGACTACGAACGGGGCCAGCACCGCCAACAAGATAAAACCAATGCGCGCGGATAGGAAATTGATCTTGCCGGTTAGTGCCATACCCCCAGCTGCAATAATGGATGCCAGGGGATACCAATACGAATTCGAGGGATGCGGCAATCCTTGCGGGTGGTCCAGATAATTCCACAGGAAAGCATCGCTAAAACCGTGCCCACTTGCCAACTGTTTGCCACCGGCATAATAATAGTCTGCATCCATGTAGCCAGGCACTGGCTGGAGCTTCACAATCACAAGTGCAATACTTAGTGCCAGAATAAAGAGGATTAAATAATCACGCCACCGTAGAGAGGGTAAAGGATTGTTGGATGAAGCAAACACACGCACCATCGATTTCACTCGGGAAATGCTCCGGAAAAACTGATTAAGGATAAGATCTCAATAGGCAAAACCTGCACATTATTACGTTCGAAATGTGATTCAATGATGACGGATGAAAAACATCTGCGCATTATCGGTTTCACCTAGGTAGACCAAGTCTGTCTGCCGCTTAGGATTATTATAGACCGGCAATAAACCTACCGGCACACTGCCAGCCTCCAGGACTAGGTAAACCGCATTATATCTTCGAGCAACGGCTATTAAGGTATTGATATCTCCATCCGGAACCGCGATCGAAGGATTTCCGGAAGCCAGGAAAAATCCAGGCGGATTTGCAACCATAACAACGTCTCCGGATACCGCTCCTTGTGAGACCAGATATTCATTCATATGGCTATACGCTAGGTTTTCCTCACCCCAAGCTTGACTTCCATTTCCGCCGAAAGCCCGGCTCCAGAAAATGGCGACTGTAACCATCATAGCAATACCTATCAGGCCCAACCGAAAAATACGCCCGGCCTGGGTCGGGTTCCAACCACGTTTCCGCCTGCCCCACTCGATTACCCTTTCCAGTCCCAGTGGCGCTAATCCCCACCAGATCGTTTCCAGTGCTGCGCCGGAATGAAAGAAACCACCGCGTGCCCCGGCAAACGGAAAAACAATTGTCATTATGCCAAGCGTCAGAAACCAGGCAATTCCAGCCAATTGTACACGCCGGTCCTTTCGCATGTGCCAGAGGCCCAACCCGATTAAAGGTACCAGAAAAATTTCTCCTTGAACCGCCAATGTGCTGGTGAGGTTCAAACCAAGCGACCACGTACGTACACTAAAAATAGCTGCAAAACCGGATCGCAACCAGGAGGCTACAGTTAGCTGGCTGGCGGGAAAAGCAAACAATTGGTTATAGGAAGTAAGCCAGAGCATTTTGATGCCGCCGGGAGCGAGTGGTGTACCGAAGGTGTTAAGATTGCGGGTGAACCAGGGAACCATAACTAGCAGGTAACCAATAATGGTAAGAAGTACGGCGCATGATAGTAAGAGAAAGCGACGTTGAGTCGGCTTTGGTAGCACGAATATAACGGCTGTTATTGCCAATAAAAACCAAAGCAAACCGTCCGTACGGCATAGGTGCATGAGGCCTGAGATTACGCCGAGAAATAAGGGAGGGATCAGGTATGATTTAGGCGGAACCCGAGAGGTAAAACGGGAAAGGAGTAGGAAAAAACATCCACCCAGGAGCATGTAGAGACCAAAGGTGTCTGTTACAGCCAGGAAAGGTAGGTAAAAGGCTGGGAGCACTGCCAGCAGGCCGGAGGTGAAGGAGAGGTCGCGCCGGTGGGTGAAAGACCAGGCCAGAGCGGCTGTCAAAGGTGGCAGGCTCGCCGCCACGACCAGAAAGCCTACCCGGGCTGCGGACCAGGAACCGAGGCCAAAAATCACTTCCCCAGCTGCGGCCAGCAGCGAGGCCAGCGGCATCCAGTATGCATTGGATGGGTGGGGTATTCCAGATGGATTATCCAGATAGTTCCATAGATACGGTTCAGTAAAACCATGCCCTCTGGCCAATTCGCTTCCTCCGGCGAAATAAGCATCTGCATCCATGTAACCGGGTGCAGGCTGAAAAGCCGCCATGAAGATAGCGACCAACAAACCAAGTCCAGCCAACAGTAGGGATGATCGCCAGGTCATGGATTTGTTTCCAACCCGCTGGGTACCACATGGATAAACCACCTGCGCATCCAAAAAAGACCAACCACAAGCACGCTAGGCAGGAACAGGTATAAAACGTCGGTCAACGCAGAGTAGGCGTTCACTCTGACAAGATTAAAGGTCAAGAACCATAAACCAACCAGGAATACTACCAGCAAGATTACTGCCATCCCCCAACGCCTGAGCCACGACCGGCGCTCAGCCAGAATGGCCGCGAACAAAATCAGGGGAATGAAAAGAAAGGGATATTCCCGCGGGGATATCGGTATGCCTATCAGGGGTGTCACAGACAGGGTCAAGCTGGCCGTCCAGAGGAAGGTTCGAAAGTCTTTTGCAAAGGTGTTCCCCCACTCAAGGAACAATATTAGTACCAGACCAGCTGCCAAAACCCAGCCTAGCCGTAGACCAACCACCGGCGACCAGGAAGCGAAAATGCCCGTTGAGGAGAAACCAGGATTGTATGCAAAATGGGAAAGCAATCCGTGCAGGGATGGCAGAAACCAATTCGGCAGGAACAGGAAGGCAAGCCCCAGGAGGATTACCGATCCCATCAGAAAACCCCAAAGGACCCTCCATCGACGCTGGTAAATGATCCACCAAAAGATGAAAAATGCCAGCACTCCTGTGAGACGCGGCGCACTGACCAGTAGGATTAGCAATCCTCCACCCAACTCTTCACGTTCGCTTCGCAGGGCCAACATGAAACCCGCCACAGCCAATGCAACAAACCCGATAGCATTACCACTGAGCAGCGATAACGCCCCATATACCCATAGTAATGGAAAAAGCAGGACTATCGGTAGGAATATACGCCCTGGTTTCCAGCCAGTCATCTGCAGGGAGAGGAAACCCAGAGCCACCAACGCGGTTTCGAGACATGTCATCCAGATGGAGCGGGCCAGAACGTAATCAGGCACTAGGGCGATCGGAAAATAGAGCAGTTCCACTGGAAATGGTAACCATAGCATGAGTGGATCCTGTTTTTCGGCGGCCAACCGTCCATAATAAATAATCTGGGCGCGTTGGGTTGCCGGAGCGCCATACGGACTTTCACCATATTGGATGAAAGTCCGCGCTCCCAGCCAAGGTATAATGAAGTCCTTCTCAATCGGTTGGGTGCGTACGAAACGCGTGTTGACCCACACCAACCCAGCTAATGTGGCGAGTAAAAGACACACTAACAAAATGGCAGCAAGGATTGTTAGAATCCGGGACATTTAGGTACGGGAACCAGGATGCTTATTGAAAAACGAATTAAGCCAGGTGGATTTTACACCATAATTGCGAATGTCTTCTTGGTTGAAATTCTACCCTCCTTTGAATGATCTGGCAGCAGGCTCTTCCATCTCCAGAACAATTCTACTGTGGAAAAGGTACTGTGCAAGAGTGATAGAATTAGAGTGACAATCCCAAACCATGGAAACAATACCAGCAACGCCCACAAACTTTTCATATCTAACGAATATTACCTGTTCCAAGTGTGGGAGGGTTTATTCCAGGAGCAAAGTCAATGCATACTGTTTGGATTGTCAGGCCTCCCTCTTATCGAATTATGATTTGGAAGCCGTGCGCAGCCACACGGACCGAGCTGAATTTCACAGCCGTCCAAGGGGAATGTGGCGCTGGCATGAAATTCTCCCCATTCTTGAACCTCAAAATGTGATCTCTCTCGGGGAAGGTGATTCAGCCTTGCTCCAACTTCATAATTTGGGGAAAGAACTAGGTCTTTCAAATTTATTTGTCAAGGAAGAAAGTAATAACCCCACTGGAACCTTCAAGGCCCGCGGACTCTCCTCTGCGATTTCTAAAGCCAGAGAACTTGGCATCCAAAAAGTAACTATCCCTACGGCTGGAAATGCCGGTGGTGCAATGGCTGCTTATGCCGCTCGTGCCGGTTTGAAAGCATGTATCTTCATGCCCAAAGATACTCCTTACGCAAATATCGTCGAAAGTACCATGGCCGGAGCAGAAGTCGTATTGGTCGAAGGCCTGATCAACGAGGCCGCTAGCATGGCTGGCGAAAAAGCGCGCAACGAAGGCTGGTTTGACCTTTCCACTTTCAAAGAACCATACCGGGTGGAAGGTAAGAAGATTATGGGATACGAACTTGCCGAATCCTTCGATTGGACCTTGCCTGACGTGATTATCTATCCCACCGGCGGCGGTACCGGCCTGGTGGGAATGTGGAAAGCCTTTAATGAACTCGAAGCTTTGGGCTGGTTGGAAAATACAAAACGGCCTCGCATGGTGGTTGTTCAAGCGGAAGGATGTTCACCGGTTGTGAAAGCCTTCGAAGCGGGCAAATCATTTTGTGATTTCTGGCTGGATGCACACACGGTCGCATCTGGTCTGCGTGTCCCGAAGAGTTTTGCAGACCACTTGATAATGAAAGACTTGTACGAAAGCCACGGTATTGCAGTATCCGTAAGTGATGATTTGCTCTTGAGCGCCCAGCATCACCTCGGAAGGACAGAAGGGATTTTCTCCGCACCGGAGGGGGCTGCCACACTTTCTGCTCTCGAAATACTTATCAAGCAAAAATGGATCCAATCCGATGAACGCATTGTATTGTTTAATACCGGGTCCGGTCTGAAATATCTGCATTATGAAGAATGGCAGAAAAATCCTCTCAAAAACTTGTCACACTAAAGATATGCCTCAAGTCCAACTTTTTATTACCTGCTTGATCGATACGTTTTTTCCGCAGATCGGTGAGGCAGTGGTCCATGTACTGAACCGTGCGGGCGTAAGCGTTGATTTTCCCGCCGCGCAAACCTGCTGCGGGCAGCCCGCATTCAATGCCGGACTGCGCAGTCAGGCTCGGCCTCTAGCCGAGCACACCCTCAAGGTTTTTGAGAATACAACCGGCGATATTATCATCCCATCCGGCTCGTGCGCGGCCATGCTCCGCTATGGCTACCTGGAGCTCTTCAAAGATGACCCGGCCTTGCTGTCTCGTGCCCAAACGCTCGCCGGACGTGTTCACGAGTTCTCCGAATACCTGGTGGATGTGCTTGGCATGTCCGACTTGGGAAGCCGCTGGTCTGGAAAATTGACCTATCACCCCTCCTGTCATCTTTTGCGCATCCTCGGCGTGGACCGCCAGCCGCGCCTCCTGCTTTCCTGTGTCAAGGAGGCTGAAATCGTCGAACTTCCCGAGCGCCAGGATTGTTGTGGATTCGGTGGTGTTTTTTCAGTGGAACATCCTGAACTCTCGGCGGAATTTCTTAAGCGCAAGATTGCAAACCTCGAGAAAACGTCCTCCCCCACTCTGGTTGTCTGTGACACGGGTTGCCTGATGCATATCCAGGGTGGGCTGCATCGAGTTCGGATGAGCCAGCGGGTCGTACACATCGCCGAGGTCTTGGATAATCAATGACCGTAAAAACTTTCCGCGCCCGCATCCGCGAATCCATCGCTGATGAGAACCTTCAGATTGCTCTAGACGGGAATGCCCGGCGCAGGACGGATGGCCGTCTGGAAGCTTTTTCTAGCCTGCCGGATCACCCGCAGCGCAGGATTCGCGCGCACGCAATTAAGGCAGATGTCATCTCCCACCTGGAAGAAAACCTCAACCGCTTCATCGACCGGGTCACGGCGAACGGCATTCTGGTTCACCGGGCCGCCACCGTTGCTGAGGCCAACCATGTCTTTCTCGAAATCGCCAAAGATCACAACGCACGTCTGGTCGCCAAATCAAAATCGATGATATCGGAGGAGATTAACTTCAACCATACCCTTGAGGCGGCCGGGATACAGATCGTTGAAACAGACCTCGGTGAATATATTGTCCAGCTGCGCGGCGAACGTCCCAGCCACATTCTCACCCCGGCCGTTCACTTGCGGCGTGGTCAGGTGGGACAACTCTTTCACGACAAACTCGGCGTTCCCTATACCGAGGATATCCCGGAAATGGTAGCTACTGCCCGACGTGTCTTGCGCGAAGTCTTCATGACCGCTGATATCGGCGTCTCTGGGGTCAATTTCGGTGTGGTCGGGACCGGTACCCTCTGCCTTGTCACAAACGAAGGAAATGGCCGCATGGTGACAAGTCTGCCGCCGGTGCATGTGGCATTTATGGGTATCGAGCGCCTCGTTCCAACCCTCGATGACTTGGCCTTGTTCCTTTCGCTCCTGCCTCGTTCAGCCACCGGCCAGAAGTTGAGCGTTTACACCAGTCTAATTCATTCGCCGAGGTACCTCACGGATGTGGACGGCCCGGTCGAGCGTCACCTGATTCTGGTGGATAATGGCCGGTCAGCGTTGAGCACCTCTCCATTGGCGGAATCGCTCTTCTGCATCCGTTGCGGTGCATGCCTGAACGCCTGCCCGGTTTTCCGTGAGATTGGCGGTCATGCTTATATCGGGCGCGATGCATCCATCGCCCCTTATCCTGGTCCAATTGGTTCGGTGATTTCGCCTGGCTTGTTGGGCTGCGAAAACTTCGGTCAGTTGGCCCAGGCCTCCACCCTTTGCGGAGCATGCCAGGAAGCCTGCCCGGTGGATATCAACCTGCCGGAACTTCTATTGCGTGTGCGTGCCGGAGAGATGGACGGAGATGAAAAGAGTGGAAAAGAACAGGGAATAGCCATTCCGGGATTTCTCAAAACGGGATTAACAGCCTTCCGCCTAGTTGCCGCCAACCCGGCCCTATTCTCGCTTGGCCAGGGCATCGGTGGTCTCCTCAGCCGCTTTTACTCCCCCGCAAATGAATTTATGCACATCCCCTCTTGGACCGGCTGGGGCTTAAGCAAGGATTTCCCGCGCCTGGAAATGTCTCCTTTCCGGGCACGCTGGAAGAAATTAAAGCAGACAATCGATGATGCCGACCACAGATTCAGCCAGCCGGACAATACATATGTACCCGAACAACTTATTGCCCCATCCCTGGCAGCCCAATTTATTGACGAACTGAACTGCCTCGGGGTCAAGGTATATCCCCTCCCGGAGAAGGATGTGCAAGCCGGTCTGAAGAAATTTTTTCAGGAGCATGGCATTGAACGGGTTTGTGTGGACGCTGTTGGGAAAAAATATGTCCATATGATTCCGTTCGTTGTGAATCCAGACCCGACCATTCGGGTCGGCGTGACCGGTGTTTTAGCTGGGATTGCGGATACCGGCTCGCTGGTGCTGGTCAGTGGAGAAGGTCGCCCGCTTGCCGCCTCCCTGCTGCCCGAAATTCATATTGCTATCTTACGGGTATCGGACATAGTACCAACACTGTCGGATGTAATGAGCAGACAGGAAATTCGTACTGCCTCGACTGTAGTCATCATCACCGGCCCCAGTCGCACGGCCGATATCGAAATGACACTCACCATTGGAGTTCACGGGCCTAAAGAACTGTATGTTTTTTTGATCGTTTAATTTCCCTCAGAACGCCGTGACAACCAGTCCCCGATCCATTTGTAACGGAATTCCCGACCCTGGTATATTTGATAAGCCCCAACCAGCGAGTAGACCATTCCGGCCGCGATCATTGCGAAACCCCCAAAGAAAACCAGGATCATTATCGGGACTGCCACAATGGTACCGATTCCGATCGTCGCGAAGCTGATGATAAAACCCACCACCCACACCACACCCACCACCAGCACCGTGATGATAATCACGGATGCTTGAAAGACCAGTGATTGCAGGGCTTGGAAAGCCACCCAGGCGGACTTTTCCCTCTGGGTAAGCCAGATCACCAGGGCTGCGATCGGCCCTCCCACACCCGAAAACAGGTTCAGCAGGGCACTGCCGTGTGCCAGAGCTGCCATGTTGCGTTCATCAGGCGAGTGGGAGGAAACGAAAGGTGCTTTTGGAATTTGAGCAGACATAATTGTATTTCTCCTTTAATTAGAGAATCATTTTAAATTATTTAGGAAATTGGTAATTGTTCCTCTCAACAATCGATCTCCCAGCCTTTTCCTATTTTCTGCCTTTAATTAAAAACTGCCAGATATCAATGCTTGGTTTTAAGCTAACCATATTATAGATTATTCTCAAGGAAAGGATATTTGTCAACCCGCGGGGGCTTAATTAATAGAGCTTAACGCAAATACTCTCGTTGGAAATAAGGTTTGTGCTATAATAAGATTTAGATGGAGTAAGTATGAAATTCATCCTCTTCGCCAATAATAATAACGATAATGATAATCGGCCTCCGGCCGTTGGGCGAAGCCTGCAAGGTTAACGAACACATCAAGCTAACCAATCGCCCAACGCATCTGCGGAGGGCGATTTATTTTATTCGAGAAGATTTTAACCACCAAGACATCAAAGTTACACAAAGGTTATATCCATCTTTTCACTTCGTGCTCTTTCGTGTCTTTCGTGGTATATCTCTTCGGAGGCAGCATATGTATAAAACACATACTTGTGGTGAACTGCGCGTAACCAATGCCGGTCAGGCCGTCACGTTGGCAGGTTGGGTGCACCGGCGCCGCGATCATGGCGGCGTGGTCTTCATTGACCTGCGCGACCGTTTCGGCCTGACCCAGGTGGTCATCAATCCCGACCTGCCCGGAGAAACCCTGGACTTGATTTCCAACGTCCGTTCCGAGTGGGTGCTGCAAGTGACCGGAAAAGTGCAAAGCCGTCCGGACGGCATGCAAAATCCGCGCATGCCAACTGGCGAGATCGAAGTCATTGCCTCTGAAGTTGTTGCGCTCAACTCCGCCAAGGCCCTTGCCGTTCATGATCAGCAGCGATGAAGAGGTGGATGAAAACACGCGTCTCAAATACCGCTACCTCGACCTGCGTCGTGATCGTATGCGCCGCAACCTGGAATTGCGTCATGAAGTCGTGCTGTTTATGCGCAAATACCTTTCCGAGCGCGGCTTTCTGGAAGTCGAGACACCCGCCCTCTTCAAAACCACTCCAGAGGGAGCACGCGACTATCTCGTGCCCTCACGCGTCTATCCCGGCCAATTCTACGCCCTGCCTCAATCGCCACAGCAATTGAAACAGTTGCTGATGGTGGCTGGCATCGAACGTTATTTCCAGATCGCCCGCTGCTTCCGCGACGAAGACCAGCGCGGCGACCGTCAGCCCGAGTTCACCCAGCTTGACCTGGAAATGTCCTTCGTCCATCGCGACGATGTATTGAACATGGTCGAAGGTCTCTTCACTGCCATGCTCCCGGCCGTAGCTCCACATAAGAAATTATTCTCCTCCCCCTGGCCGCGCTTCACCTTATAATGAGGTTGTCGCCCGCTTCGGTTCCGACAAGCCCGACCTGCGTTTCAGTATGGAACTGTATGATGTGGGAGGCCTCTTTGCAAAGAGCGAGTTCGTTGTATTCCAATCCGCGTTGAAGAGTGGTGGCATGGTCAAATGCATCGTTGCCCCCGGCTGTGCCGGCTATCCCCGCAAACAACTTGACGAACTGACCGCTACTGCCAGGGATCTGGGAGCGAAGGGCCTCATTTCGCTCGCGTTGACTACCGAGGGCCCAAAAGGCTCTGCTGCAAAATTCGTCGCGGAAGCCGAACTCGCAGCACTTGTCAAACTGACGGGCGCCGTGAATGGCGATCTGTTTCTGTTCGTCGCCGATAGCGTAAAGGTTGTTCATAAAGTCCTCGGTGCACTGCGGCTTTGGTTCCGCGACACTCTCAAATTGGCCGACCCGGATGTGATGGCCTTTGCCTGGGTGCTGGATTTTCCAATGTTCGAATGGAACGAGGAAAATCAGAAATGGGATGCTGCTCACCACATGTTCACGATGCCGCGCCTGGAGCATCTCGATCGCTTCGAGACAGACCCTTCCTCCATCCTTTCGGATGCCTACGACATGGTCTGCAACGGTTACGAGATGGCCTCGGGGTCGATCCGCATCCACCGTCGCGATATCCAGAGTAAGGTCTTTTCCCTGCTCGGCATCGGGGAAGAGGAGGCCCAGCGCAAGTTCGGGCATATTCTGGAAGCATTCGAGTTCGGCGCACCCCCGCATGGTGGGATGGCCCCCGGTATTGACCGGCTGGTCATGCTGCTCGCAGACGAACCCAATATTCGTGAAGTGATTGCCTTTCCAAAAAACCAAGCCGCCCGCGATGTGATGGCAGATGCCCCCTCCCCCGCCGAGCCAACCCAACTCAAGGAATTACATATTCAGATCAGGGATAAGTAGAGAATAGAGAGTAAAGAGCAGTTGCTGTTCTCCGTTCTCTATCTCTCCTCTCTGGAGGTAACGCATGATATCGCATGAACCTATCAAATCGTCCGCTATCGACGCCGACATGGTCAAGCATGTCGCCTTCCTGGTTCGCCTGGGCATTCGGGAAGAAGAGGCCCAGGCGTTCGGTCACCAGTTCACATCCATTATCAACTATTTCCACCTCCTCAATGAAGTTGACACAGGGGCCGTTCCTCCAGCCTGTGAAACCTCCAATACCCGCAGCGTTATGCGACCAGATGAAATCATTCCTTCCATGTCACGCGAAGATTTCCTGAAAAATGTCCCCCAAAGGAATGGTGATTTCGTCCAGGTGCCGTCGGTTTTTGATGAAGAATAATGCCATGGATCTCTATAATCTAGCCATTCGTGAAGCCCATGACTTGCTCTACAAGAAACAGGTCAGCAGTGTGGAAATGACCACAGCCGTTCTTGATCACATCCACAAGACCGATCCGCGCATCAACGCCTTCGTCACCATTGCAGATGAATTCGCCCTTGAACAGGCTCGCCAAGCTGATGATCGCCTGCATTCGGGAGATAACATCACACTCCTGACCGGCATCCCATTTGCGGTCAAGGATTGTATTTCAACAAAAAACATCCGTACCACCTGTTCATCGAAGATCCTGGAGAACTACGTCCCGCAGTACAACGCCACGGTCATCGACCGGTTGTCTGAGGCCGGCGCAGTTCTGGTCGGCAAACATAACATGGATGAATTCGGCATGGGCTCCTCCTGCGAAAATTCCGCCTTTTACAATACCCATAATCCATGGGACTTGGAACGCGTCCCGGGTGGCTCCAGCGGAGGCTCCGCCGCAGCCGTCGCTTCAAGCATGGGCTTATTCGCTTTGGGGGAAGATACCGGCGGCTCGATCCGTATGCCGGCCGGATTCTGCAATGTTACAGGATTAAAAACCACCTATGGGCGCGTCTCCCGCTATGGCCTGATCGCTCTGGTCTCTTCCTTTGATTCAATCGGCCCTATGGCTACCAGTGCCTGGGATTGCGCTGCTGTCCTGCAGACCATCGCCGGGCAGGATCCGCGCGATGCCACTTCACTCCCGGCACCTGTACCGGATTACCTGGAAAAACTTGATATACCAGTTAAAGGACTGCGCCTGGGTGTCCCAAGGGAATATTTTCAGGCCGGCATGGAACCGGGCGTGGAAGCTTCCATCCACTCTGCTATCCGCAAGTTTGAGGAACTTGGCATGGAAGTCCGCGAAGTCTCCCTGCCGCACACGAAATACGGTCTGCCAGTCTACTACCTGATTCTGTTTGCAGAGGCTTGCGCCAATCTGGCCCGCTTCGACGGGACGCGCTTTGGCCTGTCGGTTAGTCAGGGCGCACAGAACATCATTGATATGTACCTGCAAACCCGCCGGGAAGGTTTCGGACCCGAAGTCAAGCGCCGCATTATGCTTGGCGCATACGTCCTCTCCGCTGGATATTATGATGCTTATTATTTAAAAGCCCAGCGTGTCCGCACGTTGCTGCGTCAAGACTTTGAGGCGGCATTCGAACAATGCGACGTACTGGTAGCTCCCACGTGCCCTACGACGGCCTTCAAGCTGGGTGAAAAAACCGACGACCCGTTGACGATGTATCTTTCGGATATTTATGTGGTTTCCACTAACCCGGCTGGAGTTCCTGCACTTTCGGTACCTTGCGGTTTTTCCAACGGGTTGCCGGTGGGGATGCAATTGATCGGTAGGCGCCTTTGCGAGGACGTCCTGCTGCAGATCGGGCATGCCTACCAATCGATCACTGTTTGGCACAAGATGCATCCAGAGGGGAAAAAATGACGACCTACGAACCTGTGATTGGTCTGGAAATCCACGCCGAGCTTCAGACGAAATCCAAGATGTTCTGCGGCTGCTCGGCTGCCTATTCGGAAGAGCCCGCCGCCAACACGCTCATCTGTCCGGTCTGCATCGCCCTGCCGGGGGCGATGCCTGTGGTCAACCAGAAAGCCATTGAACTGGCTATCCTGGTTGGTCTGGCACTGAATTGCACCATCAACCCGATGAACCAGTTCGCCCGCAAGAATTACTTCTACCCCGACTTGCCTAAAGGCTACCAGATCTCCCAATACGACCTGCCGGTTGCCTCGGCCGGCTGGCTTGATATCCCGGATGGTTCCGGTAGGGAGAACCAACGTGTACGTGTCCGCCGCGTCCACCTGGAAGAAGATACTGCCAAACTATTCCACCAAGGAAAATACGCCCTGGTCGACTACAATCGGGCTGGCGTCCCTCTGCTGGAAATTGTTTCCGAGCCAGATATCCACTCTGTCGAATCTGCTCTAGCTTACGCGACCAAAATCCGGGCCATCCTGCGCACACTGGCTGTCAATACCGGAAATATGGAAAAAGGCGTCCTGCGGTTCGAAGCTAATGTTTCCATCCGTCCCACTGGCAGCTCGGAAATGCGTACCCGAACCGAGATTAAGAATCTGAACAGTTTCCGTGCCCTTACACATGCCACTGCTTATGAAATTCAACGCCAGACGGTAATTTACGAGCGTGGCGGCCAGGTCGTCCAGGAAACCCTTGGATGGGATGATAGTAAGGAAGTTACCCTCTCACAACGCAGCAAAGAGGAAGCCCATGATTATCGTTACTTTCCCGAACCGGATCTGCCTCCTATTGAGATCAGTCGTGCCTGGGTGGAAGAGGTTAAAGCCCAACTCCCTGAATTACCCGAAGCCAGAACCCAGCGTTTAGTCTCTGTGTACGGACTGACATTCAAGGAAGCCCATCTGCTTACGTCCGAAAACGCCTTGGTAGACTACTTCGAAGAGGCTGTTTCACATTCCAAAAGCCCTGCTAGGATCGTCAACAACTGGATCACTGGTGAATTTCTGCGTTACGTGAATGAGTTGGGGTTGGACGTCGAAAACCTGACGATTTCTCCCAAACAACTGGCACAGCTGGTCGATCTGGTCACTGATAAGGTTATAAACGACAACAGCGCCAAGCAAGTGCTGAAAGAGATGTTCGATACCGGTCAGGCACCCCAGGCCATTGTGGAGGCCAAAAATCTCACCCAGGTCTCCGATGAAAGTTATCTCGAAGAGGTGGTGGCACAGATCCTGAAAGACAACCCGAAGGAAGTTGCCTCCTATCTTGCCGGAAAGGAGACTGTCTTCCAATGGCTGATGGGCCAGGTGGTACGCGCTACCAAGGGTAAAGCCGATCCGCAGGTCGCCCGCCAGTTGCTGATCCAGGCGTTGTCAAAGAAGTGATTTTTTTTAAAGTTGCAATATCCGTCGTCGTCATTGTTTGTCGTTAACATTCTTCTTTATAATCTCCTCACTTGACAAATTAGAATTTTTGTTCTATTATTGTTGCATGCGCACTTCCTTCTCATTTCCTTATTCTTATTTATTGCTTTCCGCCTCGTTTTTTCCCTTACCAATTCGTTATTGTTTTTCATTGTTTGGGCAGAGCCATTGTGCTTGCTTCGTCTCCGGGCCAGGTGTACGCGCTTTTTCTTATTATATGGGCAGGGCGCGTTATGCCTGCCTCACTTCCAAACCGAACCATTTTCGCGTTGGCGTCACACCCGTAACGCTCTATTTTCACTATTCTCTCTTCTCTATTCTCTCAGATCTCAACATCTCACTTCCTCGTTCTATTACAGGAAATAATTGTTCCTCGTTGTTCTTAGCTTAAGAACTGTTCATCTTTCTTCCCTCATTTTCAAATTCCTCCTCTACGACATTCTCTAGGATGGTGAACCAATCAAAAATCTTCAACCCCTCCATTCGTTCCTCTTTCGTCTTTTTTTGGAAACGAATCTCGTCCCTGCTAATGGATAACTTCCCCCTGCGCTATAATAAGCCAACAAGGAGTGCATCATGCCCTCAATTATCCGTGTCGAAGAAATTTCCAAATATACCGGTCAGGAAGTCACCATCCAGGGTTGGGTATATAACCGCACCGATAAAGGCAAGCTGGTTTTCCTGCTCGTGCGGGATGGTTCCGGTTTCGTACAATGCGTGGCCTTCAAGGGCGACCTCCCCGAAGCTGTTTTCGACCAGCTCACACGTCTGCCACAGGAATCCTCAGTTATCATCACCGGTCCGGTGCGGGCAAGACCGGCGCGCTCCCGGTATCCCGGGGGGCTATGAAGTTGGCGTCAAGGAAATCAAGATCGTCCAGGCTGCTGGGGATAACTACCCGATGGCCCTCAAAGAGCAGGGCGTGGATTTCGCTCTCGATAACCGTCACCTTTGGATCCGCATGCCAAGCCAGTGGGCCATCCTGCGTGTGCGCGCCACGGTCATTGCAGCCATCCGTGAGTGGTTTGAACTTAATGGCTTCCTTAATATGGATACTCCCATCCTTACGCCCGCGGCAGTGGAAGGTACAACCACCCTCTTCGAAACTGAATATTTCGATGAGGGCAAGGCCTACCTCTCCCAGTCCGGTCAACTTTATAACGAAGCCGATATCATGGCCTTTGGTAAAGTCTATTGCTTCGGGCCGACCTTTCGGGCTGAGAAGTCCAAGACCCGCCGCCACCTGACCGAGTTTTGGATGGTCGAACCAGAAATGGCCTTCTGTAACCTGGATCAGTTGATGGTGGTCGAGGAACAGTTTGTCACCCATATCGTCAAGCGTGTCCTGCGCGAACGCGGGCCTGAGCTCAAATCCCTGGGCCGCGACCTGTCGAAATTGGAAAAGATCGAACCGCCTTTCCCGCGCATCTCCTATGACGTAGCCGCCAAGGCTATCCAGAAGATCTATGAAAAAGAGACTGACCCGGAGAAGAAGGATTTGCTTAAATTCGAATGGGGTATGGACTTCGGAGCGCCGCACGAGACTGAATTGACCTCCCATTATGACAAGCCGGTCTTTGTTTATGGCTACCCGACCAAGGTTAAGGCATTTTATATGGAACCTTGGCCGGACCGCCCCGAGGTCTGCAAATCTGTTGATCTGCTGGCTCCGGAAGGCTATGGTGAGATTATCGGCGGCTCGGAACGCATGTCCAGCTATGACCTGCTGCTGCAGCGCATCCATGAACACGGCCTTCCCGAAGAGGCTTACCGGTGGTATCTTGACTTGCGCAAATACGGCAGTGTACCTCACAGCGGATTTGGTATGGGCGTTGAACGCACCGTTTCATGGATCTGTGGCAATGAGCACATCCGGGAGGCTATCGCCTTCCCGCGCACTATTAAGCGAGTCTACCCATAGTAAGCTTTTATAGGCACTAATTAATCAACTAAAGACCAGCTGACAGCAGCTACCAGCCATTAATCTTTACCTACTCATGCACTTGACTCTGTGGTATAAGCACACTGCCCTGCTGTGTTCGCGATGCTGCACTTCCGTTCTGAGCCAACACCCATAAAAAGGGATCCGATCTCGCGACAATGAAGCGATAGGCTTCGGCCAAGGCTGATTTGCCGGGTAGGAGCCCGACCTGCTTTTGCAGGTTCAGAACTTTACAGCACACGACATACGCGGGGTATTTTTTTAACATGAGACACAGCATTCTAATAAAGGTCGACTGCTGTTTCTCTTGCTTCCTGCCACCAAATTAATTTATATGGAATGGGTTGAAATTCGTTGCACGATCGTAATAATCTTCCTGTTCCGTCTTTTTCAGAGCCGCCACCGACGCATATGTGACTGGCGTCATCAGGGCCTCCACGCTACACTTAAGAGGTAATTTGTTAATGACAACGTCAGGAACAGGCTCCAAGGGAAAACCTTGAAAAGCGATCCAATTGTCACGAATACGACTGTATCCACCATTTCACCTACAATCGTACTGCCTATGGTGCGTGTCCATAACCACCGGCCTTTGGTCAGGATTTTCATTTTGGCTAGGATATAAGAATTGGTAAACTCTCCTGACCAATATCCAGCCAGGCTTGCCAGCACGATCCCGCCGCTACTCATCCCTCCTAGGATGGCAAGGTAGGCTGCATCACCGGCATATTTCTGCCATTGGGCTTCCCCGGGAAGAATCCTTATAACTGCGAAAATAACCGCGCTGAGTGCCAGGCATGCGAACCCGGTCCAGATGACACGCCTGGAATTCTTGTATCCGTACACTTCGGTAAGGATGTCCCCAAATATATAACTGACTGGAAATAGGATGGTCCCTGCATCGAAGGCCATGCGGACCCCGAAAATGCTAAATCCCCAGTCCACAATTTTGGCAGATGACGCTATATTACTTACTACTAATACGGTTACGAAAACCGCCATGATTAGGTCAAAATAACGATACTGCCTTATTGTATTCAATCGGAATGTACCTTTATTCTATTCGGTGGAAATTCGGTCTGCTCAAGTTTAGCTTAATCGGAACCTTCCACCGGCAAGTAAATCCGTAAATTCAGGTAGCTGGAATGCATCTCGTATTTTCTTTACAAAAACCGCAGGTAATTTTGTTGGGGAGGAGTACAGTTAGCATATTGGCCACGGTACTCCTCCGGCATCAGGACTGCAATCTGGCACATGATCTCATCGACCATTGCCTGGCGGATCTTACCGGTTACCTTTTGTCCCTTTGGATCCAGGGTGAACGGTTTCCCTACGCGGATATGGAAGTCCGTCCGCTTCAAGTTTTTAATATTTTTGGAAAAATTTTCTCCGCCCCAATGCGCAACTGGTAGTATAGCTGCACCGGAGTGTAAAGCTATTAAAACAATTCCAGGCTGGCCAGATAACAACTTTCCATTATACGATCGGGTTCCTTCCGGAGCAACACCCAGGATACTCCCGGTGGAGAGGCTGGCCAAACATTGCCGGAGCGCCTCCAGGTCCGCTTCTCCGCGCCGGATGGGAATGGCCTCCCACAGGTCGAAAAGCCAACCCATGAACTTGCTATCCCAAGTCTCAATCTTCGCCAGGCCAATCATCCGGCGTGGCTGAAGATGTGCAAATAGCAAAGGGACCTCGAGTGAATTGATGTGATTGACAGCCAGAATTAACGGTCCATGCATCGGCACTTGAGCAAGTTCAGCGCCTTCGATGCGACAACTAATATTCGTCCCCATTCGAATCCCCCACGAGACAAAAGAATGCAATGGCTTCATTCCGCCGGTTTCTGAGTTATGAAATCAATCTGTGCCGGCAGCAGTTCTATCGTCAATTCCTTGCCTTCTACGCACACCGTCTCGCCATCACAGTGTACCGGCAGGCTGCCGGAAACCGCCGTTGCCACCACCTTACGGCCCTTGTCCATCCGAACTTCATTTTGGGTGGCCTGTGTTCCTTTCATGAAATAGGGGATAAGTCCAAAGATGCGTAATTGGCTGGCCGAACGTGCAATGCATAGGTCGAACCATCCATCACTAGGATCGCCCTTGGGCGCGAAGAAGAAACCGCCGCCCATTCGTCGCCCGTTCATAATGGAAATCATAAGAGCCGGTTGGGTCAATTCCTTCCCTTCATATTGCAAGCGCACAGTTGGGGCTTTGTAGTATACAAAGATGGTTTCGATGGCAGCGATCAGATAGAGCAGTAGACCGCGTATCCAACGGATTTTTGCTGCGACAAAGCCAGTCGCGGCATCGAAGCCGATCCCGACTCCATTGCCGAAGTAACGTCCGCCGGGGTAATCCCCACCCTTGACAATCCCTACATCCATACGGCGGCGATAATTCTCAGCCAGGATCTTGCAGCCGATTTCAACCCCGCCGGGAATGTTCATGCCATAAGCAAAATCATTTCCCGTCCCCACCGCAATCTGACCCATGGCGGTCTTGTCAAAACCAGCTATCTTGGCGTGCATTAAACCATTCAGGGCTTCGTTGGCAGTTCCATCCCCGCCTGCTACAACAACCACCTCGTAACCTTCTCTGGCTCCCTGCTCGGCGAGATCAGCCGCATGCCAGGGGCGCTTTGTAAGAACGAGCTTGTAGTCTAAGTAATGCTTTTGCATTTCCTGCTCAATCACTGAAAGCGACCGACCTGCAAATCCTCGTCCGGATGTCGGGTTAACAATCAACAAATAACGTGGCATCGGCAATCTCCTTAATGAAGTATGCGTGTATTTTACTTTACAACACCCTTAATTGTGGATTGTTTCTGATACAATACTCCCGATTATGCCCATCCTTCTGCCCGTCATTTTGTTGCTTCTTCCCGCGCTCGCTCTGTTAATCCTGCGCTTGATCCGGTCAAAATTCAGATATCCATGGATGCTTGCCTCCGGAGGAGCACTTCTGGCGTTTGGTAGTGTGTTCCTGTGGCAGTTCCATTTCCCGCAAAGTATTTCTCTACCTTCCTGGCAATTAGCTACACCTTTCTTATATGTGCCTGCCTGGCTTGCTGACGGAGTTTCCTGGCCATATGCACTTGCTCTCGCTGCGCTTGCTATGGCGGTCATCTGGACCTCGGTCGTTCGAGCTGAAAGCGAATCCCTTGCATGGGCCGGGACCCTCACACTGACTGCTCTAGGCATTCTGGCTGTAGCCGCTGAGAATCCACTCACCTTACTCCTGGCTTGGTCGTTTATTGACTTGTCTGAATTGATTATGATGCTCCGTTCCACGGAAGGAGAGAGTCAGACCGAGGGGGTTATTATCGCTTTTGCAGTGCGTCTCGCCGGGACAGGTTTGGTGTTATGGGCGAATTTGATCAGTATTGCAGCTGGAACCCCACTGGATTTTCGCTCCACCCCTCCCAATACTGGAATTTATCTTCTTATTGCAGCAGGACTTCGCCTGGGTGTCCTGCCTTTACATCTCCCCTATCGCAAAGACAATGTCATCCGGCGTGGCTTTGGGACAGCTCTCAGACTTGTCTCAGCTGCAGCCAGTCTGGCCTTGTTGGCCCGCATTCCGGCGACTGCATTGAAATCACCTCTGACACCTTATCTGCTTACCTTGGCTGCTATAACCGCTCTCTATGCCGGGTGGATGTGGTTGCGCTCTTCCGATGAAATCCTGGGACGCCCATTTTGGATATTGGGTTTTGCTTCCCTTGCGGTTGCAGAAAGTTTGCGAGGTAACCCGGCAGGCAGCGTCGGCTGGGGAGTTGCGATGGTCTTGTGTGGAGGAGCGTTATTCCTCTTCTCGGCGCGCCGGAGAAACATCTTGTGGTTGTTTCTTCCTGCGCCTTTGGTCCTTTCGACCCTGCCTTTTTCCCTTACTGCGTCTGCTTGGCGGACCGGCAATTCCGTCTCATGGCTTTTCATTATCCCTTTTCTTCCTGCCGAGGCACTTCTAATAGCCGGATTTCTCCGCCATGCGCTCCATCCTGGCGAGACGAGCCTTGAATCCCAGGCAAAATGGGTAACAATCATTTACCCTACAGGCCTCCTGATCTTGATCGCAATCGCCCTTCTTCTTGGTTTCTGGGGCTGGGTTGGAGCACAGACGATAGGTCTTTGGTGGCTGGCAGTGGTGGTCATTATACTAGCTGCCGGATTTGCTGTCCTGGCGTTAAGAGTCTTTGTGCATATGCCCTCAGTTGGCATATCCAACCAATGGACCCAAATCTTCCGGATCAATTGGCTTTATTCAGTTTTGGCTGGTTTGTATAACTTTCTTCATAGGATTGCATACATCATTACTTCTTCTCTTGAGGGGGATGGCGGTCTACTCTGGACGTTCTTGTTAGTGGTCTTGATCCTTTCAATCCTTTCTTCGCGGAGCCGGTAGTGATCATGGTTATTCTGAGTTGGGTCATGCTCCTGCTCGTCATTTCCACAGCTACGGGACTTCTCTTCAGCCGAGATTGGCGTTGGAGTTCTTGGCATGCTAGCAGTCCAATACTTGGGGGTCTTCTGGATGGTCCAGGCGCATTGGCCTGTCACGATGGCAACTGTGAAACTCGTTACTGGTTGGATGGTATGTGCAGTCCTTGGCATCGCTCAAATCAATGCCAGAACGGCACGGGAAACAGATAATATCTGGCTGCAAGGACGTTTATTTCACGTCTTCGCTGCTGCGATGGTGCTAGTGGCGACTTTCTCACTTTCTCTACGTTTGGCTAACTGGTTTGGACTGAGTTTGGTGGTTGCGTGGAGTGGCCTTTTGCTTATTGGTCTTGGCGTGCTCCATCTTGGAATCACATCTGATTCCTTTCGGGTTGTAATCGGCCTCTTGACAGTGATGGCCGGTTTTGAAATTCTTTATGCTGCAGTGGAAAGCTCAGCTTTGGTCACTGCATTGTTGGTCGTTATAGATCTCGGGCTGTCGCTCGCCGGTGCTTATTTCCTGAATATCGCTCAGGAGACAACGTAATGGGTGCTCCCGTCTTATGGATTTTTCTCCCATTAGCACTGGCTGGTCTGTTATTGTTGCTAAACAATGCTAAGGTAGTCTTCCTAGCAGCCTGTGTCCTGACGCTATTTCTTACACTGGCTGCTTGGATGCTACCCATTGATGTTGTTCTTTCATTTGGTGGGTTGACATTTAAATTGGTCCCATCCATTGGAATCCTGGGCCGCAACCTGACTCTGACCTCTTCTGATCGCTCCTTCCTGGCTTTGATTTATGGTTCAACCTTCTTCTGGTTCATCCCGACGGCTTCTTTGCAAATTGCCCGGCGTTTGATTCCTTTAGGGTTGGCCATCACGTCCATGCTGGTCGCCGCAATTTCAGTAGAACCGTTCCTATATGCAGCTCTGATCATTGAAATGGCAGTCCTCCTGTCCATTCCATTGCTCACGCCACCGAAACATAAGCTTGGTAAGGGTGTGGTCCGTTTCCTTATTTTCCAAACATTGGCAGTGCCTTTTATCCTTTTTTCGGGCTGGCAGCTTGCCGGTATCGGGGCCAACCCTGGAAACCTTGCTCTCGTCCAGCAGGCTGCCATCTTACTTGGCCTGGGTTTCGCCTTTCTGCTCGCTATCTTTCCTTTTTATACCTGGATCCCCTTGTTAGCTGAAGAAGCTCATCCTTATGTGGTCGGTTTTCTTTTTTGGATGCTCCCTACAACTACGCTTTTTTTCGGTCTTGGATTCCTGGATCGATATTCCTGGTTGCGTGATGCTTCCTTACTGCCAGCCATTCTAACTGCGGTAGGCGCACTAATGGTCATTTCTGGTGGACTTCTCTCGGCTTTCCAACGCCACCTGGGACGCATCATGGGGTATGCAACCATTGTCGAGATTGGATTCAGCCTGCTTGCTCTCAGCTTCGGAAGCCAGACAGGATTGGGTATATTCCTCCTACTTCTGGTTCCACGCACCCTTAGCATGGGTCTTTGGGCTCTCTCGTTATCCATCCTGAGGGAACATGCACCGGAATTGAGCCTCGAAAAAGTCAAGGGGATGGGACGCGTCTGGCCTTTCGCCGCATCAGGGCTGATTATGGCAAACCTGGCTTTGGCTGGATTGCCAATCCTGGCAGGTTTCCCCGCTCATCAGGCTGTCTGGGAGGGATTGGCACATGGTTCATTGCCTCTCGCTTTATGGGTGCTTGTTGGGAGCTTGGGACTTTTTGCCAGTGCGGTTCGGGTACTGGCGGCGTTAACAAGTGCACCTGAAGGCACAAATTGGGTGACTCGTGAAACGCAGGCTCAACGCCTTCTCGAAGGGATCGGTTTACTGGGTTTGTTCTTGCTCGGTTTGTTCCCACAATGGGCCTTGCTACTTTGGACAAAACTTCCGGCAATCTTTGAGCATTTAGGTCAATAGGCTCACTTACCTTTGCGGTAGAGCGATATATCGGGCCTGCCTGCCGGTTTAAATTCTATCGAAATATGTACGTGAAGGGCAAGGTTGGTGCCTCCCTTGGCTGGCCCTCATAGGGAAATTCTTTCAAAGGGGGCTTATTTGTTTGTTCTCAGATTTTCTACACCACTTTGAAATTCCCCGATACCGCAGGTTTTTTGAATAATCCAAGAAGCAGTATAATCAAAAAGATTTATCCTAAAGGAGATATTGTATCGGACTGATGGAGATGGACTAGATGGAATTCGAACAAATAATTAAACGACTGGACTGGCTCGACGAGGAGCATCGCGAGTATAAAATCGCTATGGATGCCTTGACGGAAAAACTGTCCAATACACAAGCCGATTTAAGAGTTGCGAACAAGAAGATTAAAGAACTGAATAGCGAGTTGACGCAATTTTCCCCTACTTCCGCCCGCATTGATCAGTTTAACGATGCCCTAGCTCAACAGCGCGTGGATATCATTAAATATGTGGACGAGATGGATAACAAGGACGTTGATAAACTTCCGGAAGCGGAAAAGCGCTTCCAAATTCAGCTTGACCATCTGAGCAAGTCCATTACCGAACTGCATAAATTAAAAGAACCGATTGCCGAGATCAAGCGCCAGCTCAAAAATAATGACGCTGAAGAAGCCCGCCACAACACGCAGATATCCGATTGGGAAAAACGTTTTCAGGAAGTAGTCAACATCATTGAAGAGATTAAACTTGTCCAGAAAGCTGCTGAGGGTCCTCGCCTTCAGGATCGCAAACGTTTGGCAGACTTGCAGGGCGCGCTTACTACTGCGCGTAAGCGTATGGATGAAGTCCGCGAGAAGAATGAACTTTTCAATGACAACATCCGCCGTATTGAGACCCGAATGAACGAAATCCTTATCAGCGAGGCCGAACGCCGTCAGTCCCAATCCGGTTTCATCGAAACACAGGCCAGGCTTCAGATCGACCGCGACCGCGCTTTGAAAGAAATGGAAGAATACCTTGGCACCATTCGGAAACAAACCGGGACTATGGATCTTCAACTTCAGCAATGGGACGGAATCCAGCGCTCCGCTAAGCGCGCCCAGGAAACATACGAGGAAATCGTTCAGAAATTCGAACGCCGCATAAACGAAATCACCGAAATGCAACGTCTGGCTGAAGACCGTTTTCGGCAGGAATGGGTCACTTTCAAAGCCGATGACCAAAAACGTTGGACTAGTTATACCCTCTCACAGGATGAGATCCATAAGGACGCCCGCAGTAGCACAGGGAAATTGGAAGAGCGTCTAACCACGCTCGAAGACCTTGTTCAGACGCAACAGGATGTTCTTCAACAGACCAAGGATGCCAACGAGCAGCTATTCCAAGGCATGCTGTCCCAGATCCATGAACTCCTTTCCGCCTATGAGCGGATTATGAGTACGAAATAATTCCTTAAGGTCTCATGCGCGTTATCGGTACAGCCGGCCACGTTGACCACGGTAAATCCACCCTCATAACTGCCCTTACAGGCATAAATCCCGACCGACTCAAAGAAGAACAAGCCCGGCTCATGACAATTGATCTCGGGTTTGCCTGGCTGAAACTGCCCGCAGGTGAAGAGGTCGGCATCGTGGACGTACCAGGCCACCGTGATTTCATCGAGAACATGCTCGCAGGTGTAGGTGGGCTCGACGCTGCGTTGCTGGTCATCGCAGCTGATGAGGGTGTGATGCCCCAAACACGTGAGCACCTCGCTATCCTCGACCTCCTACAGACCAGCCACGGAATCGTTGTCTTGACCAAGATTGACCTGGTGGATGACCCCGCCTGGCTCGACTTGGTTGAAACTGATGTGCGGAATATGTTACACGCAACTGTTTTTCAGGACGCACCCATTTTGCGTGTCTCCTCCCGCACCAGACAGGGTTTTCCGGAACTCTTGCAGACCCTGGAGCTGATCCTGGGAAACCAGCCTACCCGTCCTGATTTGGGGCGTCCACGCTTGCCGGTTGACCGGGTTTTTTCCATCGCCGGGTTTGGGACTATCGTTACCGGTACACTCTCTGATGGGCGACTGGCTATCGGTGATGAGGTCGAAATCCTGCCTTCAGGCTTGCATGCCCGTATCCGGGGTCTCCAGACTCATAAAAAGAAGGTAGAGATAGCCATCCCCGGAAGCCGCCTGGCGGTTAATCTCTCCGGATTGGACGTCGATCAAGTCCTACGGGGGCAGGTGGTAACGCATCCCGGCCAATACCTCCCATCTCAACGCCTGGATGTACAATTCCGTCTTCTCGACGAGGTCTCTATTCCATTCCATCATCATAGCGAAGTAAAGTTATTTATTGGCTCCTCCGAAACCATTGCCAACGTCCGCCTGCTCGGTGTGGAGAACCTAGACCCAGGTGGGATGGGCTGGCTGCAGCTCGAAACACGTACTCCCGTTGTCGCCGTGCGCGGTGATCACTATATCCTGCGCCGTCCTTCTCCGAGCGAAACTCTCGGCGGCGGAACCATCTTGAACCCTCAGCCGGAGGGACGGCACAAACGTTTTGACGGATTACTTCTTCAGAAATTGGAAAGGATGGCGCAAGGTTCACCTGAGGATGTGTTTCTGCAAGCCTGTCTCGCACTCGGCCCCGCATTGGTTAAGGACGTGATTGCCCGTTCCCGACTGGAGCAACCCGCCGCCGGACCAGCTTTTCAGCAATTGCTCGATTCCAATCAGTTGATTCTTCTTGAGGATGTAATAATTGCGTCTTCGCAGTGGGACGCACTCAAAGATTCCGTATTGGTGGCCTTAGCCGCTTATCATGGAACCTTTCCTCTCCGGCGTGGTGTACCACGTGAGGAACTAAAATCCCGTCTAAAATTATCCACCCGCCTTTATAATCTGGTCTTACACAGGTTGGCCGTAGAAAATGCCTTGATTGAGGCACCGGAGTGGATTGCCATGCCGGGGCACGTGGTTCGGTTTTCATCTTTCCAAAAGGAGAAAGTGGACAAGTTGATGGAGCAATTTGCGTTTGCCCCCTATAATCCGCCATCGGTCAAGGAATGTCAGGCACAAGTGGGTGAGGATATTTATTATGCACTGCTCGAGTTCGGCGAACTCGTGGCGGTTTCAGATGAAGTGGTCTTCCGCAGGTCGGATTACGACACGATGGTGGAGAAAATTCGCCTGGCCATCCACCAGCATGGTCAGATCAGTCTGGCCGATGCGCGCGACCTCTTAACACCAGCCGCCGGTATGCCCAGGCCCTGCTTGAACACCTGGATCAAGCCGGCCTTACCGTTCGCATCGGCGATTTCCGAAAGTTGACGAAGAAGAATGGATAAACAATCATCCATTGTATCGAACCTGGTGAAAACCTGACTTTGCTGGTGGCTGGAAACCTACAGATTTATCCACTTGTCTCTTCCGAAATTGCCCCCTTCTAGCAGTCGCAGGAACACGTTTGTGAATTTGACCTGGTAATTTCCACCCAAGCATTCCATTGGGTATCTAAAGACATCGGTTATGCGAAAGCTGCCAGGTCTTTAATGCCGGGCGATTTCATTGCCCTTTTTTGAAATATGAATCCTGGTTTTCATGGACAGATTGCCGCCGATATGGATAAAATCTACGCGAGCTTGCCCCTGGATTGGATAGCTGCCAGGCTGTCTGTAAAAAGACTCTCCGTAACCGATCGACGAGATTAACCAAGCTGGTTGTTTCGATTCGGTCACAGTTAGGCGCTTCACATGGTCCTATACCCACAGGCCCAGGGAATATCTTGGATTGCTCAATGCCTATTCAGACCACCAACACCTTCCGAAACAGACCCGCCAGCGTTTGTTCAAAGTCATTGCCGTTGTGATTGACGCATATGGCGGTTCTATCGAAAGGGATTATCTCCCAGTCTTGTATCTTTCCCAAAAAGTTCCGTGAAACAGGAGGATTCCATGTGTGGACGCTTCACTTTGACCGTTGATCCTACCGACTTGCAGGACACTTTCCCTGAATTTTTCTTCCCGTCGCAGTTCGCCCGACGTTTCAACATAGCACCTACCCAGCCAGTCCTCGCCTTGCCAAATGATGGGACAAAAAAAGCCGATTTCTTCGTCTGGGGGCTGATTCCCTCATGGGCCAAGGATCCGACCATCGGCAGCCGTCTTATCAATGCCCGCGCCGAGACTCTGGCTGAGAAACCTTCTTTTCGGTCTGCTTATAGATATCACCGTTGTCTCATCTTTGCAGACGGTTTCTTCGAGTGGCAGGCTCAGGCCGGGCAGCCAAGGCAAGCAGCCGCATCATATCCGGCTCAAGTCCGGGAGACCTTTTGCTTTTGCTGGGTTATGGGAGCACTGGCAATCTCCTGAAGGATCGGAGATTAAATCTACCACCATCATTACAACCACTCCGAACAGCTTGATGGCTCCAATCCATGATCGGATGCCGGTCATTCTTCGACCTCATGCTTATGCGCAATGGATTGATCCTTTGCCCCATAACCCGCCTGACTTGAAGGGTCTACTCGTCCCCTATCCCGCCGAGGAAATGCAAGCCTTTCCGGTCTCGATACTCGTTAATAGTCCCGCCAATGACCTGCCCGAAGTGGTGGTACCGGTCTAACCAATCCCATTTCTTTCATGGCATTCAAAGACCGTTTCCCTGCCCTCGCTTCGCGCGACTTTCTCATCTTCTGGGTTGGCCAGTTTATCTCTTTGGTCGGCACCTGGATGCAGAACACCACCCAGCCCTACCTAGCATACCGGATTACAGGCAGTTCCCTCGACTTGGGACTGATCGCTTTTTCTTCCACCTTGCCCACCTTGCTCCTGGCCTTGCCCGGAGGCGTGTTCGTCGAACGGATGGACAAGCGCAAAATCGTTATTGTTATGCAGGTCATCATGATGGTCCAGGCCTTTATCCTGGCTTTTTTAGCATTGACCGGTCGAATCCAGATCTGGCAAATCATTGGACTGTCCTTCGTGCTCGGTGCAGCGAGTGCCATCGAAATCACTGCCCGTCAGGCCATGTTAATTGAATTGGTTGGGAAATCAGCCTTGCCTAATGCCATTGCTCTGCAATCCACCATCTTCAACCTGGCACGCGTGATTGGCCCATCTTTTACGGCCATTATCCTGATCCTGGTCAAGAACCAAGGTGAAGGCTGGGCTTTTTTTGCAAATGGGGTTAGCTTCCTTTTCGTTATCGTGGGCTTGTTCTTTGTCCGCACTCCTTACCAGATAGTGAAGGCTTCTCCATCCGAAGAAAAGCTGGATATAACTGCTGAATTCAAGGAGGGCTGGGAATATATTCGCGGCAATCAAGTAGTCCTGTTGATCATGGTTCTGGTTGCATTCATAGGTTTTTTCGGTCTTCCCTATAGCCAACAAATCCCGGCCCTCGCCCGTGATGTGCTCCAACGGGTTGCTGATACCGAAGAGACTGTTGCCGCGCGTACCGGCGCCCTGTACCTGGCTCAGGGCGTAGGTGCTTTGGCCGCTGCTGTTTTCGTCTCTACTTTCAGTACATTGCGTCGCAAGGGCCTATTGATGAGTATCGGTCAATTCGCTTTTTCGGTAACTTTAGTACTGATTGCGTTCATCCACAGCCTGCCGGTTGCAGCGGTGCTTATTTGCATCATTGGCTGGGCCACAGTCTCGCAATTCATGATGATGAATACATTGATCCAGATCGACGTCCCGGATGAACTGCGCGGGCGTGTTTTCAGTTTCTACTTATGGGCCCAACAGGGTGTGGCCCCGTTTGGCAGCCTTTTTATCGGTTGGCTGGCACAGGCTGCCGGAATCCCACGTGCCGCGCTGGTGGGAGGATGCCTGTGTGTGCTGGTGGTTGTACTTATCCATGTAAAGTGGCCTGCCCTTCGTCAAAAAATCGCTTAATTTACCATTAATACTCTGCTTGACGGGCATTTGGCGGCATGTTATGATGCCAACCTATGACTAACAAGCCTCTTCAGGATTTCCCTCAGGAGAACGAGGGGGCAAAAGGGGAACAGCCAAGTGAACGACCTAACCTGATCACAAAATGGATGGAATCCCTGGTCCACCTTGGACTGGCTGAGTCTACCTTGCGGATTGGGACGAATGTATTAACCATTCTTTTTGTCATTTTGGTTGTTTGGTTGATGCAGACTCTCTACCGGCCAGCTAATCTTGGCTGGGCTTCCAATGTGCAAGCCGCCCAAGTATCCAGTACCGAACCAACCTCAACCCCCGTTCTTGATTCCGCGCAGCTTCCCGCCCAGGTTGCTTTGGCATTGGATGGGGTTTCACCCCAGGCTATCTTACATACGATAATACCCTCCCGCCCTCGCATTGACGTGGTCAAGTATTCCGTCCAAAAGGGCGATTCCATCTTCAGCATCGCCGATAAGTACGGGCTCAAGCCTACTACGATCCTTTTTGGCAATTACATTACTCTCAAAGACTCTCCCGATTTACTAAAGCCCGGCGAACAGCTCAATATCCTGCCCGTGGATGGGACTTATTACCAGTGGCAGGGTTCGGAAAGCCTGACGAAAGTCTCGCAGGTCTTCGGCGTTGACCCTGAAACGGTGATTGACTACCCTGGCAACCATCTTGACCCAGATACCATCGGTGATCTGGTTCATCCCAACATCCCTGGAGGCACTTGGCTCATTTTCCCAGGGGGAAAGCGTGAATTCACCTCTTGGACTGCTCCGGCTCAATTGGTGCGCCTAAACCCGTCAACCCGCGTCTGGGGACCCGGCGTTTGTACCGGTATCAGCTATGTCCAGGTGGGCTTTGGCACGTTCGTTTACCCCACAACCGAGCATTGGCTCTCTGGGACACCTTTCCGACCTGATATTAGGCACTTCGGAGTTGATTTTGCCGGTGCGGAGGGCAATGCCGTCTTCGCTACCGATGCCGGTACTGTCGTTTACTCCGGCTGGAATGATTGGGGTTATGGGAACCTGATCATTATTGACCATGGCAATGGCTGGCAATCCCTTTATGCTCACCTGAGCCAGATCAATGTTGGCTGTGGCCAGAATGTCGGTCAGGGTGATACGATCGGATTGGTTGGTATGACTGGTGGCACCTCCACCGGACCGCACCTGCATTTCGAGTTGATGAACTCGGTCTACGGTTACGTAAACCCCCTAGACTACATGCCTCCACCCTAAACCATTATCCCCAAATTTAATCATCCACTCCCCCGCTCCAGTTTCGGAGGAGTTTCATTTCTTCCGGAATCGCGGCTGGAGGTTCGATCAAACCCCTTAGTTCCTCATTATATCGTTTTCTTCCATGAATCTCCTATTCCGTCTCCTTTATTCTTTTCCCCGTTCCCAGGACCGCCTCCCCCACCCCATGTTTCTTGATCTTTGGAAAAATTATTCCTAATAGCTTTACCTATATATATATCATTCCTTCTAGTCTCCCCTTTACCCCTGGCCACTCCAGGTCTATGATGCTGTAGTAGACTGAATCACGTCTCACTCCGTCCGGCAGGATGATGTGGTTACGCAGGATCCCTTCACGTTTTGCTCCGAGGCGCTCGATGGCGCGCCAAGAACGTTCGTTCCGCAAATCCGTCTTGAATTGAACACGGATTGCCCCCAACACCTCAAAGGCATACTTCAGCAATAGATATTTGCACTCGGTATTGACGGCAGTGCGCTGAAACTCCAGACCATACCATGTCCCACCGATCTCCAGCCCCAAGTGCTCCAGTCGAATGTCCATGAAACGGGTCGCTCCCGCAGCCCGACCCGACGCAAGTTGGATGACGGCAAATGGAAGGTCCGTCCCGGCTGCCTGACTTTCGAGCAGGCTGCGCACCCACAGGCGCATGTCTTTTTCGTCACGGATCAAACCATAGCGCATCAACTTCCAGATTCGGTCGTCGCAACCCACCGCGGCCAGACCCGGAACATGCGTTTCGGTTAGCGGCTCGAGCCGGACATAATTCCCCACCAGAGTTACCGGAGTCCTCCAAAGGTCGTTTTTCATCTTCGAGTTGGTAGATGGGGCATTTGCGGACCTTTGATACCCATCAATTCCGATAACGCCGCGCGCATGGCCGTCCGGTCGTCCCAGGGATATTCTATCGTGCCAAAACACATGGATTGTTCATGTCCTTTTCCACATGCCATGATAATGTCACCGGGTTGGGCAATACTAACACCGAACCGTATGGCCTCACCCCGGTCCGGTATGCGGAAGAAAGTTTCTTCCTCAACCCCGCCTCGCGACCTCGCACCCGCTGCCATCTCCTTCAAAATCTCTTCCAGCGACTCAGTCCGCGGGTCTTCTGCCGTCAGAATGCTGATATCCGCCATTTGCACAGACAATTCAGCCATCATCCGCCGCTTCTCCTTATCACGCAATCCCGCCGAACCGAAAATAACAATCACTCGCTTCCCGGTCATTTTCCTGACTGTCTCAATGGCCACCCGCAGAGCATTTGGCGTATGCGCGAAATCCACCATGGCAGTGAAGGCTTGTCCAAGGTCGATCCGCTCCATGCGTCCAGGGACACCCTGCAATGACGCGATACCCCTTGCGGTGGTCCCCGGATCCACTCCCAACCCGTGCACAGCCGTCGTCAATGCAGCCAGACAGTTAGAGACGTTGAATATCCCCACCAACGGGCTGGCTACCGGAACACGGTATCCAAGCCCTATCGCTTCGAAATGGATGCCTTGCGGAGAGTACGTAACTCCCTCCGCCCGGATATCTGCAGTTGTGCCCAGACCATAACTGATTTGCGGCCTATGTACCAGGCCTGATAAATATGCGAAGGAGTTGTCATCCTTATTTAGAACCGCCAGCCGCGGATTCCCTTGTGGTTTGGGTTGGGTTTTTTCCAAAGATTGGAAGAGACGCGCTTTGGCGGCCCGATAGTTCTCATAAGATCCATGCTGGTCGATATGCTCGTGGGTAATATTGGTGACCACACCAACATCGAACTCGCAGGCATCCACACGATACTGCGCCCAACCATGCGAAGTGGTTTCGAGTACCACATGGGTCAGCCCAGCTTCGACCATCCTGGCCAGGTACTTCTGAACATCCGGAGCATCCGGCGTTGTGACATGGAAACCGGTATCAAACACCTCACCGCCTATAACAGCGTTCACCGTTGAGATCAATCCTGTTCTAATCCTGGCAGCCAGCAGGATCTGGTAAAGCAGGTTGCAGGTGGTCGTCTTGCCGTCCGTCCCGGTCACGCCGACCACAGTCAGTTTGCGACCAGGATTGCCGTAATAGGCAGCTGCCAGCCAGGTGAGCGCAAGGCGCGAATTCTCGACTTGGATATAGGGAACGGACAATCCGTTCAGGGGCAACTGGCCAACGATTGCAGCAGAACCTCTCCGGATGGCTTCCGGAATAAAATCGTGCCCATTAGCCGAACCTCCCTGCATGGCAACGAAAAGATCCCCGGACTTGACAAGGCGGCTATCCATGGCAATGCCAGTGATATGAGTGTCGTCTGGTTTGCCGGCTGTAATAATCAACGGAGTTTCTGCGAACAGGTCGGCCAAAGAAATTTGCATTAAGTTTTCCAAGGCTTCCTTAGTTAAAACAAAGAGGGTCTTGCCGTATAATTTTACGCCAAAACCCTCCTTTGATCAGGGGTAATATTATCGGAGGATTTGCCGCAGGTTCTCAAGTTGTCCTGCCACCGAGCCATCCATCACTTTATCGCCCACGTGGATAACCAATCCTCCGAGAATGGATGGTTCGACACGAAAGGCCACGGTAGCCTGGGTTCCCATTTTGTACAAAATATCCTTTTTTACAATTGCCTGTTCATCCGCGGTGAGCGGTAGTGCAGAAACCACTTCTGCAGATCCTCCGCTTATATCTGAGTCCTCCAGAACCACAACTTTTCCGGACTTGACACCTGAGAAGAATTCAGCCAGGAGGGCATGCTGGCGTTTTTCGTCCAGTGCTTCGCCTACCAGCTTCTGTGCAGCTGCAATTGCCAGTGCCGCCACCTGTCCACGCAGGTCACCGAGCATGCGGCTGCGTTCTTCCCCGACCTCAGCCAGGACCGCTTCGCGTTCTTTGCTGATTTCGTTTTCAGACTCAGCTCTCACTTCGATCATGGCCGCATCAGCTCGCTCCGTCGCCTCACTAATTATATGGGCAGCTTTGGCTTGTGCATCTGTAATAATCCCAGCTGCGTCCTTTTCAGCATTTGCACGTGCTTCGGCAGCAATACGAGCATCTTCCAGGTTTTGAGCAATTGTTATCCGGCGTTTTTCGAGCAACCCCTGTAACGGCTTTACGATCCAGGCGCGTACGACTATAAAAATGATGAAAAAACAGACAATCTGAACCAGCAGATAACCTAAATTGAGACCCAATTGAGCCAAGGGAGACCTCCTTTAGTAAAATCCAACAACCCGGAGAATTAACCTACAACGAAGAGGATGAGCAGGGCAACTACCAGACAATAAATGGCCACGGCTTCAGCAAAAGCAATACCGAGGATCATATTCGTCTGGATCGTACCGGTCGCATCCGGATTACGGCCCATCGCTTGAACCGCGCCGCCTGTCACAATACCAATTCCGGCTCCCGCGCCGATTGCACCGATCATGGCCAGACCAGCCCCGATCAATTTTGCAGCAATAATAATGCTACCAGTCATGTGAATTACCTCCGTGAGCGAATTCGGGCGGGGGTTCCGCCGCTAGGATTTGGATTACCCGGGCATTCGTCGCCCGAAATTGATACTCAAAGCCTGGGTTTTATTGCGCTTCCTCAGGACTGCTATGACCCTGTGTGGCCTGCGCCATGAAGGTCATTGTCAACAGGCCAAACACAACCGCCTGGATTGCACCCACCAGAAATTCCAGCATGTAGAATAGCGATGGGAATATCGCAATCGTCCCTAGCAGCGAACCCATTACGAACAACAAAACCGAACCGGCGAAAATATTTCCAAAGAGACGGAAGGCAAACGAGAGCACTTTCGAGAATTCGGAGACAAGTTCCAATAGGCCAACCCCCCAATCAATCACGCCGAAAATCGGCCTGCTGAAGAACGTCTTGGCATTCCAAAACTTGGTGAAATACTTGATACCCTGGGAGCGGATGCCAACCACCTGCACTGCTATTACTGCAATGATCGCCAGCGCCACAGTGAAGTTCAGGTCCGTAGAAACAACGCGGACAAAGGGGACAAGTTGATAACCACCTGAAGACACAGCGGGGTTGACCAGAGTGGTGAAAAAAGAACCCAAATGCTGGATCCCAAACCCGCCCGCCTCGGCTTGCTCGATCACGCCGATGCTATCCACGCCGGGGATGAGTTCCATCCAGTTTGCGAACAGAACGAGAATGGTGATGGAAGCAAACCACGGAAAAATCGTCCAAGCCCATTTCCCGGCGGTGGATTCGGTCATGTTGTAGAGAGCTTCGAGCAAGGCTTCTAATGCTCCGGGAATGCCTTTCAGAACTAGGTTGCCCTTCTTTACGGCTTGGTTAAAAAGAAAGGCAATCAGAATGACAAGGATATCAACAATAAATAGGGCAACCAGGGTGTTGGTCAGATAGAAATCGCCGATCCCGGGTAAAGTAAATAGTGGATGTCTCATCCAATGCTCAGCCGGGAGTTGGACGAATGGCCGGACAGGGGAGAAGAAATATCTCGCACCGATAAAACCAAAAATGAGAAGCGCTAGCACAATCCATCTATTCGTGCCCCAGCGCCATGCTTTCTTCTTTGGAGTCAACTCAGTTGTCTTCTCCACGTGGTGGTTCCTCCTCGGAATACCCTTTTTTTGTAACCGGTTTGATCCGACTGCTCGCCGCTTTCACGACACGGAAAGTTGCATAAATGGTGACCGGAATGCTGGCAATGGTTAAAACGATTGTAAAAAGTGGCTTGCTATTCAGGAATCGATCCAGCAATATACCTGCAAACAGCGCAACGAAGATGATGATCAAAGTCAAGCCTGCCACCCAGACGACGGTCATCGTAACGGCTGCCCTGAATTCATCTTGCTGTTTATTGCCCGGTTGGTTCATGGCGGCGAAATTATATCAGATTCTTTCAGCGGCTAAAACAAGCTGATTGCCGCTTTCGTGGCGAGGCCGAACCAGGGTCCGAACAGGCTGCCAAGCAGCAGGATTCCGATTACCAGGATGACCAGCCCAATCGCAAAAGGGCGGGACACCGGTATTGGGTGCTGGTCCTCGTCCTGGTTTTCCATCCGGAAAAGATAAACGTACTTCAGCACGTTCAGGTAGTAGTATAAACCCACAATCGAATTCAACACACCCACGATCGCCAGCCAGACCCAGCCTGACTCAATCGCTGCACTAAATACGAAGAATTTGGCGACAAACCCGACAAAAGGTGGCATCCCGGCCAACGACAGGAATGCCACCAACGTGGCCAACCCCAGCCCCGGGCTTCGGCGGCTAAGGCCTGCATACGCAGTGAAATCATCTGAAGCAGTGACGTGCCCGACGATGCCGGCAATCCCAAAGGCAAGCAGGTTGGTCATTACGTAGCCGATTAAGTAAAAGACTGCGCTGGCGACACCCAACTGTGAGAAGGCCACCACGCCGATCATGGCATATCCGGCATGTGCGATGGACGAGTATGCCAGCATGCGTTTGATGTTCTTCTGCGCCAAGGCAATCAAGTTGCCGACTGTCATCGTTAGTGTGGCAAGGATTGCCACGATCAGGGTCCAATCCACACTGATGATCGGAAAGACCGTTGTGAACAGGCGGATTATTACCACAAACCCGGCCGCTTTGGAGGCTGTGGACAGAAAACCGGCCACCGGTGTGGGCGCACCCTCGTATACGTCTGGCGCCCAAAAGTGGAAGGGGAATAGCGAGACCTTGAAAGCCAATCCCACGAGTACCAGGAAGGTGATACCAACAGCCACCAGATTGAAGCTGCTAAAATATGCGCTTAGGTCAAGGAGACCGGTTTTGCCGGTGAAACCGTAGATCAAACTGAACCCGTACAACAGGATCGCCGAAGTCAGCGCGCCGAAAAGCATGTATTTGAAACCCGCTTCGGTGGACCGGTCATCATTCTTTAGAAAACCGGCCAGCAAGTAGAGTGGTATGGAAGTTGTCTCGATGGCAAGATACAACATCACCAGGTCCGCAGAACAGGCCATCAGGCACATGCCCAGCGTCGCAGCTAAAAGCAAGAGATACGCTTCAGCCCGCCGATTGAGATGCTCCGCATCCATAAAGAACAAAGCCGTCACTCCAGCAGCGAAGATAAAAAGCATTTCAAACGCAAAACCCAGCCAGTCGAAACGCAACATCCTGCCGAAAAACGAACTCGGATCAGATGGCCGGGCGAACAGCAAGCTGGTGACTAATATGAAAAGCAGTCCGTATACTGTAAACCAACCCAGGAACGGGCGGCGGGCTTCGTCCTTTTTCAGAAATGGGTCAATAATGAGAATTAATACGCCGAGCGCCAGCAACAGGATCTCAGGAAGGATGGGTAAGATCGCAGTCATTATGCAACTCCCAATAAGGCGAGGATATGCTGGACCCCGGTCTGCACCCACGGGACCATCAGGGCTGGGAAAAGACCAATGCCTATCATGAGCGCCATCAGGAGTCCAAGCGCAATCTTATCGAGGCTGCGGATTGGCGTAATGTGACCCTCCAGAGCTTCCGGCATTTTACCAAAAAACACCCGCCTGACAACCAACAAAACGTACGAGGCGGTCACAACTATTGAAATGGCGGCGATGACAGCCACCACCCACTGTGTTCTCCATATGCCCATAAAGATGGGGAACTCGGCTACAAAACCGGAGAAACCCGGCATACCCATTGAGACCAGGCTGCCAACAATAACTCCAATCGCAACCAGAGGCAACGGCTTGACCATTCCACCCAGTTCGGGAATTTGACGCGTATGTGAACGGTCGTAGACCATGCCGACGGCAGCAAAGAAGAGGGCTGTCATCACGCCATGGGAAAACATCTGCACGCCCGCACCAACCAGACCTTCGGGTTTGAGTGTGGCAAAACCCATCATAACCAACCCCATGTGGGAGACGGAGCTGAAACCAATCACATATTTGAAATCGGTCTGTACGCTCGCAATAAATGCGCCATATACAATATTGACGAGCGCTAGCACCATGATAAGTGGTGCCCAGAATTTAGCCCCTGTAGGCAGGAGCATGATACCTACCCGCAGGGCGGCAAACGCGCCCAGTTTCATCAACACGCCAGCATGAAACATCGAAACCGCTGTTGGAGCGGCCACGTGACCATCCGGCGACCAGTTGTGGAACGGGAAGATACCCCCCAATACTGCAAAACCCAGAAAAACCGGCAGGAACCAGATTTTCTGAAAAGTCGGTGAGAACTTTACAGTTTCCAGAACAAGCATATCAAAGGTATGGCTTCCACTTGTCCAGTACATGACCAGTGCACCGATAAGGGAAACAACCGAGCCAATGAACAGGTACAGGGTCAGCTTCATCGCTGCGTATTCGCGTGTCTTGATCCAACCCCAGATGGCAATGAGCAGGTACATCGGGAACACCGCAATTTCATAAAAGAAAAATAACATGAATAGGTCAAGCGAGGTAAATACACCGAAGACACCTGAAGCAAGGATGAACAGAAAGGCAAAGAACTCGCGCGGCCGGTCTTCTATGCCCCAGGAGATCATCACACCTGTCACCATGACAATGCCCGTCAGCAAAACCAGTGGAGCAGACATGCCATCCACGCCAAAATGCAAGCTGATGCCCAGCATCGGCATCCAAATATATTTTTCGATAAATTGGTAACCAGCTACCGCTTTGTCGTACGTAAAGTACACCCACACTGATAACGCCAGTGCAAATACCGCCGCGCTCAGCGCCGTGATGCGGATGGCCTTTTTCTGCTCTGGCTTATACAGCAGGATGACCAGCGCCGCTATCAGCGGGGTGAATACAATTACACTCAGGAACGGAAAATGCATCTCTGCCTCTTAGTGGAACAGCATCATCATGGCCTTGTTGATCATATCCAGGATCCAGGCCGGGTAAACGCCAATGGCCAGGATGAGCGTCATCAACGGAGCCATGACGATGATCTCGCGTAAATTGATATCGGTCAATTTGTGATCGCCTTCCGCCCAGTGCGCATTCAAAGGACCGTGCAGTACGTTTTTGATTCCCTTGAGAATATACGCACCGGTGAATAACACGCCGATCATCGCAATCGCTGTATACAAAGTCAGGATTGGCCACGAACCTCGTACCACCAGGAATTCGGAAATGAACCCGTTCAACCCCGGCAGCCCCAGCGAAGCCATGCTCGTGAAGATCAGGATTCCGCCGTAGACTGGAATAAGCGGAAACAGGCCGCCGAAATCGTCCAGGTTACGGGTGTGGGTCCGCTCATAAATAACGCCGACCAGGAAAAACATGCCGGCAGCTGAAAGTCCATGGTTGAACATTTGCAGCACTGCTCCATTCAGGGCGATGGTCGCATTGAGCGTGCCGGATGCTTTGGCCGCCGCGGCAATTCCCAGCAAGACAAAACCCATGTGGTTGACCGAGGAATAGGCGACCAGTCGTTTAAAATCTTTTTGGCCATAAGCGGCAAACGCTCCAAAAACGATCGCCATCACCGCCAGGAATGCCAGCCAGCCCGCGTAGCGTGCCGATTCCGCCGGATACAACGGCAGCACCAGTCGCAGAAAACCATATGCCCCCAATTTCAGCAAGACGCCCGCCAGGATCATCGAACCAGCGGTCGGGGCTTCCGTATGGGCATCTGGCAGCCAGGTGTGGAAAGGCCAGACTGGCACTTTGACGGCAAAGGCGATCACAAACGCCCAGAATGCCACAGTTTTAACCGTCTCCACAGGTAGGCCGAGCAGAGTACCGTTTGTCAAGGAATTCCACTTCTGGTACAGAACTGGCAGGTCGTAATTCTGGAACAACACTCCGAGCATCTGGATTGCAAGCAGCAGCCCCAAAGAACCGCCCATGGTGAATAGGATGAACTTAAGCGAAGCATAATTACGTGCTTGGACCTTGACGCCCTTCCATATTTCGCGTTCGCCTTTCTCGCTCCCCCACTGGTTGATCAGGAAGTACATCGGGACTAGCCCGATTTCCCAGAAAACGAAGAAAATCAACAGGTCAACCGCCATAAAGACGCCTAGCATGCCTGTCTCAAGGAAAAGGAAAAGCGCCATGTAGACCTTGACGCGGTCGGTGATGTTGAAGGAAGCCAACAAAGCCACGGGTGTCAGGAGCGTGGTTAGCAGCACCATCGTTAGCGAGAGCCCATCCACGCCCAGGTGTAAGGTTGAGTGGATTGCTACATACCAGTTATATTGTTCCGAGAATTGGTAGCCGGTCTGTCCCGCATGGAATTGCACCCACATGAGGATTGTCAAAATAAGGGGAACCAGGCTGAGACCGAAGGCTGTCCAGCGGATGACCTTTACGGCTCCATTCGGTAGGCACAAAACTACCACTCCGGCCAGAACAGGGACGAAAAGAATGAAGGTCAGAAAATGTTGTGTAACAAATGCCATCGAGTACTCCACAGTACTGCCTTTTTAAATCGACCACAATAACAGAAGTTATAACTACATTCCTCGTCTCAGAAAATAATATAAAAACGCAAAGATAACCAGCACCACTACGGATGCAACCATATAATATTGGACTTGCCCTGCCTGGATCTTGCGCAAACCGGAGCCGGAAGCTTTGACTGCATTACCGGTCCCGTCACCCAGGAATTCGTTGATGACTGGTTTATCGAAATAGTTTCTGAAGACATGACCCAGGAAGAGCGAAAAGCGCGCCACACTGTGTAAGAAACCGTCTATCACAATACGATCCATGAACAGGGAAGTGAAAGTCTCGGCTACCCAATAAACCGGTCTGACGAACAGGAAATTGTAAATCTCGTCAAAGTAATATTTATTCTTGAGTAGCTTGATCTGCAATCTGTCTTCTGCAGGGGATAAGACTTTCCGGTAGACCAGCCACCCAATAAACAGCCCACCCAGGGAAACTCCCAGCGAGGTAAGTAGTGGAATCCAGCTGAATTCGATAGCCAGGGGAAACTCTGCCAATGTTCCGCCCACGAACTCGTGAAACCAGTTTGGTAAGAAACCTCCCAAACCTGGAAAATGTTCTGGGATACCCACCCATCCAAACCCTACAGCGAAAACCGCCAGCACGATCAATGGAATGGTCATAGTCCAGGTTGTCTCGCTGGCATGATCGGCAGCCTTGCTGCGCGGATCACCGAAGAATGTCAGTGTGATCTGGCGCATGGTATAGAATGCTGTCAGGAAGGCTGCCGCAGCCAGGACAATGAATACTGCCAGATGTCCATTCCCAAAGGCTTCGGCGAAAATCTCATCCTTAGACCAAAAACCCGCCGTCAGCACCGGGAAACCCGAGAGAGCCAATCCTCCGATCAGGAAAGTCCAGAAGGTGATTGGCATCTTTTTACGTAAGCCGCCCATGTTGAACATATCCTGTGTATCCACATGTTCGCCGGTATGAAGCACACCGTGTTCCATGCCGTGGATGACCGAACCGGAACCCAGGAAAAGCAGCGCTTTAAAAAAGGCATGCGTAACGAGGTGGAACGCGGCTGCTACGTAGGCGTGAATGCCCAGGGCCGCGATCATGAAACCTAATTGTGAAATTGTCGAGTAGGCCAGCACCTTCTTGATATCATTTTGCGCGACGGCGATCGTCGCGGCGAAGAGCGCAGTAAATGAACCGATGAATGCCACCACGGTCATTGTGTGATTATCCAGGCTCAAAAGCGGGAACATGCGGATGACCATATATACACCCGCCGAAACCATCGTTGCAGCGTGTATCATGGCGCTGACCGGGGTCGGACCCTCCATGGCGTCCGGGAGCCATACGTGCAGAGGCCATTGGGCGGATTTTCCGACCGTCCCAATAAAGAGCAACAGTCCAATTAAACCCGCCGCAGACAGGCCCAGGAATGGAGTTCGGGCAGTTGCGAGAACCTCGAGCACGCGCGGCTGGAAAATTCCGTTATAGGTGAGTGTCCCCGTCGCTGAGTACAGATAGGCGATACCCAACAGCATGAACACGTCGCCAACACGCGTGGTTATAAAAGCCTTGATCGCTGCATCCCGTGCAGATTTCTTGCCATACCAGAAACCGATCAGCAGGTATGAGCACAAACCCATGATCTCCCAGCCGACGAACATCGTCAGAAGGTTATTGGAGACGACCAGCGTGAACATACCGAAAGCGAAAAGGCTGATAAAGGCAAAGAAACGTGAGTACATCGGCTCGATCGACGGGACGACATGTTGATGCCCTGTTTCGGTTACCGTTGCGCCATGCGGAGGCAGGCCAGGAAGATCGTGGTCACCCTTCGGTTGGCCAAAGTTGTGGTAGCCGATGCTGTAGACAAAAATCGCCAGTACCGTCCAAGCCACGAAGAACAGCACCACAGCCGAAAATGGGTCAATCTGTACGCCAATCTGGAACCATGAATTCCCGGTTGGCAGCCAGTTGACTGCTGACTCAAAGATATGCTTACCAAACCTTTCCACACCCACGGCTTTCATAAAAACAACCATGCTCCCCAGCCAGGAAAGCCCTGCCGCGCCGACCGCAATGCTGTGGCTTAAGGGTTTGTTTTTGTTCGTGAACAGGGTGATTGCAAAAAAAGCCAATAGTGGAGGGAGAGGAAGTAACCAGATCAGATTCGTCATGAAATCGCCTACCACTTCATTAAATCGATTTCATCAGCCACCACCGTCTTACGGCGGCGATAGACCGAAATGATCAGCGCCAGACCTACAGCCACTTCAGCCGCTGCAACGGCGAAAACGATGACTGCGAAGGCTTGCCCGGTCATCTGTGCCGGATTGAGATAACGCCAGAAAGCCACCAGATTTATGTTGACGGCATTCAACATCAATTCCACCCCCAAAAGGATGGCGATGGCATTCTTACGTGAAAAGACACCGTACAATCCGATGCAGAATAATGCTGCGGCTAAAATCAAATACCAGGAAAGTGGGATACTCATCTCAGCCTCCTACTTTTTATCCGCGGTCGCAACATAAACCGCTCCAACCAGCGCCGCCAGCATGAGAACTGACGCCACCTCAAACGGCAACACGAAGGCATCCGGCGATACCAACGCGCTACCGAGCGCCAGGACTGGATCCAGCCCAGTGGGTAGAGTTGTCGCGGTCCGGTTTACCCCTGGAACACTTATTATGATTAGTACTAATCCGGTCAGGATCAGGAGTCCGAGCAGAGCAGGAATCCACCAGCGGGGGCGTGTCTGCGACCCTTTTTCCATTAATTCGCGCCGGGTTAGCATAACGGCGAAGATGAACAGGATGGCGATCGCACCGATATACACCACTACCTGGATGACTGCCAGGAAGTTAGCCTGCAGGATGGCGTATAGGACAGCTACCCCGAAAAGGGCCACCACCAGCCATAAAGCAGCGTGCAATAGCTTACGGGTTGTCACCACCATTATGGCAGATCCCAGGATTAGCGCCCCTGTCAATATGAAGATGATTTGTCCTGTTGTCATACCACCTGCTCCTGGGTCTGCTCCAGCGGAGCCGGTTTCTGCTCCACCTCGCGTTGTTTGCGGCCATAGGCACGTAATATTTCGACAGTTGTAAAGCCGATTACGAGATTGGATCCGAACATACCCACTGTATAACCCCAAAGTGGCAATCCGATCAGAACCTTGTCCAGGATAGCCGTGTTCACCAGTACCACGATAGAGAGTGGAACGAGGAATTTCCAATTGAACGCCAGCATATGATCGATGCGGATACGCGGCACTGAGTATTTGATCCACATGATGACCCAGTAACCAAACATGGCTTTGGCGATGAAGACCATTGCCTGCACGAAGGGGATATTCAGCCAGGCGAAGGCGGCCAGTTTTTCCAGCCCGAAGAAACCACCATACCCTCCAAAGAACAGGATCGCCATGAAACCGCCAAAGGTAAACGCATGCAGGAGTTCACCTGCATAGAACCAGCCGAATTTCATCCCGGTATATTCGATATGAAAACCAGCCACGATTTCAAACTCGGCTTCGTTCAGATCAAAGGGCGAACGGCCCAATTCTGCAATGGCACTGATCAAGAAAATAAGGAACGCCAGTGGTGAAAGGATGGCGAACCACATCGCTTTTTGGGCTTCGATAATTCCCTTCATGCTCATCGAATTCGCTAGAATGGTTGGTACGAGCAGGATGATGACCATGGGTACTTCGTAGGAGATCATGTTCGCAACCATGCGGAAGGCCCCCAGCAGGGCGTACTTGTTATTCGACGACCATCCTGCCATGATGATTGCCAGCGTTCCCAACGCGCCGGCAGCCACGATATACAGCAGCCCTACGTTTAGATCCACACCATAGATTGTCGAGGCGAGCGGCAGGATGGCCCAAAGTATAATGACTGAAGTTGCCGCCAGCACCGGAGCGATGTTGTAGATGATCTTATCCGCTCCGGCTGGGGTGATGTCCTCCTTGATTACCATCTTGATGATATCTGCGACCGGTTGGATCAGGCCAAACGGTCCGATCCGATTCGGGCCCAAGCGGTCCTGGAAACGCGCCACGACCTTTCGTTCAACCCAAACCAGGCCGATATCCAGGACCATTGCGAAAACAATCAGTGCAGTGATACCGGCCAGGTATTCAAGAATATTCGCCAGTCCCATGGGTAAATGCCAGCTTTTTAGGATGCCGGTCAGCCAGATTGCAATAAAATTGATCGGATTGTTCCAAAATGTCATGAATTTCTCCTACAACTCTATAACACAACGAAAAGGCTGAGAGGAGGTTTCCTGTCAGCCTTTATGGTTCACCCTTGGGGGCCTACACCCATTCCAACATCCCTTTGCGCCAGGAATATACCAATCCGGCAACTAGGATCCCAATGAATAAAATGCCTTCCAAAACCACAAACAGCGGAAACTGCTTGAGGGTCAACGCCCAGGGAAATAGAAATACCGTCTCCACATCGAAGACCAGGAATACCAACGCGAAGATGTAGTACTGGGCCTTGAACTGTACCCACGACTCTCCTACCGTCTCAATGCCGCACTCATATGTGCTTTGTTTTATGGAATTGGGCTTACGTGGCGCGATCAGCCGGGCAAACACCAGCGGGACAACCGGAACAATAATACCAATCACCAAGAAGAGCCCGATATATAACCATTCATTCTGCATGTGCGCTCCAAAAACAATAAGTTGTCTTACAATTGCAGGACGGACAAATTTTACCATAAAGGCAACCAAAGTTACTTTCCCCAATCCTTTATTTGATGTTAATTTTGTCTTCATAATCCCAACCGCGCCACGGACCTCATGACAAGGGTCAATTCAACCAAGGTCTCATGTCGGTTTTGTGATTGTATAATTATGCAATGCTGAAGAAAACATGTTAAACTGTGATCTGATTTCCGCTGAGGAGACAAATGCCCACTTACCCACCCGAACCCTTCCGCATCAAAATGGTCGAACCCATCCGCCTGCCCTCACCCGAGGAACGTCGAAATGCCATCCAGGAAGCCGGTTATAACGTCTTTGCACTCAAAGCCCAGGATATCTTCGTTGACTTGCTAACCGATTCCGGTACTGGCGCAATGAGCGATCGTCAGTGGGCAGCGCTCATGCAAGGCGATAAGTCCTACGCCGGAGCGCGGTCCTTCCAGCGCCTGGAAAAAGCCGTCAGCGATATTTTTGGCTTTAACTACTTTGTCCCAGTACACCAGGGACGTGCCGCTGAGAATATCCTCTCCGCCTGCCTGGTCATGCCTGGACAGTATGTACCATCTAATATGCATTTTGACACTACGGATGCCAACATCCGGGCGCGCGGTGGTCGCCCGACTAATCTGGTCATCAATGAAGCCTGCGACCCATCCAACTTGCATCCGTTCAAGGGGAACATGGATATCGCCAGCCTGAAAGCTTTCATCGAAAAGACCGGACCTGCCAATATACCCTTCGGTATGGTGACTATCACCAATAATGCCGGGGGTGGCCAGCCCGTCTCTCTGGCTAACCTGCGGGCAACCTCCGAAACCTACCATTCTTTTGGTATCCCTTTTTTCATTGATGCCGCCCGCTTTGCTGAGAACGCATATTTTATTAAGCTGCGTGAACCCGGATATGCCAAAAAATCCCCGCTCGATATCGCCCGGGAAATGTTTGCCCTGGCAGATGGCATGACCATGTCCGCCAAGAAAGACGCCATCGTCAACATCGGTGGCTTGCTGTGCATGAATGATGAGTCGCTCTTTCAGAATGTCAGGAATGAACTGATTCTTCGAGAAGGTTTCTCCACCTATGGTGGTCTGGCCGGCCGTGATCTGGATGCGATGGCAGTCGGTTTGTACGAAGGCCTTGACGAAGCTTATCTCGCCTATCGTCTGGGTCAGACTGCTTACTTGGCGAAGTGTATTAACGAAGCCGGCATCCCCACCATCCAACCGCCCGGCGGTCACGCCGTTTATATTGATGCAGGCAGCGTGGTACCACACATCCCACATGCCGAATTCCCCGGCCAGGCGCTGACAATCGAACTCTACCTCGAAGGCGCCATCCGTGCTTGCGAGATCGGCTCGGTCATGTTCTCCCATCCGGATCCCGATACCGGCGAAATCGTCTACCCAAAGCTGGAACTCGTCCGTTTGGCCATCCCACGCCGCACCTACACCCAGAGCCACATGGACTATGTGACCGGAACACTGGCCAGGATTGCAAAACGCTCCAGAACTCTGCGAGGCTACAAGTTCATTTATGCACCAGAGCTTTTGCGGCACTTCACGGCGAAATTTCAGCCACTTTAACAATCCAGGATGTGCAAAAAAAAACAAGGTGATTCTCACTGACCTTTCCCTCCCTGGGATGCCGTTCTGGATTGGAGAATGAACTAAATGGACATTTCCTTATGATCCCAAACCAATGGTATGCTATCCTTGAGTCTAATGAGATTAAGAGGGGAAAATCTTCGCTGTAATTCGCATGGGTGAGAAGATGGTCGTCTGGCGCAACACCAGGGGTGAATTGTCAGTAATGAGCGATAAATGTCCGCACCGCGGCGTGGCGCTCAGTATTGGCAAATTATCCAATGATCGCATCCAATGCCCCTTTCATGGCTTTGAATATGATACGAATGGCACTTGTAAATTAGTCCCGGCCAATGGACGCGGAAGTGAACCTCCCAAGGCATTAAAAGTCCGGAGTTACCCGGTCAGCGAAGAGCACGGTTTTATCTATATCTGGTGGGGCGAGCCGAGGAATGAATTTCCACCTGTGCCATGGTTCGAGTCCATCGGTGACGACATGGTCTACACAACGCTGAGAGATCACTGGGCTAACCATTACGCACGGGCCATCGAAAACCAATTAGACGTGGTGCACTTGCCGTTCATACACCACAATACGATTGGGCGCGGTAACCGAACCCTGATCAATGGTCCAATTGCCAGGGAAGAAAGTCATTGGCCGGGCGACCACCTGATCAATTTATGGGTTTACAACGAAATTGACCATGGCCAGAAACCAAAGAAGCCCTCCGAGCTACCCGAACCTGACCGCCGGCCTTTTCTTCAATTCCGCTTCGGGAATCTCTGGCAGAACTGGATTGCCGACGGTCTGCGCATTGTACTTGCCTTCGCACCAATTGACGACGAGAACACCATGATGTACCTGCGCTATTACCACACAATGCGTTTTCCGGTTTTACGCCAGCTTTATGGCTGGTTGGGCAGCCTTGGTAATCTGGTCATCGAGCGCCAGGACCGCCGTGTGGTCATCACCCAACGCCCACTACGTCCCGACCTCGGTATGGGCGAAATACTAATCCAAGGCGACAATCCGATTGTGTTATACCGAAAGATAAGAAGGGATTTGATCGAAGGAAGAGAATAAAAGGAATCTCAGGAAAATTCCAAGGAACTGTCCAATCCTACAAGTGACTCCAACGTGTCATGTCAATATGGTTAATCGGGATAAAATTAACTGGTTCCTGATATACTGATTCTTCAGAAGGATATCAAATGTCCAATAAATCCAATGTTGCCGTAGTGCGCACCCGACCAGAGAATGTTTTACAGGATTATCAGCGGCTATTTGAACTGGCGGGAGGTGCACAGTCCCTTCGCCGGGATGCCACCACCATTCTCAAGGATAATATTTCATGGCATTTCCCCATGCCGGCGGCCAATACTACTCCCTGGCAGTTGGAAGGCTCCATCCTCGCTTTGAGACAGGCCGGCTTTGACGACCTGGTTTGCGTTCAAAATCAGACTGTATTGACCAATGCCTTCAAGGGGGAAGATCTGAATGGGTATTTGCCCATTTTCGAACACTATAACGTTCCAGCCCTCTTTAACTTTCAGAAGAAAGAAATGGAATGGGTTCTTTACCGGCCAAAGGCAAAAATGCTTGCACTTGACCACATCTACCCGGAAGGGATCTATATCCCGGATTATTTTCACGGCAAGAACATCGTTCACTTGCCTACCGTGAAGACTCACATGTACACTACCACGACCGGGGCCATGAAAAATGCCTTTGGTGGATTGCTGAGTAAATATCGGCATTACACTCACTCCTGGATCCACGAAACCCTTGTGGACTTACTGGCAATCCAAAAAGAAATCCATCCGGGAATATTCGCTATGATGGATGGAACAACGGCAGGCAATGGCGCTGGCCCGCGTCTTATGATCCCGGAAGTGAAGAATATCCTTCTGGCTTCCGAAGACCAGGTGGCCATTGATGCCGTGGCAGCCAAACTGATGGGCTTCGACCCGATGTCTATCCGCTATATCCGGTTGGCGCATGATCAAGGCTTGGGAACCGGGGATGTTCGTCAGATTGACCTGGTCGGCGACGATGTATCAAACGAAAGCTGGAATTTCAAGATAACTCGCAATACCCATACCTTCCTGGCCTGGCTCTCCTGGTATGGACCGACCAGGTTTTTGCAGAAAATGATCTTCCGGACTCCTTTCGTGGCACTGCCTATTTTTATCTCTGAGGCTGAGCAGGATTATTTCTACTGGCCTTTAAAATATAAGCGGGTGACCAGGGAATGGCTGGCCGGGACGGAATGGGGTCACCTTTTCCAACGCTATCAACAACAAGGGTATTTGAAAATTTAATGATGCAGATATTGAACAATATATTGCGCAAGGACTGGTGCAGTGGAGAAAATTCAACCTCGGTGCGGTTGCTGAGGTGGATTACCAAGTCCTCACTACTGAAAAAACAAGCCACATTGACGAACAGTTTTTCCGACAAGTGGTCTCCAGTCTTATCAACTATGTCGCACTATATTACGAGGCGCCAGTAAAAAAAAAAATAATATAACTGCAGGTGAACAACCAGACTGGTTCTTGTTCACTTTTACTAGCGTCGGGACAAAGACGCGCCAGCCTTCCATACTTGACCGGGATATGTTTGGATATATTAATAGAAATCTGATCGAATTGCACAAGGGAGAAATCCTGCAGGCAGAAGCAATGGACAATGGTGCGATCGTCCAAATCGCATTTCCAAAAACCATAATTCAATAAAAGAGAGCATTGCGTGCAAAGCCAGGAGACGGGCAACAAAAATAAAGCAACCCTCAGCTTGATTTTCGCCATTATGCTGATGGACGTCATTGGCATAACCCTTCTGTCACCCATCGCGCCGTATATCGTCCAAAAATACAGTCATGCGGCTTTGATGGTTACCATGCTTACCGTGCTGTATGCAGGTGGACAATTCATTGCTGCTCCTTTGATTGGGAAACTCGGCGACCGTTATGGACGCCGTCCGGTCCTGCTCATCAGCCTGCTCGGACAGGGGATTGGCTACTTGGTCTTCGGCTTGGGCGGGGCCTTGTGGATTTTATTTTTGGGGCGAATTATCGGTGGCATAACTGGAGGTAACCTTTCCACAGCTTCTGCATACATTGCTGATATTTCCAAGCCCGAGGAACGCTCCAGGAATTTTGCCTTTATTGGAATGGCTTGGAGCGTCGGATTGATTCTGGGACCGGCAGCTGGTGGTATCCTCGGCCAATTCAATCTACAGGCTCCCGCATTCGCAGCGGCGGCTTTATCATTGCTGAATGTGGTTCTGGGTATCTTTATCCTGCCCGAATCATTACCCAAGGAGCGGCGGGAAACTGCCCCGATGCGACTCAGCGATTTCAATCCGATCGTTGCAATCTTCGAGATGGCCCGCAAACCTGGCATGGGCTGGCTATTACTGGTGATGGCTCTGTTCAACTTCGCCTTCAATGGCATCAACAGCACTTCAACTCTATTCGTGATCCAGAAATTTTCAGCTCAACCCTGGCACCTGAGTTTGCTATTAGGATTGGCCGGTATCGCCGTCGGCGCGACAACCTTTATTCTGGTACCTCGCCTCGTTCGCCGTTTCGGCGAAAATAGGGTCGCTTTGTCCAGCCTGATCGGGCAAGCTGTCATCGATATTTCAATTTTTTTCGTCCCACTTTTCTGGCCTATTTTTCCGTTGAATATGCTTGTTAGTGCAATTAGCGCGTTTACTTTTCCCACCCTCACCACGCTCAGTACCGATCTTGTGTTGCACCGTGAAGTTGGCCTCCTGATGGGTGTAACCACCGGGTTGGGCAGTCTGATGAATATCTTTGGTCCGCTCTGGGCCGGAGTAATGTACGATCACGTCATGGTCGGCGCGCCATATTGGATGGGAGCGATCATACTTGTGTTGGCGGGAGTGATGTTGACGCGACCAAAAGCCGGAATGAAGACGATCACGAATTGATTTTGACAATTTCCACCAAACTTGGCATTACATAAGATTGATTTTCCCCTCATGTACAAAAAGCAGGGCGACCGTTTCGTCGTTCTGCTTTTTACTATTTTATAAAGGATTAGGCTGTCTGTTCTGCCTGCCTCATTTCCTTAAAAGCCGCAATCGCCACTTCTAGCATCTTTTTATCCGGCTCGCGCGTGGTCAGGGATTGCAGCGCCAGGTTGGGCTTGACGATGAAACGCACAAAAGGATTCGTGATGTGATTGGCAGTCCAGCGCAGGTACTCGTAAGCAATCCCCACCAGAATCGGGATCATCAAAATCCGGCTGATGAGCCGCCATTCCAGAGAGAGCGGTCCAAGCAACGTAAAGAAAAACAACGATAAAACCATTAAGGTCAACAGGAAAGCCGTCCCGCAACGGGTGTGTGCAAGAGGAAAATTCGCAACGGAATCCGGCGTCATGTCTGCGCCTGCTTCGTAGGCATTGATGGTTTTATGTTCCGCACCGTGGTAGGCAAAAACACGTGCAATGTCTGGTATCAACCCGATGGCCCAGATATATGCTATCAACATGATCAGGCGCAGAACACCTTCGATCAGGTTGCTCCACCAAGGATTCCAATAAAGGAAATGTTCAGTCAGCCAGCCTACCCCCGCCGGGACTAGGAAGAAAATGGCGATAGCAACCAAGAAAGTTATCCCGAGAGTCAGATAGAGTGCCGACCCTTCCAGCTTTTCTTCCGCCCCCGATTGCAAGTTGGCGGAATCAGACAGCGCAAGCAAACCTAGTCCGAACGAATCCCACAACATGACCAGTCCGCGCAGGAATGGAATCTTGGCGATGTTGGTTTTATATATACCGCTCAGAGGTTCGATTTTAGTAACGATCTTGCCATCCGGGGCACGCAAGGCAACTGCGCAGGTCTTTCTTCCACGCATTAGCACGCCCTCTATAAGTGCCTGCCCTCCGTAAGCGATAAGTTTATCTTCCATAGGATAAATCCAATAACCGGTCTCTTATAAAGACCGGTTTCCTCGCTTCCAATTATTTTAGTTTCAGGTTAAAAAAGAAATGGATATACGCATCTATGCCACGGTACCATGTTGGCAGATTTTGTTTTTCGTTCGGGGCATGCACGTTGTCATCCGGCAGCCCAAAACCGCAAATTATCGATTCAACTCCTAGAAGGCGCTGCATGTCACCCACCACCGGGATAGAACCGCCCTCGCGTTTGTAATAGGGTCGTTGGCCCCAGACGGTCTCTAGCGCTTTCGCCATTGCCTGAACGCCCTGGTTATTCCGATCTGAAATGGATGCGGGATTACCAGACAACGTCTTCACTTCCCAACGTATATCTTTGGGAGCCTTCTGTTCTAAATAACGGAGCAACTGTTGATGGACATCTTTATGGTCCTGATCAGGGACAAGGCGCGTCGAGATTTTTGCCATTGCCCACGTGGGAATCACGGTCTTGGAACCTTCGCCGATAAATCCGGAAAGCAGGCCATTTACATCCAATGTAGGCCGGGCCCCGGTTCTTTCATTGGCGGTAAACCCGGATTCGCCGTAGAGTCCCGGTACGCCGGTCTGTTCCAGAAAATGGCTTTCGTCAATAGGGAGACGGGCCAGTTCTTCGCGCTCTTCATTGCTCAATTCGCGAACCTTGTTGTAGAAACCCGGCAGGGTAACCCGCCCTTCTTCATCATGCATGCCCGCAATCAATTCGGCCAGCGCATTCGCCGGGTTGTGAACCACACCGCCATACATTCCTGAGTGAAGATCATGCGCTGGACCATAGACACGCAACTCGAAATAAGCCAATCCACGTAAACCATACGTGATGGTCGGATAGTCTTTGCCAATCATGCCCGAATCCGGATTGACGGCAAAATCGCAGGTCAGCAAATCGGTGTGGCTGGCAATGAACGCTTCCAGGTTGGGTGAGCCGACTTCTTCTTCCCCTTCAAATAACCATTTAATATTTATCGGCATATTGCTGGTGCGGACCAGCGATTCGACCGCTTTTAGTGTCACGACCGCTTGCCCTTTCATATCCGAAGCACCCCGAGCGAATATGTCTTCACCTATAACCGTCGGCTCAAATGGGCCTGTTTTCCATAAATCAAGTGGATCTACAGGTTGAACATCATAATGGCCGTAAATCAGCACGGTCGGGGCGTCGGAAACTTCAAGCCATTCCCCATAGACAATCGGTGACTGTGCGGTCGGGAACAATTGTACCTTATGCATATCCAGGTTACGCAGTTGCACCGCCAGCCATTCAGCCGCTCGGTGAATATCCGCGATGTGCGCTTTTTCAGTTGAAACGGACGGGATCGCTAGTATTTCCCTAAAATCACTCAGAAAATTCTCTTTCTGACTTTGTGCATATTGCAGGGCTTTTTCGAGCGGGTCTGTCATGTGGACTCCTTCAGTGATAATCGATTCTATTGGCCAGCGGTCGGCTGGGAAGTCTTATCCAGAGCCCGTCGGGTGACGAGATACCAACTCTCGATCGCGTTGAAACGATCGGCAGACTCAAAGATTGGTGCCGCCTGGACTCCTTGCACGCGCTGGTCTACGGCATAAGTGTAGATGGGGTAGTACAATAATAAAGCCGGAAGCTCGCGTGCAAAAATGACTTGGAAGTTGCGATACAACCGCGTGCGGATGGCCGGATCGGCTACCACTCGTGCCTGTTCAATATATTCACTGGCGGAACGGTCATCCCATTGGGAATAGTTCTGGCCACCAGTAATTTCAGCTTGATGCCAAAATGGATAAGGGTCCGGGTCGTAAGAGCGGCTGAGATCTAAATCCACAAGGGCAGCTTGGTATGTCCTGGGTGTCAGGTAATCATTAATAAGGGATTCGTAAGAGACGGCTTTTAGTTTCACATCGACGCCAATGGCCTCCCAATCCTGCTGAATGGCCTGGGCCAGCTGGGCATGCAGACCATCATTCGGGTACTCCATTGTAAAGGAGAGAGCAACATTATCCTTTGTGCGCACGTTGCCGTTCGGGGGAAGCACATACCCGGCAGACTTCAGTTGTATCACCGCTGCATCAGGATTGAAACTGATATGGGTGATGCCATCATAATTAGCCCATGTGCCAGGCAAGATCGGACTATCCGCTACAATCCCTTGTCCTTGAAGCAATTTATCCACTATCCATTGGCGGTTTAGATCAAGCATTAGTGCATTTCGAACGCTTTTATCCTGAAAGAACGGCAACTGTTTATCTCCCAGATTAAGCAGGATAAGTGTCATACGCGGCATACGGCTGGAATAGAAGGATAGGTTCGTCTCGGCTAGGGCAGACGGAAGAACGTCTGCGGTAATTTGACTAATGCCGAGCACTTCCCCGGCTTGGTAAGCAACCAGGGCTGCCTGCGAACTTGAATAATATCGGAATACGATTTGTTCTACGAATGGAATCTGCCCAAAGTAGGTTTTTGAGGCTATCAGAACCAGGCCCGCAATCTTGCCATTCTCAATCATCAAATGGTCAAATCTATAAGGACCCGAACCAACCGGTGCCAGGTTGAAACCGGCACTTGCCAATTGGTCGGGAGCTACCGCCTCCAACAGGTGTTTGGGCAAAATACCAAATGTCAGGTAATCCAGGAAAGGAACAAATGGCTCTGTCAGGACAAATTTGATGTTTTTATCATTTAGTCGGGTTATTTGTACCCCATCCCATAGGCTGCGGACATCGGAAGAATAGTCGGAATATTGGGTCCTCAATAGATCGAGTGTAAAAAGTACATCGTCACTGGTGACCGGACTACCGTCCTGCCAGTTAGCATTGCCCCGCAAGGTGACATTGTAGACCGTCCCATCCGCTGAAACGCCCCAGGATTCGGCTAGGTCAGACTGGGGAATACCGCGTGAATCGAATTTTATCAGGCTGCTGAAGAGCAGGCGGTCTACATCGCGATCGGCTGGGTTGCCCAAGTCAAGCAGTGGGTTCAAGCGGCCAAACGAACCAACCAGGGCCTCGGTATAAATACCTCCACTTGTCGGTTTGGGCAGGATTGGGTTGGCAGACGGCTGTTGGGTGAGCAAGAGCACTCCCACCACAATCAGCGTCAGAGCAACAACCAGGAATTGCCAGCGCAGTTTTTTCATGGGTACAAAAAAAAGAAAGGCCGCTTCCGGGCACATCAACCGACCGGTACTGGCCTTTCTCGACGATACTATATTATTGGCGGGCGGAAAGGATCACCAGAGTAATCGCCAGTATAAAAAACAAAACGCTGAAAATGATGGTTACCCAGAAGAGTGTTTTTTCGATCCCGCGTCGGGCAGTGAACACACCCCCTGGATCAGAACCCGTTAAGCCACCCAAACCAGCACCTTTGCTCTGCAGGATAATACTGGCAACCAGCGCGAATGATGTTAAAATCAAAGCTCCATCCAGAATATTAGTCATTAACAAGCCTCCAGGAATTTTAGCCGCCAAATTATACCTGTGATAAGGGTAAACCGTCAACCAATGCTGTTTATGGAAAAATCGATCAAATGGCGTAAGCGGACGGGGATGAGCGGAAAGGCAAATCATGCACGAATTGGTCATCAATCTGCATATGCATACCTCTTACTCGGACGGTTCTGGCACATACGCGGAGCTAGCGCGTGCTGCCCTAAAAACCGGTGTGGATGTACTCCTGGTCACCGACCATAATGTCTTGGTGAAGGGCTTGGATGCCTATTATCATGAAGGAAAGAAATGTACCCTTGTACTGGCCTGTGAAGAGATACACGACCAGGATCGCGATCCGCAAAAAGATCATCTGCTCGTATTCAATACTGACCAGGAATTGGCTTCTTTCGCAGATGATTCACAATCCCTTATCAACGCCGTGTCTCGAATTGGCGGTTTAAGCTTCATCGCCCACCCGGTGGATCCTGCCATGCCGGCCTTCGGAGAGACGGATATTTCCTGGGAGGATTGGAACGTCACCGGCTTTACCGGCATCGAATTATGGAATGGCTTTAGTGAGCTCAAGGCCGTCGCAAAAGGGAAACTTGATGGCCTTGTCTACGCGTTTCTACCGCAAACCATACCTCATGGACCGCTTCCGAAGACATTACGTATCTGGGACGAACTCTTATCCAAAGGCCAGCCCGTGGTTGCAGTCGGTGGCTCGGATGCCCATGCCCGGCACATGTCCTTGGGCCCGTTGCACAGAACCATCTTTCCCTATGAGTATCACTTCTCAACCATAAACACGCATGTCCTCACCCCCATGCCGTTGACCGGTAATCTGGTCCAGGACCGCAAAATGGTGTTTGACGCCCTGGCAGCCGGTCACTGTTTTATCGGCTATGACTTACCCGCTTCAACGCTCGGATTCCGTTTCTCGGCTCAAGGCAGGTTTTCGAGTGTTATCATGGGAGAGAAAATAGCCATGGATGGAACAGTGACGTTACGAGCGGAATTACCATCCATCGCGGAGATCGAATTAATCAAAGATGGCAAATGTATCCAGACAACGCATGGCGATACATTCATACACGTAACGAGCGAGCCGGGTGTTTATCGCGTAGAAGCCTATAGATACTTCTTGGGAAAACGGCGTGGTTGGATCTTCAGCAATCCGATTTATATCAGGACCCCTGAGTAATATATGATGGCCTGGCACATGAAACGATTAACCATGTGAAACAGAATTGCCCTCCCCAAAATCACTCTTTTAGCTTACAATACAGCCCGTTTGAGTACCCGGGCAATGCCCGGATAATGGCCGCACACTGGCTTGCCTTCCGCCCCCGGCTCACCCACGGTGAATGTCCGGGAGCATATCCCGAGGAAAGGAGGTTTTCCCTATGCGTAAGTACGAGTTGGTTTGTATCGTCCATCCTGATCTTGATGAGACCGCATTTAGCGGCATCGTCGAGAAGATCAAAGGTTGGGTTGTAGAAACTAGCGGGACTGTAGACAAAGTTGAAGTATGGGGCCGGAAACGCCTGGCTTATACAATCAAGAAACAGCGCGAAGGTCAGTACGTATTGTTCAATCTCGGCCTAGAACCCGCTGCCACTGCGGTCCTGGAAAAGAATCTGCGCTTCCTGGAACCCGTCATTCGTTACATGCTAATTGTAGTGGATTAAATAGTACCGCCTTCGGTTTTTTATGCTTGCCTCCCGGCAAAGGAGTGAAAGATGAGTCGTGGTTTGAACAAAGTTATGATTATCGGCAATCTGGGGCGGGAACCCGAAATGCGTTACACGCCCTCAGGCCGCCCGGTGACAACCTTCACAGTTGCCACTAGTCGCTCCTGGAACACCGCCGATGGCGAACGTCACACCGACACGGAGTGGTTCAACGTCGTCACTTGGGGTAATCTGGCTGAAATCTGCAAACAGTACCTTTCCAAAGGACAGCAGGTTTACATTGAGGGCCGCCTTCAGACTCGACGCTGGGAAGACAAAGAAGGCGTCAAGCACTCCACTGTTGAGATTGTCGCCACTGAAATGATGATGCTCGGCGAGCGCCGGGAGGCGAACCATGTCTCGACTGGTGAAGAGCCTGTCGCATCCGATGAACCTGAAGGTCAGCCCGGGAACGAAGACGAATTCCCGTTCTAGAGCCGACCCTAAATATCATAGCTGGATCGGTTACCGCTGCACCAAGCAACAAAGAATGGAGTTTATGTTCTTATGGATCACCAAATGGAAAATGAAATGGAAGGGGGGCAGGAGCGCCGCTATTACGCCCGCCCCAAGATCTGCCAGTTCTGTGCCGACCGGCATATGACAATTGATTACAAACAATCAGATGTCCTGCGTCGTTTTGTCACCGAAGAAGGCAAAATCCGCCCGCGCCGTCAGACCGGCACTTGCGCCAAACACCAGCGCGAACTCGCTGTTGCCATCAAGCGCGCCCGTCATATCGCCCTGCTTCCTTTCACAGGCCGGGCTTTCAACGAAGACCGCTGATATCTGGCGCCTGGATAAGATATGGGCACGAACTGCTTGGCACTGCGGAATTTCTGAACCGTGGGTTTCCCCCTGGCATTATTACACCACCCGGTTCACGGATAATTCGAAAAGCAGGTTTTTCCCCCAGCAACAATTATCGGCGGAGTTTAGGAACTTCGCTATGAGGTATTTATGGCAAAAAACAAGTCTCCCAAAATATTAACCAAAAAACATCTGGCTCGCCAGGATCGGGAACGCAGACAGACAAGACTGATCACTGGTGTTGCCATTGGGATCATAGCAATCGTGGTTCTGGGCATTGCATACGGACTCCTGAACGACACCCTATTCCTCAACTGGAGACAGGCTGTATCTGTCAATGGCCAGTCACTCAGTCTGCATGACTTCCAGATTCGTGTGCGTGTTACTCGCCAGCAATTGATTGGTCAATACATGCAATATACACAATTAGCCCAGATGTTTGGCATGGATCTGAACAGCGATCCCCAAATGGCCCAATCGTTATCGCAGATTACCCAGCAGTTGGATACCCCATCTACTATTGGCGGACAAGTCATTGATGACATGATAAATGATCTGCTCATCCGTCAATACGCCAAGGCAAATGGCATCACTGTCACTGCGGCTGAAGTTGAAAAAGCGGCTCAAGAAGCGCTACGTTACTACCAAAATGGCACCCCAACGCCTACTCTAACTCCGACACAGTTGGTCTATTCCACGTTAAATGCAACTCAATTGGCCATAATGACACCAACCATTACGCCGACCCCCACTGAGACCCAAACACCAGCTCCAACTTCAACCCTGGCTCCAACACCGACACCCGACTTGACCAGTACGGCAACGCCCATCCCAAGCCCTGTTCCTTCTTCTACTCCTTTTACCTTGAAAGGATACCAGGTTCAATATCAAAAAACATTAAAAAGTTACTCAGCGATGGGGCTTAACGATACTGAATTCCGTTACATTTTCTTTGAGAGTGGTCTCTATCATGACCGTGTGCAGGCCAAGGTCACAGCATTTGTAACCCATCAAGAGGAAGAGGTCTGGGCACGCCACATCCTGGTTGCTGATGAAGCGACTGCCAAAGATGTCAGCGCACAACTGGCAGCTGGTGCCGATTTTGCAACCCTTGCCGCCAAATATTCCATCGATACAGGTAGTAAAGACAAAGGTGGAGACTTGGGTTGGTTCCCACGCGGTAAGATGGTTGCCGAATTTGAAAAAGCGGCTTTCTCAATGAAAGTTGGCGCGATCAGCCAGCCGATCAAGAGCACCTACGGTTACCACATCATCCAGGTACTCGGTCACGAAATACGTCCGCTTACCGAACAGGAATACCAGGACGCGGTTACGGCGGCTTTCACAGCCTGGCTCCAGGCACAGCGAGCCAGCTCCAAAGTAGTCATCAATAATGCCTGGACGAATTTTGTTCCCACCTCCCCCACTCTTGCTCAAGCGCAAGCCAACGACAACGCCACTGCAACAGCATACGTAGCAACCTATCAAGCACAGGGCGGGACCAAGTAAAATCGGGCAACGCCCAGTACAACACGACAGTGGACGGCGATCGTGCCGTCCACTGTTTTATATCCGTTACTGTATGCAGTGAGAAAAACATAGCTATTTCAGATATTCTTCAGAGATTTCATCCAACTTCAGGCTGATGATCTGGCTGGAGGAATCGCGGCCCATTGTCACTCCGTAGATTACGTCCGCTGCCTGCACGGTGTTACGATTGTGCGTGATGATGATGAACTGTGTCTCCATGCTCAATTCCTGCAACAAGTCCCGGAATCGGCCTACATTGGCTTCGTCGAGCATGGCATCCACTTCATCCATTACGCAGACAGGTGTAGGTGAAACCTTGAGGAGGGAAAAAACCAGTGCAATTGCCGTAAGACTGCGTTCACCACCTGATAGGAGCGATAACCCCTGCTCGCGCCTCCCGGGCAGCCGTGCTTCAATATCAATGCCGGTTTCGGTGAGATTCTCTGGATCGGTCAAGACTAACCGCGCCGCCCCACCCCCGAACAAGCGGTGGAAAATCATATGGAATTGTTCCGCTACAGCCTCGAATGTTTTCTGGAACTCTCGGCGGGTTATTTCATCCAATTCTGCAATAACTTGATGCAGGTCGCCTTCGGCTCTGCGTAAATCTTCTAATTGCATTGTCAGGAATGAATGTCGCTCTCTGACCAATCGATATTCCTGTTGTGCTTCCGGATTGATTGCACCCATCCGCCGCATTTGAGCCCGCAAATGCACCATGTTTTCTTCAAGATCCGCGGACAACTCTTTCACAGTCGGTAATTGTTCCACCATCCCAACCAAGGGTAGCGGTACCGGACCGGAAACGTCACTGGCATACTCGAAATCCACCAGGCCAAAATCGTCCTCGATTTTCTGGCGTAAGCTTTCCAAAGTCTCCTGCTTGCGACTCAGTTCGAGCTGAATTTGGTTATTTGTCCGTTCGACACGTGCCAGTGCAACCTGTCCTTCCGTTTCCTGTTTTTGTAAATCCACCTCCAGAGCTTCAGAAGTCTCGAGTTCCTTCTCTGCCGGTTCGATCAGGTTGCGTAGTTCTTCCAACTGGGTATTAATGCCTGAAACCTGACCTCGCAGGTTCTCCCTGGCGTTCTCCAATTCCACTAGGATATTGTCAATTTCCACCAACCGATTCTCGAGGGTCGTCATTTGCAGCTGTAATCGCTCAAATGCAGCCGTAAGCTCGACAAGGCGTGCCCGCGCATCCCGAAGGGCGCGTTCAGTCACCGCCGAACTCGTCGACCAGAACTTTACCTGCTCCAGGTACTCATCCAGGGTCATGGCTTCCAGAGCAGCAGATAGTGTTCGAAGAGCCTCCTGTGTCTGTGCTGCGATCTTTTCGTCGGCGATAAGGGCAGCCGCTGTCCGCTCACGTTCCTTTTCTGCTTGAGCTATCTCGGACTCGATTTCGGTTTTTTGGCTGATTTGCCAGTTCCATTGCCGCCGTGCTGTTTCTTCCCGGACCTGTTTCTGCCGTTCGATGTTGCGGACCGATTCCAATCTGGCACGTTCCTTTCCCACAATATCCTGACGATTGGCGACATAACCACGGGTTATCTCAATTTGTCCGGAAAGTTTCTGCAACTCAGAGTCCAACTTCGCTATCTGATGGTCAATTTCTGCCAGGGATTCCTTCAGCTCGCGCCGCAAGCGGGGTCGCCCCAGCGCAGCCGCCTTGGTCGGCTTCCCGGCTGATACCTGTCCGGTGGCATGAAAAACTTCGCCACGTAATGTCACAGCTAGGGAATTTTTCGGTAAACCGGCTAATACATGCCGCGCAGCCGCTCGATCATTCACGATAAGGACTTGGCCGAGCAGCAGGTCTAAAGCCGGGCGATAATCCGCAGTGGTTTTGACGAGATCAGAAGCCACACCTAGGCAATCTGCACTTTTTTTCACTTTGAGCGGTTCAACTGGTGCTAGCCAGTCCAGCGGGAGAAGCGTAGCCCGTCCGGATTGGTCGGAATCAAGCAACACCATCGCCTGTTCAGCATCTCCGCCGGATTCAAGGAGAACCGCGTCTGTAAATTCGCCCAAAGCTGCCGCGATTGCCACTTCCAATTCAACCGGGACATCCAACAAAGCCGATAAAGCTCCACGCGTGCCTCCGAGTTTTGACTGGCGGGAGGCATCCAGGAGCGTTTTGGCCCCATCCGCGTATCCTGCTAGGGATTGTTCAGCCTGCTCCAGCACATCCAGTTGCGCTTTGAAGCGGGCTTTTTCGGCCTGTCTGGCGGAACGAGCTGCCTGTTTTTCTTTATCCTTCGATTCCAAATCTACCAGCTGGTTTTGTGCATCCTGAAGTTCTGCTTCAGCATTTTGCACGATTGTTTCTTCTTTTTTCCGGGCTGCGATCCTATCTTTAAGCTCTTGGACCGCTTTCTCAACCTTAACTTCTGCTGCTGTAATGGCTTGTGCCACGCGGTCCAGCTTACGCTTCTGGCCTTCAGTTCGGGAAGCCAATTCATCCAATCGAGCATGCAGGCCGGCACGGCTTGTAGTAAATTCATCGATACTATTTCGTGTGGACTGGATGCCTGCCTCAAGTTGGGACTTTTCGGCCTGCCGATCGTCCAGCGTGGCTTGAGCCGTCTTGGTTTGGACCTGTGCTTCGTTGTATTCTTTCTCCAGCCGAGTCGTCTCGGCCTCGGATTCGGTCATTCGTTCTTGGGCAATCTTGAATTCCTCAGATACGCGGGATTGTTCATTCAGACTGGTTTGGCGGTTATCCAATGTGGTTCTCTGTCGCTCGTCCAGTACCGCTAGGTTGCCGCTGGTGGACTCACGGTTTTCATGTAATTGCGCTGACTGGCGGTGCCAGGAATTTAACCTGGCACGTAGGCCGTTCAGATGGTCACGGTAGGCAGTGAAGTTCTGGCGCACACGTTGATAAGATTCCCGCGCCTCCGTCAATTTATTTTCATGGGCACGACCAAGTTCAAGCGCATCGCTCAAGTCGCGCTGGGCACGATGCCAGTGGAAACCATACCACTCGAGCAGAAGCACGCGCAGGTCAGCCTGAATTTGACCGTATTCTTGTGCCCTAGCAGCCTGTCGTTCCAGGCTTTTCAGACGGGGTTCCAATTCAGCCAGGATATCGAGCACGCGGTCAAGGTTACGTCTGGTTGTCTCCAGACGACGAAGTGCTTCCTCCCTGCGCGTTCGATAGAGACCGATACCAGCTGCCTCCTCAAAGAGACGACGGCGCTCATCAGCCTTGAGAGCCAGGGATGCATCCACCAAGCCCTGTCCTAGGATTGTGTAGGTGCGTTCGGAGAGACCGGATTGCGCCAGGAGTTCGTTGATATCCTTCAACCTTACATGCTGCCTGTTGAGAAGATATTCGTTGCGACCATCGCGATAAGATCGGCGGGCTACGGCCACTTCGGAGAAATCTACCGGCAACCAGCCATCCGCATTGTCAAAAGTAACACCTGCTGAGGCCATGCCAGCGCGCGGGCGTTGCTCTGATCCGGCAAAAATCATATCTTCAGTCTTCTTGGCTCGTAAAAGGCTGTAAGATTGCTCCCCGAACACCCAGCGAAGTGCGTCGGCAATATTGGATTTACCGGAACCATTCGGTCCGACAATGGCAGTAATTCCTTCGGCAAATTCAAAATTCGTTTTAGCCGCGAATGTTTTATAACCATGCAATTCAAGTGATTTAAGTCGTAATGGCATTTTTAGTTATTGGTTCAGGATTCGGATTTCTCGATGATTTCTAAAGTTGCCTGGGCAGCTAGACGTTCTGCGGTTTGCTTGTTGCGTCCGGTACCATGCGCATACACCTTGCCATTGATGTGTACTTCAACGTCAAACATCCTGTCGTGGTCCGGACCGCTGGATTGAAGTGTAACATACTGGGGTATGCCAAATTTTTTCCCTTGTGACCATTCCTGCAACCGGCTTTTTGGATCTTGCAGGTCATTCCGGAGCAGGAACTGCTCGCTTACGACTTCCATCATAGGATGAATAAAGCGCTGTATAACCGAAATATCGTTCTGAAGATACAGCGCGCCAATTAAAGCCTCAAATGTAGCACACAGTAATATATCCCGCTGGCGTCCTCCAGCCTGATCCTCTCCGTGCCCAAGCCGCATGGCAGGTCCCAGGTCCATTGCTCGCGCAAATTCAGCCAATTGCTCGGTACAGACCAACGCCGAGCGCATACGCGTCAGTTCACCTTCGGCCTTTTCTGGGAAATGATTGTAAAGCCAAGCTCCGGCTACAAAATCAAGCACGGCATCGCCTAAAAATTCCAAGCGCTCGTTATCTTCCAGAGCTTCAGGGTGCTCATTGATATAGGAACGATGCGTCAAGGCACGCGTAAGAAGAAGTAAATTCTTGAAAGGTAGTTCCAACCGCTTAACTAAAGCGGCCGGAGATTCTTCTCGATCCCCATTCGGGATAAGGTTCATCGAAGCCTCCCGGAACTCAGGGAGCGCCAGCCGCTTCACGAGGTCAAGCGGCTGGCGGTCACATTGTTCCAACATGATTATCGGGTTGGATTGTAACCCGATTCAACCAGACTGACCAGCGTTTGTGATAAAATCCACGCCGCAATTCACCTAGGAGAAAGATATGCCTGAACTGCCCACCAATGGGACAACATTCCTTGATAACGTCGAAATGGGATTGGGAGCTTGGTCCTGGGGTGATCGTTTCTTATGGAACTACGGGCGGGGTTACACCGATGACGATATTGAGGCTGCTTTTCGCACCTCAATTGGAGCCGGTGTGAACCTGGTGGATACTGCCGAGGTCTACGGTTCAGGACATTCCGAACAACTATTGGGGAAATTTATTAGGAATACCCCGGAATCCGTTGTAGTTGCGACCAAGTTCTTCCCCATCCCCTATCGTTTCACAAAAAACAGTGTTGTGCGCGCTTTACGTGGCAGCCTTGAACGGCTTGGTCTGGAACGTGTTGATCTGTATCAGTTGCACTGGCCCAGCCAGGTGGTACCAAACCACCTTTTTGTGGAAGGATTGGCTTTGGCTGTCCAGGCGGGTCTCGCTCGGGCTGTCGGCGTTTCAAACTATGACCTCAAGAAAATGCAGCAGGCACAAATTATCTTGTCAAAACATGGGATCCCGCTGGCTTCAAATCAATTGGAATATAATCTCCTCAACCGTAAGGTTGAAAGGAATGGTTTACTCGACCGGTGCAAGGAAACAAAGGTGCGCCTGATCGCATACTCTCCATTGGCAATGGGCATATTGACAGGTAAATATACTGTCGAAACCCCCCCGCCCGGGTCACGCGGACGGAAGTATGCTGCCCTCTTGAAGGATTTACCTCCACTGATTGCCCTTCTGACCGATATTGGCGCTCGGCACGATGGGAAAACCCCCGGTCAGGTTGCATTGAATTGGGTTATTTGCAAGGGTGCCTTGCCCATCCCCGGAGCGAAGACGGCCAATCAAGCCGAACAAAATGTTGGAGCTATCGGATGGCGCTTGACGCCGGAAGAAATCCAGGCATTAGATGTGGGCAGTGACAGAATCACGTAAGTAAATCGGGTGCTTTTACGCCCGATTTGCTTTATTTCAAGATTTGGAAAAGGTTATTGTAATCATCCGTCCACATACGGACGTGTGAAACATAGCTGTTCATGGCATTCGAATGCATAGCAATCGCCGGTCTGACAAGCAGGGTTGATTTCGCAAAACCGGTACACGTGCCTGGCTGGCTGTGCACTGCCAAAGAACAAACTCTCACTCCAAGTACGCTAACGCACATTCCCTTGCCTCGGTTCGGATGGTAGAGAATCCGGTCCAACTGTACCCGCACGTCGTTTTCGCTTCGAAATCCCTGGCTGGTTGGGAGTTACCTTGTTTTCAGGGAAGAAAGGTGCCATACCACCATGTCTTTCCTGAAGTACATATCCAATCGATAACTATAATTTGGAAGCGAATGGATACTTTGTGGGTTATTACTATCTGAGAATGGATGCTGGCAGTATTGGGGATTCATACCTGATATCGCTATTAATCAAATGACGTCAAAGACTTAGGAATTCGAATGCCATCGTCAAGAAATGTATTAGATCAGGCATTTCAAGAACCCGAAAAATATTCTCAGTAATGAGGCAGGATGGATGGTGCAGGTTGTCGTAATACTTTGCAAGTAGGTTCAAAGCCGTCCCCACACCTCCTGCCAAATGGTTCAATGAAATATCTAAACAGTGGTACTATAAAGAAGGCATTGATAATGAAAACAACCCAGACCCTCACCTATAAACTAGGCCGAAAGCTTATCTGTCTGTATACTCAATTCCTGCTGAATATGGATGTTTACTGGCAGGCTCACCTGCCTGCCGGTCCCAAACTCATTGTTGCTAATCATCCCAGCACAACTGATCCGTTTTACTTGTTGACCCTTTTCCCCCAGCCCCTGAGCATGATGATCATCGAACATGCTTTTAAGGCGCCGTTTTTTGGTGGGATTTTACGGCTCTCCGGTCACTTCCCGGTTCTTTCGGCTGATCGGCATGCCGCGTTCGAGGCTGCCCACCATCACCTGAAAGCCGGCCAAACGGTCGCCATCTTCCCAGAAGGTGATCTTAGCCCACGCCAGGGTGGATCCTTGCCTGCGCACAGCGGGGCGGCCCGGCTCGCGCTGATGACTGGCGCATCGGTTGTCCCTATAGGGATTTATTTCCGGCGCGAACGCTCCCGGCTGTTCGTCTCGAAATTTGCCGGCAAATCCGAGACCGGTTATTGGTACCTGCACGGACCGTACGGTGTGACGATTGGCAAACCAATGCGGTTCGAAGGGGATACCGAAGATCGCATCCGTGTTAAATCTATTTCCAGTATCATAATGGATGCCATTAACTCCCTTGCGTTGGCCAGTCAACGAAGGTTGGAGACCTCAGTATAGATTTCCCCCATAGTTATTGAACACCGGACCTGGATAATATTCTCCAGGTCCGTTTTTTCTGCGTGATAACTATCCGCCGCGGATGTACCGTTCCAGGTGTGTGATGAAAATTTGCTGTTCCGAGATGACCGTCCGCAACACGTCGCGGATCGAGATCAGTCCGAGCAATTTCCCTTTTTCATAGACCGGCAGGTGCCGGATGCCTTTCTCGTTCATCAAAGCCATGCACTCTTCGACAGATTGGTCGGCCTCGACATAGAGTACTTTGCCGGTCATGACCTCGCGGACTTTGGTCTCGCCAGCTGATCTGCCACGCAATCCCACCTTTCGGACGATATCTCTTTCCGAAAGGATGCCATCAACCTTGCCATCCACATCCATAACCAGAATTGCTCCGACGTTGTGTTCAGCCAGCAGAACAAGCGCTTCCTGCACACTTGCATCCGGCCCGACCGAATATACCATCCCCATCTTTCTATCTCGTAATAAATCCTTTGCAGTTGCCATATTCTCCTCCGCGAAATAATAAGTCCTATATGACCAGTTTACTCTGGAAATTTATTCATGTCAACCGGAGCGAAGACCTTCTTTGCCGAGACCACCATCAATTGATGGTTGAAGGTTTTTCCATCTCTTCAGTTCTTAATTCTTTCTCTGGGAGGATGAATTCCAACTAACGATCTGGAACGCTTACCATGGCAATCCACACAAATCGATTGGCTCTTTCGGCCAGTTCTGTTTGCAGATTGGCAGTACCATGACCGGATAATTCAATGTCATTTTCCCGGCTGGTTGATCTACCCACAGACCTTGAGCAACTTCCCTCCAGCCAACTCTCATATATCGAGAGACCATCTGTTCGGTTGCAATCATAAGGCCAAAGTCCACTCGCAGGGGGTCCTGGAGAAAATCCTGTGCCACTTTCAGTGCAATACTGGCATAACCATGCCTGCGCCATTCCACTTTGGTGGCTATATTTCCAACGCCTCCCACTTTCTTTGACTCACGTCCTACCTTTATCGTCCGCTCGATAATGTGAACATTGCTGACCATCTCTTCGTCTTCCCATACCATCACTGCCCAGTCTGGTTGAGCCCATTTTGTGCCTGTCAGGTAAGCATATAAAGAACTGGTCACAACACAATCTTGGCGGGCTTTTTCGAAAGCGCTCCACTGTTCAGCGGATTAATCTCAACCCTCATATAAACCTCCAATAAAAGAAGACTTTTCCATTATTTTATTTCTACGATTTTATAAGAAGATATTTTCGAAATATTACAGACTAAGTCGTATTTGGTTAAGTGAAATTGTAATGCATCCTTGGCCATCAGAGTCATAAGAAATTCTAGGAGTTTCCACTTTCAAGTTGTTGACTTACAGATTAAGGAAGATGTGCGTTCTCAACATGATAAAATCAGGTATGCATAAACCTCTTTTTATCATCAACAGTGTCGCACCCATCCGAATCTGTGATAATGGCGGTTGGACGGATACCTGGTTCGCGGGCCATGGTCGGATCTTCAATATTGGCGTATATCCTTATGCAGAGATCCAGATTTCTGTATATCCTTGCGAGCATCAGGAGAGCCGGATCATTATCAATGCCGAGAATTACGGGCAAAACTACGTCGTTGTTCCCGAGAAACATTGGGACAAGCACCCACTACTTGAAGCGGCGATTGAGTACATGCACCTGCCCAAAAACATCAGCCTTGAAGTGACCATTTTTTCTGAAGCTCCAGCTGGAGCTTCAACCGGGACATCGGCTGCAATCACCGTGGCTCTCATCGGGGGGTTGGATATGCTTTCGCCCGGCCGAATGACCCTTCACGAGGTCGCCAGCGCAGCCCATAAAATAGAAACCGAAATGCTCGGACAGCAGAGCGGAATCCAGGATCAGTTGTGTTCGGCTTACGGCGGGATCAATTACATCGAAATGTACCAATATCCGCATGCCTCGGTATCACCCGTTCAAATCCCTAACGCCACCTGGTGGGAGTTGGAGAGGCGCTTGGCACTTGTCTACCTTGGAAAATCGCACCGCTCGTCGGATGTGCACGAGTTGGTGATACGCTCGCTGGAAGATGCTGGACCGGATTGCCAGCAGTTGAATGACCTCCGGTACACTGCCGACAGATCGCGGGATGCCCTCTACGCTGACGATTTTTCTGCATTGGGTGCAGCGATGGTCGAAAATACCGAGGCGCAGAGCCGGTTGCACCCGGCTTTGATTAGCGCCGATGCAGCCAGGGTGTTAGAGATCGCCAGATTTCACGGTGCACTTGGTTGGAAAGTGAACGGAGCCGGTGGTGACGGTGGCTCATTGACCATCCTGTGTGGTCCAATTGCGCAGGCCAAACGGGCCATGCTCAGGGCAATCGAGCAGGAAAATCCACGCTTTAGGAGCATCCCAATTTATCTCAGTCGTTATGGCCTGCGGGTGTGGAGAAGAGACTAAAGCCTAAACTGTAGAGGAATTCCTACGGTTGACATGGCCGAGGCAACTCTTACCGGCCTCTCGAAGGACGAATTTGAGATTGGCGTAGGCCAGGCACAGGGAATACGCATGGGGACACCTCAGGAAGTCGGGCAGATCTTCCAACGTATGAACGGGAATTGGTGAAAGACAACAAATAAAATTCAGCGCAGCAACTATCGTAAAGTTGCTGCGCATTTCCTTGTTGTTGATTGATTTGGATCGTTATTTGACTTTTATATTGATGGTCTTGGATTTGACCGCTTCGGCATTCGGGATAATGATAGTCAGGATGCCGTTTTCGAAATCCGCATTAGCTTTTTCGGTTTGAACATCAGTGGGGAGCATCACCGAGTGTTCAAACGTAACGAAGTATTGTTTACAGATGGAGTATGTGACCTCTTTCTTTTCGGTTTCCTGCTTGAATTCACCACGTAGGGTCAACATATCCGCCGTCAGAGATATCTGTATATCGTCTGCTTCCAAACCGGAGAGCTGCTTTCACGACCACTTCATCTGCGGTCTGGTAAAGGTCGATGGCAGGCAGACCGGAGACTCCACTCATGCTGATGGGACGAATAAAGGCATAGTCAAACAGCCGGTCCATTGCTTCGCGCAGAGTCATCATTTCACGTCCGGGCTCCCAACGAGTAATATTGGACATAGTGAACCTCCTTTTGATATAGGTTGGTTTTTATTTTCACCATTATTTTTTTAACCGATTGTTAAAAAAAACATAAATGAGAGCAAGCGTTTTGTTTAAATTATCGGCGGAATTTCTGTCCGGGTTATTCCTTCATTATCCCTGCTAATTTCCAAGCGACGCGGAAGTATTGACTTCCTTGAAAAGTATTGTATAATGGACTAAAAATATCCTATTTATATAATTGGTGCTTAACAATCGAGGCGATTTATGTACGGTACCATAGCAAAATTAAATGCTAAACCAGGTGTTCTGGAAGAGTTACGCAAGATGGAAAGCGGTCGCCGCCCGACGGGATTTGTTGGCTCTTATGTATTCCATAGCGATAAAGACCCGAATGAATTTTGGCTAGTGGCTATTTTCACCAACAAGACAACCTATGTAGCCAATGCCAATAGCCCTGAACAGGATAAGGAATTTAGGAACCTGATGAAATTCTTAAAGACAGAGCCTGAATGGCATGACGGGGAAATCGTCTCTGAGATCAAGTCAGAGTAATAGACCTGGTATCACTAATTTATTGACTTATTCACCTCTCATCAGCGTTCGCGGGTTTTCAGCAAGGTTTCAGCACGTGGGTCATCCACTCAAACTGGCATGTGAAAGGATTGCTTATAACCGAGTCTCCCGAACTCGGTTTTTATTTTAGAGTAAAATGCCTGTTATGGCATCTTCGAAGCATCCGATCAAATCATCCAACACAAAGCTCTCTAACACCGAAACCACGACACGCGACGCCAAAACCGTGCTTTCCGGCAGGAGCAAGAAGGGCTGGGTAGCCCGTTTACTGCCTTTCCTCGGACCGGCCTTTATTGCCAGTATCGCCTACGTTGACCCCGGAAACTTCGCCACCAACATCCAGGGTGGTGCACAGTTCGGCTATGAATTGCTTTGGGTCATCCTGGGCAGCAACCTTATGGCAATGCTCCTGCAGGCACTCTCGGCAAAACTGGGCATCGCCAGCGGAAAAAACCTGGCTGAACATTGCCGCGAAAATTTTCCCAGGCCGGTCGTCTGGATCATGTGGGTCTTGATGGAGTTGGTCGCCATGGCAACCGACCTGGCAGAATTTCTGGGATCCGCAGTGGCGTTGAATCTACTCTTCGGCTTACCACTCTGGGTGGCAGGGCTCTTAACAGCCATTATTACATTCCTGATCCTCGGATTGGAACGCTACGGATTTCGCCCTCTGGAAGCTGTCATCACCGGTTTCCTCGCCATCATTGCAGTCAGTTACGTGGTTGAAATTTTCCTCGTGCATCCGGACTGGGGGACAATTGCCCGCTCCACTTTCATACCGCATTTCACAAACTCGGAGAGCATCCTACTGGCAACCGGCATCTTGGGCGCCACTGTCATGCCGCATGCCATTTTCCTGCATTCAGCCCTAACACAGGGACGGGTGGTTGTCAAAAAACCGGAACAACTACATCGTTTATTTCATTTCGAGATCATTGATGTGCTCATCGCCATGATCATCGCCAGTTCTGTTAACGCCGCTATGTTGATCACATCCGCCGGAACCTTTTTCAAGACCGGTACAAACGTTGGTACCTTAGAGCAAGCCTACCGTACTCTACAACCATTGCTCGGTCCTGCCGCTGGTATTGTGTTTGGTGTGGCGCTGCTTGCTTCCGGATTGTCCTCCTCATCGGTTGGGACGATGGCTGGACAGGTAATTATGCAGGGTTTCCTTCACTTCCATGTCCCGCCCTGGATTCGTCGGGTGGTGACGATTGTACCGTCCCTCATCGTTATCTTCGCCGGCTTCGATCCCACCCGCACGCTGGTAATTAGTCAGGTCGTCCTTTCATTTGGACTTCCTTTTGCCATTATCCCGCTGGTCATGTTTACCCGCCGTAAAGATATCATGGGGGTACTTGTCAACCGTTGGCTCACTACTCTGCTGGCAAGCTTGTCGGCTGTACTTATCCTCCTGCTCAACTTTTTCCTTCTTTTCAAGACTTTTTTCGGGAGATGAGCCTATGTTCAAACACATTCTCGTACCTCTGGATGGGTCCAAACTGGCTGAGGCAGCCCTCCCCGCCGCAGTCTCGCTGGCACAAACTTTTAACGCTCCGGTTACTTTGTTGCATATCATTGAGCAGGATGCACCTGACGAAATCCACCGTGACCGTCATCTGACCGAAGCAAGCGAAGCCAAAGCTTATCTGGCCGAAGTTGTCAATCATGTATTTCCTGCAAAAATCAAAGCCAATCTGCACGTCCACTCTTCTCCGGTAGCAGATGTGGCTCGCAGTATCGTTGACCACTCTTCGGATGAAATCCAACCCGACCTGATTATTCTATGTTCACACGGGAACAGCGGTATGCATGATCTGTTCTTCGGGAACATTGCTCAGGAGGTGGCGGCAGCCAGCGGGACACCTGTTTTACTTATCAAGCCGGATGAAACTGTTGCGCCATTCCAGTTACAACATATCCTTGTCCCGCTGGATAATGAGTCCGTCCATGATAAAGCCTTGCCAACTGCCCAATCGCTAGCAGAAGCCTATGGAGCAGAATTAGACCTGCTCTGCGTTATCCCCACCCTGGGTACCCTCTCCGGCGAACAGGCAGCAGTCAGTAACATGCTTCCAGCTACATCCACGGCTTACCTCGATATCGCTGAAGAGATTGCCCAGGAACATTTCCAGGGACACTTGAACGCGTTCAATAAGGCCCATATTCGGGCCACGGCGGAAATTGCTCGCGGCGACCCGGCCCCGGTTATCGCAAAAACAGCCGAAAAACTTGGCGCTGACCTGATTCTGTTCGGCACACACGGTCGCGCTGGTCTGGATGCCTTCTGGAATCGTAGCGTGGCTGCCAGTGTGGCACGGCGTACAGCCATTCCGCTATTGTTGATTCCACTTGCTGAATAAATTTGTCATGAAAGCGATTCTTGTCTTCATTGATGGCACTATCTGCGATACACGCTCGCGGAATACTCTTATCTCCACTCCAGATTTTTATCGGCGCGATAGGATTCTTGCAGACCGGGCAGTACCAGGCAGTATCGAATGCTTGAACGCTCTATCACCAAAATATAAGATTGTCTATATCGGTGCGCGACCCGAATTCACCCATCTATATACTAAGGAATGGTTGGAAAAAAAAGGGTACCCAAAAGGGGATATCTATCTTGCCGAAAGCCAGGCAAATCGGCTTCAAATAATCGAAGAAATAAAGAGAAGGTTTGATTTTATTGCTGGGATTGGTGACCGCTGGGACGATAATGAATTACATTCGGAAATTGGTTGCTTGAGTATTATTTTAAAGGAATATGGAGGCAAGTGGGATACCGTCACCGCGCGGATCGATCAGCATTATCGTAAAACTAAGCTGGAAGAAAACAGGCTTCAGTTGATAGGCAAGATTGAGGGACTTGCCCGGGTCTGTCCTTTACTTCTGTCCAGGTATGGTGAGCAGTTATGGGAAGCATATCATGTTGCAGTTTTTGAAATGGCTGAGAATTCGCGTGAAACAAGACGCGCAGAGGCTTTGGCTTCTTTTGCCCAATTCAACCTTGATCCCACGGATTTAAGGGATGCAGCCAGGTGGGATGAGCTAACTCGTGAAGAAGATTGGGAAAATAACTCGGTTTATGGGTTACAGCACTTTGAATTGGTTGAGGCAACGAAACTCCGTTACGTTCACAAAGTGACCCTTTGCTATTATGCCGATTTATGGAAGAACCATACGAGAGCAGATATCGGATATCAAATTCATTGTCGAACCGACTTCGCATGGTGGGATCGCCCCGCTTGGAATTCTGCTGTTCGATTTGAGCAACCGAAAACGATCATGCAGGGGGATGATTATTGTTTGTTCATCCAATCTTTGCCCGATCACGAATAAGTTTTGTAATGGTCAGGGAAATACTCTTAGGGAAGTTCATGGTTATCTCTACACCTGATGCTGGCTATGCGCTTGGTGTATTATCTATTGGACAAACTCACCCAATATCCACCCCGGTCAGCCTCGCCAATAATTGGTGAAGCAGAAGGAATGGCAATATCAGGATCATGTGTAAAACCCCGCTCAAGCCAAATATCAATGCCAAAGCACGTAAAAAAGAATTAAACGGTTGGGCCAGGTTCTCCAGCATCCACGGACCGGCGCCAGCCAGAATGGCAACTCCTAACAGGGCGCCGGACAGCAATCCGAGAGGAAACCAGGCGTGCCGGTCCGATTCAGAAGGCATCATTGTGCTGCTGATGGTAAATGTCAGGAAAAACCACAACCAAAAATCAGGCGCTTTCGGTACCACCAACAGCCCGGACCAGAATCCTTTCCATTCAGCCAGGCGTACAAAATCCCATAATGGCAATAAGTGCAGTTGGTAAATTGCGACATAAGCGACAAAAAGGCTGCCCATCACTAACGGTGCAGCCCCGATCAGTGCATCTCGAATAAAACCGCCCGAAGCAGTCTCAACATAACCCAAGCGCAATTTCCCATTCGGCTGCGTTTGAGGAATTAATGAAAAGCTTCCCGTATGAACTCCAAGCAGCTTCGCCGCAAAAAAATGGCTGAGCTCATGCAGGAAGACACCTGGAAGAAAAATAAAGGCAAAAATCACCTGCGTCACGCCGGGACGACGTGTCAGGATCAAGAAAACAGCCTGAATTTCGCGGTGCAAAGTGCGTTGCAGGAATACCAGCAAAACCAAAGTCGCCAAGAGCCACAGCAAGCCGTTAAAAGATGTTAGTAAATTCATGGGATCAGATTAAGGCAGGCGGCGGACGACAGCGATCCTTGTCTGTCGTCCGCCGCTCATCGCAGGCAAATTATTTCATTGCCGCTTGCGTAATATTAACAAATTCATCTACCTTCAAACTGGCACCGCCGACAAGTGCTCCGTCGATATCGGGTTGGCCGAAAAATTCGGCTGCGTTTGCGGCTGTTACTGAACCACCGTAAAGTACCCGTATTGCCTGTCCAGAATCTTCGCCATACATCTCTGCCAAAGGCTCGCGGATATGATCACGAATCACAACATTGGCATTCATACCCGTGGAGGCACGACCTGTCCCGATTGCCCAGACCGGTTCATATGCAACAACTACCTTTGGGGCAAATTCCGCCTCCAGGCCTTTAAGTCCCGCCCGGATTTGACGGGAAACAACTTCCGCCGTCCGTCCCGACTCGTACTCGGCCAGGGTCTCGCCCACACACACAATCGGTGTCAGGCCTGTGTTCCATGCGGCTACGGTTTTCTTATTTACTGTCTCGTCCGTTTCGCCGAAATACGTTCGGCGCTCGGAATGTCCGATTATGACGTACCTGCAAAACTCTGCCACCATTCCCGGAGCAATTTCACCTGTGTAGGCGCCCTTGGCCTCCCAATGCAAATTCTGGGCGCCCAGGCCAATATCGGTGCCCTGCAGAAGAGCTGCCACCGCGACCAATGACACGAACGGTGGGCAGAGTACTTTTTCCACCCCCTTGACCGCCCGCAGAGCCGGCGTCATTTCGGCAACGAGTGCTCTTGCATCTGCAACAGTCTTATTCATCTTCCAGTTTCCAGCTACAAATGGTGTACGCATGATGGTAAAGTCCCTCAGATATATTCAGTTCCAAAGGGCGAACGCTTAAATTCCTTGTTCGCCCTTTGAGTAGATTCTTATTTATTCATTAACGCGGCCACGCCGGGCAATTCCTTGCCTTCCAGGAATTCCAGCGAAGCACCGCCGCCTGTGGAGACGTGCGTCATCTGTTTGGCGACGCCGGCTTTCTTCACAGCACTGGCACTGTCACCGCCGCCGATGACCGTGATCGCACCGGATTCCGCCAGCATTCTAGCCAGGGCAAATGTGCCTTCGGCAAACTTGGGCATTTCGAATACGCCTACCGGACCATTCCAGACGATCAGTTTCGCACCCTTAAGAGTTGCTTTGTACAGCTCCAGGGTTTTCGGTCCAACATCCATCATGCGCCAGCCAGCCGGAATTTTGCCCACATCCACTGCTTGACTATTGGCTTCGGCGTCGAATTTATCGGCGATGATCGCATCCACAGGCAGGACAATATCCTCGCCGGATTTTGCAAGGATGGCTTTTGCGGTATCGAGTGAACTTGCCTCCACTAGGCTATCCTGCATATTCAAACCCTTGGCGGCCAGGAAAGTATTTGCCATGCCGCCGCCAATGATGAGCTTGTCGCATTTGGAGAGCAGGGTCTCGACAACCAGGATCTTGTCACTGATCTTGGCGCCGCCCAGGATGGCAATATAAGGATGTTCCGGGTTGGCAATTGCGCGCCCAAGATATTCCAGTTCCTGTTCCATCAGGAAACCGGAAACAGCTGGGAGGAAGTGCGCCACACCTTCGGTCGAGGAATGTGCGCGGTGCGCCGAACCAAAGGCGTCATTGACATACACATCGCCGAGCGCGGCCATTTTCTTGGCCAGTTCCATGTCATTCTTTTCCTCTTCGGGGTGGAAGCGGGTATTTTCCAGCATCATGACTTCACCCGGTTTGATCGCCTTGGCCATCTTCTCGACTTCCGGCCCGACGCAATCCGGCGCCATTTTGACCGGGATGCCCAGATAACCGGCCAGGACTTCCGCCGCCGCTTTCAGGCTGAACTCGGGATCGAATCCGCCCTTTGGACGCCCCAGATGGCTCATCAGGAGCAGGGATGCCCCCTGTTCAAGTACATACTTGATGGTGGGAAGGGCAGCCTTGATCCGTTTGTCATCGGTGACTTTGCCTTCTGCCATCGGGACGTTGAAATCCACGCGCATCAGCACGCGCTTGCCCTTCAGATCAATATCGTGTACAGTTTTCTTATTCATGATGATTCTCCAGGTCAAAAAATCAATAGTCTCATAATCTTTCGATTATGAGACTATTTGTCATTACAGACTTACAGGCTTTTCGCCATCAGCGCAGCCAGGTCGGCTGTGCGGACCGAGTAACCCCATTCGTTATCGTACCAGGCTACGACCTTGACGAAGTTGTTTTCGGCCTTCCCAAGAACACTCGTAAACGGCAGGTCCATGGAGGAACTATGCGGATCGCCCTTGTAGTCAATGCTGACCAGCGGTTCATCCACGGCTTGCAGGATGCCTTTGTTGCGTGGCAGTTTGGCTGCATCGCGGAAAGCCTGGCGCAGTTCGTCGGTGGTGGTTGATTTCTCAAGCTCGGCGGTGAAATCCACCACAGAGACGGTTGAAGTCGGAACACGCAGGGCATAGCCATCGAATTTGCCCTTCAGGTCGGGGATTACCAGGGAAATGGCCTTGGCAGCGCCGGTTGTTGTCGGGATGATGTTCATCGCAGCAGCCCGTGCACGACGCAGATCCGAATGCGGCATGTCGAGGATCTTCTGGTCGTTGGTATAAGCGTGGATGGTGGTCATAAAGGCACGCTTGATGATGTACTTGTCATGCACAACCTTGGCAGCCGGAGCTAGGCAGTTCGTGGTGCAGGATGCATTTGAAACAACGTGATGGATCTTTGGATCATACTTGTCCTCGTTTACGCCCATGACGATGGTCAGGTCTTCGCCTTCCGCTGGAGCGGAAATGATGACCTTCTTGGCGCCCCCGGCAGTGATGTGGTTGACGGCGCCCTTGACTGTCTTGCCCTTTTTATTGACGCCGTCTTCCTTGATGGTGAAGAGACCGGTGGATTCGATTACGATGTCGATGCCCAGGTCTTTCCACGGGATTGCGGCAGGATCAGTCTCTTTGAAGCCGGTGACCTTCTTCCCGTCGATTAACAGACCATCTTCGGCGACTTCGACCGTGCCATTGAAGCGACCATAGTTCGAGTCATACTTGAGCAGGTGCGCCATGGTCTTCATGTCGCCAATATCGTTGAAAGCGACGACTTCCAGTTCTTCGGGATAGTAATCCCGAATGGCCTTCAGGACCTGACGGCCGATCCGGCCAAAACCATTGATACCAACACGTGTTGCCATAATATTTCTCCTTACGGGTTTAGTGTGATTTCAACGCGGTTGCGTTGTATTTTCCTTGGTGAGTGGCCCGGTTCGCTCATTATACAAAGCCATCAGCGTTTGGGCGAGTTTGGGAGCATCGTGGTGCACCAGATTGTCACGATCAACCAGGTCGGTGCAGTAAACACGCCGGTCACGCGCCTCGCTCTCGTCTACGCGGACCCACTGAACCTCCCCTTCAAATTCCCCATCATAACACGAATTGCAGACAATGACATCTGCAAGTTCAAAACCGATCAAATCCTCCAGGGCATGGATATGGTCGCTGGAAGTATACTTTTCCGTTTCACCCGGTTGCGTGGCGATATTGGTCACGAACATCTTGACCGCCCGGCTGGAGTGGATTGCCTCTAGCAAATCCCGGACAAGTATATTGGGCAAAATGCTGGTATAAAGGCTGCCAGGGCCGATGATGATCATGTCCGCCCCCAGAACAGCCTGTATAACCGGCGGATAAGCTGAGGCATCGTTAGGCTCAAGCCAGACCCGACGCACACGTCCGGCCGCTTTGGGGATCTGACTCTCACCTTCTACCCGCACCTCTGTCTCGGTTTGTGGAAGCCGTACATCCGCTACCAGCCTGACGTTGTGCAGTGTCGCCGGGAGCACCTGGCCATGGACGGAAAGCGCCCGGCCTGATTCGGCTACCGCTTTCTCGAAACTGCCGGTAAGATCAGCCAGTGCCGTAATGAACAAGTTGCCAAATGAATGCCCACTTAGGCCGGTTTCGCCGCCAAAGCGATATTGGAATAATTGCGTCAGCAAGGCTTCATCATCCGAGAGTGCCGCCAGACAGTTGCGAATGTCACCCGGCGGGAGGATGCCGAGGTCACGTCGTATTTTGCCGGAAGAGCCGCCATCGTCGGCCACTGACACAACCGCTGTTAGGTTATTGGTATGTTCCTTCATCCCGCGTAAAACCGTGGCGATCCCATGCCCTCCGCCAATGACGACCACCCTCGGACCACGTTCACGCCGCCGGAAGTCCGATACTTGGTCCACCAGCCGCTTTCCGGGCCGCAGGAATGGCTCCAGCAGGGCTCGGTTTAAACCCCAGATTCCCAATCCGATCAAGCCCAGACCTAACACTCCAAAAATGATAACGCGCACCGGACGCGCAAGAGATTGAAGCGAAAGGAAAGTTAGGGCCGGCAGCCACCAGGTTTCAGGAGCGGTACGGTAAATATCCAGCAAGAAAATCGACAGACCAACGCCGAGGAAGGTGATCCCGGCTAGCAGGGCAAAAAACCAGCGTTTCACCCCCAAACCCGGAACGAACCAACGCAACAGCGACTTTATCCTCCGTCGCACAGACAATAACCAGACTTCACGTTTCCGAGACATCACAGGGATAATAGCAGTCTTTGGGGGAATAGTCAATCTTGCCTACAATAACCCTGCCGCGACTATCCCAAAGAAGGAGAATTGGGTGATATAAGCAAATTCAAGGCGAACTTGGGATGTGAATCGAAGGAACCGTGACGCCCTGGAAATACTCCTGCTCCACCCGGCCTGCCCTGAGCCTGTCGAAGGGTTGCCGTCGCCGTCGTAGAAGAAGTTCCAGGTGGCCAGGGCCGCTCCGCTGCACGACCCGCTCCGTAAAACCACCGTCGCAAGCCGGTTCTCTATATTAATTCCTGGCTGGTTTTCCTGCCACCTTCTTCGCGGGACGTCACACCTGCGCTTGCAGCCGGTGCAAGTTATTTCCATTGGCGTCGTAGGAATACATTTCTCCGGTCGAAAGCGCCGTCACGTGACGCCCAAATCCTTAAGATCAAAAGCCCAGCGATTAGGCTGGGCTTTGGGTTAAACCTTCTTTATTTCTTCAAAATTTCCTAATCCTTTGGAGAGATCAATATTCGCCCAACACACCTTTACTAGTTCTATTCCAGTTGGTGGAACATAAGCATTAATGACCCGAAACCCTTTTGTTGAAAGCAAATTGACGGCAGGAATATAATCTCTATCTGCTGATACTAATATAGCTATATCCCATACCTTTTCCCAGGCAAGCCCAAGAAGATCGGTAACAATACTTGTGTCTACGCCTTTTTCAATAGTTCTATGTAGTTCGGCCCCACAATTTGTACAGGTTTTTATTTCAGAATGACAAGCTTGGCATACTGCTGGTCCTTTTGGCCTGCGTTCATGAATGTCAACATTTACACCGGGCATCCGGGCCAAAACGTTATTTGCCCATCCAAGTAGGTTTTTATCCCCAGCTTTATTGACATCGTAGGACATATATACTTTCATACCATCATAGTCCAATTTCGATCCGACCAAAGAAGATGCCTCTGAAATTAACCACCCGGGAAATTTTCTCCAATCGACCCAAAACTTACGTGCCGTCTTTGAATTAAGAGAGAATTAGAGATTCCAAAAATCAATGAAAATGCGGGTTTTTGCCATAATATCCTCCTCCATGTTGTTAATGTATCAGGGAGCACATGAAGTGCTCCCTGGGGCTCTGTTTGCGGATAGAATTACTCATCACGAAACTACCCGCGGTCTATGTTGTCACTATAGGACAATGATTTTCAATGATTGTCAATACCCCTAAATATATTCTAATCTTTCTGTAAACCGAGTTTATTATTGTAATTTCCCGACATTTTACAACATCTCGTGTATTTGCGAAGTATATCATTCCTTAAATTTATTTGTGAATAATGATGTTGGTGTAACATTCTTTCTGTAAATTGTTGAACCTTAACAAGAGTGGTGAGTCAGAAGTATCCTTACACGGCTACTAAACCAAATAAGGAGAACCTAATGACTCACCAAACAGATTATACCTTTCCAAGTGGACTTGCAGAAAAAGGACTGGAAACCGTTCCTGAATTGCTGCGTATTTTGATCAACCAGGCTATGCAAGCGGAACGAGCAAATTACCTCAATGCAGGCCAGTATGAACGTACGGAGGACCGAACTGGTCACGCCAATGGTTACAAACCCAAGACCGTTCGAACCCGGGTTGGCGAGATCACCTTTGCAGTACCTCAGGTTCGAGAGGGTGGCTTTTATCCCTCTGCGCTGGAGAAAGGCCTGCGGAGCGAACGGGCATTGGTGATCGCGCTGGCCGAGATGTATGTGCAGGGAGTGTCCACCCGCAAGGTAAAAGCGATCACTGAAGAACTATGTGGTGTGGAAGTCTCCAGCATGCAAGTCAGTCGTGCAGCTGCACAACTGGACAGTGTCCTGCAGGAATGGCGGGAACGACCGCTTGGAGAGATCGCTTATCTATACGTGGATGCCCGTTACGAGAAGGTGCGAGAAGCCGGACAAGTGCGTGATGCAGCCGTTCTGGTGGCTTCCGGGATCACTCCAGAGGGTGAAAGGCAGGTTTTAGGGGTTTCTGTGTCCCTGAGTGAGCATGAAACCCACTGGAAAGCCTTCCTGAAGAGCCTGAAGGAGCGTGGCATGCATGGTGTGAAACTGGTAACCAGCGATGATCACGAAGGCTTGGGAGCAGCCAGACGAGCAGTGTTGGGCAGTGTTCCCTGGCAGCGCTGCCAATTCCATTTGCAGCAGAATGCAGGAGCATACCTTCCCAAACAATCCATGCGCCTGGAGGTGGCTGCCGACATACGCTCCATGTTCAATGCCCCAGATAGACAGACGGCTGAAAAGTTGCTCTATGCGGCCATCCAGAAGTATGCTGTTTCTGCACCACGCTTATCAGCCTGGTTGGAGGAAAACCTTTCAGAAGGATTTACGGTCTTCGATTTTCCACTTGAACACCGGCGTTCCATCCGGACCACGAACAGCTTGGAGCGCATCAACAAGGAGATCCGCAGGCGTACCCGGGTGGTGGGTGTCTTCCCCAACGAGGCTTCCTGTCTTCGATTGATCTCTGCACTCTTGATGGAGATCAGCGAAGAGTGGCAGATCGGAAAGCATTATTGTGCAGGCAAGTCATCGGTTTGTTAAAAGTTCGATGGATACTTCTTACTCATATTTACAGAAAAAAGGTTGCGTAATCATAATGATGGAAAAAGTCTTCTTAATGTTTTTACAGGTCCACTAACTGTTTTATCATTCCTTATATATTTATTTGCATGAAATCACACAATATATGCATGGTATAGTGAATATCCCAGGAATAGTAAGACAAAAAGAAAACCACCTGGATTCCACGTCGCCGAAAGGAACTTTTGCGAAGGAAAAGGGAATGTATAGGCCAATTCAACGAAACATTGCGCCGCTGCTTTCTATATAAAAGTGCGTCCAACACGCCAACGCCCCTCCCGGCGCGAACAGGGCCAGAGGACCTCTCCGCAGTTTCAGCTTTCACTCATTGGGTAAATCAAAATCGGATGTGAAATTGAGTGTTAAAATCCCGATCAGCAGGCACTCTCGCTGAACAGGATCCGAACATGATCGATGCCGTCGAATTCACCGCCAGACAGCTCACCTCGAATGCAGGATTGTTTCTCTTGCTCGAAAATACCCGGAAAAATGGGTTCTTCGAATGGATCGATCGGGAACTGGTTTTTGGGAACGAATCCACGAACAAGGTCAAGGTGAACCACATCCAGACCGTGCTATGTGGCAACTTCATTGGGATCGATAAGTTGGAGCGCTTGAAATTGATGCAGAGCGACTCCCTGATCCGTGAGTTTTCCATTTCGGTCAGAGAGCCGGAAACGGTCTCCCGGTTCCTGGGCAACTTCAGTTACACGACCACCCAAATGCTGAGGGAAGTCAATTTCAGGCTGTTTCGAAAGCTCCTGATACGGAGCAAGCACAATGCTATCACGATCGACATCGACAGCAGCCTGGTCAACGTGGAAGGTCACCAGGAAGGGACCGCCAAAGGATACAACCCGAAGAATCTGGGCAACCCCTGTTACAACCTCCAGTTTGCTTTCTGCGATGAGATCAAAGCGTTCTTGACCGGATATGTCCGCAGTGGGGATACGTACACGTCAAATGGTGCCGCAGGATTGATCCAGGAGATCATCGCCCAGGTCCAGGACATGGGGTTGAAGATCACCTTTCGCATGGACAGCGGGTATTTCGATGAAAATATCCTGGAAACCATCGAATCGTTGGGGTGTACCTACGTGATCAAGGCAAAAGGGTATCCGACCCTGGTATCCCAGGCCACCAATCCAGGCCTCACCTTTGTTCCTGGCGAGGATGGCCGGGAAAAGGCCGAGCTGGTCACGACCCTGGACTCATGGAAGAAAGCCAGAAGGTTCATCGTCGAACGGGTACGGAAAGATTCAGCCAAAACGGCCCAATTATCCTTTCTGGCAGGGGAAGAATACGAGTACTTTTTCTTTGTAACCAATCTAGACCGATCCCCGGAAGAGGTGGTCGCGTTATATGATCAACGGGGGCGTTGCGAGAACTACATCAAGGAAGCCAAGTATGATATGGCAGTCGGTCACCTGCTGCTCCAATCATTCTGGGCCAACGAGGCGGTCTTTCAATTGATGATGATGATGGCTTATAACCTGTTCTTGCTGTTCAAAATGGATCGCGGAATGAAAGCGGAATACCGGCAACAGATCAAGACCTTCCGGCTGAAGTACATCTTCCTGGCAGGGAAGATCATCCGAACGGCGAGGAGGGTGGTGATGAAACTTCCGAAAGAATACCCCTATCAAGAAGTGTATGAATATAGCCTGGCCTGATCAATATCCTCATCGACATTCCAGCCTGTTTTTGCTATTAAGCTGGTTGGCCAGAAACCATCTTGAACGTCTGGATTTATGAAGGTTATCGCGAAATTGGAGGCAAAATGGGAAAAACTATACTATACTTGGAGAAGTTTCGTTCAAACGATTACCTGTTTCAGCTAAAAATAATGGGAACAGTGTTCAGACGCGGAATCCCAGTAATAATAGACTGGACGAGTAACGAAATCGATGACAATTGTCCGGAGGTGTTTATGACCATTGAATTTGACGATAATGGTAAATTCTTTACGGATATTATTCCCAAAACCCCTGTTCCTGCCATGATCCAGACGACCACTCACCGAATCCACGGAAGTATCCATGTCCATCAAGGTCAACGTATCAAGGATGAATTGGACCTTCCAGAAAAATTTGTAGCCATTACCGACGCTATCATCTATTCACCAGACGACCAAGCTCTATATCAAACCAGGTTTTTAGCTGTGCAGCGATGCGAGATTATTTGGGTAATCCCTGATAGCGAGATATCAGACCCGTCAAAGGCAAGTGGAAAATGACCACCGCGGTTGAGAATGGTTCTGCCAATGCAATTGCTCCGGATGATAACGAGTTGCGCAATTATCTGACTACAACGGTCATGCAAGCCCTCGCCGGGGCTGACCTCTCGCCGGAAAAGCGCCAGAAGGCTGTCGAAGGTCGCTTGTCAGAAGCTATATTACAGATGAGATTATCCCTTTCTGATAATAACCGGAAATACCTTATCCGGTATATTCTTGACGAAATCTCTGGTTATGGTCCAATCCAACCGCTGCTCGATGACCAGGAAATCACCGAGATCATGGTCAACGGGGCCAATAAAGTTTATATTGAAAAAAAAGGGCGTCTGGAGCGGACGAATGTCGTCTTTGAGGACAATTCGCACATCTTAAAAATAATTGACCGCATTGTTTCGCCATTAGGCCGTCATATCGATTCCGATAGTCCCATGGTAGATGCGCGCCTGCCGGATGGTTCACGTGTCAATGCCATCGTTCCTCCCTGTGCTATTGATGGCCCGTCTCTTACCATCCGAAAATTCCAAAAGGAAAAATATTCAATCGTGCAATTGATTGAGTTAAATTCGTTGACACAAGGAATGGCCGATTTCCTGCGTGCCTGCGTCCTCGGTCGCCTGAATATCATTATTTCGGGCGGTGCCGGATCCGGAAAGACCACGCTCCTGAATGCGCTATCAGGGTTTATCCCTGAAGAGGAACGAATTGTAACAATAGAAGATGCCGCCGAATTACAGCTACGGCAGGAGCATATTGTTCGCCTGGAAACTAAGGTAGCCAATGTAGAGGGGCATGGTACGGTGAGTGTCCGTGAATTGGTCCGCAACTCCCTGCGCATGCGACCTGATCGAATTGTTGTTGGCGAATGCCGCGGCGGCGAAGCCCTGGATATGCTCCAGGCCATGAATACCGGCCATGACGGTTCTCTGACAACCATCCATGCCAATTCGCCACGCGACGCACTTTCTCGTCTAGAAACGCTGGTGTTGATGGCTGGGATGGAGCTGCCAATAAAAATCGTCCGTCAGCAGATTTCTTCTGCACTAGATGTAGTTATCCAGATATCGCGTATGCGGGATCATACGCGCAAACTTACTGCCATTACCGAAGTTGCCGGTATGGAAGGTGATACGGTTACCATGAGCGACATTTTCAAATTCCACCAGACCGGAGTAAATGCTGAGGGAAAAATTCTCGGACAGGTAAAACCGACGGGTATCCGGCCGTTATTTGGCCCGCGGTTGGAAGCGGCCGGATTTAAACTTTCAGCGGATATTTTTGGGGCTACAGCCGCCGATATGGCAATGTTTCATCAGCGACGCTAACCTTTGCTTGGTTTATCGACAATAAGGATTTTAACTTTCCGACATTTTTCTTGGAAGGCTCTTAATCATTCAAACTCAATTTGCCCCCGTCTAATGAAATAGGGACTTGATTTGACAGATGTGCGTGGCGCCACGCATTATCTCGAAACCACATATTTTCGTAATTTATCCCTCCTATTTAGAAAGAAAATTTTTCAAATCGTACCAAGTTTGAGTCATATTAATAGAATATGTTGCAGAGATTCCAAATTAAGGGTAAATAAAACCACCAGCGTCCTGCTGGCATTGAGGTTGTTAACGTTCTGGTTCCCGAAGTATACTCCTGCCTCACCCGGCCTGTCCTGAGCCTGTCGAAGGACTGCCGTCGCCATCATAGAAGAAGTTCCAGGTGGCCAGGGCTGCTCCGCTGCACGACCCGCTCCGCAAAACCACCCTCGCAAGCCGGTTCTCTTTATTATATTCCTGGCTGCCCCTTGTAAAAATAGAACATTTGTACTATAATGGCACCCTGACTTATCCCGTCCATGCTCACCAGGAGTAAAGATGAAACCGGTTTTCCCGTTTGCACGTGTTGGGTCGAAAAATTTTCCGCATTCTTCCCCGCCCTCATTTGTTTCTGAGGAATAATTCCTCTGGAAATACTTGCCAGCCTCTCGGTCCGAAAAAATGTCAATTCACCCTTCCAAATCCAGAAAAATGAGCAAAAACTGCCTGAAAACGCCCTTTTCATGGGCTCTGCGATTTACTCTTTTCCCTGATTGTTCTTTTTTTGTTTTCAATGTTCAATTCCCCCCTCACCGCCAAGCAGCAACATCACGTTTGGGGATCGGTAATCAGCAATCAAAAATCCCCAATCCCCTTATTCGTTTTTTTTCGATACGAGGAACGACTAGCCGAGGCCCGGCTGAGCCTGCATCACCTGTGCCTACACCACAGGTACAGGCAGCCACATCGAGCCCATGAGGGCTCGATGATCCCTCCAGCCGCCATCTGGTCCCCGCCTGCCCCAGCTCTTTTGGGGTTCTTGGGGGATCGGCTGTTTCGACGGCAAGAGTTGCCGAATCAGCCGAGGCAGCTTTGAAATCCGTAATATAATCGAACCCGCTATCATTCCTTTGATCTGGTTTCTGTCTGGCAGGAGATCGGCATGTCGCAACCTTTTATATTGGTAAAACCTCTTCATATCCCCCCCCTTGACCCTGTTTTCCGGCCTGCTTCTCTCTCAAACCAGGCGTTTCGCCAGGCAGCCGCTGCCGTTGGAGTTCCACTCGTCCTTGGACTGGAACGCAGCGACGGTGAAATCGGGCGCTTTGAGACGGTCATCTTCCCTGAAGGCCACCCACGTGCCAGGGAGGATTTGTATTACGTTGAACGCATCCTTAAATTCCTGCTTTGGCAACGCGGCGGCTGGAAGGTTTACATTGGGGGTCCGCACTTCATCGGTGAGTACATTCGCAAAGTATACGCTGCCAATGGCGACCGTCAATTCGATTATCATTTCATGGGTGAACAGGTCTACGAGAAGACTTTCAGCGTGGTTTCGTGCGAGCCCTCCGAAGTACCGCCGGCCAATGAGTCCGGCAGGCAATTGGGCCGCCATCTGGATGGTTGCCGCATCGGTTTTGACCTGGGTGCTTCCGACCGTAAAGTGAGTGCTGTGGTTAATGGGCAGACCATCTTCAGTGAAGAAGTCATCTGGGAACCAAGAAAACACTCCGATCCTGAATACCATTATCGCGAAGTAATGGCTGCCCTGAAATCCGCTGCAGATAAAATGCCGCGCGTGGATGCCATTGGCGGGAGTTCAGCCGGGATTTACATCGATAACCGTCCAATGGTCGCTTCATTGTTTCGCGCCATTCCTCCGGAACGCTTCGGCGAAATCAGGAATATGTTTCTCCGTATTCGTGACGAGCTCGGCGTACCGTTGGAAGTAATCAACGATGGCGACGTAACCGCCCTGGCAGGCTCCATGTCCCTGAAAGATAACGCCATCCTGGGAATCGCCATGGGCTCGAGCGAAGCCACGGGTTATGTGGATGCGCACGGGCATATCCTGGGCTGGTTGAATGAAATGGCCTTCGCCCCGGTTGATTTCAGCCCTAATGCCCCCACTGACGAGTGGTCCGGAGATATTGGTGTCGGTTCGATGTATTTCTCTCAGCAGTGCGTCTTCCGTTTGGCGTCAAAAGCCGGGATCACCATCCCTACTGGGATTACCGACGCCGAAAGGTTGAAATTCGTACAGAAAAAACTGGAGGCTGGACACACTGGCGCTGCCCGGATCTGGCAATCTATGGGTATTTACCTCGGATACGGTCTGGCTCAATATGCCGATTTCTATGACATCAAACATGTCCTTCTCCTGGGTCGCTGCACGTCAGGTCGTGGCGGGGATTTGATCCTGGACAATGCAAAGCAGGTCTTGAAGTCCGAATTCCCGGCCTTGGCCTCGCAGATCAACGTCCAACTTCCCGATGAAAAAAGCCGCCGGGTCGGTCAGTCCATTGCTGCAGCCAGCCTCCCGGCTCTTTCCAGTTAAAGGAGAGTGCTATGATATTCCACCTTCCAACCGCGGAAATATTTATCCCGAATGGCTTGCCGCCCGAACAGGCGCTCGCGCGCACCACCCATATGTGCATTGCTGCGCACCAGGACGATATCGAGATTATGGCCGCCAGTCCCATCTTGGATTGCTTCCAGCAAAAAACGCTTTGGTTCACTGGCGTGGTTGTCACGGATGGACGCGGTTCCCCTCGCGATGACCTGTACAAGGAATATTCCGATGAAGAGATGCGCCTCATCCGTATTAAGGAACAGAAAAAAGCCGCTATCGTAGGCGAATATGCCGCACAGGTGCTTCTCGACTTCCCCAGCAAGGTCATCAAAGACCCTTCGAAATCGGAGGCAGTCGCCGATATCGCCGCCTTGGTAAGAACCGCCAGACCAGGATTTGTCTACACCCATAACCTGGCTGACAAACATGATACGCACGTGGCCGTAGCCCGCCGTGTCATCACGGCAATTCGCAGCTTGTCCGAAGCGGAACGGCCCGAAAAACTCTTCGGCTGCGAAGTCTGGCGTGACCTGGATTGGTTGGTGGATGAGGATAAGATCGCCTTCGACCTGAGCAAACACGAGAGTTTGCAGGCTGCTTTGCTTGGCGTGTTCGACTTGCAGATTTGCGGTGGCAAGCGCTATGACTTGGCCAGCATGGGGCGCCGGCGTGCCAATGCAACATATTTTGCTTCCCACGGTATTGACCTGACGACGGGACTTTCTTATGGGATGGATCTGACCCCATTGATAACTGACATCTACAAGAATGTGAACGAATACGTGCAGGAATATGTTCAACGGTTCGCAGTGGACGTAAATGCCCGTCTTGAACGCGTAGGGTGATCTATTTCAGATAAAACACACTTGATACGCATGGGAGCGACCTGAAAACAAACGGACCATTTCGTCCCCATGTTATAATTTTGTTGATATTAACTCGATGTTTGGGCGAAAATATCGGTGTTTATAGAGATCTTTAATTACACGGGTTCGGAAATTATATGTCCTGCGATAAAAGATATAGGGAACAGTAGTGATGAGCGCAATTATTGCCATAGATATCGGCGGCACCCAGTTAAGAGTTGCCGTTTATCCCCGTGACAGTTCTGTCCCGATTAATATTCAACGCGCCCCTTCCTATGGCATGGAAGATGGCGTGCTCGACCGTCTAACTTCGCTGATCGATTCAGTCTGGCCGGACGAGCCTGTGGATATCATTTGCGCAGCCGTACCCGGCCCGCTTAACCCCTTTACGGGCGTCATTATCGAAACCCCCAACATCCCTGCCTGGACGAATTATCCTTTAGCCGAGTTATTAACGAAGAAATACAACGTTCCGGCTTACCTTGGGAATGATGCCAACATGGCCATTTTAGGCGAATGGCTATATGGGGCTGGGAAAGGTCATCATGACATTGTTTATCTCACCATTAGCACAGGTATCGGTGGTGGTGTAATTAGTGCCGATAAACTGATTGAAGGCTTCCGAGGTATGGCGACCGAGCTTGGACACATCACTGTCCTCCCCGATGGACCGGTCTGTTCCTGCGGCGTCCGGGGTCATTTGGAAGCGCTCGCCTCCGGCCCGGCTATAGCAAAATATGTCAGCGAACAGGTTGCTGCTGGCAGGAAAACCAGCCTTGGGTCCGCTGCATTGACCGCTCGAATGATTTCCGAAGCCGCCCAACAGGGGGACGCGCTGGCAAAGGAAGCATTTATACGTGCTGGAGAATTCCTCGGGCAGGCCACCGCGGATTTCCTGCATATGTTCAACCCTTCCATCGTTATTTTTGGCGGTGGTGTGTCTATTAGCGGAAACTTGTTGCTCGACCCGGTCAAGGATTCCATGCGCCGTCATATCATGGACCAGTCCTATCTGGACGGGCTGGTAGTCACAACCGCCAGACTGGGCGATGACGCCGGCTTGCTCGGGTCGTTGGCACATGCCCACGTGAAACTCAACGAAAGCTAACGTCCTAATGAAAGGAGAAATATTATGGAACCGATGAAGTTACCAGGGCCAAAGGCCAGGGCGCTGATCAAGCGCGATTCAGCTGTCATCTCGCCATCTTATCCACGAGGGGTGCCATTTGTCATGGATCACGGTCACGGCTCCGAGGTCTGGGATGTTGACGGTAACCGTTTTCTGGATTTCGCCGCCGGGATTGCTGTAACATCCACCGGCCATAGCCATCCAAAGGTCATCAAGGCAATTCAGGACCAGGCCGAAAAATTCCTGCACATTTCATCGGATTTTTATCACGAACAAATGATTGCGCTTGGGGAAAAGCTGAATGAGATTGCTCCATTTCACGAAGCCGCTGTTTCTTTCATGACAAATTCCGGAACGGAATCAGTTGAAACTGCCATCAAGCTCGCCCGCTACCATACCGGACGGACGAACTTCATTGGTTTTACCGGCGCGTTCCATGGAAGAACAATGGGCGCGGTTACATTTACTGCCAGCAAGCCGACCTACCATCGCGGATTCTACCCGCTGATGAATGGCGTCGTCCACGCCCCGTTCCCCAACCCTTATCGGCCCGTCCTCGAGCGTCAGGCGGGTGAAGATTACGGCGAGACGGTGGTCCGATACATTGAGTCGGAAATCCTTGGTCATATCCTCCCACCTGACGAGGTGGCTGGCATTTTGGTGGAGACTATTCAGGGTGAAGGCGGATACATTATTCCGCCTCCAGGTTTTTTTCCAGCCCTGCGCGAATTGTGCGATAAGTACAAGATCCTGCTCATCGCCGACGAAGTACAATGTGGCATGGGACGCACTGGCAAGTGGTGGGCCATAGAGCATTTCGATGTGGAACCGGATATCATTACCATTGCCAAGGGTATCGCTTCCGGGATGCCGCTGGGCGCGTGTGTTGCCCGTAAATCCGTTATGGATTGGTCGCGCGGTTCGCACGGCAACACCTTCGGAGGCAACCCCCTTTCCTGCGCCGCAGCCCTGGCAACCATTGATCTGATAGAAAACGAATATCTGGAAAATGCGGAAGTTGTTGGGACGTACACACAGGATGCCCTGCATGAAATTATGGCTCGCCACCCTTCCATGGGCGATGTCCGTGGCATCGGTCTGATGATCGGCGTGGAATTCGTCAAGGATCGCAGGACCAAGGTTCCGGCAGAAACACTTTGCAACCGCTTGGTCGAATTGGCCTTCGAACGCGGCCTTATCTTGCTGTCTTGTGGCAAAAGCGTCATTCGTATCGCCCCGGCCTTGAGCATTTCCAAGTCGGAAATTGACGAAGGGCTGAAGATTTTCGAAGAAGCACTGATCCTGGCAGAAAAAGAAGCCAAGTAAGAAGTGAGCGAAATAAAATCCACCCCAAGCCTTATTTACAAGTTGGGGTGGATTTTTATATGATCCATTCATACCTTCAACAGTTTTCATACACTTCTGCTTTGCCTAAGTGATAAAATCAAATCAACCATGGATCCTCAATCGAAAATCAGAAATTAGTTCATGCTTCCCGATTTCCGCGTTCGCCAACGCGATTACCTGCTCGAAATTGCCCGTGCCCTTACCCAGGAACTCGACCTGGATAAACTGTTGACGCGCATCCTCCGCATCTCCATCGAAATGCTGGCCGGTCAGGCCGGTATTATTGCCCTCAATGAGACTGCCGGCTGGCGTGTGGTGGCAGCTCACGGTATCCCGGCTGCTTTCTTAAGCTACCTTGAGCCTCTCCTTGCCGAAGAGAAAGCCGCCGAGCTTAACCTTATCGAACTCAACCGGATGCTCAAGGAGTTGACTTACACTGCCAGCATGGGTTTGTTGAATGGTGTGGGCATCCCCCTCGCCACTCACGGACAGGTTATCGGCGTCATCTTTATTTTCCGCAGTTATCCTGACCTGTTTTCAACCAACGATAAATTGCTCCTGCAGTCCTTCGCGGACCAAGCTGCCATCGCCGTCTTCAATGCACGTCTTTACGGACAGGTCAGTTACGAAAAACAGCGCCTCGATGCTCTGCTCAATTCTGCTGCCGACGGTATCCTCATCCTCAACGCTGACCGCACCATCGAACGCTGCAATATTGCTTTTGAACACTTATATGGCCGGCCGCGCGCAGACATTCAAACCAAAGACCACGCAGAAATTATCCGTTGGGCACGTCGTCCTGAGGGGCTGACACTTGAAGAGGCCGAGACTGCCGGTTGGCCTTTGACCTCCAATGCCTATTTATATGTTGAAGGTGACCTTGAACGCCCGGAGCCGCCCAACCTGCCTATTGGCATTACCTATGCTCCGTTGCTCGCCTCAGACGGTACTCTTCGTAATGTTTTCGTTACCGTGCGCGATATCACCAAATTTCGCACTGCCGAAGAGATCAAGAATACTTTCGTCTCCATCGTCAGCCACGAACTCAAAACTCCCGTTGCTCTCATCAAAGGCTACGTAAGTACCCTGCGGCGCGAAGATGCCAAATGGGATAAGAACATCGTCCGTGACAGTCTGGCCGTCATTGAGGATGAAGCCGACCATCTCGCGTCCATGATTGAGGACTTGCTCGACGCTTCACGTTTCCAGGCCGGAGGACTGACCCCGAACCTTTCCGATATCTCTCTTCCGACCCTGACAGAGCGTCTGGCAGAGCGTTTTCGAACCCAAACCCAGCATCATACTATTTTGGTGGATTTCCCTGATAAATTTCCCGTCATCCTGGCAGACGAAGATCGCATCATCCAGGTCATATCCAATCTTGTCTCTAATGCAATCAAGTACGCCCCCGGTGGTGAAATCCGTATCAGTGGCCAGGTCCGGCCGGAACAGGTTATTGTCTGTGTTAGCGACCAAGGACCGGGGATTGATCCTGGCGACATTCCATATGTATTTGACCGCTTCTACCGCGCTGATAAAGCTGTACGCAAAACGAAAGGTGCCGGTCTGGGCTTATATCTCGCCAAGGCGATTGTCGAGGCTCACGGTGGGCGCATTTGGGTGGACCCGCAACCAGATTCAGGTGCTAATATCTGCTTCTCGCTGCCGAGGAGATGATGTTTCTTGGAAATCGCACTGATTACAGAAATATCATGGAGAGCGGAAAGGATATTAGGTATCCAGATGCCTCAACCCATCTAGAGTTTCTTGCTTTTTGAAGTAAAATAGGCCGGTTATCATTCAACAATCCAACCTGAAATCGGATATCAAACCATGCCTCCTCAAAAAACGCAAATCCCCTGCCCACGCTGCCGGCAACCCATCGTTGCCCAGATTGAACAGCTCTTTGACGTTTCGTCCGATCCTGGCTCTAAGCAACGTTTATTGGGCGGTGTCTCCAACTATGCTGTCTGCCAGAGTTGTGGCTATAACGGTCCACTTGCAACCCCCATCGTCTATCATGACGCAGAAAAAAAACTTCTCCTCACCTATTTCCCTTCCGAGTTGGGTATGCCGGTCAATGAACAAGAAAGACTGGTTGGCCCACTCATCACTCAAGTTACGAATCACCTGCCACTCGAAAAACGCAAAGCCTACTTGTTACGACCGCAAAGTTTCCTGACCTACCAAAGTCTCGTCGAACGCATTCTCGGAGCAGATGGTATCACACCTGAAATGATCCAGGCCCAAAAGAAACGGGTTTCACTGGTGGAGCGCCTGCTTGGAGCTCCAACACCCGAGGCACGTACAGAAATCATAAAACAGGAAGCCGCTCTTCTCGATGCAGAGTTTTTCTCCATCTTTAACCGCCTTATGGATGGTGCCACTGCCAGTGGACAGGAGCAGTACATCGCACAAATGGATGCCATCCAGAAACAACTGTTGTCTGAGTCGGAATACGGACGCAAAATATCTGAACAGGCCAACGAGGTCCAGGAAGCACTCAAAACCTTGCAGGCAGTTGGAAAGAACCTTGACCGTGAAAAATTGCTCGATATCCTTATCGCAGCCCCCAACGATGACCGCCTAAATGCCCTGGTCAGTTTGACACGTCCTGGTCTTGATTATATGTTCTTCCAATCTCTCACTGAAAGAATTGAGAAAAAGGCTGGCGACGAACGAAGGAAATTGGAAGGGTTGCGCGAAAAACTGCTTGAGATCACCCGCAAGTTTGATCAACACGCCGAGCAGGAATTCAAGCGCGCTAATAATCTTCTTAGCACCCTGCTGGCAGCGGACGATATCCAGCAAGCCACTGCCAATCACATCCAGGAGATCAATGATGCTTTTGTCCAGGTGCTGAACCGGGCCCTTCAAGAAGCTAATCAGAAAAACGATACTGTGCGCATGCCCAAGCTTCAGCAAATCGTCTCTGTGTTACAGCAGGCCAGTGCCCCCCCACCTGAATTGGCGCTGCTGGAAGAACTGCTCGACGCGCCCGATGAGACCACGTTGAACAAAATGCTCGAACAACACGCTGAAGAAATTAACCCTGAACTGGGTTCCATCATTGCCAATATTTTGGCGCGTAGCGAGGAACAGGCAGGAAACAACCCTCAAGGCGAGGATGCCCAGACCATCGATAAACTCCGTAATCTTTACAAAATGGTTCTCAAATTCTCTATGAAGAAAAGCATGAAATGAATAAACTCCCCGCCAGGATCGATAGGCGGGGAGCTTTCTATAATTGATACTTGTGCATTCACTCTGCTGGTGGGTTTTCCAGTCTTATGCCATGTCCTCGAACTGTAATGATATAGGGATGCACCGGGTCGATGACGGCAATCCTGTCACGCAAACGCCTCAGGAGCGCATCCAGCGCCTGGTCTGATACACCTACGGCCTGTTCTTCACCCCACGCATTCGTGACCAGCTGCTGGCGATCTACCACTTGGCCTTGGTTCTCGTAAAGAACATGTAAGACATGAAATTGCAGGGCAGAAAGAGGCGGATCAACCAGGCGGTCGTCTACCCATACCCTCCGGGAACGCATATCCAGACGTAATCGTCCGGGATGTGCCTCGTCTTCGCTCAAGGGGATTGTTGCGTCCGATGTCAGGAATAGGAATTGTTGTGCGAGCGCAATTTGCACAGTGTCGCCATCCTGCAACACCACTTGCCCGATTACCGGGTCGCCGTTGCGATGCGTTCCATTCTTACTATCCAGGTCTTCCAATAACATTCCTTCAGGTGTAGGTGTAATTCGGGCATGGAAACGCGACACCATCCTGTCCGCAACTACTATTTCGCAAGTTGTTTCTCGTCCAACCAACACCGGTTTGTTCAAAATCCAGCGCTGGCCTTTAAGTGGACCATTTTGCGCAATCAATAGAGGCGACTCTGTCAGATTCCCTTCCATACTTTACTCAATCCTCGCTTATCATATTATACAACAAGAGGGCAAAAGGCGTTTATAATATAACAAAGGTTGAACGGATTTGCAACGCTGGCAAACTACGCCGAATCCCCTGCTAGCTACGCACTGCCTTTCCCCGTTCAATTCGAATTGGAAGTATATGCCTGTCGCGCTGAAACCCGGAGATGTACTGCGCGGCCGTTATCGCATCCGTGAGCGCATCGGTAAGGGAGGCATGGGCAATATTTACCTTGCCGATGATCTGCGTCTGGAAGGACGTCGGTGCGCTCTTAAAGAAGTCGAACACGACCGCACAGTTCCAAGCAAACTACTCAAGGAGGCCCGCCAGCAATTCCTGCATGAGGCCACTGTGTTGGCGCGCTTGGATCATCCAAATCTGCCTAAGGTGTCAGACTTTTTCTCCGTCGGTCCACGCGACTATCTGGTCATGGATTATATCCCCGGCAAGGATTTGCGCGCCATGATGCTCGACACCAAGCAGAACAACACCTTTCTGGACGAAGAAAATGTACTAGGTTGGGCCAACCAGTTGGCTGAAGCCCTTACCTACCTGCATGGCCAGACTCCTCCTCTCGTCCACCGGGATGTCAAGCCATCCAATTTGAAAATCACCCCCAATGGTGTGCTCAAACTGGTGGATTTCGGGCTGGTTAAGGCACTTGTCCCAGATGAGATGACCATCACCGTCATTCAAGGACGCGGTACCGCTCTATATACTCCTCTGGAGCAATACGGCGGCGACGGTTTACACACCGACATTCGTAGTGATATTTACGCCTTTGGCTGCACTCTCTATCATTTGCTGACGAATACTCCGCCGGTGGACGCCCGCCAACGGTTCCTTCACCCTGAAAGTTTGCCTCACCCGCGTAGTCTCAATCTGGCCATTAGCCCACGCACCGAGCGCGCTATTTTATGGGCCATGGAACTTCATCCCGACGATCGGCCAGGATCAGCCGAGGAACTACGCCAAACCCTGCTTGGGACGCGCGAATTACCTATCCGGCCGCAGGTGCAGTTTCATTCGAAGGCTTCGGTTCTTGATCATTTACGGGGAAAAACGGAGCAGGTTCTCCTTTGGGCATCCGTTGGTTTACTGGTCGTTAGCTTGGTCGCTTCGTTGATTCCTTAATCAACCGATACCAAGCGTACGTGCTGCCGAAGCCGGCCGACCCACCAAGCAGAACCACCCCCATCATTCCCGACCATCCACTCTTTTGAAGATATTCTACAGCACCTGGCAAGCGTGTTGCCAGGTACGTATATGCTAGTAAACCGCCTAAAACAACACAAATTGCCCAACGCATTCCCCAACCAGTCCCCGAGAGCTTGTTTCCCAACCAATAAGCTAAAAATCCATACAAACCCAGGAGAAGGACTGTTGCAAACCAGCCGGTAAAACCCGGATGCCCTTGATCCAAAGGTGAAGAGGGAGTGGCCGTGGGAGTCGGTGTAATAACTACTGCTGTAGGTGTCGGCGTGAACTCAGGGATTGGTGTAGGTGTGACAACCGTCACACTTGATCCCTCGCTGGTGATCGTCAATTGTAAGACTACCGAACTGATTGCCGGATCGCTGGTGGCACTGATCTCGAGCAAACCTGGACGATCTATACTGAACGAAGCTTTTGCAACACCCTGGGTCGTGGTCGAGTCGATTTGTTGGACAACTCCTCCGGCACCATTCACGGCAATCTTGAACTGCACCCCCGTTCCGTCAGGAACAGGGTGCCCGTTATGGTCTACAATGATACCCGTTCGTGCCGAAACCGTATCGCCAACGCGGACATAGGGTGTGGATGTCGGTTCCACAGGCGTTTGGGTACCCGCTGCAGGCGTTGGTGCAGATGGTAAATCTAGTGAAAGATCAATGACCTGGTTAGGGTCGGGCGCGGTGGCAGAGAGCAGGTCATAACCAATACCCGACACAGAGACAGGTAGTGTTCCTGCTGGTGTAAGTTCCCGAAAAAGCAATCTCGCAGCCACTTCCACAAATGGGGCGGATTTGCTATAGAGACAGTAGTACGCAGTCACCTTTGAGATATCTGTGGCATCCAGGAAATAAGGCGCATTGAAAGCAAAAATGATCACATGCTTATCACGTAAAAGGTCCTGCCGTTCGGAGAGGAAACGACGTAATAATGTGGTCTGCGTTTGTCCCGGCTCGGCGTCCAGCATATTGATAATCACCCAATTCGTCTGGTGTAAAGAGTTTTCGAGTTCCTGATTTCCGGAACCACCCTCAAGGATCGCTGTAAGTGAATCAAGGGGATAGGAGATCAGCCGTCCGGCTATGACCTGCCCACCAGCCTGGGAACCGTAAAGGCGCAGGATCGCATTTTGGAGAGAATCGACAGCCAGCATAGGCTCTACAACGCACGTACTGCACTGTTGTCCAGGCCGTGTATCCGTCAGAAAGACGATATGGTCATTTACCACCGGTGGGGAAGGAAGGACTGTTTCCAAATCCAACTTATCCGGGCTAACCAGTGTTGCCGATTGCCGGGCTACTTCAAAAGTGATCGCCTCAGACTGATCAAGCTGCGCCAGCCCGCTTTCAGGTGGTGTAACCTCCCCTGCTGCGAAGTTGTCATAAAGGCGATATTTTAAGGTCAATATACGTAAGACCGCATCGTCGACGCGCTTCGCAAAAGCCGAGTCTGCACGATATTTTTGGTTGAAAAAGACCATCGTCTGAATCACAGAGGTGTAATTATCTTTTGCATCACTGGAAACTATGTTCCCCATATTTAGCATATCATTGCCAGCTAAAAAGGCATCTAGTGCCACCAACCGCGACTGAAACGATTGTCCACTGGGATCATAGAATTGGCGCACCGTCTGACTTCCGAGGTCATCGCTGACCATTAAGCCCCGGCCTCGTGCCAGGTGGAAAAAGCTGGCAGGGACAATATTTGTGTGAGCGCCTGTGGATCTAAACTGACCGGACGAGTGGTCGAACGGATATTGCCTTGGAAACCTTGGTAACGGATATGCGAAACAAGCAAACCCTCCACAGTACTTTGCGGATTCTGGGCATTTCCGGTTACAGCGAAAAATGGAGCCAACTCAATTTGCTTCAACTGCTCCAGGGACTTGCGTACTGTAGCGGGTTCTCCTCCGGGTGGGCGGTCAGCACTACCGCGACCGGGGAAATGGTCGGCAACCACCAATATCCGGCTGTTACTGCCGGTATGCAGACCAGTGATATATGCACTCCCCATCGCCCCCACCCAATAAGGATCACCACCAAATACGTTTGCATCCAAACCGCTCGTCAGCGTCGTTTCAGGCGATTCGAGAACATCCAATGATGGTCCAAAGTAAAGATTAAAACCAATAGCCGAGAGTTCCTGACCAGCCACCAGACCGACCTTTTCTGCTAGAGTTGGATCCCAGGTGGCGCCTAGAGCCATCAGATCGGGGAGCGGTGTTAACCCATCGAGTATCTGGTCATTTGGATAACCATCCCCATCCTGGGAAATGCCCACTAAAAGAGGAATGTAGTTTGCTGGGACAGCGGTGGGCGCGGGCAGCGCAGTAGGTGTGCCTGCCTCCGGAGTGCTGCTGGGCCTATTTACCGACGCTTGCCTTTCGGCATTCTGAAGTTGGGCTACCAACTGGTAAGCGGCCGTTACGGTATCCGCCGCGGCGATAAAATTGTCATTTTCTGCACGCAGTACCACCCCACCTATATGGTAGCGTGTTATCAAATCATAGATCTGGGATTTTTCATCCGCATTTGGACCGTTGAAGGCTACTAAAAACAGCTGCCCGACCCTTTCCTCCGTGGTCATTTTATTTAGTAATTCTTGTGCGGGCGTTGCCTGTAAATTCCCCTGAAAAGAACCCGTGGCGCGTACGGTTGCTGCCGGGCTAACGGAGAACATCAGCGGAATTATTATAAATACCACAAGGATACGTCGAATCTTCATTATTGTTCGCGCGGTTTGAGTTTTCCCGAATGGATCAATTGCTTCCCCCCAGTAAGCGCAGAGCTAGCCCTGGGTCATCGGTGAAAATGCCATCCACACCTAGGCTGATCATTCTTAATAAATCTTCTTCAACGTTAACTGTCCAGACGTGGATGCGTTTCCCTGTTGCGTGAACGCGATCGATTAGCGCGGGATTTACATCAGCCAGGGTTGGATGCAAGGCATAATAATCACTGCGCCAACTGAAGGTGCGTCCCCAAAATCCAAGCAAACCAGACATGGTAAGGAGTTCCCGCGGGACTTCGGGTAGAAGCATACGCGCCTTTCTTAAATTTCGCGACAGGAAAGATGAAAACAGCGTACGGTCCTGCAAATTGTGTTTCTTGACTAAATCAACCACTTTCGCAACAAGGTCATCTCTGGGCGTGGCATAATTGGTTAGTTCGACATTCATGTTTAAGCGTTTTCCGACCTTTTCGAAAACCTCATCCAGAGTTGGAATCCTTTGACCACGGAATTGCTCAGAAAACCAGATCCCTGCATCCAGATCCTTCAACGCGGTAAACGGGAGTCTGGAAACATCACCTGTTCCGTTCGTCGTTCGGTCCACCGTCTGATCATGGAGAACAATGACCTGTCCATCGGCTGATAATTTTACGTCGAATTCGATGGCATCTGCTCCTTTTTCGACAGCTAAGTTAAAAGCTGCCAATGTGTTTTCCGGAGCGTGCTTCTTATCACCCCGATGCGCAATCACGGCTGGCCGAGGGATATCCGTCCACATGGTTAAATATCAACAAAATAAGCCTGCGCAGAACGGTCGATCATTTCTTGATCCATTGCTGGTTCAAGCGCCTGATACCGGGCGATATCAAGGATTTGGTCACACAGGTCGCGTGGATGAGAAGCGCGTAATTTTCGATTACGTTTAATGTAGTATTCCTGGAGCAGGTAAGCTAGCGCCGGGTCACTGTATGGTATGCCTTTCTGCTGGGAAACACGCCTGAAGATTTCGCGATAATCTTCATAGGAAGGATCACTGATTTCAATCTTGTGACGCAGGCGCCGCAGAAAAGCCTCATCAACCAGATCACGCGGCGGTAGGTTGGTGGAAAAAACGACCAATACATCGAATGGAATTTCGATTTTCCGGCCGGTGTGTAGGGTCAGATAATCAACGCGGTTTTCCAGTGGGACAATCCAACGGTTCAACAGGTCGCGTGGCCTCACTTGCTGTCTGCCGAAATCATCGATCAGAAGAATCCCACCATTGGCTTTAACCTGGAATGGGGCCTCATAGAATTTATGAGTATCGTCAAAAACGAGGTCAAGTCCCTCCAGGGTAAGTTCGCCTCCTACCATGATGAACGGCCGACGGATCTTGACCCACCGTGGATCACGTCGCGCTCCTGAGCGCAACCCACCAGTGCCATTCGGTGTGGAATCAGACGAAGGGACTCGCTGGTGATTGACCGAATCATACAATTTGACGACCTGCCCATCCAAGTAGAGTGCATAGGGAATATACATTATCTGACTCAAGACGAGGTTGCCAAATGCTTTGGCCACACTGGTTTTCCCATTTCCAGGAGGACCATAAAGAAAAATGGATGTGCCTGAGTTGAGCGCTGGACCAAGTCGCTGAAAAGTCTCTTCCGACAGCACCAAATGAGAGAGAATCTGGCGCATTGTCCGGCTGGTTATTGCTACTCGTCCGCGACTCTGGCGACGAATGGATTCGTTGTACATCTCAATCGGTACAGGGGCCGGTCCGGCATATTGGCTGCGATCCAGGGCCTCGCGAGCACGCACCATCCCGGCACCGGTGATGGCATACATGTAAGAACCTTCACCCAGACCAGCTTGGGATGATTTGACTTCGATAAGCTTCTCGCGTTTGAGCGACTCAAGAATCTGATCGACAATTCCTGCAAAAGGCAGGGCAATTTCTTCGGCTGTTTTAAAGCCGGTAAGGTAGCCCTGATAATAAAAGATTTTTAATGCTAAATCCTGGAGCCACAGCAAAGACAGACCGGTATCCTCCAATCTGGATATAGGCGGAGGAAAAAAAGATGTACCCGGAACCGCGGTTTCAGGTCTTGGCATAACAGTCATGGCAACCTCCCGTTTTTCTGTTTCTCTTGATTATAGCACGCAGGGTTTCTTTCAGTCTTACTTTTCGCTTATAATCTGACTATGAAGCTTTCAATAATAATTCCAATTTTTAATGAGGCCTCGACCATTCACACAATACTAACTCGCGTTCTTGCTACTGGTCTTGCCTATGAAATCATTCTCGTGGACGATGGCTCATCTGATGGTACCCGTGATTTGCTTGCATCTTGGGATGGTTGCCAGGGCATCCGCGTTATCCTGCATGAGAAAAACCGGGGCAAGGGTGCAGCTGTCCGCACAGGTATCGCCGCAGCAACCGGTGAAGTAATCATTATTCAAGATGCTGACTTGGAATATGATCCGCGTGATTACCCTGTATTGATCAAGCCAATTGAAGAGGGTTTGGCAGATGTGGTCTACGGCTCGCGCTTCCTGGGTGGACCGCACCGGGCGGTTATGTTCTGGCATATGGTTGCAAACAAGCTGCTTACCTTGGCAACTAATCTGCTCTACAACACCATCTTGAGTGACATGGAGACTGGTTATAAGGTCTTCCGACGAGAAGTACTTCAAGGGATAAAATTCCGGGCAAATCGCTTCGATTTCGAACCTGAATTCACTGCCAAAATATTAAAACACAAAATGCGTGTATATGAAGTGCCAATTTCTTTTAGTCCACGCAACTATGCAGATGGCAAGAAAATCACAATGAAAGACGCCTTTTCCGCCGCATGGACCTTGCTAAAATACAGGTTTGTGGATTAACCAATTTAAAACGATTCCCTTATCTGCATGGGAATCGTTATATTCCTCTTGCTGGATCAACATACAGAAAATGTCCCGCAAGTTCCGGGATATCAATCCGGTTGAACGATGGAACCTGCGGGACTCTATGCTATATCAGTTACTCATTCATAGCTATATTTGATATTCCCTATCTCCGAATGAACTGAACCAATTAATATTCCCGAACGGGCTATTACCGTATGCAATGGTTGGTAAGTCCGTACGCACTGACGTTGAAACCCCATGAACAAGTATTGTCGATCTGATACAGGTCTGAAGCATTCGATGCTAAAGCTATGTCAGTCGGAGGGAGTGTGCCTTGATAATCCCATGCTGTCCAGGCAAATCGAATAGGACCGTTGATAATGGCAGTTTTGAAGGCGAATTCAACGGCTTTGGGAGAGCGGCGTGCCCAGATCAGGTCAGGGTCTGACCCCGCTCCCTCGTCAAAGACTGTTGAAATCACTCCATCCACATCGGTCCAGGCCTGCACGCCATTAACCGTCCAATTGACTGCATCCAATGGTAAATTCTTGACCGAAATTACAATCACATTGCTGTTCCGTCCATCGTAATTCAAGTCCAGTTTAAAGAAATAATATATGTCTCCATCTCCTGTGGGTTTGACTGCATCATAGACATCTATGCCAGCAAAAATCCAATCGCGATTTGCTCCAAATTGAACCTGCCCGATATCTAGGTATGGGAGATAAGCCTTCGTATCGGTAGTCACCGGGCGTTCTATAAAGCTTAGAGTTGGATTGTCACAAGCTGGGGGAATCACTACGGGTAGATTTGAAATATAGGTTCTCCCTATTGTGCAATCAATTGTTGTCTGATCTGCAATATAAGATGGCTCTCCCGGCTTGGTTAGATGCTGAATCTTTGTCGGTTCGTGGGTCGGTTCCGTGGTCGGCGTAGGAGTTGGAGCAGGAGGTTGCGTGGGCGTACTTGTTGCCGGCGCAACGGTTGGGGCTGGCTGAGTGTCGGTTGGTTTAGGTGCGCTAACCATCGGCGTGGCCGGGGCGGGGCCACATGCCTGCAAGACCAGACAAAGTAATAAGGTGATCCCCGCTAGAATTGGCAGTTGAATTTTCATTTCTTCCTCCATATTCACTATGTAGGTCACTAAAATACAATGGACTCGAACTAATCACTTTGCAAATAGGAAAAGCTTTTCCTGCTGAAGAGGCATTATAACTAAGATTTATAATGAAAAAGTCTACAATCATCTTACAGTAAATCGAAACGATTTCATGCAACCCATTTCTCCTATTCTTTGTTTCCTCCTCAATCAGGAACTCCTGGGGCCTTCACATCCTTAAGGTTTAATTGCAGAGACGTTCTCCCATTATATTCATTGGATTCGAATGTGTAGATGATGTCCACATTATCAGGCAGCTCGTCTTGGAGATGACCAAGGCGGAAACCGATCGCGTCAAATGTGACGTGCCCATCCGTCACGGCCAGTTTAAGATGGTTGCCATCTGAGCCAACTGCGCGGGCTTGGGCAACACGTACGTTCCGGCTAACAAAAACCGCTTCCGGGTTGCCGTAACCGGTCGGCTGGAGGGCCTCCAGGTGTTTGAGTAACTCTGGTCGAAGGTCGGAAAATGGTACCTGCGCGTCTGCTTTCAAGGTCTGGCGCAGGTCCCGGCCTCCTAGCTGATTCTCCGCAATGGACTTCAATTTATTCTTAAGCGCCTCCAGGTTCTCGTTACGTACAGAAAATCCGGCTGCCGCGGCATGTCCGCCATAGCGGATAAGTAAATCCTTGCACTGGTCGAGCGCTTTTGTGATATGGAATTCTGGTATGGAACGGCACGAGCAGCGCGTGGCCTCTTTAAGAACCTGTCCGACTACGGCTGGTCGGTAAAATGTTTCCACTAGACGTGCCGCTGCCAAACCGACTACGCCGGAATTAAAATCGGGATGTACGGCGAATAAGATCTGTGGGTCAGGGTCTTCAGCCATGGCAATTGCCTCGGCTTCCTCCTGGATTTTTCGGGTTAGTTCCTGCCGCTGTCGGTTCTGCACATTCAGTTGCTGGGCTAATTCTCCTGCACTTCTTACATCCCTTGTGGTAAGAAGTTCATAGGCAGCCAGTGCAAATTCCAGCCGTCCGGCTGCGTTCAGACGCGGACCAAGGATGAAACCGATGCTGGTTGCTGTGGTACGCGGCAAAGGCAGATCGGATACCGCTGCTAGCGAAAACAGTCCTTGGCGTTTCGTTTCGCGGATTTTTTGCAGACCTTTACGAACCAGGGCGCGATTTTCTCCTACCAGAGGGGCTAGGTCTGCAACCGTTCCGAGAGCAACTAAATCAAGTAAATCTTCCTGTTGGAAATCTGGAGCGGACTTTTTGGATTGGTCCAAAAGTGCTTGCGCAATTTTATAGGCAACACCCACCCCCGCCAGGTCCTTATCGGGATAACGGTCGCTATCCTGCTTTGGATTGATGACCGCCAGGGCGTATGGTAAATTTCCCTCGGCGGGCTGGTGGTGGTCGGAGATGATCAAATCCAGGCCGATGGATCGTGCGTAAGAGGCTTCATCAGGAGAACGGATGCCACAATCTACCGTAATTACGAGCTTGATCCCTTCGGCCTTTAGGGTATCCAATGCCTCAGTATTAAGACCATAGCCTTCGTCAAAACGTTTGGGGATATATGGTTGGGCAATTCCATCCATGGCTCGGAGAATCTGCATGAGGAGAGCCGTGGCAGTGACACCATCTACATCATAATCACCATAAATGGCAATTGGTTCCTTCTGGTCAATCGCATGCTGGATACGCTCAATGGCTGTTTCCATTCCGGTCAACTGGTAGGGGTCAGTATTCAAATTGGTCTCGGCTTTTAGAAAAGCCCACGCCTCCATGTTTGTGGCATAACCGCGATTGAAGAGCACCTGGCGAAGAATGGGAGAAAATTCCGCTAATGATTCATTCGCCTGTGAACTGAGTGGAGGGTCAACTTGCCAGCGCTTCATTTGCATCGGATTCAATTTGAGGAATTGTTTAATGACAGATCAACAGGGAACAATCCACCCTGCGGAGCAGGAAATTAACTGCACTGCCTGCAATAACTTCCTTCAAGACCGTGCCGCTATAGCTTCCTATCACCACAAGATTGATTTGGAATTCTTTGATTATTTCCAAGAAGATGTCGAATGTACCACTTCTGACAAGAAAGTCGGCCTGAATTTCGTGCAATTCAAGATAGGCTCTCGCATAATCCTGCACAGATTGGGTCTCTTCCTCGGTAATGGTCACTACCGTTAACTTTGTGTGCCACTTCTCCGCCAGATAGGTTGCGACAAAAAGTGCTTCCTTGGCCTTTGAGCTGCTATCAAACGCCACTATTGCATTGTCCAACGGACTGATCTTTTCCCGTACGGTCAGGATGGGACGTGCTGAGTGCCAGATGATCGAGCGCAGGCCGGAACGCAAGCCGGAAAGTCCCGGCAGTGGTGGATGGGTGACATTCAAAACAATCAGGTCAGTCAGTAGAGCGCGTTCGCAGACCCGCCGGGGAATGTTTCCTTTTTCCGCCACCAGGCTGCCCGATAAGTTCACTTCCTGGCAGCGCTGGTTGAAGCGTGCTTGGATAGCCTGGGTATCGCGTTCATCCACTTTCGCTTTGGGACGGAGAATGTGAAGACCATGCAAGGCGGAGGCCTCTTTCTGGCCAACTAGGATGGCCTGTTCGAGCACCTGCCAACTCTCATCATCTCCGGTGATGGGCACAAGAATGTCTCCGAAAAGTCTGTCCGTATACCGATCGAACATTTTTGCCGTCCGCCAGCTTCCGGTGCCGGCGAAGTCACTGCTGGGGTTCTTCTCTATTGCTAATTTCTCCGCAGCAGCTTCTGGGCGGATGGACCAACCAAGTTTACTTTCCAGTTCAGCTCGGTACGCAGATACCCACAGGTATATATCCGTCTCAGTACGACCGGGAAACCAACGTAATAAGCCGCGCTCGCGAATTGGCTCGGTGATCGAAGTATAGACAACGTCATACCAATGCCCAACCGCTTCCAGGTATGAGACATCCCGTTGGTAGTCGATGCCCATAAAGTATCGATGCACCTGGATATGTTCCAGCAACTTTTCATATTGACCAGGGACGGTCACGCTCAAATCCACTCCGGGCCGCAAACTGGCAAAATCAGTTTGAACAAGGAAGTTGGCATATTCCGCCTTTATGATCAGGTCATCCGGTTGGGTATCCGGGGTGATGGGAATGTCCGTTTTCACCTCGATGACATGAGCCGAAATGTACTCAAATCCTTCCTCGCGCGCCACGGAGACTCGATGGTTGCCATCCAAAACAAAATACGCTTCGCCAACCTGGTAGACCTCTATCGGTTGTAAACCACTGCCTTCCACATCATCAACCGCAGCTTTAACTCGCGCCCAGCGTTGCTGGTCCCCATTCTTCAGTGGTAAAAAATTGCGTGAAAATTCGGTATAGCGTCCGACACTGCCAATGATTGCTTTAAGCGGGATGTCATGTACACCCCGTTCGGTGCGTACATTCAGCTTGAGTTTTTCCGCTACCTCTTCGTAGGAGAGCAACTCGCTCGACTTGCCAGCTAATCGCGCCAGGATTTCCTGAATGGAGGCTTTTCGACGAGCTTCATTGAAATCTTGTAGAGCGGAATAGTATTCTCGTTTACTTGAAAACATTATTTAATCACTTATGAGGAGGTTCACAAGTATGGTTATATCATGATTTTGCAATGACCAAGTATTGGTTCGTAGAATTTATCTTTCTTGTGAACATTTCTACCAAAAAGGATAAGTCTGGCTAATTATCGTATAGGGTGGCTGTTGCCGGCATAGAAAACAGGCTGCGTCAATGATATACTGGATTTGTTAAACCTAATAATCGAATCGAGACCATCGTGAACGATTCTACTCTTCCTTTCTCAAGCGGACTGCGTAACCCGCTCTCAGAGATCACCCTTGAACAGTTGCCGGTCAATTTGCAGAAAGCCGCCGCGCGTGCCGGCTGGCTCTCCCTCGTGGACGTCCAGGCACGTACAATTCCTTATCTGTTGGCTGGTCGAAACATGATGATCCAGGCTCGCACCGGCAGTGGTAAGACCGGGGTATTCCTCCTGCCCATGTTGGCACACCTCGATCCGGCCCGCTCAACTTGTCAGGCAATGATCCTCGTCCCCACGCGCGAATTGGCACGCCAGGTCTGGTTGGAAGCCGAGAAGATCTGCGGTGAGACTGGCTTGCATACGGTGGCCATCTACGGCGGTGTTGGCTACGGGCCACAAACATCTGCCCTAAAGGCGGGTACTCAAATTGTCGTTGGAACGCCCGGGCGTGTGCTGGACCATCTGCTCAAACGCACATTCTCGCTCGAACATCTCAAGATGCTGGTCTACGATGAAGCTGATCGGATGCTTTCGATGGGCTTTTACCCCGATATGCAGCAAGCCCAGCGGTTCCTGCCCAAACGGCCTGTCCATACCTGCATGTTTTCCGCCACTTTTCCTGATTCGGTTATGCGCACAGCCCACGAATTCATTCGGAATGGCGAGTTCATCAACCTGAGCACCGATCACATACACGTTACCGATACACAGCATGTTTTTTATCTCGTTCAAGGCATGGATAAGGATCGCAGCCTGGTTCGCCTGATCGAAGTCGAGAACCCTGCTTCGGCCATTATTTTTTGCAATACCAAGGCCCGGGTCCATTATGTTTCCGTAGTCCTTCAGCGCTTCGGCTACGACGCTGACGAACTGAGTGCAGACCTCTCCCAGGTGGAGCGCGACCGGGTGCTGGACCGTGTTCGCGCCAGGTCTCTGCGGTTCCTCGTCGCCACCGATGTGGCCGCGCGTGGTTTGGACATTCCGACCATCTCACATGTCATACAGTACGAACCACCCGACGAAACGGAAGCTTACATCCACCGCGCCGGGCGGACTGGGCGTGCTGGGGCGAGTGGCGTGGCAATTTCTTTGGTAAATAGGTTGGAGAAGGTCGCCCTCGACCGGATTGCTCGGGAGTTGAGCATCCAGTTTGAAGAGCGCACCATCCCTTCCGATGCGGATGTGGAAATGGTGGTAACTGAACGGATAACTGCCCTGCTCGAAGCCCGCCTGCGCTTGCGGGATAAACTCCAGACGGAACGCTCGCACCGTTTTGCCCCGCTCGCCCGCAGTCTGGCCGAGAACGAGGAAGAATTGCCGATCATCACTATGCTGTTGGACGATTATTACCAGGAGACACTGCATGCCCCAGTCGTACAGCCTTCCGGCACTCCCGCCTCTGTGAAGAATTACCAACCAGGCGAGCGGCGAAATCGTCACCGTCGACGCTGAATTCAGGCTAACTTGCAGGAGATAACCATGACTAACTCGGATAAATTTCCTCGCACAATCGTCGGTGGCGTGAGCTTGCCGCGTTTGCTGGTTGGGACAAATTGGTTCCTGGGTTGGTCACACACCAGTCTCGCCAAGGACAATTTCATCAAAGAATATCAGACCCGAGCGCGTATTGTCACCATGCTGGGCGTGTTCCTCGAATATGGTATTGATGCTGTCATGGCTCCGCTCTCTCCGCATCTCGATGACTCCATCCGCGAGGTCGAACAGCGCACCGGGAAAAAGATTATTCGTATCTACACGCCCGCTTTTGATCTCAATCCTGATGCCACACCGGCGGACCGGGCCGAGGCAGTTTTTGACCGTTGTGCGGAACTCGGTGCGACATTCTGCATGCCGCACCAGTCCGTGACCGATGCACTGGTTGACCGCCGGGCTGGCGTGGTCCGTGATCTCGATCTGTACACCCGTATGATTCGGGCACGTGGCATGCTTCCCGGCCTCTCCACACACATGCCCGAGACGGTCATCTACGCCGATAGGATGGGCGCGGACATTGAAACTTATATCCAGCTTTACAACTCAGCCGGCTTTCTGATGCAGGTGGAAGTTGATTGGGTCATGAGGATTATCCGGGAAGCAGAAAAACCAGTCATGACCATCAAGCCGCTGGCGGCAGGACGTATCCTGCCGGTTGTGGGACTGGCCTTCGTATGGAACACCATCCGTGACCAGGATATGGTCACGATTGGTACAACTACACCTGAAGAAGCGCGTGAGGTGATCGAGTTATCCTTGGATTTGCTTAATCGCCGTCTCCCGAAAAACGAATTGCAGGAAACGCGCAGTAAGAAATCGTTGCGCTGAACGGTACTTCCCAAGCCACCACCCACGCTCACTCCAGCATCATTTTTGCCAATATCTCCGGGATAGTGCAAATCGGTTTTCATCCCCTTGAGAGATTATCAACTTGTTTTTTTGGTGGAGACCAAGTCAGGGACCAAGGACCAGCCTGGAATCCAGTGTAAATATTTAAGGTGAAAGTTAGTCTTCCATTGGGAACCTGCTCGTTGAAAACCAGGGTTTCAACCCATTCGCTCAGGCCATTTCTTTCATGAAACTGCTCAAATAGGTTTGATCCAGCCTTTTCCCTAATTGAGAAATCGCAGTAGAAATTCTCTCGCAAAATGGGGTTGAGTGAATGAAAGTTCAATGTGTAGCCGCGTTCATCACGGCGAATATTTTCGACCAGGAACGAATAACTACCGGATTGAATAACCTGGTTGATCTCCCAGGTTTGCCCGATGGTTGGGTTCTCACTGACATCCAGTGGAAAAGTCAATGTCTTATTATTGGTGAGGGTGATCTGTGGCAGAGTGATGGTCAATGGTGGGTTAAATGGCTTCGGGATTTCAATTGCCCAATATCCAACATTGCCCCAAGTTGAATTTGATATCAATTCCGGACGCACCCAAGTAGGAACATGCTTGCCGTCGCTGTCGAATACGCTAATTTCAGAGGGAATCTCATTCAAGCTGATTGTGTCGCCGGGTAAATCACCTGCATTGGTAAAGTTGCCTATCAGAAAGAAGGCGCTTTCGGCTTCGATGACTTTTTCGAGGTATAAGCCGGAGCCATTCTGGACGGGGGTGAGAGTGGGCGGGAAGTTGGTGGGATAATTTCCTGGCGTGGTGGTAGGGGTACCAGGCGTGAGAGGTTGATAGAAGCGGAATGGGACGAATCAAACGTAGCTGGAATTTCGGTTGCAGGTAAAACCATTCCGGAAGGTGCAGGGACAAGTCGGATGAGAATGAGTGGTAATTGGCAGGGGGTAAGCAGGGTGACTTCCTCCACATCGACCGGTATCGGCGGGAAGTTGGTTCGTGCATCGAATGAGAGAACACCATTTTCGCCGCCAATTGCACTGTTCGGTTGACTAATCGCTTCCAGTCTCTTACCGTTGGGCAATTGCAGGGCAGGGGCTTCGGTACATTTCGGGTGAGAGGTATCCATTTGCTCGGGAATGCCATTTACGCGATATGTCAAGATCGTTTGGGTGCTATCGGCAGTCAGGCTGAGTACTCGAAGGCTAATACCATCCTGTGAGACTTCTACGGTCTTCGGCAAAATGCGCACATCCTGGTTATTTTCCACCATCCCCACACCGCGGATGTAGCCGAGGGAGCGCCCAAGGGCATAGGCTACTCCTGAAAGTAAGGCCAGGGAAAAAATAATTGACAAAATCAGGAATAAGGGTTTTGCGTATAGAGTACGCAAGAAGTTTTTTCTTCCAAGTTGTGCCGCTATGCGAGGGTATAGGTTCACATTGTCAGGTACTCGCGTCCGGGCGGCAACATCCAGAATTTCGCGTGGATTCTTGCTCATTGGTTGCTCCTTTCCGGGTGCAGCATGTTGCGTAATCGTGTGCGGGCAGTATGTAAAAGCCACTTCACCGTCCCAGGCGCAGTTTGCAAGGTTTCAGACATTTCCTTTTCGCTCATTTCCAGATAGTAGTGCTGGACAATGACAGCGCGTTGGCGCGGCGAGAGTTCGGTTAAAGCAGAGAGTATCTGCTGGCTGAGTTGATTGGTTTCGACCTGCGCTTCAAGCGAGTCTGCGTCATCGAGCAGGGATTCGATCTCTTCGAGGTCGCCATCCAGCGGTAAGGATTTGGCGGCATGACGGGTGGCATTCAGCGCGGCATGGACGACACTCTTAAGCAGATAGGGCTCGAAGGGTTGATTTTCGTTAAAAAGACGAATGTGCATGTAAATACGTAGAAAAGTCTCCTGCACAACATCCTGTGCAGCGGCTTCATCCTGCAATATCAAGAAAGCAGTCCGCACAGCCCGCATCTGATAGCACCCGACTATTGTTTCCAACCCGCCAATGTCTCCGTGCTTAAGCCTTTGCACGGCTTTCTGAGTATCATCCATGCAATTCTCCAATGGGTGTGTGCGTGCTCACATAAGATATACACAATGATATATCAAAAAGTTGGTGATTAGAAAAGGATAAGATTACGCAACCTTTTTTCTGTAAATATGAGTAAGAAGTATCCATCGAACTTTTAACAAACCGATGACTTGCCTGCACAATAATGCTTTCCGATCTGCCACTCTTCGCTGATCTCCATCAAGAGTGCAGAGATCAATCGAAGACAGGAAGCCTCGTTGGGGAAGACACCCACCACCCGGGTACGCCTGCGGATCTCCTTGTTGATGCGCTCCAAGCTGTTCGTGGTCCGGATGGAACGCCGGTGTTCAAGTGGAAAATCGAAGACCGTAAATCCTTCTGAAAGGTTTTCCTCCAACCAGGCTGATAAGCGTGGTGCAGAAACAGCATACTTCTGGATGGCCGCATAGAGCAACTTTTCAGCCGTCTGTCTATCTGGGGCATTGAACATGGAGCGTATGTCGGCAGCCACCTCCAGGCGCATGGATTGTTTGGGAAGGTATGCTCCTGCATTCTGCTGCAAATGGAATTGGCAGCGCTGCCAGGGAACACTGCCCAACACTGCTCGTCTGGCTGCTCCCAAGCCTTCGTGATCATCGCTGGTTACCAGTTTCACACCATGCATGCCACGCTCCTTCAGGCTCTTCAGGAAGGCTTTCCAGTGGGTTTCATGCTCACTCAGGGACACAGAAACCCCTAAAACCTGCCTTTCACCCTCTGGAGTGATCCCGGAAGCCACCAGAACGGCTGCATCACGCACTTGTCCGGCTTCTCGCACCTTCTCGTAACGGGCATCCACGTATAGATAAGCGATCTCTCCAAGCGGTCGTTCCCGCCATTCCTGCAGGACACTGTCCAGTTGTGCAGCTGCACGACTGACTTGCATGCTGGAGACTTCCACACCACATAGTTCTTCAGTGATCGCTTTTACCTTGCGGGTGGACACTCCCTGCACATACATCTCGGCCAGCGCGATCACCAATGCCCGTTCGCTCCGCAGGCCTTTCTCCAGCGCAGAGGGATAAAAGCCACCTCTCGAACCTGAGGTACTGCAAAGGTGATCTCGCCAACCCGGGTTCGAACGGTCTTGGGTTTGTAACCATTGGCGTGACCAGTTCGGTCCTCCGTACGTTCATACTGGCCTGCATTGAGGTAATTTGCTCGTTCCGCTTGCATAGCCTGGTTGATCAAAATACGCAGCAATTCAGGAACGGTTTCCAGTCCTTTTTCTGCAAGTCCACTTGGAAAGGTATAATCTGTTTGGTAAGTCATTAGGTTCTCCTTATTTGGTTTAGTAGCCGTGTAAGGATACTTCTAACTCACCACTCTTGTTAAGGTTCAACAATTTACAGAAAGAATGTTACACCAACAAAGGATAATAACAATCGCTATTCAAGCACGATTTAATATAGACTATTCTTATCATATATATTGTAAATTATCCGAGAAAGTTGTATAATGCAGTGACCTTGCGCGCCTGGTCTCCCTGCCACAACGGGCAATGCTTTCTCTGGAAACGATAATCTCAGAAAGGATGTCGAAGATGGATCGTTACTTGATTAAATCCCCTCATTCTGCGGAGGACTGTGAAAAAGTCATCAATGAGATTCAAATGGCCGGCTATCTTCATTATTTTGATTGGGGCTGTAAAGATGGTGTCCATAGCGCCTGGGCGATCATCGAAGCAGAAAACCGCCAGCATGCCAGGCAAATCGTTCCTTGGATGGTGCGCGATAAAGCCCGCATCGTAAAATTGGTCAAGTTTGAGGATGCGGATACGCTCCACCAAAAACCAGCCTGACAAAGCAACTCCCGAAGACCGTCCTTCGGGAGTTGCTTATTTCAAACCACTTGTTTCTGTTGGCTGATTTACTTCTTGGCAGCCTCTTCCAGCATGGCTGTCGAGAGGGACTTGGGTCGCTCGATCGGCTGGCCCAGGGCGCGCGACCACACCATGTTTGCGGTTACTCCTAATGCCCGCCCGACCCCGAACAGCACGGTATAAAAATCAAATTCACGCACGCCGTAATAATATTGCAGTGTTCCGGAGATGGCGTCCACATTGGGGGCCGGGTTCTTGGCCTTGCCCTGTTCCTTGAGCACCGCCGGAACCACGTCATAGACAAGCTCGGCCAACCTGATAAGCGTGTCTTCCGGGAAACGCGCCTTGGCAAATTCCAATTGTGCCGTGAAGCGTGGATCCGTCACACGCAAAACGGCATGGCCGTAACCGGGGATGACCTTTCCGCCGTTCAATGTATCCCAGGCAAACTTATACAGGTCTGCCCGGCTCGGCACACCGCCGAATTGATCCCGCACCGAGATCAGCCAGCCCAGGCATTCCTGGTTGGCGAGGCCGTGCAGAGGTCCTGCCAGGCCGTTAAGGCCCGCCGAGAAGGCGTAATAGGTGTCCGAAAGTGCAGAGCCCACCAGGTGCGTTGCATGCGCCGAGACGTTGCCGAACTCATGGTCGGAGTGCAGGATGAAGTACAGCCGGGCCAGTTCGGCGTAGCCTTTGCGGTCCGAGACGCCCAACATGCGGGCAAAATTCGTCCCATAATCCTGTCGGGCGTTGTATTTGGGTTTTTTCGTCTCGCCGAAGAATTTCAAACGATAGATGAACGCCGCGATGACTGGCAGTTTGGCAGTCAGGTCCAGCGAGTCCTCCAGGGTGGACTCCCAGTAGGCATCTTTTTTAACGCCGCTATGGTAAGCCTTGACAAATTTCGAACCACTCTCCAGTGCCAGCACCGCTTGCGAAAAGAGCACCATCGGATGGGTTTCCATGGGCATCGAGCGGATCATCTTGAAGACATGTTCTGGAACAACCGCCCGGCTGGCCCATTCCCTTTCAACTTCTTCGGCCTGGGCACGTGTGGGGATTTCACCTGTCATTAACAGGTAATATAAACCTCCTACATAAGGGATCTTGACTCCGCGTGGCTTGGGCAGCTTGGCCAGCACCTCGGGAATTGCCATGCCACGGAACTTGATACCAGTGGCCGGGTCAACGAAGGAAATGTCGGTCACCATGGACTTGATATCGCGCATTCCCCCGTAAACTTGGCCGATGTTTACCTTGTCGACGACCGTCTCACCGTGCTCCTTGACGAGAGTTTTAACACGTTCGCGCCATGAGGGAAGTTGTGCAGCTATTTTTTCATGTAGTATCATAATTTACCTCCAATCGTGTCAGGGCGACCAGTTGGTCACCCTGACAATAATTAATTAAATATCTATCAGACCTTGCATCACGCTGACGCTTTCTTTAACAGACGCGGCAGATTTTTCTAACGCAGCCTTTTCCTCGGCATCCAGTGTGTATTCGATGATCTTTTCCACACCGCTCCGACCCAATTGCACAGGCACTCCAAAGAACATATCCTTCAGACCATACTCGCCCTGCATGGATGCTGAAGCCGGGATGATCAGGTGCTTATCCTTCAGGATGGCTTCGGCCATCTGGGCCACTGCCACTGCCGGGGCATAATAAGCCGACCCGGTTTTAAGCAAATTAACGATCTCCCCGCCGCCTTTACGCGTGCGATTGACGATCGCTTCCAGCTTGTCCGCCGGCAGGTATTCTCGTAAAGGCACTCCTGCCACATTCGAGTGACGGGTCAATGGCACCATTTCGTCACCATGCCCACCCATCACATAACAGTTGATATTTTCCACACTGACACCTGTCTCGAGCGCCACGAACGTCCGCATACGCGCTAAATCGAGAATGCCCGCCTGCCCCACAATTCGTTCACGCGGCAGCTTGCCGATTTTCATCGCCAAGTATGCCATCGTATCCAGCGGGTTGGTCAAAACGATGAGGATGGCCTCCGGGGAATATTTGAGGGCACTCGTCGTGGCTTCTCTGACGATCTTGGCATTGATGGTCAGCAGGTCCTCGCGGCTCATTCCCGGCTTGCGTGGGACACCTGCCGTGATGACGACAATATCGGAACCTTTTGTGGCAGCAAAATCATTGCTGCCTGCAATCGACACATCTTTTCCGATCACCGGCAGGGCCTCCTGCAGGTCCAGGGCTTTGCCCTGAGGCATTCCCTCGACGATATCCACCAGTACCAGATCGGCAATTTCGCGTTCTGCCAGCCAATGTGCGGTGGTCGAACCGGTCATTCCAGCGCCAACAATCGATATTTTTGAGGTCATAGAGTCTCCCATTCTTTATTAAAGGCTTTATACTACATTTTATGTCTATAAGGTGGATTTGACAAGCTTTATTTTACGTAAATATAATAGATTAGGCGCGCAAATGCGTGCCCCGCTCATCCTTCCGAACCTCTAGATTGTTTCCCTCTCGAGGAAGTGAGTTGCTTCAATCGCGGCCGCCGCGCCCATCCCTGCAGACGTGATGACCTGCCTGAAGTGCGGATCTGCAGCTTCCCCCGCCGCGTATACTCCCGTTACACTGGTTTTCATCAGGTCATCCACTTTGATGTATCCGTTTTCCATCTCCATCTGACCTTCGAACATCCTCGTATTTGGTGTATGGCCCACAAAGATGAACACGCCGTCGGTTGGGAAAAGGCTTTCTTCGCCAGTCTGAACTTTTTTTATCCTGACTGCTTCGACCTTCTCCTTCCCGACCACTTCCGTCAGGATGGTATTCCAGATAAACTTCATTTTTGGATGTTCGAGGGTGCGTTTTTGCAACACCGCCCCTGCCCGCAGGCTATCGCGCCGGTGGATCAGCGTCACCGAGCTGGCATAACGTGTCAGGAAGAGACCTTCCTCCAGCGCTGAGTCTCCTCCTCCCACCACGACAACTTTCTTATCTTTAAAGAACCAGCCATCACAGGTGGCACAATACGAAATGCCTTTACCTGTAAGCTCTTTTTCACCTGGAATATTCAAATGGATGGGGCTGGCACCCGTTGCGATGATCAAAGCATCTGCCTGTATCAGACCATGATCTGTAATCACTTTGAAAGGCCGGCTGGAAAGGTCCACGCTGAAGGCTGAGTCAAATTCTACCTGCGCTCCGAAGCGTTCCGCCTGTTTCTGGAACAGGTCGCCCAATTCTGCGCCGCCTACACCCACCGGGAAACCCGGATAATTTTCTATGGTGAATGTCAGGGACGCTTGGCCGCCCAGTTCGGTACCGGATAATACAAGTGGTGCGAGTTCAGCTCGCGCTGCATAAAGCGCCGCCGACATTCCCGCTGGGCCGGAACCCAGGATTAGCACTTTGACATGCCTGGCAGCAGGTTCAGAAGAAGAAACAGGGATTTCTTTCAAATCGGACATTTATACCTCGAAATGGATTTACATTATCCATTCTATCAGATGCACGAAGGTACCAAAAGTGACAATAATCGCCTAATAATGCGCAACCTTGCCAAAGGACATTACCTCGGCTATAATCCCGACACCTCGGGCGCGTAGCTCAGTCGGTTAGAGCGCATCACTCACATTGATGAGGTCGGGAGTTCGAGCCTCTTCGCGCCCACCAAAGAGACCTTTAGAGTCTCTTTTTTCGCCGCATTGAAGTCCCGGAAAGGTGATGCTGCTCTCGGGAGATCTAGTCTTCGCGAGGCACATTTAATCTAGTATTTCGCGCCCACCAAAGACTGAATTTTCAGCGACAGTTAGCTATTCCAGTGTTGTTCCCTGATTGGATCTTGTGGTCGTTTGGTGAATCCCTCGCGATGTATACTTCTCGGGCGCTCCTTGACTATGATTGGTCTTATTGATACGGTCTTTCTAAATGCACATTTCGGTTTATTCACTGGTAATATTTCCTTAACCTGGAAAACGAAATCGCCCGTGATTCGGGCGATTTTTTTTGAACATTATGGCACCAGGATTTGTAATCGCTGTGGGTGGATATGGTATTCCAGGTCCTGGATGGCTGCCGAGAAAATTTCTCCATCAATATGAGCAGGCGTCGGACTGTCTACGTGGATCTTGATCCAGGAGGAATGCTCCTCGTGAATATCGGCTGTCTCCACGTAACTCCCCTCGTCCCGTTTCATCGTTTTCGGCAGGACGGCAAACATCGCGCTGCGCGTACGCCGGAAGCCATAGACGAATGTTAATTTCCCATCAAATAGATCCGCATGCGGGGCCATGTAGAAGACGCCCCCCGTGCGGGCTCCGTTCCCAACGGTGACCAGGATGATCGGTCCCTCATAATGCCCACCCTCCCAATCGATCTCGGCCGACCAGAGCGGCTTATCCATGATCCCGCGCACTGCCGCCACCAGGTAGCGCAGCATACCCTTGATCCAGGTGATCCGTTGTTGCACTAGAGTAATGTATGGCTCCAGTCCAATGGCAGAGTTATTGGCAAAATATAAGCCATTGACCAAGCCCACGTCCATGCGGCGGGTCTTTCCAGCCGCGATGACCCGGGCAGCCGTTGCCAGATCCTTAGGCAATCCCAGGTTATCCACCAGGTCGTTGGCCGATCCCAGCGGCAATACACCGAACGGGCCGAGTGATTCCTGGTCGTTTTTTGCCGCGCGCGCCAATCCATTAACTATTTCACCAATGGTTCCGTCTCCGCCGGCCGCAATGATCGGCGAAAAACCTTGGCGGGCAGCCTGTTCCGCCAGCTCGGTTATATGGCGCGGGCGTTCAGAGATGTCCAGTTCGAAATCCACGCCGGCAGCTTTCAAGGCAGTTTCGGCTTCGGGCCAGCGTTTCTTTGCATTCCAGCGGTTGGAATAAGGATTGAGAATGATTTTTGCGGTCATGTTGCTCTCATTTTACCATTCTTGAACTGCACGAGCACCACTGCAGCCAGGATCATGATACATCCGGCGCCTTGAACGGGGAGCAGGGTCTCCCGTAGGAATAACCAGCCAAACAGGACCGCAAAAACCGATTCCAGGCTCATGATGAGAGCCGCGTCATTTACCGGAGTATGCTTCTGGGCAACCACCTGGAGTGTAAAACCGATCGCGATCGAAAATATTCCCGTATAAAGAATGGCGGGGATGATAGCCAGCATATCCCCCTGAGCTGGACGTTCTATGAATGAGCCGGTAATAAGATTGAGAGCTCCGCACACAACGAACTGTCCCAATGCAAACGGGACTGCCTCCATTCTTCCCTGCACCTTGCTCACAACCACAACGTGCATCGCCCAGAAGAATGATCCAATGAAGATCAATATGTCCCCCGGTTTGACCTGGAAACTGCCTCCGGTGCTGAGCAGGAATCCACCCGCGATCGCCATCACAACGGCCACCCACGTCAGCGGTGAGGGGCGTTCCTTCCAAAGAGCCCAGAACACTAACGGGACAATTACTACATACAAGCTGGTGATAAACCCTCCGTTCCCGGCGGTGGTCGTAACCAGTCCTGCCTGTTGCAGGCCAACTCCCACGTACAGTGCAAATCCTGCCAGCCCAACATAAACCAGGGAAGCGCGGTTGAACGCCTTGCGGAGGCTGGCAAATGGCAGGAGCAACACTCCACCTAAAAGGAATCGCAGGCCATTTAGAAGAAAGACACTGCCATGTCCAGCGGCTTGGCGCATGACGGCGAAGGCGCTTCCCCAGAGAATGGTCACAAACAGTAAAGTGAGATCGGCTTTAAGGCGCATAAAAAAAATCCGGGTCGGATTCTCAACCGCCCCGACTGGTGTCAGTCTTCCTCTTCCTTCCAGGCGGTTGCCTGGTCGAGGGCAGATTTTTCATACGGTGTTAGGGGCACATCCACAGCGCCGAGATTATCCATTAATTGTTCAGGCGAATTCGCTCCGATGATCGAACTCGTGATGAGTGGGTCTGCCATTTGCCACGCTAGGGCCACCTGCGAAATGCTTGCCCCTTTCTGTTTTGCCATGGCATCCATTTGGTCGATTAGAGCCCAAATGCGTTCGGTGAAATAGCGTTTTAGTCCTCCATCACGTGCACTGTTCGGAACGAGATTCCGGCGGTATTTTCCGGTAAGGAAGCCGCCCTCCAACGGGCTATAGGGGACCACGCCTATGTTGTATGTCTTGCATACTGCCGCCAGTTCGCGTTCGTATTCCTCGCGGTGGACCAGGCTGTAGTGCGGCTGGAGACTGTCAAACCGGGCCAGGCCGTTCCGGTCGGAGACCCACAAAGCCTGCATTAATTCCCAGGCCGCATAGTTCGACGCGCCGACATGCCTGACTTTGCCTTGCTTGATCAGTTCGTCGAAAGTACGCAGGGTTTCTTCGATGGGGGTTTTCTCGTCCGGCCAGTGCGCCTGGGAAAGGTCCAGGTAGTCCGTCTGCAAACGGCGCAGGCTATTCTCCACGGATTTCAGATTGTGTTGTCGCGCAAGCCCTTCATCTTCCGGACCATCGCCCATATTCCCACGTACTTTCGTCGCAATGATGACCCTGTCGCGCGGGACTACATTCTTTTGCCTCCACCGCCCGACGATTTCTTCGGCTACCCCACCTGGATTGCCATTCGCCCAGCGGGAATAAATGTCAGCGGTATCTATGAAATTGACACCCGCATCATATGCCGCGGATAGGACGCGCTGCGCTGCGTTTTCGTCCGTTGTCCAGCCGAATTGCATCGTACCCAGGCAAATCACAGAAACATTCAATCCGGTCAGACCAAGTGTACGATACTCCATAATTTTTTTCCCTTTCCAACGAAACGAACTGCCACTGCCTCTGACGCTTTGTCAACCCGGGAAGAGTCTGGTGGGTTTAGCCCGTCCGTTCTATTCGGCTTTGTTCGTATGGGTTGTTTGATTAACGACTTGAAAAATCGGACTCCAACAATTTTATGGCTTGCAGTTTCCGAGGCATATACTCTTGGATTTCCATAAAGACTTTTACTGTTTACTTGCTTCTTTCAAACCGGTAGGCAGGCAAATCGACTGGTTTGTTCCTTTTCACCAGCGCCAATTATTGTTAGTGATTAATCTGATATTTATTAATTAATTTTACTCTAATAGTTGAGATATTGCTCCAGGAGCGAGTCTGCGCTATAATCTTTTGACGCAAGGAGAAACATTATGGCTGAACAAAATGAACGTATTCATAAACACTTTGAAGGTAAGCTATCGGAAGAAACCCGCCAGCATATCCGTGCTGCCCGGGAGGAGTTCCATAAGAGTATCGAGGGCATTTTACCGCCTGGGTTCATTGAGCACCGCCGTAAGGCTCGCAAGGAGATGCTTTTGGCCTGGCGCAGTATGATTGACGCCTCGCTGGAACGGATGGAAGAACCCAAGAAGAAAGCCTAGATACGAAGGCCGCCCCGTTTGAAACGGGGCGGTTTGCTGTTTAAGGATGGAAACGCCGTCGGGTCCCGCGGCTGAAAAAGAGCATCCAGACCAATGTTAGTCCCCCTGCAGCAATAAATATCCCGGCAAACAAATCCTTTCCGGCATTGTATAGCATAACACTGCCGATCAAAAACGCAGAAAAGACTAGGCTGCCGGCCAGCCGGCTCACTGCCCTTTCGAGATAAGTCAACTGTCGGCTTACCGTCGGCACTTGAATCGTCAGGTCGCCACGCTCGATCTGACTTAAAACCCTTCCCATTTTCGATGGGATCGCAATCAGTTCCTTGAGAATATTCCCGGCTTCATCCAGCCAGACTCTCCAGTTGGACCCGACCTCCTGCGATACCAGTTTGGTCGCGTACGGCGCGAGCTGGTTCCACAGATTAAATTCTTTGTCGAGACCGCTACACATCCCGGATAGGATCGCCACCGTTCGTCCTAACATCAACAGGTTCTGCGGAAGCTGGAAAGGCATGTTGTACATTAGGTCACGGAACCGGTCCGCGAAACGGAACATCTCCTCCGGGCTAAGCTGGCGTAACTCATCCATGGATTTCCCCCAGAACATGTCGAACATCGAAGCGCTCATTTGCTCGAGTTGTTTCAGGTCCGTGTTGGGCAAGAGAACGTGTAGGGTCTGGAAGGAACGTATCAGCCGGGCTGCATCCTGCAGTCCTGTGGCGATGAGCATTTCCCGCAGCCCGGTCCGCAGCATCTCGGGGACATGTCCGACCATCCCGAAATCGACGAATGTGAGTCGCCAGGCTTGTTTCACATCTTCGCTCTGACCTTTTACTGGGGTGATGAACAGGTTGCCGGGATGCGGGTCAGCGTGGAAGAAACCGTCCTCGAAGATTTGTTTGAGGTACGTGTCAAGCAGTTCTCGCGCTACTTCCGCCTTGTCGATCCCGGCCGCGCTGATCGCCTCGTAATCGGTGATCTTGATGGCATATACATCCTCCAACGTCAGCACCCGCCGCGTAGTATGTGTCCATACTACTCGTGGTACATGTACGCGCGAGGAAGTTCTTGAAATTCTCGCTGAAGATCTCGGCATTACGCCCCTCGGCCAGATAATCCACTTCCTCGCGGATGGTTGTGGAAAATTCTTCAATCAGGGATGGCACGTCCACCCGCTTGGCAACCGGAGGATACCTCTGCAACCAGCCTCCGACCTGATCTATTGCGGATAGATCTACTTCGATCAATTGATCGATGAACGGACGCTGGATCTTAACGACCACGTCGCAAAAATCACCCTTTGGATCATTCACACATAAGCGGGCACGATGTACCTGTCCAAGTGAAGCGGCTGCCAGGGGGACTTCCTCAAAATATTCATATCTTTCATTCAGAGGTGCTCCAAGGTCTGCCTCAGCTAGCGTGCGAATCTCTTCGAATTTTTCCGGCGGCACTTCATCCTGCAGACCCGTCAGTTCCTCGGTAATTTCTGGTGGTAGTACATCCAGGCGTGCCGAAAGGAACTGCCCCACCTTGATCATCACCCCTCCCATCCGAATCGCCAGGGCACGGAAGCGTGCCGCGACTCTTCGATAACGATTCGGGCGCGTCCTCCGCGCCAGCGCACGCAGGCCTAAGCTTGATAAAATAACATCCCAAAAAATGAAATTGATCGCAACACTGGCAAAGAAAATGATGATACGCCGGTAACGGGCGCGTAAGAATGAATTATCCATCGAGCCTCCATGATTTTAACATTCTGATTGTATCACCAAGAATAAAAACCTCTTTTAGGCAGGGCATTCTGGGCGGGTCCTTCAAACAAAGAAACGGGGGGAGGGGAAAGGTCCGCTTCGCTTGCGCGTCCGGCCTTTTTCCAGTATCCTTGACCAATGGAACCCAGACTCAGCCTCATCACCCTCACTGTCATGACCTTGCCCAATATTGATTGCAACCAGGCAGAACCTTACCCAGTCCTCCCTGGGGGACTGCTGGCTGGCTCGCTATTGCTCAAACCGGCTGCCGAAACTACCTGGGGTGGCTTTTCCGGTTTTGATCCAGATTCGGATGGTCACCCTTGGGAAGTGGCTTGGAATCCATCTTTTCCATTGGAGTAGATCATGCCTAATTTCATCTCTTTCCCTGAAGATTTCATCTGGGGCTGTGCCTCATCAGCCTACCAAGTCGAAGGTGCCTGGAACGAGGCCGGAAAAGGGCCGTCCATCTGGGACACCTTCGTACACACGCCTGGCAGGATTGCTAACGGGGAGACCGGTGATGTTACCGTGGACCATTACCACCGATACAAGGAAGATGTCGCCTTAATGAAGGAAATCGGTTTGGATGCCTACCGCTTCTCGACCTCCTGGTCCCGCATCCTGCCGGAAGGAACCGGGTCTGTTAACCGGGCCGGGTTGGATTTCTACGATCGTTTGGTGGATGAATTACTCAGAAATAAGATCGAACCTTACATTTGCCTGCTCCACTATGACCTCCCGCAGGCCCTCCAGGACAGAGGCGGCTGGCCCAACCGGGATACCGCCTACGCCTTTGCCGAATACGCCCATATCTTGACTGAGCACTTGAGCGATCGCGTCAGGGTCTGGATGACGCATAACGAGCCCTGGGTATCTGCCATGGCCGGGTATATTTCCGGCGATCATGCCCCGGGATTGAAAGATCCGGTTGCCGGGTTCAAGGCTTTGCACCATATTTTCTTGTCCCATGGCCTGGGTGCCGAAGCCATTCGCTCTTCCGCCAGACAACCGGTCAAGGTTGGAATCACATTGAACCTGAACCCTGTCCATCCCGCAACTGATTCCAAGAAAGATCAAGCTGCCGCCAGGCGGATGGATACCGCACTCAATCGCCTGCAACTTGACCCGTTTCTAAAGGGCACCACTCCCATTCAGGAATTCGCTCCCGGTAGAGTTCTCAGCCGCACTATTATCAGGCCTGGCGATTTGGAAAAAATGCATACGCTTGACCTGCTCGGAGTGAACTATTACACCCGCACGGTTGCAAAACATGATCGGAAATTCCATCTGGTGGCCGCCTCACAGGTCCAGCCGGTCGGGAATGAATATTCCGGGATGTGGGAAATCTATCCCGAAGGCATTTACGAAATATTGACGCGTATCTGGAAAGAATATCAGCCGCAGTGCGAGATCATGGTCACTGAGAACGGCATCCCGGTGCCGGATGGACTCGACTTCGACGGCCGCATCCGCGACGAACGCCGCATCCGCTACCTGCGCAACCATCTTGCCCAGGTTCATCGGAGCATGCAGGAGGGAGTTCCGATAAAAGGTTATTTCCATTGGTCTCTGATGGACAACTTTGAGTGGGCTTTGGGATACGCTCCTCGCTTCGGTCTGATCTACGTGGACTACACGACGCTCAAGCGGACCATCAAAGACAGTGGTCATTGGCTTGCCAAAACGATCCAGGACGGCGGCTTCGATGATTAAATGAATATTCATTACTTAATCGGCGTCGCTTGCGGGATAATCGGCGGTCTCCTGAATCAAGACGGCCAACTCCTGCAGAAGAAAGTCGTCAACGAGATCCGTCACGATGATCCCGGCAGGGGCTTTATCCGTCGGCTGCTGCGAAGTCCGCTCTGGGTGGTCGGGTTCGTGGTCGGACTGGGTGGTGGGACGGTCGGATATATGTTCGCCCAGAGTTTGATCGGCCCGGCCCTGAGTCCCGGCCTGATGGCCTCCGGGCTGATCCTTTTATCAATCGGCTCGGTCAGGCTCAATCACGAGGAACTGAACCGCTCCGAGATAGCCGGGATTGTACTGATGATTATTGGCATCCTCTGCCTCGGCCTGAGCGAGATGAGCATTAATGCCACTCAAGTCAGGACAACCCTGGCTGACCGGTCCGCCCAGATTCGAATTATCTTGTTCACGGCCTTCTTGTTTCTCTCCTGTCTATTCAGCCGGAGCCTTTCTTTCCGGAGTAACAACCGCTGGGGATTATTGATTGCCTTGGGGAATGGCTTCCTGGCTTGTCTTTCCGATTTCTGGATCAACCCGCTCCTGGCCTTGATCCTTCTTGTCTTCACCGGACGCAGTACTCCCATCCAGAATCTCTTTTTCATCATGGCGGCACTGATCCTGGCGTTCACAGCCAGTGTGATAACCTGGCAGAACCAGATCGCCTTCAAATATGCGCAGGCCAGCAACATCATCCCGGTGGCTCAGGTACCCATCCAGATTTCTCCGATCCTGGTGTACTTTATCATCTTTGCTTTGACTCCTCCACATCACATTTCGGTGTTCTACATCTTCGCCGGATCGATCCTTATCATCATCGCAGGTTTCCTGCTTGGTCAAAGATCAGAGCCCCCGCTCGTCCTTGAATAAAGGAAAACCTATGCATCGTCTCTTCGCTATTCTGATCGCTTTGGCAATCCTGCCTGCGCCATTGCCGCCGGCACATATGTACAGCTCCATCCCTCCGGCTGCTGCTGCCGATACCATCCGCCTTTATTATGCCGGTCCGGAAAAGAGCAGCGTCTATACCGCATTGACACTTGCCCCCAAAGGGACTTTCGAGTTTGTCACTGATCCAACCCAGGCAGACGTATTCGTATTGAATGGGACCATTCCGGACCCGGCTGCCGTCGCGGCCAGGTTGGACGCAGGAGCGGGCGTTGTCCTCTTCCTCGGCCCGGACCTTAAGGCTGAAGATGTCCAGGCTGCAATCGGAGTCACCCTCAGCCTGGAGCCGCGTAATGACGCGGTCAGCCTGACTAATATCGCAGTGAATGATCCGCTCGTAAAGCAGATCATCTGGAACGGCGCGCCGCAGGTGCGCGAGCGTTCCAACATACTCACACCTATGTCATCTGTCCAGCCACTCGTCACTGCCTATGAAGATGGAGAATGGGTGCTCTGGTCGGCGCGTAGCAGTAAAGCATTTATCTTCAATGCTTACCTGACAGATGGATTCAATCCACAGATCCAAGACTGGGCTTATTACAACTATTTGATCTATCATCTGGCTATGCGTGCCGCCGGGCGGACACCTCTCTCGTTCGCCGACTACCCCGCCTCCCCGGTACCACGCGCCCCCGAACGGAATATCCTGCTAGGTATCATGGGGCTTATGTTGGTATCGACATTCGCGGCATTCTTTTTCGTGCGACGCTACAGCCTCAGGCACCCTGAGGAACTGGATAAGATCGTCTCGAACCGTGACAGGTTCCAGGTCCATGAAGAATCGACCGAGTGGGAAAACGTCGGTTTCCATCGCCCGCTTAGCGGGTTCCTGGTTGCGTTGAGTATTGGCCTGGTTCTCTTTATCCCATTAATTATTTACCAAAACCTGATCCTGCCGACTTACATCCTGCCTTCGGCGCAGGCATTAGGCATCTGGGGGCGTGTCACCCAGTTCTTCAACCTGGCCTGGACCTTCTTCGACATGGGAACAAGCATCGCCTTCATCAAGTACCTTTCTGAACACCGGGTCAAAGATCCGAAGAAAGGCATCCAATATGGACAGGTCTTTGTCTGGTGGCAGGCCCTTTCGGGAGCGGTGCAGGTGGCGTTGGTCATCGGCCTTGCCAGCACTCTGGCGCCGCGCTCGGCTTATGCCCTGTATGTCTGGAGTATCATAATCCATTCATTCATCCAGATCCCCGGCTTCTATCAGGTGATGAAACACGCCCTGACCGGTTTCCAGCGCCTCGACTACAGCCGCATCCTCGAGGTCGGGTTGAATGTCGTCTTGCCAATGCTGGTTCAACCCGTTTTTGTCACCATTATGTTCGCCTGGGGTAGGGCTCATCCTGTCTTCGGCGGTGCCATGGGTGGATTGCTTGGAATGGGTTTGGCCGCCTACGCGGCTGAATTATTGACATTCCTGCTCGGTTTGTGGTTGTACCAGCGGGTTGGATATAATGTGCGCATCCTCTTCCTGGCTCATTTTGACTGGGATGTTGTCGAGACCAGTTTCAAGTTTGGTGTCTTTGAGATGCTCGGCTCGGCCGCCTGGTCCTTCGGGCAGGCCATGGAGATTGCCATCACCCAGGCACGCCTGATCAATTACGCCGAGATCTGGGGGAATTGGGGTTTGGCGCAGAACTTCATTTTCGCGTTCAACGTTACCCAGACCCTCAATGATGGCGTGATGCCGGCCATTTCGGAGGCCGTTTCCAACGGGAAACGCATCCTGAGTCAGTATTATAGTGTAATGGCCTATAAGTACAATGGCCTCGCCAGCGCCTTCATCGGTGCCGTCCTGCTGGCTGTTGCACCACGTTTTATTATCGGGTCAACTGGGGTGGAGTTCCAACGCGCTGCTATTTATGTCATTCCCCTGACAATCTGGGGGGCGGTTCAATTTCCATCCTGGGTGGGCGACAACGTCCAATTGGGTGCGAATAAGCCGTATCTTAAATCACTTCTGGTATTCTCCGAACAGGTTATCCGGGTGGTCCTGGCCTGGATCCTGCTGGCGCGCTTTCAAGTGACCGGCCTGATTATCGCTTACTTCGTCGGACTGTTCTCCAAAGGTATCGCCGCTTACCTGATCAACAACAAGGTCTGCTTCCCTCAACGCTTTTACATCTGGCAATCCTTGGTTGCCCCACTCTTGGCCGGGGCGGCCCATTATGGCACCCTCATGCTGATCAACAGCTTCATCTGGAAAGGTGACCAGATCACGAGTGTGTTGATTTTCTTCATAGGTATTCTGCCCAGTTTCCCGATCTATATGTTCTTTTATGGTCTCTTTGGCGGTTGGGACAAGGACACCCTCGAAGAATTGAAAAGCGCGGTCGCACTATCCGGGACGGTCCATGGACTGACACGTTGGGGCATGCTTGAACCGACCGCTCTGGGGGCGCGCTTCAGTCCGCTGAACGGGCGATTCCCGATCACCAACCGGGCCGAAGCCATGCAAGAGGCCAGGGCGCTGACAAGAGAAAAAGTAAAGTTATAGTCACCCACTTGTATTTTGGTTGGGAGGAATATACAATCTATTCATAGCAACCGGGTAGATGAGAACAGGTCGCAATGAATGATTTGGTAAATCCTTACATCGCCGGAGCGCCGGTCACCGAGGCCAGGATGTTCTTCGGCCGTGAGGATGTATTTGAATGGATCCAGAACAGCCTGACAGGCCGGTACGCCGACCATACCCTGGTCATCCATGGTCAGCGCCGGGTGGGGAAAACCTCTGTCTTAAAACAACTCGGCAACCGTTTGCCCAAAAAGTACATTCCGGTTTTCTTTGACCTGCAGGGCCGCACGCATACCACGCTCGACCGGTTCTTATGGTGGCTGGCGCGTGAGATCGGGCGTGTCCTGAAACAGGAGCGCGATATCACCTTCCCGGTTCCGGATAAGGAAGTCTTTACCGCGGACATGGAGTATTTCGAACACCGCTTCCTGCCGGAATTGCGGACAGTACTGGGTGAAAACGTCCTGCTGTTAACTTTCGATGAATTCGACAACCTGGAAGAAAGCGAAATAAAGGAGGAACTGGCCATCCCGCTGATCGATTATCTGCGGCGTTTGATGGGCCAGGAGGGTTTGAATTTCATCTTCTCGATCGGCTCCTCCGGCCGCAAGCTGGAGAACATGCAGGCAGCCTATACCGATTTTTTTAAGACTGCCCTGTACAAGAAGATCAGCTTCCTCTCCAGGGAACAATCCGCCAGCCTGATCACCCGGCCGGTCGAAGGCATCCTCGAGTATGACCCGCAGGCAGTCGACCGGATTTACGATATTACTTCCGGGCATCCCTACTTTATCCAATTGACTTGTCATGAGCTCTTCTCGGGCTGCCAGCAGACCGGGGATTTGTCGATCCGGGAGAAGGATGTGGAAGCCGTTCTGGAGGATGTGGTCGAACGTGGCACGGTCAACCTGAAGTTTGTTTGGGATGAAGCCTCCGATATTGAAAAATGGATCCTGGCTTCACTCGCCCACCTGGAAGGAAAACCGGATATTACTGCGATCTCTGATTTCCTGCACAAGCAACGTCTCCGCTTCAGTGAGTCTGATCTGACCTCTGGCGTGCTGCACCTGCGCGAGAAGGATATCCTAACAGATCAGAATTGCTTTGTCATCTACCTGCTGAAACTCTGGTTGAAGAGGAATCGTCCCATCGACCAGGTGCGCGAAGAGCTGACCGAAGTCAATCCGATCGCCAATCGGTACATCGAGATTGGCCTGGAATTCCAGGATGGCGGCCAGTACGAAAAAGCGATTGAGAACTTTCGAGAAGCCTTGGCGGTTGCCCCTGAGCATGTCCAGGCCCAGGTTAACATTTCCCAAGTTTACATGGCGCAGCAGGCTTACAGCCAGGCTGTGATTGAGTTTGAGAAAGCCCTGGCGATGGATGACGAGGATGTCGCCGCCCGCGCCGGTTTATGTGGGGCGTACCTTGCCCTTGGAGATGCCGCCCTGGCAAAAAGCAAAACAAAAGACGCCATCGCCGCCTACCAGAAAGTGCTGGATATCAACGCTGAACACACTGAAGCCCGTCAGCGCATGGCGGAGATCCAGCACCAGAAGGCCGAAAAAGCCCTCGCCGATGGCCGTGACGAGGAGGCTCTGGCATTTTTCTCTGAAGCGTTAAAATACACCCCAGAGGATCCCGCTCTGGCCGCTCGCTTTGAACAGGCCAAAGAGGAAAAACGTGCTAAGGTTTTGACCAGCTTGCTCGCAAGAGCAGACAAGGAACAAGCCGCCTTCAATTGGGCCTCCGCCCTCGATACGATCCATTATGCCCTCGAATTGGATCCCTCCAACGAAAAGGCTTCTCAGAAATTAACCATAATCCAGGCCGCTCAGCATCAGGAGCAACTTGATTCTTACCTGGTGCGCGCCGATCGTGCTGCCGCTCTCTCTCGCTGGGGCTTGGTTATCGCCGGGCTGTTAGAATATCTAAAACTTGAACCGGGCGATGCAAAAGTGCAAGCTCGTCTTAATGAGGTCCAAAAGAAATTTCACGACGCCCGGCTGGATGAAGTTCGCCTGCGCGTGAATGGCTTCACTAAACAGGAGAAATTCACCGAAGCACTTGCATTATTGCAGGAGACGTTGAAATCGTTTCCGGATGAGATCCAAGCACTTCAGCTTGAGATTGAAAAGGTGGACAAGGCCCGGGCTCTGGCAGAGATATATGCCGGGGCACAGCAGGCTTATGCAAAAAAACAATATGATCAGGCAATAAACCTGCTCAAGGGGATCATTAACCAGGATGAAAATTATAAGGATGCCTCCCGCTTGTTGGCGCAGGCCATTGAAGCGCGCCGTACGACCCGCAAATGGTGGCAGAACCGCTGGCTTTGGGCTGGTTTCGGGACTATCGCGTTGGTTTCCCTGGGCTGGCTAATATACCCTCTGTTGAAGAAAGTCCAGCCCACACAGCTTGTTCAATCGACTCCCCTGCCCACCCAGGCGGAGGCGACTCCACCCCCCACGTTGTGGCCGGCAAGCTCCCCGCCAACCTGGACTGCGCTTCCAACCACTATCCCGTTCACCTGGGTTCGCCTGAATTCAGGCCAGTTCCTGCCGCGCGATCCTATTACCGCCATCGTAATCGATCCAAATGATCCCGGGGTCATGTACATCGCCACACAGGATGCAGGTATTTACAAGAGCATTGATGCTGGCGTCTCCTGGCAGCCGGTACATAATGGATTAGGACGCGCATCAGTATCTACCTTAGTCATGGATCCCCGCAATTCAAAAATTCTTTACGCTGGCACAAAACTCGGTGGAATCTACAAGACCAACGATGGTGGACTGGACTGGCAAGCGATGAATGAAGGCATAAACATTCATGGAAATGAGTGGGTGGCGATCGTCGTGATCGATTCTCAAAATAGCCAGCATATATTCTTCACGGATGCAAATGCAATTTATGAAACCCGGGATGCGGGCCTTTCATGGCAGAAGGTGAAAGACCAGCAGGGAAGTTGCCCAAAGAGTTTTGTTGGATTGGTATCAGATCCTTCTGACGGTAATATTCTTTACGCTGCCGATTGGGCTGGAGGAGATGATTGTCAGGGGGGGATCTACAAATCCATGGATGGGGGAATAACTTGGACGATCACAACTTTTAAATCACAACCTGGGGAAATTGTATGGAACGCGCTTTGGATAGAACCGAACGGAGGCCAGAACTTTATACGTTTCCTCGGCAGACAGGCTCTGGGTTTCCAACGATAAAGGCGAGTCCTGGGTGGAATCCGATCAAAAACAATGCAATGTACTTGTTTTTGACAAGCTCGATCCGTCAACCGTTTACTGTGGTTCCAATGACCAGCTCAGGATAACCAACGATGGTGGCAAACACTGGACAACAATAAACGATCACGTTATAGGAGAGCCCGTTTCGATGGCAATTTCACCACTGGATCAGAACACGCTGTTTTGGGGAACAGGGGGATTGTATATCTCCACTGATGGTGGAAAAACCTGGCAAGACTATGGCAGCGGATTGGGTGGGAACGGCTGGGAACTGAAGAATGCCCCAATCGGCTCGTCGTTTTTGTATGCGCAAGGGATGCATTCTGAACTATATCTCTCAAAGGATGGGGGCCGGAACTGGGGAACCATTGGATCAGGTCACAGTCTTTCTTTCGATAATTCGGGTAAGAACTTGTTTGTCCTTTACAATAACAGAAATTTCGCCATTTCAAGGGATGACGGCACAACCTGGGAGGAACATGGACTTCCCGCTGACAATGCTCAAGCCATCGCAATTCACCCGATCATCCCAAACAGGGTTTATGCCTTATTTGGCAAGATTTCTCCAAATGAAATTTTTTATTCTGATGATCTTGGGAAGACCTGGCTGAATTCAACAGGAATGAAGGACGTGGGTGATCCACGCTTGTTCTTTGACCACCCTCAGGGCAATCTTGTCTATGCCATTGGTGATTTGGTGACCTCGCGTTCGAATGACGCCGGGTTGACTTGGCAGGACTGCGGAATTTTTCAGCAACTCTGGGCTTCCAAATCCGATATGCGCGGCGCTGTCGATCCACGCAGTAGTGACCATCTGTTCATTGCAACTCGCGGCAACGGAATTGTCGCCAGCCAGGACTATTGCAAATCCTGGCAGCCCAGCAATACCGATCTCGAAAGCCTGTTCGTCAACACGATCGCCATAGACCAGAATTTACCTGACGTGATGTACGCTGCCACGGATGGCGGTGCTTACTTCTCAAATGATTCAGGTCAAACCTGGCATAAGATCGACGATGGCCTGCTCGGCGCCACGGTGGTCTACTCCATCGTGGTGGACAAAGACGGCAACGTTTATGGCTCCACGCCCTATGGGGTATTCAGGTTGGAGAAAAAATAATGTCCGAGCCCTTGGAACACCTTTACCAGGAAGCCAGGGCTGCCCTTAAATCGTGCGACTACGTACGCGCCAGTGACTTGCTTCGTCAGATTCTGCAGGTGGATGAGAATTATAAAGATACCTCGCGTCTCCTGGCACAGGCAGTCAGGCTCCGCCGCCGCCGCTGGTATAACCGACCGCTGCTCTGGGCCAGCTTCATACTGATTGTCTTGGTCGCACTTGGCTACTGGATTGCACCCCGTCTCACCTCTCTTGCCACCCGACCGATCCCGACGACACCCGTCCCGACCACACCCACCGCTACCCTGATTGTGACTGCAACCGTCACCAACACGCCTACTACAATTCCAACTCCCACTTCTCTACCGACCTCGACATCCATCCCGCTCACCTGGAGACGGTTGTCAATGCTCCAGGAATTGCCGCGCGATAAAATTACGGCAATCGCGGTAAATCCGAAAGATCCGGATGTGATCTATATCGGAACGGAAAACGCCGGAATATTCAAGTCCATCGACAGTGGAATCTCCTGGCAACCTGCGGATATGGGTTTAGCGAATGCATCCATCACATCGCTCGCCATCAATCCTAGTGACCCAAACAAATTATATGCAGGTATCCGTACTGGTGATGTGTACAAGACAACCAACGGTGGTGCTTCATGGCTGGCGAGCAGTGATGGAATAGACGGTGCGGGAAGTGGTGAACTTCCTGAAAATTCCATCATCCTTTCCCCTCAATCTCCCGACAATCTTTATGTTTTTCACAGAGGTCACACTGTCTTTCATTCCACGGATGGTGGGTCATCGTGGAGTAATCTCAGAAATTCGTGCCAGGCGAACATAAACTCATTTATTATCTCCCCCATCAATAATGAAATCCTCTTTGCAGGATTTAACTCATCAAATTTGTGCCAGCGCGGGGTCTATAGATCCATGGATGGAGGAAATTCGTGGGAGCTCGTTTTTCAAATCCCTAGCACACTGCAAAATTTGCCCGGATTGGAAAATATTACTTCCGGCTTTTCCATTAGCGACGATGGGCAAGAGATTTTATTAGATATAAAGCAGGGCGATTCCTATATCTCCGTAGACGGGGGTTCAAATTGGAGAAATCTTCTCAATGCGGTTAATTGCATGATTAATCCTGAAAAAGGTTCAATAATTTTATGTTATGGAATTACAGGGTTGCTAAGATCCCAGGATGCCGGAATATCCTTCCATATGCTCACGCCAATTTTTAATATAGGTTGGGGTTCGAATTTTGTTATTTCTTTCAAACCCGGATCCGAGGATACCATCTTTATCGGTGGGATGGGATTTTACAAATCGACCGATGCTGGCTATTCTTGGACGAAAATAAGTAACGGATTGGGAGGATCGCAAATGGAATTAGCGATTCCGCCCAGCATGACCACGCGCCTGTATGTAGGTTTGACAGGAATGGATCAGGGGCAGGGATTGAAAGTGATTGATAAATTATATTACTCAAAGGATGCTGGAAAGAACTGGGATCCGATTATCTCACCTGAGAATGCGTATGGGGGGAATGCGTACGGATTTGCTCTCGATGCGGATGGCAATACACTCTATAGGTTGAATCCCAATGGAAGTGTTCTTTTCCTGACGGATTTAATCCGCTCGAACAATGATGGAAGAACCTGGGTTTCACTCTCCATTCCTTACTCCCTGAGCATTCGGAACATAATTGGCAATCCCTTTTCTCTTGGAAACCTTTACGCTGTAGCTTTTGATCACAAAACAGATATTGATTATCTGCTTTATTCCCAAGACAGTGGAGCCACCTGGAAAAAGGTTGACATGCCTTCAGAGCTTTCTTTTGATTCGCTGGTATTTGCTTCGAAAGATGAAATATACCTCCTTGAAGACAAACGCCCCGTCTCTTCTTTTTCAAACATCAGCGCAAATTTGAGAAAATGTTGGGTAGAGGAAATTCCATCTTCCGCCATTGCAACTGATCCTCAGGACGCCGGCCATTTGTACCTGGGTACGAGAGGCGGCGGTGTTTACTCGAGCCTGGATGGCTGTTTGACCTGGACCCAGATCAATACAGGTCTGGGCAGCCTGTTTATCAACACGGTTGCAGTCGACCCCAACAATCCCGACATTATCTACGCCGGCACCGACGGCGGCGCCTACGTCTCATTTAACGGCGGACATACCTGGGGCCAGCTCAACGACGGCCTGCTCGGAGCTACTGTCGTTTACTCCATCGTGGTGGATAAAGACGGTAAAGTCTTTGCCGCTACACCCTATGGCGTCTTCAAATTGGAAGGCATATGAGCCTATGAATGAGAAAATGGTCAATCCCTTTACCTTTGGCAACCCCATCCAGCAACCCGAAAGATTTTATGGTCGTAAATCTGAAATACGCCAGATAGTTAACCGGCTGCTTTCCAGCGCCCATGAGAGTACCTCCGTTATTGGAGAAAGGCGTATCGGCAAGACCTCCCTGCTGAATTACCTCTCCTCTCCGGTTGCCGCTGCTAAATTGGGTCTCTCTCCGGATAAGTACTGTCTTGTATACGTCGACTTCCAGGGCCTGACCGACATCACACCCCAGCGGTTTTGGCAGAGGGTGCTTGGAAAGATGGCTCATTCGGCTTGCGATGAACGTATGAAATCAGCCATCGAAAAATTGCTCAATCAGAATGAGTTCGACCTCTTCGACTTGGAGGACGTTTTTGAAAAATTCCGGGACCCTGGTTTGACCATTGTCCTGTTCATGGATGAATTTGAATATGTCACCCAAAACAAAAAATTCAAACCGGATTTTTTCGGCGGTCTGCGAGCCTTGGCCATTCATCATGGCGTCGCCCTCGTCACGGCCACCCAACGCGAGCTGGCAGACCTGTGTCACTCAGAGGAAATAAAAGGTTCGCCTTTCTTCAACATTTTCGCCAACGTGGTCCTGCGGCCTTTCACCCGCTCTGAAGTGGACGAACTCTTGGAAGGTTACTCGGCGCAGGCATCCGCTGCCCTGTCGCCCTCCGAATATGATTTGATATTTCGCTTGGGAGGAGGCTATCCTTTTTTCGTGCAAATGGCAGGCTATTACTGCCTGGAAGGCAAAGCGCTGGGACTTGCCAGCCATGAATTTGAGAAATTCATCATTAATAACTTCAACCAACAAGCCGATTCCCATTATTCTTATCTCTGGTCACACTGCTCTGAGAGTGAAAAGATCACCTTGTTCACCATTCTGACCTTGGGCCTGCAGAAACCCTCCAGGAATAGTGTCCCCAACATAGAAAATCTAACCCGCCTGCGGGCGCGTAACCCCCAGGACCTGGTTGGACTTGGTAAACGCGGCCTTGTCGAAGAGCGGGAGGGAATTTATTTTCTCTTTTCCACCTCATTTGCTGATTGGATCCACAAGGAGATGATTGCCCTTCCCGGCGAACAAGAAGATCAACAGACGGTCGAAGAATGGCTAACCGCCGGTCATCGGGATCACCTGGTGGAAGCAAAGGGACTATTTCCGAAAATTAAGAAGAAATATTGGCCGGTTTTAGCTGAAGTCGCCAAAGAGTTCACTTTTAATTTCGCAGCTGCTGGTATGGTGGAATTAATTAAAAGTTCTACACTAAGCACTTAAGTGCAACTCACTTACCCCAAGGACAAGAACAACCCTGCCAGGTACCAAAAAGAATACATGGGATGAACAACAGGCAATGTATAATTGCGTCGCCTATTATCTCTCCCGGATTTATGCAATGGTGCCAGAGGATCTCATTCTATGACCATGATCACACTCTCTGATGGCCGCACCCTCGCCTACGCCGAATACGGCGATCCGCTCGGTAAGCCGCTTTTCTTCTTCCATGGCGTTCCCGGCTCGCGCCTGTTCCGCCCCCCGGACGAAATCACAACCCGTCTGGGTGTGCGCCTGATTGCCACTGACCGTCCCGGCTCTGGTCTCTCCACCTATCAGCCTGGTCGCCGTATCCTGGATTGGCCCGCCGATATTGCCCAGCTCGCCGATCATCTTGGTATTGATAAATTTTACGTAGCCGGCCATTCCGGCGGTGGACCGTACACCTCGGCTTGTGCTTTTGCCTTGCCGGGACGTGTTCTGGGTGCAGCAATCCTGTCTGGTGCTGGTCCGGCCGATGCCGTTAAAACCTTGAATACCATGACTTCCCTCAACCGGCTCGGCTTTACCATTGGAGGCTCCACTCCGTGGCCGCTTTGGAGACTGCTGGTCTGGGTTATGTACCGTAAGGGGCATGCTAACCCTGCCTACCTCTTCGAGCGGGGTGCCAGGGATCGGCCTCAGGCCGATACCGAAGTTCTTAACGTACCGGGAGTACTCGAGCTCAACTATGCCAGCCAATCCGAGGCGCTGCGTCAAGGTACGCGCGGCTTTGCCTTGGAGACGCGCTTGCTCGTGCGTCCATGGGGCTTTTGTCTGGAGGAAATCCGCGTTCCAGCGCATATCTGGCACGGCACCGAGGATGTGGATACTCCGATAGCGATGGGTAAGGCCGTAGCGGCCCGTATGCCAGGCAGCCATTTGAACATCCTCCCGGGCGAAGGGCATATGCTGCTATTCCCCCATTGGGAAGAAATTCTTACACAGCTTACATCGGAGTGACTATGCGCAATATTCATGTTGTTTCTCACACCCACTGGGACCGTGAGTGGTATCTACCTTTTCAATCGTTCCGACTGAAACTCGTCCATCTGATTGATGGTTTACTCGACTTGCTCGAGCAGGATCCCCAATTTAAATACTTTTTACTCGATGGTCAGACCATCGTTCTGGACGATTATCTGGACATGCGCCCGGAGAAAGAATCCGTCCTCCGCCGGCACATCCAGAAAGGCCGGATCATCATCGGCCCATGGCATATCCTGCCGGATATGTTCCTGGTCGGACCCGAATCACACATTCGCAACCTTCTACAAGGTGACCGTACGGCTCGCAAGTTCGGTCCAAAAGTGATGATTGGCTACATACCCGATTCGTTCGGGCATCCCGGGCAGGTTCCGCAGATCCTGCGCGGCTTCGGCATCAAAACGGCCTGCCTGTGGCGTGGATTGGATGACCAGCCGGCTGAATTCTGGTGGCATTCACCCGATGGCTCGCGTGTGCTGATGGCATATTTACGCGACAGCTATTCCAATGGTGCCTCCCTTCCCGCTGAAAATCCGTCCGCCTTTGCAGAAGCCCTCTCGCTCGCCGCAGATTCGCTTGCAGCCCACTCGGGCGTCTCAGATTACCTCATCATGTATGGGACCGACCACATGGAACCACCGCCTGGCACCTCTACTGCCATCGCCAACGCCGACAGGATGTTGGCAGAAACCCATGTCTTCCATTCGACCTTGCCAAAGTTCGTAGCTACCATCCGGGTGGATATCAGGAAACACAAACTTTCCCTCCCGACAGTTACTGGCGAGTTGCGTGCTTGTAAACGCATGCACCTGCTGCCGGGTGTGCTTTCAACCCGTATGTGGATCAAACAGCGCAACCATGCCAGCGAGAACCTCCTCATAAAATGGGTCGAGCCTTTCACTACCTGGCAGGAATATGTCACGGGTTTCCAATCTAAAATCCTCGATCAAAAATCTTCACTCGTCGATCAGACCTGGCGCTTGCTCATGGAGAACCACCCGCATGATTCCATCTGCGGTTGTTCGATCGACCAGGTCCACGATGAGATGAAAGTCCGCTTCGACCAGGTTGACCAGATTGGCGAGGAACTTGCCCGCCAAAGTCTGGAAGCCCTCGCGGGCGCAATCGATACGCAATTCTTAAAATATCCCCCCAGCACTTCGAAGGAGTGTTGGGAATCGAAGATCAAAGATCAGCCATCGTGGTCTTCAACCCGATCTCATCCCCCCGCACTGACCTTGTCCACCTCACTTTGGAATTGCCTCCCGGCGTGGGGACGTTCGACCTGCTGGACGAGCATGGTGCCATCCTGCCTCACCAGGCACTTGATTTCGAAGATCGGGAAATTATCAATATGGTAATGGATGCAAAAGGCCTGCAATCCGCCTTAGGTTCGATCAGTGAGGGACGTGCCATCGGGTTGACCATTCAGGATGTCAGGATCAGCCGGGTAGGTTCACGGGTCTATATTGATGCCGTCATGGCGGACGGTGGTGAACCCAACCTGGCCGCCTGGAAAGCTGGTCAAAAGCAGATAGATGAATTATTCGCCGACCCGGCCGTTGCAGAGTACCATGTGAGCGCCCGTTCCAAACCCGCCACCCACATTCTTCTCACTGCCCCGCAAGTTCCCAGCCTCGGTTACCGGACCTTTTGGATCCGTCCCCGTCTTGAAGAAGAAAAAGCCCCCATCCGGATGCGCGGTTCGCTTGTCAAAGCACTACTTCCATTGGCAAGACTGCCTCTCTTCCAGGCACTGGCTCCCCATCAACGCAACAAAAGGCCACCTTATAGGATTGAGAACGAATTCTTCGTTCTCGAGGTGGCGAAGGACGGAACCTTGACGTTGCAGGATAAACGCGGCGGGCAGTGTTTGACCGGCCTTAATCGCTTCGAGGATGGCGGCGATTGCGGTGATGAGTATAACTACTCCGCGCCGGCTTCAGATCGTTTCGTGTCTCCACGTCTGAAATGCGTCACCGTTGAATATGGCCCAATCCAACAATCGCTTCAACTCGATCTGGAACTCCCTACCCCAGCTTCCCTTACCCCTGACCGTAAATCTCGCTCAAAGGAGACACTTTTCACTCGTATCTCGTCTCTCGTTACTCTTTCCTCTGGTATCCCGCGTGTGGATATACGCACGACACTCTCCAACCATGCCAGGGATCATCGCCTGCGTGTCCATTTTCACGCCCCATTCACCACTCGGACGGGCTGTCAGGATGGACATTTCGAAGTTGTCGAACGCCAGATTGGGCTCCCGGCCTTCGACGATACCTGGATTGAACAGCCCAGGCCCGAAGTACCGCAGCGCGCCTTCACCGATATCTCGGATGGCAGTTCCGGGCTGATGATTGCCAATCGCGGTCTGCCGGAGGTTGAAGTATTGAAGGATCCGCTGGGAAATGCCGAAATCGCCCTTACTCTTTTACGTTGTGTTGGCTGGCTCTCCCGGGATGATTTTTCCGCACGCAAGGGTCACGCCGGGCCATTTTTGGAGACACCTGCTGCTCAGATGCCTGGCGAATGGGCCTTCGATTATTCCATTATTCCCCACTCTGGCAATTGGCAATCGGTATTTCAGCACGCCTATGCCTTCGAGACTCCCCTCCGGGCGATTACCACCGGCCTGCATGCCGGTTCCCTGCCCCCTGCCGGCTCTTTTGTGGAAACCACTCCTGAGAATTTCGTGGTTACGGCGGTTAAACAGACCGGAGATGGTCGCGGCTGGCTGGTTCGTGGCTACAATATCACCGGCGAGGCGATTAACGTGACACTGAAACCGTGGAGGCTATTTAAGAATGTCGAATTGGTCGATCTCGCCGAGGAAAACCTGTCCGGACTGAAACTTGACGAAACCGGCTGCGTGTCGATTCCGCTGAGTGGTCATGCAATTCTCAGCGTGCTGTTCAAGACATAATAAAATCTTTTCAAGAAATTATGTAATAACGGGATATGCGGGGGCGAAGCACTCGCATATCCCACTTATTACAATCTTCTCCCCTGACATTACCAGTTTCAAGAGCTTTCCTTTGAACCCAGCAATTCACGTACACTCTGGCGGAACAATTCCATATCAAATGGCTTGGACCAGATATCATTCGCCCCGGCGCTCCAAAGCATGCTGCTTCTCGATCTCCGAGTTCAGTGCCGTCAGCATGACAATGGGGCCCTCAGCGTTGACCGGGGGTTCACGCAATTTCCGGCATAAATCAAAGCCATTCATGTCTGGCATCATGACATCCAGGACTGTCAGGTCCGGCGTCTGCTCCATATACGATTGAATTGCCTCTTCTCCATTGCACGCCAGTGTTACCTGGTAACCGTCCAATCCGAGGATTTTGGAAATTAACGTGAGATTTATTTCATTATCATCAACAACAAGAATGCGATAGGTCATTGGTTTCACCACCTGATTTTACAGATAGAATACTCCATTAAAGGCCATATCGTCAAGCCACAAAATCATGTGGTCAGCTATAATGGGCACAAATGGAGGAACCATGCCCAACGTCTTTGCTTCCCCACATCCGCTTGTAGCTCATAAGTTATCTCGCATGCGTGACAAACGCACCGATCCCAAGAAGTTCCGCGAACTGGTTCGCGAGATAGCCGCTTTGCTGGCTTACGAAGCCACAGCGGACCTCTTAACTGTCCCCCGTCAAATTGAGACGCCTCTTACCTCCATAACCGGCGCAGAGTTAAGGAGAAGATCGGCCTTGTCCCGATCCTGCGCGCTGGGCTTGGAATGGTGGAGGGGATCTGGGAATTGATGCCAACTGCCGAAGTCTGGCATATCGGCTTGTACCGCGATGAGAAGACCCTCCAGCCTGTTCAATATTACAACAAACTTCCGATTGAGCCGACTGTGTCAGTCTGCCTTATTCTGGATCCGATGTTGGCCACTGGCGGTTCGGCGGTTGCTACCACTAATATTGTCAAGCGTTGGGGAGTGAAGAAGATCAAATTCGTCGGTCTGATTGGTGCGCCGGAAGGTATCGCCCTCATGCAAGAAGTTCATCCGGATGTGCCCATCTATCTGGCTGCCATCGACGACCATCTGAACGAGCATGGCTATATTGTACCGGGGCTTGGTGATGCTGGTGACCGCCAGTTCGGGACGGGTTGACATGCACGTCATTGTTGAATTCACCATTGTTCCTATCGGCGTCGGTGTCTCCCTGTCAGAATATATCGCCGTCTGCGAACGAATCTTGCAGGAATCCGGCCTGACTTACGAATTGCACGCTAACGGCACGAATGTCGAAGGGGAATGGGAGCAGGTTTTCGCCGCCATCCGGTGTTGCCATGAAAAGTTGCACGCTCTGGGCGTGCCACGCCTCCACACCGAGATCAAACTCGGTACACGTACAGACCGTTCGCAAAGCATGTCCGAAAAGGTGGCCAACGTAAAGGCTCATCTCAATAAGTAGATGAGGGGGTGTGCGGGCGGCGACGCCGCCCGCACACCCCCATTCTTCAGGAATTATCGAGATGGTAAATCCTAAGAATTAAGTTGCAGGGAGCCTAAATCATGGACGCTGAATTATTGGAAAAACTTAATGCCTTCATCGTTCGTGCCAAGGCCGTCACTTATGTTGGTGACGGACAGCCTGTTCCCTCCTGCCGAACCGGGTCGCATGACCTGAAATTCGCCGATGGGGAATGGTCCTATCTCGATAGTTACTTCGGCGGTCGTGATTTCATTGGCGAAGAAGTGGTTTTTTTGAAGGAAAAACCCGTTTGGGCCATGAACTACTACGGCCGCATCCTTCGTCCCGACTTGATTACGCCCTCCCAGACCGGTCAGGTCATCAAGGCCAGCCTGTCAAAAATGTACATCGAAGGCCGCTTCCTGGGGGGGTTTGAATACCATCACGAAGGCTTCAAGTACACGGACGCCAGCGAAGGTGAGCTAACATCCTTCCGTGGCCGGGAATCCATCTCCCGCCTCGGCGAATTGGCTTATGAATTGTTCTATCACGGTGGTCTGATTCTTGACGTTTAGTTCTTCCGAGAACAACTTCTCACCTACTCTTCCCCCGCCAGTAATTTGATCCTCTCCCACGGTTTGAGACTCTCGTCGTCTGCCATAACCGTCTTAAGATCATACATCTCATCCCGCAATGCCGCCGCCCGCTCGAACTCCAGGTTCTTGGCGGCTTCCTTCATTTGCTTTTCCAATTCGGCGATCACCTTCTTCAATTCGGCACGTGACGAAGCTTCCGCCCGTTTGTCGGCCGCCTTGTATTCACCCCGCATTTCCGCCACGGCTTTGGGCGCCAGTTGGTCGGTCAGGTCGCGGATGGCCTTGTGGATGCTGATTGGCGTGATTCCGCGTTCTAGGTTGAACTTGACTTGTTTGGCACGCCGCCGGTTGGTCTCGTCAATCGCGCGCTTCATGGAATTGGTTATCCGATCGGCGTACATGATCACCCGACCGTTGATGTGTCGGGCCGCCCGCCCGATTGTCTGGATCAGCGCCGTATCTGAACGCAAGAAACCTTCCTTGTCGGCATCCAGGATCGCAACTAGGGATACTTCCGGAAGGTCGAGCCCTTCCCGCAGCAAGTTGATACCCACCACCACGTCGAACACACCCAGGCGCAGGTCGCGCAGGATGCCGATCCGTTCCAGGGTTTCCACCTCCGAGTGCAGGTAGTGCACCTTGATGCCAAGTTCCTCGATATACTCGGCCAGGTCCTCAGCCATACGTTTCGTCAGCGTGGTGACCAGCACCCGCTCCCCGTTCTCCACCCTGGCCCTTATTTCCTTTACCAGGTCATCCACCTGCCCTTTCGTCGGGCGTACTTCCACTTCCGGATCCACCAGGCCGGTTGGGCGGATGATTTGTTCCACCACCTGCCCTGCATGTTGCATCTCATACGGGCCGGGTGTGGCGGAAGTATAAATAGTTGACCCCATCACCTTTTCGAACTCATCGAACTTGAGCGGACGGTTATCCATGGCAGATGGCAGTCGGAAACCGTACTCCACCAGCGTCCCCTTGCGGGAGCGGTCGCCGTTGTACATACCGCGCACCTGTGGGATGGTCATATGGCTTTCATCGATTACCAGCAGGTAGTCACTCGGTAAAAAGTCCATCAAAGTCCACGGATGGGTGCCGGCGGCTCGTTGGTCCAGTTGCCTAGAGTAATTCTCGATGCCCGCGGCAAGTCCCGATCTCCCGCAGCATCTCGAGGTCGAAGCGGGTGCGTTGTTCGATTCGTTGAGCTTCGAGCGGTTTCTCGTTCGTTTTGTAATAGGCCACCCGCTCTTCCAATTCCTTCTCGATGTTCTCGATGGACTGCTTGAGCCGGTCTTCCCCAGCCAGGTAATGCTTGGCGGGGTAGATATCCACCTGCTCCGGTTCGGAGATTATCTCGCCGGTCAGTGGGTTTACTTCCGAAATGTGCTCCACCTCATCTCCGAAAAAGGTTACGCGGTAGCCGCGCTTGTTTTCGTAGGCCGGGATGATTTCCAGGGTCTCCCCGCGGACGCGGAAGTTTCCAGGTTTCAATTCCATGTCGTTGCGTTGGTACTGTCCGTCCACCAGTTGCCTGATCAGGCCATTCCGCCGGGTGATTTCCCCGATGCGCAGGCTCACCACGCCTTTGCCATACTCATCCGGGTTTCCTAGTCCGTAGATGCACGAGACCGACGCCACAATGATGACATCCCGCCGGCTCATCAGGGCGGTGGTTGCCGCCAGCCGCAGCCGCTCGATCTCCTCATTGATCTCGGTCTCCTTCTCGATATACAGGTCATGCCGAGGGACGTACGCCTCCGGCTGGTAGTAATCATAATAGGAGACGAAATACGAGACCGCATTCTCCGGGAAGAACTCCCGGAATTCGGCGTAGAGTTGCGCGGCTAGCGTCTTGTTATGCGCCATGACCAGGGCCGGCTTCTGCAGTTGCTGGATGACCGAGGCGATCGTGAAAGTCTTGCCGGTTGCGGTGGCACCCAGCAGGACCTGGTGCTTGAGTTCGCGTTGAACGCCTTCGACAATCTGTCGGACGGCTTCCGGCTGGTCGCCGGTGGGTTGAAAGGGGGCGTTAAGTTTGAAGTCCATAAGGGTTCGGTTATACAATAATTCAGAACAGAGGTTCTAGGTATGAGTATATACCATGCTTAGAGGTTAATCAAGGGAGAATACAATAAGAAAGTCCGGCGATAATTCCGGGCATTTTTTTGTCTCGTGCTGAATGATTTCCTCGTAATCAAGGAATCCATATCTATAGTATGAGCCTATATCAAAAGCTTGTAAGGAGGCCTTGTTTTTATGTGAGCTGCGTCGTATAGTATTAATAGGTAACCCTCCCAAGACTGACTTTGAGCCGCGGGGGAGGAGAATTTCATGAATAATTCTTTAAGGAGTATAAGACAATGAACCTTAATCTGCCAAAAAAGAATACTTTCTGGGCAGCAGTGGTTATTGCTGCACTTGGTGTCGTTGTCTACATTATGCATCTTGTTGGAAATGATTTGTATCTCTTCCCAAAGTATGTTCCTTACTTACAGCCAATTGCCTTCCTACTGGTCGTTGCAGCCTTTGTCATGCTTTGCCTAGGCCTAACCCTAAAAGGGTTTTAGATTGTCGACATTGTCCAAAAGATTGTCTCCCGGTCGTCAGCTCTGCCTAGGGGACAGTTCTTTTATTGCATGCGTGAGATTTTTCCGTGTCTTAAGGGGCAGAAGAGGCGGCTTCTGCCGGTGGGAGACATATAGCTATAGACAACAAGAAGCCCGGTGATCATGCCGGGTTTCTATGTACGCTATATCGCAGCTTCCTGCAGTGTCCTTGGCAATGGCCATTCTTTAATAAAGCGTCCGGCGCTTAAACGCCGGACGCGTATTCTTCCTTGCTTGATTCTCATGCTTTCTTGATGTAGTCCGCGAACACGTACGTTCCATCCGATAGCTGCGCCCACCCGTTTTCGATCTTCACGACGTGAAGCACTTCACCCTTCATGGCAAACCGCACCCAGGTTGAATCAGATGACGGTTTTGCGCGCACATTGATCCGCGTGTATAGAACCACATATTCAATGCCTGCAGGTTGAGGGTCTGGGGTTGGGGCTGGTGTTGGGTTGCTCGTTGGTATTGCTGCAATATATCCCGCATATATATACGTACCATCCAGGAGTTGCGCCCACCCGTTTTCTATCTTGACCACGTGTAGCACTTCGTCCTTCACGGCAAACCGCACCCAGGCACCATTACCGGATGGACTCGACCGCACGTTGACACGCGCGTATAGGACTTCATAGTCAACGGTCGCCGGTTGAGGGGTTGGGGATGGGGTCGGGATGCCACTTAAGTCGCTCGCCCGGATTGCATCAAGGAACGCTTTGGAGAAAACGCTCACGTCCAGGGCCATCGCCACTCCATACTTGTTGTACGAACCCGGTAATATGCAGGCATCCCCGGTAAATTGGTGACCCGCCACCAGTTCGGGTTTCTGTCCCACTGATAGGATGACGTCGTAATTTGGCAACCAGCTTTCTTTGAAGGTTGCCCAGGTCATTTGGAGGCTCTCCTTGGGTTGCCGTCCGTAATGCGGCACCCAGGAGTGATACTGTGGAAGCCATGTGTCCATCCCCGGCGCCCAAGTGGAGACGAAACCCTTGTTCGTATAAACCCCGTTTTGTGGAATCTGGCCGTGTAATTGGCGGTTGAAATTCTCGAAGTGTGTGCTGATGGTGGTGGGGGAGCCTGTCGGGACACTGCTCATCGGTATTAAATTACCTCTGGCTTTCTGCCAGGCTGTCCAATCCGTCCACCATTGCTCTTGGTCGATCCAGATCCACTTGATGGGTAAGCCTTCTGTCTTGATGGTATTGACCACCCAATTTGCTTGACTGATGGGGTCTTGGATGATGTCATCCCAGAAGTAGGCTTGCAGGACCATTGAACTCTTGTTGGCCACGTCGATGCAATGCTGCCGTGAGATGGGTGATAGGACTTTCGCTCCATTGCTGTCTAACGCTGGATACAGGCCGACCACCACCGAGCCACATCCGCCATCTTCGAGTTCTTTCGCGTTGATATGGTCGCACCAGTCTGAAATATCCGGAGTAAGTACCGGGTCAGGAATTTTCATTTTTTACTCTCCTCATCGACCAGTTGGAAAATCCTGCCTAAGGCGTAAATGCCTGAAGTCATTTATGCACTAAGCATAAATCTCACCTGGATTGCATCATAATACCAACCTTGCCAGTCCTGCCACCCAGGAAAGTGCCCATTTACAGGCTCTCAATGGATAAAAAACATGCCAAATTGCTTGGTTTGCCCTGTCCTTGGTACTTTCAGGGGCCTTGTCCCTGGCACTTTCAAGGGGCTGTCCTGGGCGCGTCTAGGGACCTGCCCAGGTATTTTCAGATGATTGTCGCCATTCCATATCTGCTCATCTTTGTTTCCCAGGAACGATTATCACCCTATCCACTCTCCTGTCCACAATCCTCAATCAGCAATCACCAATCAACAATCCTCCTCCCTCGTGGTAGAATTGCATTTCGTGTATATTTTGGGAAGCCTACCATTCGATTGAACCCGAATTAACCTTGTCCATCTCCGAATTCACACTTACCCGTCACCACACTACTGACCGTCGCAGTCATGTACGCTGGGTAATTTCATACACCCTACATTACTGGTGGCTGGTGTTGATCATGTTCATCGGCGCGGTAGGGAACGCCGCCTTGTCTGCCTACGTCCCGGTATTGACCGGCGACGCCTTCAATGCCATGCTCAAAATTCCGCCAGAAACGAAAGTTCTCCTTCCATTGGCGCTTCTCATGGGCGGTTCGCAGATCCTCCGGGGGGTTCTCATGTTGGGCCGCAATTTCGGAGCAGAGTTCCTGGCCCAGCGCGTCGAACGTGACGTGCGTGATGAATTGTACGTTTCCCTGCTCGGCAAGAGCATGACTTTCCATAGCCTCCAGCCGGTCGGTGATACCATGGCCCGCGCCACCAATGATGTGCGCGAGGTCAACTATATGTTCAGCCCCGGTGTCAACCTGGTGGTTGGCTCGCTTATCTTCCTCGTCATGCCGGTGATCTTCGCACCGCATTATCACTGGTCGCTCGTGGTCGCCCCGCTCCTTTTCACGATTTCTTACTTCATTGCCCTGCGCCAGTACCTGCGTACCCTCGACCCCATCACGGAAGATGTGCGGGAATCGTTCGGCGTGATGAACACCCACCTTTCGGAAGCCCTGGACGGTGTCGAGACACTCAAAGGCGCAGCCCAGGAAAATGCCGAAGTTGGTCGTTTCGAAAACAATGCCCGCTTCCTCCGCAACCACACTGTCCGGCAGGGCGATGTTGAAGCCCGTTTTCTGCCTTTGTTGTTGTTTTTTATTACGCTGGCGATCGGTCTGGTGCATGCCATCTTGTTGTTTCGAATGGGCATCCTGAACACCGGCGACGTGGTTGCCTACTTCGGTTTGTTGCTCCTGCTGGATTTCCCCACCTGGACCTCCATCTGGGCTTACTCGCAAATCTCCTCCGGTTTGGCCGGTGCACGACGTATCTTGGAATTGATCAACCGCGAAAATGACCTCGACCAGAACTCCCTCGGATATGCGCAAACCATGCGCGGCGAGATCGAGTTCCGCGGCGTGACCTTTGCTTATCCTCCTTCTCCCACCGAAACGAATAGCCGCCCGCCCCCGCCTGCCAATGATATTTTGGGTGACTCTGGGGGTGATGGAGGAAAGGCCGAGGTAGAGGGAACTGAACCAGTCCTCCAAAGCATTTCCTTCAAGGTAAAACCTGGGCAGACCGTTGCCATCGTCGGGCAGACCGGCTCGGGAAAGACCTCCTTGATGAAACTGGTTAATCGTACCTATGACACCAACGCCGGGAAGGTCCTGGTGGACGGTGTGGACGTGCGCGACTGGAACCTGGCCTCGCTGCGCTCGCAGATTTCCATCATTGAACAGGATATCTTCCTGTTTTCGCGTTCAGTGGCGGAGAACATTGCCTTCGGTAAGCCGGAAGCCACGCCCGGACAGGTTGAGGCGGCTGCAAGATCTGCTCAGGTGGACGATTTTATTCACGAGTTCGAAAATGGTTACGAGACCGTTATTGGCGAGCGCGGCGTCACCCTCTCCGGTGGCCAGCGCCAGCGCCTGGCCATTGCACGCGCTTTCCTGACCGACCCGCGTATCCTCATCCTGGACGACTCAACCAGTGCCATCGACTCCGCCACCGAGGACAAGATTCAGCGTGCCATTGCCGCCGCCGCCAAAGGCCGGACAACCTTCATCATCACCCATCGCCTCTCCCAGATCCGTTGGGCAGATCTGATTGTCGTTCTACGCAAAGGCCGCATCGCCGCCATTGGCAATCATGATGAATTGATGAAAACTTCGGACACTTATGCCCGTATATTTAGAGAATAGGAATCAGGTAATTGGGTGATCAGCCCTCCTGATCACTAATCCTTTATTACCTGATCACGCTTACAAATGGGTTTTTACGAAGGCCTTAACGAAGAACAATATGACCGCCAGTATCCCGACCGCGAGCTGACGCGTCGCATCGTCGCCTATTTCACTGCCCAGCGCCGTCGGGTGACTGTCATCCTCTTCCTGACTGTCTTGATGGCAATTATTTCCGCCGCCGAGCCGGTTGTGGTCAGTAAAGGTCTGGATGCCCTCAAAGGGCGCCCCACCCTGGCTGCCAGCCTGATTATCGGGTTGATCGTGCTGTTCATCGGCGTTAGCGATTGGGCCATCAACTGGATCAGGCGTCGTCTCACCGTCCGTACCGTCGGTGATGTGATCCTAAACCTGCGCACCCTCTCCTTTCGTGCTGCGGTCGAGCACGACCTGTCCTTCTACGATCAGTTCTCCTCCGGACGCATTGCCTCCCGCATCAATTCTGATACCAACGACCTGGGCAACCTGGTAGTCATCCTCACCGATGTGTCCGCCCAGGTTTTTCAGGCCATCCTGCTGGGCATTGTTATCGTCCATACCGAGTGGCATCTGGCCCTCTTGTTATTCGCCTTCCTTCCATTCGTCTTTGGGCTCGGACTCGGCTTCCGCAGCCTGGCTCGCCGGGTCACCAAGAGTGGCATGCAGGCCATGGCGGATGTCAACTCCGCCATCAAGGAGACCGTTAGCGGCATCTCCATCGCCAAGAACTTCCGCCAGGAGAATAGCATCTTTGAAACCTTTAACGCCGCCAATCGCACCTCATACCGGGTTAACGTATGGCGTGGTTTTACTCTCTCACTGGTCTGGCCATCATTGAATACCATCGGGGGGATTGGCACCGCCGTAATTGTCTTCGCAGGCGGGTTGAGCGCCGCTCAGGGAGCCGTCACCATCGGCGCCTGGTACCTGTTCATACTAAGCTTGGGGCGCTTCTTCGATCCGGTCATGAGCCTCTCGTCCTTTTGGTCCAATATCCAGTCCGGCTTGAGCGCCGCCGAGCGTATCTTCGCCTTGATGGACGCTGAGCCGAACGTCATCCAGACTGGCAACTCGGATGTTTCAGCGTTGAAAGGGGAAATTCAATTTGAGAACGTTTCCTTCCGCTACGCCGAGAACGAACCGGTGCTGACGGATTTCAGCCTGACTATCCAACCCGGCGAAAATCTGGCCATCGTCGGACATACCGGCGCAGGCAAGTCCTCCCTCGCCAAGTTGATTGCACGCTTCTACGAATTCCAGTCCGGACGGATATTGATTGACGGGACGGATATCCGCACCCTTAACCTGCAGCAATATCGCCGGCATTTGGGAATTGTCAGCCAGGTGCCATTCCTTTTTTCCGGAACCGTGGCTGGAAATATCCGCTATGCTTGCCCCGATGTGACTGATTCAGAAATCCTTTCCATGGCCCGTCGCATCGGGGATGGTGAGTGGTTGGAAACTCTGCCCGACGGGTTGAACACACTCGTTGGAGAACGCGGCACGATGCTCTCCATGGGACAACGTCAATTGGTCGCCTTGCTGCGGGTATTGATGCAAAAACCAGCTATTTTCGTTCTGGATGAGGCCACTGCCAGCATTGACCCGTTTACGGAATGGCAAATCCAGCAAGCCTTGAACATGATCCTGGTGAAATCAACCAGCATCCTCATCGCCCACCGGTTGTCGACAGTTAAGGCCGCCGACCGGATTATAGTGATTGAAAAGGGCCGGATCATCGAGTTGGGTGACCACGCCGAGCTGCTCGCTCAGGAAGGCCACTATGCCATGCTTTATAATACCTACTTCCGGCACCAGTCCCTGGCTTATGTGGAGCAGGTCAGGGAACTGGTCGCAAAATAAGGATCTAGGGCACGACTGATGAACTCTATTTTTCAATTGCTTCAAAATTTCATTCTTGCTATGAAAAACGGCCAACTGCCCCATTTGGGAAATTGGACCTATCTGGGATTGGCAGTGTTGGTCGCCATCGAAGGACCTGTGGCAACCCTCCTGGGGGCCATGGCTGCCTCGGCGGGTTTTTTGCACCCGTGGCTGGTATTCTTCGCCGCAGCAACCGGTAATCTATCCGCAGACAGTCTCTGGTATATGTTGGGCTATGCTGGAAAATTCGAATGGGCCCTCCGCTTCGGGCGCAGGTTGGGTGTAAATCCCAAGATACTGGAGCGGCTTGAACAAGGCATGTGTGACCACGCACCTAGAATCTTGTTCATCGCTAAACTCACCGTTAGTTTCATGATCCCATCCTTGATTGCCGCCGGCCTGGTAAAAGTGCCTTGGCGGCGCTGGTTCCCAGTCTTGTTTGCAGGGGAGATGATCTGGACCGGCTCACTGGTGTTGATCGGCTTTTATGCGACCGAAGCCATAAAACGTGTGGAAAAAGGCGTGGAATATGCTTTATTGGGTCTTTCATTGGTTTTTGTACTCTTTATGCTAGTAGAGGGACGCACCTTATTGCGAAAACAGCTGAATATTGAAGTTACGGACAACGATCCGGTCAATAAGGGAACGTAGAGTCTCAATGCGTATTCTAATCGCAGCCTCACCTCAATACATTGCCTTCCATGGGCAGGCAATTTTCACGATGAACCTTGCCGAAGGTCTGGTAAAGAAAGGTCATACGGTGCTGGCGCTTGTCGCCTCCGATGCCGGAAAAGCATACCGGTCTGAACACAATGGCGTCCGTTACGAAGCTCTACCGGCTTTGAGTTTGACCGCCTTACATCCGGATGCTTTCCTGGCTTTATTCACAGCCCGGGCCGTCCGTAATGCCGTCCTGGATTTTCGACCGGACATCCTCCATATCCAGGACCATTACCCCTTAAGCCGTAATGCAGTCATTTCCGCTCGCAAGTTGGGTATCAAAATCGTTGGGACAAACCACTTCATGCCTGAAAATCTGGCACCCTATGTGCCGTTGCTCTCCTCAATCAAACCTGCTTTCAATTGGGTTCTGTGGCGTTGGATGCGGGAGACCTACGACAGGACGGACGCTGTGGTGGGCCCGTCCCGAGCCGCCTCCAGGATACTCCATTCGGTTGGCCTGAAACCGCCAGTCAATTCCATCTCCTGTGGAGTGAATATCGGTCTCTTCAAACCCGACCCATCAGTGGATCGTGCAGCCTGGCGGAAATCCTATGGGATTGATCCGGACCGTAAAATCTTCTTTTTCGTTGGCCGGGTGGATCGCGAAAAACACCTGGATGTATTGATTCGAGCAATGCACTTGCTCAAAAGGAAGGATCTTCAATTCGTCATCGCTGGAAGAGGTGCACATAAAAAGGAGTTGATGGCACTGGTTGAGCACCTCCGTCTGGGATCCGAGGTTCATTTCACCGGTTTTCTTCCCCCGTCTGACCTTCCATCAGTTTTGAACAGTATTGACATCTTCGCCATGCCGAGCGAGGCCGAACTGCTCAGTATTTCCACCTTGCAGGCCATGGGATGTTCTCGTCCGGTACTGGCTGCCAATGCTGTTGCCCTGCCCGAATTGGTGACCCATGACCTCAACGGTCTTCTATTCAAGCCCGGAGATGTCGCTGACGCAGCCCGCTGCATGGAATGGTTCGCAGACCATCCCGAACGCTGGTCAGGCATGGGTGTCGCCAGCCTGGAAATAGTTCAGGCACATAGCCTTGACCGTATCGTTCGGCAGTACGAGTTGCTTTATGAACAGGTATTAAGCGGCGCTCCTCTCAATTCTCTACTCAAGTAGCGCCTCCACCACCTGGTTGGAATAGGTTAGGCGCTCGCTTAATATCTGGGCAATGACCTTGTGAAGTGCCGCCGCCAGTTCGGGGTCTTGCATCTCCATCTCCTTGAACTTCTCATTTGAAAGGAATGTCTCATCAAAGCTCCTTTCTCAAGGGATAAAGGGAAAATTATAGTTCATTCAATCCATATCGCAATCCTCAATTTGACAATCCTTCCCTGCCCTGCTATACTGGCTACAATAATTTTGACTTTTACTGCCGCTTTTGGCAGTTTGATACTCCACAATTTGCCTGTTCTTCCCAACCCCTGCACAAGCACGGGGCGTTTTGAGTTTTTCTTTAATGCATAACCGGGTGGGACAGGATCAAATATTCGCAAAGGAATAACTATGAGCAATAAAGATGAAAAACTACGCATCATCCCCATCGGCGGCCTAGGCGAGGTTGGCAAGAACATGATGGTGTACGAATATGCTGGTCATATCCTCGTCGTGGACGCCGGTCTAATGTTCCCCGATAATGACATGCTGGGGGTGGACTATATTATCCCCGATTTTAAATATCTCCGTGACCATTCCGAACAGGTTCGTGGGATTGTCATCACCCACGGACATGAGGATCATATTGGATCGATCCAGCACCTGCTGGGTGCGATTACGGCTCCTGTCTATGCCACCCCGCTCACACGCGGCCTGATCGAGGTCAAGCTGGCTCGCAATGGTCTTGCTGCCAAAGCCGACCTGCACACGATCCAGGCCGGCGAGACATTCCGGATTGGTCCGTTCCAGATTGAGACCTTCCATGTTTGTCATTCCATCCCCGATGCCATCGGGTTGGGTATCACCACCCCCGCCGGGCTGGTCATCCATACCGGCGATTACAAGTTCGACCAGACCCCGGTGGATAACTGGCCGACCGACTTTGCCAAGCTCGCCGAGTTTTCATCCCGCGGCGTGGATGTATTGTTGGCCGATTCGACCAACGCCGAACGTCCCGGTTGGACCCCCTCCGAACGCGTCATCGGTCCGGCCATGGATGAGGTTTTCCGGAACGCTCCCGGCCGCATCATCATCGCCACATTCGCTTCGCTTATCGCCCGGATGCAGCAGGTCGCGGATGCCGCCGTGCAGCATAACCGTAAGCTGGCCTTCGTCGGCATGAGCATGGTGGATAACGTGAAAATTGCTCAGAAGATGGGTTACCTGGATATCCCTGAATTGACCATGGTTAGTCTGGATGAGGGCTTGCACCTGCCAAAAAAGGACGTGGTGCTTATGTGTACCGGTTCACAGGGTGAGCCGACCTCCATTATCGGACGGCTGTCTGCCGGCACTAACCGACAGTTCGATGTCGAAATGGGCGATACGATCGTCATTTCCTCCCACCCCATCCCGGGGAACGAGGAAGCCATTAATAAAACCATTAACCGCCTGTTACGTCGGGGGGCGGAAGTGATCTACGAAGCTCTTTCGGCAGTTCATGTTTCAGGTCACGCCAGTTCCGAAGAAATGAAACTCCTGCTCAACCTGGTTCGTCCGAAATTCTTCATGCCCATCCATGGCGAATTGCACCAATTAAAACGTCACGCCGCGCTGGGGAAACAGGTCGGCCTTCTTCCGGAAAATGTTTTCGTCGTCGAAAATGGGCAGGTGGTGGAACTGGCCGAAGGCAAACTCACTTTGGCTGAACGTAATCCTGGCAACTATGTCTTCGTCGAAGGGGAAAGTGTTGGCGATATTGACCGGGATGTGATGCGCGAACGTGAACAACTCGCCCGTTCTGGCGTCGTCCTCATCACGGTACCGCTGGATAAATACTCCGGACGTCTGATCAAGGAACCTGAGGTTATAACACGCGGCTTTATCTCCCCCGAAGATGCCGAAGCAATCATTCTGTCTGTCCGGAAGAAGGTGACCGACTTGGTTAATAACGCCGGTCTGGATGATGAAACGCTTATTACAGATGCAGTCCGTTCTCTGCTCCGCAATCAAACCGGCCGCCGGCCGATGGTGTTCGTGGCAGTGACCAAAGCATAAATGAGAGGATTTCTGCGAAAAAACAGGATCGGGAGTGCACGCGCTCCCGATCCTGTTTTTTCGCCTCTTTTCCCCTTCCTATACATTTTATTTCTGTCGCAAGTAGTAAAAAATGCAGAGTAATACCACCCCAACCACGAAGGCAGCAGCCCCCTGCCATTTGGCCAGGTTTGGTTTCGGAAACGTATCTGGTCTGAAATAAGCCAGATAGAGAATATACGGTCCACCGATGAAACCAGCCGCGCCGACCCCTAATAATAGCATTCGCACCATCGTCGTCATTGGATTCTCCTTCTTATTTCCATCCAAACCGGCCGCGCAAAGGTACAAAACACACTTCCACATTCTTTTGATGGCTGAATTCTTTGCCGGCTCGTTTCCAGACTTCTAGCTGCTGAACACTTCTGCTGCCCACCGGGATGACCAATTGCCCGCCTTCAGCCAGCTGGTCAAACAGCCTTTGTGGGACTTCGGGCGCAGCCGCAGCAACCAGGATTCTATTATAAGGTGCGGCCTCTGGCCAGCCGCCACTTCCATCGCCGGTGTGCACGTGGATAGTAGTATAGCCTAGTCCGGCCAGGGTTTTTTCTGCTTGAATTGCTAGCTCGGGGATGACTTCGATGGTATGGACTTCCGTCGCCAACTCGCCCAGCACGGCTGCCTGATAACCAGATCCGCAGCCGACTTCCAGCACGCGATCAGCCGGCTCCAATTCGAGCAATTCGGTCATTAGGGCGACGATATATGGCTGTGAAATGGTCTGTTCATAGCCGATCGGCAGCGGTCCGTCCGAATATGCCCAGGCCAGATCCTCCGGCGGGATAAAGCAATGCCGTGGCACGGTACGCATTGCAGCTAACACCCGCGGTTCGTGGATACCCCGTGCGATGATCTGTTCCTCAACCATGCGTTTGCGCGCCTGGGTAAATTCCTCTTCGATTAGCATAAACTTTTCAAGATTTCCTCATAGTTTCCCGTTGTTTTTGGCTTTCATCGGCGCGTTTTGCTTTCATTTCCAGTCTCCGCTCCGGTTTCCATAGGTAAAAATGTTGGAAGTCCATACTCTACATTTTCCAGGGGGGCCAATTTCCGCGCAATTTGGCGGTCCACCTTACCCATCGGGTAGTGGGGTAGATCGACCGGTCTCACCCAGGCCAGCTCGGCAGCTTCGATCGCTTTCGGTTCACCCTCGCTCAATTCGCACAAGAAGGCATGTAGCGTGATCCGAAAATGGGTATAGGCGTGTTGAAAAATTCCAAATGGTGGCCCAACTTGGATCTTCGCGCCGAGCTCTTCTCGTATTTCACGCCTGAGACCGGCCTCGAGCGTTTCATCTTTCTCTATCTTTCCTCCGGGAAATTCCCACATCCCACCCAGCAAACCCTTTGATGGGCGTTTCGCCAGCAGGATCTTGTCACCCCGCTGGACCACTGCTGCGCTGACCGTGTAATGCGGCACAACCGCCTTGGTTTTCAACACCGGTCGCTTATCCTGGATACCGAGGTGTCGCGCCTGGCATAATTCAATGAGTGGACACAGGCCACACTGGGGGTTCTTTGGTAGGCAGATCGTCGCGCCCAGATCCATCAACGCCTGGTTGAAGTCACCCGCTCGACCCTTTGGCAGGTTCTTCTCTGCCAGTTTCCAAAGGGTTTCTTCACCGGCTGGTGAATCGGCCACTTGGGCCACATCGAAAACCCGCGCAAAAACTCGTCGCACATTCGCATCCAGAGTCGGGACATCCTGCCCGAAAACCATTGAGGCGATCGCGCCAACAGTATAACGACCTATGCCCGGGAGGCTGCGTAGCGTTTTCAGATCACTTGGCAGTTCACCATTGTATTCTTCCATCACAATTCTTGCCGCTTTGTGTAAATTGCGCGCTCGGCTGTAATAACCAAGGCCTTCCCACTGCGCCAGAACGTCCTGTTCGGAGGCTGCCGCCAGGTCCGGGATTCCTGGAAAGCGCTTAATCCAGCGCTCAAAATATGGGATGACGACCTCGACGCGTGTCTGCTGGAGCATGATCTCGGAGACCCAGACCTTGTACGGATCCTGGGAGTTGCGCCAGGGCAGCTTGCGGCCTTCACGTGTGTACCAGAGAAATAACTTCTTGCTGAACTTACCCATTGGCGGTACAGATCTTGAACACCATTTCAAGGAACCGTGACTTTAAGCTCATTCGATTCCGGATACAATACTCGCCCCACACTCAGCCCATAAGAATCAAATGGCATCACCGTGATGAAATAAGTTATGCCGTGCTTGACGGCGATGTTCACCTGATTTTTATTAGCGGAGAGCTTCATCGACCCTAAATTAGCTGGGGGAAGCGCAAAGAGTTGCTCGTACATATCCGGCTTCCATCCGCCGGGATCGGCCCAATAAACCTTGGCGGATCCGCTTCCGTAAAACTGGTTGTAATCCCAGTCGCGCGAATGGTCCGAGATAAAAACCTGATACCCTGCCAGGTCATTATTCGGATCGCTGGCTGTGAAAGAAACCGTCAGGGTTGCGTTTGCCAGGTCGTATTGGACGTTGGTGATACTTGGTTTTGTCGGGGTAAAAATCGGAGCAAGATCATTTAATTTGACGGTATCCTTGGGACTAATCTTGTCAATTGCCTTCCAGCCATGTTCAAAGTTGTAAGCATTATCAAGCCCTACGTAATAATTTTGCGGCACATCTGTCTTATAGGCTTGGTCGGAGAAGTAGGAATAAGAAGGGTAAAATTTCCCTTCCGGGTTGCTATTGTCACAATCCATTACTAGAGATTCCTGGTAGGCTGGCAGTGCATCCAGCTTTTGATAATCCCCTTTGCTCATTTCGGCCACGGAAGGGATGTTCCCTTGTTCATCCATAACGGTTTCCCCTTTTCCGAAGGCATCTGTGTCGAAGTAGTGCCAATCTCCGTCATAATAAATCTCTGCTATCTGATGATGGGCCAGCTGCACTAACCGGCCGGGATAACCCGCTGCGCCAAACAGATCGATTGCCAGAATGGCCCCTTGGGTACACCACATATTACCCAATTCTAGGAGCACTAGAGGATCGTAAACCCAATCCCCTTCCGAATAGGATGCTATGATATCCGTGTGATAAGATGATCTTTGGATGAACTCCAGAAGCTTGAGCTGCCTTTCGGAATTGGTCTTTGAACCTTTCGTAATCTTATTAAAGATTGCCAGCAATGCTTTCTGACGGTTAATATGGGCAAGTTTCAATCTGAGATTTGAAGCTCTCTGGTACTGGTCTTCAAGAATGCCGGAATAATCCGCAGCACAATAATCTGCTCCGTGCCGCTCATATCTCACCGGATTAAAAGTCTGGATATACCACCATGTATCCAACACTCCCCTGCCAGCCGGAGACAAAGCCCAATAAACCAACAAAGAGACGCCGGCCCATCCCAGTATCCAGAGCAAGGTTTGACGCCAGAATTGCCTTAGATCACGTCCGAAGCGCACGACAAGGAACCAGGCTGCTGTTTGCACACAAACTGATAAGAGAAAAACAAGCAATGGTTTTGAACGAATGTATACGGGGGAAAACCGTGCCGGATTGTAATACCGGAAGAAAAGGATTGTCAGTTCAAGTCCGAAGGCAATAACCAGCGTTCCTATGGTCAGCCAGTGGAATAACCTTCCCCTTAAATTTGGATTTAACCAATTCTCCCGCCAGGTCCGTTTACGCCACGAAAACCATCCACCCAAAGCGCTTGCCGCTAATATCACCATAATGAGTGCCATCATTGCTAGGCGTTTGGCTGAAAAGCCAAGCAGGACGGCATTTTTTGCGTCCGGAGGGATCAATCCAATCCAAATTAATGTAATTATCCCCTCAATAAATGTTAACAGGAATAAGATGGGCCAATATTTCAGCCGGGGGTTATCCATTTCTTCCTAAAATTGGAATCCGTTTCGTGCCGGGACTACCTTGTAGGAAAAATTCTTTACCAATGCAAACAATTTAACCTGCAACTGGCTCCAGCCATCCGAGCGTAGGATTTGCTGTACACCCGGTAAATCATCCGCCAGGATGCCAACCTGGATCTGCGGGTATTCGCCATAAATGGTCGCCCAGGCCTCCACTGGTTGGAATCCCAACCGCTGAACGCCCGGAATGAATTCCCCAATCACAAATTCGAAATAATCCTGCTCGTGTTCGGGAACAATATCCCAGGTCATCATCAATTTTACAGACATACCATGCCTTATTCGCGTTGATAATCCAGCACAACCATCTTCGTCTCGTCTGGCAGGCTGGATTTGGTTACTTTCAGACTCGGCACGGTTTCGACTTCGTGCATGCCCATTTCTTTTAGGAATTTATCCAGCCGGTCTAGTGCAACTTTGGTTGATGGAGTGTGGTAGTGCATCGGGATGACGATATTCGGCTCCAGTAAGCTGACGATCTCCGCCGCTTTGGCCGCATTCAAGCCACCGCCTCCACCCACCGGGACCAGCACAATATGGACAGTCCCAAGGGCTTCGATCTCATTCTGGGGTGGTACGGAACGCATGTCACCCAGGTGTGCCACCGTGATGCCCATATAGTCGAAAACATACAATGTATTTCGCGGCTTTTCCTCAGCCTTCTTGCCCTGTCCATCCATCTGAACCCCGGTGATAAAAACACTGCCAATCTCAAACTCCCCCGGCCCGGTGATGGCATGGGAATACCCTTTGACCGCATTCAGATAGTTGTGTCCGGGTGCATCGTGGCTGGATGTGACGATGTCTGCTCTTAATTTAAGCGGCTCGTATCCTACCGTCTCTGAGTCGAAAGGATCACAAACAACCGTGGCCATGCCACGTTCGGCCAAGCGAAAACAGGAATGCCCATACCAGGTTATCTCCATGAAGTCCTCCGTGCGTGCCAATTATACACGTATAATTATGGCGATGGAATTCGAACTGTCTCCTCGTCGTGCCGGCGGCGCGACCATCAAACCCACTCCTGGCGGCTGGCGATTGGAAATGCCCGCCGGGTTGCCCCGGCACTATCGCCTGGCCCAACTCGACGATTATGCCTACACGCCCCGAAGCCGCTTGAAGCTTGTTCCTCCCTGGAACCTGCGCCTGCGAGCCCGCCTTTCAACCGCTGACCTGCCTGGCACTTGGGGTTTTGGCCTCTGGAATGACCCGTTCGGTCTCTCTCTCGGTTTCGGCGGCCAGCCGGCACGCCTGCCGGCCATGCCGCAGACCGCCTGGTTCATGCATGCCTCCCCGCCAAACTGGCTTTCATTACGGGATGGCGGTCAATCGAGCTCTGACCAGGCAATTCCTGCTAACGGTTTCTTCGCTGGGACGTTCCGCTCGCCTTGCCCCCCAACATTATTACTTCTGCCCACCTTGTTGGCTTTCCCGTTAATGGCAATCAGGCCGGCCTCTCGCCTACTTCGGCGGTTAGCCAGCCGGATTATCCAGCAGGACGCGGTCAGGGTCATTCTGGATGTAACCCAATGGCATGAATACTCCATTAACTGGTTCAGTGAAAGCTGCATTTTCAGCGTGGATGGGAGTGAGATCCTGTCGACGCCTTGTTCCCCCCGTTCCCCTCTGGGACTGGTCATCTGGATTGACAACCAGTTCGCAGCCTGGTCCCCCCAGGGACAGCTCAGGTACGGTGCGTTGGAAAATCCAGCCGCCTGGCTGGAAATCGACCAGCTGACCTAACAATTAAAACGATGAGCGCCGGGATTTTTCCTTGGCGCTCATTTACTCTGTCTTGTTGAGGAGCTTCGCTTATAATCCTCTGCTAATGGTAACAATAAATATTCAATCCATCCAAACCGTCCGGTCTTCGAAGGATGGTCGCTCTGTGATGGTGGCTGCCGGATCTGGATATCCAATATAGACGAAACTGATCAAATCCTGGTCTGGCGAAAAACCGAGGAATTTCTTCACTTCTGGATCGCGCGCTGCTGACCCTGTGCGCCACATGGCACCCAATCCTTCAGCATGCGCAGCCAGTAACAGGTTTTCCACCGCCGCTGCCACTGCACAAATATTCTCGATCTCCAGCACCCTCGGATCTTCCGGTTTATCCACGCCAACTGCGATTAATACCGGCGCGCGCAAAGGTTTTGCTCGTTCAATTTCCATCCCCGCATCCGGTAATTCCGGGTTCTGTTTTTTGAGCGCCTGCGCCAGTACCTCCCCTAGAGCCTGACGGCTTTTTCCCGTCAGCACCACGAAGCGCCAAGGACGCACGTGGTGGTGGTTGGGGGCTTGGACGGCAGCATGCAAGAGTTTCTCGATGATCTCATGCGGCACCGGATCCGGTCTGACTTTTGCGATCGAGTGTCGGGTCAGGATGGCTTCCAACGCGTCCATGTCTTTTCTCCTTTACCCAATTCCCTGCGTATGAAAGACCCAATCCCAGATGGGTGAGCTGACCCCGAAACGCGTATTCGGATCTTTGTAGTGATGTTGCATATGGTAGCGCTTCAAGAATTTGGCATATCCACTCCGCATCGGAAAGTGGTGAGTGGCGTAATGGGTCAGGTCATAGGCCAGGTAACCGACCAGGAAACCTGCGATCAGCGGGGCCACCCACTCGGGGGACTTTAGCAATACCGCCAGAACAAGGTAAAAGAATCCAAAGAACACTGCCGCCAGCGGGATGCTGACCGGGAAAGGCATCACCAGCCGCGTCTTCACCTGCGGCTGGGCATGGTGGATGCCGTGAAACAGGAAAAAGATGCGTTCCTGGCGCGCCGTGGTCGGTTTATGATGGAACAGAAAACGATGCAGGGTGTACTCGGCAAAGGTCCAGAGCAACAGGCCGACGAGAAAACCCACTGGGATATATACGGGGAAAGCCGGTCCGGAAATTGTCAGTGCTGCATAGACAAGCAGGATCACCACAATGGGCAGCCATAGACCGATGATGGCTGCCGGGCTGATATGGGTGAAAAATTCCAGAAAATCGGATCTGAACAAGCGGATGGGTATTGCGTCCCGACTGGTATCGATGGCGTAATGGCTCATCTTGGGCTCCTTCGGATTGATTTTACACCATCATTTTGGAATATCCAAAATATATAGATTGCTTTCCCTTGCGAAATTTTTTTCGTACCTTGGCATACCATTTAGTCAAATCCTGGCTTCATAAAAAAGCCGCACCCTCCCGAGCGCGGCTCTCTTCGCCTTATTCTTTTTTCATTCCTACTTATTACAGCTTTCTTATTCCTACTTATCTTCTGCGATCTTCTTACCGGCATACTTCAGCGCAACGTGCGCTGCTGCCAGGCGGGCGATCGGTACACGGAAGGGCGAGCAGGAAACGTAGTTGTTTCCAATGATATGGCACCATTCGATCGAGTCCGGATCGCCGCCATGCTCACCGCAGATGCCCACTTCCAGGTCAGGCCGGGTCTTGCGACCTTCATCGACAGCGATCTGCATCAAGCGACCTACCCCTTCCCGGTCGATGGTCTGGAATGGGTTCTTGGGCAGGATCCCTTCGGCCACGTAGGTGATCAGGAAGTTGCGTTCGGCATCATCCCGGCTGTAGCCAAAGGTCATCTGGGTCAGGTCATTGGTACCGAAGGAGAAGAACTCTGCCAGTTTTGCCAGTTCACCGGCAGTGACAGCCGCCCGTGGGATTTCGATCATCGTCCCGAATTTATAAGTAAAGTTTACTTTCTTCTCTTCCATGACAGTCTTGGCAATGCGCACCAGGCGCGGCTGGATCCATTCGAGCTCCTTGACTGTACCTGTCAGCGGGATCATGACCTCGGGATGGACCACGATCTTGCGTAGGGTGCAGTCCGCCGCTGCTTCGAAAATGGCGCGCACCTGCATCTCGACAATTTCGGGCATGACAATGCTCAAACGGACCCCACGCAGTCCCATCATTGGGTTGGACTTCATGCAAACCCTTGATGGCAGCCAGCAGCTTTTCCTTTTCCTGAAGACCTTCGGTCTCACCTTTGACGCGCATGGTGACGACTTCTTCGAAAAGTTTTTCTTCGTCGGGCATAAATTCATGCAGCGGCGGATCGATCAAGCGGATGATGACCGGGTAACCGTTCATCGCTTCGAACAGTCCATCGAAATCCTTGCGCTGGGTCGGGAGCAGCAGGTTGAGCTGCTTCGTGCGCTCTTCGCTGGTATCGGCCAGGATCATCTTTTGTACGATCGGCAGGCGCTCGGTCTCGAAGAACATGTGCTCGGTGCGGCATAAGCCAATGCCTTTGGCGCCATAGGAACGGGCGCGTTGGGCGTCCTTTGGATAGTCCGCATTCGCCCATACTTGGACGCCTGGTGCCTTGCGGCCATCTGGCAGGACGCGGATATCTTTGCGGGCCGCAATCTCATCCGCCCAGGTTAGTAGGGTCAACAAGTCGGTTTGCTCTTCCAGCGATGGAGCACTGGTCGGGAGTTTGCCAACATATACCTGCCCGGTGGTCCCGTCAACGGAAATCCACTCACCTTCCTTGACAATCTTGCCGTCCACTTCCATTTCCCGCTTCTCTAGGTCGATTTTGATCATGGAAGCGCCGACAATGCAAGGGATGCCGAACTGGCGGGCGACCACTGCAGCATGCGAGGTTGCGCCACCTTCACTGGTCAGTACACCTTGAGATGCGATCATACCGTGTACGTCATCCGGTTTGGTGAATGGACGCACCATGATGGTTGCCTGTTTTTCTTCCTTGGCCATCTTTTCGGCTGTATCGGCATCGAAGTACGCTTGACCAACCGCTGCACCCGGCGAAGCGTTCACGCCTTTGGCATAAAAGACCGCCGTCTTCTTGGCTTTTTCGTCAAATTGTGGGTGCAGGAGTGCATCTACTACTTCAGGGGTCACTCGCAGGACGGCATCTTCCTTCGTGATCAGCCCTTCGTTGGACATGTCCACGGCGACCTTGACGGTGGACTTGGCGGTACGTTTGCCATTCCGGGTCTGAAGCATCCACAGCTTGCCGCGCTCAATGGTGAACTCGACATCCTGCATGTCCTTATAGTGCTTCTCGAGCTTGCTGGTGATGTCCATGAACTGCTTGTAGACAGCCGGCATGTTGTTAACCAGTTCCTCGATCTGTTGGGTGTTGCGGATGCCAGCCACGACATCTTCGCCCTGGGCGTTCATCAGGTATTCGCCCATCATCTTCTTGTCACCGGTGGATGGGTTGCGCGTGAAGGCCACGCCGGTTCCTGAGTCATCGCCCATATTGCCAAAGACCATGGTCACAATATTGACGGCAGTGCCGAGATCATCGGAGATGGCTGTGGCTTTGCGGTAATCCACGGCCCGCTTCCCCATCCATGACTCGAATACGGCTTTGGTGGCCAGTTCCAATTGCTTGAAAACATCCTGTGGGAAATCGGAACCGATGTTCTTCCTGTAGACATCTTTGAAAATGGCTACGAGGGCTTTCCAGTCCTCGGCGGTCATCTCGGTGTCGAGCTTGTACCCCTTCTTGGCCTTATATTCAGCCAACGGGTGCTCAAACACCTCGTCATCCAGGTTGAAGACGGTCGTACCGAACATTTCTACCAGGCGGCGATAGGAGTCCCATACGAAGCGGGGATTCCCGGTCAATCTGATCATTCCTTGCACCACCTTGTCGGTTAATCCGATATTGAGGATGGTGTTCATCATACCGGGCATGGAGAACTTGGCTCCCGAGCGGCAGGAAACCAGCAGCGGGTTGGTCGGATCACCGAATTTTTTCACAGCCTGTTTCTCGACCACCTTTAGCGCTGCCAGCATCTGATCCCATTGGCCATCGGGGAATTCACCGGTCTTCCGGAATTCGTTGCACGCCTCGGTTGTAACCGTGAAACCTGGTGGGACAGGAACTCCCGCACGCGTCATATCAGCCAGGCCTGAGCCTTTTCCGCCGAGCAAACCACGCACGCCATCCCATGAACCGGCGTATTTTTCTGCCTCGGCGACTTCGTTGAAGAGATAAACCCATTTCTTTGCCATTTCTATTTAGTCTCCTTGCTAGTGAAATATGATATCAGGGATTTTCCTGGTATGGACGTGCCAATCGGCAAGTTTACCACAATCTTCCACCCGTGACAGTTGCCAATTGTTAATACCATTTTGTAAAGAGTTTGCAAAGATAAACCATTCTCCTTGATGATAAGATAGTCATTAATTCCATGGAGATCCCAACAATGCTCAAAGTCCTTGTAATAGATGATGATCCGGCCATGACTGAGCTATTGGCCATGCTTCTGAAAACGCACAGTTTGGATGTATATATGGCAAATACGGGTGAGGAGGGCATCAATTTATCGCGCGAAATATCCCCGGATGTGATCATCCTGGATTTGATGATGCCCGGCATGGATGGCTGGCAGGTTTGCACGCAGGTTCGTTCATTTAGCAATGTCCCTATCCTGATCCTCTCCGCTCTCGATAATCCCGGGATGGTCGCCAGCGCCCTGGATGACGGGGCAGACGATTACCTGGTCAAGCCGGTGCCCGTCGGAGTCCTGCTCGCCCATATAAATACGCTTACACGTCGACCCGTTTTAAAAAAAAGCCACCGGAATAGTTTGAATGTCCATTCTGCGACGTTATCAATCTGAAATTCTCCCTTCCTCCTTTGGGAAAATGCGGGTTTATGACCCGCATTTTCTCTGCCAAGCGCAGTAAAATAATAACCTGTTCGAGAATTATCCTCTCGGCGGTGTGGATGTCGCCTTTCCCCGCGTTAAGACCACTTTTATATTTATAATGGTAACTACATTCAATCATATCCAGGAGTAATGCTATGCAGACGTGTTCCAAATGTAATGCTTCATCCCCCGATGATGCTGTAATTTGTATCAACTGTAAGGCCGATTTGGCTGAGTTTTCGGCTACAGCGGTCGCTCTCAAGCGCATGCAAGCGAACCCGCGCGTCCGGTTGATCCGCGTAAGTGTGGCGAATGACGCTTGCCCCCATTGTTATGAGTTGCTGAATACATTTCCAAAAAGCGCTGTTCCCCATTTACCGCACCATGGTTGTTCGCACGAAAACGGCTGCCGCTGTTTCTACGAGCCGGTTCTGGAAGAGACCGCCATTATTGGAAAATTAGTCTAGTGCTTCAACATGCAAGGCAGGTAGATGCAACAACAGCCGCTGCCTGTCAGGTCAGGCGCATAAACATGGCATAAGCAGTAATCACCTGCACTGGTAATGCCGTTAACCTGCCATTTCAAGCCGGTCAAATGGCAGGCTCCATCTGTCGCAGCAACCTTACTGGCCAGGGCGTTCCGGGTCAACGTCACGCCTACCTAGCAGGCGGGCAGCACGATGATGAGAACCTACCTGACCGGCTTGTTCATCACAGTCCTTTCATTGCAGCGTGATGAACACAGACACAACTCCCCTACCGGAGTCGCGTCCACCCGGGAGCTTCATTGCACTCGATGATGCCTGCACCAACCGGCGTGATATGGTCGTTTCCGTACAGTGGGTAAAGCAGCTAAAATGGTTCTTCCAGCTAGCCTTACTTTTTCACGACCGGCAGCGCCAAGCCAAAAATCGACGGCGGATAGTAGCCAACCTGCATCATACACAATTCTTGGGTGGTCGAGCCGCTCCAGACAAATACATACGCGTAATTGTAGTTGTCCACGATCGATGTGATCTCGGTACTTTGTTTGGCATGGATGCCGGTCCCTACCGTACTGTAACCATCGGAAATAACATAGACCAAATCAGTGGTTGTGCCGGACCATAGATAGCGTGTCAACCAGCCGGTCGAGCTCGTCGAAGAGGTGGAGTAGTTTTCAGTGATGAACCAGATCCACTTGAGCACGGATCCGTCCGGCAGATTGACCATGACACGCCACTGCCCTGCAGCACTTGGTCTGACACAGCCAAGTGCGTCGTAGTCATAGGTTGTGCTGGAGTTACTGGGATTGAAGGCTGTCCCGGCTACAGTGAACCAATGGGTGGGATAAGCGCTGGCGGGAGCTGCTGGGTCTGCATTGACCAGCGGTAAGGATTGGGGTCGCCTTTCCGTGCCGGTCGCATTGCTTTGGGCGATGCTTCCTCCCGACTCAGACGGGCTGTAGGGGCTTGCTTCCACATTCGAGGGCACGGCCCTCATGACTGGCCCGGCCGCATTGGCTTGCATGGCACTGGCATCCACCTCAGATTGGACATAGGGGCCCGCTTCCGCCGCCGAGGAGGAGGAAGCCCGCTTGTCGGGGGGGGTGCCATTAGTTTGTTCGGCATTGGCGCCCGGCTCCGAGCCGGTCGGGCCCTGGGCTAAAACGCCCGAAGTCTTCCAGCCCGCTCCGAATACCACCAGCATGAGCACCACAATGGCCAGGATTTTCACCCATGACTTGATCCTGAAGGCACTATTCTTTGACATAAGCGCTCCTTTCCTGGTATGATAGGAATGAATTTCTATTGATAGTGTAGCGCAAATTTGGGGTTAATGCAATATATTTTGAACTGATATTCGGATTATAGTTGGGGCATTTTAAAACTCTTCCAATTTATGCTTTCATCGTCCTCCGCGACGGCAATTTCTGCCATCAATGCAAAACCTTCAGCGCATTCGCCGTCAGCCGCTCCGCCTCCATCATGGGCATGTGACCCACGTTGATTATTTCGGTCAGGTGCGCGGATGGAACCACCTCTTTCACATTTTCAGCACGTTCGATGGGGATCAATCCATCCGCAAGTCCATGGATTAGGACCAGTGGGAAACTAGATCCTGCGAGTAAGTTCGTCGAATCTGGTCGTTCAGCCATCGCTCGCAACGCACCCGCCAATCCCTCCGGGCGTTGCCGCAGGATAAGCCCTTTCAGAATAACTTGAAGGGACGTGTCTGCAGTCAACTTGACTGACATCTCCTCGGCCACATCTTTCACACCTTGTGCCATCACATGCTCAGCTTCTTGGTAACGGGATTTTTTCTTCTCTGGAGGGTCGGCCTGTGTTTGAGACGAAACCAATCCTAAGGCAAGTATGCGCTCGGGGTAGGCGCGCGCGAATGCCAGGGCTACATAACCGCCCATCGAATGACCTGCCAGGGCAGCTTTTTGAATGCCCAACTGGTCCAGGAGACCGACCACATCCGCTGCGTAATCGGCCATTGTGGTATTAATTCCCTGAGCCTCCGACTCGCCAAAACCGCGCAGGTCGGGCATGATCAGGTCGAAATCGTTTACCAACAAGGCTGCAACTGGCTCCCAGATGCTGTGATCGAGTGGATAACCATGCAGCAATACTAGCGGCACGCCTTTTCCACGCCGTTGGTATGCGATAGAAACTCCGTTTACTTTGGTCTTTAGCATCTCCAATTCACCTTCACTTTCTGCTTGCTGCCCAGGCGGGTCAAGTACTGAACAAACCCATTCTCACAACCAAATTCATAGATACGCCGGGTCACGTCCACATCGATTTTACAATATTCGGCCAGCTTGTCTAGTTCGCCGGAGCGCCACCATTCCACTGCCTGCAGGCCGCTGGCAGATTTGGTCTCGTCGAGGCTGGCACGCGCCACTGCATCCAGACTTGGACGGAAGCTGAGCGTGTGAAACAGGTCTTCCATGATATCGAGCGTGGGCAGGAATTGGAGACGTTCGTTGGGAGCGTATGGACGCAGCACCTCGTAATCGAAACCCTTGATATTGAACCCGATCACCCTGGCGGCGGATTTCAACTCGGCGATCAGAGCCGGGACGTCCTTCTCCCAATATACCGTGAAGTCATTCCGGACCGAGGACCAGCTTACCCCGCAGGAGACTTTTAGGGCAGCGATATTGCTCCTGCCGCCGACATCTTCAAACAGGTTCTGGGTTTCGAGGTCGAAAACAACAATGTTCATGAAATATCCTTTGTTCTTTGCGGGCAAAACGTGCAGCAATAAATGATACCCAATACTTTTCACTTTTAACATTTTACGTTTTACGCAGTAAATCTTTGTTAATCCTTGCAAGGAGCTTCCTTGCCATATCCAGTGCATCTTCCCGTGTATTCACCTCCCCAGCCGCCTGGGCTTCGCGGATGGTGCCCAGTAACTCACCAATTTGCTTTCCGGATGGCAGGTTGAATTCACTCATTAGGTCATTGCCATTCACCAGGGACGGTGGTGTAATGCTCTCGGCCGGTTTCTCGTACCAGTTATCCAGGAATTCTCGTACGATGTCCAGCGCGGCCACCCATGTTTCCTGTGGGAGTGTCTGCTCATAGGAGCCGCGTAGATCAGCGAGCGCCAGCAGGCACACATCCACACCTGCTACTCCGGTATCGCGAAAGAAACGATAAATGGCACGCCGGCTGGGCGGTTTCCGGTCAACGAGCAGCCGGTTGGTGTGGAACAGCACCCGCATATGGTTTCGGACGATGGTTTCCAACCGCTGGGTTTCCTCATTGCTTAGCACGAGGCTGTGGGCACGGGTAGAAGCCATTTCGGCTCCTAGCACGTCGTGCTCCCAGAAACGTAATTGGCCGTTTTCGTCTGTTTGCTTGCTGGCCGGTTTGGCAATATCGTGATATAGGCCAGCCAAGAAGAGTAGACTGCGTAGGGGGCGGTCGGCCGTCAGGGGCTTGTCGAGATGCTCGCTAAGTGTCCGGCGATAGCGCCCCAGCCGGTGCACCAGCAGGCCGTTAAGCAGTTCGGCGCCTTTCTCCGGATCGTATTCGGCAGACAGGGCGGAAAAGATGCCCTCCATATGGTTGACTACCGCCAACGTGTGTTCCCAAACATCGTGTACATGTGGCGGACGTTGTTCCACACCCTTCAACCCGCATAGTTCTGGCAGGATTTTTTCCAACGCACCCAGCAGGTCGATTGCACGCATGCAGGCCGCCGGTTGTGGCCCTGCGAAAATACGAAAGAGTTCATCCCGTAAACGTTCCGGTGAAACGTTCCCCAGCAGCCCGGCAGCTTTTTTCATGGCCGTTCGTGTCTCGAGCAGGATGTGGAAACCGAATTTCGCCGCCAACCGGACCCCGCGCAGGATGCGCACCGGATCGTCCTCAAATGCGGACGGCGAACAGGCTCGCAGGCGCTTTTCCTTCAAATCCATCGCTCCGCCTAGCGGGTCGTGCAGGCTGTTGTCGCTGAGGTTCAGGGCCATGGCATTGATGGTGAAATCACGCCCCCTCAGGTCGGATTCAAGTTCTCCTGCGCGGAAGGAAGCGAAGTCCATGGTCGTTCGCGCTCCGCCAGCGTCGGTTACGATCACCCGTCCGGTATCGCGTTCGGTGTCCAGTGTATAGAAGTCGGTTTTCGTGATGGTCCCGGTTCTGATACGGGAAAGTGCATCTGCGACCCGTCGGGCGGTTTTGATACCATCCTCCGTCACGGAAAAATCCAGGTCATGCGTGGGCAGTCCCAGCAAAGCATCCCGTACGGCGCCCCCCACCAGGTAGACGTTTAGTCCTTCCGGAGCATCCTTCCTGGAAAGAAGGGCTGTACGGACGGAGTTGAAAAGTGGGGGAAACATTAACGGATAAAGGGGTTGCATAAAAACTACTTCCGGTGTTTCTTTGTAGCGGCTTTGTGCCGCACGGCGGGCTTGTTCGGGTGTGCCGCCGTGGGCGATTACTCGGTCGCGTAAACGGGCTACCCACCTGCCGGCATATGAACTCTCATCTTCTCCCGCCATATTCTCTTCTGCCTATTTCTTGATTTTATTCTCTTTTTCGTATTTTTGCATATCAGCCGAGGCGATAAAACGCAAGTGGCGATAATGCTCGTCGATATCGATACCGTAACCAAATACGTATTTATCGGGCACATCGAAGCCCACATAATCCACGTCCACTGGCACCTCACGCCGGTATTTCTTATCGAGCAGGACACAGACTTTCAAACTCTTCGGTTCACGGGTCCGCAACATTTCGATAACATGTGCCAGAGTGCGTCCGCTGTCGACGATATCTTCCACGAGCAGGACGTTCAAACCTTCAATATTGGTCAACAGGTCCAGGTTGACGCGCACATTGCCGCTCGAGGCATAATTTCCGACGCCGTAGGAAGAGAGCGACATGCAGTCCAGTGTGTGCGGGAGGGTCAGGAAGCGCGTCAGGTCAGCCGTAAAAGTGATCCCACCGCGCAGCAGACACACGATCAGCAGTTCCTCACCGGCATAATCGTGGCTGATCTGTGCACCCAATTCAGCTATACGTTTTTCGATGCTTTGCTCATCCACCAGGACTTCGTCCATGAACGCGCGATAATCTTGCATAGACTCACTTGCTCCAATCACTCGGGACACAAAGGTCAGGCGGACAGTGGTTTGTATTTTTTCAGGTCCACCACCGCAACGAAAGGCAAATTGCGATAATACTCATCCAGGTCAAGGCCGTAACCAAAAACAAACTTGTTCGGGATGCTGAACCCCCGGTAATGGATCGGGACGGATATTTCACGCCGCTCGTCCTTATCCAGCAGGGCACAAACTTTCAGGCTTTTCGGCCGGCGCGTCTGTAGCATTTCAAGCACGTGGAAAAGCGTATACCCGCTGTCCACGATGTCTTCCACCAGCAGGACATTTTTATTCTCGATGTTGGTCTGCAGGTCCAGGCTCATGCGGATATTTCCAGACGAAGCGCGCGCCCCTACCCCATAGGAGGTCAGCGCCATGCAGTCCAGGGCGTGTGGGATGGTTATTTTGCGCATCAGGTCAACCATGAAAACCAATCCGCCGCGTAGAATGCAGATGAGTAACAAATCCTGCCCGCCATAGTCGTGGCTTATCTGTTCTCCCAGTTCATTGATCCGTTTCTGGAGGGTTTTTTCATCGATTAATATTTCGGCAATGATTTCTCTGAAGTCTTGCATGATCGCTCCTGTCTTCGTACACGGACGTTGTCTGCGGCCGCATCCCCTTATCTGGGCACCTGTCACCAGATGAAGGTGCTCTTCCCTTTATCTGGGCACTTCGTGATGTGCGCGGCAGCGTGCCTCATACATCTCTGCTGCTCCGACGATTACTACCGGATCATGATACCGCGCCGGTTTACTGTTGACCAGGCGCTGGGTACGTGAGGCCGGTTCACCGCAGACCATGCAGATGGCCTGGAGCTTGTCCACGTGCTCGGCGCGTGCCATCAACGCCGGCATCGGACCGAACGGTTCGCCTCTGAAATCCGTATCTAATCCCGCCACGATCACGCGTACCTTCTTGTCTGCTAGTTCTTCGACAACTTGGATGATTTCCTCATCAAAAAACTGCGCTTCGTCAATGGCGACCACGGTCACATTTTTATCCAACCGGTTCCGGATTTCAGCCGCTTTCTCGATGGGAATTGCGGCAAAGTCGCTTCCGGCGTGGGATGTGACTTTTTCGACGGCATAACGCATGTCAATGGCCGGTTTGAAAACCTGCACATGTTGGCGGGCGATCGTCGCTCGCCGTAGCCGGCGTATGAGTTCGTCCGTTTTTCCGCTGAACATCGAACCGCAGATGACCTCGACTGATCCGGGGATGTGTGGTGTCATATTCTCCTCGTTAAACAAAATAAACAGGCAGATGGGTCAATCATCTGCCTGTTAAGTTTACCTGATTATCGATTTTCAGCAAGTCCTACGCGGCAGGAGTTTCCACCGCTTCGGGGAGCTCATATCCGAGGCAGCGTAATTTCTTTTTTATATCGATCAGCGACTTCCGTCCGAACCCTTCGATTGCAAGAACCGCTGCCTCGCCCTCGCCTAACTTCGCCAGGAATTGGCCAACTTCCTTGATGCCGGCCTTGTCCAGAGCCGAAGTCGGGCGTGCGCCCAGTTCCAATTCTACAATGGTACGCTTCGGGGAAACCTTCGCCTCTGCACGCGATTTCTTCTCTTCCACGTATGACTGGCGGACTTGCAGCTTCTTATAAAAGCGATCCACTTGGCCTTCGATGTCGATCATGCGGGCGCTCTCGCCCGAGAAGAACGGGTGGCAATTCGAACAAATTTCAACACGGATTTCTTTCTGGGTTGAACCGGTCGTCCAGGTGGTGCCGCAGGAAGCGCAGGTCACCTTGGCATCCGGGTAGTATGTCGGATGGATACCCTGTTTCATTTCTTAGAATCCTTTCGCCGGCTACTTCTCTGCCGGCATAACATTGACACGTTTGCGTCCCTTGATGACGTCGTAAACTACGACGCCTTCAATGGTTGCAAAAATGGTGTCATCCTTGCCAACGTCCACATTCATACCAGGTTTGATACGAGTGCCACGCTGACGTACGATGATATTACCTGAAAGAACATGCTCACCGGCGTACTTCTTCACGCCCAGGCGTTGTGCATTCGAATCTCTTCCATTGCGGCTGGAGCCGCCACCTTTTTTGTGTGCCATAGCAACCTCACTCTTTTACTTCTTCGCGGCGGAAGGCTTTTTCGTCGCGGTCCTCTTGACCGCCGGCTTGGGGGCAGCTTTGCCGGGTTTCTTTTCTGCCTTCTTGGTTTGAGCAGTCTTGCCCTTTGGAGCGGCTGTCTTTACTGTCTTTGCCGGAGCCTTAGTTGCCGGTTTCTTCGTTTTCGGGGAAACTGTTTCGGCCTTGGCTGGTTTTTCAACCTTCACCTTTGGAGTTTCGGTTTCAGCCTTCGTTTCAAGGACCTTCTTCACCTTCTTGACAGGTTCCCTTTTGACCAGCTCGGAACCGCCGATTTGCTCAACCAGCAGACGGGTGTAGTTCTGGCGGTGACCGGTCTTAACGCGGATACGCTTCTTCGGGCTATAGTTGAAAATAGTGATTTTCTCACCCTTGAAGTGTTCGATGACCTTCGTCCAAACCGGGCTGCCCTTGACAAGTGGCGTGCCGACGGTGATGTTCTCCCCATCCGCCAGCAGCAAAATTTGTTCAAGTTTGACGTTTGCGCCGGCTTCAACCGGCAGACGATCCACCTCGAGTGTGCCGCCTTCGACGGCCCGATACTGCTTGCCGCCGCTTTCTACAATAGCATATTTCATTTTACACTCCTGGTCTTCGCTTCACCGTCATTCCTGCGATACGAGCCTGGACCCTGGGCCTGTTGCTGGTTACCGGGTTGACTCCTACGCCGGGACACGGGGAAGCCGGGATACAAACAAACGAACGCCCCAGCAACCTGCCGGGGCAGAGCGGACGATATTATACATGCGAGCCGCAGGCATGTCAACGGCTGGCTTAAGATTTGTTTTGCCTCCTGGCAGGGTGGACCATCCGGAGGCGGCTTTCATCAGTATTAGGAAATTAAAATCCTTTCATGGTTAGACCCAGGAAAAGCAATCCTGAAGCCACGGTCATCAGCAGCCAGGCGATCAACTGCAAATGCAGGATCTGTACGTGCATGATATTCTGCGCCAACACGTGTACCGCGTAGATGATCACGCTGATAATCGCGAGAACCGCCGCAGCCCAAAAGGTATTTTTCTTTGGTGGATTAAGTTTCATGGTCTTCTTTCCTCCGAATAGCAAATGGTCAGGATACGCCTCCTTCTTCTGCAGTAATGGACTTTTTCAAGGAGGACTGTTTTGTTATACAGCAAATGCCATAATATTTCAAGGTCTTTCTTTATAAAAACCCTTTTCGCACCACAAAATCAATATATTACTATTTAGGTAAAGTATATCAATTTATGTTATAATATATTTACCTCTATTCAACGGGAATCCCCAACAAGAAAGGAGGTGAATCCTATGGCAAGTAAGATGATGGAACAGGGCGGCATGATGGGAAATATAGATAAGAAGGAGATCATGACCCATCTAAAGAGTCACATTATGTACCCCGCCAACAAGCGGACGATCGTCGAGAGCTGCAACAATATGGCGCACGTACCGGCCTCTACCCGCACGTGGGTTGAGCAGCAACTTCCTGAGGGGACCTATAAGTCATCCGACGAAGTGGTCATGAAACTTGGTCTGTGATTGACAGATCATTCCGGTCAAATAATAACGAAAAGTGGCAGCCGCCTTGTGCCGAACTTTTTGTTTTCGGCATAATAAGGCGACTGTCATTTTGTGCCACCAGTGTTATTGCTTCGGGCTGGAGATAGCATCCAGCCCGAAGCAATCTCCAGGTACTTACGGGGACTTCTTCGCCGCTTGCAAGACACCTCTTCGGCACCTGAACCTGCACTATCTGTGCCTGAGCCAAGGACACAAACATCGCCTCGCTATGTAGTCCAGATTGTGATATTCATTCTTGACAAACTTGTTCCCGTGGGGTTAGTATCAAAATAGGTTATATCCTGAAGTCTATACCAACCATCCGAGGCATTATGGGAAAATCATATGAAATGGGCTCGGTTTCCGGTTACCTGGCGAGGCCTTCCGGCAGCGGTCCCTGGCCGGGATTGATCGTCATCCAGGAATGGTGGGGACTCGACCCACAAACCAAATCCATCGCTGACCGCTTCGCCCACATCGGCTACCTGGCTTTCGCCCCGGACCTATACCACGGCGAACAAGCCAAACTTGGTGATGGCCAGAAAGCCGCCGCGCTGGTACAGAAATATGCACCGATTGCTCCGGACGATCTTTAAAAGGTTTTTGACGCGCTTAAAAACAACACTGAATGCAACGGCAAAATAGGCTGCGTGGGTTTTTGTTTCGGCGGGCGCATGTCCCTCGCACTCGGTATCAGTCGTCCTTTGGATGCCATTTGCACATTCTACGGTGGCGGGATGCAGCAGCTTTTTGCCCAGCTTGGCAGCCTTAAAAGTCCAGTCCTGGGATTGTTCGGTGATAAAGACCTTTCAATCCCTGTCGGAACCGTCGAACAGTTCGACCGGTTGCTCGGCAAGATCGGTGTTCATCACGAGGTCATTGTCTATCCCGACTCCGGACATGCCTTCTTCCGTGATAGTGATCCCAACGTCTATAAGCCCGCCGCCGCCCGCGATGCTTGGACGTGTGTTACGAAATTCTTCAAGCACAATCTTGGTTAGCAGTCTCGGCCTATCCACCCAATTCCAATACTTTTTTCCCTTGACATATCAGAACAATTGTTCTACAATGACTACAACCCCGGGCAGGTTGATGACATTCACAATCTGCAAATCAACCACTCGTTCTTTTGCCTGCTCATTCCGGATTTGTTCCGCGTTAATTCAAGAAAAAGTCACCTCAGTCCTAATAGTGCCAAGTTTTTCCTCTTTCTCTTTCCTGATCACCATGTTACCTTTTTTACCTTCTTGCCACCTTATCTGTTTTTCTTTCTCCTCAACAAACGGATTATTCGTTTTTTTTCGTTACGAGGAACGAATACCCCCGGCCGTACCGTATATAGATTGACAAAACCCCCTCTTTCCGCTAATCTAGGCATGTGAACCTGACCAAGGAACAACGCACAATTGCCGGGGCTCTTCTCAACTCCAAAACGTTCCTCTCCGGACCGGCTGGCTCCGGGAAGACGGCAGTCGGCGTGGAACGTCTGCATGCCCTCCTGAAATCTGGCGTACCAGCTGATTCCATCCTCGTCCTGACCCCCCAGCGCACGCTGCAGGCGCCCTACGAGATGTCCCTTCGCCTCCCCGACATCGGCCCAGGTGGACAGGTCGCCCTCGCCACGGTCGGCGGTTTGGCGCACCGCATGGTGGATCTGTTTTGGCCTCTGGCTGCCGAATCCGCCGGGTTTGCCCATCCCGAACAGCCGCCGGTTTTCCTTACCTTGGAGACGGCCCAGTTTTACATGGCACGTATCGTTCGCCCGCTTGTGGATGAAGAGGGCTTTTTTACCTCGGTCACGATTGACCGTAACCGCCTATACAGCCAGGTACTTGACAACCTCAACAAGGCCGCTTCGGTCGGATTCCCTTATACAGAGATTGGCGATAGATTGTCGGGCGCATGGTACGGTGACCCCGGACAGCGTCGTGTCTATACCGATGCGCAGACATCTGCCAACCGCTTTCGTCAGTATTGCCTGGAGCACAACCTGCTGGATTTCTCCCTCCAATTGGATATCTTCTGGAACCGTCTCTGGCGCACACCGCAATGCCACGCCTATCTCACCCGCCAGTTTCGTCACCTGATCTGCGACAATATCGAGGAAGATATCCCGGTGGCACACGATTTGCTTATCGAATGGCTGCCTGAATTCGATTCGGCATTGATCATCTATGATGATGATGGCGGTTACCGTCGCTTCCTTGGTGCGGACCCGGATTCTGCCCTGCGGTTGGCCAAAAGTTGCGAGAACCATGCCCTACTCTCTGAGTCTTTCGTCACCTCCCCACGGATCCGGGCGCTTGAGTTTGCTTTTACATCCAAACTTCTGCCCGCTCATCCGTCATCCATTTCATCGGAAAATCTGTCCGGGCTGGTCTTGCCGCCAATCGGCATGCCGGCACGTTTTTACCCGCAGATGCTGGATTGGGTGGCCGGAGAGATCCAACGTCTTGTCACCGAAGAAGGCCTCGCGCCTTCCGAGATTGTCGTCCTCGCTCCCTATCTCTCCGATGCATTGCGCTTCTCGCTTAGTAATCGTCTCGACGAATTGGATCTCCCTTGGCGTTCGAACCGGCCCTCCCGCTCAATACGCGACGAACCTGCCAGCCATTGCCTGCTGACTTTGGCAGAATTGGCCCATCCAGGCTGGGGTCTCGTCCCTGGAGGGGGCATTCGTCCGACGAAATTCGACGTGGCCTACGCCTTTCTCTATGCCATCGAAGGCATGGACTTGGTACGCGCCCAATTGCTGGCCGAGATTGTCTACCGCCAGCGGGATTTCACGCTTTCATCTTTTGACTTGATCCGCTCCGAGGTTCAGGAGCGCATCACTTTTGTCTTTGGCCAGCACTACGAACTTCTTCGGGCGTGGCTGGAGAACTACCGCGCTGGGCAGGTCGAACCACTCGACCACTTCCTGCGTCGCTTGTTCGGAGAGATCCTCTCGCAAAAGGGTTTCGGTTTCCATCGCAATTTCGACGCCGCGCGCACTGCTTCCAGCCTGATCGAGTCCATCCAGAAGTTCCGCCAGGCGATGGAGGCCTCCGGTGACGATTCTATTGACGTAGGTCGTGAATACCTGGCCATGCTACAGGAAGGTGTTATTGCCGCCCAATACATCGAATCCTGGCAGACCGAGCCGGCTGAGGCTATCCTGCTTGCCCCGGCCCACACCTTCCTGATGATGAACCGCCCGGCCACCGTTCAATTCTGGCTGGATGTGGGCTCCAGTGGCTGGTGGGAACGGCTGTTTCAGCCGCTGACGCAGCCCTATGTCTTGAGCCGTTCTTGGGAACGCGACCGGCTGTGGACTGATGCGGACGATCTCGCCGCCAATCAGCAGGCTTTGAGTCGCCTGGTGATCGGGCTCCTGCGTCGTTGCCGGGGCAGCCTCTACCTCGGCCTGAGCGATCTGGGTGAATTCGGGCTTCGAGCAACGCGGACCCTTGTTGAAAGCCCTCTGGAAGATGCAATTGGAAAATCAGAAAAATAATGAGAGTTAACCATTTATCGGTAAGTGTGATCCTGACCATCCTGGGTTTGGTCGCTTGTACTGCCGGCGGAACCACTCCTCCACTTATTCCACCCACTCTTGCGGCGTCTAATATGACGCCGGGCGTGATCCTCCTTTCCCCCATTTGGTCGGATACGGCTACGACTACACTCACGCCAACTACCACACCCGTTCCCACTTTTCAGGTCACTATGGACGCGGTCGGAGATATCATGCTAGCCCGCACGGTTGGAGACCAGCTCCTGGCGCAGGGTCCGCAGATCGTCTTCGCCGGGGTGCGTTCCGTCCTGGATTCGGCTGATCTACGGGTCGGAAACCTGGAATGCTCCATCACCGCACGCGACACATCTGAGAAGAAAAGTTTTCCTCTGAAAGCGCCTCTACAAGCCGTCCAGGCGCTCTCCCTCGCAAAATTTGATCTTCTCGGCCTGGCGAACAACCACTCCATGGATTACGGTTACGCCGGTCTGGCTGATACACAGAGCTCCTTGAGTTAATCCGGCATTGCTACTGTTGGAGCTGGTTTGAATGGCTCCGCTGCGCATGCCCCTGTAATTATAGAAAGGAACGGATTACGCCTGGCTTTCCTGGCTTACGCCGACGTGCTGCCCGAGAATTCCGGGTTTGATCCACGTGCCTGGATTGCTACCCAGACCCAACCTGGGATCGCCTGGGCTGATCCGGTGCAGATCAAGGCCGACGTAACCGCCGCCAAACGCCAAGCGGACCTGGTCGTGGTTCTGCTCCACTCCGGCTATGAAATTAACTCCACTGTCTCCTCCAACCAGCGCACGGAAGCTCACGCTGCCATTGACGCCGGTGCAGCCCTGGTGCTAGGCTCCCACCCGCATATCCTCCAAGGGATCGAACAGTATCATGGTGGGTTGATCGCATATAGCCTGGGAAATTTTGTTTTTGACCAATACAAAGGCGTTGTGAACGCGACCATCATCCTGCGGGTTGTTCTTGACCGTTCTGGTGTGGTCAGCCACGATTACGTCCCCGTTCTGATTGAGAACGGTTTACCGCATCTGATCACCGAGCAGGATGCACCTGCCATCGGAACCCTGATCGCTCCGCTGAACCCGTAAATCCTTTTTCAGAAGATGGTATCTAGAGCAGGAGTTTGCCGGTAATGAACCCATCAAACAGTAGACTCAACGAAGAGATCGTCTTCAAACCACAATATCCTTTGCGTATCCGCATGTCGGTGGTTCTTTATCCGATCGGCGTGCTTGCTTGTATTTTCTTTATCCTCATGGCTTTCGTATCCCGATCGGTCTTTCCTTATATCATCTTTGCCATCATCTTTGGGATCACGGTCGTGAGTATGCCGATGGTTATTTTTCGGGAAGCCTGCTTCGGAGAAGCGATTACCATCAAACGCTATTTTCTGCCCCGTCGTATCATCCAATTTGAGGATGTGGTCGACCTCACTCCCCGGGGCCTGGTTGCGAAACGCGGCGGTCTTCCACTGGTTAATGTCCAGAACCGCTCGGATTTCGACAAGATCATCAAGCGGCTGGTTGCCCACCGAAAGATCACTCTGAAGAAATAAAACCGTACCTGCCAGGTATTAATTCCTCGACAGATTCAGCTGCGCCAACTGACACGCTTATCCCTGCCTCCACCAATTTGACATATGGCAATGTAACACATGACACTTCCTTTCACTCCTCGTTCCGCCCAATCCCAGATCCTCGCCTATGCAGGCGGGAAAATGGGCATCTCCGCTGTGCCCGGTTCCGGCAAGACCCATACCCTCAGCGCTCTGGCTGCCCAACTCATCCGCGCCGGCAGGCTGGCTGACGAACAGGAAGTGCTTATTGTCACCCTGGTCAACTCCGCTGTGGATAACTTCGCCGCTCGTATTAAGGATTTCCTGGCCCTGCCCACGCCATTCGGATACCGCGTCCGCACCCTGCACGGTCTGGCTCATGACATCGTCCGGGAAAAACCCGCCGCGGTCGGTCTGGAGGATCGCTTCGCCATCCTCGACGAACGTGAAGCTGATTTCATCCGTAAGGAAGCCGCCACCTCCTGGCTGCAGGCGCATCCCTCCAACCTGAACGATTTTCTCGACCCGGCACTCGAAGAAAGCAAGCGTGAATGGGTGCATCGTCAGCAGTTGCCGGAACTGGTGACTGCTATCGCCCTGGCTTTCATCCGTTCCGCCAAGGACAACCGCCTAACGCCTGAAAAAATCCGGGACCTTCTGAGTGCCGCGCCGGCCTCGCTCCCCTTGGCTGAGATGGGATTGGCCATTTACACCGACTACCAGCGTGCTTTGACCTATCGCGGCGCAGTGGATTTCGACGACCTGATTCGCCTGGCGATTGACCTGCTCGAGAACGATGCCGAGTTCCTGGAGCGTCTGCGCTATCGCTGGCCATTTATCCTCGAAGACGAAGCCCAGGATTCTAGCAAGTTGCAGGAACAGATATTGCGTCTGCTCGCTGGACCTGCCGGGAATTGGGTTCGCGTGGGTGACCCCAACCAGGCCATCTTCGAGACATTTACCACCGCTTCCCCCGAGCATCTCATCGACTTCATCCACGAGCCTGGAGTATATTACCGGGAACTGCCCAATTCGGGTCGTAGCCAGCCTTCTATTATTGCCCTGGCCAACCAGTTGGTCAGATGGGTGAACAACGACCATCCGGTGGCTGAGGCCCGGGATGCGCTCACAGTCCCATTCATCCGGCTTACACCTGCGGGCGACCCACAGCCGAATCCCCCCGATGACCCAGCTGGGGTCAAGCTCATCAGCAATAAATTCACACCCGAAGAGGAGATCGAAGGGGTGATAAACTCCATCGCCAGGTGGTTGCCGGAGCATACCGATTCTACCGTGGCAGTCCTGGTGCCGCGCAACCAACGCGGTGTGGAAGTCATTGATGCTCTCAAAAGTCGTAATATCGACTTCGTGGAACTGCTCGGCAGCACTTCCTCCACCCGCGCAGCCGCCGGAAAGCTTGGCGAAATCGTCAGCGCCCTGGCCGATCCACAATCGTCTGTACGGTTGTCGAAAGCCTACCTGGCGTGGAGACGCAGCGAAAAAGAGCTGCCCAACAACGATTTTCAGCTCCAGGTCGCTCGATTGATAAGTAAATGTACCGAAGTGGAGACATTTGTCAGTCCGAGAGTTGATCGAGATTGGCTGGCAGACTTGGGGTCTGAAGGTGTGTCCCCTGAAGCAATGGCGGAGCTGAAAGAATTCCGGAGCGTCATTCGCCGCTGGCAGGGTACGACTGCCCTCCCGATCGACCAGATGGTTCTCACCTTGAGCCTGGATTTGTTCACCGCTCCCAATGACCTGGCTTTGGCCCACAAACTGGCGCTGGTGTTGCGACAGGTGTGCGACGACCATCCCGACTGGCGCCTGCCCGAACTGAACGGTGAGCTCAGCCTGATTGCCCGCAACGAACGTCGTTTCCTTGGTTTCAGCGAGGACGATGCCGGTTTTGACCCTTCCCATCACGCCGGCAAGGTGGTGGTGACCACCATGCACAAGGCCAAGGGTCTGGAGTGGGACCGGGTTTATCTGATGTCCGTCAACAATTATGATTTCCCATCGCTTCAACCGAATGACCACTATATCTCGGAAAAGTGGTTCGTTCGTGCCGGATTGAACCTGGAGGCTGAGACACTGGCGCAGTCGGACAACCTTCAAGCAAATGAAGAATACGCTTGGTACGTGGAAGGACGGGCTACCCAAAAAGCCAGGCTGGACTATGTGCGTGAGCGTCTGCGGTTGCTTTATGTGGGCATTACGCGGGCGAAGAAGGAACTGGTCCTCACTTGGAATACCGGTCGGCAGGGCGACCAGACGCCTGCAATCCCGTTTGTCGCGTTGCAGGGTTGGTTGGAACCAAAAACGCTTTGAGTTCTAAATCCAAAGAAATCACTAGCTTGTGCTGGTGGGAATCGTTGTGCTTAATGTACAACTCAATCCAAACCACTGAATGCTTGAGTTTATGCCTCGCGGAGAAGGCACCTTAAGGATTGCCAACGGAGATTTCATTCAGCCTCCTGCAGAGCGCTAATGAGTTTCTAACATTCTTTGGGTAAAATCATGTGAATTCACCTTATGGAGGAATGAAACATATGAGCAAACGAATAATGCCTCTCATCAGCATTCTGCTTTTGGTTGTATTGGCTGGAACATTTTTGGCATCCTGCGGATCGAACAGTTCCCCCACCTCAACTTCTTCCAGTGGTTCAGCCTCTGATGGGCAAATGCTCATGCAACAACGTTGCTCCGTCTGCCACTCGCTAGATCGGATCACATCCGCTCACAAAACGGCTTCTCAGTGGAAAATGACCGTGGATCGTATGATTAATAACGGCGCCCAACTCTCTACGCAAGAAGAGCAGACGCTGGTAGCCTACCTGGCTCAGAATTACAAATAAGGCTCGAGAAAACCGTCACCTGTCCTGCTCGACCTTCTCCGAATTCCGGGGATATCGCCTTGAGCAGGGCTTTTTTTCCCTACCCTATCCAAACCCCAATCCGCGTTCCTTCAATGATACCCATCTCCCTTGCCCGATGATCATATGATCCAGCACATCCACATCTAGCAGTTTTCCAGCTTGGACGATTCCCCGCGTCACAACGATATCATCGGGGCTGGGCGTTGGATCGCCGCTGGGATGGTTGTGAACGACAATCAATGCCGGGGCGTTGCGTCGGATGACAGGTTTGAAGATCTCCCCAATATTTATTTGTGCAGAATTGACCGAACCTTTATAGATCTCGACAATATCCAGCACCCGGTTGCGCGTATCGAGCAGGATGACGCGTAGATGTTCCTGCTCCAGCGCGGACATCTCATATGCTACCAATGCGGCCGCTTCCGCCGGACTATTGACCGCTGGTCGTTCGTCTGGGGATTCGAGTCCCAGGCGACGACCCAACTCAATTGCCGCTTTAATTTGCGCGGCTTTGGCCGCGCCAATCCCATGTTGGTTGCATAGCTCCTCGAACGAAGCCCGCTGCAGTCCTGAAATCCCGTTGAAATCTTTCAGGAGCCGCTGACCCACTTGAACGGCGTTCTCCCCACTCACACCGACGCGCAGCAGGATCGCGATTAGTTCCGAGGTGGCCAGCGCCTGCGGACCCAGGTGCGCCAGTCGCTCACGGGGACGCTCATCGGAGGCCAGGTCAGTGATTCTATAAACAGGTTTGGTAGAGTCGTCCATAATTCTTTCCTCTCAAATAATTGATCAGGAAAATAAAGGCGGGGCCGATCCTTGAACCTACTGGATTTCCCGATTGGAATTCACAGATTGACAGGTTTTTCCAATTCTGATAATATGTGTCGACTTTATAATCGAGGTAGCCATGGCAACTCTGATACAATCTACAACTGTCTCACTCACCCCTGCCGCAGCCGAAGTCGTACGCGATCTGCTCAAGCAACGCGACCTGGATGATAGTTATGCCTTACGGGTTTTCATCTCCGGGCAGGGTTGCTCCGGGTTTCAATACGGCATGGGGTTTGAAAACAAGCCCGGTGAGACGGATGCAATCTTCGAGAGCGAAGGGTTGAAGGTCATAGTTGATGAAGGTTCCATGCAGTACATGAATGGTGCAACAGTCAATTACGTTGATGATGAACGTGGCAAGGGATTCCTGGTGGACAACCCTAACGCTGCGCCAGCTTGCTCCTGTGAAGGTGGCAATTGCGGATTTGGCGAGAACTAAGCGAACAGCCGAGGCCGGGATAATCCCGACCTCGGTATTTTATCACTTCTAATTTCATTTCTTGAACAGAGATCCACTATCGATTTCCGCGCATGAATGAGATCACAGCTCCGAGTATTCCAATCAAGGCGAGAATCAGAATAACAAGACCAAACGGCAGCTTGGTCCCGCTACTCGTATCTGGTGCAAACGTCGGAAGCTTCAAGGGTGAAGGTGGAGTGAATGTCGGTAGATGGGTAGGTTCCAATTGCAATCCAAATGCTGCCACAGAGGTGGGGTCGAGGGTCGGCGTTGTCCGTGGAACCGCGGTTGGAGGAGCGGCTAACCTTGGCAGGCTGCCGGGTGAAATTGATACGAATGGTCCATAGATCCATCCTTTGCCACTTTGAACCCCCAGGTATACAATCTCAATCCAATTCCCATCTTGGCTGTAACCCAACGCCTCTGCTTTTTCTCCGGAAGCCAAAACGCCAGTGCGATCGTAATTGTATGAGCTTGGACCTGCATATACATCTATGAAAAGTTGGTCGGAATATACTGTCACCACCGGACCGGTTGGAGTCCCCGTAACCGTGGGGATCGAACCGGTAGGTTGTTGAGCGAACACCTTCTCTGCCGAAAAGTTGAACAATCCCAGCGTGGTTATCAATCCGGCAATACCTCCCATAATCAACAACTTAATCCAAAGCCTCTTAAAGGTGTGTTGCAAATTCATACTGATTCACGAAGTACTTTCCAAACCTACCGACGCCTGAATGAAGTAAACACGATCCCAACGATGCCGATCAAACCCAGGACAACAACCACCCACATTGTTATGCCTCGACCGGAAGAAGGGTTGGTGGGATTCGTAAAAGTAGGCAAAACTATAGAAGGTGGGGCTGTAAAAGTCGGCAGGTGCGTGGATGTTGGTAAAGTCTGAAATGCAGCCACAAAAGTCGAGTTGAGCGTTGGTATCATCAGAGGCGTCGGTGTGGGCGGCGGTTCAACAATCGGGAGCAGAGCACCCGGTGAAAGAGACACATTCGCCGCGTATACCCAGCCGGTTCCCCGTGGTCCATCCGGAAATAGGATTTGGATCCATTCCCCGGCTGGGCTACGACCGATTGCGGTGGCTGTTCCACCCACAGGGATGGATCCGATCACCGGGTAATCGAAGGAACTCGGACCGGTTCGTACATTGATCGGCTCTATATAGGTTACCGTAATATAGGCACCTGAGGGTGTCTCGCTTGTTCTCGTGCTGGGAGTCGGTGTATCCAATTGCTGGGCCGCTGCGTGATTCCGAAATGGGCCGTACCAAAACAGGGCTGCAATTCCAAGGATCAGGAAAATCCAAAATCCGGCTCTATAAAAAACGAAGTGTCGCAACTTTTGGGGGATGTCCTTCGTAAATAGGATAGACTATTTGCCCAATCGGGCAAAACGATTATAATCCAAAAAAATATGGACAGACGCGTATTCCACGGAAATATTACGGCCACAGATATTGCCCAGGCACTTGTGGCCGAATTCAACCAGGGCAACACCCAGACCCAATTACTTGGCGAGAGCAATAACCTGACCGTTCAAATTGCCTCTTCACAATGGGCTCATTCGGGTGGAAAAACTGCTTTGGCCGTCAACCTCCAGCAAATAGAAGACGGGGTTATGGTGCAGGTTGGTGAGCAACAATGGTTGGGAGTTGCAGCTAGCCTCGGGCAAACAGCAATAGCAGCCCTGATAAATCCATTGAACCTCCTGGGACGGCTGGATGACATTGCGCAGGACGTCAGCAACCTGCAAATGAATGAAAAAATCTGGCAAATCGTTGCCAAGGTTGTTGATGCGGCTGGAGCCAGCCATCAACTTTCCGAACGACTCACAAGATTAACCTGTGAATATTGCGGAGTGGCAAATCCAGTCGGGGAACCAAATTGCGTGGCCTGTGGTGCGCCTCTCGGGAAGGAACAACCAAAAGCCTGCACCAAATGCGGCTACGTGTTGGTGCAGGACGAAAAATTTTGCCCGAACTGTGGGCAGCCGGTATAAGTTCTCAAGCGCAGCGCTGCTGCGCTTTTTTATGCCCTGCTTGCTTTTCACATGTTTGTAGGCTGTTGGGGTGGGAATTCCAGCACTTTCAGACTTTGTGAAACCCTTGTCGCTATTGGGCAGGCTTGCGTAATACCTCTCTCGCTCCTATAATAATGCCGGTATGGCAACCCTTGACGAGTTAGAATCCCGATTGCAGGCTCTTCTCGAAGTTCACCTCTTAAAGCACCTGCCGGGTTACAAGGCAGAGGATGGGATAGCCCAGCAGCTTGCGATTGCGATGCACGCTCATTTGAAGGAAGAGGCTGGTGTGACACAGGCTCCAAATCTCTATGGCATTGTCGCACATCCATCCACATTGGCTCGCTGGCACGCCAAACCAGGCCAGCTAAAAGAATTGGCAGAAGCCGTCTATGTTGTTGGAAAGGAAGCCGGGTTCAGGTTCTGGATCAAGCCAACGGTGACTACCTCGGCCGATAATGACATGTCCGCTGACGAGTTGTACGTTGTTGCATCATTTAGCGATGATAGTATTGCCGAGACCCGGGGCGGTTCCAAGGGCAGAATGCCCGATTCTGCTTCCGGGGTGCTCCCCGGTGATGCTTTTCTGATTGTAGGCGGAACCCAGATTTTTCCACTAAACCGTTCTGTCATAAATATCGGTCGTAGATTGGATAATCACGTTGTCATCGACGATCCGCGCGTCTCACGCGCCCATGCCCAATTGCGCTATGTCAAAGATCGCTTCGTGATTTTTGACCTTAACTCAAGTGGCGGTACTTTTGTGAATGGTCAACGTATTAACCAGGCGACTCTCTCTCCCGGGGACGTTATTTTACTGGCGGGAGTTAGCCTCATTTTCGGTCAGGACTTGCCAGCCATGCGCGCTCTCGATGAAGAGCAGACTGGACCTAGCGCATCCATTACCATCGACCGTTCTACAGGCACAAACCGAAAAGATAACGAAATTACCAAATGAGTGGTCCTGTCGTCTTTGCCTTGCGCTTACTGTTGACCGTGAGCCTATATGCATTCTTGATATGTGCCTTACTGAGCCTGTGGCGTGATATAAAATTACAGAGCGCACTATTGGCTGCTCGTAATATTCCAACCATAAGTTTGACTTTCGCCCGCGACAATCAGGTCTTCCAAACACGCCGTTTTATTCACGCGGAGGTGACCATCGGCCGGGATCCTGCTTGCGAGTGCCCGGTGGAAGATAACGCCATATCCGCCCGCCATGCCCGGCTCAGCTACCATCACAACCATTGGTGGTTGGAGGATTTGGATTCGACCAATGGCACGCTGATCAACCAAGAAAAACTTGCCTTACCAACAGTGGTTATCTCAGGCGATGAATTTCGTTGTGGTGGAACATCATTTACTATTGCACTCTCCGGAGATGTACTGGCCCCTCTTCCGAAGAAAACCACGTAAAACATTGGAGCTTTTACATCATCTGATGCTATTGATACATTTGATCCCTTTGGAACTTTAGATCCCTTCACATTGAAAGGATTTTCCCATGTCTGAGAAAATTGCTCTCGCGATTATTGGTGGTTCCGGCCTCTACGGCATGTCAGGCTTGACCGACACTAAAGAAAATAACCTCCCAACACCCTTCGGGAAACCATCCGCGCCTATTGTGGTCGGGACGCTTGAAGGTCAGCGGGTGGCTTTCTTGGCCAGGCACGGAATTGGTCATCATATTATGCCCACTGAGGTCCCGTACCGGGCCAACATCTATGCCCTGAAAGCCCTCGGTGCGGAACGCATTGTTAGCATTAACGCCTGTGGCTCTCTTCGTCAGGACTATTCTCCAGGGCACATCGTCATCCCTGACCAAATTTTTGACAACACCCGCGAACGTTCACGCACATTCTTCGGTGAGGGATTGGTGGCCCATATCGGCGTCGCTGACCCGTTCTGTCCGGACCTGTCAGCCGCGCTGGAAGCTGCTGTGCAGGCAACTGGTGCAACCGTCCACCATGGTGGTGCTTTCATAATCGTCGAAGGCCCGCGTTTCTCAACTAAGGCCGAGTCTGCTACTTATCGTAGTTGGGGCATGTCACTAGTTGGTATGACAGCCGCACCTGAAGCGTTCCTGGCACGTGAGGCTGAGATGTGTTATTCCGTTATGGCCCATATTACCGACTACGACGTTTGGCACGTCAGTGAGGCGCCGGTGACGGTGGAAATGGTCATAAAAACCCTTAACCAGAATACCGCCACTGCCCAACAAGCTATCCGCGTCTTGGTGAAAGGGTTGTCCTGGAAGCGCAATTGCACTTGCGAAAATGCCCTCGCGACTGCTTTGATCACCGACCCGGGCGTCATCCCACCGGAAACGCGAAAAAAAATGGATTTGCTGGTAAAAAAATACCTGAATATTAAATAATCTCTTCTACCTGGTTTTCCACTACCTCTCTTGCGCCCTCGCTCGATCACCCTCACCCATTCTCAAATCCAGGTTCGTCTGCTGACTCTGGCAGCCGCCTTTCTATCTCTCTATGCCCTCATCCTGAGTCTTGCTCCGGCTGCGCGTGCCCGGTCCTGGAATGTGGAATATCGCTGGTCACATTGGTTGGCATTTGCTGTCTGGTGTATCGTGTTCCTCCTGGCGCATATTCTGACAACTCGCCGCATTCCTGAGGCCGATCCATATTTATTGCCTTTGGCGTCTCTCCTGACCGGCTGGGGCATCCTTACCATTTATCGCCTAGTACCGGGTTTTGGTTTCCGCCAGACTGCCTGGCTGTTGGTTTGTGGGCTGGTCTTCCTGCTTGGCCAGCGCCTCTCTCCCGATTTACGTTTCCTGCGCCGCTATAAATATATTTGGCTGACGAGTGGTCTATTGCTGACCGCGCTGACACTTGTCTTTGGTACGGATCCAGGTGGTGGCTATGAGAAGGCATGGCTGGGTTGTTGCGGCGTTTACCTCCAGCCCTCCGAGCCACTTAAGCTCCTGTTGATAGTTTATTTGGCTGCTTATCTGGCTGATCGCCTGCCGCTGAGCCTTCGTCCGGTACCGCTCTTCGCGCCTACCGCAGTTGTTTTGGGGTTGGCTTTGCTGCTCCTCGCAGTCCAACGTGACTTGGGTACCGCTTTCATTTTCATTTTCCTCTACACCATCATCCTGTTCGTCGCCTCCGGGAAAAAACGCATCTTGCTCATTAGTATAGTTGGGCTGGCGGCTGCAGGATTCGCCGGGTATTTCCTCTTCGACGTGGTCCGTTTACGCGTGGATGCCTGGCTCAACCCTTGGCTCGATCCATCCGGACGCTCATTCCAGATCGTGCAATCTCTCATGGCGGTTGCCAACGGAGGCACTTCCGGACGTGGGCCTGGAATGGGCAGTCCTGGGTTGGTCCCCGTAGCTATTTCTGATTTTGTCTTTGTCGCGATTGCCGAAGAAACCGGGTTGGTCGGGACCCTTGGCCTGCTGGCGTTGATTGGCTTTTTCGTCGCCCGCGGTCTGAGGATCGCCCTGCGCGCACCCGATAGCTTCCGCCGCATTCTGGCTGCCGGTCTGACCGCTTATATTGGCGCACAATCCATTCTCATCATCGGCGGAAACGTCCGCCTGCTGCCGCTTACCGGTGTGACGTTACCTTTTGTCTCTTACGGGGGATCATCCTTGTTGACCTCGTTCCTTGCGCTTCTTATCCTCTTGTTCATCTCTAGCCAACCAGAGGACGAGCCTGCTCCACTCCCATCGCCTCAACCCTACCTCCTCCTGGCCGGCTTGATTGGATTGGGTCTGCTCGCTTTGGCGATCACGAATGCCTGGTGGTCGGTCTGGCGTAGCCCCGACCTTTTACAGCGTACCGATAACGCCCGCCGTTCGATTGCTGACCGTTACGTGATGCGCGGCAGTCTACTCGATCGGGCTGGAGTCCCGATCAACCTCACCCAGGGAGAAACGGGCAATTACGTCCGCACGTATCTGTATCCTGATCTGGCTCCAGTAACTGGCTATACCGATCCTGTTTATGGACAGGCCGGATTGGAAGCCAGTCTCGATCCTTGGCTGCGTGGCCTTCAGGGGAACCCAGCCAGCAGCATCTGGTTGGACCATCTGGTCTACGGTCAACCACCGCCCGGCCTGGATATTCGTCTGAGTATTGACCTTGGGTTGCAACGACGCGCGGATGCTTTGCTGGTGAACCGCACCGGTGCTATTGTGATGATGAATGCGCAAAGCGGCGAAATCCTGACACTAACCTCCCATCCCACCTTTGACCCGAACCGGCTGAATGAACAGGCGGCCACTCTCCTTCAGGATCCGCAATCCCCGCTTCTTGACCGCGCCGCACAAGACCTGTATCCACCCGGCGCTGCCATGCAATCTTGGCTGCAGGCCATGGGTCTTTCTGGTGGTACTGCCACGCAGCTATATACGGCTTTGGGCTTCTACACAACTCCAGAACTGCACTTGCCGGTCGCCGTCGCCGGTTCACCAGGCAGCCCACTGCGCCTCAGTCCATTGCAAGCTGCACTCGTTGCCGCAACACTAAGCAATAGCGGAGTACGGCCCGTACCACGCCTGGCTATGGCAGTTAAAACTCCGGCGCAGGGCTGGGTTGTGCTACCACCTCTAAGCAAACCGGTCCGGGTGTTGTCATCAGACGAAGCGGACTCCGCCACCCGCGCCTTATTGGTCAAAGGCCTGCCCTTCTGGCAATGGAGTGGTGTCGCCGGACAGGGGGAAAAAACCGTCTCCTGGTCCCTGGCCGGCACGTTACCTGATCCACAAGGTATCCCATTGGCGGTTGTGGTTTTACTTGAGGATCCCAACCAGCAATGGGCCGCCTACATCGGCCAGCAGTTGCTTATGGCAGCCAAACAGCCTTGAACCTGCAATTGTCATTGCGAGGAGCTGATCTTTGGCGACGAAGCAATCTCCCGGATTATAAAAATATTCCTGGCACCTGTGTAAGCGCCGGGAATTTTTTGCATAAATTATGAACAAGCTTCATAGTTACGACTTTAGTCGTTTATTGCCTTTTAGGTTCATTTTTCACTCTCACAAACCGTCGCTTGCCTACTTGCAGCACACCCGGGTGAGGAAAGTCCACGTCGAATTTCTCGATTCCTTCCCCATCCAATCGGACACCCTTCTGCTCGACCATCCGCCTCCCCTCCGATTTACTCGCCACCAGACCAGTTACTACCAAGACATCCAGCACGGTTTGACCAGGTTGCAGGGTAAATTCGGGCATTTTGTCGGGCAAATCTTTCTTTTGGAATAAATCGACAAAAGCCTCTTCAGCAATCTTGGCCTCGGTTTCTCCATAAAAAATGGAAACGATCTCATGCGCCAACCGCATCTTGGCATCCCGTGGATGCAGTTTGCCGGAAGCGATTTCTTTCTCTAAAGCCTCGATCTCGGTCGGCAGCCAGCGTGTCACCAGGCGGGCAAATTTGCCCATTGCCACATCTGGTACGCTCATCACCTTGCCATACATATCCGCGCCAGTGGTATTGATCGGGATCACGTTCCCGGTCGATTTTGACATTCGCTGTATGCCGTCCGTTCCCGGCAGGATGCCGCAGATCACGCCCACTAGCGGTTTCTGGCCGAGCGCTTCCTGTAATTTACGGCCAGCCACGATGATATTAAACAACTGGTCCGTGCCGCCCACCTGTACATCCGTTCTCATGGCCACCGCATCATACCCCTGCATCAAGGCGTAGAAGGTCTCATGGATGTAGATGGGTTCGCCGGCTTCCAGCCGTTTGGCAAAATTATCGCGCACGAGGAATTGTTGGACAGTGAAGTTCTGACCCAACTTTATCAAGTCCAGCAGTGATAACTCAGAAAGCCATTCGCCATTGTAACGGACTTTCGTCTTCTTCTGATCGAGCACACGAAAGGCCTGCTCGGCGTAAGTCTCGGCATTCTTCGCTACCTGCTCCTGGGTCAGGATCGGTCGTGCCTTATTCTTATCTGATGGGTCACCCACCAGGGCTGTGTAACTGCCAATCAGGAATGTCACTTCGTGGCCGAGATCTTGGAATTGGCGTAACTTGCGCATGGTAATGGTGTGGCCGAGATGAAGATCGGTCGAGGTCGGATCGTAACCGCAGTAGACGCGCAGCGGACGATTTTCTTTCTCGGCTTCGATCAGTCTCTTGCGCAGTTCGGCGGCCATGGCCTTTTTCAGATCTTCATCGCCATATTCCGTGCCTTGCATTAACAAGATGACTTGCTCGTCAATATCCATGATGGTCTCCAAATATGCATGTTCGAAAATAAAAACGCGCCCGCTGCGGCAGACGCGTTCTCCCCACCCGCAACGGCGTTTTAAAGATGGGGAAAATAATAAAAGGAGGAATTTCCGGCGTTCATATCGCCGCAATTATACAACATTTCTGAAACAGGGCAATATCGGAAACCACGCCATTACAGGCTTTCTTTCATCCCACGCGCTGCTCGGCGGGTATTATCTTCCATATCCATGAACATAAATAACGCTTGGGCTACGCCTTGCAAGACGATAAAATACACCAGACCACGCAATGGTTGTTCGAACACTCCGAGAATGTTTTGGAGGATATCGGTAAAGCCCAGACCCACCCAGAAACCCCGCGAAAATTGAACGAAGAATGCTCCGACTTGTACCAACCACTGGATCACATAAAACCCTCCGACAATCCAGGAAAAAACCTTTCCGGCCGAAGCCAGTTTCAGAACGGTATCTTTATTGAAGTATGTAGCGGGAAAGTTGCTGTGTTTATCTTCCATTTTCCACCTCGTGATTAATGGGTTGCGCTCAAGATCTATGCTCAATTTTACCCCCTAAACCTGGAATTACTGCTTATCTCCTTTAGGTTTTTCTTACTTCCCCGTTCTTCCTTCTTCCATCTTGCTTCGAACCTCATTTTCCCCTTTATCGTTCCTCGGCGTTTCTATATTTGCGGCTTTTCCCCTTATTATTCATCCCCATCTACCTCTTCAACGATACCTTTGTTTAGCTCAATATCAATGTAAATGACCTTCCTTTGTTATAATAACCAACCAGGAACTCTGCCGAAGAGGAACACAATATGGACTCTACCGAGACACCTAAACCGACCAATTTCATCCTCGCAGCCGTTGCTGAGGATCTGAAAACGGGGCGCTTCAACTATGTCCGTACCCGCCTGCCCCCGGAACCGAATGGCTATCTCCACATCGGCCACGTCAAAGCCTTCCTGATTGACTATAACACCGCCAAGGAGTTCGGCGGCGAGTTGGTATTGCGTTTCGACGACACCAACCCTGCCAAGGAAGAGACCGAGTTCGTCGAAGCGATTGAAGAAGATGCGCAATGGCTGGGCATCCGCTGGGTCAAAGTGACCTTTGCCTCGGATTATTTCGACCGGCTCTATGAATGGGCCGTCCGTCTTGTCAAAAAAGGCCTGGCTTACGTGGACGACCAGTCGCCCGAAGAAATGAACGCCAGCCGTGGCACGCTTCCACGCGGTACAAAGTGGAGCCAGAACAAATCGGCCTTAAAACCTGGCATTGAATCACCCTACCGCGACCGTTCGGTTGAAGAGAATCTTGACTTGCTGGAACGCATGAAGAATGGTGAGTTCCCCGAAGGCAGTCGGGTTCTGCGCGCCAGGATCGATATGGCTCATCCCAATCTCGTCATGCGTGACCCGGTCATGTACCGCATCATGCGAGTCCCCCACCACCGCACCGGTGACAAATGGTGTATCTATCCGATGTATGACTGGTCTCACGGCCAGAACGATTCGATGGAAGGCATTACGCATTCGCTTTGCTCGAACGAATACATCATCCATCGTCCGCTTTATGAGTGGTTCTTGGAGCAATTGGGTGAGTTCAAGACTCGTCAGATCGAGTTCTCACGCTTGAACCTGACCTACGCCATGATGAGCAAGCGTAAGCTGCGCAAACTGGTCGAGACTGGTGTGGTGTCCGGTTGGGATGATCCGCGTCTCACCACCTTGCGAGGTCTGCGCCGGCGTGGCGTGAACCCGGTAGCCATCCAGAATTTCATTGCCATAGTGGGCGAAACCAACAATGATAGTTGGGTGGATATGGCCCTGTTTGACTCCTGCATCCGTGATGACCTGAACAAGCGTTCCCCCCGCCGCATGGCCATCCTTCACCCGCTAAAGTTGATAATTGATAATTACCCTGACGGGCAGGTCGAAGAAATGAATGCCGTCAACAACCCCGAAGACCAGACCGCCGGGACGCGCAAGGTGCCGTTCTCTAAAGTACTATATATAGAACAGGATGATTTCCGCGAAACTCCGCCTCCCAAATATTTTAGATTGTTTCCCGGAAACGAGATCCGCTTGCGTTATGCTTATCTCATCAAATGCACCGGCGTCGCGCGTGACCCGCTTACGGGGTTGGTGACCGAGGTGCATTGCACCTATGACCCTGCCACGCACGGCGGTGACGCCCCCGATGGGCGCAAGGTAAAATCCACCATCCACTGGGTCTCAGCGCAGCATGCAGTCAAAGCCGAAGTGCGCCTCTACGAGCAGTTGTTCACCGTCGAGAACCCGGACGTGGGTGACGATGTCAATTCGGTCATCAATCCGAATTCGCTCGAAGTATTGACGGACTGCTTCCTGGAACCCTCCCTGGCTGAAGCCAGACCCGGCGACAAATTCCAGTTTGAGCGGACCGGCTATTTTTGTGCTGACCTGGCCTCCGCTCCCGATAAACTGGTCTTCAACCGCACGGTGACCTTGAAGGACACCTGGGCGAAAATAGAAAAGAAAGTCTGAAAAGTCTATCAAGTTGACACATTCCATCAAATCTGATAAGTCCGGCAACTCAACTCATAATGCCCATCAGATGATCGGGCTAGAAGAACCTACGACTATTCAACCACGAGTTAAGTAACTAAAAAAACTTGCTCCCTCCCATGCCCCTCCTCCATTATCTTTTTGCTGGACTTGCCGCTATCGCCGCAGGTTTGATCAACGCCCTGGCCGGCGGCGGAACCCTCATCACATTTCCCGTCCTTCTGGCAATCGGTCTTCCGGCTGTTTCAGCCAATGTCACAAATACCAACGCACTCTGTCCCGGTTTTTTGGGTGGGACGCTGGCTCAATCCAAGGATTTGAAGAATCAACAAAAACGACTGTGGATCGTCCTGCCGGCCGGAGTCCTGGGTGGGCTGGCAGGCGGTCTATTGCTTCTGAGCACCAGCGAGAAACTCTTCACCAATCTTGTGCCATTCCTGATTCTTTTGGCCTCCGCCCTGGTTGCAATCCAAAACCCTGTCCGGACCTGGTTGGCTCGTCGGCTCGAACAAGGAAAAACCAGCCGCATCCCGGAATATTGGATCTTTCTGCCGGTCTTCTTGGGAGCTATCTATGGCGGATATTTTGGCGCCGGGCTGAGTGTGATCCTGCTATCGGTGTTGGGGTTGATCTTAACGATAACTCTGACTCGCCTGAACGCCCTCAAACAAAGCATCGCCTTTTCGGCCAATATTTCTGCCGCGGTGTTATTCGCCTTCTCAGGAAAAGTCAACTGGACAGTCGCCTTGGTCATGGCATGCGGCGCCCTGCTGGGTGGATCCTTGGGGGGACGATTGGCCAGCCGGATCAGACCTTCCACTTTGCGCTGGGTGGTTGTGGCTCTCGGGTTTTTGGTCGGGACGATTTATCTGGTCAGGACTTTCTTCAAAGTCTAAAATTCTTGGGAATAAAATGTCCCAATATTTCGCATATGATTACCACGGCGCGCCGTTCGTCTTGTTTGGAACCTGGCACTTGGTGGCACTGATTGTCATCATCCTAATTAACATTGCCATGCTGGGGTTCCGAAGGTCCTCCGAGAAAACTCGCACAATCGTTAGGTGGAGCATGGCGATCATCCTTTGGCTGGATGAAGCCTCCTGGCATGTCTGGAATCTATACTGGGGTCATTGGAGCGTGGCCGACCTGCCCCTGCACATCTGCAGCCTGCTGATCTGGCTTACTGGATTTATGTTGATCTTCAAGCTCTACCGGGTATACGAATTTGCATATTTCATCGGCATTGGGGGAGCCATGCAGGCACTTCTGACCCCCGATGCAGGAATTTACGGATTCCCCCATTTCCGCATTTTTCAGACCATCATCTCGCACGGCCTCCTGCTGACGTCAGCCATATATGTGACCTCCGTGGAGGGCTTCCGCCCTACCTGGAAATCCTTCCGGCGGGTTGTGATTGGCTTGAATATCTATGCAGCCGTGATGTTCCCGATAAATCTGCTCCTCGGCACAGATTTTCTATACATCAACAGCAAGCCTGCCACAGCCAGCCTGCTCGACGCGTTGCCCCGCTGGCCTTACTACTTGATCTTTATGGAATTGATTGGACTGGCCATTTTCCTGCTCCTGTATCTGCCCTTCATTATCAAGGATCGACGCTCTAAGACTAAGGCGATTGTAATCTGACGATTTATCCGTTATTACCAATTGATGGGAGATTCTCAACTAATGGATAGCCGCAGGCTGCTCTCCTGCCATATAATATATTTTGAAAAACCCTTTTTATCTTGAGACCTTTGATTGTCGCCGTAACTATTTTCTGCGTTCACCGTACATACTTAATAGATCAGGTATATTCCAAGGAGAATTCATATGGAAAAAAGAAATCGGACACAATTGGTTTTGGGGATCATTCTCATTTTGGTTGCTGTATGGTTAATTGCCACCCGTATCAACCCCGACCTGGCAAAAATCCTCCGTCTGCCGGTTTTTGACTGGCCCATGTGGGTGGTGTTTTCCGGAGCAGTATTGCTGGTCATCGGACTCCTGGTTGGCGCACCTGGCATGGCCATACCTGCCAGTCTTGTGGCAGGTATTGGCGGTATCCTGTATTATCAGAACGCCTCCGGGAATTGGGAATCTTGGGCATATATGTGGACGCTCATCCCTGGCTTCGTAGGGGTGGGAAGCCTCCTGGCTGGCATCCTTGGGGAGGACTTCAAATCATCCGTTCGCCACGGGCTGAATTCTCTGATCATCAGTGCGGTCCTCTTTGTGATCTTCGGCACTTTCTTCCATGCCTGGAACATATTTGGATTTTACAGCACGTATGTCACGATCGCATTACTCTTCCTGGGTGGTATCTGGCTGATTGTGCGCGGTTTGTTGCGCCGTAAATAATAAAAAGGAGAATCCCATGCATCTACGCGGTAGCCTCTTCTGGGGCATCGTCCTCATCATCCTGGCAGCATTGTTGCTCTTTAGTCAGCAGGGTTGGCTTAAAGGCGATATTTACAGTTATTTCTGGCCGGCAATTATCATCTTGTTTGGCCTGTGGTTGCTGCTTGGTGCTCTTTACAGAGGGCGATCCAGCTCAGTCGGACAAAAGCTCTCTATTCCTTTGGAAAGCGCCCGCAGCGCCCGCATTAAACTGGACCATGGAGCCGGCCGGCTGAATATCCAATCCGGAGCCTCCTCCACAGAACTGCTCAGTGGCGTTTTCGGCGCAGAAGTGGATTACAAGTCAAACCTGGAAAGTGACCAACTCCAGGTCAAGGTTCGCAATTCCCCACATTTCTGGGCTTGGTTCCCTGGCGAAAGCCTGGACTGGGATATCCATCTTAATGGTGATATTCCTCTCAATTTAAAAATCGACAGCGGGGCAAGCGCCTCGACCCTTGACCTGACGGACTTGAAAGTGGTTGACCTCGATATCGACACCGGAGCAAGTAGCGCGGAAGTGAATCTGCCTGCCAATGCCGGCAATACCCGTGTGGAGATTGACTCGGGAGCTGCCTCTCTAAATCTGCGTGTCCCATCCGGAGTGGCAGCTCGCATCAAGGTCAAGAGTGGCATCGCATCGGTCAACGTCGACCCGAACCGCTTCCCACGTCTGGATGGTGGTCTTTACCAATCCGCGGATTATGCGACTGCTACCAATCGCGTCGATATCTCCATCGATACCGGCGTTGGATCAGTGGAAATTAAATAACATCAGTTAATATAAGAAAAAGGATTCGCGAACAAAACTCGCGAATCCTTTTATTATTAATTGTGCCTTGATTATTTAACTTCCTCCACCCGTTCAATATCCGGGAAGAACTGTCTTACTGTCCCTTCCACCCAGCCATGCAGCGTAGAAGGGGAAAGCGGGCAGCCCAGACAGGCCCCACCCAGGCGAACTTTCAGCACCTTCCCATCGAATGAGACATACTCGGCGGAACCGCCGTGAAAGGTCTCGATATAAGCGCTTAACTGTTCTACCAGCGCTTTCATTTGCAGTTCGGTTTTCGGATCCTTCTGCAACTCAGGCATCGCTCCACCTCAGTTCTTGGTCGGCTGCCGCATCCCACTCGCCAGGATTGAGCTTACCGGCCCTTGCTGGATCTGCTTACGTTCGGCTATGACACCTGCCAGCCGGTCCAGAATGATCTTGCCCAATTCTGGGTGTTTCTCAAAGATCGCCCGGAGGTCTATCCCGCGAATCCGCAGAATTTCGCTGTCCAGGGAACAAACCGCGCCGGAGGTATATGCCGGATTATTCATTGCCGCCGACCAGCCAAAGATACCTCCCGGCTCGACACGCGTCACGGTCATGATCGGCCCGTCATGCGGCTTATAGCGTATGGTGACTTCTCCGCTTACTACAAGGTAAAGATATTCGGCATAGTCATCCTGTTCGAAAATGACAGTTCCCGCCACCCATGTCTGCGGCGCGAAATAAGGTGCCATTAACTGGATATCTGTTGCTAGCAGTCCTGTGAAAAAAGCAAGATGACTATACTTCTCGAGATTTATAATTATATTAGGATATTAGTCAAACCTGCCCAACCTTCATAGTGGCAAACATCCTAAAAGACAAGACATTCGTCCGTGTGTTTTGTCATGGAATAAACAAGTTTCGTGTATACTCTATCCGGCAACCCCATCTTCCAAAGAGGCAAGTGCTGAAAGTTTGCGAGCGGTTGGATAGCTACGCGTGGTAACCTGTAGGGAACCCAAAGGGCGCAGAGTCATCCTCTCAATCCTCGTTCCCCGTTTTGTTGTGATGTTGCTAGCAACTTTAACAAGAGGAAATCATCTAATGATTAACCGCCAAATTGAGATATCCATCGATGCCTTGCAATCAGGAGACCACCGCGAGTTTGCCCGCTTAGTCGATACATTTTCCGGTCCGCTCTACCGGCTGGCGCTTAAGATGCTTGGCAATGGACCAGACGCTGAAGATGTGCTCCAAAATACATTTATTAAGGCCTTCCAGCACATTGGTGAATTCGAAGGTCGCTCCAGTATTTCAACTTGGCTGTACCGGATTGCATCCAATGAAGCTTTGATGATGTTGCGTAAACGGCGTCCGGAGATCACCTTCACCGACTCCGCACCGGAGGATGAAGGCAGCCGGACTTTAGACCCGGTTCAATTTACCGACTGGTGTTGCCTGCCGGAGGACGTTTTTCTCACTACCGAATCGCGCACTGCCATGGATCGCGCCGTCCAGAACCTTCCGGAGACACTGCGAGGCGTCTTTGTTCTGCGTGATATCCAAAACCTTTCCATCCAGGAGACCAGCCAGGCCCTCGATTTAAGCGAGACTGCCGTCAAAACTCGCCTGCTGCGTGCTCGTTTGCGACTTCGGGAAGAGTTGAGTAGCTATTATGGCGATCGACTCAACAAAGGAGCAGAGAATGAGCGAAAATGATCTTTCCACCTGTAAATCGCTACTTGGTTTTTTGTCTGACTATGTGGACGGGGAACTCAGTGATGAACTCTGCCAGGAAATTCAAAGCCACACCGCCGAATGCCAGAACTGTCGGATTGTAGTGGATACTCTCCGCAAGACCATCCTTCTCTACCACCAATCTGCTGATGAACCAATCGAAATCTCTGAATCAATCCGCCAGAAGCTTTTTAAAACCCTGAACCTAGAAGATTACCTGCAGCGCTAAAGCATGGACAGACAGTTGAATTCCAATCACCTCTTCTCACGGCTTATCAGGCCTCAGGCCGGTTTGCCGGATCCATTCAAGCCCGGGGTGCCTTATCTCATTTGCGGCAAGGGTAAACTGGACTACCTTGGCTTGTTCGAACTGGAATATCCCGACTGTGGGATTCGCTCGGCCACCAAGGCCGGGAATGCCTGACATACTCTTTTTCACCCGTTGGGGCATGTAAATTAGTGGATGTCTGAAAAGTATCCAAAATCACGTACGCCTCTATTTTTTACATTGCTTACAGCTGGGGTTTTCCTGGTTGGCGCTGCGCTTATCCCGTGGCTGGTCCATGGACAGGAAACCGCTCTCGATAGTGCCGGGATTATCCACCCTCCGGTTGTTACGAATCAAGCTATTCCCCCTCTGATCTTGACCGACTTACAAGGCAATTCGGTGTCACTTGGTAAGATACATGCGAAAGTAGTTCTGGTCAATAACTGGGCCACCTGGTGTCCTCCTTGTCAGACCGAGATGCCCGAGTTACAAGCTTACTACCAGGCTCATGTCAATCAGGGTTTGGTTCTTATCGCTATTGAATCAGGAGAGCCCGCTGATGTTGTAACCAAATTTGTCCAACAGCATGGCTTGACCTTCCCGGTCTGGCTCGATCCGCATGCTGCTGCGCTGGATTCTTTCCACAACTGGTACTTACCCAGTTCCTATGTGGTGGATAGGCAGGGTACCATTCGCTTGAGCTGGACTGGACCTATCAACCATGCGACTCTCGAAAATTATGTCACCCCGCTATTGGAGAAATGATATGGATGCCAAAGTAATTTGGAAACAGGGTCTCAGCTTTACCGGCAAGTCCGACTCTGGCTTTACTGTTCCGCTTGGAGCGGACTTGCAAACCGGCGGTGCCGATGATGGTTTCCGTCCCTTGGAACTGATGGCTGTAAGCCTTGCAGGGTGTACTGCTGCGGATGTTGTTTCCATCCTCCAGAAAAAGCAACAGGATGTGACCGCCTTCCAAGTCAAAGTGCACGCCGACCGGGCACAGGAGTACCCAAAAGTGTTTACACGCGCAGTAATCACCTACCTTGTCACCGGTCACGGACTTACCGAAACGGCGGTCCGCCGTGCTATTGAACTCTCGACTACGAAATACTGTCCTGCCCAGGCCATGCTCGCTAATGCAGTACCTATGGAGTTATATTATGAGATTTTTGAGGGGACAAACGCTGATGACCAGAGGCTGGTGAAATCCGGGACATTCGCATAGGAACTTATCTGGTAATGGTCCTTATAGATTGCTTTTATCCTGTAACATCCCTGCCTGCACTCTGCAGGGACGAACCGGGTATCGTTCTCCCTGATGATGATAGCAATGAGAGGATGAATTCTAAGCTTATCCCAATGGTCCTTTTAGGCTTTGGTAATACTACACACATACCCTTGGGACATTATTCACAATTCAAATTATGCATCTTGCTTTCCCCATCATTTCCCCGCTAGGACATGGCTGGCCGCATCCGAACAGGTGCAAGCAATGACCTCCTGGGTACCGCGCGTGAGGGTCCCTTGATAGGCTATACCGCTGCTATGGGCGATCCAGCCTTCCAGGTCGAACGGAATGACGCTATCGGCCGGCATCCACTCACCATTGTATTTACGGGCAATATGAACGTGCGTACCGGTTGCTTCGCCACCTTCGCAGGATGGAAAACCAAGCGGGTCGCCCCTTTTCAGCTTTTGGCCGACCATGGCACGTCCGGCCGTTGCAATATGTAAATAGAGTATATCCCAACCGGTCCGTTCATTTCCATCTCCATCTAGATCCTCCATCACCACACCCGACTCCGAACGAACGACGACACCATCTGCCATGGCCACCACCGGATTATTGGAGGGATTGCAACCTTTGACTGGAGGTGCAAAATCGAGTGCCGACCACGGCTTAAGTTCTGCAGTCCCCCAGCCGGCATGCGGACCGCCAGTGAGACTCCATGTTTCTCCATCCGTGAATGGAAAACCCAGATCTGGCTGTTGTAGACTGACCGGGATGTGCGGCAAGTCTGCATTCGTAGCCCAGGGGTCACCGAATAGGGTACGATAAATACGCACCAGACCGTCTGGGCCTGTGGCGCGCGTGTACTGGAAAAGGGGTGAATTCAGGGAAAAATAATATTGGAAAGCTACTGTGGCGGCCGTCTGCCAGGGATCCGGGCGTTCGATGGTACCATCGGGATGCTGGAACTCGGTCAGGTTGCCGGTTCGCCAGCCATAGTAACCGACATTCAGCATGTTCGCCGCCCAAATGAGTTGCAGATAAAGGCCTGCATAGTTGTAATCCACATTGCCAAGTGCATAATCGCCAGTTGGTTGGACAGGTTGGGAAAGTGCTCCGGTCTGATATTCCAGGAGTGTCAGTAGGACGCGTGGACTGATGCTGTAATCGATCGCTACCATATCCACCAGTTCAGCCCCGGACCGGCTGGCGTCCACAGCATAGGCACGATAGTCCTTCAGCCAACCGGGATGGCTGGAAACAAAGGCAGCGGTATCGAAACCAATGGCCGACGGACCGTTGACGAACAAGCTGTCGGGTATGATCTGAAGCCTTGTCCCCCAAAACGGCAAGTAGTAGATCGGGATCTTCATCGGCATTCCGGGCGGCATGGTGGTGGCATCAGAGGGAACTTGCGGGTTAGCCGTTAGGATCTCGGCGATGGTCGTGTTGAATTGAGATGCCAATGCCGGGAGGGTATCGCCAGATTGGGCTGTATAATCGACCAGTTCACCTGGGTTATATTCCGGGCGTTTCGGGAATAAGGTGGAGGTGGGCTCCTGCGTAGGTAATGGCGTGGGTGAAACGGTCGCGCCGTCACTTGCAACCTGCGGTAGGCAGGCAGCCAGGTAAATAGCAAGAAACAGCAGGAATGCCTTGTTCTTTTGCGGGTACACGGAAGAGTTACTCACCCAGCTTACGGATGATCTGAGAGGTATGCTCACTTACTAGGCTGGCAATTACAACCTGATCGCCTTTGGTAAGCGTCCCTTCATATGGAGCGTTCCCAGCGTGCGCAGTCCAGCCGCTTAATACAAATGGCAGGGGATCCCCAGCAGCAACCCACTCGCCGTTGTATTTACGGGCAATATGGACATGCGTACCGGTGGCAGTACCGCCCTCACAAGAGGGATGGCCTATGTGATCACCGGCATTCACCCTGGTGCCAGCTGGAACGCGGTCCTTGGTGGCAACATGCTGGTAGATCATGACCCAACCGGTCTGCTCGAATCCGTCCCCATCCAGATCCAGCACCACGTAGCTGCTTTCAGAGCGTACAATCTGCCCGGTCGCGACGGCCACGACCCAGTCGTTTGACACAAAGCAGCCCGAGGTAGATGCGGGAGGCGCAAAATCCAGAGCGCCCCAGGCGCTTTCGGCTTCCCAAGCCGGATGCGGGCCGCCGATAAGAGTCCACGGAACATTCACTTCGAATGGCAGGGTAAAGACCGGTTGGTTCAGATTCGGCGGGAAAAGCGGTCCGAGCTCATTTGCGCGTACCCAAGGGTCACCGAACATATTTTTATAAAGAGCCAAAAAACCGCCATCCGGATCAATTGCCTGCAGCCAATCGGCATAATTGAGATGCTTGGAGAAGAAATACTCCAGGGCAACGCTGCCCGCATTCAGAGAGGGCGCAATATGCAGGCTAGTCCCGTCCGGAAAAGTCAGTTCGCTTAGCTTACCGGCGCGCCAACCGTAATAGCCGGTCAGGAGATCCTGAATGACCAATCGCATTTGTTGGTACAGTCCTGTATAAGCCGGATTTTGGTAACCAAACAGGTATTTTTCGTCCAGGCCTGGCTTCGACTGCCCCTGCACCCAGCCAGTGTAACTCTCGATGAGTGCCAGCAAAAGGCGTGGGCTGACAGAGCTTCCCAGGGAGATGCGCTTGACACCCTCCGCTCCGGAGATGTTACCGACTGTGGCCATATATTCGCTGAAAGTACTCAATCTGCCCCCGGCGGAATTCACGTAGGCGTCGATATCAAAACCAACCGCGCTGGGAGAATCGACCAGTTCGCTATCGGGGATTATCTGCCGGGATGGAGTGGTGGGAACCTGGGAAACTGAAGGTCGGCAGGAGCAGGAGCGTGCCAGGGTTAATGAAGCCGGTGGCAGACAGGGGAACCGATGCGTGGATATCTGAAGGCTGTATGCCAAAATGAATGGCGACGACATTCAAGCTGTCGCCCGATTGGGAAGTATAGAAGATGGTGGATCCCGGCACGCCGGTCACGCTGGTGGGAGTGGGAGAACTGGCGGGCAGGGTGACCGTCGGCGTGGGGCTGATGACAGGCTGGGGTGTGTCGGCAATCGTGGGAACCGGCGACCAAGTCGGGACAGGGCTAGCGGGAACCAGGCCGGTGGCGGAGGGAGAGGGCGTCAGATATGGATCATAAGTTCCCCACAGGTTACTATCGCAGGCAGAGAGGAGCATGCCGATAATAAGTAGCAGAGCAAGCGCTTTACCTGTAAGCAACGAAGTCGGTTTCATCAGCGGAAGATTATACCCCAGCGACTAAAGTGTAAAGATGAGAGAGCGGTAAGAACGTAATAATCATCTCTGGATCTGGTTGTCCGCGCTGGTGCCATCGAAGTTTTGGAGCACCACGCCGTTGCGCGTGAGCGTGCCGACGTATTCCTCGCCTGTTCCGGCGGAAACCCAGCCACTCAGATTGAACGGGACCGGACCCAGCGCAGACAGCCATTCGCCGTTGAATTTGCGAGCGATATGAACGTGTATGCCGGTATGAATGCCCCCCTCGCAGGAAGGGTGCCCGATATGGTCGCCGGTTCTCAGAACAGCTCCTGTCTGTACCCGGTCCCGAGTTTCGATGTGCATGTAAAGGATGACCCAGCCGGTGCCTTCATTGCCATCCCCATCCAGATCCAGGATGACCTCGGCGTCGCTGGAGCGTGTCACCAGTCCATTCGCCACTGCCGTTACCCATGCATCGGATTCACCGCCGCACTGGTCATCGCCGGGCGGGGCGAAATCAAGGGCGCCGAAGGTCGTGCCGGTGTCCCATGCCAGGTGTGGGCCGCCGGTGAAGTACCAGGTCTCTCCCGGGCCAAATGGCAGGAGCAGAGCAGGCTGGATCAGGTTCGCCGGGACCAGCGGCTCGATCGCCAAGTCAAAGGGATTGCCAAAAAGTACATAATAGGTGTCATAGAAACCACCCGGCGATACATCCCGCAGCCAGGTGGAGTAATCGTCCAATTGGGCGAAGAAATTTTGCACACCGGCCGTCCCAGCATTGATGGTCGGGTCGATCGGAACGACCGAACCGTCTGACAATACCCATTTGGTGACCGATTTGGAGCGCCAGCCGTAATATCCGCTGTTCAATTGGATCGCCGCCCACTCTAGTTGACGGAACAGGCCGTGATACCAGGCATCATAGAAACCAAAAGGCTGCTCATCCAACGCCGGATCGGGGCTGGGCTTCGTCAGCCAGCCGGAACGATACTCCAATACCGCCAGTAGGAGCCGCGGGTTAACGGAGTAGCTCTGCGCAGCCTCCACTACTGCTTGACCAGCGTTGAGAGCCACTCCGTTTACATCCTGGCCATATTTCGCCAGGTAACCGCCTTTGCTGCTGATGAGAGCATCCACATCCGTCTGCGCACTGAGCGGACCATAGACCAGTTCTGAATCTGGGATTATTTTGTAAGCCGGGCCGGTCGGATGGGCTGGCACATCCGGGATGGTTAACGTCTCGCCCACTTTCAACCTATTCACATCCGCGATATTGTTGGCTTTGGCGAGCGCCTGTAGGCTCACGCTATACTTTTGCGCAATCGCGCTCAGCATGTCACCGGGTTGGACTACATAGGTTTGCGGACCACGTACCACATCGGCTTGGTAATGGGGAGCATCCGGTGTGGGTGTCAGGATGGGTGATCCGGGTATACGTGTGGGAGGCATCGTGAAAGAACGGGTTGGAGTATCCAAAGTTTCCGCGTTTGAACCAAGCGGTGAAGCCACCGCCCAAATGGAAGCGGGTGTGATGGAGAGGTCGGATGGTTGGGATGTTTTACAGGCGCTCAAATTCATCCCAATTATCACCACAACAAATAAAGGCAGGCATTTATTCAGGAATCTGATTTGGAAACATAGCAGGATTTTACCAGTTTCTGCTACAATCGAGTTAATGTGTGTTATTGCGAGGAGCTATTCTAAGGCGACGATCGCGTAAAATACCCGAAGGGTAAGCAATCCTAAATTTGAAGGAAAATCTATTATCCAAAGGAGAATTTCCCCGTTGTCGGAAGATCATTGGCCTCACGACAACATTTAATGAGGATAAACCTATGGAAAAACTTTACGGTGGCATGGAAGGCGGCGGGACCAAATTCGTCTGCGCAGTAGGCACACGACCGGACGAAATCATCGACGAGATTCGTTTCCCGACAACCACGCCGGAAGAAACCCTTGACCAGGCTATCGCTTTCTTTAAGAAATTCAACCTGGATGCGATCGGTTTGGCTCCTTTTGGTCCGTTGGACCTGAACCCTGCCTCCCCAGCCTTTGGATCCATTACCGTCACTCCTAAACCCGGCTGGAGTAATACCGACATCCTGGGGCGATTCCGCCGGCACTTTGACATACCAATGGCTTTTGACTTGGATGTAAATCTTGCAGCTTTCGGTGAGTACCACTGGCTCCCCGAAAACCGGGGACTCGATTCGCTGGTCTATTTCACCATCGGGACCGGCATCGGGGCGGGAGTCATTGTCCACGGGAAGGTTGTGCATGGCCTGACGCACCCCGAAGCCGGTCACATGCGCCTCCCGCATGACTGGCAAAAAGACCCTTTCCCTGGAAGCTGTCCTTTCCACGGCGATTGCTTCGAGGGTCTCGCAAATGGACCGGCCATCGGCAACCGCTGGGGTCAGCAAGGAAATATGCTCTCGGATGACCACCCTGCCTGGGAACTGGAAGCGGAATACATCGCTCATGCTTTAGCAAATGTCATCTTTCTTCTCTCTCCACAGCGTATCGTGCTGGGTGGTGGGGTGATGGAGCGCCGCCAACTCTTTCCGCTTATCCGGCGAAAAGTACGGGAAGACCTGAACGGCTATATTGTTTCATCGGTCATGACAGGTTCACTGAACGAGTACATCGTCTCGCCCAGCCTGGGAAAACGTTCCGCCATACTGGGAGCAATCGCGATGGCGAAGCAACTGACGCTTTCATGATTTGGTTTTCATGACAGCACATGCTATCTGCCAATGGAGTATTTCCATTCAAAAGGAGGACAATATGTCCGAAAACTCGATTGTAGCGGAGCAACATGGATGTATTGTCTGTGGCAGGATATATGGCCTGCTGGTCATTTACGATCCCGATGGTAACCTGGTTGACTGCAAGGTCACCAGTCCTGGTGGGCAGCGGGTTCCAGATACTCACTGGCCTCTGGTGGCCTGTAGCAGGCACACTGAAGCGGAAATTAGGACTGCCCTCGCCAACCATTATCCTGGAAAGGCGAAGGAAGATCTAGAAGACGATTAAATCACCTTCTTCTGCCAGGTAACGCTCTGGAGAGAAAAATGATGAATCCTGATCGAAAATTATGGAACAAACAGCAGCAAGAGTTACGCCAGAATCTAACTCGTGCGGACAGCCACCTGAAGGCAATGGAATTATTCCTGAGTCAGCACGCTATGGTACACGCTGCGGAAATGTCCCACGCCAGTCTGTTTTCTTTTGAAGATGACATCCTAAAAGGTGTCAACGGGGAGCAGATGCGTCTGATTCCTAATAAATGTGATCATTCGATTGCCTGGGTTCTCTGGCACATGACTCGCATCGAAGATGTTACGATGAACCTGCTGGTGGCCGGAAGCCCACAAGTCTTGCTCCGCGAGAACTGGCTCGAGCAGATGCATATTAGCATGCGGGACACCGGTAATGCTATGACAACTGCCGCTGTGGTGGACCTCAGCGTAACTATGAATCTTGAGGCGCTGCGGGCATACCGCTTGTCGGTTGGCCGCCGAACTCGTGAAATTGCACAACAGCTCTTACCGGAGCAGCTAAAACGGAAAGTGGAACCAAACCGTCTTAAACAAATAACCCGGGAAGGGGCGGTCGTCGAAGCAGCCAGCGGCCTGCTGGATTATTGGAGCGGACTCACCTTCGCCGGCCTGTTGTTGATGCCGCCAACGCGGCATAATTTCGTCCATTGGAACGAGGCGCTGCGGATTAAGAAGAAACTTTAGGGCGGTTCGTGCGGGTTTGAAATATTACCCGTTCGGTTATAATCCTGGCGTTCTTTGGAGAGAGGCATGCCAAACCCACTCGTAGAATGTATTCCCAATTTTTCTGAAGCCCGACGCCCCGATGTGGTCGAAGCTATCCTGTCTGCTATAACCGGTGTGGCAGGAATTTTCCTGCTTGACCATAGTTCCGATAACGACCACAACCGCACCGTCGTCACCTATGCCGGCCCACCCGCGGCCGTCGAAGAAGCCGCATTCCGGGCCATTCAGAAGGCCGCCGAGTTGATTAACCTCGACCATCACAGCGGTTCTCACCCACGCATCGGTGCAACGGACGTGGTACCGTTCGTGCCGATCTCCGGAGTCAGCATGGAGACTTGCATCCAGATGGCGCGCAGGTTAGGCGAACGCGTCGGAACGGAATTGAACATACCTGTCTACCTGTACGAAGCAGCCGCCACCCGGCCTGAGCGCACCAATCTGGAGAATATTCGCCGCGGGCAATATGAAGGGCTTAAGGCAGAGATCGAAACCAATCCGGAAAGGCAGCCGGATTTCGGTCCAACCCGCCTTGGACCCGCCGGGGCTATCGTCATCGGAGCACGCTATCCCCTTATCGCCTACAATGTCTATCTGAACACTGATGATGTCAATATCGCCAAAGCCATTGCTAAGAAGATCCGCCAGTCCTCCGGCGGACTCCCATCCGTAAAGGCTCTTGGGATGCTGGTGGAAGGCCGGGCCCAAGTCTCAATGAACCTGACGAACTTCCACCAGACCTCCGTTATGCGCGTGGTGGAGGCAATCCGCAGCGAAGCCAGGAAACACGGGACAAAGATCCACCATAGCGAACTGATCGGCCTGATCCCGCAAGAGGCGTTGATCGACGCAGCAGTTGGATATCTGCAATTGGAGGGATTCCATCCCGAGCAGATTTTGGAGCACCAATTATCCGAGGCTACCAAGCGGTCTGTGCATCTCACCGATGTTACCTTCCTAGACGACTTGGCGGCCGCAACCCCAACCCCGGGTGGTGGTTCGGCAGCCGCACAGGCCGGAGCGATGGGCGCCGCGCTGGTCGCCATGGTGGCTAGGCTGACAATCGGCAGGAAAAAATACGCTATGGTCGAGGCCCAGATGAACGAAATCCTGAACCAGGCTGAGCGCCTGCGGCAGGACTTAACTGAGGCCGTGGAGGCAGATTCGGCTGCCTTCATGGCCGTTATCGACGCTTTCAAACTTCCGCAAGAGTCGCCTGACCAAAAGGACTCTCAACTCACGGCTATCCAGCAGGCCACCCTGCGTGCTGCCGAGGTGCCGCTGGCAGTCGCGCAGAGGGCAGTGGCGGTTATGGCATTAGCCGAGCGCTGTGTAGCCCTTGGCAACCTGAACACCATAAGTGACGCAGCTTCCGCCTCTGCTCTGGCGCAGGCTGCCTTGGTCTCTGCCGGTTATAACGTCCGCATCAACATCAATGGGCTTAGTGACAAGAATGCTGCCAACGACCTATTAGGCCAACTGGAGATTCTCGAAAAACGCTCCAGCAAGCTGAAAAAAGATGTGCATCATACACTGGTCGAACGTGGGGGTATTTTCACAGTATGAAAACCGGCAAAGGGTTTGAACCTGACCACTCGATTCACATGGTTGAGGCGCTCCTGAGCCCTTCGGAATGGCAGCTTTTATACAGTTTGGATGATCCATCAACAATCCAGTCCTTCCTGAACACTATCCCATACAGTGAAGACAAATTCTATCGCTGCCCTTTACGTCTCCTGCGGGATCGCAAAGGCCATTGCTTTGATGGAGCTCTGTTCGCTACGATGGCATTGCGTCGCATTGGTTTCCCACCGCTGATTCTTGAACTTATCCCAAACGAACGTGACGATGATCATCTCTTGGCGTTGTTTAAACAACATGGCTGCTGGGGTGCCGTGGCCCATTCGAATTTTACCGGTCTGCGCTTCCGTGAGCCAATCTACCGCAGCCTGCACGAGTTAGTCATGTCATATTTCGAGGACTTCTTCAATTCCGCCGGTGAAAAGACCCTGCGCGGCTATCGCGGCCCGATCGCCTTGAAAACCTTCGACCACCTGGATTGGATGATCAACGATTCATGCCTCGATATTCTTTCCACTGGCATGGATCGCTACCGCCTCCATCCCATCCTTACTGACGAGATGGTAAAAAGCCTTAGCCTGATTGACGAGCGTAGTCTCAACGCCGGGTTGATGGGTGCTAATCCGGCTGGATTGTATAAGATCCTGGATTGAACGGCCGGGCACTACCTATCTGCTATACGACCAGGTGCCAACTCCTCACTAGTAACATACCGCCAGACTGTTTGTCTCAGAGATTAACCCGCACCTGCTTATCCATTATATTTAAAGGTGATCCGCCCATGCCGCAAGAAAGGATTTCTGAAATGTTCACAGAACGAGTTTCATCCCTCCAGGCCGAAGGTGCGTATGCCGTTCTGGCCCGAGCCCAAGCATTGGAAGCCCAGGGTCGAAAAATCCTGCACCTTGAGATCGGTCAGCCCGATTTCCCCACATACCCCAACATCAGCCAGGCAGGTATCGAAGCCATCCAGAAAGGCCAGACGCGTTACACCTCTCCGGGCGGGACCCCGACTTTGCGTGCAACCATCGCCGATTTCGTTTCCAGGCAGCTTGACTTATCCATTGGGCCGGAATGCATCCTGGTCGGACCGGGCGCCAAGCCGGGGCTCTTCTTTCCCACATTGGCCCTGGTCAATCCCGGCGATGAGGTGATCTATCCGGACCCTGGCTTTCCCACCTATGCCGCCATGATCCGGGTGGCAGGTGGGGTCCCTATCCCGATCCCGCTGCGGGAGGAGAGCCAATTCTCCTTTGACCTGTCAGCCTTCAATGCCTGCATTTCGGATAAGACCCGCCTGATCATCCTTAATTCTCCGGCCAATCCCACCGGGGGTGTCATCCCAATGGCAGACCTCCAGCACATCGCCGAAAAAGCCCGCAAGCATGACACCTGGATCCTATCCGATGAAATCTATGCCCGCCTGGCTTACGACGGATTGCAGGTACCAAGGATCGCCACCCTACCCGACATGCTCAAGCGGACAGTGATCGTGGACGGTTTCTCCAAAACCTATGCAATGACCGGGTGGCGGTTGGGGTTCATGGTCATGCCGGCTGCGCTGGCTGAACGCGTGGAGCTGCTTCTGACGCATTCCATCGGGTGTACTGCCGCTTTCACCCAGGTGGCTGGGGTGGAAGCGCTCACCGGGCCACAGGAAAAAGTGGCTGAACATGTGGCCGAGTACCAGCGCCGCCGTGATTTCATTGTCGCCGGGTTGAATGCCATCCCGGGAATAAGTTGCCAGGTTCCCCAAGGCGCGTTCTATGTGTTCCCCAATGTTAAATCGTTCAACCTGACCTCCAGGGAGATCGCCGCGCGTCTGATCGACGAAGCGGGGGTGGCTGTCCTGGCCGGGACGGATTTCGGCGCGGGCGGGGAAGGCTACCTGCGCCTGTGTTACGCCACCTCGATGGATGTCATCCGGGAAAGCCTGGAAAAAATGGCGGCTTGGTTCAAATCCCTTTAAAACAAAAAGTATGGCCGCTGCATTTGGCCATACTCTATATTTGTCCTTGCGAGGACCGGCGTTTGCTTGCCTTGTATTCTTCACCAGGGTCAGGCTAAATAATCCTATTCCTCCACCCGCTGATCAGGTTCCGTCTTCCAACCCAAGGTCCGAAAAATCCTCAGGATGAATTTGGGTGCATGGATATTACTCACATCCAGCCGCGTCGATCCGGAGATCATGCTGAAAGGAGTGCCACAACCTCCCCGCATATACTCGCTATGCTGGTTGATAGAATTTTCATCTTCGGTGTCTAATTTGCTTTTTACGTTCATAGTTCATCTCCTGAAAATGCCAGATAAAAACTACATTTCAGAAATATCTTAACATCTAGGTTATTTCCCTGGCAGGGTTGAAGCATTCTCCACTTCAAAATCCCTTACATCCTTAATTGCCTTCTTCACATTGACGAACGGTAGAATGCACAACCCAACCACAAAGAAAAAGATCAGTGAAAGGATCGCCGGGCGCAGGCTGCCGGTGAGCTGATTTACTAGGCCAAACAGCAGTGGCCCAAACCAGGATGTCCCCTTGTCACTGACCTCGTAGAACGAATAATATTCTGCCTGTTTCCCAGCTGGAATGATCTGGGCATACAGGCTGCGGCTGATCGCCTGCGAACCACCCAGGACGATGGCAATGCAGGCGCCCAGGATGAAGAATTCGAGCACGCGGCTTGGACCCTTCAGGCCGAAATAGGCATAGATGGTCACGCCCGCCCAGATGATCAGGCTGATTACAATCGAACGCTTCGAGCCAAACCAATTGGCGAGTTTACCCCACAGCAGAGCACCGAAGAAGGCCATGAACTGGATCATCAGGATGACGATGATCAGAGTGGACTGGTCCAGACCCACACCGCCGCGGATGAGTGGGGCAGCCGCGAAGGTGGATGAGATCGCGATGACGGTCTGAATGCCGTCATTATAGAGAAAATACGCCAGCAGGAATTTAAGCGTCTCGGGAAAATTTTTCATTTCTTTAATCGTGCCCCACAACTGCTTGAAACCCACCCTGATATATGTCTCGCTTTTCGGCAACACCTTGGCAGCATGCCGGGCTCGCAAGCGCGTCCATGTGAAGAAGGCGAAGGTCAGCCACCATATGCCGGCCGAGGCCAGGTTGATGCGTACTGCCAGGTCTTTCGGGATGCCGATTTTGTCGCTGGTCATATACAAGAAGAGGTTCAACACAAGCAGCAGACCATCTCCTAGGTATCCCATTGCCCATCCGTACGAAGAGACCCGGTCTCGCTGGTCTTCCGAGGCAATGTCCGGCAGGTAGGAATTGTAGAAGACGATCGAGGCGCCAAAAGCCAGGTTGGCCAGGAAGAATAGCACTCCACCCAGCCACCACAAAGGCGTGGTTACAAAGAACATCAGGATTGTGCAGACGGCGCCGATGGTGGCGAACAACTGCATCATCTGCTTGCGGCGGTGCGAATAATCCGCGATCGCTCCCAGAATGGGCAGAAAGAGCACCTGCATCAGGACCGAAAGGGAAATGCAATAAGGGAAGAAAGAATCAGGGGCAACCGGGATGCCGAAGAAATGCGCCAGCTTATCCGTGCTCAGGCTGGCAGCCTTCGCCGCCAGGCTGGCCAGGTAGGGCCCTAGGAACACAGTCCCGATCGTGGTGCTGAAGGCCGAGTTGGCCCAATCGTACATGGCCCAGCCGAATATTTCGCGCTTGTCATTTATTTTGGGGGTTTCTGTCTGAGCGATAGCCATGGAATCTCCTTTTCGGATAAAACCCTGCCTGCGAAGATAAGTTGCCTGCATTATACAGGCATACTTTCACTTCCATGTTAACGCTTGGTTATCTTTCGGCATTGACCAGGGATTGACATCACACAATGCCGTAGTATGATATTGGCCTGTTCTGCCGAATCCATATCATTGAGGCCTCTATGCACGAAGGTGCACTCACCGAAGACCTGTTTGACCATGTCATCATCCACGCCAGGGAAGCCAATGCCCGGCGAGTCATTCGCGTCAAAGTGACCATTGGAGCTCTATCCGATGCCACGGTGGAATCCATTCATTTTTACTGGGATTCACTCGCTCCTGGCACGATTGCCGAAGATGCAGCTTTGGAATTCGCCAGCGTCCCCGGCACTGCTCGCTGCAATTCCTGCGGACAGGAATTCGAAATTACTGAAATGGTTGCCGATTGCCCCAATTGTGGCGCGTTCCCGGTGGCTGTCACTGGCGGGGATGGCGTGTATCTCTCCAGTCTGGAAGTCGAAACTGATGGTGATCATCACGAACACATCCATGAATAGTCGTAGAGTCGGACTATGTGTCCGGCCAATCTTTTAGAGGTGCCTTATGTGTCTCGGAATACCCGCGAAAGTAATTGAATTATACGAATCCAATGGCTTGAAAATGGCCAAAGTGGACTTTGGAGGCGTAGTCAAGGAAGCTTGCATGGAATACCTGCCCGAAGTCAAACTTGGCGATTACACCATTATCCACGTAGGCTTTGGATTGTCCATCCTTGACGAGCAGGAAGCCACGGAAACGATGGAACTGCTCAAGCAGATCGACGCGCTGGGGGAAGAAGGAATGGCCGCGTGAAGTATCTCGACGAATACCGGGACGGAGATCTGACCCGGAAATTGCTTGCCGATATACAAAAAACGGTTACACGCCCATGGACTCTGATGGAGGTCTGCGGCGGACAGACCCATTCCATCATCAAATCCGGCCTGGACCAGCTGCTTCCGGCTGAGATCAACCTTATCCACGGACCTGGTTGCCCGGTCTGCGTGACACCCCTCGAGCTGGTTGACAAGGCCATCGCACTGGCCTCCCGGCCGGAAGTGATCTTTACCTCCTATGGCGACATGCTGCGCGTTCCGGGATCGAAACGTGATCTGTTCACCGTCAAGGCAGCCGGTGGCGACGTCCGCATTGTCTACTCGCCGTTGGACGCACTCAAGATTGCCCGGGACAATCCTCAGAAGATCGTCGTCTTCTTCGCCATCGGTTTCGAGACGACTGCCCCGGCCAACGCCATGGCAGTGCTCCAGGCCAAAGCTCAAAACCTGCCTAATTTCGCCGTGTTGGTCTCGCATGTGACCGTTCCGGCCGCGATTACTGCATTGATGGATTCTCCCGATGTGCAGGTGGATGGCTTCCTGGCTGCCGGACACGTCTGCACCGTGATGGGATTCTGGGAGTATGAGCCACTCGCCGAGAAATATAAAATTCCCATCGTGGTGACCGGCTTCGAGCCGGTCGATATTGTCCACGGAATTCTCGATTGCGTTCGCGAGTTGGAAGCAGGTAGGTACCGCGTTCGGAACGCCTATGCCCGCTCAGTTACGCGCGCAGGCAATCTGCCAGCGCAGGCCATCATCCTGAAAGTCTTCGAGATGACCGACCAAGCCTGGCGGGGTATCGGCGTTATCCCCTTATCAGGCTATCGCTTGAGGGATGAGTTTGCTGCCTTCGACGCCGAGCGACGATTCCCGGAAATCCAGTCCATCGAGACACATGAGAACCCTCTATGTATCAGCGGTTTGGTGCTGCAAGGCCGTAAAAAACCAAGTGAGTGCCCGGTCTTCGGCAAGGAATGCACCCCGCAGACGCCGCTCGGCGCAACGATGGTCTCATCCGAAGGCGCCTGTGCTGCGTATTACCGATACGGTCGCTATCAAACCACCTATGAACATGGATAAAGACAAACTTAACTTACTTGGTTGGACCTGCCCGCGCCCTCTGCAGAACTACCCAACCATTGTGATGGGTCACGGCGCTGGCGGCCGCATGATGGCCGACTTGATTGAGCACCTGTTCGCCCCCGCTTTTGATAATGAATGGCTCGGACAAATGGGCGATTCCGCCGTAATCGCCGACTCGTTCTTCGCTCGTTCGTCGCTCGCTTTCACCACCGATTCCTTTGTGGTCAGCCCATTATTCTTTCCCGGTGGGAACATCGGTGAATTAGCCGTCTATGGCACCGTCAATGACCTGGCTATGCGCGGAGCCAAGCCACTCTTCCTCTCGGCGGGTTTCATCCTGGAAGAGGGCCTGCCAATGGAAACGCTCGGTAACATCGTGACCTCAATGGCGCAGGCCTGCCAGAAAGTCGGCGTAAAAATCACCACCGGTGATACAAAAGTCGTGCAAAAGGGCCACGGTGACGGGATATATATAAACACTTCCGGTATCGGTACCATCCCCGCAGACCTGGATATTGGCCCGGCCAACGCCCGACCTGGCGATGTCGTACTGGTCAGCGGGACGCTGGGCGACCATGGTATTGCAATTATGTCGGTACGGGAAGGTTTGACCTTCCAAACCGAGATCCAATCCGATACTGCCCCATTGAACGGGTTGGTCGAAGCCATGGTCACGGCGGGAAAGATCCACTGTCTGCGGGATGCCACGCGCGGCGGGCTGGCAGCCGTGTTGAATGAGCTGGCCGGTTCTTCCAGAGTGGGCATAGAATTCGATGAGCGTAAAGTGCCGCTGCGGCCGGAGGTCAACGCCGCCTGCGAAATGCTCGGCCTTGACCCGTTCTACGTCGCAAATGAGGGTAAGCTAGTTGCGATCGTGCCGGGCGAAGCCGCGGAAAAAGTATTGGCTGCCATGCAGTCGCATGAGTACGGCCGACAAGCCGCAATTATCGGTGAGGTGGTGGAGGCCCATCACGGTCTGGTCACGGCTAAAACCTCCATCGGCGGGATGCGTGTAGTGGATGTCCCGGCGGGGGAGTTGTTGCCGAGGATTTGCTGAATTTTCACTAAATGGGATGCCTAGGAGCGCGAAAATAAGGAAAGGCCGGAAAGGAACTTCTCCCGGCCTTTTTGATTTTACAAGGTAATAAAAGTTACCCTTTGACCGCCCCCGCCGTTAGTCCGCTGACGATATAACGTTGGAAAATAAACGCCAGGAGCACGGGTGGGATCGCTGCAATGATTCCGCCTGCCATCATTCCATTAATATTCACGGCATACCGGCCGACAAACTCTGCAATGGCTACCGGTGCCGTTTTGGCTGCCAGTGTGCTGGTAAAGATCAGGGCATAGAAGAATTCATCCCAGGCCAGCAGGAAGGTGAACATGGCCGTCGAGACCAGCCCTGGTACAGAGATGGGCATTACCACCCGGAATAAAATGCCCAGACGTGTGCAGCCATCGATGCGCGCCGCATCCTCCAATTCGATCGGGACTGTCTGGAAGAAAGCCGCCATCATCCAGATGGCATACGGTAGGGCAAAACTCAAATAGGTGACAATCAAAACAATCGGTTTATTAATCAAACTCAGACTGGAGGCAATGATAAAGAGCGGAAGTATCAGGGATACTTCAGGAATCATACGCGTGGCAATAATTCCAAGCTGAATGGTGCGATTGAAACGGAAGGGGATCCGTACCAGAGCATAGGCTGCCAGGCTGCCGATTACAATGGAAATGATTGTTACTGCGGAAGCGATCTTTACGGAATTTAATATGGCCACTGCAAAAGTGCGCGGTACGGATGATGTGGCCAGGCTGGGAAAGATGATTTCCAGATAATTCTTGAGTGTCGGGTGCAGCGGAATCCAATGCGTGGGAATTGCATACAATTCCGCCTGCGTTGACAGGCTTGCGCTGGCCAGCCAGAGAATGGGAAAGAATATGAAAAAGAAGACTGGCAGGGTCAGCAAGAAGTACAGCAACTTGCGGAGGAATTTACGATAATACATCATTGGGACTCCTCCGGGCGATATAAGAAACGGATGAAGATCAGTGCCATGCATATCGTGAAGAAGGAGATCAGGAATGACAGTGCCGCGCCGATACCCTGTTTTCCCCATGGAAAGGAATTCAGGTATGTCAGGTAAGTGATGGTAAGGGTTTTATTGGCCGGCCCGCTGTTGGTAATGATATAGACTATATCGAAAACACGGAATGCATCCACAGTGCGGGCGATCAATGCAATCAGGATGGCCGGACGTAGTAAGGGGATGCGGATTTTCCAAAAACGCTGCCAGGCACTGGCGCCATCCACGGCGGCCGCTTCGTCGAGTTCCATGGGCAGGGTTGCCAGGGCTGCCTGTAATATCAGCGCCACGAATGGCATCATATGCCAGACATCCGCCAGGATGACCAGCGGCATGGCCAGGTTGGGCAGGGTCAGCCAAGCGATATAATGTTTGATCAAACCCATTTGCATCAGCAGGCCATTCAAGGCCCCAAAATCAGCATTATAGATCCAGCGCCACATCGCGCCATTGACTATCGTCGGTACAGCCCAGGGGATGATCAGGCTGAAACGCAGGAACTTCCAACCCCATGGATGGGAAGTGATCAATTGTGCAATTGCCATTCCCCCCACCATTTCCAACCCCACTGAGACAATCGTGAAATACATCGTGCGCCCAATGGTTTCCCAGAAGGTCTGGTCTTTTATCATTTCGAGATAATTACCCAGACCAACGAAAGTTCGTGCCTGGTTGATGCCAGTGGGTGCCAGAAAGAAACTCAGGATAAATGTATAGATGATCGGCCACAGGGTCACCCCCAGAATCACTACCAGGCTCGGGATTATTAACAACCAAGCCGTCCGGGTATCCTGTACTCGTAAGGAAAGCCGTCGTTTGGGAAGAACGGTTGTATTCGTTGTCATCGCAAGAAATATTGGGTGGATTTGCAAGGATATGCAAATCCACCCCTTATATATATTATGTCATTGCGAAGGCTGGTGCTCTGCCAGCCCAAAGCAATCTCTTCCCATGATATTATTTCGCCAGCGCAACCCATTTGGCTGCGCATTCATCCAGAGCTTGTTGGGGGGATTTTACTCCCGTTAACGCTTCCTGGATGGCCAGCTGGAGATCAGCGGAAGCCTCATTGTAATAGGCTACCGTTGGGCGTTCGTTGGCGTATGGGAACTGCCCCAGGAATGCCGGGACGGTGACCGGATTAGTTGGGGAGGCGGTTTCCAATGTCTTCAGAGCATCTCCCGTGAAATCATTCTGCCAGACGGGCAGCATTTCGGCCGAAAACTTGGTCTGCACCGCATTGCTGGCCAAATAGGTCAGGAATTTCCAGGTCTGATCCGGATAGGGAGTGGTGGACATGATGGCAAACGCGCTGGAGCCATCCACGCTGGAACCCTTGATTCCGGCAGCCACACCCGCTGCGAACACCGGCATGGGAGCGAAAGCCGCCTGGCCGACGATCTTCGATTTGGTGGCATCGTTCGAATCGCTGTACTGGAACAGCCAGTTGACCGCAAAGGCCGATTTACCCGCCAGGAAGTCTGCCTCGACTGCAGGTTCATCCGAACTGATTGAGCTCGGGTTGGATAGACCATCATCGAGCGTCTGTTTCATCCAGGTCAGAACTTCTACTCCCTTGGCATTATTGAAGGCCGGCTTGCCGTTGGCGTCCAGGAAACTGCCTCCGTTGCCGAATAGCAACACGGTGAAGTCACACACCACGCCTTCCTTCTGATTCCACGACCAGATGATCGGGTTATCGGCCAGGCCTTTTTGTTTAATGATCTTGGCCTGGTCAACCAGTTCCTCCCAGGTCTTCGGAGGCGCGCTGATACCCGCTTTCTGAAGGATGTCTTTATTGTACATGAAGTACTTCACATCCATCAACCAAGGCATGCCGTAGATCTTTCCATTGCGCGTCACCCCATTCCAGGACGCCGGGAACATGTTTGTCTTCATGTCCGGGGTGACCCGATTGGTGACATCTAGCAGGTATCCGGCCTTGATGAACTCATCCGGCCAGATCACATCGAGCATGGCGGCATCGTACGCCGGTGGCTTGGCAGCCATACCGGTGGTTATCTTGTCATGAATGTAATCATAACCAAGGTATTCCATTTTCACTTTTAATGTCTGGATTCTTGGCTTCGAAATCCCTCGCGATTTGATCGATCTCAGCAGGTTTCAAGCCGGCCTGGTCCATGGTCAGAACATGGATGGTGACAGGGCCACTTTTCTTGGTTCCGCATCCAACCACGCTTAAAACCAGGATGAATGTGATCATCCCCATCAATATCTTGTTCATGGTACGCATATTCTTCTCCTTCGATTGATCTGAATGGTTAGAGAGACAAATATTATCTGCGAACATTCTTCTTCAGGAATCACCTCCTTCTTGGAATAACTTAATCAATTATGATAGTTTATGAACGACGTAGAAATTCGAGGTATTGTGAAGTACATTGGTGATTGCACCCATGACTGTAGCCTGCAGTCCCAGGTCGGAAACCACCAATTTGGGCGGGTTGGGGATCGCTCCGTTCATGCGGGTCAGGATTGGTGCGATGAGCATATCTGCTGACTTGGAAACGCCTCCCCCCAGCACGACCAGCTCTGGATCGAAGAATGCAACCAGGTTGGCGATGGCAATCGCCAGGTAATCCACCGTTTCGTTGATCACCGTCCAGGCCCAGGCTTCGCCCTTGCGGCCGGCTTCGAAAACATCTTCCGCTGTCAGGTCAGCCAAATCTGCCTCGCTGCGTTGGGATCCTAGCAATTCGCGCGCCCTTCCTGCGATCCCCGTCCCGGACGCGACACTTTCCAGCGCACCGAAATCCTGGAAATTCCTTCCCAGGAATTCCCTGCCAGGAACCATGTTGCCGATCTCGCCGGAGGCCTCCTCCGCGCCGCGGTAGAGGGCACCATCGATGATCACGCCTGCACCGATGCCGGTGCCGATGGCAATCAGGATCATGTCCTGCACATTCTGCCCTGCCCCGAACCACAGTTCGCCCAAGGCTGCCAGGTTCACGTCGTTGTCAACGGTGATCGGTAGGTCATATCGCTCGGCCAGTTTGGTCTTGAGTGGAAACATATCCCAATGAAGTGTGTAAGCCCAGGTGACGATACCCTCTTTGTGCAAGGTGACGCCTGGTGCACCCACTCCGATCCCGCGCACCCGCCGGCCTTCCACCTTCGGGCTGGCCAGTAATTTGTCGATCAATGTGGTCAGGTAATTGAAACTGTCTTCCCCCGAAGTGCCATGCCGGCTGATGTTGACCTCGTCAAGTATGTTGCCACCCAGGTCCGACAAAGCTCCGTACATCTTGGTTCCCCCCATATCCACCCCGAGCACAAGAAATCCATCGGAGTTGAACTCAAGCAGGGGTCGCCGTCTGCCGCCGCTCCATTCGGTTGTCCCGTGCGGTCGGATGAAGCCCTCTGCAACCAATCCGTCGACTATGCGCATGACGGTCGGCAGGCTGACATCCAATCTCTCGGCTATCGCCGTCCGGGAGATTGGGCCTTCCCGGCGGATGGTCTCCAGGATGGCCGAACGATTGATGTCACGCATGGCTGAAGCAGTGATCGTGAGCGGGTAGGCCATACAGTCTCAAATGGTTGAAAGGTTTTGTTATTTACACAATGTAATTAATACTTACATGATGTAAGTATTGTAGCAAAAATGGAAATGAAAGTCAATACCCAATTTGATGAATCGATCAATCCCCCAAATACCTATTATCAGCGTTTGGTCACCAGAGCCATGAAAATGTGGTTGTTCTGTTCAGCGGAAGAGGTGGCGTGGGCATAATAGACATAATCCTCGATAAGGCATTGTCCATAGCCAACTTTGAAGAAGCCGTTCCCATTCCATGTGGACCCCCACGAATTCTTCACGATCCAATACCCGCCGGCATCGTTATACCCCACGATTACCACCGAGTGATCTACGCCGGTGGGGTTTGAACACTTGAACACGCGGTTGCTATCCCAAGAATTATCGCCCTCTGCCACGTCCATGGCAACTGAGAGAGGCCCATAGGTGATTAGGGCTTGCTTGATGGCTGTTTGGTTGGGGATGACTGATCCGTAGGCGTCAATCTTCGACAACCGGCTGCCATAATTGCTGCAGCGCTGGGAGCAGGTCGCGTTAGAGCAGCTATTATCGCTACTATATTTACAACTGCATGATCCGCTACCAAAACACGAGCAGGAGCCTGAGACATACGGCAGGCAGGCCTCATCTGGGATACCGTTATTCTTGATGAAATCCAAGGCCGAAGAGTGCCAGCCACCGCAGCACGTTCCGGCATTTATGGCGCAGTCCGAGACGAGATATTCCTCGGCTAGGTTTTTGTCCAAGTTCGGGTTTCCGACAGCCAGGTTGAGCACTGCTTCGGTCTGGCCGACCGCCGCAAAGGCCCAGCAGGAGCCGCAATTACCTTGGTCCTTCACAGGTGAGGTCCAATCCCCGCTGACGCTATTAGAAGTTACATTCCGCCAGTCCCAGGAGGCAGGCGGGGTGCCGGTTTGTATCGGCATTGGTTTGGAGTCTGCCTGGGGCGGGATCGTGGCGGGTATGCTGGCGGCAGGCGGGCTGGAGGTACCGCAGCGGTTCAGCTTGGGAGTAAGGTTGTCGAGTTCAATCACATGACCGACATCCTTGCCCTGCCCGTCCACACACACTGCGTATTCAGGTGAAAAGGGATTATTTCCATCCGTGGCGGTTCGCTCTCCCAACCCCTGTTTGGCACAGTAGGAATAAGCCTGCCCGCACTTCCCCTCCAGGAAATCCCAGGCGCCGCAAACGGTTCCATCGGGCATGCTGCAGGTATCTGTCTGTCCGCCTGCCCCGTCTCCGATCACCTGATATTCATATCCCATATCGGTGCAATAGACCGCCGCCGGGTTGCTGATTTTATGCGCTTGTGAAACACTGCCTGCTTGGATGGAAGAATCTCCCCACGAAGCTGGCACTGCCAGGTTTTGCGTGGATTTCGCCGCCATCAACGTGATCAACAGGGCCGAGGCGGCGAAAGGTAAGGCAAATCTCAGGCGGACAAGGATTCTCATAAAACCTCCAGGGCTGCTTCAAAGCCCCGCTTGGCTGGGATGGATAGTGAACACCATTTTTCAATCACGTCAGCGCTGACGTTATCGATCTCAAGAGTGTTTTCTCGCTTATCCCAACCCAAGGTATTGTAGATTAAGAACACATTAATAGCAAGGTATCGCCAAAGATTTACTATCGCCCGGCAGCGGAATTAACCATTCCGCTTTCACGCAGTTGATTGAGTCGCTCGTGAAGAATTATCTCTCCACTTCCAGCCGAACCGTCTGTAATTCTGCCGAACTGGTTCCTACCATTAGCTCGAACATGCCCGGCTCAACCACGCGTACCATCTTCTCATCCAGGTAGGATAACTCCTCCGCAGCGATCGTGAAGTCCACTACCTGCCTCTCCCCCGGCTGGAGCGTGATGCGCCGGAAGCCTTTCAATTCCTTGACCGGACGAGTCACCCGTTCAGTTACGAGATCCCGGATATATAACTGCACCACTTCATCGCCAGGATATCTCCCTGTGTTGGTCACCTCCACGCAGACTACCGCCTTCCCGTCCGGTTTGATCGTTGCGGGTGTCACCTGCAGGTTTTTATATTCAAACGTGGTGTAACTCAACCCATACCCGAAGGGGAAGAGCGGGGTCTTTTCGGCCCAGAGATAGCTGCGCTGGACGGATGGCTTATGGTTGTAATAGGCCGGGAGTTGTCCCACCGAGCGCGGGAATGTTATTGGCAGTTTCCCACCCGGGTTTATATCCCCAAAGAGCGCGTCCGCAAAGGCCTTGCCGCCCTCCTGACCAAGGTACCAACCTTCGAAGAGGGCACTGGCGTGTTCGGCTACGTAATTAACCGAGAGCGGCCGTCCATTGATGAGCAGAAGGACCACTGGTAGGCCGGTCCCGACCACCGCCCGCACCAGGTCGTTCTGGCGGCCGGGCATGTCGAGTGAGTCACGGTCTCCGAGATGGTTCTCTTCCCAAGCTTCACGGCAGACGGATTCATTCTCGCCAAGCACCATCAACACCACCTCGGCTTTACCGGCAATAGCCACAGCTTCGGCGATCAAGCGTTCATCTTCGACCGGGTCAGGCAGATCGGCGGCATCTTCATGCCAGCCAAGCCAATCCTGTCCGCCAAAATCCTCACGTGTGATCTTGCAGCCCTCGGCATACAACACTTGTGTCCGCTTCCCCACCTTCTGGCGGATGCCGTCCAGAATACTGGAGCCACGTCCCGGGTCGGCACTGTAACCGCCCAAGTGCAGACCAGCCGCGTTGGGGCCGATGACAGCCAGCGTTTTGACTTTGTTTATATCCAGCGGAAGCAGTCCATCATTTTTGAGCAGCACAAGGCTTTTGGTAGCAGCTTTATACGCCAGTTGGCTGTGTTCGACGCAATTCGTCAGCCTTTCGGCTTCGTCAGGGTCGGCATACGGTTCGTCGAACAAGCCCAGCAGGAACTTGGCCTTTAGCACGCGCTCGGTCGCCCGATCCACAAGGTCTGTCGGGACGCTGCCTGCCCTTACTTGTGACAATAACGTGGACGAATAGCAGGTATCCAGTTCGAAGTCGATCCCGACCTGTAATGCCTTGTGGGCGGCTTCCGCCTTGGAGTCCGCCACATGATGAAAACCTTCCAACTGGCTGATGCCGTTGCCATCCGAAACGATAAAGCCCCGGAAGTCCCACTCGCCCCGCAGGACTTGGTCCAGCAGCCAGGCATTAGCATGCACCGGGATGCCGTTGATCTCATTATAGGATGCCATCACAGACCCTACGCCGGCTTCCATCACCGCTGCCTGGAAAGCCTTCAGATAATTCTCGCGCAGTTCTCTTTCGGCAATATTGGCCGGGGCACAGTTCCGCCCGCCTTCCGGATGTCCGTGTGCGGCAAAATGCTTGGCAGTTGCCAGCACGTGATGACGGTCAATCGGCCCGGGCTCACCCGCCAGGCTGACGCCCTGCAGGCCGCGCACCGCCGCCGTTCCGATGCGTGAACCCAGGAATGGGTCTTCGCCATACGTCTCCTCGGTGCGACCCCAGCGCGGCTCGCGCGCCAGGTCCAGGACGGGTGTCAGAGCCCAGTTCTCGCCGCGCGCCCGCATCTCGCGCGCCGCCGCCTCGAATACTTCCTGCACCAATACTGGATCCCAGGTACTGGCCAGCCCAATCGCCTGGGGAAAACTGGTGCTACCGTAGGCCATCAGGCCGTGAAGGGCCTCATCTAGGAAAAAGGCAGGAATGCCCAGGCGTGTATGCTTGCGCAGGTAATTCTGGAAGGCATTGGTCACCAGGGCAGTCTTCCTGGCGCCGGCATGTTGACCCGGACGGCCCAGCCCGCCGATGCCATTCGCCAATTCTTCCCTGGTGGCTTCGTCCAGTTCCATGTCGCCATCCACCAGAATATTGGTCATCATATGAAAGATCGACATCTGGGCGACCTTCTCTTCCAGGCTCATGCGGGAGAGCAGGTCGGCCAGGCGTACTTCAACCGGGAGGGATGCATCGCGGAAAGGAGGTTGGGTCATTTTTGCACAATATCCTTTTGTCACATAGTAGTGGAAATCCATTTTTTCGATTTCGGGGAAAGAGGCTCAAGGTTTATCAACCAATTCCGGTACTCCCATCCACTCCCCACTCATTTGCGGGTGAGAAAGGCCGTCTTTTATAATACCATTCCGCACCAACCAGGTGACGGTCCTTTGAGTGAGTTCAGGCGGCCACCCGAAAAGCCTGACCACCTCCCGCATTTGCGCCGCCCCTACCGATGCTAGATATACCTCCACCAGTTTCTGGCGTGCCTCGGCTTCCCCGATCGAACGGGCTTTTTCCTGCAGCTCGGGCATGTGCCGGGCCGTGATTTCATACCGGAAGGCATACTTCCAGGCACCTGCTTCGGAGATTCCTACCGGCAGGATCTTGAAATCCATTTGCAGATCCTCCAGTGCCCGGTTGAAGACGGACTCCTTGGCGTTCAACATTCTAGCTTCCTTGCGAAGGGAGATTGTGTCCAGCGAGCCTTTTTCGAGTAGGGTCTCGTAAATTTGTTTGGCAGCCTGCGTCAGGCGACCCTCCTCGTAGGCTAATAAATAATCTTCTTCGGGGAAACCATAGTTCTCGGAGAGGGCATAGAAGTAAGGCGCAATCTCCAGGGAAATGAACGTCGCCTTACGCCGCAAGATCTTGCCGTAATACCAGATGCGCTTGCCGAGGCTATCATCTTTCCAGCCCCATGTGACTTGGCCGGGATCGTCGTGATCGTTCGGGACCGGCCGGTCACCGGCCGTCGCCGTCCACAGGGTTGGCAGAAGGACCCCCTTGATAGGCCAGAAAAAGACGAAGCCGCGCTCATTGACAAAATCCAGCGCTTGGGCTGGCGTAGTCAGATGAGCCGCTGGTGACAGGTGAAAGGTCCGGGATCTATGTGCCTTTAGTTTGTTTAGATCGATGGATGGCATTGCACTGTACAGACTCTTATAATAATTTTAGGCCGAATCGCTTGCTTAAGATATATTCCCTACCGCCATTCTACCACTCCGGCGAATCATTTTCGAGACCACAGTGTTACAATTTCGGAAGGAGTTCATCCGCATGCATGAAGAAGACGAAGAAATTCATGCGTTGAGCCAATACCTCATCGATGAAATCATTATGGCCTTTGGGCTGAAAAAAACAACTGGGACACACCGGTTGTTCGATTTTATCCTGAACAGGGTCACCATCCGCCTTTCGACGATTTGCGTCATGACTGATCGAAAAATCGTCACGGATGGCTTTCCGGCTGCCGTCGGCTGGATGGCAGGTCACTGGGTCCGCGAAGTGACCACGCGTGGCGCCGGGTTCGTCCCCGCTAAAGGACCGTTGTTGGTGGTCTCAAACCATGTCGGTGCTTACGACATCCTGGTTGTGCCTTCACAGATCAACCGGCGGGATGTTAAGATCATCACCAGCGACACTCCTTTCTTTAAAAGTCTGTTGAATGCCAGCCGGCATATGATCTACGCCTCCGACGATCCGGGCGAACGAATGGTTGCTGCACGCCAGGGTATCTCCCACCTGCAGGAAGGCGGCGCTCTGCTGCTTTTCGGCACTGGCCTTATTGATCCTGACCCCGCAGTCTATCCGCACGCCGAAAATGACATCGGGAGCTGGTCTCCCTCCATCGACCTGTTCCTGCGACAAGTACCGCAGGCAAAGGTGGTCGTCAGCATCCTCAGTGGTATTGTCATGCCGAGATGGGCCCATTCCCCATTGACCTGGCTTCGACGGGTAGATTGGCAAAAGCGTCGTATTGCCGAGTACGGACAGGTAATTGAGCAGCTCCTTTTCCCTAGAAAACCGGATATCTCACCATCCATGACCATCGCCCCGCCTGTCAGTGTTGAAGAACTGCGCCGGGAATGTGGCTCTGACCGCCTCCTGCCTGCTGTCATAGCGCGCGGCAAGTCTCTGCTGGCAGAGCACCTTGCCTGGATCCAAGCGGAAGACTGCATTGGAGCAAATGGACGCTGAAACGAAGACTCTCAGTCATTCGCTGGTGGTTGAGATCGCCGGATCGGTTGGGTATCGGAACTCACCCCTGGCACAGAAACTGGTCTGGTTCTTGTTCAGGCCGGTCACCGACCGGCTGGCCCGGATCGGCAATAAATTCGACCGGGATGTAATCCAGTTTGGGTTTTCTAAAGCCATGGAAAACGCCTTGCAGGTCTTTATCCACAAGGTCACCGCGCGGGCAGGAGAATATCCCTTCTAGTGGACCGTTGCTGGTCCTATCCAATCATCCCGGGACTTACGACAGCCTGATCATTTCTTCAGTGTTGCGCCGGGACGATCTGTGCATCATTTCGGGAGATATTCCCTTTCTAAAGAATCTCCCGCAGGCCCACAGGCATTTTTTCTTTACCTCGGAGAAGGAACAAAATGTCCGGATGGTGGCAGCCCGCCAGGCTATCCGTCATCTGCAAGCCGGCGGAGCCGTGTTGCTTTACGGATTCGGCCACATCGACCCTGATCCGGCCGTATACGATGATGCCGCCTCGATCATCGAGAATTGGAGCCCCAGCATTGATCTATTCTTGAAGGTGGTTCCTGAAGCAAAAGTATTGATCACCATCACCAGCCATGTGGTCTCGCCGAAATGGCGTCATAGCCTGTTTTACTACCTGCGACGCAACCCGGTCGAGCGCCGCCGGTTGGTTGAGTTTGGGCAAGTCATGACCCAGTTACTCTTCCCAGGCACCTTCCGACAATCCCCTTTTATTTCCTTTGCCAATCCGGTAACTGCCGGGATTTTACAAAAGGAAAGCGAATCAGGCTGGCTTCTGCCGGTCGTCATTGCCCGCGGCAAAATGCTCCTGAAAGCTCATCAGGCCTGGGTCAATCCCACTACGGGTGGGTGACCTTTTCCAGAAGCTTCCGATAATATAAATAATTCTCGAAGGGGATATCTGCCCGTACCCTTCCATCCGCCAACGGCACGTAGCCACCCTGTTCCAACAGTGCTGGTACCTTCTCCTCCACCTCGCGCTGGATGGCCTCTTTGCCCTCCCTAAGTATATCCAGGTCAATCCCCCCGATGAGACGCAGGTCACGCCCAAACTCGTTGCGGATGGAGCGATAGTCCATCGCCTTGGCGTTCGTCTCGCAAGCCCAAAGGCAGTTGATTCCATATTTCAGCATGCTCGGGATTAGTACACGCGCGTTAGCGTACGTTCGCAGGATGATGATCTCTACGCCGTGGCGCTTCAATACTTCCAGCACGGGGACGTAGGAGGCTAGAACGAACTTTTCGTACATGCGTGGCGAGATCAGCGAACCATTATTTCCGCCAATGGGTTCACTGAAAATTGCCGCATCGATCTGAACCTCCGATAAGAATCGCTCAGCCAGTGGTGCCACCATTTCCGCCTCAATCTGCATGATTTCCAGCACATAATCCGGACTGTCAGTCAGCGCTTCAATTACTAGGTGGAACCGCTTCCAATCATTGACTCCCATGCTCAGGAAGAAACCGTGGTGGACCTCCATCATCAACACGTCCTGGCGGGCACGCCAGAGCGCTACCTTTTTCCGCCATCCCTTTGGCAGGCGGGAATTGTTCGGTTTCAACCTGCGGCGTAGAACATTCAACCCTGCTAATGATGTAGGCCAGCGCAGAAATCCAGGATGAGGATAACCATTGATTTCCACTTCTTCGCGCCCGTCGACCGGGAACATGGCGGACAATTCACCCGCAGAGACCAATCCCTGCCTTCTCCACTCCTTCAATACTTCTTCCCGGATACCCTCTTGGAAATACGGCACCCGGTCGGGGTGTCCGAACTGCATCGTTTCAAGAAAACGCTCCCGGCTGTTCATTCTTTCCGCCTTTCGTATCTTGAAAAATCCAAGCCCGGCACTCTGCGAAGACGACTCAACTGTTGGGAAAGGTGGTCCCTGTCCCGGGTATACTCCAAGGTGACGACCTGCGGTTCCTGCCGGGAGATCACATGCTCCAGCAACCGGTAATCCGCTACCTGCATATGCTCGTGCGAATCCAGCAGTCGTCCCCTCCGGCGGCGAGGACCACTAGCGTGCACCTCCACCACCTTCTCAAGCGGGAGTTGATCAAGATAAGTCTTTTCATCCATCGCCATTCGTTCGGCTCCAACACGCAAATGACCTATATCCAGGAGGAAACCGCAACCGGAGCAATCAAGCGCCCGCCGGATGTATTCCGGTCGCGACCAGAAGTCATAACCATCAAAGGGCAGCGGTTCGAGATTTTCAATCAGCACGGGGACTGCCACCAACCGCTTTACTTGCTCGAGACGGCTGAGCAGCCGTTCCAAGGCCTCATCAGGGTCCGGCAGTGGCAGGCGCTCGCCGGTCATCAGCCGCTCTATCTCTCCGGCATGCCAGACCATCAAATGTACCGAGAACCATGCAGATCCTGTAGCGGAAAGATATTCCTGGATGCGTTGCTCAACACCCGTGCCTTCCCCCACTTCGGCGATCATGTTGCTGCCGTGGAAAAGAAACGACAGGCTCGGGAATTTTTGGCGATATTCACAAATCTGTTCGATCGAAAGCCATCGCCCAACCTCGATTCCATCGATAATGGAAGCATTCTCTGGCATCAGGCCTAGGAGACCATTCGAGATATTGGCAAATAGAAGGGGATTGTTTGGCACTGGATTTTTTCAATGTGTGAATAAGAATATAATGATTATATTCTGAAAGCTTCCTAGATTTTATAACAATCTTTCCAATCGATCATCATCTATTCAGATATTACTCGAAAGCCTTGGGGATTCGCAGCCTAAGGAGCAGTTCTCCTGTGGTCTTTTTCTCATTACATTATAGGTATAATTGCCAGAACGTTTGCACAACGAAAATCAGAAAGCGGGTTTTATCTCATAGCACCTGCACCGCATTCCCTTCCATAGGAGAGTCCATACATGACCACCGCCATCCAGGAGCGCCTCCCCCGCTTGACCAAATTCCTCTACGGCATCAGCGATTTCGGCTTCGCCTGCACCGATACGACCATGCAGGTGCTCTTCGCCATCTTTATGACCGATGTGGTTGGTATGAAACCCGTTTACGCTGCTGCATCCATCTTCATCGGCCGCACTTGGGACTATATCAATGACCCGCTCATCGGTTTTCTCACGGACCGGACACGCTCCCGCTGGGGCCGCCGGCGGCCCTTCCTGTTGTTTGGATTCATCCCCTTCGGTCTGACTTTCGCTATGATGTGGTTCCGTCCGCCTACTGACAGCCAGTTCTGGTTGGCAGCATATTATGCGCTTGCATATTTCCTATTCGATACCTCGTATACATTCGTCACAATGCCGTACGCTGCCCTGACCCCCGAACTGACGCAGGATTACGACGAGCGCACTTCCCTTACTACCTATCGAATGGCCTTCTCCATCTTTGGCAGCCTGCTCGCATTCACCGTACCACTGATGATCATTGGCTCCATGAGGCCCGAGAACACCAGTCGCGTGTTCATGATGGGACTCATCTTCGGTACTGCCGCCGCCCTGCCTTTGTTGCTCACATTTTTCGGGACGCGCGAACGCCCTGAGTATTTTGCCCAATCCCAGCCCAGCTTGCGTGAGTCCTTCCGGGCCGTCTGGAAGAACCGTCCATTCCTGTTCGCAGCCGGTATCTTCCTCTTCACCTGGACGGCCGCGGACATCATCCAGGCATTCCTGCTCTTCTTCTTAAAATACCGCATGAATCTGGAAAAACAGAGCGACCTCATCATGGGCGCCATTTTCATCACCGCCCTGCTGGTGTTGCCCTTGTGGAATTGGATTTCCGGCAGGACCGATAAACGCAAAGCTTACATCGCCGGGATGATCTTTCTATCAGCTGTTATGTGTACTCTCATTTTCCTAAGCCCATCCGTGGGCCTGACAGTGGTACTGGTCATGTCCGTCCTGGCAGGGATTGGCGTCTCCGCCATGCACGTTCTTACCTGGGCAATTATCCCGGATGCCGTCGAAGTGGACGAGTTGACCACCGGCCATCGCCATGAGGGTATCTTTTATAGCCTAGTTTCACTCTTCAAGAAGGTCGCCTCCTCCATTGCCATCCCATTGACCCTGTTGGTCCTGCAGTACAGCGGCTATATATCCAATGCGCCTGTCCAGAAACCTTCCGCCATCCTGGCTATCCGTATCCTGATCGGGCCGGTTCCTTCGGTGTTGCTGCTGAGTGGGATCGCCTTCGCCATTTTCTATCCACTCAGCCGTTCCAGCCACGCCAAAACGCGCCAGGAGATCGCCGCACGCCACGAAACCGGACCGAAAGAATGATTCTCGCCAGCCTGTGCTACCTCCGGCACGCTGATTGCACGTTGATGCTCCACCGTATCAAGCGGGCGGATGACATCCACCTCGGCAAGTGGAACGGCCTGGGCGGCAAGTTCGAACCGGGCGAGAGTCCCGAGCAGTGCGTGACACGAGAGGTGCGCGAAGAATCCGGGCTGGAGATAAAGGATCCACGCCTCGCTGGGTTGCTTATGTTTCCCGGCTTCAAAGGGGAGGATTGGTATGTCTTCGTTTTTACCGCGCAAGATTTCAGCGGTGAATTGAAGGAGAACGGCGAAGGCTGCCTGGAATGGATCCCCGATAATGAACTCGAGGCCCTGCCCCTGTGGCCTAGCGACCACATCTTCCTGCCCTGGATCAGGCAGGGTCGGTTTTTCTCGGCCAGGTTCGTGTACGCTGGGGAGGAAATGAAGGACTACACCGTGTCATTCTATTCGTAGAGGCAGGCCTGGGGGAGGCAAAATTATGGCAGAAAATGGGCGCGCAAATATTGAAACGACGAGGAACGATGATTTTTTAATTAATGTCTCCAGGTGGCAGGCATCCATTCTGCAGCTTTATGTCTATTTCAATCCACGCCTTCAGGGTGACATGAAGACGGAACTCAACCATGGATATGCCTCATATTATCAGAGCCCAATTTGGCGCGGTCGAGTCAATGGGGTAGCTGCCTTCCAATCCAGTTGATTATGTACCAGTATTTATCATTGGTATAATACTAAAAAATTTCTCCAATTGCAAGAACTATAAATTAAACAACTTAACCAAGTAACCTTGCTAATTGCAAACCTACTGCGGTGATCATGACTTCATAGGAACAGGGCAAAGGATTTGACCGGATGTTGATTCAAAGCATATTCTTTATTCTGTCCTTGATCCTGACCCTTCTTTTTTTCCTGTATGGTTTTAACCACTACTTCCTGCTGATTTCAGCACGCCGTTACGTTGCTCCTGTCCTTTCAGAATCCCCGGGTAACCTGCCGTCCGTTTCCATCCATCTGCCGATATATAACGAAAAGTATGTCGTACGCAGGATTATCGCAGCCTGCACCCGTATGGCAGAAGTGTACGGAATTGACCGGGTGAACATTCTCATCCTGGATGATTCGGACGATGATACGGTATCGGAAATCGATTCAGTCGTCGAAGAATATGGTAAGGACCATTTTCATATTGAGGTTGTTCGGCGTGGAAACAGACAAGGGTTCAAGGCCGGCGCTCTGCAAGCCGCACTGGAAAGGACACCCGAGGATTTCATTGCCATCTTCGATGCGGATTTCCTTCCGCCAGCGGATTTCCTTATCCGCACTCTGCCATATTTCGTTCAGGATGAACGATTGGGGATCGTTCAAAGTTCCTGGGGACATCTGAATCGAAATTTCAACTTCCTTACTAAAGCAACTGCTATTTTGATGGACATCCATTTTATTATCGAACAAGCCGGCCGGTACGCAGCGGGGCTGTTCCAAAATTTAACGGCAGCGGCGGCGTGCTCAGGAAGGAGGCCATTCTGAAAACCGGAGGATGGGATGCAGACACTCTTGCGGAAGACCTGGACTTGAGCTACCGGATGCAGCTCATGGGATACCGGGTTCTTTATCTAAAAGACCTCCAAACTCCTGGAGAAATCCCCCCTACGATTCCGAACCATAAGCAACAACAAAGCCGCTGGGCTTGTGGTTCCCTACGGACGGCCAGGAAGATTCTCCCGCTTATTCTGCTAAACCGCACGATAAATTTCAAACAGCGCTTGCAGGCAATCATTCATCTGACAGGCTATATGATCCACCCCCTGATGACCATCTCCTTTGTATTGGTTTGCATATCCACAATTTTTAACTTGAATAATCTTGAAGTGACTCATTCGCTTATCTTTTTCAAGCACCATGGAATTTCCGGGTCCGGGTTGCCTTTCACTTTTATTTTCCTCCAAAATGTGATCTGGCTATTCCTGGTTCCGCTTATCATTATTTGCACAATTGCTCCCTGGGTCTCAGCCGTCACAACGTTACGAGTTCAGAAACTTCCTTTATCTCAGAACCTGACCAGTCTCCTCGTACTTTACCTGATTGGATTTGGATCAAGCCTCGACAATACATTGGGAGCTGGCAGAGCCCTTTTCTCGAACCGGTCCTGGGAGTGGACCAGAACTCCTAAATATGCAGACTTGAAAAGCCAGACAGGTTGGAGAACAAGGAAGTATCAGATAACCTCGGATCGCGTGTGGCTTCTGGAGTTGGCATTTGCCTTCCTGGGGGCTTTGGCGATAAGTTATGCGATCTCCCACTCGAATTTCTACCCTTTATTTATTTTGATCCCCTTCACGATTGCCTACGCATTTATCTCAATCCTCACGGTTCTGCAAAGCTGACGTTTATTCACCCCATAAGATTTTGATTCCGATGCTTCTGACCAATATGGCCACATTCATAAAGAAATCCCTGGCTTCCGATCGTTTTTTACTCGCCTTAAGTATCATTTTACAGGGCTTTCTCGCTTTTTTCTTTGGGCATGCTTATGATATGCGCATCTTCATGGCCACCGGATATCTGGTGGGCACGGGTCAGAATCCATATATCGCCCAAAATCTTGGTTCCATTTTCCAAAATAGCACTTTTCAAGGAATTACATCGGTGGGCTACCCGCCTCCCTGGCCCCTGGTGACCGGACTCATATACCTCGTTACTTACAAAATCATTCCAAATCTGCTTCTGTATAACCTGGCACTCAAAATCCCAATCAATGCAGCCAATATCTGTCTGGCATACCTGGTTGCAAACATATTAGGCAAACTGGGGGTTGAAGAAAAAGGTGTGCGAAGAGCCAGATTGTTTATGCTGTTTAACCCTTTCTTCCTATATGTGTCTTCGGCCTGGGGCCAGCACGATTCCATCGTTGCCCTGTTATCCCTCCTGGCGCTGGTTAAACTAAGCGAAGGCAAACTGACTGGTTCAGCCATCCTGCTGGCTCTGGCAATCTCTTTCAAGCCAACCGCGCTTCCCCTTGTCCTGGCGGTTTTTGTTTTCCTGCAAGGAAGGCCTTTCCGACTGGTATTCCGGTTTTTTGCCATATTCCTGATTTGTGCTTTCCTGCTTTTTGTAGGACCTTTTGCAATCCTCGGCTGGGATCCCTCCCCAATCCTCCTGCATTGGAATGCCCATTTTACCGTGGGCGGTGGCCTGTCCTTCATGACATTCCTGGAATATGTCGAGGGTTCTTACCAGTTGCCCGGGCTGTGGTGGCTCTTAGGATTGTTGTGGGTGCCTGCACTGGTTATCGCTGCGTTTGCTCTGAAACCTGGCAGCGCAGGGTTACCAAACCTGTTGAAGAAGAGTGTTGCCCTGGTCATGGTGTTCTTTCTTTTCCGGGCCTGGGTGTCTGAACCAAATATTGTCCTGGTCCTACCCCTGATTTTGATCCTGACCTCAATTGGTGAATTGGATCATCGCCTCCTGACCGCCTTGTGGGTCTTGCCCCTGATTTTCAGTTTCTTCAATACCTCCACGGTTCAGCTTCTTTTTCCCAGTATGCCTGCCCTAATGGATCAGTTATTGCAGGCAGGCGAAGTCTTTCGTGCAGCCAGGCTGGTTGTGCGAACCTTTGTGGTTATCCCCTGGTTGGTCATAGGTGGCTGGATTGTCAAATCTTGTTGCAAAGAAAACCCTGTTGGAATCGAAAGGATTCAGGCCTGATAGAAAGGCGATGATCCTCACATGGAAATAGATCTTCCAATATTTCACGATCTTACCCTCAGGATCGCGGATAAACCGGATGATCCGAAAGTTTATCCGACTTCCCGATTGCAAAAGGGCATCTTGATGATCTACCGCGGCCTGGATCTGGCAGAGGAAGCTGTCGGCTTTGGCCTGCCCGTGCTGAAAAAAGGGCTGCAGACCATCTTTCCGGGAAAGATCGAATTGGATCTTCTGCATAATGATTCGACCTGGGTGGTAACCGCCATTTACACGCTGAATCTGGTGGAAAAAATAACCCGGCCAGGCACAGCTGGCATAAGGAACAAATTACTTTATGCTACCAAGAATTATTTGGCTGCCTTGATCCGCCGGTTTCCACCCGTACGCACTCCCCTGACTGCCCTCTCCAGCGGGATGCGCAGGCTGTTCGGTTGGGAGACGTTATACGAAGATGCGGGATTCAGGGACGAGATCAGGCTGGTGTATACGTTCAATGAGTTGGTGGGGAATTTACAGGTCGAGGCCGATTTGGCTTTCCTCCCCCACCAGGCCATCTCTGAAGTGATCGTAATGAACGAGCAGGGGGCGCAATCCTTCGATCAGTACTGTGATTCTTCCGGGATCCGCCTGGCCGGAAAGAGAATTGGCTGTTGGGATGAAGTAGCCGCTGAAGAAGCCAGCTTTGCTAGCTCCAGACACGGTGTTGCTTTCAGCTTGTCTCGGGTGGCTGGAGCGCGTTTGTTCAGAGGTCGGGAATTGATTGGCTCCCGTTTGGCCTGGGCCGGTTTTGGGTATTCTTTTCCTCCCACCGCCAGGGAATTCAGGTACACGATCAGGTTCGAAAGACTCCCATGACCTCCGTATTACTGATCTATCCGTTTTTCAAACCCCGCCGGGACCGCTCTGTCTTTCGCTTCCCTCCACTTGGCATCAGTTACATTGCCGCCAGCCTGCGTGCCGCAGGTCATTCAGTAACATTGCTCGATTGTACTTTCGAAAGGAACAGAAATGATGCTTTAAATAAGGCCCTGGCAATTCAGGCAGAAGTTGTCGGGATCTATTGCATGGTGACGATGTTGGATGAAAGTGTCTGGTTTGCACGCCAGCTACGCCGGCAAAGCCGGCTCCTGGTGGCTGGCGGACCACTGCCCACCTGTGATCCCGTACCCTTTCTGGAACACTTCGATATTGTTGTCCGCGGTGAAGGCGACCAGACCATCCTTGACCTGCTGGATGCTTCCCAACAAGGAACCGACCTGAGTGATGTTCCAGGCATTGTTTACCGGAAAGGAGTCGGCTCAGAAGGAGATACCGGGGTCATATTCACAAAGGATCGGCCATTCGCAAAAGACTTGGATGCCATTCCATTCCCGGCTCGCGAATTGCTTCCTAATGAGCGGTATATTCAATACGCCAGGAAGAAATACGGTTATTCGATCACGACCGTCATGAGCACGCGCGGTTGCCCTTTCCGTTGCGAGTTTTGCAGTAATGTGGTGTTTGGAGGTTCCTACCGGGAACGCTCCCCCGCGAATGTCGTCGACGAGATCGAGGCCGCGCTAAAACTGGGCTATGACCGCATCTCATTCGCTGATGACGTTTTTACAATGAAAAATGAGCAGGTCTTCTCGATCTGCGAAGAGATCCTTCGCCGGGGCCTGCTTTTCCAATGGGAGTGCCTGGGCCGGGTGGATTCCTTGGATGTTCCCACTGCCCTAAAAATGAAACAGGCTGGTTGTAACCGCATTTACTTTGGGATCGAATTTGCCGACGAAGGTATCCTCCAACTCATGAACAAAGGGACCACACCCACACAGGCCCAAAAAGCGGTCGAAATTGCCCACGCGGCCGGGCTTCAGGTGGGTGCTTTCTTTATCCTCTTTTATCCCGGCGATACGGATGATACCGTCTTGCGGACCTTGCACTTCGCCGCCTCTTTACCCCTAGATTATCTTGGCCTCAGCCTGCCCTACCCCCTTCCCGGAACGGCGCTCTTCGAAAGGGTCAGGAGCAGGATCAACCGGGATTGGCGCCCGGACGAAAGCCCCTTCGCAAGTCATGTACTCATATTCAAAGCGGATTTTCCCGAATCAAAGATGTGGTTTGGGCTCTTCAAGGGCCACGCGCAGTTCAGAATAAAAAAGAGACTGGGGCGATTGGCGCCGGTTTTCTTGACGCCTTTTGAGAAGATCACGGATGGGCTCTTCAGACTTATGAAATAAGCCGGAAACCCGGCAACCTTTATAAGCGGGAAAATTGGAGAAAGACTTTACTTCTTTTCGGCGAAGAGGCGCGTGGTCTCTTCAATTCGACCTCGCAGCCATGTCTCGTCGAACTCGGAGCTGTAGACAAAGCTGACTTCATTTTCCTTGTTCCAATCCTTGTTTATATCCAACCCACTCACGCGTTCAAATAATTGGGAACCCGGCAAGGGGAAAGGTACATTAAAAGAGATCTCATCGAGAGGCAAGGTTAGGGCGAAACGGAAGGTCGATTCGATCGATTCAATCGTCTCGCCCGGGTAGCCGACGATGAAGAATGCAGCTACTTCGATTCCGGCTTCGTGGAAAAGCTGAACGGCGTGGATCCCTTCCTCCAGGGTGGCTTTCTTGTTCATCAGAGCGAGGGTTTTCTGATTGCCCGATTCCAGGCCCAGGTAAACCCTGCGGCAGCTGGCTTCCTTCATCGCTCGGGTAATTTCGACGTTGAGTCCGGTGACACGTGAGAGGCAATTCCATTTCATACCCTGCCCTTTCATGCGCCGGCAGAACTCCTTCAGATATTTCAAATTAAGGGTAAAGCTGTCATCTGCGATCCACAGGCTATCGTAGCCCAACTTGCGGATCTGCCCGATCTCATCGAAAACCGAATCAAGACTTCGGCGGCGGAAAAGGCTGCCAAAGACCGGCCGCGAACAGAAATCGCAATCGAATGGACATCCAAAGGTGGTGATGATGGAGGCGGTTTTCGCCCCATCTTTCAGGTTACCGGCCTGCTGGTAGGCGGCATGTTCGAAATCCCCCCGGTAGGGGAGTGGAAAGGCATCGATCTCTTTTTCAGGGTGATTGACCGGTGGATTTTCGATCTTTAAACCGTCCTGATGGATATAAAGCCCGGCGTAACCGACCAGCGCTAATTCTGATAATTTCCAGCGTGAGGCCTGCTCCAGCTGGAGAAAATCCCTGCAGAAACGGGGAAAGCTCTCCTCAGCTTCCCCTCGAAAAACAGCATCGAATGGCCCATTGAAATGGTTGGGATAGAGGGTGGGGAGTGGCCCGCCCGCCACTAACAGGCAGTCCGGCAGGTCCGCCCGGACCATTTCCGCCATCCGGAAGGTGTTGCGGCTCAAGCTGACCATGCAGTAGATCCCAGTGATATCCGGCTGGTAAGCCTGCAGGGAGATTTGAATCTGGTCGAAGGTGCTGAAGGTGCAATCGAAGATCTTCGCTTCGATCCCGGCTGCGTGCAATTGGGCGGCCAGATAGGCCACCCCCAGGGGTGCAAATAGCAACTCGGTGGGTGCTCTCGTACGGAAGTAGGGGTAGACTAATGCCACTCGTGACATTTGATGGGATGACTTCAGGATGTTTGTAATATTATAAACCTTCAGGGTTTCTCAACAAAACTTTCTGCGGATCGGTTCAGAAGCGGTGGATATTCATATGTAAAACCATTAATCAGACTATTAATATCTGTTAACGCATATTTTATATTTATTTGATAAATTTATCATATATATTCTCTTTGGCACTTACATGCCAGTAACTTTGATATGGAGGATCTGTATGAAAAATAAACTCTTACTTCCAAGCTTTACAATTCTCGCATTAATCGTGTCTGCTTGTGCATCGGCAACGCCGCTGCCCCCAACGGCCACATTGGCACCGGTCGTACCGGCGATCAGCCAGCCGACGGTCGCCCCTGCGGCTGCCCTGCCCAGCGGGCCGGCTGCAGTGGATGTCGGTCAGAATGCGGCCCTGGGGTCTTTCCTGGTTGATTCAAAAGGCATGACCCTGTATCTCTACACCAAGGATACACCCAATACCAGCAATTGCTATGGCGGTTGTGCTGGGTATTGGCCACCTTTGCTGACCACCGGTGCGCCGGTCGCCGGAACGGGTGTGACCACCTCCCTGCTGGGCACCACCAACCGTACTGATGGGACCACGCAGGTTACATATAACGGCTGGCCGCTGTACTACTATGTCAGCGATAAGGCCGCAGGTGATACCACCGGTGAAAACGTGCAGGGTGTCTGGTTTGTGATCACGCCTGCAGGAGTGCAGAAATAAGGATTGAAGATTTAAATAGCCCCGAAAAATTGATTAAATAATACAATACCTCCTGTGAGAATAATGAACAGGGGGTACTTTTTTTTCTTTAAAATCCGTACACAATGATGCCGCCCAAGAATCCCTGTACGGCAACCAGCCCAAAGGCGACAAAATGGGCTGCAATATAAAGGGCTTTATAACGGCTGTGGAAAAGGTCCGGGTATAGCCAGCGCAGGATGGCCATCGCGCCGGTCAGAACGAACAAGATGCTGGCGATGAATATTTTTGCGACATAATTGGGGGCATTGCCTTTAAAAAGGACTGCATTGTCACGAATGCCAAAAAAGCCTGCCACGATGATGCTAACCGCCGCCAGGGAGATGTTCGCAAAGGCAATCTTTTCAAAAATGTCGCTCTTCCTCCAAAGTGCCAGGAGCAGAAAAAACAGGGCCGCGCTGATCAGGGCAATTGGGAAATGTACGAATATCGGGTGCGGAGGCTGGACGACTAACAGTGCATGGATTATTTCTTTAATGAGAGCCATGGATTCCTCCTTTTCAGTAACGGGCTTGACAAGCAGTCCCATACGGCTTTATTTGGATGTATTAATACCATTATACATCCTAGCCGGGCGCTCTCGGTTCAAAGAATTTTATTTCTTCTCCGAAAGGTGAATTTACTATATAATAATTAATGACAGTTCAAAGGAGGGATGTTCCCATGGATGATGAGTTGAATGTCGGTTCGCTTGCACTGGATTTCAAATTGCCCGCGAGTAATGGTCACGAAATCGGACTGGCGGATTATCGGGATAAATCGGTGGTCGTGCTCTTTTTTGTGCGCGAATATAACTGAGCACAGTGCCGTTTCCATGTCGCCCAGTTGGGTCGACTCTATCAAGATTTTCAGGTAGCCGGTGCAGAGATACTCGTGATCCTGGGGGACACACTCGAACGCACCTATAGCTATGTAAAACTGATCAAAGCACCTTTCCCGATCCTTGCCGATCCGGACCGTGCGATCTATCACCGTTACGATTTGGAAAGAGCCATTTTCGGGATCCAGCGTACGGCCTCCGTGGTTGTGGATCAACATGGAGTGATCCTATATATGAAACGCGTCACGAATCCCATGGTGTGGTTGCAGGATAGTCATGAATTGCTGGACTTTGTGGTTGGTTTTGGTGGAAAGGCCCCATGATCAGATCAATGCATTTGGAAGGGTGATTGGAACACCGCCCGCCGGCCTGCAGCTAATACAGTCTGCCCCCGTCCGCCCTAGGGTCTTTTAGGGTAATTTGAGGCACTTGGGAGCAGAGGCCTCCGGGATTCGGAGAAACCGAAGGCCTGCAGGATTTAATAATCGGACCGGCTAATCACATGCCGAAACATTCGTCGAAATGCTGGCTGACGCCCCATAATCATTGAATGCCTCCAGTTCATACAACAGATCCTCTCCGCCTGGTGCGTTATCTTCATAGGATGTCACACCTGCTCCAACCGCTACCAAAGGGTCGCCATTCCGGTAGATCTGGTAACCCGTCACGTTATCCACAGCTGTCCATTCCAAAGAGACTTTCAAGGTGTGCAGCGTTGGATCACAGGTGCGCGTGTAAACAAATGTGGAGGGTGTCGCCGGTAAAGGCGGGACCAGCACGACCGGGGACTGGTCCACAGGTCCCTGTTGGCTGGCGTTCGGGTCGCCCATCCAGCAATTGGTGTTTCCCGTTGCCTGGACCAGCCACCAGGTGTTCAGGCCGTTCCGGCCGATCACGTTGTAAGCAGTTCCCTTTTGCAGGAATGTGATTTCAAAGTAGCCCGTGCCTGGACCTTTCCGGCAATAGGCATTCATGGACGGAGTCACCTGCGCTCCAGGCTGTGAAGTGGGTGGGACTGTGATGGTGGCCGCCGGTGCGGTTGTCGCAGTCGCAGCGGGTGCGGTTGTGGCAGTCACAGTGGGTGTATTCGTTGCAGCCGGAACAGATGTAGCCGTGGCGGTGGGCACGCTTGTATTCGCCGGAACCGCCGGAGCAGGCATCGTGAAGGTTGGAGCAACCACGGTTGCGCCACTTTGGCAGGATGCCAGAATGAGGACCGCGACCAGGTTGATCCCGATCAGTCCAAATAGGTTTTTCCTTTTACTCATAATTCACCTTCTTTTCTAATGGTAAAGAGAATCGGAATTTTTATATTATCACTTTGAAGATTTGACGTCAACGGATTAAGGATCAGGGTACACAATTTCCACAAAATTGGGACTTGGGAAGCCTCCCTTCCGGGGAGGAAGAATAATGCGATAAAAAGGGCTGTGGGGCGCTTTGCGCCTCACAGCCCTTTTTTCGCTTCTTTTCTTTCGATGAACAAGCAGCAGCGTATTCAGGTGGATAATCAGGCTGGCGGATCTTCGCGTGCTTGGGCGCCCTTCAATGCGCCGATCTCACCGGCATGGATCAAGGCGTGGGTGGGCAAAGTAGCCACATCGCCAAGGACCTGTCCGAGCATGCCGGGCTCTCCCCGATCAGGAAACCGCTATTTAGTGGATTCCTGCCTTGGGAGCGTAAATTGCAAGGCTGCCTTCACTGTAAACCAATTGATAATACCTCAGGATTGGCTCGGAAACATTGCTGACCCAAATGTTGTTTTCATTCCCAAAGGGGGATTTTACGCCCTGTTTCGCAAGTTGCAATTTCTCCGAAATGATCAATGGGAATTTTTGTTTTTCAATGTCTTTCCAGAATTGATCAAGATAGGGACGGTTATTTGCCATGGACATTTCCATTAACTCAATTTTTTCATAAGGCAAATAAACATCTACTGGCGGTATCTCCCGGTAAACAAGCAGGTGGCGATAATCGATAAGTAGAACCGGACCTTTGCTGATATCCGTTTTCTGTATGTATACTTGCACCTGCCGTAAAGCATGACCAGCGTCTTGTTCGGATTGAGGAAGGTGAGCAGGCATATCCCTGATCGCGAAAAATATGGGAATGGATAAAAGGCCAAGTAATAGTAAACGATTGTCAAGCAAAGGTCTGGATATTTCTGACTCCGGTTTATCGAAGTGGATCGCCCCCCTCCCCCAATAAACGCCAACCACAAACAATATCAGCACATAAGTATCGTAATTATGAAGGTCAAATCCCCCTCCGGAGCGCAGACTAACAATGGTACTGCCTACAAAGAAGATAGCAAGGATACTCAGAAGAACTACCGATCGAATCCAATGCAACTTGCGATAATTTCGTAGTCCGCTGGTCAATATAAGCACGATGACAGGGGTTGAAAGTAATATTATTCCTGGAATCAGTCCAAGGGTAAAACCTTTATTCGGCCACAGTTTAAATTTTAAAGAAACCATAGTGCATATCCGGATTATAGAAAGGAATAATATAATGAGATATTTTAATGAAAAGACCATAGGTTAGGAAGCTGGCCAGAGCGCCAGCTACAAACCATATAATCGGCCACAATAAGTAACGCGTGAGTTTCTTGCCTGACATTGGTATGGTAAGAAAATAAACCGTTATTACCAATAATGCGGGTATTAAAAACCAATTTACTCTACACAACCCTTCCCATGCGGAAGTAATAAGCACTACAATTAAAGTAAGAACTGGCTTGGCAAGGTCGAACAGCGAGAGAACAACGATAGCGCCCAACAGCACATGATAATAAATCGGACATTGAAGAAAAAAAAGAATCCCCCACCCTGCCAGGGTTGCCATAAATAGCCTTGATTTCTTATTAGATGACCCTGAGATCCGGCTCGCACGGTTAATGACCACAATGGAGGCCAGAGTGGAAGTGGCAAGGGTTAGAAAAGCCAGCCAGAAGCGAAATATCCAGATCTGGGTGCCGGGGATGAGCAAAACCAACCCATCCAGGATCGAGCGCCCGGGATCCATCCATGGCCATGGGAACTGGTGTCCAAATATCTTGTTTGAATAGACCAAAGATGCACTGTAGATGCGGTAGGACTCGGACCAATAAGTCGTGATAGGATAATTTGAGATCGTTATGGCATATTGGTAAAACCGCAGCCCCAGACCACCAAGTACAAGGGCTGTACAGCCCCACAGGGACCAACTTTGGATTTTCGGTTTATTCATCTGCGGTGTTCTCCGTGTAAAGCGTTAGCAATTCTTTTCATCCACCAAAGTGATAACATCCGTCTTGTTCGGGATGATGCACAGGAACTCGAAATTCTCCTCCCCGATATTCTGATACCAGTGCGGCACTCCCTCCGGTATGAAAACCACGTTCCCGGCTTTGACCTCGACCTCTTCTGCCCCGATTCCGATCATGGCGTGACCCTGCAGAACGTATTGTTCATGTTCGACTGTATTGGTATGCTTCGGCATCCCGCCACCCGGTTCCATTACAAAACGCCGCATGGCAAAATGCGGCCCTTCCTGCGCTGAGATCAAAACCTGCATACTGGTCAGATCTCCAGCCTTTACCGCCTGGCCCGCAACCTCGTTGACATGTTTAACCGACATTGCTTCCTCCAAAACAGATCACTACTCACTATTCTGTATTTTCTTTTCACCTCCCCCTATCTTTTATCGTTTCTTACTTTTTATTTCTCACTTCTAACATCTTTTGTCGTAGTAACCTTGCCTGCTTCCACCTGCCAGATCTCGGCCTTTTCGACGAAATCCGGCGCAAAGGCCTTCAGATCGGTGGTGGTCAGCACGGCCTGCTCGATCTTTTCCACGTAGCTCAGCAGGTCCAGCCGGCGCTGTTTGTCCAATTCGGCCAGCACCTCGTCGAGCAGCAGCACCGGCCATTGACCGGTGCGGGCTTTCATCCATTCGATCTCGGCCAGTTTGAGCGCCAGCAGGGCGGTGCGAACCTGCCCGCGCGAGCCGTAATCCGTCAGGTCGATCCCGTTTGCGAGAAAGCGCAGTTCGTCCCGGTGCGGGCCCAATACCGTCACACCCCGGCGTATCTCATCCGCACGATTTCGCACCAGCGCTTCCAGGAATCCCTGGCGGATATCCTCTTCCCTCAGGCCGTTTCGCTGAACTGGAGTCTTGAGAGCCATCGCGATCTGCCCATCCGGTTTCGGCAATGGATCGTAGGCAGGCTGGTAGTGCAGCCGCAGCACCTCCGCGCCATGTGTCAGCTCTTGGTGGATGCGACCGGCCAGCTTTTCGATTTCCTGGATGGCCTGGATACGCCTTAGTATGATAGCCGCTCCAGTGCGAGTAATGGAATCGTCCCAGAAATCCAACTGTGAGTCGTCGCCTGCGTGCTCCGCCAATAGTTTAAGTAGGGCGTTGCGCTGGGTCAATGCCTCGCCATACTCGCTCAACTGCCGGGCATAACCCGGCACGGTTTGCGCCAGTGACAGGTTCAGGTAACGGCGGCGATGGTCCGGACCGCCTTCGATGATCTGGGTCATTTGCGCCACGAAGATGACCGCGTTGAAATGCCCGATGACCTCAGCTAGTGGGCGCTTGACGCCATCCAACAGGATTTCCTTGCGCAGGCGTTGGCCGGTGGCCCCGACGGCTTCCATCACCAACCGGACTTCGAGCCTGTGTTTTGTCGGTCCGCGCGTATACTCGGCCACCAACCGCCCCACGGCCAGGTCTTTTCGGGCCTCGATGAAGTTGACCAGTTGGCGGTCGGTATGGGTCTGAAACGACGTGAAGGCCGCCAGAAAATAGATGGCTTCCAGCACGCTGGTCTTGCCTTGGGCATTATTTCCGGTCAACAAAACAACCCGCCGGGGGATATCCATATCCAGGCGGGCGAAACTGCGGAAGTTGGTCAGAGAGAGGTGAGTCAGGTACATTGATCGTTTACACGTTCATCCGTTGGCACGTTCACACGTTATCCAGCGGCGGTTCTTCCGGTTGCGGTTTCCAAACCTTCGTGGCGCGGTCGGTGAAAACGACGCCGTTGATGTGATCGATCTCATGCTGGAAGATGCGCGCCATCCAGTCTTTGGCTTTGACCTTGATCGGCTGGCCCCGGCGGGTTCGCCCTTTGACCGTCACCACCAGGGAGCGCTCCACCTCTCCCTGCCATCCTGGGACGGACAGGCAGCCTTCTGTGCCCGCTTCAGTCTCCTCGGATGCGGTCTTGATCTCCGGGTTGACCAGCACATACAGTTTTTTGGGTGGGTCCTCATTTTCTTCATCCTGGGCGTATTCCACCACGATCACACGCAGCGAGACTCCCACCTGCGGGGCTGCCAGCCCAACACCCGGGGCTTCACGCATGGTCTCGATCATGTCATCGATCAGGGTCTGCAGTTCATTGTCAAAGCGGGTGACCGGTCTGGCTTTGCGGCGCAGGACCGGGTCCGGTAGTGTAATAATTTGTCTGAGTGTCATTTTACTTTATCTAAACCAAAGGGTGCAGTGACTTAAGTCGCAAATTGCTAACCGTTAAAAGGTTCCGCTTTCACTATCATCCGTCAGATCGCTTTCGCCGGGTGCACTGGAATTTGCCTGTTCTGATTCTGCCTGCCCCAATTCCTCTTTGCTGTGATGGTAAGCCGCAAACCAGTCTGCCATGCGTTCGCGATCCGCATTGATCGCTTCCTGTTCCTTTTTCGTGATCCGCTCCAGCCGGCGCCGTTCGATATCATCCTGAACGGCGGAGGGGTTGAAGAGGTCCTCGAAGGTCATATCCTTGCCGCCGCCAATCGTTATATAGACATTCCCGTAATTGAAAAGTACCGGCAGGATCCCCCTACGCTCATATTCCAGGTGCAGGATATTATCGAGTGATGCGATGTCACTGGTAACCTGACCGAGCGGTTTTTTATTGATATCCAGGATCTGGTCCGGCGTGACCTGGAAAATATCATTGCTCCAATCCAAATACTGGTAATACCACCACGCCAAGACGACCGCAACCAGCAGCAACCAGATCGCCAGTAGGGCCTCCACACCTGAATTCTTATAGAACGCCGGGACAGAAGTAAAAGCGGAGTGAATGATCAAGACCAGCCCGGCAAAAAGCGCCACCAGGAACGCGCTGGGAGGCCAGACTTTTTCCAACAGAACCACCCAATGCTTGCGGTAGGTAATGGTGCTTAAATCCTCGAAACGGACGCGGAAAAAATTTGCAATGCCGCGATGGGTTTCAATAGGGCTTTTCGTTTCCGGATCGACCTGATGAAACAGGGAGGGCTCCGCAACCAGCACAGGTTCAGCCGGATTACGCATCAGACGCTCGTGCAGTGCCTGTCGCATGGCGGATTCCTCCATCCTGCGGGAAGTCAGTTTAGAACGCTTCCAGTGTTCTTCGATCAACGCGGCGGCCTGATAAGGGTGGTTGACGTTTCGCAAGGTCAGGGTACTCCCAACGATGGTACGCACAATCAGGGTGCCGTAGTCCAACTGCCGCCCCAAGAAATCTGTCTGAACGTTGATGCGCTGTATGGCGGAGAGGGGCGCTTCCTGGCGGCTATCGTAAATTCCAACCACCTTTTCCAGCCAGACTACGCGCTGATTCGTCACTAAATAATAATCATTCCCCCAATCCACACCGTTCCAAACACTCAGACTGATCATAAAACCCAGCAGGGCAACTGATATCCATAACAGAATCGGGATATTGACCACGAGACCGACTAGGATGCCCGCCAAGCCAGCCATCCCCAGGATGACCGGTAGGGTTAACATCCGAAAAAGCAAAATAGGGTGCTTGCGCGCCAGGAAATAGATCACCTCACCAGCCTCTTCACGCAACCATTTAAATTGCATCCTTCGGGCCAATCGGCGGCTGGTTACCGCGACTGCAAAATTAGCCTTTAGTTGTGGAACCGTTTTTAAAAGTTGGTTGAAATCCGCCTGGGTCAGCCCCAGCAGCACCGTCTCGTCCACTGCCGTAACCGTAGCATTTTGACGGTGGTGTAAAAGCAGGGAGTCTTCGCCGAAATAATCCCCCACCACCATTCTTCTCTGGACCTCCCCACCATGCGGTTCCCTGCGGGTAACCTGCACGCTTCCGCTGAAGATCATGAAAAAAATGTTCCCGGTTTCCCCCTGCCGGATGATCACCTCTCCGGGTTGGACAGTCTTTTCAAAGGCTGCGCTTGCGACCGAATCGAACTGATCATCTTCCAGTTGATAGAAAAGATGGATGCGTCGCATGAGCTCGATACGTTCCGGATTTGGAATTGTCTGTTGAGACTCGGTCATCAGTGTAATTCTAGCATGAATTGGGGAAATGGCGAATAACAGCATGGTAGAATTGATACCATGAAAAGATGGCAATTTGGGCTCGGGGTGTTGATCAGCGCAGCTTTCCTGTGGTGGGCACTTTACAAATTAAACCTGGGTGATTTTTGGCAGGCCATCAGGACTGCCAACTATTGGTGGATCCTGCCGGGTATCGCAGTGTACTTCGTTGCAGTTTGGGCACGTGCCTGGCGCTGGCATTATCTGCTCAAGCCGATTAAGGCGATCAAGACGCGCGTGATGTTCCCGGTCACCTGCATTGGATATATGGGCAATAACATCTATCCGGCGCGCGCCGGAGAAGTATTACGGGCGGTGGTGCTCAAGCGGCGGGAAGGCGTCCCGATCTCCGCTTCACTGGCAACCATAATCGTCGAAAAATTCTTCGATGCGGTGGTCATGCTGGGTTTCGTTTTTGTTAATTTGCCGGAATTGGCTAGGCTGAAAGGCAGTTCGGGTTTTGTTGGGAATATCCAGCAGGTGGCCATCATCGGTACCGTTCTGGCTTTTATTATTTTGCTGATCTTCCTGCTGGCAGCCATGTTCCCGCTGGTCACGGCGAGATTTGGACAATGGTTCATCGACCGGCTGTTACCCAGATGCTGGAGCAGAGAGGTTTCTGGCATTATGCACAAATTCCTGGATGGGTTGGCTTCCCTGCGCTCACCGGCCAACATCTTGATGGTGTTCTTCACCTCAGTGGTCATCTGGCTGCTGGAGACCGGCAAGTATTGGTTCGTGATGCATGCCTTCAATTTTCACGTCAGCTTTTTTGCCCTGATGCTGATGAACGGCATCGTCAATCTGATCACGATCATCCCGGCTGCGCCGGGGTACATCGGCACCTTCGACGCATCCGGAATCGCCGTGCTGATTGCCTACGGCGTGGAACAGGCACCCGCAGCCGGATATACCATCGTATTACACGTGGCGCTTTGGCTCCCGATAACGCTTGTGGGTGCATATTACATGACACGTGAAGGCATCAAGTGGAATGAAGCCTTGAGGAGGGAAGAAAATGCAGAATCCAGCCTCTGACATTCCAATTGAAATCCCGTGGGGAAAAGACATGCTTTCCATGCAATTGCCGGGCGACTGGGAATTGCTTGGTGTAATGCAACCCTGCAACACCGCTGCGCCTGAAGATATTCACCAGGAAATCGAACGCAGCCTGTCAGAACCCATCGGTCTTTCCCGCTTGTCTTCTCTGGTAAAGCAGGGGATGAAGATCGCCCTGGTGATCGACGACGACAGCCGGCCAACGCCGGCGGGTATCATTTTATCGGCGGTACTGGCAGAAATCCAGCGCGGCGGCGCCAGCCTGGAACAGATCACGCTCATCCCCGCCACGGGTATCCACCATCCCATGAGTGAGGCTGCCATTGCCCAACGTGTCGGCGAAAATAATCTCTCGGGCTTGCGTTGGGAAGACCACGACTGTGACTCGCCGGAAAAACTGGCTTATTTAGGCACCACCGTACACGGAACGCCCGTGTTCATCAGCAAGGTAGTGGCTGAGTTAGATCTGATTATCTTCATTGGCTGCATCGAGCCACACATTATCGCCAGTTTTGGTGGCGGCTATAAGAACCTGGTGCCAAGCGTGGCCGGACGGGTGACCATCGCCCACAACCATTCGCTCAACTGCCGCCCCAGCACCTTCAACAGCGTCGGCCAGCCGATCGATTCAAACCCGATGCGCCTGGACCTGGAAGAGGCCGCCGGGATGCTTAATGCACCGGTCTTCATCGTCAACGCAGTTTTAAATTGCCAACTGGAAGTGGTCCGGGTGGTATGTGGTCACCCTGTCCAGGCCCACCGGGCAGGTGTTCGAACGCGCAGCCAGATCTACGGCGCGGCCATCCCGGCGCTGGCAGACGTGGTTATCAGCAGTTCCCATCCGATGGACCAGGATCTGCGCCAGGGTGTGAAGGCCCTGGCCAATACCGTCCGGGCCTTACGACCTGGAGGCGTGATGATCACCTGCATCCGGGCGGACGAAGGCGTGGGCGTCTTTGGCCTGTCCAATCGGAAATTCCCGGGGGGACGAAAAGCACTCAAGCTGCTGGCCCCGCTGCTCCTGCTTTTGGTGCCGCGCTTAAAACTGAAAGGTATGGGCGAAGAAGACCGCTTCTTCCTGTACTTTGCTTTGCAGGCCATGCGGCGTGGCGATCTGTTGATCTACACCCCGACCATCCCGGCTGAAACACGTGCGAATCTGCCTTTCGTCACATTCGTGGAAAGCCTCGCCGCTGGATTGGCTTACGCCAAATGCAAATTCCCCCGCAAAGCCAATGTGCTGGTTTTTCCACATGGGGGCAGCACGTATCCCATCTTTCCCCGCTAATGATATGACAGTCACTTCGGAAGTGACCGTCATTGTGTAATTTATATTCCCCGATGGCGCAGGTGAACAATAATATTGCCTAATATATTGGTAGCTTCGGATCCACTTCCCTGGCCCAGGCGTTGATCCCGCCACGCAGGTTTTTGACCTTCTTGAACCCGGCGCTGACAAGCAATTCCAGCGCCCGGGTTGAGCGAGTACCGGTCTTGCAGAAGAGCACAATTTCCTGGGCGCTGTCCAGTTCAGGCAGGCGGGCAGCCAATTGCCCCAGGGGAAACAATTCCTCCCCCGGCATGGACGAAATGGCCACTTCGTGCGGCTCACGCACGTCGATCAGGCGGATCTTCTTCCCGTGCTGGAGCTTGGCTGCCAGGTCGGTGGCGGTAATATCCCAATTCAGACCAGCCGAGCCTTCATCATGTCCCAAACCCGGGACGCCGCAAAAAGCGTCGTAATCGATCAGTCCGGTCACTTCCGGGTTCGGTCCGCAAACTTTACAGGCCGGATTCTTCTTAAGCTTGACATGATCGAAGGCCATGTCGAGGGCATTGTAAAGGAGCAGCCTGCCAACCAGATTTTCCCCAATTCCCAATAGCAACTTGATGGCTTCGGTGGCCTGGATTGTCCCGATCGTCCCAGGCAGGACACCCAATACGCCCGCATCCGAGCAAGAAGGTACCAATCCCGGTGGAGGCGGCTCGGGAAACAGGCAGCGATAACAGGGTCCCACACGTGCATCAAAGACGCTGGCCTGCCCCTCGAAGCGGAAAACCGCTCCATAGACGAGTGGTTTGCCGGTCAGCACACACAAGTCATTGGTCAGGTAGCGGGTTGGGAAGTTGTCCGAGCCATCCAGGATGATATCGTACGGCCCGGCGATCTCCATCGCATTGGCCGATGTAAAGGGCTCGTCAAAAATATCCACGTGGACATCCGGATTGAGATCCGCAAGACGCTGGCCAGCGGATTGGACCTTGCGCTTGCCAATCGTTTCGGTCGCATGGATAATCTGCCGCTGCAGGTTCAATTCGTCCACCACGTCGTAGTCCACCAACCCGAGATGGCCCACTCCCGCGGCGGCCAGGTATAGGGCAGCCGGCGAGCCCAGCCCACCGGTTCCGACAATAAGAATGGAGGCAGCCTTGAGCTTACGCTGTCCATCCAGCCCGACTTCGGGGATAAGCAGGTGGCGGGAGTAGCGCAGGATTTCTTCACGCGAAAGGTCAGTGATCATATGCCTATTATAAGACTTATCGTCGTGAGTCTTATAGTCGGAGAGTATTCTAACCTAATAGTCTCCTGGTCTGATTGTATTATGTTTGAAAGATTAACAGGTCTGAAATGAACTTATCGGATATACCTAGATCGAGAAATCCTCACCGGCCCAATTGTTTCCTTTGGGCGGATGTACATGCGCCGTTGTGACTGCATGACCGTCCAGGCGGGTCTCCAGGGCATCCACACGGTCCAGTAATTGCTTTAGGGACAACCCGACTACGTCCGGCAGAGATGTGTGGTTCAGATCAGCCGCATCACCTTGGTGGTGAGGGTGGGAACGTTTGATGACCTGTCCGGGTACGCCGACCACCACTGAGTTGGCTGGGACGGATTTGACTACCACGGCATTGGCGCCAATTCGGCTGTCGTCGCCGATGGTAATTGCGCCGAGTACCTTGGCTCCTGTGCCGATGACGACCCGATCCCCAATGGTGGGATGTCGTTTCCCTTTCTCAAGGCTCGTCCCGCCCAATGTAACGCCATGATAGAGCGTGACATCCGCGCCGACTTCGGCGGTCTCACCGATGACCACCCCCATGCCATGGTCAATGAAAAAGCCGGGACCTATGGTTGCGCCGGGATGGATCTCGATCCCGGTCAGGTCACGGGCGACCTGAGAGAGCCAGCGCCCGAAGAACTTGAATTTATGCATCCACAACCAATGCGTAACACGGTGGGCCCAGATGGCGTGCAGACCTGGATAAACCAGGAAAACTTCCAGCCGTGAACGAGCCGCCGGGTCACGTTCGAGGACAGAGTCCACATCCCTGCGAACAGAAGTGAAAAAGCCGACTCGCTTGTGCGTGTTTGACACCAACGGGATGGATGTTATTTCGTTTGTATTCATATGCTTTCCTAATCTGCCAGGTTGGCAAATAATGCGGTTGAGAGATACCGTTCACCGAAGTCCGGTATGATGACCACGATCAGCTTGCCGGTGTTCTCTTTGCGGTTCGCCACCTGCAAGGCTGCCCAGGTTGCCGCCCCCGCAGAGATGCCCACCAGCAGGCCTTCTTCCCTGGCCATGCGGCGGGCGGTTTCCAAGGCGTCGTCATCTTTGACGCGGATGATCTCATCGTAAACTTTGGTATTCAATACCGCCGGGACAAAACCTGCGCCCAGGCCCTGGATCTTATGCGGACCTTTTGGCCCACCGGAAAGGACCGGCGAGGTATTCGGCTCAACAGCAGCTACCTTGAAGGACGGCTTGCGGGATTTGAGTACTTCACCCACGCCGGTGATCGTACCGCCTGTGCCCACGCCACCAACGAGGAAGTCCACTTTACCATCCGTATCGCGCCAGATCTCTTCGGCGGTCGTCTTCCGGTGGATCTCGGGGTTGGCCGGGTTATTGAATTGCTGGGGCATGAAATACTTCGGATTTGAAGCGGCCATTTCTTCGGCCTTGCGGATGGCTCCAGCCATGCCGTCGGGGCCGGGAGTAAGGATTAGTTCCGCCCCATAGGCACGCAACAACATACGGCGTTCCTTGCTCATCGTCTCAGGCATGGTCAGCACGCACTGATAACCTTTAGCCGCCGCGACCATGGCCAGGGCGATGCCGGTATTTCCGCTGGTGGGTTCGACGATGGTCTTGTCCCTGGTCAACTCGCCGGACTTTTCGGCGGCCGTGATCATAGCCGCGCCAATGCGGTCCTTGACACTGTGGGCAGGGTTATAAAACTCCAGTTTGGCAACAACTTCGGCTTGTGCGCCTTCCGTCAGCCGGTTCAATCGGACGAGCGGAGTGTTGCCGATCAATTCCACGACGTTGTTTGCGATTTTCATAGTTATTAATCTCCAAATTAAATAGTACAGCCAACGGGTAAACAAAAAGGACGGCGCGGGCGCCATGCGTAAAAAATAATCGCATGCGGGGGTTCGCCCACCGTCCTTCTTCCGTTGGCTGAATTATCTATATAGAAGAGGCGGTGGTTACGGTCCCCGCCTCAGACACATGCAATTGAACATTCAATCTCTCCAGATTATTTATGAATTTTCTGATAGAAATTATAAGTTATTTCCGAGATTTGTCAAGTTAAATCAAGAGTAACCTTTCAGTCACATTCGGTTAAGGCTATTCTTCCTTTTTCGCTTCCAATTCCTTCTGGTGGGCAGCGACGATATCTTGGGCCAGATGGTTAGGGACGATCTCGTAGCGGTCAAATTCCATTGTGAAGACGCCACGGCCACCGGTAATGGAGCGCAACTGGGTGGTGTACCGCAACATTTCGGCCAGTGGAACCTGGGCCACCACCACCGTTCGTCCGCGCTCTGATTCGGTGCCCTGGACACGTCCACGACGGCTGTTCAGATCGCCCATCACGTCACCCATATTGGCATCCGGGATGACAATGCGGACATTCATGATCGGCTCAAAAAGCACCGGACTGGCATCCCGGACGGCCAGCTTAAAGGCCTCCCGGCCAGCGATTTCAAATGCCACCGGCTTGGAGTCAACCGGGTGTTCCTTGCCATCATATACAATGACACGCACATTGCTGAGAGGGAAGCCTGCCATGACGCCCGACTGCAGGGTGGCATGGATGCCTTTCTCAATGGCCGGTAGGTAGGATTTGGAAAGGTTCATTCCCACCAATTCATCGGTAAACTCAAAATCGCTTTCCGGGCAAGGCTCAATCCGCAACCAGACTTCCCCAAACTGCCCCGAACCGCCGGACTGCTTCTTATGGCGGTACATGGCATCAGCTTTTTTGGTAATGCCTTCGCGGTAAGGAACCTTCGGTTCGGCGATCATCAAGCCAACCTGGAGCTTCCCTTCTGCGCGCCGGATCGCCACGTCAATATGCTGGTCACCCATCCCCTGCAGGATAGTTTGACTGGTGGCTTGCTCCTGGTACCAGGAAAGGGTCATATCTTCCTCGCACAGGCGGGTGAGCGTGGGTGAAATCTTGGCCGCATCCGCCTGTGTTTTGGGTTTGATGGCGACACGGAAAAGGGCATGCGGGTAAACCGGCATCGGCAGGGTCAGCGGATGACCCTTGTCGCACAGGGTATCACCGGTGGTTGTGGAGGTCAGCCTAGTAACAATGGCAATATCGCCACTGTGAACCACCTTGACAGGCATGGTCTCCTTGCCGCGCATAATGGCCAGGCCGGTCATGCGTTCTTCAGCGCTCTTGTTCTGGTTCCAAATGCGGGTATCGCCTTGCAACACGCCGGAATAGACCCGGAAGTAGGTCAACCTGCCAACAAATGGGTCGGCAGTTGTTTTCCAAACATACAAAGCCAGAGGCTCGGAATCCGTTGCAGAGAGTTTCTCCACCCCATCCTTGCCCTTGGCTTCCACCAGAACATCCTTCGGGGAGGGCATCAGGTTGATGACAGCGTCCAAGAGCGGCAGGATGCCTTTTTCGTGTCCGCCGGCTGCCGAGAAGACCAATATGTAGGCTTGGGAGCGAAGAATTGCCTTCAAGCCGCGCATCAATTCCTCATTGGTCAACTCGCCGCTTTCCAGGTATTTCTCTAGTAAAGCGTCTTCCCCTTCGGCAGCGGCTTCGACCAGTTTCGTGCGGGCTTCTGCGGCAACCGCTTGAAAATCAGGCGGGATCTCCTCGGGAGTCCTACCTTCGCCGGCATAGGCTTTCATCGAGATCAGGTCAATCACACCCTTGCAGGCGGCTTTTTCGCCCCAGGGCAATTGCGCCGGCACCAGACGAGTGGGAGAATACATCTGGATGGATTCCAGGGCTTGATAGAAGTCAGCGTTGTCGCGGTCCATTTTATTGATCACCACGAAACGCGGCAGTTTGAAAGTATCGCAGTAATTCCAGACAATTTCCGTACCAACCTCAAGCCCAGCGACCGAATCGACCAAAATGACTGCCCCATCCGAGACGCGCAGTGCCGATACGACTTCCCCGACGAAATCGGTATAACCGGGGGTATCGAGGACGTTTATTTTATGATCTTTGTATTCAATCGGGATGATTGCTGTGGAAAGGGAAAGCTTGCGGCGGATCTCTTCGTCTTCAAAGTCTGAAATGGTCGTGCCGTCTTCGATCTTCCCCAGGCGGGTGGTCGCCCCGGTGCCATGCAGGAAGGCCTCCGCCAGCATGGTCTTCCCGCCCGAACCATGCGAGACGAGAGCGATGTTCCGGATAAACTCAGTCGTATACTCTTTCATGTGCAAACCTCAGGTAAATGGGATGCTTCCAGCGGGCTGATTATACCTTAATTTATTTTTAGGTCTCCAGAGAATAGGTGAAAAGGGAGAAGGGAGAAAGGTTGGATTATTCGATATTCGGTATTCGGTGAAGGGGATATGGGAAGTGGTCTGTACTAACGGAATTGAGGAGAATGGTGGCGACGTTCCTGTTCTTTTTCACGCAGGATGCGGCGAAAGACCTGCCAGCCCTGCTGCATGAAGAGCAAGGCTGTACGCACCTGCCAGGTTTCCTCCGACCCGGGAGGCAAGCTCAAGATTTTACCTGAAACAATAAATTGATCATGGTTTACCAAGGTGGATAGATCGGTCTTTGCATGAGCAAGGAAATCCTTATACAAGGCAGAATAGAGCGTGAGCAGGCGGCCACTGAGGAACAGGCGGCGATAATAACGGCGGCAGGTGAGCATGGGAGGAGAACCTGGAGGAAGATCCTGCCAGCGGGCATGATACGCAAATTTCCAGATAATGGCATCCAGCAGGGGGCGAGGATCGGCGGGAGGCCGGCCACGCGGATCAACATGATCGGGCGGGGGAATTAATGGCTCGAGCACAGCCCATTGGCGGGCAGAAAGGAAAGAGGATGGTAAATCTGAGTAAGGAGTATGGAAATCCTGCGAGGACGCAAAGGAATTTAGGTACCTTAATTTGTTTTTTTCGCGGAACGAATAGGCATCGCGAGTGATACCGGAGGCGACAAAGTCATAGCGGATGAGTTCAAGGGCATGGTCTGCAACCAAGCGCAGCTGAACCTTAGGTTGTTCTATGCGGACCAAGGCTTTTTTGACACGTAAAAACAAACCAAGAAGATAGATGATTGGTCTATGACGGGTCAGGGTTGAACGGAGGCCGGTGGCCGGCTGAGAAGACATCATCAGGCGGGCAATCTGCAGCCTCAGGACCGGGATAGCCTGGCTTAATACCTCATGTATCCCATCCAGTCCAGATGTAGAAATGCGGATGGCATTCGTCAGGTGTGTGAGAGGAGTGGGATTCTTCTCTGCAAAGATGCCGTGCCGGAGGGCATTGCGATTGGAAAGCTGGCCACCACAACGGCGAGGTGGGACGAAAAGGCCATTGGGAGGAGATGAAACGGTTGTACGTGGAGTGTTTAGCATATCTGGTTCCACTCATGGAAAGGAAAGAGAAATCGAATAAATTCAGACATTCTGGATATTAGCACAATAGTTCTATTTTGGGAAGACTATCTACCGTGAAGCTTGGAGAAAGCTTTTCGTCAGGACTTCAGATGTTTTTTTACATCGAAATGAAGGGCTAAAGCCGTTACTACAATGCTTTAGGAATGGGAATATTTTTATACACAAAAGAGGTTATTTAGAAGCTTCAATAAATTATCCCCCAAATACAATTCAAAGGAGGCGGTGGACGAACGGCCACGCTTGCCGTGCGAGGCGCTGACATAAGCCAGACGTAAATTTTCCAAAAAATATATCTTTATAACGGCTGGTAGTTCAGACGCCTGGCTTGCAATGCAACACCTGGTTCAATTTATCCAAAACTTCACCGAAGTAAAAATCGTTACCTGCCATAGCCTTAGGCTTAGTGGTCTGCAGAAGTGGGTCGGGCCGATATGAGTTGAAATGCTTACGTAAAAGAATTGTTTGGTTTATGCCAAATAATCGAATATCGAAATAATAAATGACGCTTGAATTGAGACCCGGGAAATATTTCTCTTGATACCTTCTTAATTTGCGCTAGGGAAAGCGACGGCTCTCTGGTGGCAGCTGTCATCCCAATATTCGTGTTCTCATGGTGGTGAAGAATATACGTATTTATGCGATCAACAGGCACAGCTATTACTCTGGTGGCCATGTCAAAATAGGTTGTCATTAAATATAGACCAAGGACTGCAGCAACTCCGCCGGGTTTTAGAACCCGTCTTATTTTTTCCAATGCCTTTCGACAATCCATATGATGGATGCAAGCAATGGCAGTGACGATATCATATTGATTAGCAGGTAAATGAAATGAAATGAAGTCACCTGGAATATAATTAATATTTGTAAATGATGAATGCAATTGGGATGCTTCTTGGAGAATATTACTATCGATATCAATGGCATCCACGTATGTAACTCTCTGAGCCAGTTCTTTTGTAAAAAAACCTTGTCCACATCCAATATCAAGAGCGCGTTCCACGCCTTTAGGTAAATGGCGCAGTAGCCATTTGTAGTAGTGATTATTATGATTTCATTGTTGATAAGTTGAAGAGCTCATACTTTACCTCACCTACCTATTTTATAGGCTAAACTCAAATATAACGGGATTTTATATCATCTTTTGGCTTTGGTGCCTGAATAGTTGACGGAGAGGGCGTGAGAGTGTAAGTTTGGGTTTATGCGGAAACACCAAAGCACACAATCACGCCCGAAGAGATTATACCGTGTCAAGAACTGGTCTGAATACGACCAAGCGCTGGTAAAACGTGGTTCGATCACGATCTGGTTGTCGGACGACTTTGAAAAGGGCTGGCAATATGTAGGCGAAAAGCAGCGTGGGAGTCAATATGAGTATAGTGCACAGGCGATCACGATCATGCTGACGATGAAGAATGTATTTCATTTGCCCAATCGAGCGGCGGAAGGCTTTGTGCGCTCGATCTTTGTCATGCTCGGGGTACGTTTGCCTGTTCCCGATCACAACACGATGTCGCTGCGTGGCAAAGGCTTGAACGTGGCCTTGCCGAATAGAGCATGCGGACACATCAATATAGTCATGGACAGCACCGGCTTGAAGATCTATGGAGAAGGCGGATGGAAAGTGAGAACGCATGGCAAATCCAAATGGCGCACCTGGCGCAAGCTGCATATTGGAGCTGACCCGGAAAGTGGCGAGATTGAAGCAGTGGCACTGACCGAAAATAGCGTTGATGACGCCAAGATGGGAGAACCTTTACTCAAGCAGATCGGACAGCCCATTGATCATTTTGCCGCAGACGGCAGCTACGACAAGCGCAAGGTGTACGATAGTCTCAACCGTCTTGCGTCTCAGGCCAAAGTGCTGATCCCTCCACGCAAGAATGTACATATTTGGCAGCATGGCAATACGCATGCAGAACGGCTGAAACGGGATGAGAATTTGCGCATTATCCGCAAGTTGGGACGAAAAGGTTGGAAGGACAACTCCGGCTACCACATACGCTCTCTGGCAGAAACCACCATGTTCCGCTTCAAATCCATCTTCGGCGAGCGCTTGTCTACGCGCTTGCTGGAGACGCAGATCACGCAAGTCCTCATTTGCTGTGCTGCCCTCAACCGCATGACCCATTTGGGCATGCCGGATAGCTACAAAGTATCCTGCGCCGGAGAAATCGCCTGACCTTTCCGCTGACCGATGGGTGCATAATGCCTGCTCATCGATTTATGCACCAAAGCCCAAGCAATCTAAAATATCAAAATGTATCGTGTAGCAAGTTTTTTTTTGAATGGCGAACCCCTCATTGGCGTTTGGTATTAATATTGTACAACAAATCGTAACCGAGGGTACTTCCAGAAAATGGGCGGGCACAAGGCCCGCCCCTACAGGCGAGACTATAAGGACAGGACCAAACTGACCGGGCAGTGGTCGGAACCCATCACTTCTTCGTGGATGTCGGCGGCAAGGATACGGTCTTTCAGGTCGGGTGAGACCATAAAGTAATCCAGCCGCCATCCGACATTACGCTCGTGCGCACGCGTCACCATGTCCCACCAGGAATATTTCACCGTATCCGGATGCAGAAATCGGAATGTGTCGATCAGCCCTGACTCGAAGAATTCGCCCAAGCCTAGACGTTCCTCCAGCATGAAGCCGCTGTGATTGACATTCTCTTTAGGGCGGGCCAGGTCGATCTCAGCGTAGGCTGTATTGAAGTCGCCGGTGACGACGACCGGCCGCCCGGCATTCTGATAGGCTTGCGCCACTTCCAAAAAGCGGCGATAGAAAGCCAGCTTGTGGGCCACCCACTCCGGTCCGCGCCCGCCATTGGGAAAGTAAATGTTGAAGAATACGAACGGCTCGAATTCATGGATGAGCACACGCCCTTCGGTATCGAAGCGCGGGTCGCCCAGACCGCTAGTCACTTTGACCGGCGTGTGCCTGGAATACGTGACCGTGCCGCTGTAACCTTTCTTTTCAGCGGCGTTCCAAGCAGCCTGGTAGCCGGAGGGATTGAGCAGAGCCAGGGAGAGTTGCTTAGGCTCGGCTTTGGTCTCCTGCACCGCCACCAAGTCAGCGTCACTGAAAGACAGCCATTCCACGAAGCCCTTCTTTTCGGCGGCCCGGATACCGTTCACATTCCATGAGATCAGTTTCCAATTCATCGTATTCTCTCCTATCGCATGATACGGACAAAGCGTACCAATTTCCCGGGCAGATCAATCCTTTCCACCTGCCAGCCCGCATGCAGCCAGGCATGTTTGTGCGAGAGCGTGCTTTGGACGCTGTTATCCCACCAGGTGAGGCGGTCATAGGCGGACTTCGGAAGCTTGCTACCCATGATGCTCTCGATCTTTTCAAAAGAGAACACCAGTATGGTTTGGTTGGTGGTAAGTGCGCGTAAATGGTCCTCCAAAGTGGGTGTATTTGCAGTGGGCGGGTTGTTTCATATCTTAATCTCTCCTTCCTTTCCACGACGCCGATTATACATGCCGTCGATCTCTGCGCGCCAGTGGTCCTTATCCACTCCACCAGTTCTGGCCGAAAGCCGATCGAGTAATTCCACCACCTGATCATGCGTACCTTCGATCAAGTTGTTGGCGAAGGCACGACTCGACTTGCCTGTTCGCAGACTGATATGGAAAGAATGGATCAGCTGGTCGATACATACCATCTGTTCGGCGGTCGTGCGCGCCTGAGGATAGTCGTGCAGGTATGTCTCAATCGCCGGCAACGCGGCGGTCCCAAGCAAGTTCCGGTGTTTCCAGGATTCATGCCATTGTTCTGCGGTAGTCTCCCAACCACATCCCGGTGTCGGGCAGGAATGCACACGTGGCAGCAATCTCCAGGTGCCCAGCTCGTGCAGCAGAAAGGCTTTCCCACAGCGCGGGCACTCCACCTGGTGGCGCGTGACCAACCAGATACTGTGGCAGCGCTGAAATAAGCTGAATCCTACCGCCTCCACCAAAGCCGCATCCACTCCACCCAGTGCATCATTTTGATAGATCTGCCAGATCTTAACCGGCCGGATCTTGGGGGACCAGGAGATTTTTTCCATGGATGATTTCTTATTTTGTTACTGCTCCGCTAGCCTTGGCTGTGACACTGGTGCAGGCAAATATTACATTTCCATTTTACAACAGAAATCCTGGACATGACCACGAAGAGCAGATTAACAAATCCCCCCCCCACCGAGAAGTTTACCCAACAAAGCGTATGAAAACCTGGTTGCCGAGCAAGCGTCCGCGCTTGGTCAGGCGCAAGACTTCCGAAGCTTGGAACCATTCCAGTAGATCCAGATTAACCAATTCGTCAATCTCCATCCCAAAAACATCTTTCAGATTCTGTCCAAAACGTTCCTGAAAGGCCTGCGGCAATACCCCTTCCTGAGTCAGGCGCAGACCGAGCATCAGCGTTTCCTGCATCTCGATGTACGGAGTGAGCTTCGCCTGGCTGACAGTTGCCGGGGAAAGGGGGAAGGAAAGCTCAGGGGAATGGAGAGAGTGGTGCTGAGGGAAAGGTGCTCGAGGTAGGTTTTGATGCGTAATACATTGGATATGCGCAAGTCGTCGGCGCAGCCGTGCGCACCGGCCCCGAAGCCGAGATAAGGCTGGTTGCGCCAGTACTGGAGGTTATGTCGGCATTGAAAACCAGGCTTTGACCAGTTGGAGATCTCATACTGGTAGTAGCCCTGCCCTGCCAAATAATCCGAGGCAGCTTCATACATATCAGCCGCCAGGTCGGGATCTGGCATCGGCAGCAATCCACGCGTGGCCCAGCGGCCAAAGGGCGTGCCGTTTTCAATCGTCAGCGCATACAAGGAGAGATGCTCAGGGGCGAGGGCCACGGCGCGGCGGAGGGATTCCTGCCAGCGCACTATGGTCTGCTCCGGCAGGCCATAGATGAGATCCAGGTTCAGGTTCTCGAAGCCAGCCCTGCGCGCCCAGCGGACGGCTTCCAATACGTCGAAGGGGTCGTGAATACGTTCCAATTGGCGCAGTTCATCCTCATGAAAAGATTGGACTCCGAAACTGATGCGGTTAAAGCCGATCTTCCGAAGCGCTTGGAGCGAGTCAAGTGTGACTGTGCCTGGGTTGGCTTCGAGGGAGGTTTCCAGGATTTCCGATGTCTCTGAAAATCCTGATTTTTTTGACGGAGTGAGGTTAAGAAAGGTGTGAATGGTCTGGAGGATTTGCTCGAATTGCTGCGCAGTGAGGAGAGAGGGGGTGCCACCACCAAAAAACAAGGTATGGATCAGCAAGCGTTCCGGCGAAGACCCACCAACCAAGCGGATTTCTTTACACAAAGCCTCCACATAAGCGGGAATCATGATTTCCTGCCCGGCATAGGTGTTGAAATCGCAGTAGGCACAGCGGTGGGTGCAGAAGGGAATATGGAAATAGAGGGAGTACTTCGGTGTCATGTTGTCCTTGTCCTGTCTTCAGCGTCACGCGTCCCGTATACCGTGGCGAGTTTCGATTGTCAAGTCAGGAGTTCGATGACGTGGAAGGCCGACCAGGAGGGCCAAAGGACCGAGAAGCAGGAGCCACATGGCGAGGCGCAAGCCAAAGAACTGGGCGGTCAGACCGATACCGAACGGCAAAAGCTTCCCGAGCAGGCCAAAAACGTTGTCGAGGGTCATCACGGTACCAGACTGCCCCGGCATGGATGAGTAGAGGCGTCCCTTCAAAATAGCATACCAGCCGGAGTTAAAGAAACCTAGCAAGCCCAGAAAGATGAATTTAGCAACCAGATGGTGCATGAGCAGGAAAGCCGGGAAAAGCAGCAACTCGAAAAGGACACTCCAGCGCAGATAATTCAGGCCACGCACCCGTTCGAGCAAAGGAATGAGCAGGAAATCACCCAACAGACCAAGGCCACCCCAAACGGCGATACCGAGGGCAGCTTGACCAGCCTTCAGTCCGGCTACATCCACGAAATAGAGCGCCAGGAAACCAAGCAAAACATCCAGCATCAGATCCGAGAATTGGAGCAGCACCAACCAGCGTAGGACTTCGCCGCGCCTGAGGGCCGAGAACGCAGCCTTTACCCCGGACCACACTTCGGAGAAACGCGGCACGGCTGAAACTTCTTCCGGAGCTTTCGGGACACGCCGCCAGATAAACAGAAGCACCAGCAAGGTCAAACCAGCCAAGGCAATGAAAACACCCCGCCAGCCAAAACCGATGATAGCCATCCCGGCGAGCAGCAACGGTCCAATCACCACGCCAAGCGACCCTGCAAAAGTCCAGCGGGCCATGTTCTGTTCGTGCCGGGAGGGCTCGGTATCCATCAACACAGCCTGCGAAAGGCTGACGAACGCACCCGAGGAAGGGTAAAAAACGCATAAAGCAAACAGCAGAATGGTGAATCCGGTGCTGAGGCCTGTCAGGAGACACGCCAGGGCGAAGAAGATCCCGCCGCCAAGGATTAGGAGGCGTCGTTTCCAGACGTCACCAAGGATGCCAAGGAAGGGTTCTATGACGGCTGAGACAATCCCCGGCACGGAAAGTAAAAGGCCTATCTGGAGGTAGCTCAGTTGAAGGTCCGTGCGGATGAGCGGCCAGGCGGCCTCGTTCACTCCAAAGACAAGTTCATCGAGGAATTCGATCAGGAGAAAGGGGATGTTAAGCACAGGAGAGGGAGGATCAGGTTAAAGGTTGAAGGGTCGGTGTCACATATCAAATATCATGTGCCATGTGTCTAGTATTAAAAGTTGAAGGATGATGGTCAAAGGGCAAGGGGTTAAGAGGCAAGAGGGGAATGCATGCGAGCGACAAGAACCGGCGGGATTTCACTGAATTTGCCGCCCCAGCTGAGCGGATTGCCCTGTGGGTGGTCAGGCGGGAAGGCATACTCTTCGAAGCCGTCCAATACGAAACCATTCTGGAAGCCAAGGTTCAGATAGTATTGCAGGGGGCGCTCAAAATAAAGCTGCGGTCTGGGTTGGTTGCGCATGGCAGCACCGTAGGCTTGACGGGGGGTCATATATTGCGAGACTTTCACGGAATAAACCGACTTGATCTGGCCCTCCATATCCATTTCCTCGGCCACATGCACAGAGGAATTATTGTTGAAGGCCGGGTGTGTTAGAGAATAGACAAATCGGCCGCCCGGCTTGAGCAGTTTTGGGAGAACATGGAATAGTGGTACTATATTGGCCATATCGAAGAGAGCCATGTTGCAAAGTGCGGCATCAAAGGAGGCAGACGAACCTGGGGCAGCAAAGGTACCAAGCAGGGCGGATTCGTCGGTGGCGTCCAGAACGTAATACGTAATGTGTAAATCAGCAGCGGTGCGGGCTTGAGCCAGTTTAATAAGTTCGCCAGAAAAGTCAATGCCGGTCACTTCAACTCCGAGGGTGGCCAGGCGGCGGGCAGTCAGGCCATTGCCAGTGGCAATATCCAAAATACGTTGGCAAGGTTGCGGGTTCAATAGGCGCAGGATGGCCGGCCATTGGAGCAAGTTGACGAAGTCATTGCCTTCGCCCATTTTCTCGTCCCAGAAAGCTGCATTGGCGTCCCAGACCTGGCGATTTTCGTCGTTAGCCTGCTGAATGTCATCATTTGTAATCATATCTGCACACCTTTCCCGGGAACAAATTGTTAATACAATCATAACAGATTCACCCTCTTAAATTGATACAATCGGACTATTCCAAAGATGAGGTGTCGAATGACCCGAAGAGCAATCAACGACGATATACAACGCAGGCGCCAGCACTGGGCCTGGTATATGTACGACTTTGGCAATTCGGCATATGCGGCCGTCATCCTGCTGGCTGTGTTTTCCGCTTATTTCAAGGGCCAGGTGGTCGGTGGAGCAGAGGGGTCACGCTTGTGGGGACTGGCGCTCGGGACTGCCATGCTGGTGGTGGCAATCCTATCTCCGTTCCTGGGAGCCTTCGCGGATTTCGCGGCTTCCAAAAAGCGACTTTTGTTGGTCTTTTCGGCACTGTCATGGATCTTTACTGCCCTATTGTTCTTCGTTCAAAAGGGTAACGTCGTGATGGGATTCGTTTTCTTTGTCCTTGCGGAAATCGGCTACCGCGGCGGCCAGGTCTTCTATAATGCCCTGCTGCCGGAGATAGCCTCGCCGGATGAGATCGGCCAAGTCTCTGGCAACGGCTGGGCCATCGGCTCGATCGGCGGGGTCGTCTGTCTGCTCTTCATCTTGCCGCCTATCATCCTGACCAAGAGCATCCCAACCCTGAACCTGTTGGTTGTGCGCGGCTCGTTCGCTTTCGCAGCCTTGTTTTTTGCAATTTCGGCCTCCCTGCTTTTCCTGCAAGTCAAGGAAAGCCGCAAAGGTCGCACGCTTCCGCCAGGCGAGAATTACCTATCCGTCTCAGTCAAACGGCTGGCCGCCACCTTCAAGGCCGTGCGCCATTTCCGCCAGTTCATCGCCTTCATTATTTCATTTCTGATCTACAACGATGGAATTCTGATGGCTCTGGATTTCGCCGCCATCATCGGTGCGGTGCTATTCGGCATGACCCAGACCCAGTTGATCCTGTTCATGATCCTGGTCCAGATCACCAGTGCTATTGGGGCTTATTTGTTCGGGCTGCTCGGTGAAAAGATCGGCTTCAAGAAGGCCTTGTTGCTCTCCCTGGTCCTGATGATCCTGGCAGTCGTCTGGATGGTATTCAATCCGTCGTTGACCGGTTACTTCATCATTGGCGCGCTGGCTGGCTTCGCCCTGACGGGTGTCCAATCGCTCAGCCGGACGATGGCTGGGTTATTCGCACCTGCTTCCAAGAGCGCAGAATTTTTTGGCTTCTTTGCCGTGGCCGGGAAATCCTCATCGTTCATCGGACCAGCCACCTTCGGGCTGATAGCTGCGGGTCTTGCCCAATACTTCCAGAAAAGCGGTGTGAATCCCCTTCAGGCAGAACAAGACGGGACGCGTGCCGGTCTGGTCGTGATCGCCATTTTCCTGCTGGTCGGACTGGTCATCCTGTTGTTCGTCAATGAGAAGCGTGCCCGTCAGGCCGCAGAGGACTATATCCCTGTGACGGAGTGATATGGCCCAGAACCTGAATCCCTTCCGGCGAAGACCGGTGCGCTTCCTGCTGAAGAATCTCTCCATCCCAGCCTTTGCAGCATTGACCCGGCTGGAGATCCTTGGTGAGAAGAACCTGCCTAGGTCCGGCCCGCTGGTGGTGGTTGGCAACCATTTCAGTTTCATTGATCCGGTGGCCTTCGTCCGCATGGCCCCCTGGCCAATTGAATTCATCGGCGGGGCGGAAAATCCGGGCGCGCCTCTTTGGACCCGCATCATCCCATTCCTGTGGGGCTACCATAAACTCTATCGTGGCACCGGGGCAAGCGATGCCCTGCGTACGGCGGAGAAAATCCTGAATAATGGCGGCTGCCTAGGAATGTTTCCAGAAGGCGGGAACTGGGCGACCGTCCTGCGTCCGGCGCGCCCAGGAGCCGCCTTCCTGGCGACGCGTAGTGAAGCAAGAATCCTGCCGGTTGGATTATACGGATTTACGGAAGTATTCCCGTCATTGGGACATTTTCAAAGAGCAAGAGCCACCATCCGCATCGGCAAACCCTTCGGACCGCTCACGACCAGCGGTACTGGACGTGAACGCCGGGAACAGTTGGATGAAATCGGTCACAGGATCATGCGTTCCATAGCTGAGTTGCTGCCGCCCGGAATGCGGGGGCATTACTCAGAAGATCCGGCCATCCGGGAGGCTGCCCGAGGGACAGAAATCTATCCTTGGGCAAATAAAGTTGAAGGGGAAGTCAAGGGAGAAGTCCACTGAAAATGTCCCGAGTTGGCAGGCAGATATTGCACACTATGGCTATCGGCAAGTTTTAAATAATTATGCACGCTTTTCCCATTCCACCAGCATAACCCAGGACTCCATAACCTGACCCACTTTCTTAAATCCCATGCGTTCATACAACCGACGAGCCGGGCTGGATTCAACCACGCTCAGGGAAAGGCCGGGGAAGCGTTTCCGTGACATCGAAATGACCGTTTTTAACATGCGCGTCCCCAAGCCCTTGTTTCGATATTCAGGCAGGAGAGCGAGTGATAGCTCAGGGATGACGGGGCTGACATAGCCGTAGCCTTTTTCGACGCCTGACCATTGGCGCAGCCAAATCGCACCAATGGGGGTCTCCCCCTCACAGGCCAACAGGCCCCAGTCTCCTGGGCGGCCCCAGCCCTGCACATAGCAGGCAATATCCGGCTCGGCTAGAATATCACGGGGAAAAGGAGGCTTTCCTTCCGGGACAAAGAGCGCCAGGTAGAGCATTTCCCACAGGAAAGGTTCATCTTTTTCTGCTATTTGAACAAGACGGATTTCAGGCATTTTTATTCTTATCAAACCAATCCAACCACATGTGTCCGCTAACCACCCGGACCTCGGGATGGTCTTCAGCGAATTGACGGATGCGTGGCTGGTGCGGACCAAGCACCAGGCGGATAAGCCAGTCTGGCGCTTCATCGTTGAACAATGCAGCCGCGTCGGAGGTCTGGAAGAGCCAGCCTTTGTCGGTTTTGATCGCCACTCCGCACTGACCGCGCGTATGACCTGGCAGCGGCAACAGCCACATTTCCGGGTTGAAGGGCAATCGGGTGGCATCAAAGCCAAACCACTTTCCACCGGAATCGCCATGGAAAACCCAAATAGGGCCATGGGCAATATGGCCGCGGACGTAAGCGAGGTCCGCGAACTGGCGCGGCCGGCTGGTAAAGGCATCATATTCCTTGCGGTAGACATGGATTTTCGCCCATGGAAAATCGGGCAGCCCGCCGCAATGGTCGAAGTGCATGTGGGTCAGCACGATGTGACGCACATCCTCCGGCTTGTATCCCAAGCGGGCCACCTGGCGGATGGCAGCCTCCTCAGGATCCAGTGGTACAACCATGATGGCTCGAAAGAGCTTGAGGATGCCGCTGTGATGCACATAATCGTCCTGGCCGAGGCCGGTATCGACCAACACCAAGCCCTGCCTCGTTTCAATAAGCAAGTCGAGTGTGCCACACTTCCACTTATAAGGAATATTGGTTTTACAGGTAAAGCCATTCAGAAAATGGATGGTCATTCGTTACTCTCCAGTCATGTGGCAGTGATGAGAATTATAATCAGCATGGTTGCTTTGCGCGGCATGAGAAGCGGGATCATTCTGGAAATAAACTGGTTAATAAGAATAGGCTGGTCTGATGAGAATCGACCGGAACAGACGGGTAACGTTCGAAGAAGCGGCGGATATTTACAACGAGGTACGTACGGGATACCCAGCAGAACTGGTGGAGGATGTAATTACGCTTTCGGGTATCCCATCCGGAGGGCGCATCCTGGAGATCGGGTGCGGACCCGGTACCGCCACAGTGGATTTCGCACGGCATGGCTACCATATTCTGGCAATCGAACTGGGCCGACGTCTCTCTGCCTTTGCCGCTGAGAACTGCAAACAGTACCCGCGCGTCAAAATTTTAAATACAGCATTCGAAGATTGGCCAATCGAGGAGCAAGCCTTCGACCTGGCGGTCGCGGCGGATTCCTTCCACTGGATACCTCCGGAAATCGGCTACCCCAAGGTGGCGCGGGCTCTCAAGCCTTCCGGCTCGGCAGCCTTCTTCTGGAACGCCCCGGTGGAGAGCAAAACCGACTTAAGTCATGAAATTGCCGAAGTATATGCCGCCCGGGGTCTGCAAGCCGATAATCCAGAAACGCGCTTCACGGCGGGATAGATGATGGATGTTGTCACCCAAGCCTTTCAGGAATCCGGTTGTTTCAGTGAATTGACTGTGCGAAAATATAAGTCGATCAAATCGGTCTCTGGTGAAAAATATATCAAATACCTGCGTATTTATTCAGGGCACAGGGAAATGGAGGCTGATATCCGGGAAGAGTTGTATGCAGAAATTCTCGCAGTAATCGAGCAATTCGGTGGGAAAGTGGATCTATCCCAGGTGGTGATGTTGTTCCACGCCAGGGTAACATTGAGATAAAATTCAGGATGTGGATAGCCATGGCGATACGATAGGGTAAAAGTCTCGAGGGTTAAGATAACTCTCATCCCATGCAGGTATAATCATCCCATGTTCCTCCCGACAAACTTAGCTGAAGTCAAGCGCCTGGGCTGGGATGCGTTGGATGTCGTCCTGGTGACAGGCGACAGCTACATCGACAGCCCCTTTATTGGTACGGCGGTCATAGGTAAAGTGCTCCTGAAGGCAGGCTATCGCGTCGGCGTGATCGCCCAGCCGGATATTTCCGGCTTGGATGACATTGGCCGCCTGGGTGAGCCGCGTCTCTTCTGGGGCGTAACGGCCGGTAGCATCAACTCGATGGTAGCCAATACCACTGCCTTGAAAAAGCCTCGCAAAAGCGACGACTACACCCCCGGCGGAGAAAACACCCGCCGTCCCGACCGGGCGACGATCGTGTACAGCAACCTGATCAGGCGCTTCTCAAAAAAGGCCTTCGGCTCGACACGGCCCATTGTGCTGGGCGGGATCGAAGCCAGCCTGCGGCGTGTGGCCCATTATGACTTCTGGGACGACACCATCCGCCGCTCGGTGCTGTTCGATGCCAAAGCAGATTACATCCTGTATGGTATGGCCGAGAAAGCCGTTCTTGAATTCGCGGCCGCCATCCGGGATGACAATGACCCGCGCCAGGTGCGCGGCATGTGCTACATCGCCAAAACGCCGCGTGAAGGCTACCTGGAACTGCCCGCCTATGAAACCGTCGTTCAGGACAAGGCTGCTTTCATCGAAATGTTCCACACTTTTTATCGTAACAACGATCCGGTCAGCGCACACGGGCTTTATCAGAAACACGCCGACAGGTTCCTGGTCCAGAACCCGCCGGCTCTCATTGAGACGCAAGCCGAATTGGATGCGATCTACGCCCTCGACTTTGAACGTCGCCAGCACCCTTTCTATGAGCAGTGGGGCAAAGTAAAAGCCCTGGAGACCATCGGCTTCTCCATTTCCACCCACCGCGGCTGCTACGGTGAATGCAATTTTTGTGCCATCTCCGTCCACGAAGGGACCACCGTACGCTGGCGCAGTCCCGAGTCCATCCTGGCCGAGGCGGAACGGTTGACCCACCATCCCGACTTCAAAGGCTATATCCAGGACCTGGGCGGACCGACAGCCAACATGTACGGTTTCGAATGCGATAAAAAGCTCGCCAAGGGCATCTGCACTACCAAACGCTGTGTTTACCCGGAAGTCTGCCCGCTGATGAAAGTGGACCACCAGCCGCAGATCGACCTGCTGCGCAAAGTGCGGCAAATCCCGGGCGTGAAGAAAGTATTCGTGGCCTCCGGAATCCGCTACGACATGCTGCTGTGCGACCACCCGCACGGCGACGCCTACCTGCGTGAATTGGTCGAGCAGCATGTCTCCGGACAGTTGAAGGTGGCTCCGGAACACACCGAAGATGGCGTGCTGAGGTACATGGGCAAGCCCGGCAGCGCAGCGCTGTTGGAATTCAAACGTCGCTTCGACAACCTAAACCAGGAGGCCGGTAAAAGGCAATTCCTGACCTATTACCTGATCGCCGCCCACCCTGGCTGTAGCGAAGCCGATATGCAACGCATGCGAGCCTTCGCCAGCCGGAGACTGCAAATCCACCCGGAACAAGTGCAGGTCTTCACCCCCACCCCGTCGACCTATTCGAGCCTGATGTATTATACCGAACTCGATCCCTTCACCGGCAAACTGATCTTCGTGGAGAAGGATGCCCACCGCAAGGAGCGTCAGAAGGAGATCGTGACGGATAAAAACGCGATAATGATCTATCACCACAAAGGTCACGAAGTAACACAAAGGATCTTTAAAAAACCTTTGTGATGTTCTGTATTTCGTGGTGAAAAAGGTTTGAACTTGGATTCTTATTTTGTTGTGACCACCCCTGGCCTTGAGCCATTTACCGCCCAGGAGTTGCAGGCTCTGGACCTCCTCCCTGTTTATATACCTGGGGAGATTCAGCGTGAAGATATGGAGACCGCAAAAGCCGTGGAAGGGAGCGAAGAAAATCCTGGCGGTCTTCCTGGGTTTGCGATTCAAACCGGGTCGGGTGGAATCACCTTCAAGGGTGACCTGACCGCCCTATTCCGCGCCAACCTGCACCTGCGGACCGCCAGCCGCATCCTGGCCCGGTTGGGCAATTTTTTCTACGCCACCAGCTACCCAGTACTACAAAAACGCGCCTCCCGCCTGCCCTGGGAACGCTTCATCACTCCCGGACAGCCTGTTTCAATGCGTGTCACCTGCCACCAGTCCAAGCTATACCACTCGGACGTCGTGGCGCGCAGCGTCTCGGCTGCGATGGAAGAACGGTTGGGTCAGCCCTCTCCGCTAGTCAAATCCGACGAGTTGGCCGACGGCCATACGGCGCAACTGGTAATCGTGCGGCTGTTTGATGACAAATGCACCGTCAGCGTGGACTCCTCCGGGGAACTGCTGCATAAGCGCGGTTACCGCCAGGCGGTGGCCAAAGCGCCATTGCGCGAGACCCTGGCCGCGGCTCTGCTGATGGCTTCCGGCTGGGACAAGGCCTCGCCCATGCTCGATCCGTTCTGCGGATCCGGCACCATTCCCATCGAAGCCGCCCTGATGGCGCTGGCCATCCCGCCGGGATTGAACCGGCATTTTGCGTTCATGGACTGGCCGGGATACGAGGAATCCGCATTCAAAAACCTGCTCTCGGGGATCAGTGGACTACACTCGGCCCCCCCGATCCTGGCATCAGACCGGGATGCCGGTGCCATCAAAATGGCGCACGAAAACGCCGAGCGCGCCGGTGTTGAGAATTTTATCGAATTTAAGTGCCAGGCAGTCTCGTCCATCACGCCGCCGCCGGGACCGGGTTGGGTGGTCACCAATCCACCTTATGGCTTACGTATCAGTGAGGGCAGGGATCTGCGCAACCTGTACGCCCAGTTTGGGAACGTTTTGCGCTTGCACTGCCCAGGTTGGCAGGTGGCCGTTTTGTGCAATGACCCCGGCCTGCTAGGACAGATGCGGATGATACTGGATACTTCGCTCGGATTTGTGAATGGAGGAATTGGGGTGCGGGTGGCGAGGGGAAGAGTCGGACGGCAATTAGTCGGATAGTTGAATAAATTGTTAGTTTAATGGTTTTTTCGTTGAGCCGTACTTGTGATTAAGGAAAGGAAAAAATTAGAATCAAGTTCCCGGCAAATTCGATTGTCGGGAACTTTCTCTTTACGATCCATATTCCACGAATGGGTCGCTTCCGGACACTGACATCAGTGTTAAGAGGTCTGGCTGCCATCCCAATCGGTTGATAGACACCCGGTATCAACAATTGAATGCCGGGTGTCTATCTACAGGTTGTTGGCCGGAGAGTTTTTTCGAACGCTCCTACTTGTTATATTCTGGATTCATACTGGTATAGAGAGCGAGGGTATTGCCAGTCGGATCTTTGAACATTGCAAACCAGCCGATCTGAGGAATTTCAGTCTTTTCAGATAGGACTATTCCGCCCAGCGCCTTGACCTGTTTCAAGTCAGCTTCGATGTCATCGCTATCGACATAAATCAGGACATCTCCAGGCTTGACCGACTGATCTAGCGGGCTGAAGCCTCCACCCGGACCTTCCGGCGGTGCCCACATGGTATAGTTCATCTTTGTGTCGGTTTCAATTTTCCAACCAAACAGGTCCTCGTAAAACTTCCCGGCTTTGGCAACATCGCCAGCTGGGATTTCGATATGAACAATATTTCTTTTTGTCACGGAAAACTCCTTTCTTTGGGTTTGTAAAACCGATTATAGAACATTTGTACTGATTGTCAAGACTAAAAAAAAACCGCCGGGTAAGCTGGTAGAGAAGGTCGAATCGGTCGTCACAATCGAAGATTCTTTTCAGGCAAACAGGTCTTTTGAAACTCTTGTCCCAGGCTCAATCGGTGGCCAGGCGCGCATAAAGACTTCGGTGCCGTTGAACATGCGCATGATGATACTGACCAGGTTTCCACCCATACGTCCGCCTCCCTGGCTGGCATGACAGGCCCCGGCTGCTTCTTTTTTCTGCAACACCGAGCGAACATTGATACGGGCGTGGGTTGGGAATTCCACTTCGGCGATCGCGGCCATGTCAATATCGCCATTGGTCCCGAACTTGTGCGGATCTCTTCCCAGCAGTGGCAGGATCGTGACGCCGAACTTTAAAAATCCTTTGGGAAAGATATGAAAATACAACCGTTCAGGGGTATGCACCGGCAGACTATTCGGTGCGAACGCCGGATTGGCAGCCTGTTCGAAGGCACGTACGGTAGCGCGCTGGATGGCAATATGGTCCGGGTGTCGATATCCTCCGATCGGATCAAAAGTCAGAACGACCTGCGGTTTCAGCGCACGGATATAGCAGACCACATTCGCGGCGACGTCGTCGAGGGGTTGGGCTGCCAGGGCTTTGGGGTGATGATTGTCTGGGCTGCCAGGCATGCCAAAATCACGGTAATCGAGAAAGTGGACACCTTTCAACCCCAGGATGCCGGCGGCACAGCGCAGCTCGGACTCTCTTAATTCTGCAATGGATTGGAAACCTTTCAACAGTTCTGGGGCCACTTCACCCACCTCGCCGCGTGTTGCACAGACCAGATGCACATCCACCCCGCGGGCGGCGTAGAGCGCGAGTGTCCCACCCATACCGAAGGATTCGTCATCAGGGTGGGCCAGGACAGCTAATATAGTTTGCTTGGACATGGGGGCAATTGTACTCCATTCGCAGACTTGCACGATTATAGGCATCCCTGGAAGAATGGTATGATTGCAGGCGACGGAATTCTTGTCAATTCCCATGGAGGATTTTGATGAAGATTGCGATCATTGGTGCAGGATTCTCCGGCCTGGCAGCAGCCTGGGACTTGCGCCGCGCCGGTCACGCGGTCACCGTCTACGAAGCCGCCGACACCGTCGGAGGGCTGGCCAGCGGGTTCAAGGAACCCGGCTGGGACTGGTCGGTGGAAAAGTTCTACCACCACTGGTTCACCAGCGACAGGCACGTGCTCGGCTTGATCAAAGAGCTGGGGTGGGAAAATAAAGTCCTGTTCCCGCGCCCGCTGACAGTTATGTACCACAAAGGCAAGTTTTATCCATTCAATTCTGCCATCAAAGCGCTGTTGTTTCCGGGACTGGGCTTCGGCATCAACAAGATCCGTTTCGGACTGGTGGGGCTGTATTTGCGCCTTACGAACAACTGGAAGCCGTTGGAACGCTTCACAGTGGACGAGTGGATGCGCAAATGGGCAGGAGGAAAAGTTTACAAGTTGATGTGGGAGCCGCTGGTTATCGGTAAGTTCGGCGAACGTTATTACAAGCAGGTGAACATGGCGTGGATGTGGGCCCGATTGAAGGCTCGCACTACCCGCCTGGGCACGTTCGAGGGTGGGTTCCAGAATTTCGTGAATATGTTCGCCGATAAATTGCGGGAGATGGGCGTGGAGATACGGCTGCAGACATCGGTTACGCGGATTGAACGGGAGCCAATCTCCGGGATGGTCAGTATCCACTCTGAATTAAACGAGACATATGAGAAGGTGTTGGTGACGCTCTCACCCGAAGCAATGAGCCGGCTCGTGCCGTCCCTGCCCGAAGAATATCTGCATGGATTGCGCAGTATGAAATCGATGGGTGCGGTGGTAATAGTCCTGGCTCTCAAACACCAGCTTTCCGAACAAGGCTATTACTGGTATAACTTGCCCAAGAGCGCCGGTTATCCGTTCCTGGCATTGGTGGAACACACCAACTATGTTTCGCCGGAGCATTTCGCCGGCGATCACGTTGTCTACATTGGCGATTACCTTGAGCCGGAGCACGCTTTCTTCCGGCTCTCGCAGGAGCAACTGCTGGAGCGCTTTTTACCGGCGCTGACCAGGTTCAACCCAAAGTTCGAGCGGGATTGGGTGAAGAAGGCCTGGCTGTTCCGTACTTCCTATGCCCAGCCGGTTCCGCTGGTCAATCATTCGATAAACATACCCGGCATCCAAACACCCGTCGAAGGGGTATATTTCGCTTCGATGAGCCAGGTCTATCCGTGGGACCGTGGTACGAATTTCGCCGTGGAGATTGGGAGGCGGGCGGCGGGATTAATAATGGAAAGCATGAATTAAGGAGACAGGTGGAAAAAGCTAAAGCCCTTTCCATAAGGAAAGAACTTTTTTTTATAAAAAGTTTTGCCTCTTTATAGGTTGACCCAAACAATGTCAAGCGCTAAGAAGAGGGCGGAAGTTTTTTCCGAGAGCGGTTGGCAAGCACGAACAACCCAATCGCAATCATGTCCACCACAATACCATAGTAAGCATACTTCATCTGGTGAGCCATATAGCCCACCGGGTAGAAACCGACACCCTGCAATATCCACAGGGTGCCTATCAGAAGCAAGAACGCCCCAATAATATTAAGAGCCCATTTCATCTTCCACCTCATTTCCGGTAATTCTGATACATTATATCCAGTATACCGCGGAATGGGAGGTGTAACAAGGGAACCGTTGGATACTATTCGATATTTACTGCAACCGCGAGCAACGCCAGCAGCAGGACAACTACAATGATGACAATGCCTGTCCATTCATTAATTATCCGGCGGTTCCTCAATAATGCCAACCCTGCGACCACCAGCATTAAAACCCCCACCAGTCCGCATGTAAAAAGTGGTGAATGGAGTAATTTCACAAGGTTCATTTCTGTTCCCTGCTTGGATTATTCAACTATTCATCGGATTAAGACAAACTCGTAGATCCGATCCGCATACTATTTCTCTTTACCATTCTCCAGCATAATTGACCTTGTAGGGCTCCGCAGCATGGAGCGTGTAGGCCCAATGCAGTTCGACCAGTTGGCGAAGGTGCAACAGGTCATGCGCCACCCAGGCAACAAATATATCCCCGGCGGAGAAACGCCCGAAGGATACCGTGACGGAAGCATTCCAGTCAGGATGCTCCAGTCCTTTCAGCCAGGCCAGGGATTTTTGGCGCTCTTTCAGGAAATCGTCCACGGATAGCGATAGGTCACGCTGGTTGTAGCCGCGCTCCAATACCCAGCCCTTGGGATTGATGGGCGGCCAAGGCTGGTCCGGGTGGTGCAGGATGTAATCCACGCGCACGCGAAAGTCCTCGCGCTCCTCGTCGTACAGGTGGCTGATAACTTCCAGGATGGACCAAGCTTCCTGGTCCGGTTTCCAACGGGCCTGTTCATCGGAGATGCCGAGGGTCAGGCTGTGGATCGCCCCGGCATGGAGGTTCATTTGGGTGGTAAGCAATTGTAGATCCATAGGCGCTCCTTCATCCATTCTCCAGGTACCATTATGGCCTTCTGGTGGAAAACTATACAAATAGTATAGCACAACCCCAGCCTCTCTTTTTCCCGACCAGGGATGGGAGGATTCTATGCAAAAAGGACTGCGCCCTTTTTTCCTTCTTTTCCTGCTTGGGAACGAGCTGGGTGCATAGGATTCCCGGCACGAGGAATACCGTACCCTGAACCCGCTGCCTCTTGACACTATTCTCCATAGGTATTATACTTTTAGTATAATACCTATGGAAGGATTATTATGGAACAAATCACCATTGAAGGCTTGCTGAACCAGTGGGAAGAAACCTACAAGAAGGGGCTGCTCAGTTTCTGGCTGCTATTATTGTTAGCGCAAAGGAAGGCGTATCCGTACGAGATCAAAGCCGCCATCAACGAAATGAGTCGGAATACGATCAACGCCGACGAAAATAGTATTTACCGGGCACTCAACCGGCTGGCGGATTTGGGAATCGTCAACAGCGAAGTCATTCCCTCCGGAACCGGCCCCAGCCGGCGCTATTTCTTCCTCACCAGTCTAGGCTACACGCTGCTCACCCGCTTCATCACCCGCAACATCCTGGTCTTTGAACAGCCGGACGTGGCAGAATTGATCCAAAAAACGCTTTCCTCCAATGGAAACCAGAAAGGATGACCTTATGACTATCAATCCCATTTCTCCGAAGGAAAAGAAACTCCGCAACTTGAGTAAAATCCTCTGGATCGTCTTCAGTGCCATCGCCATCACCATCCTGCTGGTGAGCGGCTTGTCGGTGCCAGTTGCCATGTTGATCAACAAGACCAGCAATTTTCTGAGCCTCTTCTCCAACGAAACCGGCGTGATTCTCTGGTCGCTATTGGCTGTCATACTCGTCAAGATTGGCGTCACTGGGATAATTTGCATGCTGATCTACTACATCTTCAAATATCGCCTGGAAAAGGATGATGATCTATTCCTTTAGATCAAGAGGACACTTCCATGAATTGGACGATTGAAACTGAAGGTTTGGGGAAGCGCTACGGTGACGTCGTCGCAGTGGACGGTCTTTCCCTGCGGGTTGCAGAAGGCGAGATCTATGCCTTCCTGGGATTGAACGGAGCCGGAAAGACGACCACCATTCGCATGCTGTTGGGGATGATCAAACCCTCGCACGGAAATGCCACCGTGCTGGGGAAGCGCGTCAGGATGGGCAGCCGGGAACCCTGGGACGAGGTCGGATACCTGGTTGAGATGCCGCACGCTTACCCTGAACTGACCGTCATCGAAAACCTGGAAGTCTCCCGGCGGCTCCATCCAGGCACGGGAAGGCAGGCCATCAGACAGACGATCGAGCGCCTGGGTCTGGCTGCCGACGCGCACCGGAGGGCGGGCGTACTCTCCCAGGGAAATGCACAGCGACTCGGGTTGGCCAAGGCCCTGCTACACAACCCCAGGTTAATCCTCCTGGACGAACCCGCCAATGGTCTGGACCCAGCCGGGATCGTCGAGATACGCGAACTGCTGCTCCGGCTGACCCGCCAGGAGGGTGTGACCGTCTTCATGTCGAGCCACATCCTGGCGGAAGTCTCCCGCCTGGCCGACCGGATCGGTATCATCCATGCGGGCCGGCTGCTGCAGGAGATGGACGTTGCCGATCTCGAACGCAACCGGCGCAGGCGGTTGCTGGTGCGGGTGTACAATTGCGAGGCTGCCCAAAGGGTTTTATCTGCCGCCGGTCACCAGGGTGAAATCCTGCCGGATGGGACCCTGGAGCTCAACCAGCCTACTGCGATCGAACATCCCGACGACATTGCCAGCCTGCTGGTGCAGGGCGGAAGCCCGCCAACTCATTTACAGGTGGAGGAAGAGGAACTGGAACAGTATTTCCTGCGGTTGGTCGGTGTAAAAGGAGCTGATAAATGAATATCCTTGCAGATATGATCTGGGTCGAACTGCGGAAAGTATTGCGTTCCCGGGTGCCTTTCTTTACCGCCCTGGGGTTCCTGATGATGCCGTTGATTGGTGCACTTTTGATCTTTATCTATAAAGATCCCCAGCTTGCCCGGCAGCTTGGCCTGCTCGGCACCAAGGCCAACCTGGTGGTCGGTAGCGCCGACTGGCCGGGTTACTTAAATCTGCTGATCGAGTTCACCGCCCTTGGAGGCTTCTTCTTTTTCTGCCTGGCCGTTAGTTGGACGTTCGGTCGGGAATTCACGGATGGAACCTTGAAGGACTTGTTGGCCGTGCCGGTACCGCGTTACGAAATCCTCCTGGCAAAATTTTTCGTAGCAGCGTTCTGGTGTGCCGCATTGATCGTGGAAACATATGTCGTCGGCCTGGCGTTGGGCGCGCTCATCCGCCTCCCGGGTGGCTCACCTGCCGAGCTTCTGCACGGCACCGGCCTCCTGGCAGTGACCGCGGTAATGTCGATCATCCTGGTCATGCCATTTGGGTTCTTTGCCAGCCTGGGACGCGGTTACCTGTTGCCGGTTGGGATCGCAGTCCTGACCATGATCCTGGGCAACCTGTTCATGACACTCGGCTGGGGGGAATACTTCCCCTGGTCAGTGCCAGGCATGCTTCTGCAGGAGGCGCATCTCGGCCTGTTCAGCTACGGCCTGGTCGTACTGACGGGTCTGGCTGGGGTGATTGCGACCCACCTGTGGTGGAAATACGCCGACCAGAACCGATAAATATGCACGCTGGCTGTTCAAGGGTTGATTTTCCCTATTGACTTTGGTTACAGGTGGCATAAAATGATATTTAACCATTTAATACTCTCGTCAGGCGAGGCATCTGCGTGAGACGGAAGTGAAATATGTCAAGTTCAACCAAAGCTCCACCTGCCAGACTGGACCGCTCGGGGATTAATCGCATTATTACTGTGCTCGGAATGCTAATTATCTAAGGTACACTCCTGTTCAGCCTTGCTGGTCACTTGGACTGGTGGGAGGCCTGGGCCTTCCTGGCCATTTACTTGGTGGGCATCCTGGCCAATGGCCTGTGGAGCATTCGCCATAATCCGGAGGTGATCAACGAGCGCGGCCGGATCGGAAAGAATGTCAAAGCCTGGGACAAGGTCATCGGAATATTCTACCTGATTTTCCTGGTGGCAACGTTTGTCCTCGCCGGTTTGGACGAGCGCTTCAGCTGGTCGACAGTGCCGCTATGGGTCAAGTTGCTGGGTGGGTTCGCATTCGTGATGTCCTTGGGCGTCACTTTCTGGACCTGGACTGCCAACACATTCCTCTCCACTTTCGTGCGCATCCAGGAAGAGCGCAGCCACACTACGGTCACTGGCGGTCCATACCGCTTCGTCCGTCATCCCATGTACGTGGGCATCCTGCTCATGTCCCTGGGCGTGCCCCTGCTATTGGGTTCCTGGTGGACACTCATCCCCGGCGTGCTCACCATACTCGCTATAATCTTCCGCACAGGATTGGAAGATAATACCCTGCAAGCCGAGCTGCCAGGTTATGTGGAATACACCAATAAAGTGCGCTACCGCCTGATCCCCAGGATCTGGTAAAAGAATTCTTTGAAGACATAGAAAATCATTTTCCAGAATCAATAGAACAGGATAATAAAGTTCCCGGTACTTGGAAGTGCCGGGATTTTATTATTTGAACAATTGGATTATTGTGGCCGGATCCCCAGTTCCGGGCAAGGGTGTTATTTATAGTGCCGGGTAATTTCAGAAGCGTACTTATTCCCCACTGTTTCCCGATTTGCCTCCAGCCAGTTGGAAAGCCTGGTAGTACCATTTGGCAGCTTGGACGAAACGAGCAGGCCGGCCATTAATCCGTCCATTTCTTCCCTCGTGATCAACACATCCCCGATGAACAGGCTGATGAGATGAGCCGCCTGCAAGGCCAGACTGGCCGGAAAGTGCAGGATGGGGCGTTGATACCCAATCTTCCGTCCAATCAAGCGGACCAGTTCATCGAAAGAATAGGTTTCCGAGCCGATCACGTCGAGGATGGTATTTTCATGGTTGTAGACCGACTGGCAAGCGATCTCTGCCAGGTCATCCACATAGACCGGTTGGAGCGTGTAATGGCCGTCTCCCATCTGGGCGAAGAAGGGGAAGCGCCGCAAGATCCAGGCGATGTTGTTGATCAGGATATCCTCTTTCCCAAAAATCAAGGTGGGACGCAGGATGCAGTAATTCATTCCGGAATTGACAACGGTCTGTTCGTTGGCCGCCTTACCGCTGAAATATGGCAAAGGAGAATTAGCGGAAGGGTTTGTGACGCTGATATGGACGATGCGCCGCAATCCAGCAGCCTGTGCCGCCCGGACCAATGTGCGGGTGTTTTCCACTGCGCCTGTCTGCGTGACCGATCCCCGGTCGAAGCGGACCCAATAGGTATTGACCAGGACGTCTGCGCCGGCCAGGTGGCTCTTCAGTTTGTTCTCATGTTCAAAATCCAGTGGAAACGTCTTGACCATGCCACCGAACGGATCCGGGCGGTCGGGGTGGTTCGTAAAGGTAATTACTTCTTCGCCCTTGTCCAGCAGATGACGGGTGATATATTTTCCCGTGTAGGAAAAAGCCCCGGTAACGACGATTTTCATGGCAGCATCCTTTCTCTATATCTCCTGCGGTCGCAATGACAGCAGGGTCAGAATAAAATGGGTGAGAACCATGGCAATTGTGGTCATGGAACCTCCTTTCGAGAAAAATAGGTACTTGAATCTACCGGTGACTTTCGTCCCGGTGAAAAAGTAATACAGGTATCGCACCGCTTCCGGATTACTTCAGGATCTTCAAAATGGTCTGGACAGTATTCAACCCCAGGCTATCCAGACGGGCAACGGCATTGACCAACGAATCGAGGGCATCGAAAAATGTTTTCAACGCCCGCAAACGTTCCACCAAAAAAGCCCGCTCCGGGTCGGGGTCGTTCCCTGACTCAAGTTTTTCCAGCGCCACCTGCACCGTGGCAACGGCGCGATCGAAATCGCTGTTGCGCCGTTCCTGCAGAATGGCACGCACTGCCCGATAGAAATCTGTCTCGGCAATGTAGTAATCCTTACGGTTGCCCAGTTGGGCCGCCGAATGGACCAAGCCTAGGCGGGCCAGCCCGCGCACATTGGTGCTGATGGCGCCCTTCGTCAACCCGGTTCGAGTAACAAGTTCGTCCAGCGAGAGGGATCCTGGGGATAGATACAATACTGCGAAAATAGCCCCCATCCCTTTGGGAAAACCCCAAAATCCGCTGATGTTGCTCAAGCCTGAGATGAAATCCTGTTTGAGTTGTACGATGTATTCGGCCATAATTCAATCTTCCAATTAGAACGTTTAGTTTGTACTAAACATAGTATATTATAAGTAAGTTAAAAAATCAAGAGGCATACCAAGAAAGCTCCCGGCACTTTGGATGTGCCGGGAACTTGTCTTTCATACCACAATGCTCACTAGTCTCTTCTGGACCACGATCACCTTTTTCGGTATCCTGCCCTGCAGATATTTCCGAATCACCTCACTTGCCAGCACAGCCGATCGGATCTCTTCCTCGCTGGCGTCTGCAGGGAAGACCAGCCGGTCGCGCAGCTTGCCGTTGATCTGCACCGGGATGGTGATCTCGTCTTCGCGCGTGGCAGTCTCGTCCACTTTTGGCCAGGGCTGGGTGTGGATGGAATAAGGTCTGCCGAGAATCTGCCACAGTTCCTCGGCAATGTGCGGGCAGACCGGCGCGAGCATGCGCAGGTATATGTCAACCGCCTCGATCCACTCAACTGTGCCTGCTGCCCCTGCCTCCTTCGCCTTGTTCATTTCATTCAGAAGTTCCATCAGGCCGGAGACAATGGTATTGAACTCGAACTGCTCGAAGTCATGCGTCACCTGCTTGAGGGTCTGGTGAACCTTGCGTCTTATAACCTTCAAGGTTTCTGGAGACGCTGAAGGTTTACCGTCCGGCTCTGTGACCAGGGCCCAGACGCGCTTCAGCCAGCGGAATGTTCCTTCTATGCCAGTCCGGTTCCAGGGGGCGCCCATGTCCCACTTGGCAAAAAAGATCAGGTAGGAACGGACTGCGTCCGCACCATAACGCTTGACCAGGTCATCCGGAGCGGTCGTGTTGCCGCGGCTCTTGGACATTTTTTCGTGGTCATCGCCCAGTACCATGCCCTGATTGCGTAGTTGGATCATCGGCTCGGGGCCTTCGGTGATCTGCATATCGCGCAAGGCCTTGTGGAAAAAGCGCGTGTACATTAGGTGCATGGTGGCGTGCTCAATGCCGCCGGTGTAGGTATCCACCGGCATCCAGTAGTTGTACTCGGCCTCGTCGAACGGGCCCTTATCGTACCAGGGAGACAGGTAGCGCAAGTGGTACCACGACGAACACATGAACGTATCCATTGTGTCGGTCTCACGCACTGCCGGTTCAGCGCAAACCGGACATTTTGTTTGTTTCCAGGTCGGGTGCAGCTTCAGTGGCGATTCGCCGGTGGGTTTCCACTCCACGTTGTCGGGCAGCAGGACGGGCAGTTCATCGTCCGGGACGGGATTCCAGCCGTCCTTCTCACAATAGACCATCGGAATTGGTGCGCCCCAATAACGCTGGCGGGAAATCAGCCAGTCGCGTAGTTTATAGGTGACGGCTTCCTTGCCAATGCCCTGCTGAGCCAACCAGTCAATCACCGCGCTGATACCTGGATTCTTGCGGCCTTTTTCCTCGTTGACGGGCGTTCCATTGAATAGCGCCGAGTTGATCATATGTCCTCCGCCGGCGTAGGCAACCTCCATTTTTTCCCCGTCCAGGTCAGAAAGCCCCTCCGGCTGGATAACCGGAATGATCTTCAGTCCAAACTTGCGCGCAAAAGCAAAGTCACGCGCATCGTGGGCCGGAACAGCCATGATGGCGCCGGTCCCGTAGGTCATCAGGACATAATCCGCAATCCAGATGGGGATTTTCGCCTGGTTGACCGGGTTGAGAGCGTAACTACCGGTAAAAACACCGGTTTTTTCCTTGTCGACAGCTTCTCGCTCGATATCCGATTGCCTGGCAGCCTGTTTCTTATAGGCTTCCACTTCTTCCCTGTGGTCAGGCGTGGTGAGTTTCTCCACCAGCGGATGTTCCGGTGAAAGCACCATGAAGGTCGCTCCCCAGAGCGTGTCGGGACGAGTGGTAAATACTTCGAAGGAATCGCCTTGTTCAGTATTGAATATGACCGAGGCACCTTCGGAGCGGCCAATCCAGTTGGTCTGTAAGGTGCGAACGCGCTCTGGCCAGTCCATGCCGTCGTAATTCAACAACTCGTCGGCGTATCTGGTGATGCGGAAGAACCATTGTTCAAGGTCTTTCTTGATGACCGGTGTTCCGCAGCGTTCGCAGTGTCGGTCATCGCCCCAGACCTGCTCGCGCGCCAGGGTGGTGTTGCCGTGTGGACAGAAATCCACCGGTGACATTTTGCGGTAGGCCAGCCCTTTTTTGTACAACTGGATAAAAAACCACTGGGTCCATTTGTAGTATTGGGGGTCAGCCGAAACGGCCTCGCGCCGCCAATCGAACATGGCACCCATCGAGTGCATCTGCCTGCGCATTTTCTCGATATTCTTGAACGTCCACTTTTTTGGGTGGATGCCGCGTTTGATGGCAGCATTTTCAGCCGGCAGACCGAAGGCATCGAACCCCATCGGGAAGAGCACATTGTAGCCGTTCATACGCATGAAACGGGCACGCGCGTCGGCAGGCGTCATGGCATACCAGTGACCAATATGCAGGTCGCCGGAGGGATATGGCAGCATGGTCAGGGCGTAATGTTTGGGTTTTTGAGGATCAATATCGGAATGGTACAGTCCGTCGGCTTCCCATTTGGCCTGCCATTTCGGTTCAATTTGGGTTGGAATATAGTCGCTCATTCTTTTTCCTATCTTTAACAAAAATCCCTTCATCCGGTCAGGGACGAAGGGTCAACTCCGTGGTACCACCCTGGTTACGCCAACATACAGGCGTCACTCAGTTTGCTATAACGGGCATTCCCGGCGCTGACTACTGAAGATTCACCAGCGCAGTCTCTCTACTGAGGGCGGGCGAGTTCAGTCTCTTACACCCTTTAGGGCGTCGGGCGCTCCCGTTTGCACCATGAAGGGCTTCCACCTCGCTCTCCCTTCTCGCTGACGGGATGACCTACTACTCCTGCCATGACTGTCTAGATATTTTGCTTATTATGATCTTTGGACCATTATAACACTTTAGCGACCAGCGTCAGTTAATGCTAACAGCTAATCGCTAAAAGCTTGAGTGGACCCAGAGAGATTCGAACTCTCGACCTTCTCAATGCCATTGAGACGCGCTCCCAACTGCGCTATGGGCCCATTCTTGAATTTTCCATGTCGATTGAGGATTATAGATTGCCGCGGATGCCAATCAGCAATCTCAAATCGGCAATCAACCAATCTGGTGGACCTGGAGAGATTCGAACTCTCGGCCTCCTCAGTGCGATTGAGGCGCGCTCCCAACTGCGCTACAGGCCCGGTTGTGGGCGTGGGGTATTCTACCTGAGGCAGGGGGGAATGTCAAGGAAACCCGCAATCTGCGAATTGATACCGTTTTAACACCCGGGATTTGCAAACTCGTTGTAAAATCAACGCCGAGGTTCTTTCATGAAACCATTCCAACTCATCTTGAACTATGCCCGTAGATATACCGCTTCGCTGGTGATTACCGCACTCAGCATGCTCGCCCTGGTGGGAATCCAGCTGCTGATCCCCTGGATCATCAAACTATTGATTGCACGAATCACCGAACCGGGCACCACGCTGGCAAACATGAACTATGTCGCCATCCTGACATTGATCGTGCTGGTTGGTTACCTAGTGCGTGCCGGCCTGACCTTCGTCCGCTCCTATCTGGCCCATGTGGCCGGCTGGGGAGTGGTCGCGGATGTCCGCGAATATATCTACGAACACATGCAGCGCCTGTCGCTGCGTTTCTATGAGGATAAACAGGTCGGAAACCTGATGTCCAACGTGGTCAACGATACCGACCTGTTCGAACAGCTCATCGCCCATGCCATCCCGGACGTGGTCGTCAACCTGGTCACCCTGGTCGGCGTGTCGGTGGTGCTGTTCAGCCTGAATTGGAAGCTGACCCTGTTCAGCTTGATCCCGATCCCACTTGTGTTTCTGTCGCTGCGTGTGTACGCCAAATACGTCCGCCCGGCTTTCCGCAACCGCCAGAAGGTGTTGGGTGATTTAAATGCCCTGTTGAACGACAACCTGTCAGGTATCCGTGAGATCAAGGCTTTTACCCGCGAAGCCGAGGAAGCCAGACGCGTTCACGCTGGAATCGAAAATTACCGCAAATCCCAACTGAGCGCGCTGAAATTGATGGCTACCTTCCAGCCGTTCGTGGAGTTCACCTCATCACTCGGCACGCTGATCGTCATCTACTTCGGTGGGCGGCTGGCCTTGCAAGGGTCGCTGCCTGTGGCGGACCTGGTGGCATTTTTCCTCTACCTGCAGAGTTTCTACGCCCCGGTCCAAAACTTGAGCGCTGCCTGGGAGGCCATTCAATCCTCGCTGGCGGGCGCAGACCGGGTGGCAGGTCTGATAGCAGAGCCGCATGAACCGCAGAATATACGCGGTGCCGCGCCTGTGACAGGGCATGTTCGCGGCGAGTTTGTCTTCAAAAGTGTCTACTTTGAATACTCAACCGCCGTGCCGGTGCTGGAGAACATTTCCCTGACCATCCCGGCAAAATCCGTGGCTGCGCTGGTAGGACCGACCGGCGTTGGCAAGACAACACTGGTCAGTCTCATTCCACGTTTTTACGACGTGACCGGAGGCATCGATAACCCTGGACGGGCGCGACCTGCGTGACTACACACTGGACAGCCTGCGCAAGCAGGTCAGCATCGTCCTGCAGGATGTATTCCTATTTTATGGGACGGTGCGTGAAAACTTGCTGTTTGGCCGCCCTGAAGCCGGTGAATCCGATATGATTGCTGCCGCTCAAGCCGCTAATGCTCACGAATTCATCATGGAATTGAGCCAGGGTTATGACACACTTATCGGTGAGCGCGGTGTCAAACTATCTGGCGGACAGAAACAGCGCCTGTCCATTGCGCGTGCCATTTTGAAAGATGCCCCAATTTTGATTCTAGACGAAGCCACTTCCTCGGTGGATACCGGGACCGAGCTGCTTATCCAAGAGGCACTCGAGCGCCTGATGCAGGGACGCACCACTCTGATCATCGCCCACCGGCTTTCGACCGTGCGGAACGCCGACCAGATCGTGGTTTTGGAAGACAAGTCCATCCGCGAGATGGGAACGCACGCGGATTTGATCAAGTTAAAGGATGGGCTGTACCGGAAATTATATACGGTGCAGAGAAACCTGGATCCGGTGAACCAGTAAACGATAAGATCGCCCCGGTCAACCGATTCCCATTCACCTACCAGCTAGAGATATTCCTTCAATTGCCTCGCCCGCCTCGGGTGACGCAACCGCCGCAGGGCTTTCCCTTCGATCTGGCGTATGCGCTCGCGTGTCAACCCGAACTTCTCGCCCACTTCTTCCAACGTAAATGGGACTCCCGTATCCAGCCCGAAACGCATGCGCAGGACGCGTGACTTCACGTGGTGTGAGAGTTCCCAGCACCTCTTCGATCTTGTCTTTGAGCATGGACTGGTAAGCACTTTGGATTGGGGTCGGGCTGAGTTCATCTTCGATGAACATGCCCAGTTCTGAATCCTCATCATCCCCAACCGGACTCTCCAACGAGAGCGGCAGCCAGGAGACTTTTAGGACCCACTGCACCTTCTCCAGGTCCATATTCACTGCGGCTGCCAGTTCCTCCGGTGTGGGTACCCGCCCCAGGCGCTGTTCCAGGTCATGGGTGGCCTTGTAAATCTGCCTGATGCGGTCATTCATATGCACGGGAAGACGGATGGTGCGTGCCTGGTCGGCAATGGCACGTGTAATGGTCTGGCGGATCCACCAGGTGGCATAAGTGGAAAAACGGAAACCGCGATGGACATCGTATTTCTCGACCGCCTTCATCAGGCCAAGGTTGCCCTCCTGGATCAAATCGAGGAACGCCACACCGCGGCCTGTATATCGTTTGGCAATGCTCACCACCAGGCGAGTATTGGCCTTGATGATGTGCTCGCGTGCCAATATCCCATCCTGCACCAGGGACTGCAACCGTTGCCGTTCCAAGCTCCGTTTGCGACCCGGGTGGCGCAACAATTCTGTTCTGGCTTTTCGCCCACCTTCAATGCGGATGGCTAGCTCGAATTCCTCGTCCGCCTTCAGCAATGGCACACGTGACATTTCCTTAAGATACATTCCCACCGAGTCATCGCTGGCATAGTCAGTATTTACTGGCTCTACCCACGATTCCACCTCCGGCATGATAAGTGCCTCGACAGATACGGGTTCGTAATCGGGATCCACCACGTCCACGCCGCGATGACGCAAGGCTACCATGATGACCGACAAGCGTTCGGCATCTTCTCCAACATCCGGTGAGACGTCCATTAGGTCATCGGTGGTTAAATATCCCTGTACGGAGGCCTTCTCTATGAGCAAGGCTCAGGACTTCTCGGTTGTGTCGTCGGTCAAGGGGCGCCATATTTTCCCTCCTCGTCAGGCGCTTTCTAGTTCAACAAGTCCTTCAACACCGCAAACGGTGAATTGGGTTCAGGACGATGCCCGCAATCGGTCCGATTCAGGTTCTCACCGCAGACCAGGCACAGGCCTTTGCAATCCGGTCTACATACCGGACTGATCGGGAAATTCCAACAAAGCATACTCTCTCAGTAATGCTTCCAGGTCGATCTGACCATCCTCAGGCACAAGCAGCCCGGATTCCGTCATATTCCGCCGGTCAAAGGCATACATATCCGTGACCGACCATTTTAGTGGTTGGGAATATATATCCAGACAACGAACACATGCAAGCTCCGTTTCCGCAGTAAACTCCCCCTGAAGTAGAAATCCCTGCGGAGTGCGGCTAAATCGCACCATCCCGATGAATTCGCGCACGGTGAGGTCATCCCCCAAGCGAATTTCCTCGTAATCGAAATTAAAATCACGACTCGTGCCGATCGTTGCATTGATCAGAAAGCCGACGTTGAGCCGCAGAGGACGACGAGGGTTAGTCATGGATACTTCTATGCGCAAGTATTTGTAGTACATATATTCTAGCATAGCGGAGACTCGAAGTCAAGAATTTCTTAAAGTTCACTCTAAATTTTCTAATAGAATTGGTTTTTATTCCCCCTCAATTCAACTTGCTACTATTGGGGTGAGGATAATTTGAAAATAGAGAGTTTTGCGAGCGAAGCTTTAGAATTCCTTTTTCCCCAATCGTTCATTTCACGGAATGGACGGCAACCAGCGTGACATCATCATCCTGCGAAGCACCGGATTGAAAATTGGTCAGCGCCTCCCGGAGCGCATCGCAGACCTGTTGCCCGCTCCGCCCTGCCAGGCTGCTCAACAGTTCCTGGACACGCACATGTCCGAATACCTGCCCAAGCGGATCACGGCAGTCCGTCAATCCGTCAGTGAACAGGACAAGGGTTCCACCAGGCGGCAATGTGACGGAATTCTCGTCCAGAAGCAGGTCATCAAACATGCCGATTGCCTGCCCGGTGGCATGCGGAAGAGTCTGGACGTTCCCTTCTGCATCTAAAAGCATGGGCAGTTCATGGCCAGCACGGGCAAAATCGAATCTTCCATTGGTACGGTCCAGAATCCCAAGCAGTACTGTAACAAATTGGTCGGATTGTCCCAGCTTGATGAGATGAGTATTTACGCGCCGCAGGATCTCACCCGGTGTGCCGGCATGCATGGCTTCGGACATGATCAAAGCATGTGTACGTGCCATAAATATAGCGGAGGGGATGCCCTTATCTGAAACATCGCCGACCACCAGACCAATCCGGTTCCTCTCCAATGAAAAAATATCATAGAAATCCCCGCCGACCATGCGGGCGGGGTACATTACTGCTCCAAATGCGTAACCTGACACCATGGGGAGTTCATGCGGCAGAATACTTATCTGTATCTCAGCGGCAACCTGCAGTTCATGTTCGAGGCGCTCTTTCTCAATAATTTGAACCTGGGCAGCCTTGAGTTCATCGTAAGCCTGCTGCAATTGGCGGTTTTTTTCCTGGAGGTCGCGGAAAGAGAGCATTGTCGTGGCATCCAACCTTCTTGTCAGGGTTTGCACAATTGTGTAGGCCAGTTTCGGTTGGCGAACGAGCAAACCGTCGAAATCATGATGTGTCATCATCCATAAACGTGAAGCCTATACCGCCCGTACAGAGGCGGTTCGTGCTCTACCGGGAATCAGCAGGCTCATCTCGCCAATAAATTCGCCTGGTCCAAAGACTGCCAATTGTCTTTCATCGGGGGTACCAAGGGCCAGGAGAACCTCCAACCGGCCTTCCAGAATGATATAGAGACTTTCACCCGGATCACATTCACAGAAAAGCACCTCACTTGGTCTCAGGTTCACAACCTGGAGTGTGGCAGCCAGATGGTCCAATTCGTTGCGTGGTAAATCACTTAATAAAGGAATTTTTTTGAAATAATATGGTTTGAGCCATAGGGACTCCGTGGAAAACAGTTCAATGTCTTGAAAGCGCTGGAAATATTTTATCTAACACGCCCACACCGATGCCAGCAGCAATCAACCATACGATGATGACGATCAAAAGAATCGTGAATATCATGCCAGTGTAACTCAGCAACAGGCCCCAGAGCGCTTTCCTGCGGCCTGAAGCAATCCTATGCCGTAGTTGACCCAAGGCTGCATGTCCTATCACGATGCCGACCAGCCAGATCGCGAAAGGCAGGAAATCCAATACGGTCGCACAGATGGCGCTCGACCCGCCAGTAACCGCTGCCAGGAGCAGACCGACGGTCAGGTCGAAACACCACTGCAAGAGGTAAAAAATCCAACCCAGGATTCCCAGGGTCAGGCTGGTCGTGGCGAGTTTATTTGTGCCAGGTCTCGAGTCCATGCCGGGTGGATGGGAGGCGCCATTGAAAAAGAAGGGTTATTCCATTTCCGTCCAGGCTGACCGGAGCAAGTAGATCAAAATTATCACAGAGGAAAGTTCGAATAGGACTGGGAAAATGGGAGTTTGACCGACGAACTTCAAAGTGCACAACACGAAAGAGGCGATCCCGAAAGCCCAAACGCTCCAACGATGGCCATTCCAGATGACCAGGAGGAATGCGAAGTTGGCCAAGGCCAGACCTGCAACCACGAGCGCCAACCAGAATGCTGCAAGGGCATCCTGCATGGAAGCATGGGCTGTAACGAGAAAGTTCAATATTGTGACGGTATTCGTAATCAACATTAAGACGATAAAAATCTTCACCGGAACCCAATGACTGAAACCTTGTCTGCCTTGTCCAACCGTTCCGTAAATTCCCAGCAGGGTCAACCCCGGCAGAAAGGTGAACAAGAACCATTCATATTGCTGGATGATGGGACGATCGAGACCGTATACCCGCGTCAATTGCTCGATCTGTTGCGACGTGCTTCCAGTCGGAATGGTTGTTTCCGAGACACGTACACCATAAATGATAAAAGAAACGAGTACAAGCACGATAGCGATATTCAGAACAAGGTAACTGCGCCAATTTTTCACGAAAATTCTCCACGATCAGGATATGATCCATCCGAAATTGGATAATCCGCCGACTTTTATGACTGGCTGAAGTCGATCTCCTCCTTGCCTCCAAGCTTCTCTTGGATGCGCCTGACGACAAGTTCCAGCGCCATGGGCTGGTGCACGAAGTCCACATCATCGGTGCGGATGGTTAGGACGGGGCACAGATCAAAAGACAGCAGCCATTCGTCATAAAACGATTCAAGTAGTGCCAGGTACTCGGCACTGATACCTGTCTCCATGTTGCGGGCGCGCTTATGGATGCGCTCCATCAGGGTTGTCGCCGGGCATTTTAGGTAAATCAACAAATTCGGCACAGGCAGGCTGCTTACCACCAGGTCGAATAATTTGCGATAAGCCAGATAATCCCGCTCAGAAAGGTTTCCCATATGGTGCAGGGCCCGTGAAAAAATATAGGCGTCCTCGTAAATGCTCCGGTCGAGGATAGCCGGTCGCTGGTCGCGTGCGGCTTCGAGGTATTGGTCGGCACGATGGCCGAGAAAATAAATCTGCAAATGGAACGACCAGGCACGCATATCGGCATAAAAATCCGGCAAGTAGGGGTTATCGGCGACAGACTCGAATTCTGTCCGCCAGCCCAATCGTGAGCCGATGCGTTCAGTGAGAGAAGTCTTTCCCACCCCGATATTTCCAGCAACGACAACCAATCTTTTTGGCATATCGCCTCCTAATGAACCTGAATAATTGTACACCTGGTTTTTCATGCTCCGAGACACTATCACCTGGCCAGTTCTATAAATACAGATTCAATACCAGCTAGTTAAAAGAAACCCATCCGGAATATATGTGCCTCATACGGATGGTGATATGAAGGCATCGCGTTCGGGAAGTTGTATAGGTTTAATTCTGCCTACGGATATCCGGCAGGAACAACCAAGCGGCGATTGCCAGGACGAACATCAGGGCAGCACCCACCATTACGGTAACTGGTTCGCCGATCCATTGGGCTACGCTGCCCGCCAATAATGAACCGATCGGCATCGAACCAAAGAATACGAGCGTGTATACACCCATCACCCGACCGCGCAGGGCATCCGGTACAAGCGATTGCACAATCGCCTGGCTGTTGTTCGTAACCATCATAAAGCCCCAGCCAACCCCGAGCAAAGTGACCAGGGAAAGCGGCAGCCAGCGGATCCAGGCAAAAACGAACAGCATCACCGGCATGGTAAAAGCGCCGTATATCCATAATTTTCCGCGCAATTTTCGGGTGCCCCAATAGGCCAGCATGAGAGCGCTGATTAAGGATCCAAACCCACGCGCTGAAACCAGCCAGCCGTTTGTCGTCACATCCCCATGCATAACGTCCTTGGCCCAAGCTGGCAGCAAGTTCATCATTCCAATCCCAAAAACGCTGACAATTCCCACAGACCCGATCAGACTTAGGATCATGCGGTTCCTGAGCACATAACGAATCCCCTCGCCCAATTCAGCCAGTGCCGCCGTACGCCGCGCCGGTTTTACCTCGAGTTTGATCCTCATCAACAGAAGAGCAATGATTACAGCAATGAAGGAAAGACCGTTCAAGGTAAAGCACCAGGCCGGTCCGATGGCCGCATAGGTTAACCCTGCCACTGACGGCCCGACAACCGTGGCGATGTTGAACATGGTCGAATTCAAGGCGATGGCATTGGTCATGGTTTCGCGGTCGACCAGTTCCAGGACGAAGGAAGTCCGGGCGGGAGCGTCAAAGGCATTCACCACCCCCAGTAGGAAGGCCAGGATAATAATGTGCCAGGGACGGACGGTGTTGGTAAAAGTCAGGGCTGCCAGGATGAATGCCAGAACCATCATGGAAGTTTGCGTAATGACCAGGAGCCTTCGCCGGGGTAGACGGTCTGCAATCACACCGCCAAAAAGGGTAAATATCAGGGATGGCGCACCGCCGACAAACCCCACCAGCCCCAGATAGGCTGGAGAACGTGTAATTTGATAGATCAAATATCCCTGTGCGGTGCTCTGCATCCAGGTTCCAACCAGTGAAACTACCTGGCCAAGAAACCACAGCCGGTAATTGTAGTGTTTGAGCGCAGCAAATGTCTCCTTCCAGCGCACGTTTCGCACTTCCTTGATGGGTTGTTCGATACTCGCCAAAATTCACCTCTTATGGATAAATATGGTTTGCATTATACAAGGATTTCCCCAAGAAACATTCTTATGGATGGGTGAGATTTTTCTGGAAAAAAAAGCAGTCAGCAATTGGTGTGCTGACTGCCAAATACGTATGGGAAGTCGTCCTCAAGCCACCCAGAAATTGAAAGCGAACAACATTGCCAGAAGTCCCATCATTAGGAGGCTGGCAATTGTCCAAGCCCGGTCGAAAACCGGGTTTTTCCCCCATTTCGCCAGCATGACGAAGACAGCCGGAGCACCCAAGATATAACGTATGATACCCTGGGCGGGCCCGCTTCCCCATGAGATAACCAGGACAGCCAGGCTGAAGAAGGCAATTTCGGGATAATACTTGATGCAGGTTACACAGGTCACCACGCCGATGAACAGGCCGATGAATTCGGTCAGGAAGTAGGCTGTCCGTTCTGGAAGATGGACGAACATGCTTTGGAAAGCCCCGGCCCAGTTGTAATAGGCATTACCGAAATCGAGGAAGCCACGCCCAAAATAGTTGGTTTCGACAATATCGAAGTTCAGGCCGAGGTGGGAAAACTTCCAGACCAGGTAGGCTAATCAGCGGGGCGAATGCCAGGAGCATTTTTCCGAATGAGACCACAACGACAAGCTCTTTGTTGAGCAATGACCACTCCGGATCATCCGTTTTGTGGATGCCGAAGATACCCCGGACGAACTTACGGGCCGCCAGGAACAATGCCCGCCAGGATTCCTTCCACCAATAGTAGATCTGGCGCCATTCCAGGTCGATATCCAACCAATCGCCGGTGCGGAACCAGGTGAGGGTTATTGGGATGACCAGCGCCACGCCAACGGCGCGCGTCAGGGTGGCAGCCGCACCGAGCAACGCGGCCGGCAGCCATCTTCCATGCCGCAGCATGGCCAGACAACCGAACGCCAGTCCTACGAACAGGCCTTCCGTGTACACCTGGACCAGAAAGAAACCGGTCGGGAAGATCAGCATGTAGAAGGCAGCCCGCATGGCGCCGTCATCGCCAAGCGATTCCGAGGTCAGATCATAGAGAGCCAGCATGCCCAATAAAGTCCCTAGCGCTGAGACGATTACACCCGCCAAGGTGGCAGTGGCGGTAAGGTTGAGCCCGATCAACTTGAGCGGCTGTATGAAGACCCACATCACCCAAGGATAGAATGGAAAGAAGGCATAGTCTAATGAAAGCGATTCGCCATTATAACGAGTTCCTTCGAAGAGCATGCCATCCTGCCAGTAGGTGGTCCCTCTGAAGGGTGTCAGGTGCGGAACCTTCGGGTCGTCATATCCGCCAAGGGCTATGCTGATGTAATATTCCGAGTCCCAGCAAACCTGGGCGTTCATGAAGGGCTCTACGAGATAAGGGCGGCCGACCTGGTAGGTTGACGGCAAAGTATATGTAGCCGTCCATTCCTGGGCCAAATCCGGAAAGACTGGTTGGAAACGTGCGGTCGCCAGGGCCTGGAAACCAATCACGATCAATGCCCAGACCAGCCAGATCAGGAAAATCTTTCGAAAAGCGATTTTATTCATGTCACTTCTCCATTCCCGTGACAACCATGTCCTGCATAAAGAACCGCTGCGATAGGAAAAGGATCAACAAGGGGATCGCCATGAGTATTACCGCGCTAGTCTGCAAAACCTCAGGTGTGAACCCGTACGTGGTGAAAGATTGCGCGGTGAATGCCATCGTTTGAAGGTCTGGCCGAGTGCCCAGATACAGACTGGACATCCGCAGCTCGTTCCAGGTATTGAAGAAATGCAGCAATGCCACGGTTACGATGGAAGGAACAGCCTGGGGGATGATGATCGAAATAAGCGTCCGCAGCGGGCCGGCCCCGTCCAGCATGGCAGCCTCGTCCAGGTCGCGTGGGATGCTCCTGAAATTCTGCCTGAGCAGGAAGATGTAGATGGCACTCCCAAAGAACGCCGGGATAATCAGAGGATAAAACGTCCCGTTCCAAGGTAGGATGCGGGTGAAGATGACAAAGCTCGGCACCAAGGTGATGCTGTCGGGAATAACGATGGTAGCGATCAGGAGAAAGAAAAGGAACCGGCCGGCCGGGATCCTGAAGCGTGAAAACCCATAGGCGACCGCGATCGATGAGACTAAAATTCCGATCTCACTCAGAACTACGATAATGAGGGAATTCTTGAAATAAAGGAGATAGTCGACCGCCTTCCAGATACCCGGATAATTATCCCAATAGATCCGGAAGCGGAAGGCCCCGCCCAGACTGCGCCAGGAGCCCTGCCAGGTGATCAGACCTTTTTCCGGATGCGCCGGGTCGATGAACTGGCTGGAGAGCCGGCTGGGTTTGACCAAAGCCCAATCATGAATTGCGCCATCCGAGGTGGGTACCTTGTAAAGCTGGTAGGTTGTTCCTTCATAATTATATGTCAGGCGCTCGGCTGGATAGAGCGGAGCCGAGCTGTCACGTAATTCATCTGCGGATTTGAGGGAGGTTACAACCATGTAAGATAGCGGGGATAGGAAAAGCAGTAGGAAGATCCAGATGAATAAGGTTAATAATGCTGTCCCAGTGAACTCCCATGTACGCAAAGTCAGCGTCGAGGACTGGCTGCGGAGAGGATTTTTAGATTTCATCATTGCTGGTTTCCTCGGGGAAATGAACCCAGTAACGGGCTGATCGGAACAGGAGGATCGTGATGCCCATGACCACGATGAACATGATCCAAGCCAATGCACTGGCATATCCCAGGTTCATGGCTGTAAACATTTGAGAAGAAATGTAGGATTCCATCGGGGAAAGACTCTGGCTGTAGGGCAGGCCACGGTCGAGTAGCGCCACCCCGCCAAAAGAACTGATCATGTTGATCACCAGCGAGAAGAAGATTGCCGGCGAACACATCGGGATGGTGATCGAGACGAACCGGTTGATTGGGCCGGCCCCATCGACGCGTGCCACCTCGTAAAGCTCCTTTGGGACAGCTTGCATGGCTCCTAGCATGATCAGGAAGCCGGGCCCGATCGTCCATAGGGAAAGGATAATCGGGAAAAGAGTATATAACGGTGTATTACGGGACAGGTGAAAGAGGTGGGGGATCCAACCCATATTGGGGTTAATCAAGCCAGAAATGATAATAAAAATCGCAATGGCCGGGATGATGCTGGGCATGAAGAAGAGGGTCCGCATGATGCGCTTTCCACTTAGACGGTCACTGGTAAAGACTGCCGCCAGGAGGAGTGCAACAACCATTTCAAGGGGAACAGACAGAATGAAGTAACTGATCGATCCGAAAAGGCTGGCACCTGCGGAGGAATCCCTGAAAAAAGCTAAGTAGTTGGCCAGGCCAATGAAATGGGTTTTTTCTGGTTCTAACATCATAAAGTTAGTAAAGGAAAAACCCAAGGCCGCCAGGATCGGGATTGCTTTAAAGATGAGGAACCCCATCAACCACGGTAACAAGAAAAGGAATCCGACTGTAGCCTCGTATCTTCTGAGGGAGAGATGTTTATTCGGTTTTGGCAACCTGCGTCGGGGCGCAAGTGCGCGTTTCACAGTGAACATGACTCGTCTCCTTGAAGTGTCGCGTAATGCATCGGACCATAACTCTCCCGCCCAAAACCTACCTCGTGTCACAATTTAAGAATAATACATCCCATTTCTTTTGCCAGGGAGATTATTCTATCCTATTCACGATAAATATAGGCTTTATTTTAACGAAGTTCCTCCATTCTTAGGGGAGTCTTGAGCCTGGTCAAGGGTATAGTTTTCATTGGTCAAGTGGACAGGTTTGGTGCTGGTTTATCTTTGGGTAAAAACCACTGTTTCAAACTTGTCTACTATAAATCCGAAGCGCCCGGATGGGCGCTTGGGGATCGGTTATGATGGGGTTTATCCCTAGTATTGTGCAGCTTTCAAGTGAGGTTTTTTTTACCGTCAACACTCGCTATAGCCGCAGGTGTAACATTTCCGGCAGCCCTCTTCATTCACCATGCTCGCCTCGCCGCACTCCGGGCATAGTTCGCTCGTTTTGAGTGCCATCTGTCGAGCCGACATTGCTATTTGCGGATTTTGATTTTCCGCAACCGTCAACAGGTCCGGAACGGATTCTCCGATCTGACTCTGGCTTTCCGGTTTCTCACCACCTTCATCGACATGGTGGGTTGTCCTGCCGGTCAAATATTCGTCCAGTACCTGCCCAACCCCATCTGGCAGGGAACGGACCCGGTTCGGGCCAAAACCCAGCGACCGTCCACCGCCAATACCGGAGAGTTGGCGTACCACTTCAGCCATGCGTTCACGTGGCGGGATGGGCGAAGCCAGCCGCAGGACATACGAGATAAGCCGTCCAATCGCCTCCGAAACGGCAGCCGTCTCAGAGCCAGCCTTGGCAGTGTTAATAAATACTTCAAAAGGATGCCCACCGCCATTTTGGTTGACCGTGATGAAGGCCTTGCCAAGCGGCGTTTCCACGCTGAAGGTGTTGCCGACCAGGGTGTGTGGACGCGGCTTTTTTGTCTCGTGCCAGGCCGCCAGTTGCGTGGCAATTTCAGCATCCGCAACACTGGCTGGTGCAGCATCCCCGGTAACAGACGGCCAGTAAGGCATGGCCAGGTTGCTGGCGCCCAGGGATTGTTTCCTCTCCGCGGTGGCTTTGGTTTCCAGCACCACCTTCTCACGGGAGCCGGTGACATAGACAGTAATTCCCTTGCAACCCAGTTCCCAGGCCAGCAGGTAGACCTGTGCTACATCCTCCACCGTTGCACCTTCGGGGAAATTGACTGTTTTTGACAATGAATTATCCACGAATGCCTGTAAGGACGCCTGCATGCGGACGTGTTCCTCGGCTGTGATATCACCGGCCACCACGAAAACATTGCGAATGGATTCCGGTACAGAGGGTAGATCCTGGCAGGTCCCGTGTTCCATCACCTGGTCGATGATCTCCTGCTTTGCTTCTCCGACAATACCAGCCTGCTCCAGGGCCAGGCCGAACCGCGGACTGGCATAGGTCAGTTGAAGGTCCTTTCCCTGGTCGTTAACATGACGGACGTAGGCCAGCGCAAAGACCGGCTCACATCCATAACCTTCACAGCCTGCTACAGTTGCAATGGTCCCGGTCGGTGCGACGGTGGTCTGGGCTGCGTTGCGGATTCCGTATTTCTTGATCCCTTCCAGAATTTCATTCCAATCCACTGCCGGACGATCCCAATCACGCTGGTATGCCTCTAGCGGTTGTGGAGCTGTCCACCGGAGCTCCTCGAAGTCGTAAATACTGCCCTTGATGGCCGGGAATGCCCCACGCTCACGAGCCAGGGCAACGCTCGTCCGCATAGCGTGGTACCGGACGAATTCCATCACCTGCGCGCCGAATTCCTGCCCATCCTGAGAACCATAACGAACACCTACGTGATACATCAGATCCGCCAACCCCATGATGCCCAAACCGATGCGGCGGGCCATATGGGCGGCTGCCTTCAATTGGGAAACTGCCGGAACGTAGGCGTTAACATCCACCACATCATCCAGGAAGCGCGTTGCGAGTTCCACACCGTTCCGCAGGCTATCCCAATCCACTGCCCCCCTCGGTCCACAATATTCAGCCAGGTTGATTGAACCTAGGCAACAATTTTCATACGGTCCCAGCCACTGCTCCCCGCATGGGTTGGTGGCTTCCAGAGGGTACAAATGCGGCACGGGGTTGGAACGGTTGGCCGCATCCAGGAACAAGACACCCGGTTCCCCGTTATGATGTGCCTGGGTCACGATCTTCTGGAAAAGATCACGTGCCCGGACAGTTTTATATGTGCGGAGCGGTATGCCTCTGGCTTCGGCTTGTTCCGGCGTACCACTGAAACCACGGTACTCGGGGGAAGTGACATCCGGGAAACGCAGTTCCCAGTCGGAATCCTCCTTGACGGCCCGCATGAAAGCGTCGGTAATACCAACCGAGATATTAAAATTTGTGATCTGGTTTTCATCAATCTTGCAAGTGATGAATTCGTCAACGTCCGGATGATCCACACGCAGGACGCCCATATTGGCTCCACGGCGTGTACCGCCCTGGGCAATTTCACCAAAGGCATGATCGTAAACGCGTAAGAATCCCACTGGACCCGTCGCCTGCCCTGCAGACGATTTAACCAGCGACCCCTTTGGGCGGATGCGCGAAAAGGAAAAGCCGTTCCCGCCGCCAGTCTGTTGGATGAGTGCGGCATCCCGCAGGGATTGGAAAATACCTGCCGGGTCCCGGCCCATATCATCCGTGATTGGCAGGACAAAACAAGCCGCCAATTGCCCGAGTGGAGTACCCGCACCGGTAAAAGTGGGAGAATTGGGAAAAAATTTCCTGGAGGTCAATAATAAATAGAAGTCTCGGGCGCGTGCATTTCCATCCCCACTATATGTTTCTTCAGCTCTGGCAACATGATAAGCAACACGCCAGAACATTTCCTCGACGGATTCAACCGGCTGGCCTTCGTCACCGCGCCGGACATAGCGACGGATTAGAACCTGTTGGGCGTTCTCGGATAATTCCGCCCCTGGCAGATCGTCGGGCATGGCCGGAGTAGGGAGCAATCCTTTGTTTGATAGTGCCGGCAAACTTGACATGATCCATTTCTCCTCTGCTTCTAAAAATATTCTCTGGCTTAACGGTAAATAATAAAATACTGGAATGGCTCACAGACCTATAGACACCGATTCTCCGCCCGGTGGACGGAGAATAACGGCAGGAGGAAAATATTAAGATTCTAATAACAGTTGGTCAATTTCATTACGCAGGGAATGTAAATCATCCAGACGTAGATACACGATGGCATACCGTATGTAGGCGATCTGGTCCATTTCTTTCAAACCCTTTATCACCAGATCACCGACGACGCGCGAACTGATTTCGGATTTTCCCAAACGCTGCAACTCGGTTTCCACCTGCCCCACCAGACGCTCAATATCTGTCGCGGAGACCGGGCGTTTGGCGCAGGAAATACGGATGCCGCGTTCCAGTTTCTCCCGGTCGAACTCCTCGCGCGTGCCATCCTGCTTGATGATCAGCGGAGTCGCCATGATCGAACGTTCGTAGCTGCTGAAGCGCTGCCCACAGTTCAAACATTCCCTTCGCCTGCGAATGCCGCCATGGCTATCGTGCGTGGTGTCGATGACCTTCGAGTCATCGTTCTGACAGTAAGGACAACGCATGCTTATCGCTCCGAATTAGTAGAACAAATGTAACCGCCATATATGGTGTATAATTTCACAATTACCCCTATATATGGGGAAATTCGTCCTTTATTTTAACATATATGTTTGGACTGAACAAGAGGACGAATGGGTGATTTACATTAAATTTTGGTTCAGAGATGCTTCGCGACCGACCACCCACTTCCCAAAGGACACCATCTTGAATACTGAATTCTTAAATCAGGAGGCTCTTCTAAATTGGCAGGGTCGCTATGGTATCATTAATTAAATCAAGAAACCTCATACAACCAGCACGGTCTTGAAAAGGCATCTGTGCGTATCATCTCAGGTTCATCCCCAGACCTTTGTTCAACGTTTCGAAAGGAAATCCTGCAAACATGACCATGCCAATTCAGCTATACCCGGACGAATTGATCCTCTATCGTTCAAGCCCTTCATGGAAGTGGTATGCGCTTGCCTGGAGGATTGGGGTGGAGGTATTGGAAGTTGCTGTGTTTGTGCTTATTTCTTTTACGGCTCTCACCAATCTTTCAAGAGGAATCCTTACAAGGTTTCTCCCCGCTGGTCTGGCAGACGTTTTAAGCCTGGTTCTTTTCCAGGGCATTCTGCCACTCCTGGTATCAGCCTGGTTCGTCGAAGACACCGCCAAAATTTTCACCTTCGAATTGATCCTGACCAACCAGCGCGTCTGTACCAAAGGCTCTCCCTTTGCATGGACCCCGGTCCGGGAGACAATCTTAACTGATATCAAGTCCATGTCTTCCCGGCATGATGCTCTTTTTATCCGCCTCAAGTCCACTAAAAAAACGCAGGTGCATGTGTTGACGGATGGCAAACAGATTGTCAAGGCATTTGTACAGTTTACCGGGAGGACCGACCCTGCCTGAATTTGCCAAGTAGTATATAAAAAGGTTCAATCGCATTTCCGGTCAAAGCTTTTTCCCGACGATGATTATTTGCCATTCACTTTCTTTGCATCCTGCCAGAGCGCTTCCATCTCGTCGAGGGTCATGTCAGAAATATTCCTGGCCTGTTTTTTTGCTCCTGCTTCCACATAGGCAAAGCGTTGCCTGAAACGTGCATTGGTCCCACGCAGAGCCGACTCGGCATCTATCTTTTTCCAGCGTGCCAGGTTGACCAGAGCAAAAAACAGGTCCCCCACTTCACCAGCCAGTTCCTCTTCATCTTCAGCATCCCGGACTTCCTGGATTTCTTCAGCAACCTTCTCCAGAACACCTTCTATCTCCGTCCAGTCAAAACCAACTCGTGCAACCCGGTCCTGGTATTCCTGAGCCTGGATCAACGCTGGCAACGCCAGCGGAACGCCGCCCAGTAAACCTTTTTCTGGTTCGCTGCTGTCGGCACGCTCATCGGCTTTGAGCTTTTCCCAGTTCTTCAATACACCGCCAACCCCATCGACAATTACTTCCCCGAAGACGTGCGGATGGCGACGGATGATTTTGTCATATATCCCTTTTATCACATCCGACATGCTGAATTCACCTTCTTCGTTGGCGATCTGGGCGTTCAACACAATCTGGAGTAGTAAATCGCCAAACTCCTCAGCCATTTTTTGCGGTTCTTCGGAATCAAGGGCTGCCAGGGTTTCATAAGCCTCTTCCAACAAATGCGCACGGAGGGATTGGTGCGTTTGCTCTTTATCCCAAGGACAACCATCCGGGGCGCGTAAATGGGCAATGATTTCCTGGAAGGCCTCGAACGAAGTACCTTCACCCAGGGATGGGACATAAAGCACCGTCAACAAACCGATTCTCGTAGAGCGGTCTATTTTGTAGAGTGGTAGATCCTCAATATATTCATCCGTAGTTCCGGCCGCGTGTACCAGGCGGACTGGATGCTCGTCGGGGTAGATGGCGTTGAGAGTCATTTTGACTTCTGCGGCCACCATGCGTGAGTATATCTGGGCAACCAGCACCGGCATATCCGGTGGGAAGGCTGGCATATGTGCCTGGCTCAATTCCAACGCATCCATCAGAGTCAGGCGCGGGTATGGATCCAGTCCAAGCGCGGCAAAAACAGGCTCAAGGAATGAAAGTCCATTCACGATATTCATCGGCAGACCGGCGCTCTGTGCGCGTTGTGCGATCACCGGGCAGGTGGCTTCTGCCAGAAACGGATCCCCCGGCACGGCATAGACCACCCCTTCCGGCCTCTCGCCCAATTCCAAAACTTTTTCGACAATCGCGGAATAAACCTCCTCGAATGAGTCACCACCAGCGTATAGATCATCGAAAGAGTGGACTCTGAGGGTGTCGGGTAAACCGGCAACAATGGGATGTTGGGTTGTTCGCAGCCAGATTTCGTCAACGGAACTAAGCACATCCCAGGCTTCCCGCGTGAGTTTGGCAGGATCACCAGGGCCAAGACCGAGGAGTGTAATACCAGGCATTGGAGTCTCCATAAAGGACAATTCGAATTAAATGTAAAACGTAATACGCAAAACGTAACAAGCCAAGTTACGGATCACGCATTACGTTTTGCGTCTTACAGTTCAAATTACCGTTTGGTGTAGGTTGGAGCTTTGCGGGCACGCTTGAGACCGGGCTTTTTACGTTCCTTTACACGCGCATCGCGTGTCAGGAAACCGCCCTTGCGCATCGCTGAGACATTCTCAGGATCCATCTTGACCATGGCACGCGCCAAGCCCAGCTGAACAGAGTTTGTCTGGCCGGTCACTCCGCCGCCAGTGACAACGACGGTAATATCATAGCTCCTGGCATCCTGCCCTGCCGCTTTAAGAACAGCTAGAATTGCATCGACATCCCCCAATCGATTGAAGTAGGCCGGGGCTTCTTTATCGTTGACGGTAAAGTGTCCTGAGCCGTTCATAATGCGCACACGGGCAATGCTTTGCTTGCGGCGTCCAACACCTTCAAAATATTGCACAGACATATTCCTGCTCCTTTATGCGACCGTTTTCGGATTCTGTGTGGTATGTGGATGCTCAACACCACCGTAGACTCTCAGCCGTGTCATTAGATGATGACCCATCTTATTGTGAGGCAACATACCCCACACTGCAGAGCGGATGACACGGTCAGGGTGGTTCTGCAACTGGTCGCGCAGGCTGATTGTTTTCAAGCCACCGGGATAACCCGAATGGCGATGGTACATTTTTTCGGTTAGTTTTGTGTGTGTCTTTGTGCCGGTGACGGTGATTTTCTGGGCATTGATTACAATCACGAAATCGCCCATTTCAACGCCGGGTGTAAAAGTTGGTTTGTGCTTTCCCAACAGGAGTCCGGCCAGCTTGGTTGCCAGACGCCCCAGATTCTCACCATTGGCATCAACCAGCAACCACTGGCGGTTAATTTCAGCAGCTTTAGGATAGTAAGATTTATACACTTTCGTTTCTCCAAAATTACAGACTAAACAAATTCAAACGAGGTTATCGTAACATACCTCGACCAATGTTAGGCCACATGCCGGGGCAAGACTTGCAGGAATTTGGACCTGCGCTTCCTGTCGAATATCGTACCGGTCATCAAGTGCCCGGGCCAACATTTTCGCCGAAAGTCTCGCCTGCCCGACGGCCACCTGTGCATAAACCAGCCTGCGCACCATGCGGTACAGGAAAGCGTCGGCCTGGATTTCAAAAATCCACTCGTCAGCCTGCTGTCGCCATCTGGCAGACATGACGGTTCGTACTGTGCTGCCTCCGGATCGGGGCGGGCTACCGAAGGCTGCGAAATCGTGAGTCCCGAGCCAAATACTGGCCAGTGGCGTCAAGTTTGCCACAGAGGGCCACACCCGCCAGGCATAACGTTCCCGTAAAGGGTCCCGTACGCTGGCGCAGAACAGGCGGTAGTGGTAGCTGCGGGAGGTGGCATCAAAGCGGGGATGGAAACCATCCGCAGCTTCTTTGACTTCACTGACAGCCATATCCCGGGGAAGATGGGCATTCAAGGCGTCCTGGAGCTTCTCAAGGCCATGACCCCAATCGAGGTCAAAAGCTGCCACCTGCCCACTGGCATGGGTGCCGGTATCCGTACGTCCGGCCATATACACCGTCTGTCCGTGCCATCCAAGTTTCCGCAACGCCTTTTCAAGTTCGCTCTGCGCTGTGCGGGAACTCGCCTGTCGCTGGCTCCCGAGGAAGCCCGTGCCATCGTAAGCGAGGATAATCTGGTAACGTGCCATTTCCATCGATCAGCTATTAGCATTTAGCTATTAGCTCACATCCAAATACGTCGAGCGCCGTTGACTGATGACGGTTTACTCTTCTACAAGTTCCAGGATTGCCATTTCGGCCTTGTCACCGAAACGAGGACCGAGCTTCATGACCCGGGTATAGCCGCCATTCCGATCGGAAAAGCGAGGAGCAATTTCGTCGAATAATTTCTTCACGGCATCGTTACTGTTATTTCCCAGTCTGCCCGCAATCAAGCGGCGAGCCGCTACTTTCTCAGCGTCACTGGCGTCCGTAACCTTGCGGGCAATGGTGATCATCCGTTCAGCTTCACCACGGATGGCGGCCGCCTTTGTTGTGGTGGTGCGGATACGCTCGTAAGTGAAGAACTGTTTGATCAAATTGCGGCGCAAAGCGATCCGCCCGCCTTTGGTTCGATTGAGTTTATAACCTGCTACTTGGTGTCGCATTTCTGAATTACTCCGACTCTTTCTTTTGTTCGTCCTTCAAATAGCCCTTTTCCTGCATCTTGGCACGTAGTTCGTCCAGGCTCTTTTCGCCAAAATTGCGGATGGACATGACCGCCTGATCACCCTTTTCGAGCAGTTCAAGCACGTCTCCCACAGTGGTTATGCCGGTACGTTTGAGTGAGTTGAAGACCCGCACCGAAAGATCAAGCGATTCCACCGGTGTCTCAGCCACTTCACTGGTCAGGCGCGAACCTGCGGTTTCCTTTTCCATCGCAATGGAAAGTGTTTCTTCGCTGATGCCAGCTACATAGCGTAGATGCTCGATCAGCAGCTTGGCGGAGGCGCTCAAAGCCTTTTCTGGTGAGATTGCGCCATCGGTCCAAATCTCCAAAACGAGTTTGTCGTAATTGGTGCTCTGACCAACCCGTGCCGCCTGGACTTCCCAATTGACTCGCTTGACCGGGCTGAAAATGGCATCCACTGGAAGCTCGCCAATAGGCATGCGCCCACGTTCATTGGATGGAGCATAGCCGCGCCCGCGTTCGACGATAAACTCTATGTCAAGGCGCGTCTTTGAGCTATCCGCCGTGAACAGGTACAGGTCCGGGTTGATGATTTTAACCTCGGGCGAGGCAATTACATCCGCAGCAGTGACCACACCTTCACCGCGCACTTCCAGGTGCATACGGGTGGCATCCACGCCCTCGAGGATCAGGCGCAATTGCTTGACTTGCAACATTACCTGCAACACATCTTCGCGCACACCCGGAATATCACTGAACTCGTGCAGGATATCCACAATTCGGATGGACGTCACTGCCGCGCCTTCGAGCGAAGATAGCAGTACACGCCTCAAAGCATTGCCCAGCGTCACGCCATAACCGTGCTCCAATGGGCTGATAACAAACTTGCCATAATTACGAGCTTCCGCTTCGCGCTCGATCTTCGGCATCACCATGTTCGTGATAGTCACGATACACCTCTCCCGGCGTACAGAACGGTACGCCGCGTCTAAGAGAACAAACTCGGATTAGCGCGAGTAGTACTCGACGATTAATTGCTCGTTTAGGTTACCGTCAATCTCAGGTCGTTCCGGCAGGCGCAGGAAGTTACCCGAGAGAGATTTTAGGTCGCGGCTTAGCCAGGCCGGGATATTGCGAGTCTCGGCCAGTGGAGCCAATTCCTTGAAATATGTAGCATCCAATGAACCCTCGCGGACCGAAACAACATCGCCGGCGCCCAGGGTCATTGATGGGATGTCCGTCCGGCGGCCATTGACCGTGAAATGGCCATGCGTGACCAATAGGCGCGCTTGGGAACGGCTTGTTGCAAAACCAAGCCGGAAGATCACATTATCCAGCCGGGATTCAAGGATCTGTAAAAGCATGAGACCGGTAATGCCGCGGGCTTTTAAAGCCTTTCCGTAATAACGTCGGAACTGGGCTTCGTAAATGCCGTAGATGCGGCGGGCTTTTTGTTTGGCGCGCAACTGCTTGGCATAGTCGGACTCACGCCCTTGACCACCGCGCCCACCACGCCCGCCGGAGCGGCCATGCTGACCTGGCGCAAAGCCACGGCGCTCAAACGCACATTTGGGAGTAAAGCAACGTTCTCCCTTTAAGAATAATTTTTCATTTTCACGCCGGCACAGTTTGCAGGCCGGACCTGTATATTTCGCCATACGTGCTTACCTCTTTCACCAAAACTAAACGCGGCGCTTCTTGGGAGGCCGGCAGCCATTGTGCGCGACCGGTGTTATATCCGAAATGGATTTGACCTTAAGACCCGCCGACTGGACGGCACGGATCGCGGATTCTCGACCAGGTCCGGGACCCTTGACAAACAAGTCCACTTCTTGAATGCCGATGGTCTGAGCAGCCTTGATGGCTTGTTCCGCAGCCAGACGAGCAGCAAAAGGCGTGCTCTTGCGGGAGCCTTTAAATCCAACTGATCCGGCGCTACCCCAGCATAGGGTGTTGCCTTCCGGGTCTGTTACGGTCACAATGGTATTGTTGAAGGACGCGAAGACATGTACCTGCCCGGAGGACAGGCTGCGCTTCCCTTTTTTTGCGCCGCCGGAGCGACGCGCAGAACGTACAGTCTGAGCCATAGAACCTCTTTCGTCCCTATTAGCAGATTATTTCTTACCGCCCTTGCGGCGTCCGCGTCCGGCAACAGTTTTCTTGGGACCTTTGCTGGTACGTGCGTTGGTGCGTGTGCGTTGTCCGTGGACGGGTAAATTACGCCGGTGACGCAGGCCGCGGTAGCAGCCAATCTCAACCAGACGCTTGATATTCAACTGTTCCTGACGGCGCAAGTCGCCTTCGACTTTCCAGTTCTTCGCGATATATTCACGGATCGCCGACACTTCAGATTCCGTCAAATCCTTGACGCGTGTATCTGGGTTGATTTTGGTCGCCGCCAGAATCTCACGCGAGCGTGTGGGACCAATACCAAACAGGTAATTCAGGCCCACTTCAACGCGTTTATTACGCGGGAGGTCAACACCTTCAATTCTCGCCATGTTCTACTATCCTTGTCGCTGTTTGTGCTTAGGATTTTCGCAGATGATATATAATCTGCCCTTGCGCTTGACAATCTTGCACTTCGCGCAGCGTTTGCGAATGGATGGACCTACTTTCATGATTGAAATCTCCTTACATTGGTTATTCAACCAAAGGGTGAATTATACTTGTACTATTCTTTTCCGTCCAGTTTCAGTAGTTTCGTGCTGTCTGGTTAAGGGACAGTCAGGACGAGAGGCTCGCCTTCGGTGACGGCTATTGAGTGTTCGTAATGTGCCGTCAATGATCCATCAGCAGATACAACCGTCCACTGGTTGGATAGGACACGGGTACGGTATGTACCTACGAGAACCATCGGTTCAAGGGCGATCGTCATTCCGGGTTTTAACAGAACCCCGGTACCTGGTGTGCCATAATTAGGCACCTGTGGCCCTTCATGCATTTTCCGGCCTACACCGTGTCCGGTATATTCACGGACGACCTGGTATCCCTGCGCCTCCACGAATTGTTGGATGGCTGCGGATACGTCACCCGTCTTGTTTCCGGCGCGCATCATTGCGATGCCAACGAACAGCGCTTGCCTGGTCACCTCGATTAGCTTGCTGGCATTCGGGGAAATTCGCCCTATTCCAGCCGTGAAGGCTGCGTCGCCGACATAACCTTCGACGACCGCCCCACAATCAATGGAGATGATGTCACCTTCCTTGAGTTTCCGTTTTCCAGGGATGCCATGAACCAGTTCTTCGTTAACGCTGGCACAAATGGAACCAGGGAAAGGGGGTTGCCCATAGTTCTTGAAAGGCGAGTAAGCGCCATGTTTCCGCAGAGTTTCCTCAGCAGCCGCGTTGAGGTCTGCAGTAGTGACGCCGGGTTGTAAAAGTTCTTGTATCGCTGCCAACGCCAGAGCGTTGACACGGCCAGCTTCGCGCATCAGCGTAATTTCAGCCGGACTTTTGATGTGAACATCGCGTTCCCAGACCATATTATTTACCAAGTACCGCCAGCAGATCCTTGGTAACCTGTTCAATCGGCCGGGAGCCATCAATTTCAGACAGCAAACCGCGTTCACGATAATAAGCAATTAAAGGTGCAGTTTGGGCGAAATATACCTGGATGCGCCGGGTGACCGTCTCAGCTTTGTCATCGCTCCGTTGAAAAAGTTCCGAACCATCCAAATCACACACGCCCGGTTTCTTTGGCGGATTGTACTTCTCATGAAAGATATGACCCTGCGCTTTGCAGGTCCAACGTCCGCTCAAACGCTCTATCAGGGTAGCTTCGGAAGCTGAGATATATGGAACATAGTTCACCTTGCCACCAAACTCAGCGAGCAATTTCTCCAGGGCTTCCGCCTGAACCGTAGTGCGGGGGAAACCGTCGAGTAAAGCCCCATCCTTGCAATCCGGTCGGGAGAGGCGATCCCGGATCATGCCAATCGTCACATCGTCCGGAACCAACTCACCTTTATTCATGAAGGACTGGGCAAGATAGCCAAGGCCTGTTGCGTTTTTAATGTTCTCTCGGAAAAGGTTACCCGACGATAAATGTGGCAAACCGGTAGTTCTGGCAATGATTTCTGCCTGAGTACCTTTGCCAACGCCAGGAGGACCGAGGAGAACGATATAGGTCAGCATGGTCAGCTATTTCACCAACCGGGCATCATCATATCCGTGAAGTTTCAATTCAGCATCAATGTTCAGGAATGTGTCGCGTACCACACCAACCACGATCAGCAGACCCGCAGCCGAGACTAGGAAAATGGTGGAGGAGGAGGTTGTTCCTCCAATCCCAACCGCCTTTAAAATTACATTAATGATATAACCCAGGACCGCAACAACACCCAGGAATAACGCACCGGGTAGAGTGATACGGCGCTGTACTTTGGTCAGGTATTTCTGGGTCGGCGCTCCGCGGTTGACACCAGGGATCTGCGCGCCAACTTTCTTCAAATTCTCTCCATAATTCTGCTGGGAGAACATTACGTCGGTATAGAAAAACGTGAAGCTTACAACCATCAGGAAATACAGCAAATAGTAAAGCCAACCGCCGTTGAAGGTGGCCTGTGTCGCTGAAGCAAATTTGGCCACTGTTGCAACCTTTGAATTGACAAAATAACTCGCAATAATGGCTGGGAACTGCAGGATGGCGCTGGCGAAAATAAGGGGGATCATGCCTGCCAGGTTGACCATCAATGGCAATGTACCTTTCACCGGCATGGACATGCGGCTGCCGACACGCCGGCCAGGATACATGACCGGCACGAGGCGGCGTCCTTGCTGGACATATACAATGGCATAGATGACCGCCACCATTACCACAACCATCGAGATGACCAGGATCCAGCCATGCGCCTTATCTGCCAGTAACGTGGCGAAGTTGGCTGGCATACGGGCAACGATGCCTGCAAAGATGATCAATGATAAGCCCTGGCCGCGAATACCGTATTCGGAAATCAATTCACCCAGCCAGATGGCGAACATCGTGCCGCCGACCATCGTTAAAAGGAGGGCTAGTGAAGAGAGCCAGAGGGTACTCGTAAATCCAAAGGCTACAATATTGCCCTGACCGCCTTGTACCGAGTAGGAGTTGAAAAGGTTAATCTGGCCTAGAGCCGATAGCGCAGCCATTGGGACTGCCAGGTAATACGTCCATTTTTCCTGCCATTTACGACCCTCACGCGGATCTTCCTCCATTTTGCGTTGGAGCGCCGGGAAAATGGGGGTCAGCAATTGCAGGATGATTTGCGCAGTAATATACGGGTAGACCCCCATGGCCAGCAAGGAAAAATGCGAAATGGTCCCACCAGAAAGCAGATCGAGGAACGCGAAGAAGGACCCGGAACCGGTCGCACCTTGCAGCAGAGCTTTCAAGGCCGTCCCATTAATACCCGGCACCGGGACATTTGCCGCCAGGCGGTAAATGACCAGAATTATCATGGTGATAATCAACTTGCGACGGATGTCTTGCGACGTCCAGAGATAACGCCATCCTGTAAATGCGTTCTTCATAGAAGGTCTCCTCGCGGGACGAGTTACACAATCAATTCCACCGAACCGCCGGCAGCTTCGATCTTAGCCTTGGCACTCTTTGTGACACGGTGGACCCGCACTTTAATGGCGGCTTTCAATTCTCCCCGTCCCAGGATTGCAACTGGGTTACGCGGATCACGTAACAGGCGTGCTTGGTGAAGGGTTTCGGGAGTGATTTCATCTTTGGTTTTGAAGGAAGCCAATTGGTCAAGGTTTACCTCATTAAACTCAACTTCATACGGTGGGGTAAAGCCTTTGCCACGTATGAAAGGCAAACGGCGGAAGAATGGTAAATTACCGCCTTGCCGATAAAGATGACCACCCGAACCAGTGCGGGCGCCCTCGCCCTTGGTGCCACGCCCGGCCGTTTTTCCCTGACCAGCAGAAATACCACGCCCGACGCGCTTGCGGTTTTTCTTGCTTAAATTCGGTTTAAGATCGTTCAGTTTCATCTTCGTGCCTACTCTTCAATCTTTATCATGTGAATGACTTTGGCAATCATCCCACGCACTACAGGTGTGTCCTCGTGCTCCACAGTTTGGTGTAATCGGTGGAATCCCAGGGCACGCACGGTCGCCTTCTGCGGCTCCGGGTAGCCAATCGGGCTGCGCACCAGAGTCAACTTGATCTTTTTACCTTCGGCCTTCTTAGCCATGCTTCTTTCTCCTTTCCCAGTACGGCAGCAGGTCTTCAACCGACTTGCCGCGCCGGCCGGCTTCTTCCTGAGGTGACTTTAACGCCTCAAGCGCCTGGAGAGTGGCTTGAACGGAGTTCAGGACATTCGACGAACCGAGCGACTTGGTCAGGATATCATGGATGCCAACTGCTTCAAGCACAGCCCGGACTCCTCCGCCGGCAATTACGCCCGTTCCGGGGGAGGCCGGTTTGAGCAGGACCACTGCACCGCCAACCTTGCCGGTTGACTCGTGCGGGATGGTGGTCTTGGAAAGAAAAATCTGATGCATATTCTTGCGAGCACGGTCAGTCGCCTTGCGCATCGCATCCGGCACTGCATTCGCCTTACCAATTCCCATGCCAACCTTGCCGTGATTATCGCCCATGATCAGCGTCACACGGAACTGGAAACGGCGGCCACCTTTCACCACTTTGGCCACGCGAGCAATTTCAATAACACGCTCGTCGAGGGACTCTGCTTGCTGATCGATTTCCGTCACCGGGTAATTCAACATAACGTTCTCCATTCAGGCCCTAGAATTCCAGGCCGCCTTCACGGGCGCCATCAGCCAGGGCTTTGACCCGGCCGCTATATTTAAAACCGCCGCGGTCGAATACGACCGTCTGCACGCCTTTATCCTTGGCACGCGTAGCCAGCATTTTACCGACCATTTTAGCCTTTTCGGATTTCTTCAGGCCTTTCATCTTTCCACGCAATTCCTGGTCGATGGTCGAGGCCGAAGTAATGGTGTGCCCGGCCTTATCGTCGATAACTTGGGCGTAGATCTCCGAGAGGCTGCGGAAGACACACAAACGAGGTCGTTCTTGCGTGCCTTGCACGTTAATCCGCACGCGTGCATGCCGCCTGATGCGAGCCTCTGAACGATTTTTCTCAGCCATAGATTACTGTGCTGCCTTTCCGGCCTTGCCGGCCTTGCGGCGAATCTTCTCGCCTAGGTAATGCAAACCTTTGCCATGATATGGTTCCGGCGGCCGCACGTTACGGACATTCGCAGCAACCTGGCCGACCAATTCCTTATCAAAACCACGTACAAAAACCTGGCGAGCTTTCTGGTCCACGTCAAAGGAAATCCCTGATGGCGGCAGCATCTCTACAGGGTGTGAATAACCCATATGGAGAACAAGATTCTTGCCATTCATTTCGGCCCGATAACCAACACCTTCGATTTCCAAAACACGTTCAAAACCAGCACTAACGCCATGAATCATGTTTGCAAGGATGGCACGCGTCGTGCCGTGCAAAGCGCGTTCGGCGGGCTGGTCGGACTTACGGGTGATAACGATTTGTCCATTCTCCATTACGATCCCAATCGAAGGGGAGAACGTCCGTCTCATCTCACCTTTCGGACCTTTGACGCCAACATTCGCGCCATTAATATCTACTTGTACACCGGTCGGGATGACCACGGGCATACGTCCAACTCGAGACACTTTAATTCTCCTCTCTACCAGACCTTGCAGAGGATCTCGCCGCCCACACCCAGCTGGCGGGCACGCTGACCGGTCATAACGCCCTTGGGTGTGGACAATATGGCTACGCCAATGCCCGAAAGAACCCAGGGAATATCCTGTTTCTTGGTATAAATACGCCGACCAGGGCGGCTGATGCGTTCGATGCCAGTGATCACTGGTTTGCGTTCACGGCGTTCACCAAAGTACTTGATCTTCAGGCGCAGCACCATCTGGCTCGGACGTTCGCCATCTGCAACTTCAAAATTTTCCAGGTAGCCCTCTTCCTTCAAGATCTTGGCAATTTCTTCCTTGATCTTCGAATAGGGCATAGCCGTCATGGCCTGACCACTCATCATGGAATTGCGGATGCGGGTCAGCATATCAGCGATAGGATCAGTCATGCTCATTTCTTACCTCCACCCGGTTACCAGGATGCCTTCACGACGCCGGGAATCTTTCCTTCCAGCGCCAACTCGCGGAAGCAAATCCGGCATAGACCAAAACGGCGAATATAACCGCGCGGGCGTCCGCATTTCGAGCAGCGGTGGCGTATCTGGTTGGGATACTTGCGGCGGAGTTCACGATACTTCATGCAAGTGCTTGCCATAATTATGCTTCCTTCTTGAACGGCATGCCCAGCAATTGCAACATCAGCCGTGCATGGTCATCGGATTTGGCTGTGGTCACAATTGTGACCTCCATGCCTCTTAACTTATCGATCTTGTCGTATTCGATCTCCGGGAAAATCAATTGGTCGCGCAAGCCAAGCGTGTAATTGCCCCGCCCGTCGAATGCCTCCGGAGAAACGCCACGGAAGTCACGCACGCGCGGCAGAGCGGCATTCAGCAGCCTGTCCAGAAAGGCCCACATCTTGTCTCCGCGCAAAGTCACTTTTGTGCCAATAATGCGTCCTTCACGCAATTTAAAGTTGGCTATACTTGTGCGGGCTTTCGTCATGACCGGCTTCTGCCCGGTGATGGTTGTCATGTCACCCATGGCAGCCTCGAGAGCCTTGGCGTTATCCTGTTCGCTGCCGAGGCCTATGTTCATCACGATCTTACTGATGCGTGGAACCTGCATGACATTCTTGTACTGAAATGCCTTGAGCAAGGCCGGGACTGCTTCCTTTTGATATCGTTCTTGCATTCTATTCATAAATCACTGCTCCACCGATGGCTAATCGATCAACGCCTGGCATTTCTTGCAGACGCGGTGTACGCCGTCCTCGTTACGCTGGACACTTACACGGGTTGGTTTACTGCATTTGGGGCAGATCAGCATAACATTCGAGATATCAAGCGGGGTTTCGAATTTGATACGACCGGGGTTAATGGTCCGGCCCTGAGTTTGGACTTGCTTTTGATGCTTCGTATGGATGTTCAAGCCTTGGACGACCAAACGTTTTTCGTCCGGCAGGACTTTGATCACCTCGCCGCGCTTGCCTTTCTCCTCGATCTTCCCGCTAATGATTTCAACGGTATCACCTTTACGGATCTTGACTTTCATCGTTCGCTCCTCAACTGGCCTAAAGCACTTCCGGGGCCAGCGAAACAATCTTCATGAAGCCTTTTTCACGCAATTCGCGCGCAACTGGTCCAAAAATGCGGCTGCCTTTGGGGTTTTGGCCGTCTACGTCCAAAATCACAGCCGCATTATCGTCGAAGCGTATATAAGAACCATCTTCCCGACGCCATTCTTTGGTACAACGGACAATGACAGCCTTGACGATCTCAGACTTCTTGACCGACCCCTGGGGAGTCGCTGACTGAACGGCTCCGACGACAATATCGCCGATTCGGCCATAACGACGGGTTGAACCGCCCATGACATGGATGACCAGAATTTCTCGAGCACCGGTGTTATCGGCTATTTTCAAACGGGACTCGTGTTGGATCATGATTGGGCCTCCACTGGAGGCTCGGCAGGCACGCTAACGCCTGCATCGGCAGTCTCTTCAACGATCTCTACTAGGCCCAAATCAGCCGTACGAATCTCATGCTTGACGATCGACTCGACCACCCAGCGTTTATCACGGGAAAGTGGCCGGCTTTCAACTATCTGGACCTTGTCGCCAATCTGGCAACCCAACTCATCGTGCGCCTTGACACGCTTGGTTAAATGGACAACCTTCCGATAGAGAGGGTGCCGGAATGTTCGGCCGATCTCAACCACGACAGTTTTCGTCATTTTGTTACTGGTGACAACACCATTGATTCTACGACGGTCATTCATGCTTCACCTTCCTGTACAGCCGTCTCTTTGGGCTCATTTAAAATCGTCTCAAAACGGGCGATATCATGCCGCAGTTGGCGCAGTCGGTTGGTATCTGTTAATTGACCGGTCACCTGCTGGAAGCGGAGTTTCATTAATTCCTCACGGCTATCCGACAGCTTGACCCGCATCTCTTCAACGGATAATTTACGAATCTCAGCCGGCTTCATACTTGCTCTCCTATGGCCACATCATGACGGGCAATCACCTTGGTCTTGATGGCAAATTTACGCCGGGCGAGACTTAACGCCTCGCGTGCGGTTGCCTCATCCAGGCCGCCGACCTCAAACATGACACGGCCAGGCTTTACAACAGCAACCCAGTATTCCACATTCCCTTTCCCTTTACCCATGCGGGTCTCCGGGGGTTTCTGAGTATAAGGCTTATCCGGGAAAATACGTATCCAGACCTTGCCGCGACGTTTCATGGCATGAACAAGCGTTCGGCGGGCCGCTTCGATCTGTCGGGCAGTCACCCAGCCCGGCTCCAACGCCAACAAACCATATTCGCCGAAGGAGATCTCAACACCTCGCGATTCCTTCCCCTTCATGCGACCACGCATTTGCTTGCGATACTTCACACGTTTTGGCATTAGCATAGCATCAACCTCACTCCACAGGCACCGCGTCTATTCACTAACGTAGACGCCTTCGGTCGTCTCAACTTTTTCTTCCACTTCACTCTTCATCTCACCATGATAGACCCAAACCTTGACACCAATCTGACCATAGGTGGTTGCGGCTTCGGTACGGGCAAAATCGATATCCGCGCGCAGAGTCTGCAACGGTACACGTCCGTCGCGCAACCAGACCGTGCGAGCCATTTCTGCTCCTGACAACCGTCCAGCGACTTCGATTTTGATGCCTTGAGCGCCCTGGCGCATGGCCTGCTGGATGGCGCGTTTCATGGCACGACGGTAACTGATGCGGCGTTCAAGCTGGTCGGCAATATTACGGGATATCAGAAAGGCATCGCAATCCGGCGCCTTGATTTCTTTAATATCCAGGTCGACCTTCTTGCCGGTCAACTCTTCCAAACTGACACGAATTTTCTTGATGCCTTCGCCCTTGCGTCCAATCAGGATGCCCGGTTTTGCAGTAAATATCGATACTTTCAATTTTCCCGGATAACGTTCAACATCAATCCGGGAAACACCCGCACGGCCGGTTTCCTGATAAATCATGTCGCGGATGGCGAAATCCTGTCCCAATTGTTCGCGATATTGGGCGCCTTCGGCAAACCAACGACCACGCCAGTCCTGATTAACAACCAATCGAAAACCAATCGGATGAACTTTTCGACCCATAAGATCTCCTTCGTCCTTTCTTTGCCGGTTAGGCAGTCTCGCGCTCGCGCAGGATAACTGTGACATGCGACGTTCGACGCATAATCGGCTTGAAGCGGCCACGTGCTCCGAAGCGACGCCACTTGCGGGTGGGCGCTTCATCAGCAAAGATTTTGGCTACGAACAGGTCGTCACGGCTGACACCAAAATTTTCCTCGGCATTTGCAACCGCAGAAGCCAGCAGCTTTGCCACCGGTTGGGCTGCGCTCTGGGGTGCGAACCGCAGAATTTCCAGAGCCTGCACCGCATCTTTACCACGCACCAAATCAACGACCAGGCGAACTTTCTGGGCTGACATTGTCAAATAACTTAATCTTGCATGAATGTCATGAGTCATCTGGTTGCTCCTACGCCGGCGCCTTGGACGACCTCTCAGCCGCCATATGACCACGGAACAGGCGCGTCGGCGCAAATTCGCCCAGGCGATGGCCAACCATATTTTCGGTGATATAGATGGGCACGTGGCGACGGCCATCGTGGATCGCGATTGTGTGTCCTACCATCTGAGGAAAGATCACACTTGCGCGGCTCCAGGTCCGGATGACCTTTTTCTCGCCTTTCAGGTTCATCGCTTCAATCTTCTTTAAGAGTTTCGGGTCAATGAAAGGCCCTTTTTTCAATGAACGAGACATATTTGCTTACCTCGCATCCTACTCAGCGCCTCAGCGGCTAGCCTTGCTGCGGTGGCGCACGATGTACTTATCGGTCCGCTTGATACGGCGGGTTTTGTATCCACGGGCGGGTTTACCCCACGGGGTTTTCGGGCCTGGCATACCAGTTGGCTGGCGACCTTCACCACCGCCGTGCGGATGGTCTCGTGGAGACATGGCAGTACCGCGCACCGTTGGACGGATGCCCATATGGCGCTTGCGGCCAGCCTTGCCCAATTTAATGTTGTTATGATCCAGGTTGCCGACCTGACCGATTGTCGCATAGCAGGTTTGGCGAATTAGCCGCACCTCCCCCGAAGGCAGACGGATTTGGGCATATTCACCTTCCTTGGCCAACAACTGCGCCGAACCGCCTGCAGAACGGACCAACTGAGCACCCTTGCCCTCTTGCAGCTCGAGATTATGGACCATCGTACCAACAGGAATGTTCGAGAGCGGAAGGCAATTACCTGGCCGAATTTCGGCCTGAGGTCCTGAAAAGAGCGTATCACCGACCTTGATCCCGAGTGGAGCGATGATGTAGCGCTTCTCACCATCCGCATAGAAAAGCAAGGCCAAGCGGGCAGTGCGATTCGGATCGTATTCGATTGCGGCGACTTTGGCGGGAATATCGTGCTTCTCACGTTTGAAATCGATGATGCGGATATACCTGCGATTCCCACCGCCGCGATGACGTACTGTGATGCGGCCGGTGGTATCGCGTCCGCCATAACTGCGCGGGTGAATGATCAGGCTGCGCTCAGGGGTGGACTTGGTGATTTCTTCGAACGTGTAACCGGTCATCCCCCGTTGGCCGGGCGTTGTGGGTTTATATTTCTTGACAGCCATTACTTCACCCCTTCAAACATCTCGAGGGTACTTCCCTCGGCCAGGGTAACGATCGCTTTCTTGATACCGGGAGCCCGTACCTGCAGGCGCCGGTTGCGGCGACGACTGCGCTTGGCAGACGTGTTCATGATATTCACACGGACGACCGTGACGTCGAATAGCGCCTCGATGGCATCTTTCACCAGAGACCGGGTGGCTTCAGAGGTCACTTCAAAGGAATATTGGTGAAGTTTGTTGGACTGGTAGTTCGACTTCTCGGTGACTAGCGGGCGGCGGATTACATCATATATCGTTGTCATGCTGCCCTCCTACACCAGAATAGACTTCAACACGTCCAATGCCTTGAGGGGCATGACGAGTTTTTCATAGCCAAGTAGGTCCCGGATATTCAGGTAATTTGCCATCAGTAATTTGGCATCTGGGAGGTTACTGGTTGAGCGGGCCACGATCTCATAGGAAGCATCTTTTTCGGCTGCAAGGACTAGCACGGTGGCATCCCCGACCAGCACATTCAAGGCCTGCGCCATGAACCGAGTCTTGGGCTCGTCCAGAACAAGTTCATCCACCACCACCAAGCCGGCGTCAGCCGCCTTGGCGGACAATGCTGAACGGAGTGCCGCGCGGCGCATCTTGATTGGCATATGCTGCGTATACTTGCGCGGACGCGGTGTATGGATTTTGCCGCCGTGTACCCACTGCGGAGCACGCGTGGAACCCTGGCGGGCCCGACCGGTGCCCTTTTGCTTCCAAGGCTTCTTGCCGCCGCCGGAAACCTCGCTGCGCGTCTTGGTTTTGGACGTACCGAGGCGGGCATTGGCCATTTGTTGGATGTAGGCCTGGTGCATTAAATCTACATTCACTTGGGTTTCGAAGATCTCGGCCGGCAATTCCACGGTCTTGACCTTTTCACCTTTCATGTTCAGAACATCTGCTTTCATAATACCCATACTCCCATCATCAGCGCTTATTGTTTGCGTGCGTCCTAAATCATGACCAAGCCGCCTCTCGGCCCGGGAACGGCGCCACGCACACCCAGCAGATTGCGTTCGACGTCCACCAGAACGACCTTCAGACTTTGAGAGGTAACCCGCTCATGGCCCATATGTCCGGGACGGCGTGAGCCCTTATAGACACGGCCAGGCGTGGTCGTTGAACCGCTCGAGCCGGGGGCGCGCAAGCGGTCAGATCCACCATGCGTTTTGGGGCCACCTGCAAAATGGTAGCGTTTCACCACGCCGGCAAAACCCTTGCCTTTACTGGTGCCAATTACGTCCACGTGTTCGCCGACGCCAAAGACTTCGACGGTCAATTTATCACCAGTCTTGAGTCCGGCGTCTTTTACGCGAAACTCACGCAAAAAACGCAGCGGGGGCAATTCGCTCTTCTTGAGGTGGCCAAGTTCGCCTGATGTAAGGTGCTTGGTCTTTGCCTCGCTGAATCCGAGTTGCACCGCTGCGTAGCCCTCCTTCTCTGGAAGGCGTACCTGCGTAACATAGCAAGGCCCAGCTTCGATCAGAGTTACCGGAACAGCCGCACCGGTCTCATCGAAGATCTGGGTCATGCCGATCTTCTTGCCAATCAGCCCTTTCAACATGCTCGGTTTTCTCCTTCTAAACTTTTCTCAAGACTGTCAGCCTGGGCTAGGCTGCATCATCTCGGTCACAGCACAGTCAACCGGTCTGCCGCGGCACACAGGGTGGTAGGGCCCACGAACAGAACCGTTCTTATGCTGCCCATCCAATCCAATTGGTTCTAAAAGATCAAACATCAGACCAGTTGGACGAACAGACAACTATGCTAAATTTTAATCTCGATATCCACACCCGCCGGCAGATTGAGCCGCATCAACATATCGATCGTCTTGGAATCAGGATCCAATACATCAATGAGACGATTATGCGTACGGATTTCAAAGTGCTCATGTGAGTCTTTGTCAATGAAAGTCGAGCGGCGTATTGTAAACCGTTCTTTCTTCGTTGGCAAGGGTACTGGGCCGACAACATGGGCGCCGGAGCGCTCGGCGGTTTCGACAATCCGCTTGGCAGACTGGTCGAGTACGCGGTGGTCGTAAGCCTTAAGGCGGATGCGGATCTTCTGCTTAGTCATATTGTTTATTTACCTATTCGATGATTTTGGTGATGACACCCGCGCCGACGGTCAGGCCGCCTTCGCGAATGGCGAACTTGGAACCCTGCTCGAGCGCCACCGGGACGATCAGGGTCACGGTCAGGTCGACGTTGTCGCCCGGCAGAACCATTTCCACACCCGCAGGCAATTCCACGTTGCCAGTCACATCCATCGTACGGATGTAGAACTGCGGACGGTAGCCATTGAAGAATGCGCTGTGCCGCCCACCTTCTTCCTTCTTCAGCACATACACTTTCGCTTCGAACTTGGTGTGCGGGGTGATCGAACCCGGCTTGGCTACCACCTGACCACGCTCCACGTCCGTGCGCTCGATGCCACGCAACAGCAGACCCAGATTGTCACCCGCCATGCCTTCGTCCATCATCTTGTGGAACATCTCCACGCCCGTCACAACCGAATTGCGCGTCTCACGCAAGCCAATGATCTCCACCGGATCGCCCACCTTGATGATGCCCCGGTCCACTCGTCCGGTCACCACCGTCCCACGACCCTTGATCGAGAACACATCTTCGATCGGCATCATGAACGGCTTATCCGTCTCACGCTTCGGCTCCGGAATATATTCGTCAATCACCCGCAGCAATTCCTTGATGCTGGCATACTCGGGCGCATTCGGGTCGGTCGAGGTGCTCTCCAACGCCTGCAACGCACTCCCACGCACAATCGGGGTCGTGTCGCCCGGGAATCCCTGGTTCGTCAGCAGTTCGCGCAGTTCCATCTCGACCAGTTCCAGCAACTCCGGGTCATTCATCTGGTCCACCTTGTTCAGGTACACCACGATGCTCGGCACTTCCACCTGCCGCGCCAGCAGCACATGCTCATGCGTCTGCGGCATCGGCCCGTCCGGCGCTGCCACCACCAGGATGGCACCATCCACCTGCGCCGCTCCCGTGATCATGTTCTTGATGTAGTCACGGTGTCCCGGCATGTCCACGTGCGCATAGTGTCGCTTGTCCGTCTCGTATTCCACGTGCGCAATGTTGATCGTGATCCCACGCGCCTTTTCCTCCGGCGCATTGTCAATCGAATCATAGGGTCGATACGACGCTTTCCCCAAGAATTGGCTGTATTTCGTGATCGCCGCCGTCAACGTCGTCTTCCCGTGGTCGATGTGCCCCATCGTCCCCACGTTCATGTGCGGTTTCGTCCGCTGATACTTCTGCTTCGCCATGAATAATCTCTCCTTCTAGAAACTGGAACTATGCGTTTAGGATTTCCTGCGCCACCGCAGCGGGTACCGGCGCATAATGATCAAATTCCATCGAAAACACTCCCCGGCCCTGGGTCTCTGAACGCAGTTCGGTCGCATACCCAAACATTTCACCCAGTGGCACGGTCGCATTGACTGCCTGGGCATTACCCGGTCGCATTTCCATGCCCCGGATGGTTGCCCGCCGACCATTCAACCCGCCAATAATTTCTCCCAAGAATTCCTCTGGAGCGACCGCTTCCACTTTCATGATCGGCTCCAACAGCACCGGTCCACCTTTCTGGACTCCTTCCTTGAAGGCAAAGGTGGCAGCCATCTTGAAAGCCATTTCATTCGAATCCACTTCATGGAACGATCCGTCGAATAATCTCACTTTCAGATCGACAACCGGGTATCCAGCTAGTACACCACTTTCAGAGGCTTCCTTGATGCCTTTTTCCACAGCCGGGATGAATTCGCGGGGGATTGCGCCACCGATAATTTTATTTTCAAAAACAATCCCACTACCGCGTTCACCCGGTTCCAGCGATATCACCACATGTCCATATTGGCCGTGCCCACCCGTCTGCTTGACATATTTGTAATTGACTTCCTTGACGGGCCGCGTTATTGACTCGCGGTATGCCACCCGGGGCCTGCCGACATTGGCCTGCACGTGGAATTCGCGCATCATGCGATCTACGATCACTTCCAGGTGCAACTCTCCCATACCTTCGATGATGGTCTGACCGGTATTCTCATCAGAGTGGACTCGGAAAGTTGGGTCCTCCTCGGACAGTTTGCGTAAGGCTTCACCCATCCTGGCCTGGTCAGCATTCGTTTTGGGTTCAATGGCAACATTGATAACCGGCTCAGGGAATGTGATATTTTCGAGGACCACCAGCTTATTGTCACAAAGGGTATCACCTGTAAAGGTATCTTTGAACCCCAGAACTGCGGCTATATCTCCAGCGCGGACTTCGGTGACATCATCACGGTGGTCCGCATACATGCGTAACAGACGGCCGATACGTTCCCGCTTCCCTTTGGTGGAGTTGGTGACCATCTGACCCTGGCTTAATGTTCCGGAATAGACCCGGAAGTACGCCAGGCGTCCCACATATGGATCGGTAACAATTTTAAAGACCAGTGCGCTTAAATGCGCATCATCTTGGGGCGGCAGCTTGACGGCTTCGTTCGTTCGAGGGTCCGTGCCGGTTATCGCAGGGACATCCAATGGCGAAGGCAAATAATCAATCACTGCGTCCAGTACCATTTGAACACCCTTATTTCGCAACGAACTGCCACAAAATACCGGTGCGGCTTTACCCGAGATCACAGCTCTCCGGAGGACGTCCTTCAATTCAGCATTGTTGATTTTTCCACCCTCAAGATACTTGACAGTGAGTGCATCGTCCAATTCGGCTATACGCTCAATCATCGTATGGCGACGCTCTTCTGCCTCCGTCTTCAGATCGACCGGGATTTCAGCCTCGCGGGGTTCCTTGCCCAATTCATCATCCCAAAAGACAGCTTTCATCGTCATCAGGTCAATGACGCCCCTGAAAGCTGCTTCCATCCCAATCGGCATTTGCATTGCAATTGGGTTTGCTCCCAGGCGCTGTTTAATGGATTCGATCGTGCGTTCATAAGAAGCGCCGACACGGTCCATCTTGTTCGCAAAACAAATTCTGGGTACGCCATAGCGGTCCGCCTGACGCCACACCGTCTCACTCTGCGGTTCCACTCCTTGAACGGAGTCGAAGACCACAACTCCGCCGTCCAGTACGCGCAACGACCGTTGCACTTCCGCAGTGAAGTCGATGTGGCCTGGCGTGTCAATGATATTGACCTGATAGCCCTTCCACTCGGCAGTCACGGCCGCGGAAACGATCGTAATGCCTCGCTCGCGTTCCTGCTCCATCCAGTCGGTCACGGTGGTGCCGTCGTCCACGGAACCAATGCGATGGGTCATCCCCGTGTAGAACAGGATACGCTCGGTGGTAGTCGTCTTTCCGGCATCAATATGAGCAATGATGCCGATGTTTCTATATCGTTCGAGTGGGAACGCACGTGCCATAATACTCTGCTTGGTAAGGTTCAATAACCGCTAATTACATGCGGTAGTGCGAGAAAGGCGCGATTTGCCTCGGCCATCTTGTGGGTTTCTTCGCGTTTGCGAATGGAAGCGCCTTCATTCTTATAGGCATCCAATAATTCATCCGCCAATTTCTCGGCGAAAGACTTTCCGGCACGCGCTTTGGCCGCATCCAGCACCCAGCGGATCGCCAGGGTTGTACGGCGAACCGGTGGCACTTCCATCGGGACCTGGTAAGTGGCACCACCTACGCGGCGGGGCTTCACTTCCATGGCTGGCGCGACATTCCGCATGGCCGTATCGAAGATCTCAACTGGGTCCTTACCGCCGCTGTGCTCACGGATGATTTCCAACGTGTCGTACATCACGCTCACCGCCGTGCTTTTCTTGCCACGGTGGAGCATGTGATGAATCATGGTCTGGATGGCCACACTGTTATAACGGATATCGGGAAGGATCTCACGCTTTTCTGGCTTTGCTCGACGCATATCATTACTCCATCAAATCAACTAGGCCGTAGTTTCTTTCGGGCGCTTGGCACCGTACTTCGAACGGCCCTGCTTCCGGTTATTGACGCCAGTCGTATCGAGTGAACCACGCACGATGTGGTAACGTACGCCCGGTAGATCTTTGACACGACCGCCACGCACCAGTACCACAGAGTGTTCCTGCAGTTGGTGTCCCTCGCCTGGAATATAGGCAGTAACTTCTAGGCCATTGGTCAGGCGTACGCGCGCGATCTTACGCAGCGCTGAATTTGGCTTCTTGGGAGTCGTAGTGCGGACAACCGTGCACACGCCACGCTTTTGCGGTGCGCCTTTAGCTTGGCGCACACGGCGCTGCTTCTTGGTATTCAGCGTATATAATAACGCCGGGGCTTTGCTCTTGATTTTCTTGGACTGGCGTCCTTTGCGGATCAGTTGGTTAATTGTGGGCACACTCGCCTCCGAAACAAATTTCCTTGCAATTTACTGGTTATTGTCAATAAGTGAGGCCATCACGAACTTGCCCTGATGGCCTCACTCCTACGAAACAAAGCAGTGGGCAGCGCGACGCAACAGCCCTTTTAGGCAACGAAGTGCAATTTTATCATGACGGGTGGAAGCCCGTCAAGGCAAATCAAAGGGATTCTTTAACTCCTGCGCCTTTCATTAGGTCTTCGCCGATATCCATCAGGCCAGTCGTGTATTTTGGCGGATGGACTTTTTCCTCATCCTTACCGAACTTAATGACCTCACCATTATCCGTGACAGCTTCCACGGCTAAACCTAACGACTGCAATTCCTTGACCAAAACTCGGAAGGAGGCCGGGATGCTCGGTTCTTCGATCGGCTCTCCTTTTACGATGGCTTCGTAAGCATTCACACGACCCTGCACATCGTCTGATTTGACCGTCAGCATTTCCTGAAGCGTATATGCCGCGCCGTAAGCCTCCAGCGCCCATACTTCCATTTCGCCGAAACGCTGACCACCGAACTGAGCCTTGCCTCCCAGGGGTTGCTGGGTAACCAGACTGTAAGGTCCTGTGGAGCGGGCGTGGACTTTGTCTTCGACCAGGTGATGCAACTTAAGCATGCTCATCACACCAACCGTAACAGGCTGGTCATAAGGAACACCCGTCTTTCCATCTCGCAGGATTTGCTTGCCAAGCGTAGGAGCCGGTATGCCCCATTCCAGCATCGTAGCCTTCATCTTTGATTCCAGTTCCTTATCTGGAACATTGTCATAGCCATAGGTGTGCAACCAAAGTCTTATACAGGCACGAATGGCATTCTCATTGTATATTTGACGTTGTGTAGGCCCAGGGATATTGTCAGTAAAGACGCTTGATGGATCAATCTCATGATCACGCAACCACTCGGTGACAGTCGCATGACGGGCATAGTCCACTTCATTCAAACGATATACATCGTAGCCGCGTTCACCCAGCCACTGTTCCAGGTAGAGACGGCGGACTTCGTCATCGTCCTCGATCATGTCGGGGCTGTATTCCTGACCCTTCAGCCAGGTCCAGGCGGTAATGGCGGTCTCCTTCCAGGCGTAATCCACCAGCCAGGCTCGCGCCAGTTCAAACTCGATCTCGTCTTCCCGGGCTCCGTCAAATACAGGCGTGATTGCTCGGAAACCAAGTTTCCGCGCCGCCCACCCCAAATGCACTTCCAGCACCTGACCCAGGTTCATACGGCCGGGCACACCCGTCGGGTTCAGAACAATATCCACAGGCGTTCCATCATCCAGGAATGGCATATCTTCTTCCCGGACGACCCGCGAAACAACGCCCTTATTGCCATGACGGCCGGCCATCTTATCACCAGCGGTAATCTTGCGGCGTTGCGCCACCGAGACCCGCACCATCATCTCCACTCCTGCAGAAAGATCGGCGTTGTCTTCACGAGTAAACACTTTTACATCCACGACTTTACCGCGCTCTCCATGTGGCATACGCAGGGAGGTATCTTTAACATCACGACTTTTTTCACCAAAAATGGCGCGCAACAGGCGCTCTTCGGGCGTCAATTCTTTTTCGCCTTTCGGCGTGATCTTACCTACCAGGATATCATTCGGCCCCACTTCCGCACCGATGCGAATGATGCCGCCCTCATCGAGGTCTTTGATTGCATCCTCACCGACGTTCGGGATATCCCGGGTGATTTCTTCGGGGCCAAGCTTCGTATCACGCGCTTCGACCTCGTACTTTTCGATATGGATCGAAGTAAAACGATCTTCCTGGACCAAACGTTCTGAGATTACGATGGCATCTTCGAAATTGGCACCTTCCCAGGACATGAAGGCCACGATGACGTTCTGGCCGAGTCCCAATTCTCCGTTTTCAGTCGAGGAAGAATCAGCAATGATATCGCCCTTGTGAGAAACCTGCCCTTTGATTACCGCCGGGCGCTGATCGATACAAGTGGACTGGTTCGAGCGTTGATATTTACGTAGATTATACGTGTGCAGGGCACCGCCCTTCTCCTTGACCATAATGGAGGAACCAGTGACCGAGACGACATCTCCATCCTCTTCAGCCACAATCACTTGACCCGAATCCAGAGCGGCATATCGCTCCATCCCGGTCGAGACGGTCGGGATTTCCGGGCGTACCAACGGAACAGCCTGGGCCATCATATTAGAACCCATCAGGGCGCGGTTGGCATCATCATGTTCCAGGAAGGGAATTAAGGCCGCACTGATACCGACCACTTGGTGAGGCGCGACATCCATGTAATCCAGGTTCTCGGGTGCAGTGAAAATAAAGCCGGAATGGTAACGGCAGGAGACACGCGTGCTTTCATACTCGCGGAACTCGTTTAATACCGCATTCGCCTGGGCAATCACATATTTATCCTCGGCATCCGCGGAGAGATATTCATACTCATCTGAAACGTAAGGGACAATTGCCACATCCCGCTTGCTTTTGGCAATCGTCTTGAGCATTTTGGTTGTAATGCGTTCCCCGGCTTTGATCAATGTTTCCCCACTCTTGAGGTCCGTCAGGTCCTCACGCAAGGCATGCCCTTCCAACGCCGGATCGACACAAGCCATCTGTCTGATGACGCGGCGATAGGGCGTCTCTATAAATCCATATTCATTAACACGTGCAAAAGATGCAAGGCGGCCGATCAAACCAATGTTGGGACCTTCGGGAGTCTCGATCGGGCAAATGCGTCCATAGTGAGAATGGTGGACATCCCGAACATCAAAACCGGCGCGCTCACGGCGTAGGCCGCCTGGACCTAAGGCCGAAAGGGTGCGTTTGTGTCGCAACTCCGCCAGGGGATTGGTTTGATCCATGAATTGCGAGAGTTGGCTGGACCCAAAAAACTCACGCAGGGCGGCCACTACCGGGCGGATGTTCACGAGGGTCACAGGGGATAATTGTTCCTGGTCACGGATGGACATGCGCTCTTTAATGACCCTTTCCATACGACGCAAGCCAATGCGCAACTTATTCTGGATAAGCTCGCCGACGGTCTTGACACGCCGGTTGCCAAGGTGGTCAATATCATCTGGCGGTTCAACGCCGTTGTTGATAAGGATCATCCGCCGCAACAGCGAAATAATATCCGCTTTGGTTACGGTACGGTGTGGAATGGGGATATGCAGATCAAGCTTTTGATTCAATTTGTATCGGCCCACTCGCTCCAGATCATAATGCCGTTGGTCGAACAACTGTTCTTCAAGAAATGCCCGGGCATTGTCCAACGTCGCTGGATCTCCGGGACGCATGCGCTTAAAGAATTCGATCAGAGCCGCTTCGGCGATCGTCAAGCCTCCGGCAAGATCCCATTCCGGTTCCTGGCGCAACGTGGACGCGATGAACATACGCTCAGGATTGGTGTCCACATCCTTGAAGAGATTGATGAGTTCATCATCTGTACCAGAGGAAAGGAGCTGTTCGGAGCCATTCCCGTCATCTACGGTTGACAGGGCCCGCAGAAAAACGCTGATGGGTACCGTGCGCTTGCGGTTGAATTTTAGGATGATATAGTCGCTTTTGCGCGTTTCGAACTCCATCCAGGCTCCGCGGTCGGGAATGAGTTTCGCCATCGCCAAAGGCCGGCCGGTTGCCCGGTCCGTGGGCGCTTCAAAATAGACACCTGGGGATCGAATTAACTGGGAGACAACTACCCGTTCGGTTCCATTGATGATAAACGTTCCTTTATCGGTCATTTCAGGAAAATCCCCCAGGAAAATATCCTGTTTGATGGGTTCGGGGACGTCGGGGCCGGCCAACAACACTGAGATATAGAGCGGGCTGGCAAATGTCAGGTCACGTTCTACGCATTCTTCAATATCATGCTTCGGGTCACCAAACCAATATTTCAGCCCCCATTGTTTTGATTCGGGGCCGCGGCTAGGGAAGAAAAGCTTCATCCCCTTGTTGTAGGATTCGATTGGTGATATTTCGTGCAGGAGATCCCCCAATCCTTCTGCTTTCAAACGTTGAAACGAGTTAAGCTGAACTTCGATAAGGTTGGGCAGGCTAAGAGTAACCGGGATACGCGCATAATTCTTCTCGGGTAGGACAGATGCCATATCTTTCTCCTGAATTTGGGTACACTGGCGGAAATACAATGCCGCATGCGACATCCCACTTGGGGCAATAGCAACGACAGATATGCAAACGTTTATTATACCTATTCAACAGGACAAAGTCAAGTACCTTATAAGGGATTCCAGCCTATTTCTTTCATAATATCCACATTATCGTTGACAAAATGGTTGCCCCATAGTAACATCGAAGCCGCTTGCCGAGGTAGCTCAGTGGTAGAGCAGGGGACTCATAAGCCCTTGGTCGTGGGATCAACTCCCACCCTCGGCACCGGCGGCAATAGGCAGCCTCCTTCATTTTAGTGACATAGGCTAGAGAAGGAGGCTGTTATGTTTCCTGCGAAAACGAAAAGCCAAGGGACTATACAAGTTGCCAACGACGATTATTTGCCAATACTCGTCAAGTCGTTTCTCATAGACCGTCGTACGCAAGGGCTGAGCGGGGGAACAATCGAGTTCTGTAGAAAGAAGCTCAAATACTTCACAGACTTCTGCGAGAGTCAATCCCTAACCCAAGTAACACAACTAACATCCGATTTCCTCCGGCAATATATCAGCCTGATGCAAGAAAACCACAATCCCGGCGGAGTACACGCCTTGTTTAGGGCGCTCCGTGCATTCTTGTACTGGGTTGAAGAAGAAGAGATCATACCGGATTGGAAAAACCCCATGCGCAAGCTCAAAGCGCCACGGGTGGCAATCGAGCCAATAGTACCCGTATCGCTGGAAGATGTTACGGCGCTGTTGAAAACCTGCAAGCGGGGAATGTTCACAGGGGAGCGAGATCGGTCAGTGCTGCTTACCTTGCTTGATACAGGTGTGCGGGCAGGGGAGTTTTGCCGGTTGAACCTGGACGACATTGACTTGGGAACGGGTGCAATCATGATTATCCAGGGGAAGGGGAGAAAACCAAGAGTTGTGTTCATTGGGCGTCGGACACGTCGGGCTATTCGTGCATACCTGAGAAAGCGGCGTGACGACTCCCCCGCCCTATGGGTCACAAGAAGTGGCGAGAGGATGACCTATTGGGCACTCACAGGTGTCATGGAACGTAGGGCAAAACTTGCAGGTATTCAAAAGCCATCCCCTCACGATTTCCGCCGGGCGTTCGCTTTGGAAATGTTACGCAACGGGGCGGATGTATTCAGCTTGCAGAAACTAATGGGGCATGCAGATCTGCAAATCCTTCGGCGGTATCTTGCACAATCAGATCAAGACACGCAGAGGGCACATTCCAAAGGCGGGCCAGTTGATAATATGTAAGCGGCGTTCGCGAAGCATCCCCGTGTGATAAGCCGCCACGAGTACCCGGCATCCCCTTCCCCTGAACCATTTCTATCTCCCCCCGCTCGCTACCGCAGCACATTTCTAGAATTGCGCGATAATAGAAAGAGTCTTCCCATCTCCGCGGCTGTCATCCCTTCACCCGCAGGAAGATGAGCCACTAAAGCGAAGACAAAGGGATACATGCTATAATTTTTTTATTCAGCGCCGTTTACAGCCCTAAACATTTGGGATTTTTTACCGGACCGCCTATAAGCTGTTATACGATCCGCTTAACCGCGAGTTGGGCGGCTTATCATAAAGAGAACACTTGGATCGATTGCACCATGTTATTCGATAGTAGGAGGCTTATGAGATATGGGTGATAAATCGGAGACCAGATATGGTCAAAACAACACGCTTTGCGCAGTCATACTTACTGCTCTTCCAATCGAATACAACGCGGTTCGGGCATCTCTTACGGACCTCTCTGAGGAGACACATCCGTTGGGGAGCGTCTATGAACGAGGACAGTTTTTGTCAGGCGATAGTTCTTGGGAAGTGGGAATTGTCGAGATTGGTGCTGGAAATATTAGAGCTGCTCTTGAGACCCAGTCTGCAATTGAATATTTTGACCCGGATGTTATGTTGTTTGTCGGAGTCGCGGGCGGCATCAAAGATGTCAGATTGGGTGATGTTGTAGCCGCAACAAAAGTATATGCTTATGAAGCGGGCAAGGCAAAGAAAAAGTTTGAACCTAGACCAAGTATGGGAATCTCACACTTCCGCATGGTACATCGTGCCCGAGCCGAAGCAAGGAAGGACGATTGGCTTCGGCGACTTCCAACCCCTCTTGTGACCCCAGTACCTCAGGCCTTCGTGGGGCCTATCGCTGCTGGTGAGAAAGTTGTAGCTGATACCCGGTCTTCTGTTTACACCTTCCTCCGATCAAACTACGGCGATGCTCTTGCTGTGGAGATGGAGGGATATGGTTTCCTCGAGGCTAGTTACACAAATCCACAGATAAATGCTATGGTGATCTGCGGCATCTCCGATCTAATCAACCGTAAACACGAGACGGATGCGGAAGGCTTTCAGGAAGTTGCTGCACGACACGCAAGTGCTTTCGCCTACGAAATTCTTGCTAAAATATACCCCGTTAATTAAGGGTGATCATAAACAGAAAAAGCTTGTAAATGTCCAGATCGAGGTAGTCGGCGATCAACAAAAGATTAAGGATTTGCTACCAGGGATGCTTAGCGCGTTATGGGAAATAGATCCCAGTTTGAATTATGTCGCTACCAGAAAAGGCTCTATCATTCTCGTTTTTGAAGGTTCGGAGGCAAGTGCCCAAAACCTGAGAGAGCTATACCTTGCTGGAGAACTTGATCAGATCCTCGGTGTAGAAGTCAAAGACGTGCGTGTCAAGAGTAAATTGTCCAAGCCTGCGATTGTACAGCCCTCAGCTAAATTTGTTGCCTCAATT